>JAXLVR010000019.1:0-31208 GCA_046328915.1 Anaerolineales bacterium | reverse complement strand
AGACAGTCACTTTCGAGGTGACTGTCTCTTGATTTCACTAGAACAAGTTCAACGCACCGGCATCAGACCAGTTGAAGAACGGAGCGAAGACCGTACCGAGCAAGATCACACCGATTGCCAGCACGACCAAAGCGATCATATACGGCTGTGTCAGCGGAATGGGGTGGTTTTCCTCGTCCTGTTCGGGCATACGGTATAGGTAGACATACTTCAACACGTTCAGGTAATAGTACACACCGATGATCGAGTTGATGATACCTACAATGACCAACCAAGTGTAATTGGCTTGAACACCCGCCGCAAAGACAATTACCTTTGCCACGAAACCACCAAAGGGAGGCATACCAGTCAATGAGAGGAAGGCTGCCAACATCATCAAACCTAGCAATGGACTGCGACGGCTAAGACCGGCATAGTCTGTGATCTCTTCCAAGCCAGTAATGCGGCTGAATGCCATTACAATACCGAAGGCGAGCAAGTTGGTTGCGATATAAGCCGCGAGGTAAAAGACCACACTCGCCGCACCAAATTGACTGAACGCCACAGCGCCGATCATGGCATACCCGGCATGAGAAATGGAGGAATATGCCAGGAGACGTTTGATATTGGTTTGCGGAAGCGCCAGCAAGTTACCTACTGTCATGGAAATAGCTGCCAAAACCGCCAATACCATCGACCAAGTGCTGGTAAATTCAGGGAAGGCAACAAAGAACAGGCGCAGAATCACCGCAAAGCCAGCAGCTTTTGAAGCTGTGGAAAGATACCCAGCCACCGGTGTAGGAGCCCCTTGATACACATCTGGCGCCCAGAAGTGGAACGGAACAACGGAAACCTTGAAACCCAACCCAACAATAATCAAAGTGACTACACCAAAAGCAATCAGTGGAGAGATCGTGCCTGAAGTCAACGAGGTGGCAATGGCGTACAGGTCAGTGGTACCAGACAAGCCGAATACCAAGCTAAAGCCATACAGCATGATCGTAGAAGACATGGCGCCGTACAAGAAATATTTGAAGCCTGCTTCGGTAGAACGCTCATCATTTAGCAAGAAACCGGAAAGAATGTAAAGCGGAATGGATGCCGTCTCAATAGAGAGGTAGAGCATGATCAAATCGCCGGCAGAAGCCATGAAGTTCATACCGATGAGTGAAGCAAGGAGCATGACATAGGCTTCACCACGTTTGCCAACTTTTTCATGATCCATCAGAAGCAGTGCAGTTGCAGCGGCGGCAAACATGAAAAGCATTTTGAGGAAGAAGCCCAGCCAGTCAAAGCGGATCATGCCGCCTAAGACTGCCACAGGTTCACCCGGGCGACCAAAGAGCATGCTGACCAGCATGGCAACTACCAAACCACCAGCGGTCAACCAACCAGCATTGCGCTTCTGCTCGTCTTTCCAGAAGGGTTCGAAGATGAGAACCAAAAGCCCAATGGTTAGGATCAGAATTTCGGGAAGAATGGAGGCGAAAGTCTGTGAAGTAAACATTATGCACCTCCCAAGATGGTCATGATGTAATCCACGCCAGTTTTCACCATCGGAACCATTACAGACGGGAACATACCAATGGCGATCATCAGCAGACAAAGTGTGACAATTGCCACTTTATCCAACACAGTTACATCGCCTACATGCCCTTCTAATTTTTCAGGCAATGGAGCAAAGAAAACTTTGCGGATATTGATCATGATATAAGCTGCGGTGATGATGATCGAGATTGAACAAATTACAGCCACGAGCCACTGTTCTTGCCAGACACCCATGAAGATCGGAAATTCAGCCACAAAGCCAGAGAAACCGGGCATACCCATTGAAACCAAACCGCCGATGATAAAACCGATGGCAGCAAAAGGCATAATCTTTGCCATGCCACCCAGTTCGGGGATCATACGAGTATGTGCCCGGTCGTAGATCATACCGGTGACAGCAAAGAAGAGAGCGGTCATGATGCCGTGAGAAACCATTTGTACACCAGCGCCAAGCAGACCGGTTTCATTGAGTGTAGAAACGCCCAAAACTACCAAACCCATATGTGAAACGGACGAGAAACCGATCATGTATTTCAAGTCGGTTTGGACGAAGGCGATAAAAGCACCATACACTACTGCGACACCTGCAAAGGTCATGATGAGCCAAGACCAATGCTTTGCACCTTCTGGCAGAAGCATGACACCCACACGCAAAGCAGCGAAGGCACCGAGTTTCATCAACACGCCAGCATGGAACATGGAGACAGCGGTCGGCGCAGCCACGTGACCATCTGGCGACCAGTTATGGAAGGGCCAGATACCGCCAAGAACTGCAAAGCCCAGGAAGACTGGCAAGAACCAGAGATTCTGGAAAGCAGAAGAGAAACCAGCACTTTCCATTTGAATCATGTCAAAGGAAAGAATGCCCGTATTCTGGTATTGAGTCCAATACATGGCGAGAACACCGACAAGAGCGACTACAGAACCGACAAACAAATAGAGGGTCAACTTCATGGCTGCATATTCACGCGTCTTAGCCCAACCCCAAATGGCGATGAGCAAGTACATCGGGAACACAGCAATCTCGTAGAAAAAGAACAGCATGAACAGGTCAAGTGAGACAAATACACCGAACACGCCGCCCGCCAACAAGAATAAGAAGGCGAAGAATTCGCGTGGTCTGTCTTGAATACCTGACATCACATGGGGATCATCGTTACCCCAAGAGATGAGCACACCCGTGAACATAACGATACCGGTCAACAAAACGAGCGGAGCGCTCATACCGTCCACGCCGAAATGCAGAGCAATATTCAGTGGAGGGATGTTGAGCCAGGTATATTTTTCAATAAATTGATAACCCTGCATGTGGTTCAGCAGGTATTGCAGATAGACCCAGGCAGAAAGCAGCAAATCGATCACTGCCGAAGCCAGAGCCACTGCGCGGACTTCATTCTTCCGGTTGGCTGGCATCATTAAGATGAGCATGCCGGCAGCAAAGGGAAGGAAGGTGATAACACTTAGGATGGGAAAATTCATCATCCACCTCTTAGAACAGAGCCGTCACGGCTTTGTTGATGATATTGAGGATCCACATCGGCCAGATGCCGGTAAACAACATCAACGCCATGAGCGGAACCATCACGAGAATCTCGCGCAGGTTGATCTCGGTCAGTTTATGTTCGCCATGTGCCCAATGTTCATTCATGGGTCCATGCAACACTTTCTTGATACCCTTCAAGATGTAAGCACCGGTGAAGAGCAAGCCAAGCATGGCAATGGCGGTATAGATCGTTAGTGGCTGATAAGAGCCTCGCACGATCATGAATTCAGAAACGAAGCCGTTCAAGCCTGGCAAGCCAAGTGAAGCCATGGAGGTAAAGATCAAGATGCCGCCATAAATCGGAACAAGTGGGAACAAGCCACCGAATTCATCCAAATTGCGAGTGTGGGTTCGTTCGTAGATCACGCCGACGAGGAAGAACATACCCGCAGCCGAAAGACCATGATTGAACATCTGCAAGACCGCACCACTCATGGCAATGTGAGCATCAGCCGTACCGGCGGCGAGTCCAGCCGCGGCGATACCGAGCACCACAAAGCCCATATGGTTCACAGAAGAATAAGCGACCAAACGCTTGAAGTCTGTCTGACCGAAGGAACCGAAGGCGCCGAAAACAATCGCGCCCACAGCGAGAACCGCTAATGCACCAGCAAAAAGCTTAGCTTCCACGGGGTAAAGCGGCAACACCAAGCGGATGAAACCATAAGCGCCCAGTTTGAGTAACACACCCGCGAGGATCATTGAACCAGCAGTGGGAGCTTCGGTATGTGCATCGGGCAGCCAAGTGTGGAAGGGCCACAAAGGCACTTTGACCGCGAAGGCAATCGCAAACGCCCAAAAGGCGATGGTCTTGACTGTACCGACCGTCATGCCCATGAGAACGGTATCCGCTGTCAGCGAATTCCACTGTTGATAGAGGCTGACCAAGTCATAGGTCCCGAAAAGAACGCCGAGCATTTGCACCGCGAGCAACAAGCCGAGCGATCCGCCCATGGTGTAGATCATGAACTTCAGCGAAGCATAGTCGCGGTTGGCACTTCCCCACTGATTGATGAGGAAGTACATCGGCACGAGACCAATTTCCCAGAACACGAAGAAGATGAGCAGATCGAGTGCCAAAAAGACACCGAGCATGCCTGTTTCGAGGAAAAGGAAAAGCATCATGTAAGGCTTGACGCGGTCTGTCACGCTGAACGAAGCAAGGATGGCAAGCGGCGTCAGCAAGGTCGTGAGCAAAACCATCGAGAACGAAATACCATCCACACCAATATGGAAGGATGAATTAATGGCTTCGTACCAGATATATTTTTCTTGAAACTGAAAGCCAGTGGCGTTCGGGTCGAATTTGTTCCACAACACAAGTGTAAGCACGAAGGGGATCAAACTGGCAACGAAAGCGAACCAACGTTGAAGCTGAGCCTCATTCGGCAGGAAGAGCATGATCACTGCAGAAATGGCAGGGATGAAAAGGATCAGGCTAAGGAGGTGTGTATTGAAATATTCCATCGTTTGCTCCTATGCCATCAAAAGGAAGTACAGCAGACCACCCACCACGAACAAAACGATCAAAGTGAGGATCAGATACTGCTGGATGCGTCCCGTTTGAATGGGGCGAAGATTTCTACCGAACCACCAAGTCACTTCGGCAGTTCCATCGCCGAGGAAGTGATTGATGAAGGGCAGATCAAAGTAATTGCGGATCGCGCTTCCGACTCCGCCGGTAGCGGGTCCGAACAAGTGGAGGATGCCATCGATGAAGCCTTTGTCCATCCACTTTGAGACGAAGACCTCAGAGAACCACACAGCAGGTTTGATGAACACCACGTTATAAATTTCATCCACATACCATTTGTTCTTGAGGACAGGGATCTGTAATTTATCTTCCGCCGGAGAGTTGACGTTACGATAGGCAAAGTAACCAGCAGTCAGCCCGCCAAGCGCAACAATCAAAGAGGTTGCCAACGGAACGATATTGAAAGCGAGTTCACCTTCATGTTCATGCAACATCGAACCGACGAATTCATGGAACCAGTTTGGGACGAGTCCGCCTGTGATCCAGTGCGGCATACCAACCCAACCGTATCCCACCGCGAAGATGGAGAGCACCACCAGCGGACCTGTCATGGTCCACGGAGTTTCATGCGCATGTTCGGCTTCTTTGGTACGAGCTTCGCCGAAGAAGGTCAACGTGATTTGGCGCATGGTGTAGAAAGCAGTCATGAAAGCGGCAATGGCGAGGGTTGCGAAAACGGCTATATGTCCATGTGCCCAAGCATCGGCGAGGATTTCATCCTTCGACCAGAAGCCAGCGGTCACCAGCGGGAAGCCGGAGAGAGCAAAGCCACCGATGAGGAAGGTCCAGAATGTGATCGGCATCTTATGTCGCAGACCGCCCATGTTGAACATGTCTTGCGGGTCTACATCGTGATTGCCAGTATGCAACACTCCATGTTCCATGCCGTGAATGACGGAACCAGAACCGAGGAAGAGTAAGGCTTTGAAGAAAGCATGCGTGACCAAGTGGAAGGTCGCTGCCACATAAGCATGGATGCCAAGAGCGGCGATCATGAAACCCAATTGAGAAATCGTCGAATACGCCAAAACGCGTTTGATGTCGTTTTGAGCTACGGCGATCGTCGCGGCAAAGAGTGCGGTGAAGGCACCAATGAACGCCACAACGGTCATGGTCTTTTCATCAAGGCTGATGATTGGGAACATGCGGATGACCGCATACACGCCCGCAGAGACCATCGTCGCCGCATGGATCATGGCGCTGACCGGGGTCGGACCTTCCATTGCGTCTGGTAACCAGACATGCAACGGGAACTGAGCCGATTTTCCAACCGTACCAATGAAGAGCAAGAGACCGATCAAGCCAGCAGCCGAAAGACCAAACACACCCGAAGGCACAGAGGCGAGGGCGTGAAGGACTTCTTCACTGAAGATATCTTTGAACGAGAGTGAGCCGGTCACACTGTAGAGGAAGGCGATGCCCAAGAGCATGAACACGTCACCGATACGGGTGGTCATGAAGGCTTTTATGGCGGCATTGCGAGCGGATTCTTTACCGAACCAGAAACCGATCAACAAGTACGAGCACAAGCCCATGATTTCCCAACCGACAAACATGGTCAAGACATTGTCTGAGACGACCAGAGTGAGCATACCAAACGCGAACAAGCCAATGAAGGCGAAGAAGCGTGAGTACATCGGTTCCACAGAAGGGACGGTGTGACCATGAACCGTCGCGCCGTGAGGCGGAAGACCGGCATGGTCATGGTCGCCAGCGGGCTGACCAAAGTTGTGATAGCCAATGCTGTAAATGAAGATCATCAACACGCACCATGCCACAAAGAACAACACCGTGGCAGAGAGCGGGTCAATGAGGACGCCGATCTTCAAATACGTATCGCCTGTTGGCAGCCAATTGATCGAGGAAGCAAAAGGATGTTCTGCAAGATGTTCTACGCCCACAGCACGGACGAAAACGATCATTGCGCCCAGCCATGAGAGGAAGGCAGCGCCAACCGCTATGGAATGGCTCAGCACCTTGCTCTTGTTTGTGAACAAAACAATCAAGAAGAATGCCAATGCAGGCGGGAGAGGAAGTAACCAGATCAAAGTTTCAGTAGACATAAACTCCCTACCACTTCAACATATCGAGTTCATCTGCGATCACCGTATTGCGGCGGCGATACACAGAAATGACCAAAGCCAAGCCCACCGAAACCTCTGCCGCAGCCACCGCGAACACGATGATGGAAAATACCTGTCCATTCATCGAGGTCAAGGCATCGCTATAGCGCCAGAAGGAAACGAGGTTGATGTTCACGGCGTTGAGCATCAACTCAATACCGAGAAGGATGGCGATTGCATTGCGTCTCACCAGCACGCCGAACAAGCCGATGCTGAACAATGCCGCCGAAAGGAATAAATACCAAGAGAGAGGAACCATAATTGTGTGTGCCTCCTATTTCTTATCCGAACGAGGGTTAAACGCGACATACACCGCGCCCACCAATGCCGCCAATAACAGCACAGATGCCACTTCGAACGGCAAAACAAAAGCATTCGGCGAAACCAAGGCTTCACCGAGTAGATTGATCCCGTCAAACCCTGCCGGGAGTTCAATCGCCGTCTTCGTGAAACCGGTCCACCCCGAAAGCATGAATACCAACCCGGCAAAGGTGAGTACAGCCACCAAAGCGCCCGCCCACCAACTCTTATTCATCTGCGGACCCGTGTCACGCATATCTTTACGAGTCAGCATCACAGCGAATATAAAGAGAATGGCGATCGCACCGATATACACGACGACCTGCACCACAGCGATAAAGTTTGCATTCAAAAGCGCATATACCACAGCCACACCGAACAATGTGGAAACCAACCACAGCGCGGCATGGATGAGGTTGCGGCTGGTCACCACCATCAATGCAGAGATGAGGGTGTAAATAGCCACGATCAGAAAAATTATTTGAGCACCAGTCATGTCACATTCTCCCGATTAGTGCGAGGCTTCCGCCACTTTTTTAGGACCTTCGATCCGCTCGCGTTCGCTACGGGTAGCAGAACGAGCGATCTCCAGGGCGATCCAGCCGGTGACGACATTCGCGAGGAACATGCCAAGGATGTAGAGCCAAGCCGGAGCGGAGGAAAGAAGCGCATTCATCAACGCAGTTACCAATAACAAAGCAAATGACAACGGGGTCAGGAACTTCCAGTTAAAGGAAAGCATCTGGTCGATACGGATACGCATCATGGTGTATTTGACCCACATGATGACCCAGTATCCCAGCATGGCTTTGATGATAAGGATAAGAATGGCGAGGAAGGGACTGACTTGTTCCAAGCCAAAGAAACGATAGCCGCCAAAGAAAAGAATGGACCAGAAACCGCCGAAGGTAAACGCATGCAGAAGTTCACCAGCATAGAACATGCCAAACTTCATGCCTGAGTATTCGATATTGAAACCGGATACCAATTCCGATTCCCCTTCTGCAAGGTCGAAAGGAGCACGCCCCAATTCCGCGATGGCAGCGATCAGGAAGATCAATGCACCCAGCGGGGAAATCCATACATACCAAATATTCTGTGCACCAATGATGGCATTCATGTTCATAGAACCCGCAAACATGGTGGGGATTAATAACATGGTCAACATCGGAACTTCGAACGAAACCATCACCGCCACCTGACGGAAGCCACCGATCAAGGCAAACTTGTTATTCGATGCCCAGCCCGCCATAATGATGGAAAGGGTTCCGATCGCGCCAGCCGCGATCAGGAACAGCACGCCTACGTTCAGGTCTGTGCCAAGTATTACGGGTGCCAATGGAACCACTGCCCACAAGATCAAGACCGACATCATCGAGAGGATCGGGGCAAGGTTGTAAACGACCTTATCCGCATCACCAGGGGTTGTGTCCTCTTTGATGATGAGCTTGATAATATCGGCAAAAGGTTGAATAATGCCGAACGGACCCAAACGATTGGGTCCCAGGCGGTCTTGGAAGCGTGCTACTACTTTGCGCTCGATCCAGACCAGGAAGATATCCAACACCATCAACAATGTGATGAGCAGGAATACACCGAGGAAAACCACAAGCACATGTGCGGCAATGGCATTCAAGCCCCAGCCGGTCAATATGCCCTCAAGCCACTCGGCAGCAACTCTCAGGGGGTCATTCCAGAAACTCATAAATCACTCCTGTTACACAAAGAAAAGGCTGAGAGGAAAAATCCCATCAGCCTTCTCTTCAATTTACTGTGTATTTACGCCCACTCCAACATACCCTTGCGCCATGTGTACACCAAACCAACGACCAAAATGGTGACAAAAATGATGCCTTCGATCACTGCATACAAACCGAGTTGACCGAGCTTCACCGCCCAAGGGAAAAGGAAAACCGCTTCTACATCGAACACCAAAAAGACCAACGCAAAAATGTAGTATTGCGCCTTAAACTGAATCCAAGCTTCGCCCACAGGTTCAATCCCGCATTCGTATGTGGATTCTTTAATTGGATTCGGCTTCTTGGGACCAAAAATAAAGCCAGCGGCGATCGCACCAATTGGGATGATCAGACCCACAACAATAAACAGGGCGACATACAACCACTCATTCATTTAACTCGCTCCATTGGGAAATGTATTACAACTTGCGCATTGTACCATAAAGAACAAATTAGCCCCCCATTAATGTTTGTCAATTTTTTGGGTGATATTTGTCACTTTTTCTTTTTTGACTTGGCTTGCTTTCTCTTGTCTGATGTCAAACGTCCAAACAGGTACTTAACGATGTCATCAAAGAACGGGAAGCCAACGATCACACCCAATACAGAACCAACCACGCCAGATGTTTTTACAAAATTCGTAGAGAAGCCAAAGAAATCCACCACTTTGATATCGAATATTTGAATCGAAATTTCCTTCCGGTCTTTTTCACCGGTTTCACGGTTCTCAAAATTCAGGAAGAGAAAGATCGTGCCGCCATAAGTGCCAACATCTTGAGGCTGCACGCTCCAGGTAAAGCGAATCCGTTCTCCTTGCTTCAGCGGTTGGAAGGTAGAGCCCTTCGGTGTGACATTCAGGCCTGTCACTTCATAATAGGCTTCTGCCGTTACATTATGGGTCTCATAAAGATTTGGGATTTCAACAATCTCCCCTTGGGTCACGTTTCCGTCGATTTGTGCCGTTGGGGTGATATTGCCTTGAGCATCCACTTCCAAGGTTAAGATGATGACGTCACTGCCAGAGCCGAGCTTCATTGCGGGCGGATATTCCAAGGTAAGGCGGCGGAATTCAAGAAGGGCGGGCGTCGCTTCATCACTTCCGCCGTTTTCTGGAATGAGACTTTCAGCCGTGGGCGTCGCTGGAATCTCCACTACGGCGGTTGGTGAAGTGGTTGGCGCCGTTGAACCGCAAGCAATGCTTACAAACGCAAGGAAACTCGCCAAAAATAATAGAATGCTACGGGGAGAAAAAGTTCGACGAGTCATGCAACAGGCTCCGGGGTGGTATGAAGCGAAGAAGGCGTTGGGAGTTGCATTTCGGTAGGCGCGATCATCTGAATCTTTGTCTCATGTCGGTTGGGCGAAAATCCCCACACCATCAGAACAACGGAAACCGTCAACAAGATGATGGCAAACACGAGACGAATTTTTTTCATCGCTGAACCTCTTCCACTTCAATATACCACTTGACGCGTGTGCCAACCCTATCGCGCAATTGCCAGGCAACTGGTTTCGGCATTTCAACATATGCGCGGCGGATATCGTTGATGCGCCCAATGACGATAGCGCGTTCTTCATCATTAAGTGGAATCTCGTTTTTTAATAGCATCTGCTCCACTTTATCCAAATTAATAGATGTAGTCTTGTACAAGCCCCAATCGGCGCTGCCAAGCTGAGCAAGGACTTTGAGGTTGATTGTTTCATGATCGCCTTCGCCTGTGGCGTTATTCAACAAAACCGAGGTAAGGTCGAAAGCATCCTTGCGGTTGAGCTCGATGATCTGAGCCTTGGAAAGGAAAAGCTCCGCCAGTGGAATGGTCACCGGGTCGGCGTTGAGGCGCTCCTCGAGCGGAATTTTATGGCACATTTCGAAATGCCCGACAAAAATATCTACTTTCATATCGGTGGCATTGTGATAGTAAATCTGGCGCTGGTCACCATTAAGCACGTTGAACTGCTTATGTGGTGAATAGCCCACCTCAGGCATGAACGCTTCAAACTCGCGGCGCTGTTTGAGCGGGATACAAAAATCAAGGTCGGCGAATTCGCGCTTAAAAAGTGGATGATCGGTTTTATTGTGTGTTTGGACCGCCAAGCCACCGATGGCACGCAATTGGATCTTTTTCGCATTCGCGGCTTCCACAAGGCGGTACATTTCCTGAACTAGGTCGAGTGATTCCATCAAGATATTTCTCTTCTTCTCATTTTACTTATTTCGGCTTACTGTACAACATCTTTCATCCACACAGAGAACTCTTGCGAGTCCATTTTCTCTTCTGCCCTGCCCCAGCGTTCGAGTGCCCAGCCCCAGAAATCGAATTCAATCGTGGAGATATTTGCCTGAATAGCTGCCCATAAACCCCAGCCCACATCAGACATGATCATGTTGAGTTTCATGCGTGCCACCATTTGCGGAGTGGCATTGCCAAAATACGCCGCGCAGACCTCTTTGATCTGGTTGTCGTTAAATTGCATTTCCTGGCAGGTATTGCCCAACTCAAAGGTTGGGTCGTTGTTCCCGCTATATTCATAGTCGATCAGCCAAAGCTGGTTGCCATCGTCGATATAGTTTTCGGCGAGCAAGTCGTTATTGCATGGAACGGTCTCCAGCGGTTTGACCAACATAGCTTTTTCAATTTCATTGACGGTAGGCATCCGCTCGGGGTAGCCTTTTGGGACTTCAATAGAGCGCTCACGGCATACGCTGAGATAATACTCTGTGAGGCGAAACATGTTGAAGTCCGTTAAGAAGCGCGGACCGGCATGCAGCTTTTTAATCGCGTGTGCCATGCGCGTGGGCATGCCCGCCGCGTTGAGCGAATCCTTAGACATGGTCTTGCCATCCAGAAATTCGATCACCATGGCATGGTATTCTGGGAAGTGCTGTAATACCTTTGGCGCAACCCCGGCAGTGGCGGCAGCGCGCGTGTTGTGATATTCATTGTTGCGGTCAATGGCAAGTAGATCGGTGCTCGCCCCTGGCACGCGGACAAAATATGGTTTGCCATTCACTGTGATCTTGTAATTGGTATTAGTTAACCCGCCCGAAAGTTGGTCTATGTTTACGTTTTGTCCCTTCCACTCATCGACGCGGGCGGCGATCTCTTCTATAACAGACATACTTGGCTCCATATAACAAAGAAGACCTGACAGGTCTGTAGAAACCTGTCAGGTCTATTTTTATTTCAACTACTCTACTGGAATTTCAGATGTGACCTTGTCCATGTCGATGCCTTCGCTCTTGCGCTTGGACTTGAAGCCATAATAGATCGCGGCAGCAATCGCATAACACGAGCCGAGGAAGATGATCGAGTTAGTATTGGCAAAACTGATGCCATACAGACCAGGAGGCACACCACCGCTGTTGAGCCACGGGTCAAAGAACCATTCCACCAAGAGGAAGAGCAGGAAGCCACCGAAGATCAAACCGGCTACCGTAATGAGCGGAATGCCCGCAACCTTCATCTTGGCAATCGGAGAGGCTTCGTACAGTTCCTTTTTCTTATACGGAAGAATGATTGCCGCAACGGCGGTGCCGAAGTACATGATGGCAATACCTTGTGTCGCAGCCAATGTGATGGATTTGAAGCCCGCAACATCATAAGCATACAAAGCTGCCACAAGCACCGCCGGCAGGATCATATACAACATAGCATTGACCGGTGTACCGCGGTCGTTCAACTCGGCAGCTTTTTCAGGAAGCAGGCGGTCGAAAGCAGCAGCGAAGATCACGCGGGTAGAGGAAAGGAAGAGCGTGCCCGCCCAACCAAACCACCAGGTGCTCATCAGCAACAAGACTATGATCTGAATGAGGCGATTATCAGTGAGGAAGACCGCCAACATTGCCGGGTTGGGCCACACAGGAAGCGGAGGCGCTTCAGTAACGTAGCCCCAGGCATAGTTCCACCAAGCAGCATTGGACTGCACGTAGAAATCCCAGCCGATGGTCTTTTGAACACCGAGGAAGAAGATGATACCTAACATGGTGGTGGCAACCAGCGCCCAAGCCATACCAGAGAAGTTACGCTTGTAATCGGTTGCACCGCGGACTTCACCATACAGGGTTGCGCCCCAGTTGGGCCACAAGTTGAAGAAGACCAAGTATGGCAGGGTGACCATGATCAAGCCGAAGGAACCACCCATCAACGGGGTTGAGGCGAAGGCATCCACACCGGCTTTGGCGGTCGGCTCGTAGAGGCTGCCAGAGGTCCCGAAGTAGGAAGCGGCGTTCGCATCCAAGCCGGCTTTGAATTTTTCAGGCGAACCGGTGAAGAGCAAAACAAGCACGATCAAAAGACCGAGCATGCCCGCATAGAAGGAGTACTTCTGCACGCGCGCATAAGACTTCATTCCAAGGAAGATGACCAGGGCTACGAAAAGCAGGGTAAGCAATGAGCAGACAAACAGCGGAGTGCCCGAACCGGCGATCCACACGGCGGCTTGTTGGAAACCAAAGGCACCCAGCAATGGTGTGAGCACGATCTGGCGCAGCATGTCGCCGTAGATCGGCGTCCACAGCCAGAGCGTGAACCACCAGCCCGTGATGGAAAGGATGAAGCCAATGCCACCACCGAAGACGCGGGTCTGCCAGACGTAATCACCACCAGAGCGCGGCATGACAGCAATCAACGATGCATACACAACGACTTCAAAAATGATGAATAGCGCACTGATGATCAAGGCTGGGATCATCCCGCCCCCAAAGTAATACATCTGGCTGAAGCTGTAGAAACCGAGCGTTACCAGATTGATGGAGAAGAACGCGTAGATAAACGCGTCGAAGACCGACCAAGAACGTACCATGCCGGTCGCCTTACGAACAAACAGGTCACTCATAACAACTCTCCTCTTTTGATGTTGTCTTACACACGCGAATGCGTGGTTTAACCAGTTGTCAAAACGTAATTCTCAACCTTATTCTTCCCCAATTTGATAATTGCACCCAGCAAAGTTCCCTGTTCATACATGGAACCGGGGTTGATGACCAGCGTTTTCCCAATGCGGGTGGAACCGCGCCCTTCATGGATGTGCCCATGCAAACTGAGCAAAGGCTGGGTCTTTTCGATCGCTTTACGCAACGCCGAAGACCCAACCGGAATCATCGAATTGCCAGCCAACACGGGGCGTAAGTCTTTGTCGAGTTCGGGGGCTTCGTCTAAACCAGATTTGAATGGCGGCACGTGGATATTAAAAATGGATGCCTGCGGATTCTTCAAACGAGAGATCATCGCCTCATACCGCGCCGCGAGCTGATCCTCATCCTCTTCACGGTGCGTGTTCCAAGGCGTTCGGTTGCTCCAACCCGATGCGATCATCTCATGACCACTCGGCAGATCCACCACTTCGCCTTCTGCAAGGACAACCGTGCGGCTCTCGCGGATGACATCATCCACTTCGTCCATATCGTCATTGCCCGGGCAGCAATAGACCTTCATGCCGGTGCCCGCTAATTTCTTCTCAGCCAGTTCCATCCACTGTTGCACGACCTTCAAGACTTCCTGCGAAAAAATCGCGCTGACTTTTTCGGGGTCTTGCTCTAATTCTTTAATTTCATCGGGATTGGTGAGGTAGGGATAATAACCACGACTGCGGACCTTCTTTTTCATTTCCGTCAGTTCGTCTTCATTTGTGATTTCAAAAAGTTGTTCCAGGAGTGTGACGCGATAGTTTGAGCCGCCCTGATGAATGAATGGGACTACCGCTTTCCCCGTCATATCGCCGCCGAGGATCAATTGATCCGCGCCATAAAACTTCCCCGCATTGAGAAACTTGCTCCAGCAAATATCTGAACCGTGAATATCTGTCGCAAAAAAGATAGTTGTAGTCACATGCAAATCCTTCAAGATGAAATGAGCTTGCAGAGGTGGTGCGGTTTAATGACGGCTATTATACCCATCATTAAGTGGATGTGAAGATAATATTAACAGCCCCAAGACACGAAAAAAGTTACGGCTTGTATTTTTTCTCACAACATACGCAGAAGATTTGACTAAACGAATCTAAAAAATAAATTCATGACATTTGTTACAGTGCAAAACAAGTAGCGCCTTGTAAAATGAAAAAGTCATTGGAGACCGAATGGCAACACACAGGGGCACACGCCAGGCTCGCTACCCAAGATTTCCGTATCCCAAAGACTTCGGAAGTCTGCGAGACTTCCGAAGTCTAAAACCTAGGAGCAAACAATGACTTCCCACCCCTATCCACCCGAACCGTTCCGCATCAAAGTTGTGGAACCCATCCGCCTCATTGCGCGTGAGGAAAGAGAAGCGGCGCTGAAAGAAGCAGGCTACAACCTCTTCTTGATGAAAGCCGAAGACATGTTCATTGACCTGCTAACCGACTCCGGCACCGGAGCGATGAGCCAGGAACAATGGGCAGCCATCATGCGCGGAGACGAGTCCTATGCGGGCGCACGCTCGTATCAACGTCTCAAAGCTGCCGTTGAAGATGTGTTCGGGTTCAAGTACTTCATGCCCACCCATCAAGGTCGCGCCGCCGAAAATATTCTCGCGGCAGTCTTGGTCAAGCCGGGTCAATGGGTGCCGAGCAATATGCACTTCGACACCACGGACGCCAACATCCGTGCACGGCATGGGCGCCCCGCCAACCTCGTCATTGACGAAGCCAGCGACTCAGAGAACCGTCATCCGTTCAAGGGCAATATGGATATCAACAAGCTCAAAGCCTTCATCGCAAAGTATGGGCGTGAGCAAATTCCAATGGGGATGATCACAGTCACGAACAATGCCGGAGGCGGTCAACCCGTTTCGATGGAAAATCTCAAAGCGGTCTCGCAGGTCTATCATGAGCATGGCATTCCCTTCTTCATCGACTCGGCGCGTTATGCTGAGAACTGCTACTTCATCAAACAACGCGAAGCGGGCTATGAAAACAAATCCGTAAAAGAGATCGCGCGTGAAATGTTCTCGCTGGCAGATGGCATGACTATGTCTGCAAAGAAAGATGCCATCGTCAACATCGGCGGCTTGTTGTGCCTGAACGATGAAACCCTCTTCCAAAATCTCAAGAACGAATTAATCCTGCGCGAAGGCTTCCCCACCTATGGCGGACTCGCCGGACGCGACCTCGATGCCATGGCGGTTGGACTTTACGAAGGCTTGGACGAAGACTATCTTTCCTATCGTATTGGGCAAACGGCGTACCTCGCCTCACGCCTGAACGAAAGCGGAATCCCCACCATTCAGCCGACCGGTGGTCATGGCGTGTACGTCAACGCCGGAGCGATCTTCCCGCACATCCCCAATTACGAATTTCCCGCGCAAGCCCTCGCCGTTGAACTCTATCGTGAAGGCGGCATCCGTGGTGTGGAGATCGGCTCGGTCATGTTTGCCTGTCTCGACCCGGAAGATCATCAATGGCATTACCCCGCGCTTGAGTTGTTGCGTCTCGCTATTCCGCGCCGCA
The DNA here is from genome assembly GCA_046328915.1 of Anaerolineales bacterium. Classification (GTDB taxonomy): domain Bacteria; phylum Chloroflexota; class Anaerolineae; order Anaerolineales; family Villigracilaceae; genus Villigracilis. Next base: position 15,014 of record JAXLVR010000019.1, on the reverse strand, counting down.
CCTACACTCAAAGCCATCTCGATTATGTGGCAGATTGCTTTGCCGCTATCAAGTCACGCGCCGATAAAGTGAAAGGCTACAGGTTCACCTACGCCCCAGAGTTGTTGCGCCACTTCACGGCGCGGTTTGAGCCGTTGTAAAATATATAAAACTCGTCGTGATAGCTTCGCATTTTTCATGACGAGTTTTTTTATTTAAATTAGGAAAACCCAGCATCAAAGCAAGGGCTTCACCATTTCCATACGCTATAATTAAAAAATATTTATCGAGTTTTTACAGGAGCAATTCACATGGGTAATTATTTCGATATTCAAGACAACCCAAATGACCCGCCTCTACGTGATTATCTGATCTATGCAGTCACTGGGGCAGTTATCAACCCTCTATCAAGTTTGATCGGCTTTATTTTTTTTGGTTTACTCGATCTATTGTTGATCGCCATTGGCATCGCGCCCAACACAACCTTCTTTTCAGTAGCCCTGGGTTTTATTTGGATTGTTCCCGTTTGTATCATCCCACAATGTCTTTTTGGCGCGTTAACCAGTTTCATTATTGGGCTCGCTTATGGGAAGCTAAAAGTGGGCGAATCCAAGACGCCAAAACAGAAACTCTATTTCAACCTTCTCGCCGCAACAATGATCGGTCTGTCAGGTCCATTCATTATATATATGATCTTTTTCATTACTGGGAGAATCACAGATATCTTTAAACTTCCACCCTTATAACCATTTAAAGATTCCTGATGAAAGTTCGTATAAAATGATATATTTTATCGGGAAGGGCAATAAGTTCACCTTCGCGCCTGAGTTGGAATGTCGCTTCACGGCGAAGATTGAGCTAATTTAGCGATCCATAAAAAAGGACGAGAGACCATGATCTCTCGTCCTTTTTTATTCGCTGATCTTTCGATTCACTGCAAAGAATGCGACCCAGAACAGGGTTGCCAGCCCGCCAAAGACAAAGGGCGCTTGAGTCCCGCGCGGTTCATCCCACAAAAAGATGTAGGCAATACCCATCATGAGGTTCAGGACGACCGCCAATGCCAGAAAAACATTGTGTTGAACCATTAACTTCCGTACTTTCTTTAAAGCTTCCATTTCATTCTCCTTTTTGAGTGGTGCAGGAACGTCCTGCAAAGAGGGTGCTTGCTTCGCCTGTTCGGCGAGTTTCGCCAATTGAGGGTGAGTTTTCAGATAGGTATCGACTATGGCGCGGGTTTCCTCGCTGACTTCATCGGCAAGATAAAGGGGCAGTAAGTCAAGAATTATATGCTGGGAATATTTTCGTTCATTCGGTTTCTCCGATCTCCAATGCAGCAAGGTTCAAACGTGCCCAATGGATCTTTACTTTTACAGTTGCCAGCGGCAATTGCAAAGCGCGGGCAATTTCTTCTCAAGTACAAATTGCGGGCAATGGCAAAGAGGTAAGCTTTGACCGTCTCCGTACGGATCACTTCCCAACCAACCCAGGCACGGGCAAAGGTTTCATAGGTGATGTCATCGGCATCATCCGCAGAACCGGAAAGCCAGAAGGCATATCGGTAGACATCTTTCGAGTGCCGTTCGTAGATCTCGTGAAAAGTAACCTTGTGGCTCTATCTTACAATATCCATTCATGCCGAAAAAGTTACACCGAAAGTTATAATTCGCGGAAATTCATATGAACCTGCGTCCCTTCTTCCTCACACTCATTCTTCTCACCTTTTCTTGTTCCGCCCCATTAACGGCTCAGCCCACTGAAACCCCAACGTTTCCCGCCACACAGCAAGTGAATGTGTCCTTCACACAAACACCAACTGTAGAGTCACCAAACATCCCAGACCATGCCAAATACATTCTGGATACAGTTCTTGATTACGATCTCCACCGCGTAAACGTCACTGAAACCATTCAATACCCCAATCACACCGGGCAAGAACTCAACTCTCTCACTCTCGCCATTGCCGCCAATCTTTGGGCAGATTGTTTTCATCTCAATAAAGTGAGCGTGAATGGAACTCCTGTAACGGACTACACACTCAACCAACATCGCCTCGACCTTCCGCTTCCGACTCCGCTCGCACCTGACTCCGTTTCGAAAGTAACTCTCCGCTACAGCCTTTCCCTGCCCTACATGGACCAAGTCAACAGCCAGCGGGCGCGCATCTTTGGTTATAGTGACGTTCAAATGAATCTCGTCAATTGGTATCCGTTCATCGTGCCATTCAAAAACGGCGAATGGACCATCCGCGAGCCGTGGTCACACGGGGAGTATTTGGTCTATCCCATCGCAGACTTTGAAGTCAATCTCAAATTTGCCAATCCGGAAAATCAACCCATCGTCGCCACAAGCGGATTCGCAGAACCGAACGGTGATGTCACCCGATACACCCTCACAAACGGACGTGCCTTCGCCATCTCTGCCAGCCGCGAATTCCAAGTCTCGCAAACCCAAGCGGACGATGTCACGGTCTACAGCTACTATCTACCCATTTACAGGAATGCAGGCGAAGCTGCGATGAACGCCAGCGCGCAAGCCGTGCAGGTCTTTTCGCAACGTTTCGGGAAGTATCCACACCAGACACTTTCGGTCGTCATCGCCGATTTCAAAGACAGCATGGAATTCTCAGGGCTGTATTTCCATAGCCGAAGTTTTTATGATTTATACGATGGCACCGAGGCAAATTACCTCACCATGGTTGCCGTCCATGAGACGGGGCATCAGTGGTGGTTCGAGCAAGTGGCAAATGACCAAGCCGAAGAACCCTGGCTCGACGAATCTCTCACCACCTATTCCGAATTGCTCTATTACGAAACCTTGCACCCAGACTTGGTCTCATGGTGGTGGTCGTATCGCATTGACTTTTTCCAACCGCAAGGCAAAATCAATATTCCGGTGTATGAAGGTCAGAATGCCGATATGTACAAGGTCATCGTCTATTTCAATGGCGCCCATTTTCTCAAAGACCTGCGCGAACGCATCGGCGATGAAGCCTTCTTTGCTTTTGTCCAGGATTATTGCATACAAGAAAAGAACAACATCGCCACCAGCGAAGATTTCTTTCGCATTTTAGATGAACATACTGATGTCGATTACTCGGATATTGTCAGAGCATACTTTAAGTAATACTTGAAGATGATCTTCCATCGTCTATCGTCCGTAACAGAGTACAATCCCCACACCCAACCCAAGAGAGGAACTCCATGAGCGAAGAACTTTTGTATTACACCGACTATCTCGAGCTCGATAAAATTCTCGGCAGCCAACACCCCAAAAGCAATAACGACACCGATGAAATGCTCTTCATCATCATTCACCAAGCCTACGAGCTTTGGTTCAAGATGGTGATCCACGAGCTGGATCATGTCCGCCGTATTTTCGATACGGATAACGTTCTGGACAATGACGGGCACATGAGTATCGCCGTTGATAAATTACGTCGCATCGTGCGCATCTTCGAAGTGGTCAATCGTCAGGTAGATATTCTCGAAACGATGACGCCCATGGACTTTCTCGAATTTCGTAATTTGCTATTGCCATCATCAGGCTTCCAAAGCCTGCAATTTCGCATCATCGAAGCCAAATTAGGTCTCAAGATGGACCAACGTTACAAAGCCAACTATTACAAGAACACGCGTCCGGGTGGCTTTAACCAACGGGATTACGATGCAATTACCGGCGTAGAAGCCGAGGCGACTCTCAAAGGTTTGGTGATGAAATGGGCGGAGCGAACTCCCTTTTTCGACGAGTCGCTTTGGCGCGATTATCAGTCGCATTTTCCAACAGAAGATGGTATTCACAAATTCTGGAGCGACTACAAACAGATTTACAAAAACAGCCTCAATGGACCCGTCGAAATGCGTCAACTAGAGGAGTTGGATAAGATTTTTTATAAGGAGGGGTTGGGCGAATTTTCTATGGATGCCATGCGGGCAGTGCTGTTCATTATGATGTATCGCAACCTGCCCATCTTCCAACAACCGTTCGACTTGCTGACCACCCTAATTGACATTGACGAAATGCTTTCTCAATTCCGTTACAAACACATGCTCATGGCGCGACGTATGATTGGGGTGCGCATGGGCACTGGCGGCACCAGCGGAGCGGGGTATCTTGAAGGCGCACTGCGGCAACATTACATCTTCAAAGAGTTGACCGAGGTGGCGACCTTCCTCGTAGAACGAAGCAACCTGCCCGATTTACCCAAAGCCGTAAAAGAGAAGATGGGCTTCAACGCATAAGGATCTGTTCAGGGCTAAGCCCCGAACAGAACATGCATAAACTATGCCCCGACTCATCTCACTCGGCAGTCTTGCTGCCTTATTTTTTAGTAGCACCTTCGTCATCAACCGCGCCTTGAGTTTGCAAGGCGGTCACTGGGCGTGGACATCGTCTCTGCGGTTTGGCTTCATGCTCATTTTTTTAGTCATCATCTTGCTCATACGAGACGGCAAAAAAGCATTGAGCGACGTGAAAGATGTCTTCTCCAAACATTGGTTGTTCTGGGTCATTTCAGGCAGCATCGGTTTTGGCGTTTTTTATTCACTCATCACATTCAGCTCGCAGTACGCCGCCGGTTGGGTCGTCGCCACCACTTGGCAAACCACCATCCTCGCCACACCCATCGTCATCGCGCTCTTCGGTCGCAAAGTTCCACGCAGTGGATTGGTCTTCACCGCCATCATCTTCATTGGCATCGTCCTGGTCAATATCGAACATGCCGCGCTGACCAGCGTCCGCGAAGTGTTGTTCAGCGCCTTACCCGTTCTGGGGGCAGCCTTTGCCTACCCCATTGGCAATCAACTCGTCTGGGAATCGCGCATGGGACATCACCCCCGCCTGCCGCATATCCAACATCCGATCTTGGATAATGCCTTTGCACGCGTCCTGCTTCTGACTCTCGGCTCTCTCCCCTTTTGGGCTGGGTTGCTGCTTTTTACCTCTCCTCCCGCTCCAAGCACAGACCAACTTATCAGCACTGCCTTGGTCGCTTTACTTTCAGGCGTCATCGCCACCACACTATTTCTTTATGCCCGTCATCTCTCACATCAACCCTACGAAATCGCCGCCGTCGATTCGACACAATCGCTCGAAGTCGTTTTCTCTCTCATCGGCGAGATCATTTTTCTAGGCGGCACCCTCCCCGGTTGGATCGGTCTTGCCGGAATTCTGCTCACTATTCTTGGGCTGGTGGCATACATTAGTTTTCAAGCCAAAACCGAATAAAAAAAGGTGGTCGCTGAAAAGTGACCACCTTTTTTATTAAACTGTATTTATTTCGTATTTTGTGGAAGAGCCGGTACGGTCTTTAGGTAGGCAAAGATCGCTTTTAATTCATCATCGGTAAGCCGATTAACTTCATCAAAAGGCATCAAGTTAGAATTTAATCCTTTTCCGTCTGGTGTCTTTTGGGTGCGAATTGTTTGCAAAAATTGTTCTTCCGTCCAATTTCCAAGATCGCCGCCGGGTGTGAGGTTGGGGACTACATATGTGATGGTAGGGTCTGGGTAAGATCCGCCTGCCAGATCAATGCCATGGCAATCCTGGCATCCAGAAATGCGCATACGATATTCGCCGTACTCTGCCGTAATACCTGGCTCTGGGGCACTGACATTATTCTGATGTGCAACATCTTCTGCAGGTAAGTTTCCAAACAACCCAGCGCCAAAAAGGACATATCCTAAAGGCTTCGCTTGGAATGAACGAGTTTGATGATCCACAGGTGGCATCGTGCGAATATAAGCAATGACGGCAGCCAAGTCTTCGTCACTCATATATTGGAAAAAGGGAACAGGCGGCATAAAATTACCAGTCCCATCTTTGCTGACACCATGCCGAATAGCGCGCACAAAATCTTCATCAGAGTACACACCTCCAAGCCCGCCTTCACCCGCTGTAAGATTTGCCGAGTCAGCATGAGCGATTCCTTCGATGTTAATAAAATCTGCCACACCGCTCAAATCTGCCCCATGACACCCCACACAGCTGGTTTCAACAATATGCTTTCCACGCTCAATGCTTTGAGTATCCGTGGGCGCAACGATCCCTGATTCTGGAACAGAATACACCTTGTTAAGCCGTGAGCTGCCAATAAAATACAACACAACGCCTGCCACCAGCAATAAACCTACTAATGTCCCCAAGACAATCCCGATCCACTTGAATATTTTTTTCATTTCTAAATCTCCTTTGGCAATGTATCTTCGGATGAATCTTTCATCCACTTTTCGAGAAACTGAACCAATTCATCCAGTCCTTTGAATCCAATACGGACCTCCTTCTGCGAGTCCTGCAAGCTGAAACGCCAGTCTCTATGCTCGCCTGCCATATCACACTCCTCCCAAATCAGCAGAACGAAGTGATGATAAACAGGCACACGTGATCGTTTCAGACCCGGCATGGAACTCCATTTCCTTTTGTGATATTCTTGCATCAGTGTACAACATCATCATTTAGAAATCATTTATTGGAGCAAGGTGTCCAAACTCACCCTCCACCTCCTCGGCGGAATGCAGATTCACAGCGCCGAAAATCCCCTCCCTACTTTCATTTCCAACAAGGTTCCTGCCTTGCTGGCGTACCTTGCCGTCAATCGCCGTGCTCATAGCCGGGATAAGCTTGCCTCACTTTTGTGGGGCGAAATGTCTGACGCAGATTCGAAAAACAACCTACGCCAAGCCCTCACCAACCTCCGCAAGATTGCAAACGACAATCTAACCATCACTCGTGACAGCGTTGAACTAGTCGGGGATGTCTTTCTGGATTCAGCACAATTTGAGCATCTTGTAAATCACGCCTCTTCTTTGGACCCTCAACCTGCTTCTGCCTTGCTGACAGATTCCCTACGCCTATATCAGGGTGATTTTCTTGAAGGCTTTCATGTACGTGAAGCACCTGCGTTCGAAGATTGGGTCCTTTCTGAACGCTCCCGCTTGCGAGAACTTGCCTTACAAGCTCTTCATGCCCTCACCCAGTTCCACACAACTCATGGAAATTTCATTGAAGCCATAAAGTTTGCATCCCGTCTATTAATCTTTGACCCCTGGCGGGAAGAAGCCCATCGTCAACTGATGCTTCTTTATGCAAAAACTGGACAGATGAGTGCAGCGCTCTCTCAATATGAAACCTGCAAAAAGATCCTGGAAAAAGAGCTAGGCGTAGAACCATCCTTAGAAACAACGGACTTATATGAGCGCATTCGCTCAGCAAGGAGCTCTGTAAGGCAGAATATTCCCGCTACGACAACTGGTTTCATAGGGCGTAAAGATGAACTTATCTCTTTACGCATGAAACTTGCCAACCCCAACTGCCGTCTCATTACATTAACTGGACTAGGCGGCACAGGGAAGACACGTCTTGCACAAGAAATAGCCCGCCAAAGTGTGGATACATTCATCCATGGTGCCTGGATGATTCCGCTCGCAGCTGTAGATGCTGAAGGCATGCTTGCCACTATTGCCAATGCAATGAACTTTTCATTTACAACTGGTGATCATAAAAAACAACTACTTAATTTTTTGCGCAAAAAAGAACTGTTGCTTGTCCTGGACAACTTTGAACATTTGCTGGAATCGTCCATGCTGGTTTCAGAGATTTTGCAGTTTGCCCCCGAAGTGAAAATTCTTGTCACATCGCGGGAGCGGTTGGATATCGACGGTGAATGGGTCGTGGAACTGCCCGGGCTGGCAATCCAGTCGATGGAGGCGAATCAGCTTTTTATCCAAGGAGCGAGGCGGGCAGGTTCTGAAATCCAGTTTAATGAAAATGAGTCAAACACCATCACAGAAATCTGTTCACAGGTAGGCGGGCTTCCGCTTGGCATTGAAATCGCTGCAGCATGGATGCGTTCAATGGATCTCCGTGCAATAAAAGCAGAGATCCAAAAAAGTTTAGACTTTCTTGCTTCAACCCGCCGAGATATTCCAGAAAGGCAGCGCAGTTTGCGAGCCGTCTTTGAGGCGGCATGGGCAAGATTAAGTGAATCAGAACAAAAGACGTTTACAGCGTTGTCTGTTTTCCGCGGTGGCTTTACACGTGAAGCAGGTGAACAAGTAGCGGGAAACTTCTCAACGCTTCTTGAACGTTCTTTGGTGCAAAAAAGCAACGAGCGTTTTGAATTGCATGAAGTGACCAGAAAGTTCGCCGAAGAAAAACTACTGGATGCAAACACCGCCTTTGAAAAACATGCCGCTTATTATTCAGCATGGGCTCAAAGCCAAGCCCGTATATTGGAACGCGATTCATTTCCGTCCATGAACCTAGAATTTGAAAATATTCGTGCCGCATGGGCGTGGTCTTCTACACAAGAAAATATTGAGAACCTGACACGAATCGCCCCGTTCACAAAACGTTATCTTGATATTCAAGGGCGATATCAAGAAGGGATTGAATTATTTTCCATTACGCTTCAAAAGGCAGGGTCACCTAAAAACGCAAGTGACCTTCCGCAAAACGCGAAAGGTCACTTGATTGCCCGCCTTCTGGTCTATACCGCCTTATGGATCGCAGATGGCGGAAACCCAGAAGATGCCATTCAAACTTTAAGCTCATGCCTGGCATATTTTCGTCAAGCCAACGATGAGCATCAATTGATGGTGTGTTTGAATGGTTTGGGAAATGCAAATCGGTTCTTGCATCACGAAGAACAAGCAGCTATATATTATCGGGAAGAGCTGGAAATCGCCCGCCGCATCGGGCATCATGATGAAGAAGGAACCGCACTAAACAACCTGGCGCTGACCATTAACACCCTCGGCAATTTTGAAGAAGCAGAACGTTTGCACAGAGAATGCCTAGCCCTGCGTCGTGAAATGGAAGATTATCCCGGCATTTCATCAAGCTTGATTAATTTAGGCGTTGTATTATTTGACCAGCATCGATATGAAGAAGCCAAGCCGCTATTAGATGAAGCCATAAAAATTTCGCGCCAGTATAACCACCCTCGCAATTTGGCAGCATCACTTGGCAATCTTGGGGGAGTTTTGATGATCGAAAAGAAGTTTGAAGAAGCACTGGAACTGTTTTTACAAGGGTTGGAGATTCATAGAACAACAGGCTATCGCTTCGGAATTGCGATTGCCCTGGATAACGTAGGTACAGCGCATTTTCACCTTGGAAATGATAGTGAGGCTTTATATTATCTAAAACAATCTATTCGTGAAGCCCGCGATATTAAAGCCGATTTTATTGCATTAGACGCATTGGTATGGATCGCAAATCTATTGTCAAACCGTGGCGAGAAAAAAAAGGCTCTCACCTGGCTCAATACGATCAAAGCTCACCCACACACAGACCCTGAAACTTTCCAAAACATGGAGAAGCTTCGCTCTGCCCTGTTGAATGATGAAAACCTAGAAATCACCATGACAACCAACTTTGAAGATATGGTAAACGAGGCGCTAGCCTTACAATAAGATTTATTCCCAGCCTAGCTTTCTCTCAAAGACTTCCGAATCACCAGCTTCAACCCAGACCAAACCTCACTCACCGCACAAACCTTTACGTCCACAAAGCCAAGCGGGAGGGCAATCTCGCGGATCGTATCCTCAGTAATATCCGTCATCATCTTTGAAGTTTTCTTGGGCCAAGATGCCCAAACAAAACCATCTTGAGCAAGTTCATTTCGCAAGGTGGAAAGTACTGCATCCAAAAATGCCTTCTCTGTGGCAAATACATGCGCTGCCTGCACTGGCGAGGCGACGTTCGATGCCAGCCCCACACCTTTGGGCAAATCGCCCAACCAACTTTTATATTCACGCGGCACATTGATGGTCAACACGCGCAACGGGGGTTTGATAAAGCCAAGCTTTTTATAAAGTGGAGTTCCTGAATAACCTGTATCCATACCAATAATCCTTTCAAAGTGGATTAAGTGTACCCGCATTCAAAAAATTACAAGTCAACACCCCTTGACTTAAAGTAAAGCTTGCTTTACAATGCAGAAAGTCAAGCAAACTTTACATAAGGAGATAACACATGAACACACAAAACCTAGGGAGCAGAATTGCCATCGCAGCCGGAGTTGGAACCGCAGTCAGCGTCTCTTCGCACAACATTGCTGTAGGCGTTGGGGTAGGCGTCGCCATTTTCATCGCATTTAGCGTTTTCGGAAATTTTAAAAAGGATTAATCCCATGAATCAGGACCAAGTTCAAAAAAGATATTACAAAGAGTTTTTTATCGCCATTAGTGCCTATGTGGTCATTTTGATCGGCAGCATTAGCATCCTCAAATACATCACACTCCCCCAACCTGCCCAAGTACTGATTGCCATTTTGCCCATGATTCCCATTGTCCTTATCATCATCGCCATCATGCGCGGAATGCGCGACAGTGACGAACTTCAACAAAAGATTCAATCCTATGCCGTCATGTTCTCAGCTGTGGCAACCGGTTTGATCACCTTTAGTTATGGCTTACTAGAAAACGTCGGCTTTCCACCCTTCCCCACCATTTGGGTGCTGCCTATGATGTTCATGTTCTGGGGTTTCAGCCTCAGTTACTTCTGGAAAAAATACCAATGAACAACAACCTCAAGGTCTTACGCGCCGAAAAGAATTGGTCTCAAGCTGATCTCGCAGAAAAGCTGAATGTTTCCCGGCAAACAGTCAACGCGCTGGAAACCGGCAAATACGACCCCAGCCTTCCGCTCGCATTCAAGATCGCTGATCTGTTCGGGAAGAAGATCGAAGAAATATTTTTCCCGGAAAGAGAAAACTAACTGCTACAATAGAACCATCTTTTTTGGATGGTTCTATTTTTATGACTCGCTGGCTCGACCCTCAACCTGTAGACATCCCCGCCTCTTTCCAAGACTTGGGCTTGCCTCCCCTCATTGCACAGACTCTCCTCCGACGCGGAATCAGCTCCCCCGTCGAAGCGGAGGCGTTTCTTTATCCCGAAAAGAATCCAAGCTCACAATTTCCAAATATTGAACAAGCCGTCGATCTCATCCAAATGGCTATCCGCAATCAAGAAAAGATATGTGTGTGGGGCGACTTTGATGTAGACGGGCAGACATCTACTGCCCTGCTCGTGCAGACGTTACAAGCGTTGAATGCCCATGTGGTTTACTACGTGCCCGTGCGCGGAAAAGAAAGCCATGGCATTCACATCGAGTCACTTAAGCCGATCATCGATAACGGCACAAGATTATTGCTCACCTGTGACACAGGCATTACCGCCCACGAAGCCATTGACTACGCCAACGCCCACGGGCTGACCGTCGTCGTCACCGACCATCACGACCTCGGCGAAACGCTTCCGAATGCCAAAGCCATTATCAACCCGAAGTTACTACCAGAAAATCATCCGCTACGAAATTTGGCAGGCGTGGGCGTGGCATACAAACTGGCTGAAGCGCTCTTAATCGAAAATCAAAAATCTGAAATCGTAAATTTACTTGACCTCGTTGCTCTCGGTCTCATCGCTGATGTTGCCCTGCTTCAAAACGAAACCCGCACACTTGCCAAACAAGGCATTGAGCAATTAAGGAACACCAACCGCCTCGGTCTGCGTGTGATGGCAGAACTGGCAGGTGCGGCATTTGAAACCCTCACCGAAGAGACTATAGGTTTTACCTTTGCGCCGCGCCTGAATGCTCTCGGTCGCCTGAGCAATGCCAACCCAGCCATTGACCTTCTGCTCACAAACGACTCCGCCCGTGCCCGTGTGCTTGCTACTCAAATCGAAGGCTTGAACGCTCAACGCCGCATGCTCACCAAACAAGTCTTCGACTCTGCCGAAGCGCAACTCAAAGACAACCCTGACTTGCTCAACCAGCCGGTCATCGTCCTTTCGCATCCCAACTGGCCCGGCGGTGTGGTGGGTATCGTCGCCAACAAACTGGTCGAGCGTCATCACAAGCCCGCCATCCTCTTCAACGAATCAGAAGACGGCATCTTGCGCGGCTCGGCACGCTCGATTGAAGGCTTACACATCACTGAAGCGATCACCACCCAAAAAGATTTACTGCTCGGTTTTGGCGGTCACCCCATGGCAGCAGGTATGGCATTACAAAAGGATAATCTCTCCGCCTTCCGCAGCGGACTTGGCAAAGCTGTGGAAAAACAACTGGGCGATATGGTCTTCGAAGAACCCACGCTTCAAATCGACGCCTGGCTTGGGCTGAACGACCTGAACCTTGACCTCGCTGACAGCTTAGAACTGCTGGCTCCATTCGGTGCGGGCAACCCACAATTAACTCTCGCCACTCGTAACGTAACGCTCAAATCTGCCATCCCCCTTGGCAAGACCAAAGAACATCTACGCTTGAATGTAGAAGATGCAAATGGCGAGATTGCCAGCTTCCTCTGGTGGAGCGGAGCCGGAGAAGAACTTCCACCCAAAGACAGCAAATTTGACATTGCCTACACCCTGCGTGCCACATCCTTCCGTGGGCAGAGACAAGTCACCTTGCAATTCAAGGAATTTCGCGTCACCGAAGAAAAGCCGGTTGAAGTTCGAAAAGCCGACCTCGATATTCGAGATATGCGGTTACAAAACCCTCTGCTAAATTTACAACCTTCCACCCTCATTTGGGCAGAAGGACCAGACCGATCCGCTGGCGTGAACCGCTTGGATTTGACCCAAGCCAATGAATTAACGATTTACACGACCCCGCCCTCCTCTACTGAGCTACGAAAAGCACTGGATATGGTCAATCCCAAGATCGTCTACTTTTTTGGAATTGCCCCCGCTGAGCAAACCCCAGAAGAATTTTTGATCTATCTAGCAGGGTTGTGCAAATTTGTCATTAATCAACGCCAAGGAAAAACAACCATCTCAGAACTTGCCGCCGCATCTGCTGCACGAGAAGCTACCATTCAACTTGGATTAGAGTGGCTGGCTGCGGGTGGTCAAATTACAGTGACTATCGAAGAAAATGAAGTGCAGCTTTCAAAAGACACTCAGGCAAAAAATCCGTATTTACAAACGGAAATATTCACCGCCCTCAAAGGTGTATTGAACGAGACCATAGCCTATCGAAAATATCTGTCATCCATTCAACCTCTTCGTTTATAAAATTTTTTAATCATTTTGCAAGGCTATATCAAAAAACTATTGTTGCATAATTAGATAAATATGAATTCAAGGGATGAAATTTTTCGAATAGCGTTTGAGAAACATTCGGCGATTATGCTGCTGATCAACCCAGCCTCAGGCATAATTTTAGAAGCCAACCAAGCTGCTGTAAATTTTTATGGATACCCCGCAAACAAACTTTGCGGGATGTCTATTGAACGGATCAATCGGCTTACCCCCGAGCAGGTGAAAACACAACGATTAAAGGCTTTGGAAAACAAGCAAAATATGTTCATCTTTGAACACACACTTGCAAACGGGAATATCCGCACCGTAGAAGTGCACTCCACCCCCATTGATTGGGAAGGTGGGCAAGTCTTATTCTCAATCATTCATGACATCACAGAACGTGCCTGGCTGGAAAAAGGCTTATCCGCCATGGCTGTACGCTACCAAACAATCCTTGAAACCGCTAATGACGGCATTCACATCCTAGATACACAAGGTAAGTTAGTAGAAGCCAACGAAGAATTCTGTCGAATGCTTGGATACTCTAGAGAAGAAATTATGCAACTTAACATTTCAGATTGGGATGCACAAAGTGACCAAGAAGAATTAATGTTGCGAATTGACACCCTTATCCATACACCCGCCATGTTTGAAACGATCCATCGTCGCAAAGACGGAACTTTGGTGCATATGGAAATCAATGCAATCGGGGTATTCCTCGATGGTCAAAAATATTTATATGCGGCTGCACGAGACATTACTGAACGAAAAAAAATGGAGCAAGACCTGCAAGCAGAGAGAGATTTTGCCACCCAGATCGTCAATAACATGGGGCAAGGGCTAACGGTCACCAATATTAAAGGGGAATTCGAATTTGTAAACCCTGCCTATGCAAACTTATTCGGCTACGCATCAGAAGAATTAATCGGGCGCCATCCAGATGAACTCTCACATCCTGATGATTATAAAGACCTGTCTAGTGAGTTAGAAAAACGAAAAAAAGGCATTACCAGTACCTATGAAGCCCGCCTCAAACGAAAAGATGGCAGTATTGCAAATGTGCTCATCACGGGCGTCCCTAGAAAAACGTCCACTGGCGAATTTGCTGGAACCATTGCAGTAATTACTGACCTCAGCAGACAAAAGTCGATCGAAGAGGAACTGCGGCGTACAAAACATTCACTAGAAAAAGCTTTTGCCCGGGAGCAAGAGCTTGCAAATACAGATACACTTACTGGCATTCATAACCGTCGATCTCTGTTTGAATTTGCCGAACGCAAATTAGCCATTGCAATACGCTACAAACAATCTTTAGCTACAATGATGTTCGATATTGATCATTTTAAAAATGTGAATGACACTTACGGACACTCTATTGGAGATTTGATCCTGCGAGAAGTAACAAGAATCGTAAAGGACGAACTCCGCAAAGCGGACACATTCGGGCGTTACGGTGGTGAAGAATTTATTGTGCTCCTTCCAATGACCAGTGCCAAACAAGCCTACTCTTTAGCAGAACGAATCCGTCACAAAGTAGCAAGTTTCAGGGTTCCCTCTGAAAAAGGTGAAGTTTCCATCACCTTAAGTATAGGGGTCGTGGAGCTAAGCCACAATGCAAGAAAGGAAAACCCTGAAGATATCTTTCGCCGTGCTGATATTGCGATGTACGCCGCCAAAGCTTCCGGGCGTAACTGTACCGTCATTTTAGATATTGAAACCCCTAATCACCATGCCTAACACCGTTCTTTTTATCTGCACTGGCAATTACTATCGAAGCCGCTATGCAGAACTTTATTTCAATGTTGTTGCTCAAAAATTAAGCATTGACTGGAAAGCTAACTCTCGCGGGCTTGATACACGGGCGGATACAACATGGGTCCAATTTCCAAATTTGCGTTTGAACGCCTCAATAGACTTAACATCTCACCCGGTGACCCCTTGCGTTTTCCCATCCAGTTGGAAGAAAAAGACCTGCTCGAAGCAGGTCAAATTATTGCAATCAAT
>JAXLVR010000018.1:0-38102 GCA_046328915.1 Anaerolineales bacterium | reverse complement strand
ACACCAAAATTGCGGACATTCGGGAAAATGCCGTCAATTTGTAGGCTGCTCATAGAGGTAGTGACAGCTACCGGGTCCGCTTTTGAGGCGTCTGAGAGGGCGGTCAGGGCATCAGGCTGGCGTGCAGATAGCCATTCCGCAAGTTCAGTGGTGGGAGCCGTCCGCATACGGGTGGCAAGCGCCTCATATTGCAAGGGTGCGCCGATTGCC
Organism: Anaerolineales bacterium; assembly: GCA_046328915.1. Lineage (GTDB taxonomy): Bacteria > Chloroflexota > Anaerolineae > Anaerolineales > Villigracilaceae > Villigracilis. Next base: position 37,892 of record JAXLVR010000018.1, on the reverse strand, counting down.
ATCATGCGGTCTACGCTTTCGTAATGTTTCTTGAGATATTCGAATGCCACTAACGCGCCGAGGTCATGCCCCACCAAAGCGACCTTGCCAATACCCATTTCAGTCAGGAAGCGTTCCAGCAATAAGGCTTGTTTTTCAATGGTGTAATTATTCTCACTGCGAACAGTATCGCCAAAGCCAAAGAGGTCGATCGCATAGGCGCGGAACGATGTGGAAGCAGCCTGCATGGCGTTGATCCAATATCGCCATGAGCCGACCCAGCCGTGCAGGAAGATGATGGGACGACCACGTCCCAACGCCTCATAATGCACCATCGAACCATCAAGAATAATTGCGCTCATTTATTTTCCAAATTTCGCAAGAATAGCTTTCACCCGTTCCACAAGTTGGTCTGGGGCAAAGGGTTTCAACAGGTATTCTTCTGCACCTGCATCAAGCCCGGTTTGAATTTCTGAGTCCTGTCCTTTTGCAGAAAGGAAAACCACAGGAATATCCTTCAAGGATGGAATCTGTTTCATCGCACGGCAGGCATCGTAGCCCGTCATCTTCGGCATGCGAACATCCATCATGATAAGGTCTGGAATGATCTCCTGAGCCTTGTGATAGGCTTCCTCGCCGTTGGCGGTGGTGGTCACTTCATGACCAGCAAAGCGAAGGGTGAACGCGACCAACTCGCGAATATCAGGTTCATCTTCTGCGATCAAAATTCTTGCCATTGAAATTTATGCTCCGTTTTTATAAACAGGCAAGGTAAAGGAGAACGTACTTCCCTCACCTGGAACGCCTGTGCTTTTCATCCAAATACGTCCATTGTGCATCTCAACCAGCTGACGAACGATGGGCAACCCTAACCCAGTGCCCGGCGTTGCCAACACGAGCGGATGCTCGCCGCGGTAGAACCGTTCAAAGAGGCGGTCTTGATCTTCAGGCTTTACACCAATGCCATTATCCTGCACGTCTACTTGCACTTCGCCATTAGCATCATGGATGTTCACCATGATGGCGCCGTTTTCAGGGGTGTAATTGAAAGCGTTATTGACAAGGTTGCTGATGATCTGGCGGACTCTTGCTCCATCTCCTTGAATATACGGTAGGGTCTTCGGCGCATCCAAAGACAGCGCAATGGGTTTGCTCTCGTTCTGCGAACGGCGCAGCACTTCTGCAACCACTTCTTCAGCGATGTCGTAGAGATTGACCTTGCCTTGTTCGAGCTTCACACGCCCAGACTCAATGCGAGAGATATCAAGCAAGTCGCTCACAAGGATATTAAGTCTTTCGATGTTGTTCCTCACAACCTCAAGGAAGTGCATTTGGTTCTCGTTCAACGCACCGGCAGCACCCATCGTCAGAATATCTACATAGCCTTTGATGGCGGTCATGGGTGTACGCAACTCATGGCTGACCGTCGCCACAAATTCCGATTTGAGGCGGTCCACTTCAACTTCGCGTGTAATATCACGGAAGATGGACACGGTACCGAGGAAGTCATTGATGAGAATCACCGGCGCCAAGTGGATGAGGACGATACGCCCGTTCTCCAATTCCAGTTGCTCCGCATACATTTCGCCAATTTTATAAGTGGACGGGTCTTCAGACCAACGGCGAATGGTCTTGATCCAATCAGTGGAGGAACTACCGAATAAACCGGTGAAGCCGTCAAGAGACTTGCCCAACAGCTGCGTATCTTCTACATCGAGTACGCGGGTGATGGATGAGTTCACGAAGGAGACGCGATTATCCGCGCCTGTTACCAACACACCATCTGCCACCGCTTCAAGGATGGCTTGTGAACGGCTCGCTTCCACCTGTTCCTTGCGCAACATCAAGCCGAGGCGTTCTGCTTGATCGCGGATTAACTCATACAAACGGGCATTGTTGATCGCCACCGCTACCTGACCTGCGATCGCAGTGACCAGGTTGAGCAATTCAGGGCTGAAGAATTCTTTGGCACGATGGAAGACCATCAATACACCAATGGCATCCTCACCCACCGACATGGGGACAGCAATCGCGCTTCGGTGGTCTTGACCGGTAGCTGTACTACGCACCCAACGCGGATCTTCAAAGAGATCATTGATAAGCACCGCCTGACGATGCTTCACAACCCAACCCGCCAGACCTTCGCCGATCTTCAATGTAAAACCCTTGTTCGAGGAGGATGTACGGTCAGACAAGTAACCATAACCCGCTCGATAATGCAACAAATTGTCTTCAGCATGGACGAGCAAGATGGTACCTTGTTCCGCACCCGAAGCATCGTTCAACAAAGAAAGCGTGCGGTTCAAGGCACGGTCAAGGTCAAGGCTAGAAGACACCTCAGTCAAAATGCGTAGCAGGGTATCTGTGTTTTGTTTTTCACGCTGCAACTGAGCCGTACGGTCTAACACGCGCATTTCAAGTTCGGCTGCCAGCTTCTGAGTCTCATTGAAGAGACGTCCATTCTGGATGGCGACGATAGCCTGGTTTGCCAAAGTTCCGAGTAACTGTACATCTTCTTCAGAGTACACACCCGTCTGATAGCTTTGAGCAGAAAGCATACCCAATGCTTTACCACCCAAGATCATTGGCACCGCAAGAATGGATTTGGTGGTATCGGTCTCATCACCAGCCTGCACATAATCTGTGGCTGTGTCTTTTGTAGCATCCACGATCAAGAACGGCTTGCCAGAACTGATTACTTTACTGCTCAACCCTTTGCCGAAAGGAACTTTTTCTCCGGGCAAACGCTTGCCGCGGTCGTAAAGATAGACAGCGTCCACTTCGTTTGCCGTCTCATCAAATAATGTGATCACAAATGAGTCAATCGGCATGAGTCTTTCCGCCGCATGATGGACGGACACATACACTTCCTCAGGATTGAGGCTGGCGCTCACGAGTGAGCTGGTTTCATTAAGAACGGCAAAACGATCTGCCATACGAACAGACGATTGATACAAGCGCGCATTTTCCAACGCGATACTTGCTTGATTGGTAATGGTACGAGCCACTTCCAACTCATTGATGCTAAAGCGAACCTCACCCATAAGTTGAACAAAAACCAACGCATTCAATGATCCGCCGCTTACCAAAGGCAAGATCAACAATGCACGAGCCTGGTCACCCAACATTTCAAGAATGGATACAAGATCCGGCTCACTGCGGACATCATCAGTATTGAAAATACCCTGCGATTCACGCAAGCGGTTAAAGATTGGCGCATCAGGCAAGATGCGTGGAAGTTTGGCACGAATGCGTGGAAGAGTGTACTTCCACAGGTTTTGTCCGCGTTCAAAAGTCACAACAGAGACGCGGCTGGCACCCAACCCTTGGAATAATTCTTCAGCGGTGGCTGTCAGGATTTGATCCGTATCGAGTGAGCGTGTCAACGTGGAGGTAAAGCGGTTCAATGCGGTAAGACGTTGTGAACGTTGATCCAACTCCGTAGCACGGCGAACGCTATCTTCAAAGAGACGTGAGTTATCAAGCGAAATCGCTGCTTGTGAGGCAAAGGTCAAGCCGGCTTGCATTTGTTCGCGAGTATAGAAGTTTGCCTGCCATTTTTCCACGGCAAGCACACCCATCAATTCATTCTTATAAATCAGCGGAATACCCAACCACGAGAGACGCGGCGCATCCACCGGCGGGAAGCGCGGATCTTCACGCACGTCTTTGACAAAGATCGGTTGACCAGTTTGCGCCAATTCTTTGAACAGGGCGCTATCACTCACGGAGATAGATAACCCCTGACGTTCTTCCACATCAGAGAATCCGCGAGTCGAAATCACCGTAAGGCGGTCACGGTCGCGCAACCAAAGCGTAGCAGTGTCAAACGGCAAGATCGGGCTGAGTTGGTCGAGCAGAGAATAAATCAACTGATCAGTGCTCAAACTGGTTGTCAGTGAAGCGGAAGCATCGTTCAGCGCCTGCAATTGACCCGCACGTTCCTGCGAAGTTTGCACCAAACGCATGTTATCGAGGGAAAGCGCCACTTGCTGTGAAAGAGAGGTCAACAAAGTTTCATCATCTGGGCGGAAGGCTGCCGTTGTGTTGAAGTTATCAAGCACCAGCAAACCCAGACTCTGTTCAGCAGAAATGATAGGCACGATCAAGCAGGACACGGGTAAACGTCCGCCCGTTGCCTGACGATAATGAGCAAGGTTTTCAGTATTGAGGTTGTAATCGCGCGGGAAGTTGATCTCATCCACCCGACGAGATTTGCGGTTCAAGAAAGCAGTGCCCGGCAAAGCTTCGCCGAGGCGATAATTGATCTTCATCATGCTTTCGTTATCGGCATAGCCCGAAACCGCACGAGGCACCAGATGTTCTGTCTTGTTATTCCAAACCAAAACCACACCTGCGTGTGCATGTGGAATAACACGGCGTGCGCTCACGAGCAGAGACTCAACTACCGAGTCTGCATCCATACCAGACAAGCCACGGCTGAACTCAAGCAACAGGTTCACTTCGTCTAACCTGCGGCGGGTTTGATTCAAGAGAGAGATGTTCTGCAGAATGACCGAAGTCTGCTGAGAGATCTGGGTATACACATGACGATCTTCATCTGTGAAAGACGGCATCGGCTCAGGGCTCGCTGCTAACATGGCTGCAACCGGTTTGCCTTCCACGACGATGGGTAAACAGATCACGCCTTTCGCACGCAATGAAGTGAGCAATGAAGCGTCGCGCCATTCATCATCTTCATCCAGATTTGGGATCAAGATCGGCACGCCATTTTGCAAACAAGTACGCATGGGGTTGCGTTGACCGAACAACGCTTCCACGTTTGTAGCGCGCGGCAGGCTCCCCATTACATGCAACAAGCGCGGACCATCTGCGGTGTTTTCCGCTACCAGCGCAACCGACATTCCAAGTTGGGTAAGAGTCTCACGTCCGAGCGCAGAAAGAGCTGAACTCGCATCCAATTGGCGGCTAACAGACTCAGTGATTGCCAACCCCGCGCGGACGCGTTGAGCTCTTCGGTCGAGGTTATGAAGCGAGATGGTTTGCTCAAGATCCTTGCGGAGCAAAATGGGCAAGTCATCTTTTGCCATGTTGATCAATTTTTGCTGGCGATCAAATGCCGAAGAAAGCGAATCGATGCGAGACCGCAGATCGGTTTGGCGCAATGTATTGCTGATGATCAATGCAGCTTGCGCAGCGAAAACTTCAACCGCTTCGATTGTCGCCTTATCTGGGCGCAACCCATCCGAAGGATCATCCACACTGATAAGCCCCACGATCTGCCCGTCCGAATTTTCAAGTGGAAGCAAAAGAAAATCTTCAGGATGCCAGGAGTTGGCGCTACCCGCTGCCGCTTTAGAAGAATCAATGATCACGCGGTGAACATCAGGCGGAATAATCGGGGTTTGGTCCGATGGGATGAAGTAAGAGTGGCTAACTTTGAATTCAGAACGCATCAGTTGCTGCAAACTGGTCAAAGGCTGTTTACGGGTAGAAAGTTCGTTCCATGCCTCTTGTGAAAGTCCTACAGACGTGATGCGACGTAATTGACTGGTTTCGGCTTCAAGAACACTAACCAGCACCACACGGAATGGAGAAGCATCGCGGATCGCACGCGCGATCATTTGCATTGCCTGATCCAAGGGTTGGTCGTGCCCCAAGTTGTAGCTGACATCTGTCAAGCGCACGAGGGTATCCGCACGACGACGCATCAAATCGCTGTGTTGCTTTTCGATCTGATAACGATTCGCATTGTTGATGGCGATGCCGGCTTGCGATGTCAACATCTGCAGAAGTTCTACGGTTTCATTCGTGAAAAAGCCCGCTCGGTTGGAATGCACCGTAAGTAACCCAAGCATTTTTGCTTGAAATGAAATCGGCAGAATGACAGCAGAAATCGCATTCTCATGCGGCGGCAAGATCGCTTCTCTAGCATAGTCTGAAATCACGAGCGGATCCCCGCTTTTGATAACCGTCCATTCAGAAGCAGTGACCGTTGGAACACGGTCGCAGCCCGCAGAAAATTGGATGACTGGCTCCGTTTGTGAACTGGACAATTCGAACAAAACTGCTGAAGCACAATCGGCTTGAGCGATACGAGCCGCCTCTTCTCGCAAGACGTTTAAGAGATGACGGATATCCAGCGAAGAGATCAACTCTCGATTCACCCGTGTAATCGTGGAGAGTTGATCCACACGTTGCCGTAACTTTGTATCTGTTTGATCCAACAAGCCCGCAGACTCAATTGCAGCGGCAAGTTGACCAGCCGCTGTTGAAACTGCCTGTAAGTCTGAAGCATTGAAATGTTCCTGCTTCTTGCTGCCAAGCATCAACTCACCCACACTACGGTCACGAACCACCAACGGGACCACCATTGCGGATTCCATCGCAAGTGCTGTAGCTAATGGACGGTACGCTGGCAAAATACGGCGTTCAGAACTGAGATGCCCTGAAAGGAAAGTGCGTTTACTACCCGATACCGTATGGCGATAATCAGGGTCATCTAAAAATATCTGGATGAAGTTTTCGCCAATTTCAGGCGGAACCCCATACATGGATGCGGGATTAAGCAGCAACATACCGCGAGTTTCATCCAACAAGAACACAGCCCCACGGTCTGCATTAAAGAGCCGTGCCAACTCGAGGACAGAGTATTTCAGGATTTCATCAAGTGTTGCAGAAGATGCCGCCAAACTTGCGATACGACGCAAAGCATCAGCCCGTTGAGCACGGGTGCGCGCTTGTTGCACCAGTAGAATATTTGCAATAATAGAAGCCGCTTGATTCGCAACAATGCTCATCAAGCGCTGCTCTTCAGCGTTAAAGGAGATCACGCCACGAGCGTGGTGCCCAACTTGAAGATAGCCAAGCATACGTCCCGAAGAAAGAAGCGGAATGAGAGCAATATCGCGCAAACTTGCAGCCGTCGCGACATCTGCCAAGCCGAGTGCTCGCCAACTTTCATCTGCCATGGCATTGGTTGTGATGACAGGTTCATGACGGGTGATAACAGCTTCAGCTGGGCTGTCAGCCAAAATATTTGCACGATAAATTTCTACAAAATGCGCCGGCAAACCGCGGAAGGGATTCTTGCCTTCCAAGGTGCGTTTATTTTCATCATAAAGAAGGAAGCCAACAATCTCCGCATCAAATAAAGGAGCAATGCTTTCGACCAATTGTGCAACAACATCCTGTCCATCACGAACAGCCCCAAGCGCCTGATTTAAATTCGCAAGCCCCGTCAATTCAGCGAGGCGTCTTTGTTCATCTTCATACAACTTTGCATTGCGGATCGCGATTGCAGCCTGACCAGAGATCAGATGCAAAAGATTTAAATCATGTTGTCCAAATGCTCCACTGCTTAGCTGTCCCGCCTCTAATGTACCGACCATTTCCCCACCCGCCATGAGCGGAATGCCCATATACGAATGAATGGGATTTAACTCATTGCCGGATAGAACTTCCTGAATGGAAGCAAGGTCATTAAAGATGATCGGTTCTCTCCGCGCCGATAACTGGTCAGTCAACCCGCCGAAGCGCGAAAGAGATGCTGTAATCACCTTACTCGAAGCTACCTGTTGGAAGCGAAAGGGCGTAAGCGTCTGACGCTCCTCATTCCACAGCTTCAACTCCAATACATCGGAAGGCACCAAACGCCCCACATGATCAAGAATCGAACGCACAGTTGTGTTCAGATCCAAGCTAGCGGCAATGGCTTGACCGAACTCAGTTGCCACACGCAAAATTTCATCTGAGTCTTCAGAGTTATTTTGAGCGGTTGCGCTACCCACTTCTTTTCCACGCACAGAGATCAGCATGCGCGGATATGCCCCCGGTACTTCATACGAAGAAATTTCTACAGGTTTCCCATTAATGGAAACTCGCCTGACACCAGGCGCTACACATAAATCAATAAAATCATCTGAAGGGCGCACATGCCTTGCCAGACGTTCAAGGTCAAAGGACTCATCTTCGAGTAAATTGAAAAAAGGACGAGCCGCCGTGCTGAGATACTCCACTCGCCCACCGGGCTGAATGACAATAACCGCATCGCGTGAATTTGATTTTAAAGAAGAACTTGGGGAAACTAAGCTTTCATTTGGAGCAGAATGGGTGCGTGCGAAAAGGCGCAACATCAAAAAGGCTAGTGTAACGATCACCAGCCCGGCGATGAATACACCCACGCCTAACCCAATAGACATTTAAACTCTCTAATGCTAGACACCAGTGGCTGTTGCTGTATCTTGTCTTCGAGCTTCAGCCGCCAGTTCTGTGATTTCTCGGATATCGGCAAAGGAGTGCAATTCCGGCGAGACAAGACCCGCTGAAAACGTCATGAAACCCACTTTATCAACACCACCTTCCGCCTTGGGCGCTTGAATAAAGCCCTGCTGGCGGTCAATGAAGTTATAGTGACTCTGAACTTCCTCTGCAAAACGATCTTTAATCTTCTGGCGGATCAAAGGAGCCGCCTCATTGGTGGTGATGATAATAAAGTTATCACCGCCGGCATGACCAATAAAATCATTTGGTGTGCCCAACTCATCCACCACTTCACCGATCAACATCGCAGCAAAACGCATCACATCATCGCCTGCCACGAAACCATACACATCTTTGAACGCTTCAAAGTTATTAACTCGCAGATCCAGCAACGCCCAAGACTTTTCACGAATAATGCGGCGTAACTGTTCTTCGATCAAACGCCCTGCCGGCAAGCCCGAGCGCGGGTCTGTGAGGCTTTCCCGTTCTGCACGGCGGATCGCGCCTTGAACACGCAACTTCAATTCTTCAATATCGAATGGTTTGGTAATGTAATCATCCGCACCAAGTTCTAAGCCCTGAAGCTTGTCACTGCGCTCATCTTTTTGTGTGAGGAAGATAACAGGGATATGGCTGGTGCGCGTATTGGTGCGTAATGTGCGGCAGACCTCATACCCATCAATGTCGGGCAACATAATGTCCAACACAATGAGATGCGGCAATACCTGCCGGGTCTTCTCCAGCGCATCACGTCCACGGTTGGCAACATCTACATCATATTGCAAACCCGTGAAATAGATTTTTAGCATGTTGGCAATGTCGACATCGTCTTCCACTACCAAAAGGCGAGCAGTTCCCATGTAAGCCTCCTGCTGATTGTCAAATTCGTATTCGATCAAACAGCATTGTTTCTTGCATTTTTATTGTTCTACTTTACAGCACGTCCTCGGCGGGCATTGCGGCGAACGGCTTCAATCTGTTCCTCTGTCACTTCACGTTCGAACGAACGGAACCCGCTCATTCGAAACCCATGTTTCTCGGCAATCGCAGTGATCTCTTTCACACGGCTCAATGTAAAATCTTTGCCTACTGTGTAATCCTCAAAGCGACCTTCTAAAGCAAGGGCAATCGTCTCTGCCATACAAGCATACGCTTTGCCCTCGGGAAACCCAAAGTTAAAGTGGAAATTTACGGGGCCCGGCACATCTACCATGCCACCGTCAATCACTAATATATCATCTCTCACCGCGGCGACCATTGCAGAAACATCGCGAGGGCGAGCAACATCACAAACCACACTACCAGGCTGCAAATGCTCAGGCTGGATGACATCATGGACCGCACTGGTGACCGTGAGAATGAGCTGTGCTTCTTTTAACACATCCATCTTTGTGCTAATACACAGTTCGCTTCTCGCTTGGACCTTGAGCCTGTCTCGCAGAGCCTCAAGCTTTTGCTCATCACGGGCGATGAGTAAAGTCCGGGCGGCTTCACCAGCTATCAGCTCCGCACAGACGCGCCCAATCGAACCAGTAGCACCCACCACAGCAACCGTGGCATCTGCCATTCGAATATCCATGACCTTGGCTGCTTCACGAATGGCTTGAACTGCCATCATCACAGTGTAAGAATCGCCCGTGGTGACTGGGATATCCAGCCCATTGGCAATTGTCACCCCGGCATCCCCTATTACCGATGTGAACGCCCCAAGCCCGAGGATATTGGCACCAAGTTTCTCTGCGGCGTGACCTGTCTGGATAATTTTACGATAGACCGTGCGCTCAGGCAACTGCATCATGCGCCTTGGAGTATACGGACATGCAAGGAACCAGCCTTTAATCTGCTTTCCGGTCGCCTGAGAGGTGATTCCCTCAATTTCAGAAATGTAAACCGGGGGAAAAAATGTGGAAAAAAAGTCGATTTGCTTCTCAGAGAGCACTTTGCCCAGAAACGGGTATTTTCGGCTAACGTCGCGTTTGGGATCGATGGGGTGAATGATGAAGGCGAAACTATCCATTTACCATGACTCAACTTCTGCTTTTCGGTTGCGATGATAGGGTGTTTGATGCAGGTGAGCCAATTTGAGCTTGTGATGGTCACTCTGGTCGAAAGTAATATCTCGGTCGATCACACGCCGCTCTGCGGAGGCGGCCAACACCACATCAGACTCGATGGTGCGTGCCGGATAAATGATCATACCCGAACCAATACGGCAGTTATGCCCCACAGCCCCGCCCAGCACCGGGCGGTTGGAAATGCTCAAGTTGCCATTTCCGCTACGGGCGCGGATCGGAGCGGGGATCAGGTTGTAATCGGTGAATGTAGAGCCAGCACCAATGAATGTATTACGTCCTACTACGCACATTTGCAAACAAGTATTTTGTGCCACCATGCTATTTTCCATCACTGTGGTCATGAACAAGGCGGTACGGAACGGAAGAAAAGCCCCATCCCCCACCACCGAAAGCATCAATTGCACATCTTGAGAGATGTTGACGTTACTACCGATAACGCAATTTTCAATTACAGCGCCTGCATTAATGGTGACATTATCTCCAATAATTGTCGGTCCATGAATTATGGCACTCGGGTCTATCACACAGCCCTTGCCCACTTTTACCAACTCTGAACATTCCAACACTTGGCGACCTTCGTAAACAGCTTTACTAAGAATCTTTAGCTTGAACATCAAGTCTTCGTTCAATCTCTTTTCAAAACGAGCCCCACGAGCAAATTGACTAAAAACCATGTCGGCAATAAAAATATGCACCCAGGAATCAATGGCGATCATGGATCGCAACGGCACCTGAAAGATTAGGTCACCGCTTTGATCTGCCATATAGGTTGGCACATGGTAATAGCCGATCTCCTTGGCTTGCATATCGATCACCAAAGGCTCAGCTCCCGCTACAGGTCCATTTGGGTAATACCAAAGGTCTGCGAGGTATAAACTTCCCGCTGGGGTATACGATGTGGATAAAGGCAAAGCATGTTCACGAAATGCCGGGTCATCTGCGCGAAAGGCGGCTCGTACCGGGCGGTTAAGTTTCAATGCCTGCGTCATGAACTCGGTAATAAATGGTTCATCAAAGAACAAGTTATCACGATAAACAATAGCTGGTTCGCGCACCGGCTGTAGGCGTTCACCCTGCTTCAGTTCCATTTCACGGGTCACATAGGGAGCCAGCAAGTTCCGTTGGTGAAGCCAAAGGGGAGTATTTTGGATGCGAAGTTCACGCGCCGGTTCACAAAAGGGCATGATCGGGGTGGGCGCATGAAGAATGATCTTAAGCATGGGCAGAATTATAAATCATAGCGTGTTCACCTGGCTTGCTATGTTGAAAAACGAAATTGTGATGCAACCTTAGGTTAAAGGGGCTTTTTGAATAGTAATGATGCAGTGCTCGTCGCCTTGGGCGCGACAGGCGGTCTCTTCCACACTAAAGACCTTTCCCCCACTCAGCCAGTACAGCGCCTCTTGCAACAACCCCACCGCCAAATGGCAGACAGGCTCTTCAGCATGCCGCTCCCAGCATAGCGGACAACGCTCAATGTGCCAGAGAATCTGCGCTTCAGTTTCTTCTACACGCACCTGTTGGTCTGTATGTTTATTGAAGAGGTCGGCAAAAGAGCGTGCTCCCGTGCGCAGTTTGGTTGGAAGAGGCAATAAACGAAATGCCATCTCAGTCAACCCAAGCATGGAGCCGTATTCCTTGATCCCATACTTGAAACAAGCCCGCCCCGAGCGGAGAGCCAATCCCCGCCCGCCACGCGGACCATACACCTGCTCCAACGACTGATGCAGTTTACTCACCGTGTCAAACGAAAACGTCCGCTCATTGCTGGCGGACGGCTGTAAGTCATTCAAGGTTGCAAGATTGAGAACGGCATCCATCCCGCCCTTGCCGATCACTTCCTCCATACCGAGAAGTACGATCCTTCCCATCTTTTGGGGGTAATGATAGGTTTCACTCATGAGTTTTTATTTATTCATCCAGAAAATTCTTAAGTTTTTGGTTGAAGGTAATGGGCTCATCCAACATAATGAAGTGACCGGCTGTTTGGAAGCGTTCGATACGCGCTTTTGGAGCGCCATCTAAAAGAGGTTTCCATTGATTTGGGTTCACTACAATATCCTTATCGCCATACATACCTAGAACTGGCGATTGGAGTGTGTGCAAGCTCGGACGCAAATCTGTACGTCGCAAGGAGCCGATGCTAGAAAAGAAGGCTTCTAATGAAACCTGCGAGACGTCGCGGTCCATCATCTTCGCCCAATTTTTATCTTTTGAATAAAAAGGAGAAAGGATTCGGTAGAACCCTTTATAGATCCAAAGATTGTGATAGGTTAGCCAGCCAAAGGTCTTATAACCAAATACACGGGGGAAAAAATAAAGTGAAGAACCAGAAATCGGCGAACCGATCACAACTACTTTTTGTACCCGGTCTGGATGTTGCATGGCAGTCATCAAACTGACTGTTCCGCCCATACTATGCCCCACCAAAGGTGCACGGACGATGCCCAACTGCTCCATGAATTGGTACACCAAGCTAACAAAATCTTTTACCGCATAGGTGGAACGCTTGGTACCTGATTCGCCAAACCCCCAAAAATCAAGCGCATAGGTGCGATAAAACGCACCCAAGTATGCCATGGTCTCCTGCCACAACCCCCATGAACCCTGATACCCATGCAACAAGATAACCGGTTTCCCCCGACCGAAAACCTCGTAATGAACAATCCCTTGATCAGTTGTAATCGAAGACACAGTATGTCATCATCCGCCTGCTATTTCCCTTCCATCTCGCTCATAATGCTGTATAACAATTCAAGCAAAATGGTCTTAACGGAGTTGCGATCGGTCGCAACACAGGGCAGCAGTTTTGTATTTTTATCGAGGCGTAATGCGTGACCCATATCTTCCAAATCCCAAGCGTCTTCCTTATCCTGCTTATTGGCAGCTACAACGAAGGGGGTAGGAGCATAGGCACGGAACGTTTCAAGAATGGAACGCGCTTCGCGGAAAGTCTCCGGGCGGGTGCTATCCACCATTACGATGAAGCCCAACATGCCCTCAGAGAGAATCTCCCACATGAAGTCGAAACGTTTCTGACCGGGGGTGCCGAACAGGTAGAGGACCAGATCCTGGTCAACTGTGATGCGCCCGAAATCCATTGCCACTGTCGTGGCAGATTTTACCGAGCGTTCCTCATCTGAGGAAATCTTCCGTTCTGTGGCAACCACATCAATCTCACTGACAGACTGAATAAACTGGGTCTTGCCAGCGCTGAATGGACCTGTGACTACCATTTTGACCGTTTGCATAATTCCTATCCTTTCGGCCTGAAAAAATTATAACGAACGAATACGGCCGATCAGTTTGTTGACCAAATTCTTTTTGTCTTCCACTTCTTGCGGGGCGAGCGGCTTTGCAGCTTGCGGCTTAGGTGCATCGGCAGGGCGAACCAATTCCACAAGACCTGCCTGCAATAGACCGTATACGATACGGCGGACTTCAACTTCCGTTAACTTGTTCGTCTTCGCGATCTGGCGCATCGTATTCTTCGGGTCTACAAATTTGACCACCTTCCATTCATCCACACTCAAGTTGACATTCGTCAACGGGCGTTCGGTGAACTTTAGCGCCATGTCCAGGCTTGGAATTTCATCCTGCAACTGCTCCAATTCGCGCAGTTGACGTGAACCTTCGATAATAATATTTTCAAGGTCGAGCCGTACATTGATGCGATCATCAGGAGGCAGCATTTCCGCTTCGAAACGGAAAACGCCTTCCACCCAAGTAAACATGCGGCGAACCATATCTGTGAAATAAGCCTGCAAATTCAGCAGAATATCGTCACGAGAAACGTACCCAGCATTGATCAACAACAACCCCAACTCTTTATCAGACATCTGCCCGGCACGATCGATAATGGCTTTGTACTGATTGGCATTAATCTTCTGCGCCTTATAAAGAACAGAAGCCAAACTGCCGTCTTCTTTACCAATACGGGCATATGCCAACTTCCCCTCGCGGAATGAAATAAACGCCTGTTCAGACGCTCCTTCAATCACCAAAGTGCCCGTTTTACTGGCAAGGTTGATGAGGTTCAAAAGTTGAGTGATCGTAAAATCTCTTAAATTACCGCGCAGAGCCATAATTCCTCAAATTCCCTTCATAGGGAGCGCTCGAAATTATACTTGGTAAACAGATAAAGCGTCAATTAAACCTGTTTGCACTCTTGTATGGGCAAAAAATATCGGATTTCTCCCCCACCTAAAAGCCTTTTACTCCTCTGTCAGCTCCCCTACTCTATCAGCCTGCGCCTCAGACTCAGACTGTGAGTTGGCTCTGCGGACCAAGCCGAGTGCCGGTCCAAGCATGATGCCCGACGTTGTGATGGCTGCGATCACCGAAAGATAGCGCGCAATAAACGCGGCACCTCCCCCCGCAATCTGACCAATCGCATCCACCTGCCCCGTCATCGAGTGGACGGTGGCACGGGTCTGCGGGTCGAGCTTGTGATTGACCCAGGCGGTTTGCAGAGGAATCTTCACCTGGCGCAAAATGTAAATGGTGAGATACAAGCCCAAGGTCAAAGGAAGAAGCGGAGAGAGCGCAAACCCAACAATGCTAACAGCAATGACTCCCGTTGCGATCATCATCGCCCTTCCAATCGAAAGCGGGTTGCTTGCATCCACTCGCTTTTCTACAAACCGCATTACAAAGACCGTGAGTAAGCCTGCTGAAAATCTCACCAGCGAAAAGAAAGCGACTTGATTGCCACCAAAGAGCACCGGGATTTGAAACGTATCGAGCAAATGCTTCACCCAAAGACGATCAAACCCTTCGCTGTATAAACCGTAGAAAAAACCCACGCCCAAAATATTCATCAACCGCGGACGTGCCTTCACAGATTTCACGCCTTCGTTGAAGGTATGCCACATGTGCTGCCACGTATTGCGATCTTCCATCGGCGTGGGCTTGAAGCCTGTTTCAGGCATGATAAAGATCAACACAACGCCAACCAGAATCACGCCGATGGCACCAACAATAATCGGCATCGCTGCATTGTTCGCGCCGATGAATGTTGTTGCCCCCATGCCGATCAACGAAGCCACCAAGCCTACTCGCGCTGCCCGCATAAAAAGCGGATTGGCTTTCTCTTCCCCCACTTCATCGGTGATCCATGCTTGTGTGGCTCCGCTGGTGAAGGTGTAACCCACACCCCAAATCACTTGTGCAAGCAAAATAGGAAGGAATGAAGGGAATAGACCTTCCACTAGAAAGCCCGTGCCCATCATGATGTACCCGATGATGATGGACAGCCTGCGTGAAAAGACATCTGCCACCACCCCGGTGGGAATTTCAAAGAGAAAAGCAGAAACCTCCAAAGTTGTTCCTACAAGCACGAGCTGCATAGGGGTCAGCCCTGCCACAGTGGCTTCATAGAGTGAAATGACCACGAACATCATCGAAAAGAAAGCCGATGACGTGAACTCGATGAAGTAATAAACTTTAGAGGCTTCTACTCGAAACATATTAACTTACTGCCTGTACAAACGAATCGCGCTTGGGGAACAAGGCATTGACCAAGACGCGCGCCGTGGGGGTATTGACATAACAATCCACAAAGGCGTGTCTTAATTCATCCAAACTGCGATGACCAAACAGAACATGCAAGAAGGTGAATTCAGGGAACGCAACATCCACATCTTCGTCTGTGGTGTGTTTGACGGATTCAATCAAAGTGATTTTTCCGTTATCAAAGACCATTCGAAACCCATCTTTATAGAAGCTAACTCGTAATTCGCCGCTATAACCAACTGCCACAGACTCAGCCAAGCGTCTTTCCAAGGCTGGTTTAACTTTGTTCAAGAAAGCGGTCACATCGGGCACACGGACATAATACGCATACGGCTTTCTCACCGTAGGCAGTTTATCGTCCAATACATCGTAAACGGGGTGATGCTCGCCCAAGTTGAAACTAAAAGCAGTCCGCGTTGTTGATTTTCGCTCGGCGTACTCCGCGCCTTTCTTCCACATGTAGTGCACCACACTCGGTGAAACTGCCAACCAAGAGACTCCCTCTGCAACGGCAAAGTACACACAACCTATGCCGCCAAACCAAAGGTCAATGGAATGTTCAAAGAAACCAAGGCGTTTGCCATTTTTATCTTCAATCACCACAAACTCATAACGACTGAGGTTCAAGATATCTTTGCCATGCATTTCATAACGCATAATCTCTGAAGTACGTTTGCAAGAGATCGCTTGTTTACGCTCATGGGCTTCATAGGTCGTCAAAATAAAATCGGCATCATCTTGAGTTGCTGGGCGAATGTTGAACGGCTCCGATTCGCCATCTTTCAAGGCAGGCACATGCGGTTCAAATCCGCGCCGTGCGCCAGAAAGATTCAACGCCATATCATAGCCAAACTGGCGATAAAAATATGGAATGCCCGTAATGACCTGCGCCAAATGTCCGCGCTCCGCACTCCATTTGTGAACCTCTTCCATTTGAACACGGATGAGTCCACGTTTGCGGAATTCGGGTAGGGTGCAAACCAACTCCGGGCGCCCAACACCGAATTCGATGCTGTCGAATGTCCATGTTTGAGGGATAAGGCATAGGGTAGAAACGATCTTTCCAGTAGACGTTTCTTCCACCACGGTGAAATCACTGGGCACAAGAGTCGGGTGTGGTTTGGCAACCAAGTCTCGGATCCACGCACCAATTCCCAGCTCGGGTTGATCCGGTCCTTCGTCGCTATGCATACGGCTATTAATATCTGCCAAAGCGTCGGCATCTTCCACAGAGCCCTGACGCAAGATCAATCCATCACCAAGGTCACGGATAAAAAGTTCAGATTTTGTTTTCATCTTTCATTCTTTCAAAAGTTTCTTCAATTGTTCTATGGATGCGTGCGGGTCTTTAAAGTGGATGCCTTTCATTCCAACGGCTTCACACGCTTCGATATTTGCAAGGACATCATCGACGAACACCGCCTCACCTGCTTTGACTTGAGCCTGCTCCAACGCGAGTTGATAGATCTTCGCCTCAGGCTTTGCCACACCTACCTCTGCTGAGATGGTCAGATGTTCAAATGCATCATCGATCTTCTTGCGAATGAGATACTCTCGCATATCAGACCAAGCGTTGCTGATCAGTCCCGTCACATAGCGCGGACGCAGCGAGCGCAAATATTCCAGAATGGATAAATCCAAAAGATCACCGGCAAAAAACTCGGCTTCTACTTTTTCGATCTCTTTTTTATCCACTTTCAAACGTTTGGCAACCGCCTCCCAATGTTTGTTGACTGGGATATCCCCCACTGTAGCTTGTTTCGCGGTTGGACTGTTGAAGACAATATTGTCAATGTCTTCATATTCCATACCAAAACGCTGAGCCAATTGCTGGCGCGGCGCTTGATATTCTGTGCGTTGGATCACTCCACCAAAATCGAAAAATACGGCTTTTATCTTCATGTTTAATCCATTCATTGATGTGCGGATAAAAAAATCCCGCAGGCGGATACACACGCCTGCGGGCTATTCACAGAAACCAGCGAATTACTTCTTCTTACTAGACTTCGAAGACGTTTTCGGTGTCTTTGAGGTTTTGGAAGTAGAAGAGGGCGTAGTCTTTTTTGTTGTCGATGGCTTGGCACCAGCCGATTTGGCTTTTGCCGGAGCTTTGGTTTTAGTAGCTGCTGGTTTGGCAGCTGCTTTCACCGCTTTGGAAAGCGGTGTTGTTTTTACAGAAGTAATGGCGGGCAATTCATCATCCACCACGGGTTTGGTGGCTGCCTGTTTCGCAGCTTCACGCCAATTCGGGAAGAAGAGTTCCATCCGTTGGCGGGAAATGGAGTTGGCACGACGACAGCGCGGGCAGTGCGCATCGTGGTGGTTTTGGTGTTTTTCTTCCATCGTGATGAGTGCGGTTAACATCTCCGCACGACCTACGGTGAATGGGGTTTGACAATAAAGACAACGCAGATTTAGCATGGTAGTGCCCTTTCGTGGATTGTACTTTTGGTACTGCCTGATTCTACACCGATTTTTTCTGTGCTGCGAATCAAGTTTGGGCAAAAATGCCTATTTGCGCTGTTTTTCCTCCTCCAAATCCCTTCCGGGGCGGATTTCTTTCTCAAAAGTGACGAATTCACTGGCAATATGCATTCCAGCGCGTTGGTAAAGGCGGGTTGCCCCGGTCTTATTGGAGGCATCCACGCCTAAACCGATGGTTTTCATGCCCCTTCGGTAGAATTCGCCAAACGAATGTTGGAGGAGCGCCAGCCCCAGTCCACTTTTACGCCAAGGCTTGCGGACGCCCAACGTACTCACCCAACCCACCCCCATGCGGAAGCGGTTCTGAGAGAAACCGGCGATCTGGTCGCCATCCCAAGCGATCAGCCACAAGGTAGGATCGAAATCGGGGTTTTCTAGTTTGCGATGCGCCCATTCTGCAAATTCAGAAGCATGACTGCCCCAATGCTCGCTAAAGGCGTCATTTTCCGCTTCCAACAGCAAATGGGCATGGGTGTCTTTATCGAAGGGACGTAATTCGATCCCTGCCGGAAAGAACGGTGTGGATGGTTCCTCTTTCAGGTTGATCTCCATGCGCCATGCATAACGGACAGTATTATAGCCAGCCACTTCATGTGCTAGCCGTGCCTCCGCGTCTTTTCCATCCATCGTGCTGCGGATGTAAACCCGGAGGTCTGACTGGGCAAGTTTCATTTCTTCGTGGGCACGCGCATCGATCCATGCTAGTATGGGAGCGAAGAGTCCACGACCTTTGTACTCAGGGTGAACATAGAGATCAGCACCGAGGTCAACGTGTTGGTTATAGTTGTAAAACTCGCCATATGCGATCACCCGTCCGTCAGAGGTTTCGATCACATGGCTATCGGTTTCAGGGTTGAATTTTTCGCTGGACCATTGGTTCTCTAATTCTTCTACAGAGGTTGCAACGGTTGTATCACCGTCGGCTTCACATACGGCGTAGATCAAGTCAGCTACGGCTTTCGCGTCTGCTCGGGCGGTGTTACGCAGGCTTAGGTTAAGGTCAAGAAGCGTTTTTTCGGTCAACATGAGGTTTGCCTTTTACATAACTCGGTATTCCGAATTCAATAGACCCAATCCGATCACATCCCAAAACTTGTCATTGTAGTGTAGCGCTTTGGAACGGCGGGTTTCTTCTATAAATCCGAACTTTTGGAATAATCGCATGGCGCCTTCATTATAGGCAGGCACAACAGCCGTGAGGCGGTATAAGCTCAATTCGCAGAATGCATATTGCAGCAGCAAGCTCAAGGCTTGTGAACCGTAGCCCTTGCGGCGCGACATAACCTCGCCAAGCCCCAAGCGGAGATAGCCATTGCCATGCGACCAGTCCACATATTCAATGAGGGCTTTACCGAGCAGACGATCATCTTCTCGGGCGCGGATGGTGAAGTAGAACAAGTCTTTCTGTTCGTTCATTTCTCTCTCGATGGCTTCATATTGTTTTTTAACCATCGCAGGAGAAAGCGGAAGAGACGGGCTCAACTCCATCAAATGTATAAATTCGGCGTCGTGCGTCCAGCGGGATTCGACAGCGGGATGCGTTTCAAAGTCTATGGAACCTAAACGCACATCCTGTGCTTCAAGCAACTGGGGTTCAGTGGTAAACATGATTTCCTTCTTTACTAAACAAAAACGGTCACAAGAGATACTCTCCCGTGACCGTTCTAAGGCGGTTAAAGAAAAACGACCACGGGCTTTGGCGCGCCGTGGTCGTAAGGTTTTGAGGTAAACCTAACGACGGACAGGCGCACTACGGATATCACCAGCCAGGCTGGCAGTTGCGGAAATGAAGAATTGCATCATGAACATGGGTAGTGCGCTCCTTTCTTTCGAATTCCTTATTCAGGTATAGTGAGTTTATCACGCGAGTTTGCGTGAAGTCAAGTAAGACATTTGGGTGAATGGAGACCTTTTCAAACGATTTTAACCACATAGTATTTATAAGAGGTAACCATGACCGCGAGCAAAAGCCCATCCCATTATAGTGACCAAAATAGTGTCTTGATCATCTCACAAGATGCAGATATGACCCGTGTTTGGAAAAAATTATTTGAGCAAAAAAATTGTCATGTCAGCAGTGCAACCACGGCACAAGCAGGGTTGCACATGTCACGGCAAGAGGCACCCACTCTCATTATTCTTGACTTGGATATGCCAGATACAGAACGGCTAAATCTTTGCCGAGACCTACGCGCAAGCACCAATGGGACTTTGTTGCTTATCAATGCCAGCCACAAACAAGTGGATGTGCTGGAATATAATCGCGCCGGGGTAGATGAAACTGTATCAGACTCGATCAGCCCCATGGCATTACTGGTTAAATCGTTGGCATGGCTCGCACGGCAAGACTGGATCGTTCCAAGAAAACAATCAACCCAGCTTTGGGCATAATAAAAAGCCCCGCGAAAATTCGCGGGGCTTTTTATTATGCTGTTTTACGGATTGGAAGGCAAAATTCTGCCAGCAATCAATTCATCCAAAACCTGCTGAACAAGGCGCAACTTCGCCTCTGTTAGAACGCCCGTATCCACATCTTCGATCCCCAACGGCGATTGAACGTTCTGTCCGCCTTGCCCGGCGATCAACTGGGGCCAGGCAGTTTGAATGGCTTTGATCGTATCGGGGGTAATGGTCATCAACCAACCGCCTGGGCGAGGCTCGGGCATAGAGGTGCCGATCTGGTAAATGCCTTGTGTGCCAACATACGAAAGAAAGTCATCTGAGGCAAGTGAAGGGTAAATATACAAGCCGCCCACTTTGTTGTCATTGATCAACACATTAGCATATCCGCCAAATTTACCTGGGTCTTCATTGGCAGGAATTCCCAAAACGGCTGGATAACTGATAGGGTCAATATAAATGCCGTCACAGATTCCGCAGTAATAGCGCATACCATTGCTGAATGCATTTAAAGCAGCTTGTGAATTCGAGTCACCCTCTGGATAAAGCATACCCACATGATATTCATAGGTCATCATTGCCAAGGTATAACCAGCAAGGAAGGCGGGTAACTCAACCTGAGTATTAGGTGCAAGTACGCTGATATTCGCACCCGCATTAATATTCGGAATATTCACTGCAAGGAATTGAACATTCGGTGCAGTAGGGGCATAACTTGCCACCCCAGGGTCTGGCGGCAGCGCAATGACCACTTTCAAATTTGGGTCAGCAAGATCTTCAGGAGTGATCCCATTGCGAACCTGGAAGCGGAAACCAGAAGCCAAGGCAAGATCATAGACCGTTTTTTGGTACAAGTCGGATGTTGCCTGATCCATATCGGTGGGGAGGATGAGCAACGCCAACGGCGTGGATAAGGTTGGGATGGGCGTAGCAGATGGCGCCGGAGTATGAGACGGGACAGGGGTTGGCGCCGCAATATCCGGCGTCTCCTCCCCTCCACAAGCGGCTAACATCGCGACGAGAAGAATGGCAAAAAGAGTTTGTTTTACGCGCACTGAATTTCTCCGTTACAAAATGTCCCGAACATTATAACGGGAAAAAAACAGGTCACGCATTGTGCGTGACCTGCGGCTGTGATTAGCGAACTGTGACTTTGATCTTCTTCGGCTTGGCTGATTCTGCCTTTGGCAAGGTCAGCGTCAGGACGCCGTCTGCGATTCTGGCTTCGACCTTGCCTGCATCAATTTCAGACGGCATTCGCAAGCTGCGGCTGAAGGCTCCGCGTGGAAGTTCGCTCAGAAGGAAGGATGTTTCTTCATCCTTGTACTCGCCTTCAATGCTGACGATGTTTTCAACGACCTGAATGTTGAGGTCTTCTGCTTTCAAACCAGGGACGAGGGCATAAAGAACGTAGGCATCTTCTTCTTCGCGGACGTTAACACTAAGAGCGCGCGGCTGAGGCTGAGATACAGCACGGCGAACCATGCGGCGGAAGGGCTTGTCCTGAACGAAAGCGAATGGATAAGGTTGGATATAGAGGGTCATGTTTGATGTCTCCTTTTTGTTTTTATCAATGACGCAATATTAAGTCCGCAGTGTAAGAAAAATGCTAATACTTGGTAGATTTTTTATAAGAAAGTTCGGGGCGGTATAATCTTTTGAATGTTGAAAAAGATATTTCCGTTTCTTGCCCTTGCCGTTATCGTTGCTGCGGCGGGAATTTACTTTTATTTCACATATTTTCGAGGACGGTCTTCTGCCAGAACGGCTGAAGTCTTTGACTGGTTCCAAGACCAGACCTCACGCCCTGAATTGATGATGACCAGCGGGACGAAGTGCGGTGACGCTCCATTCGCCTTCCCCACCAACGGCTTGATTGGCTTCATTTGGGACGACTCTTTCCGCCCAGGTCACCGCCACAGCGGTTTGGACATTTTCGGCGGGACGGAAGTGGGTGTGACACCGATCGTGGCGGCTTACCCCGGTTATCTCACCCGCGAATCAGATTGGATCTCTACGGTCATTATCCGCGTGCCAGAAGACCCGTTAAAGCCTAATCGCCAGATATGGGTGTATTACACTCACATGGCAGACCCGAATGGGAACTCTTTCGTCTCTGCCGAATTTCCACAGGGCACAAAAGAAGTCTTTGTAGAAGCCGGAACTTTCCTGGGATACATGGGAAATTACTCAGGCGACCCCGCCAACCCGGTGGGAGTCCACTTGCATATTTCGGTGGTGAAAGACGATGGCTTCGGGAATTACATGAACGAATTGGACATCAATAATACGTATGATCCAAGCCCTTATTTTGGGATGCCATTAAATGCCAATGAGAATACAGACACGATACCAGTCTGTAATTAAGAAAGGATGGATGAATTGAAAGGTAAAGTGGTTTTGATCACTGGGGCTGGCAAAGGCATTGGTCGTAAGCTGGCGGAGGTGTTGGCGGCACAGGGTGCGATTGTTGCAGCAAATGACATCTCCCCCATCAATGTGGATGAGGTGGTGAGTGGCATCCGCGCGAAGGGTGGGCAAGCGAATGTATATGTAGAAGATGTTGCCAAAAAAGTCGGCGCACAAATGATCGTCAAAAGCGTGGAAGATGAATTCGGCGCTCTGGATATTTTAGTGAACCATGCGGCTGTGGAACCACACACCCCGCTTCTAAATATGGATGAATGGGATTGGCACCGCGTATTAGACGTGAATCTGACAGGGGCATTCCTCATGTCTCAAACGGCGGGACGGGTAATGAAAGAAAAAGGGTCCGGCGTGATCATCAACTTGGTGGTAGGAGCAGGTGAAAGGTCGAAAGAGGCGGGCGCGTTCCTTGCCAGCAAAGCCGGGTTGGATGAACTATCCCGCCAACTGGCACGGGAATTGAATCCGCATGGAGTGAACGTGGTCTCGGCAACGACTTTGGAAGAAGCGCTCAAAATTTTGGAGGAAGTATGAAAGAATTGCTCGAATACCGAGAGAAGTTATTAGCACGCCTGCGTGAAATTACAGTGGAATTCTGCGATGCATGCCGCGCGTACAAAGATCCATTTGCCCTCGTCGAAGGCGAATGGACGCTGCATCAAATCGCCTTCCATGTGCGCGGAATCGAGCGCGAAGTGTATGGTATGCGAGTGCGGCGGACGTTGAAAGAAGACAACCCCGAATTCAAGAACTTTGACCCCGAAAAATGGATGGCTGACTCGTACACGCATGATGAGCCACTTGAAAAAATCTTAGCTGAATTCTCGGCAAGTATGAACGAAGTTTGTGATCTATTAACAGCCATGCCACAAGCAGGTTGGTCTCGCTTAAGCCGCCACGAAGCCTTGGGGAAAGAACTAACCTTGCAACTCTGGGCAGAGCGTGGGCTGGCGCACCTTGAAGATCATTTGAAAACTTTGAAAAAAGCCCAAAGCTTATAATTTTTGCCCGTTTTTCCAGTTTCCTGCGGTAAAATAATGCCTATTATGAAGAAACAAAGAATCATCTTGGTTGACGATCATGAAGTAGTACGGCTTGGGTTGAAATCTCTTTTAGAGAGACACCCTCATTTTGATGTCGTGGGGGAAGCTGGTTCGGCGCGTGAAGCGTTGGAACAGACCTCTCTTCTCAAACCCGATGTGGTGGTGATGGACATCCGCCTACCGGGCACCTCTGGCATTGAAGCCTGCGAACAGATCGTTGCTCAATTTCCAAACACCAAAGTTATTATGCTCACTTCCTATGCAGAGGATGAAATGCTCTTCTCTGCCATTCGCGCGGGCGCTTCGGGCTACATTCTCAAGCAGATCGGCAGCGAAGACCTGGTGAAAGCCCTCGAATCAGTCGGGCGCGGCGAAGCTCTGCTCGACCCTGCTGTGACCCAGCGTGTCTTCCAGGAAGTGCGCCGTGCGGTGAAGGAAGAAGAAGCCTCTGCTTTTGCTCACCTAAGCCAGCAGGAAAAACATGTGCTATTGCTCGTCTCTGAAGGCAAGACCAACCGCGAAATTGCCAAGAACCTCTTCCTCGGTGAAGGCACGGTTCGCAACTATGTTTCGAGTATTCTCTCAAAACTGAATGTGAACAACCGCGCAGAAGCTGCGGCATATGCGGTGGAACACAATTTGAGAGATTACATTTCCTGATCGTTTTCTCAGCCACTATGAAAGAGACACTTTACATCGCAGGTGATGAAGTGTCTCTTTTTTTATTCCTATAAAAAAACATGTTCCCTTTTGTAACGTTAACCGACAATGTTGTAATGATCCGTCCGTTTGAGTTTGGCGAAGAGGCTGAACTTCATGCCGCCATTCAAGAATCGTTGCCAGAGTTACATCCGTGGATGAGCTGGGCAACGGAGCGATACACCCGCAATGTGGCACGCGATTTCATCACCATCACCCGTGCCGAATGGTCACGCGGCAGTTTATATTCCTTTGCCATCACAAATGCAGTCACGGGTGAATTTTTGGGCGGATGTGGGTTGAGCCATTTTCACCCGGTCTACAAATTTTGCAACCTCGGCTATTGGATACGTACATCCAAACATGGCAATGGGTATGCTGGTCTTGCAACCAAGCTTGTAGCGCAATTTGCTTTTGAGCGAGCGAATGTGATTCGGGCAGAGATCGTTATTGCAAAAGATAACCATGCCAGCAAACGTGTAGCAGAAAAAGTTGGAGCCCACTACGAAGGGATTTTGCTGAATCGCATGACCGTGCGCGAGACTATTTATGATGCGCACATGTTCTCGCTTCTGCCCTCAGACTTTGGGCTGGTTGCCAAACTATAAATATAGCTTTCGCCCAAGCCGCCCTCCCCCATTTGTAACCCGCCTCTATTGACGGACACCCATCTTTTCACTATGATGGGGTTGTTATCCATTATTTATAAGGAGAGAGATTTCCATGAATGAGACCAAACCAATTCATGAGCGAAAGCACGTCTGGCGCGATGAGTTCCTGCTTATCATCGGCTTGAGTGTTTTCGTCGGCATGGTCTATGCATTAGACAATGCTCTGCACCCCGTGTTCACCCCCACCACCCTGCTGTTGACAGGTGTTTTTCTTGCCCTCGTCCCTGCCTTTATTTGGCTGATCTTCTTTTACATGCAAGATAGTGCCGAACCCGAACCCAAAGGCTTCGTGATCGGCGTCTTCATACTGGGCGGACTTTTAGCCGCCGCCATTGGTATTCCAGTTGTAGAAAATCTCTTCCGTGTTTCGCACTGGATCTATACCAATACGGCTGCCACCATTCTCGGTGGGATCCTTGTGGTGGGCTTCACGCAAGAATTCCTAAAATATGCCGCGGTTCGTTACAGCATCTATCACTCAGACGAATACGACGAACCCACAGACGGGGTCGTCTACGCGACGGCTGCCGGGTTGGGGTATGCCACCATGCTTAATATTAACTTCGTCGTCTCCAACGGCGGCGTGGACCTTGGCGTGGGCATCATTCGCATGGCAGTGGTTGCCTTGGCACATGCGGCGTTCTCAGGCATTACCGGTTACTTTTTAGGTCGTGCCAAATTTGAATCAGAGCAAATCTGGTGGATGCCTCTCGGCATCACTCTGGCTGCCACCTTCAATGGACTGTTCAACTGGCTGCAAGGCATCGTCACCAAGCCCAACATTACGTTGAGCGGTTCTACGAACAACCACTGGTTAGGCTTAGCTCTCGCCGCTGTGGTTGCCATGGTGACCACTGGCGCGGTGTTGGTGTTGGTGCGCCGCAATATCAAATCTCTACAAAAGGCTGGGGAGTAGGAGAACAGACATGGCAAACAAACAAGGCTCTCTCGGTGACCGCTTTGCAGAGATCACCGTTGTTCTTGTGACCCTGATCGCGCTCACAGCGGGGTGGTTCTACAAATCGAGCATCGAAAATGCTTCGGTCCCGTTCGAAGCGGAAGGAGTTAGTGTAGCGGCTCCCAAAGGCTGGCTGCAGATCGGTGCAGAAGGCGATGAATTGTTCCGCACGGTCGATATCAACTCCAGTGGATTCGGTGCCGTCTACACGATTCGTCAAATTGTGATCACCTCTGAAGCGACCAGCTCTGAAGTGGCGAGTCTCGTCACATTGGATCATGCTCAGAATTTGACGGCTTTCAAAGTGTTGAATCAAACCGAAGTGACCGATAGCAACGGGCGCAACGCATACATGATCGATTACGTGTATGTCGAATCAAACCCAGATGTGACTCACACCTCCCTTCCCAGTGTGGTGCGTGGCACCGATTTTGTGTACCTGAACGGAACCCGTGCGATTGTGGTTTCCTTCCAGGCGGATGAAAATAATTATGACCGCGACCTCGGAAGATTTTATCGCTTCCTTGAGGCGCTTAAGTTTTAGTGAAGTGAGGCGAGCATGAAACCAAAATTCAATAAATATTTATGGATGTTCTTCACCATCCTTGCCATCGTCAGCCTGGCATGTAAGGCAGCGTCTCCTTCTGTGGAGCCAGTGACAACGTCGGACGAGCCGGTTTCGGCAGATGGCTCTTTATCCTCTAACACACGTGCCAATCTGATCGCCGCCACAGTTCAGATCTTTGGCTTATTCGATGACAACGGTGAATTGGTACCGGGCTATGTCGGCTCAGGCACGATCCTCTCACCCTCTGGCTTGATCCTCACCAATGCGCATGTTGCCAGCCCCGCTTCGCAAGGCGAACCTGAAAGCGAACCCGATGCGTTGGGCATTGCAATGATCACCTCTGAAGATAAACCCGCCGTGCCGACCTATATTGCAAAAGTTCTGGCTGTGGATGGCTTCCTCGACCTTGCTGTGATCCAGATCACCTCGAGTATCAACGGCTCCCCCATTGACCCGAGCAGCCTCAACCTACCCTATGTGCAATTAGGCAACTCTGACAGTGTTCACGTAGGCGACACGATCAACATCTTTGGCTTCCCTGCCATTGGTGGAAATACCATCACGTTTACGAAGGGCATCGTCTCTGGCTTCTCTTCTGAAGACCAACTCGGTGACCGTGCGTGGATTAAGACTGACGCCACCATCTCCGGTGGAAATTCGGGCGGTCTCGCCGCCGATGCAAATGGACATATCATCGGTGTGCCTACCATCGCTGCCGCCAGCCGCGATACAGAAACTTCCGATTGCCGCCAAGTGCAGGATACAAACGGCGATGGCACCGTGGATCAAAACGATAGTTGTGTGCCCATCGGCGGGTTCTTGAACGGCATCCGCCCGGTGAACCTTGCCCAGCCATTGATCGATGCGGCGTTGGCAGGGAGGCAATACACTAGCACCTATACTCAAGAAGGTGTGGTGAGTAACCCCGGCAACGGAAATGAATCCGCCAGCGGCTTTACTTGGTTAGATACATCCAGCAGCAACGACCAAGGTTGTGACTGGTCTGACCAAACCGTCAATTCGTATGGTGATTCGGTCTTGTGCATTGCCGCCGGGTTTGATTACGCCGGTATGACCGATGGTGAGTTGGTGGTGGAACGCTGGTTCCGAGACGATGAACAAGTTGGCGAATACAGTTACACCTGGGAATGGGGCGAAAGCGGACTCTTCGGCACCTTCTTACCGAACGATGGCAACCCTATGCCTGCCGGAACCTATCGCCTCGAAATGTACGCCGGGGATGCCATGACCCCCATGGGCAATTCCTCTACGGTGACAGTTTCCAGCGGAAGCGGCAACAGTGGGCAACAAGCCCAACCTTCTTCGAGCGGAGATGTCATCTCGGTCTATGGACAGGTCTATGATGCCGCGACAAACAACCCTATTGCAGACGCCTATGTCTTTGTGTTAACTTCTGGCACGACTTATGACGAATGGGAAAAATCAGATTACGCTGATAAATACGTCAACACCTATCTAC
The DNA here is from genome assembly GCA_046328915.1 of Anaerolineales bacterium. Taxonomy (GTDB): domain Bacteria; phylum Chloroflexota; class Anaerolineae; order Anaerolineales; family Villigracilaceae; genus Villigracilis. Next base: position 9,371 of record JAXLVR010000018.1, on the reverse strand, counting down.
AAACGGATGCCAACGGAAAATATAGGGTCACCGATATTCCACGCAATACCGAATTCACTCTGGTCTTTGCCGCCCAAGGCTATTACGACGCCTCGGCAGATAATATGACCGCCAATTCCAGCGACCCAGATTCAATTGAATTGAACGTTGGGTTGAATAAGTAGAAATCATCTCAAAGATGTCATCCTGAGCGATAGCGACACATGCACCGCGCTGCGGATGCAGTGCTGGTGAGGATCTCTACACCTAAAGTAAGAGACCCTTAGGTCGCGAAGAACGCTTCCTCAGGTTGACATGGCGTTTTTGAGACAGGTTCTAGTAAGTTGGTAATTAAGAGAGCCTCTGAAAATTCAGAGGCTCTCTTTTTGATATAGATAAAAAATAAATCGTCTTACTTCTCTTTCTCTCCGCTAACCTTCATCCACGTCTTCTTCATTACCAAAGCATCTTCTTCCATGATGGGGCTTTCGCAGAGGATACGACCGCCACAGCCAAAATCGTTCAAGGCTTTGAAAAGAGCTTTCAGGTCAAGGTCTGCTTCAGAGAGAGGCAGATGGTTCTTCTCCCCTTTCGGTCCATACTCAATGCCAGAGAGGTGGATGTGTAAATTCTTCAAGGCTTTGCTGCCCAAGGTTTTGCCGTATTTTTCCAACAAATGAGACCATTCATCGTAGCTATTCATCGAGCCATCGCCGGGGCGAGCATGAAGGTGGGCAAAGTCGATGCAGGGCTGCACCCAGTCCACTTCTTTAGACATGGCGAGTGCATCTTCAAAAGAGCCCAACATCGCAGATTTTCCCATTGTTTCAGGGCGTAAGGTCACTTTGTCGCCATTCTTCTGTAATTCCTTCACACAGCCCTCAAGGCGCGGAATTGCCGCCTTCAACACTTCGGCAGGGTCATTGCCAAAATAGGAGCCGGGGTGAAAAATAATATCGGTCACACCAGCGAGATAGCCGTAATGCGCCGCATCCATTAAGCGTTTGCGCGATTTGGGCCATTCTTCCTTCTCGGCATTCAAGTTAATAAAATACGGGGCATGCACGCTCAACGAAAAATGATGCTCATCTCGTGTGGCTTTGATCAAAGCACAGGTCTCTTCGCTCACCCGCACCGATTGCACCCAACCAAGCTCAAGCGTTTCCAAACCGATCGATTTGCTAAAAGCAATGGCGCCCACCGTCCCACCGGGTTTCTTGGGGGTGCCAGAAGGTGAACCAACGGTGCCAAATTTGAAAGATAAAGTCATGAGGTCTCCAAAGATAAGAATCTAGAACAAATAAGTCGAAGAGAGTTTTTGCAATAGAGGTGGACCGAGAATCAGCAAGCCGATCAAGACCGCAGCCAATGCCGCCACCAACACCGCCGCCGCTCCCACATCTTTACCGATCTTGGCGAGTGGATGATGCTCCTCTGTGGCGAGGTCCACCACGGCTTCGATCGCCGTGTTGATAAATTCCGCAGAGAAGACCAAAGCAGCCGTAAGAATAATCACCGCCCAATCGCGCGCTGGCAATTGAAGCCATATCCCTACAATGAAAACAGCCGTGGCAATAGTACTATGGATCCATGCATTGCGTTGGGTCCGCAAAACATAGCCCCAACCTTGGAAGGCATACCGAAACGAGCGGATGCGCGAAACGACAAACTCCTTCACGTCTATTCCTGTATTTTGATGCGAGACAAACCGAGTCTTTCCAAGACTTTTGCTTGTTCAGCCCACATCACAGCTTTTTCTTCGTCTGTACTGTGATCGTACCCCAGCAAATGCAAAGTGCCATGAACAACCAACAACTGCGCCTCAGCTTCTACAGGATGCCCGCCATTCTGCGCTTGTTGAGTGGCACGCGGAATCGAAATGGCAAGGTCGCCGAGATAGAGAGATTCGGTTTCAGGGTCCACTTCACCAGCGGGGAAGGAGAGCACGTCAGTAGGAGCATCCACACCGAGGTAATCAAGGTTCAGCTCGTGGAGTTGGCGGTCATCGGTTAGGACGATGGACATATCTGCATGGGCAGAGTCAGGTCCGAGGTCCGGGGTGAGAGGCGTGACAGATTCAAGAGTCACAAGCGCCGCTCGTTCAAGCAGCGCGGTATCGCGGAAGTCCATTTGGTTGTCAATGTGAATCATTTTTCTTTTCTCGTAACTAACAGGGTTGTGTCTTGATCGGGCACAGCGGCTTTGGGGTATTGAATGCGCGGATGATAGGTACCGCGCAATGTGGTAACGAATGAATCGGTGATGAGGCGCAGATCGCGCAGGGTGAGCAGGGTGTCATCGAGCTGGTTATATTTTTGCACCGTTTGAATCACGCTGGTAACAAGGGCACGAATCTCTTCGTCATTGGTGGGGCGTTCGGCGCGGGCACGAGCTTCGGTAGCATCGGCAAGCATGAGCAAAGCCGTTTCGCGCGAAGCTGGGCGTGGACCCGGATAACGGAATTTTTCGATATCCACTTTAGAGATGTCGCCACCAGCGGCTTCCATGGCTTGGTTGTATTGATAGTGAGTAATCAGCGTGCCATGATGTTCGAGAATGAAATCGTGCAAGCGGCGCGGAAGGCGATGCTTCTTGGCAAGCTGCACTCCATCGGTGACGTGCCGAATGATGGTGGCAGAGACTTCTTCAGGGTTGGCATTATTATGCGCGTTGAGATTCCCCTGCACCTGATTCTCAATGAAGAAGTTTGGGTTGAGCGCTTTACCAATATCATGAAACAAGGCACCCACGCGCGTGAGCAAGGGGTCAGCACCGATCTTCTCAGCGGCTTGCTCGGCAAGATTGGCGACTTGCAAACTATGTTGATATGTGCCCGGCGCACTACGCAAGAAGAATTGCAAGAGTGGAAAATCTGGGCGGGAAATATCAAGCAATTGCAATGAAGTAGTTAACCCAAGAATTTGAGCAAAGATGTATTGCAGCAGAAGCGCAATGCTTGCCGAAGAAAACCCAGCAAAGGCAAGCATGCCAAGATATTGCAAAATGCCAAGCCAATCCAACGTGATGAGCGGAATGCGGAACGCCATCAGAATCGCCGCTCCAGAAAGGGATATGGCAATGCCTGCTCGCAAGAAGCCCCAGAAACGGCGGGCGGGTCCGAGTGCCAATAAGCCAATCATGGACGAGAATAAGTAGTATGGGATCAAGTCATTGGAATTGGGCAAACCAAAGGCAGACAATACTGCCAATGGAATGGCAAAGACCAAACCAACTTCCATGCTAAACAGGGCGGTTAGTAAAAGTCCCGCCGCTTGAATTGGGTAACCATATGGGGCGAGCGTTCGTTCTGAGAGAATGCGAGCTCCTGCTAAAAAGATAATGAAAAGCAGGGAAATGATCGTCAGATTCTTCGGGTCGTTCAAGTACACCGAACGCGGCTTGCGGTAGAAATAGATGGGAACAAAGGTAGCGCAAAGTAATACGATGGCGGCGGCAGCGGCAATATCTTCCCAACGCTGCCCAGGGCGAATCATCCCTAGTTGTTGAAAAGCTTCCACGTCTGCCGGGGTGACGATCTCTCCTGCCGGGACGATGGTTTCACCAGCTTTGTAGGCTTGCACGATCGGCTGCACCGCTTCACGTGCCCGCAGTTTTTCGGCATCGGTCAGCTCTTGGCTAAAGAAACTGTTCGCAATCACAAAGGGCGAAACAAGTTCTGTCACCAATTCCGTTTGTTGTTCATTAAACGTTAGGCTTACAGAAGAAGAAATGCTGGCTTGTGCGGCTTCAACGCGATCTTCATAAATAGCACGGCGCATCACTTGTTCAAGCACACGTACCGCTTCATTCTGCACGGCATCCCAACGGGTGCTTGAAATGCCCAAGAGATAATCCACGGTCTCATCTTTCAAGCGCAGGTCACTGAGAGACAGTAAGGCTTGGCGCATCTCTTCGTTGGTCAGTTCTTTGTTATCGCGTATGGCAGTGATGTTCAATAGAGATGTGCGCAAGCGGTCGATCTGTTCACGGGTTGTGGAAGGGTTTGGCGGGCTATATACCGATTGGACGGCACTTTCGGCAGCTTTGCGGGCTTCTTCTGTGCGGATCTCACTAACATATTCAATATCACGCGGTGAACGTATCGAAGATTGAGTCACCTCCCCAATATCATACGTCTGCTGATTTGGGTTTAAGCTCAATGGCGAAATGAGCATACCAAATGAAGCCAGCGCAACGACGGCGATCATCAGGTATTGCAATATTCGAATACGGCGTGGAACGGGGGGGCGTGTGGTCATACGAACGACCGCAGGGAGACAATTGCCTCCCTGCAGTAAGGTTCTTCTTACGGGTTAAGCAGTTCTTTTACCATCGAACTGATGGCATCATTCGGGGCACGACCCGCAACTTTGGGCATGACGATCTTCATCACTTTGCCCATATCGCTTGGGGCGGCGGCGCCGGTTTCGGCGATGGCGGTTTGCACCAAAGCTCGCAACTCATCGGCAGACATGGCTTTGGGAAGGAATTCTTCCAGCACTTTGATCTCGGCTTCATTATCAGCGATCAGATCAGAGCGATTGGCTTTCTTCGCCTCTTCCAACGCCTCACGTCGGTTCTTCACCTCTTTCTGGATCAAGGCTGTGACCGCCATTTCATCCAGGTCGGTGCGTTTGTCCACTTCCACCTGTTTGATGGCAGCCAATACCATGCGCACGGTGCGCTTGCGGAGTTCATCTCCGCTTTTCATTGCTTCTTTCATTGATTCGTTCAGTTTTGCTTTTGTGTCCATATATTTGATTATACCTTTCTTGAGTGACGCAAAAATATTAAGATGTTATCGGTCTGTAAACCTTGTAAACATTTCAGGAGGAAGTAATTTCCGCAGTAATTCAAATTCATGAGTGGTGCGTTGTGTGGCAGCGGAAATGGCGTAATCGAATTTGGGTCCCTGGTCGGGAGTATCGAGGTTCATCCAACCGTGAGAGTCCTTTGGCAGAAACTTCAACACCAGCGGGCGGATGGGCTTGATGAAGTACAGGGCATCCAAGGGAAAATAGATCTTTCCGGAGTGAAAGCTGGGGCTTTGAGTCAGCTCTTTCTTTAGCGGGTCAATTTCGGGCGGAGGTGGAGGCGTACCGTCGAATTGGTCGAGCCATAGGGTGATGTAATTGGTGTGGGCGTAGAAATCCTGCGCCGTGTGAAGCATCCGCCCGAAGGCAACCCATGCACCCAAAACGCCGGGCGAAAGTAAGGTAGCCAGAATGAGCCCGCGTTGCTCATTGATATAACGATCTCCCGCTTCGATGGCGTTGTTATCATAATGGATCTCATCATGCCCGAATTGATTGCGGAGGGCATCCTGTTTGATATTGGCGGCGACGATAACCTCCAGAGCGCGTTCGCTAAAATGGGGTGCCAACGCATTGGTGGTCATTTCAATATGGTATTTTGAAATCATGCGCGACATTATAATCACTTATCCGCTATAATGCCCCGCATGACATTTTATACAGCAAAAGGCGACGACGGCACCACCGGGCTTCTTGGCGAAGGTCGCGTGCCGAAATATCATGTACGGATGGAAGCAGTTGGCACCCTCGACGAAGCCTCTGCGGCTTTGGGATTGGCACGCGCGCAATGTGAAGCGCCTCAGACTCCCCGAATCTTGCTCACTGCTCAACGAGATTTATACAAGCTGATGGCGGAGGTTGCCGCCACCCCAGAGAATGCCGAAAAATTTCGCGGTATCGATGAAGAACAGGTGAAGTGGATCGAGTTTGAAACGGATGAACTGAGCAAAGTGGTGGAGATGCCACGAGAGTTCATCCTGCCAGGCGACACACTAGGCGGTGCGGCGCTTTCGATGGCAAGGGCAGTCATCCGCCGGGCAGAGCGGCGTGTTGTGGAACTATACGACGGCGAGGTGGTTGTCAACCCGCATTTGCAACGTTATCTCAACCGCTTATCGTCATTATGTTTTGTGCTTGAGCTTTTGGAAAATCAACACGCGGGCAGAAAGACTTCTCTGGCAAAGTCTGAATAAAAGGGGTTGGGGTTTTTAAAGAATATACACATGAAAGAATGTCACTCTGAGCGACAGCAAAGAGTCTCTAGTCAATCATAGAGATGCTTCGCTGTCGCTTAGTATGACAGTAGAAAAGAGAATCATGACTGGAACTATCATCAATGTTGTTGCTATTTTGCTGGGGGGAATGGTCGGTCTGTTATTTGGCTCTCGCATTCCAGAACGTTTCAAAAATACCATTATTGCAGGCATGGGGCTATTCACCGTAGGAATGGGGCTGCAAATGTTTCTTAAGAGCGAAAATCAATTAATCGTGTTGGGCGCTATTCTGATCGGGACCATCTTCGGGGAATGGTTTGGAATAGAAGAACGCTTACAAGATTTTGGTTTGGTTCTGGAAAAACGCTTCTCTAGTGACAGTGAAAATGGTACCGGCTCGCGCTTCGTGCGTGGATTCATGGTTGCCTCCCTGCTGTTTTGTATTGGTCCCATGGCAATCCTCGGCTCCATTCAAGATGGTTTGACGGGGGACTACAGCCTGCTGGCGGTTAAGTCCACATTAGATGGGTTCGCCTCTATTGCTTTTGCATCCACAATGGGCATCGGCGTGATGTTCTCCTCGATCATCATCTTCTTTTATCAGGGCGGCATCAGTTTGCTGGCAGAGAGACTCTCCTCCATTATTAGCAACCCCATGATGAATGAGATGACCGCCACGGGCGGCGTGCTACTGATGGGCGTGGGGGTCAGTAATTTGCTGGAACTCAAAAAGATTCGGGTTGGAAATTTTCTACCGGCGCTGGTCGTTGCCCCACTCATTGTGTGGGTGTTGGGAAAACTATAAACATGGGCTTAGGATTGATCTCTCAAATCAAAAGACCCCTCGATACTAATTAATATTTAAGTATTGCCTTTCCAAACCCTTACGGTTTCCAAGCAAGTCCATAAAGTACCCATTCTGATTCATCAGTTACTTGAGTAATATTTTTTCCATCGGAATCCATTACATAAATTTGCCATCCAGATTTCATAATGTCTTTATCTACATTCTTATTTCTACCTATAAAGGCAATTTTTTTACCATTAGTTGACCAACTAACATTTGTGGCGCATTCATCTAGGCTCGTTAGGCGTGTCAAATCGGTCCCATCAGACTTCACAATGTATATATCACCACACATATTTGACGCCTTACCATCTAAGGAGATAAAGGTAATATATTTACTATCCGGAGACCAATCAAGTGGGCTGCGCACAATGGGAAAATCACTTATTACGGGACGAGCATCCTTCCCATTTGAATTCACTATCCAAAGCTCCCATTTTTTGTCAAACATTTCGCTAGATGAAGTGTTTTGATTATATACATATGCAACACTCGTACCATCTGGTGACCATGCTGGATAATAAGCAAGCCCAGTGGGATAGGTTAATTGGAATGTTCTTTCACCTGTAATATCAAAGATTGCAAACCCCTTAGTACTATTATAGATAATTTGCTTTCCGTTTGGCGACCAATCAGGATTTGCACCTTGAGGATAGGAAGAAAGATTTATCGAATCTCCATCTGGGCTCATCAAAAGTAGATGTGAATTCTGAAATTCAGGGAACAGTCCGCCAACAACAATCCATTTTCCATCTGGGGACCAAGAGAAAGCGTCAAATGCCCTATCTAATTCAGGATTTTGGATGTTTTGAATCTTTGAAGTTTGCAAATCCAATAGTGCGATTTTCGTATATTTTCGACTGACATTTAATATTGCAATTCTTCCAGACAAAACAGGTTGTGTAGTAGCTGGTAGCAAAAGAGTATCTGTTGGCGTTGGAAATGGTGAACCTACAACTTCAGAAGAAACTAGTGGCGGGGAAACAATTGGTGATGGATCTATGTTTCGAACATTTACACATCCTATAAAAATTGATGAAGCCACGATAAAAAATACTTTTTTTAAAAACAAGTGAAATTTCATCTTGCTATCCTTTTAAATACTTTATGTTTTGTTCTTTCCACTTCGGCGATCAAACTCCAAAACAACCCAGTCTTTCTCGATACACAGAGGGGTTGAGAGATAATTAATTCATTTTTCCATTGATGATGGGCTACAAATTGCTTCAATCCATTTCCTCCTTTCACTCAACCCCTATCTTAAATCAAAAAGCCCATTTTGAGATGGGCTTTTCTTGTGACTCCCCAGGGACTCGAACCCTGAACCAAAGCATTAAGAGTGCCTTGCTCTGCCAATTGAGCTAGGGAGCCATACTACGCGAAATGTTTTAGCTAACGAGGCGCTTGCTCTGCCATTGAGTTAGGAAGCCATTTCGTGCGGGCGAGATTATACCGCAAAGGGAGATTGTGTCAATAATTACAACTCACTGTTTCGTTCGATAAAAATCGCTTTTATAATGAAAGCGGACCTCTATGGAAATTGCGTTCATTTTATTAGGCAGCTTGATCCTTCTTGTTCTAATTTGGCTGCTCCTAACCGAGCTCAGAAGAGAAAATCCTGAAGTCCAAAATGAGCCTGTATCTGAACCCAGCCATCAGAGCGCACTTATAGGGCGGCTTGAAAATTTCAAAACATGGGCAGGGGAACGATTACCGATCAGTGCCGAAAGAATTAGGTTTACTCTCCTTTGGGGTATCTTCTTCTTTTCGCTACTAGACCATCTTCATACCCGTTCAGGCTTTACAGGGACTCTGATTTATTTTCTAGTGATCCTCCCCCACGAGGCGGGGCATTTCATCTGCTCGCCTTTTGGTTGGTTCCTAAGCGTTGCAGGCGGGTCGATCTGGCAGGTACTGTTGTTCACAATCTTTGGATTTGTCGTCCTCTTTCGCAAACGGCGCAATGAAGCCTTGGGCTGGTGGTCTGTCGCTGGGCATAGCCTGATCAGCCTCTCCACATACATAGCAGATGCAAGTGCGCGCAGTTTGCCTCTTATTCCCATCCCAGACCCGTCGCGGCATGATTGGGGCAATATGCTGGAATATCTCGGTCTATTGCAATATGACTGGCTATTTGCAAAGATCGCCATCATCCTTGGGGGTGCGATTGTGCTTTCTTGTGTTGTTACAGGGTTATTTTTTACCTGGTATCAACCTCAGAACTTACTTAACAGGCAAAAATCTATAAAATAAAAAGCGATGGCAGATGCCATCGCTTTTTCATCTTGGTATTTTCTTAGCGCAACACTGCTGTGTATGCCAACATAAACAGGAATTGTGGAACAAGGCTTACGGCTACCGTCACAACAGCGGTTACTGCCGTGGTAAAGCCAAGCCACGGTTCGCGCTCGACCTCAGGATCGCCTTCTTTCATGTACATGTTGACCACGACCCGCAGATAGTAGTATGCGGAGATCAGGGAGGTCACCACACCGATGAGAGCGAGACCGGGGAATC
>JAXLVR010000017.1:0-38767 GCA_046328915.1 Anaerolineales bacterium | reverse complement strand
TATGCTGAATAACCAAGCTGCCCCGAAAAGCAATCCGAAAGTCAGTGCTCTTTTGCTCATGATGAAACTACGATCTCCTGATAATTTCAGCCGTTACTGTTTCGTATTCCTGTGAAGCACGATGGGCAGGGGCATACTCGAAGATGGTCTTGCCTTCGGCGACACACTCACGCAGGGCGGTAGCGCGGTGAATGGGAGGGAGGACATCACGACCGAATTGCGTCTTTAGCTGATCCAGAGATTCCTTGCTCACGGAAGTTGATTCGTCGTAGAACGTGGGGAGAACACCCATCAATGCACCGTCCCATCCATGCTGATTTTTGAGGCTGGTGCTCTTGGTCCACAAACTACCGGCGAGCTGGGTCAACCCGTCGCTGGAAAGGTATTCGGTTGCTGTGGGGCACAGAACAAATTTAGATGCATAGCAGGCACGTTCTTGAATACCGCCAGCAGAAGGAGCTGTATCAAAGAAGATGTAGTCGTACTCTCTGCGAAGGGGGAGGAGCAAGTTGTCGATAACATCAATGGATTTCTCTGCACCCAACATTACCTGTGCCATTGCGGTTGTGTCGTTACCAGGGAGAATGTCCAGGTTCGTGCGACCGGTCTTTCGTATCCATTGGTGAACGTCATCAGCAACGCCACTGACCATCGCGCTGATAGCGCGGAATAGACCAGGTTCTGATGGTAGTCCCAGCGCATTGGAGCATTGCCCTTGTGGGTCGCCGTCCACTATCAGGACACGGTATCCGTGAAGAGCGCAACAGTGGGCGACAGTGATCGTTGTTGTTGTTTTTGCCACGCCGCCTTTATGATTTGCTACTGCAACTTTATTTGCCATTCGCTTTTCCTTTTTCTTTCCTCCCCTCCCTATTGAGGGGAGGGGAGAGTTTCGTTATCGTCACTCTGGTCCTTCGAGGGTTGTCGAACCAGTGGAGTCCTCGTCAAACTTCGCGTTTTCAATGAACGCCACGGCAACCGGCTTTCCGTCAATTTGAGCGTTCAGGGTTCTCACTCGTGCGCCGGACGCGCGATGCAGGGTGTTCAATGCACCAACCACCAGGGATCGTGCTTCCTCGGGTGACGCATCGGTACGCCTGCCGCGGACTGCGACCCGGATGCCAAAGGCTCTCTTCACGTCCTTCAAGTCATCCAGGTCGAGTACTGTTGCGCGTTCACCCATCCGGCTTACGAAGGGGATACGGTCGGTTCCTCGTTGGTCGGGGCGTCACCTGGCTTGCGTGGAGGAAGAACGAATGGAGTCTTCCACGCAGGATCAGGGGTCTGCGCAGGCTGTACCGGGGGGATTACCAATGGCACTGGAGAAGCAGTTGCAGGTTCCGGTTCTGCGGGAATCTCAACGTTAGGAATGATTGGCTTGGCTGGCAGAGGAGTAGGATTTCCGCTGGGGTAGGGTGCAGGATCAGGTTGCGCCGGGGTGGCTGGAGCAACAGGAGTCGCAGGGGCGTTCTGTGGTGCAGGAGTGTTCTGCGCGGCTGGAGCAAACTTCCAGGGATTTGAGAACGCTTCCCGTGCGGCTTGCAAGCGACGCATAAAATCTGATCCTGTTCCTGCCTTACGGTGAGAGGTTGCGTTCTGCGGAATAAATTGCGCTTGCCCAAACTGAACAACAGGCAGGGGTGCTGCTTCATCCACGTTCTGCGCAGTGAGTTCGATCACATCACCGGCAGGTAGTCCCAAGCTGCGCTTGACATCCGTGATCATGCGGGGGGCGATCATATTGCCCAGCATGCCGCGTTCACGAATGAGTTGCTCAGTCGCTTGCTTCATGGCTTCGTCGGTGATCGCAGCAGTTTCATAGCCAAGTGCGATCTCGGCAGAAATTTCAGGAGCGGATAACTTGAAGGAGTAGTACAAGATCACGTGTCCAACCAACGCTATGATGAACGTCCACACGATCGAGTCACCAGCCCAAGCAGGGACTTTTGCAAGTTCCTGTCCACCCATCATGACCTCAACGGCAACCAGGAGTAGAGTCCCAACCAAGCCAAGTACAAAGCCAATGGTGGAAATCGCATATTGCCCCACGGACTTGCATAAAAAGATGATCGTGCCAAGCCAGATAAGCGCGGCAACATCAAACAGAACCATACCCATAATTTGCCCTAAGAAGTTATTGGGAAACAGTTTTCCCAGGGCAGAGAACGAGTAAATCATCAACATGGCAATGATCGCCAAGCCGAAGACAGCGAATAGGATTGCCATTACGTGCGGCAAAATCTTCTTCATAATTGAAATACCTCCATGTAAAGTTACTTGCAGTAATTCATGTTGATCCATCCAGCCAAGTCACCATAAAAAACGCGCTGCCAACTTTCTTGAGCAGGGGTGTCCTTGTCGATGGTGAGAACGTCACCGCTGTTCAGCACAGCGTCAACCGCAGCATTCGTGCCAGGCTCGCGGCGGAAATTTAAGTTACCAACCGTAACTGTGCAAACGCCCGTGGTAAGCGTTGAAGTCGCGGTGGAATCAGCAGGGGGAGGGGAGGGCGAAGGATATAAAGTTGTGTTCATTCCCAACATGGGCAGAGAGGCTGTGCATGAAACAGAAAACACTATGATCAAGATAGAAACTATTTTTAGGTTTTTCATGCGTGCCTCATTTCAGGACAATGGACCAGGCGCAAAAGGGATGAATCGGAATTTCGTTTTAATCCCATAGTTATTCTCCATTCTTACTTTGGACGAATTCGATATACGCGTGTGTTAGGCAGCGTCTCCAAATAGGCTTGACGCCTTCGGAGATAATCCAGTGGACCCGATTCGACATATTTCCAAATGCCGTCTATATATCGTTCAAGGACGTACATGTTTATTTCTCCATTTTTGGTGGATCACAGTGAAGCAGTGGATACGACTCTTTGTTGATCACAATCTTGGATGTTCGCCTTGCTTCCAGTCCATGCGTTTTGAGATAGGCAGGCAAGAGTTCCAAAGGAACCATCACGACATCGCTATTGAAAGGAGAGGGGAGCTGCGCGGCTCTCTGATCACGAGGCAAGGGTTGCAATGACTGCTGTTGATCCTGTTTCATATCGAGTCATCCTTCTTCTTCACCATCTCGAAACGAACATTCACCATGATGCAGTTCCCATTAGTTCGCGAATGCGTTTGATTCTTGGAGCGATAACGGGAGTGATGAAGAAAGGGGCTTCCATCATTTTTTGGACTTGATCAATTTCCTCTGCGCAAGCATGGCAAACTTTCATTGGGTTCTTTCTCCATGCCTGCCGCAATACAAGTTTTTGGCTTTCCATTCCACAAGCTTCGCATTTCATAGGCTCCTCGCTTTCATTTGCTGTCTGCCACCGCTCCAACAGGAAATGGTAGACATCCGTCATTTGCGCTGCGCTTCGATTTACTAAGGGATGTGAATACCAATCCCGAGGCTTCTTCTATCTATTGCTACTTGTTATCGTCTTTTGTTTCACCTAGTAGACTGAATGCCTTCGCAACTTGCAACAAAGCCTGCCTGCCAACCATAGGCAGGTGATCAAAGATTTTTATGATCTTCAAGCGATCAGGGTGGTAGGGGTCAATCGGTTGATCTGCGTCCTGACCTCCCAGCGCCAGGAGTTCAGCAACAGGACGTCCCGAAACAGCGGACATTCGCAGACAGGTTTCGAGTGTCGGTTTACGATGTGGTTCAACAAGTAGATACCGCAATGTACCTGCCGAAAGTCCCGCTTCTTTTGCGAGGGCGCTAATGGTGGTTTCTCGCTCTTCAGCAAGTTTGACCAACCATTCCGCAAATGGGGAAAGGTTTTCGTACTTCTTTGGCATAGAGCCTCCTGAATTGAGATTGGGCAAAAGAAAACGCCTCCCTGTACGGGAGGCGTTGATCTCAATATTCAGCAGGCAAAACTACGCTCATTCCATCTCGGTGTATCTTTAGCAATAGCAGAGCCTCCTGTGGGGAGGTTCCTGGGTCAATGATCAGGGGTTCAGGCTGTTGGTTCTTGCCAAGCCACCGCCCGTCGGGACCGCCAAATAAATCGCCTTCATTGGCGATTTATTTTTTGTGGCATGAAACGTAAGTTATAGTAAAATATCTCCTGCCGGGGCGATGGCGGAATCGGCAGACGCAACAGACTTAAAATCTGTCGTTGGAAACAACGTGAGGGTTCGACCCCCTCTCGCCCCACTCTGCACCGTCATTGCAACACTGAAACCAGCTTGTTGCAATGACGTTTGCATCTCAGGACATAACATGTTCTTTACACGTCAGCAATTGGAAGAAAATGAAGATCGTATCCTTGCACCTTACGGTATGCGTAGCAAGGATACCAAGGGGCGCGCCTATCTTGATACAGAACCAGAATATCGCACTACGTTCCAACGTGACCGAGACCGGATTCTACATACAACAGCTTTTCGCCGCCTCGAATACAAAACTCAGGTCTTTATCAATTTTGAAGGAGACCACTTTCGAACCCGCCTCACCCACACGCTTGAAGTTGCCCAGATCGGGCGGACCCTCGCCCGCGCACTTGGCGGGAACGAAGACTTAGTAGAAGCTATTTGCCTAGCCCACGACCTCGGACATTCTCCATTTGGTCACTCTGGTGAGGTAGCTCTTGCCCGCTTAATGAAAGACTTCGGCGGCTTTGACCATAACAAACAATCTCTGCGGATTGTGACCGAACTCGAACAACGCTACCCAGAATTCCCAGGGTTGAACCTGAGTTGGGAAGTGCGTGAAGGCATGGTCAAGCACGAGTCAGAATATGATATTTCCGATGCCCGCGATTTCAACCCAGATTTAAGAGGAAATCTCGAAACCCAGATCGCAAATGTCGCAGATGAGCTTGCCTATACCACACACGACCTCGATGATGGTCTACGTTCTGGAATGATCAACCCGCAAATTCTAGAAGGTGTGGCACTTTGGGAGATTCTGCGAGAGACCTATAATTGGCATGGAAGTCTTCTCAGTGACATGGAACGTCACCGCATGATTCGCCAATTGGTAGGGTTTTTGGTGACAGACATGGTCAAAGGCACAGATGCCCGATTAAAAGAAAGCAAAGTCAGCTCGGCAACGGATATTCAAAAGCTGAAGCACAATGTAGTTGGTTATACCGAAGAAATGCAAAGAAGAAACCGTGAGCTGAAAGATCTGCTTTATAAGAAACTGTACCGTCATTACCGTGTAGTGCGTATGCAAGTCAAAGCGGAGCGCATCATATCTGACCTTTTCAATGCCTTCCGTGCCGAGCCTACCACACTGCCAGACCATGTGCAGTTCTTCATCGAAAAACGCGGACTGGAACGAACCATTTGCGATTACATCGCCGGCATGACAGATCGCTACGCCATCGAAGAACACCAAAAAATGTTCAACCCCACTGAGAAACCGTAATTTCTTTTGTTTCTAAAGGGGGCATAGAATTCTTATAAAGCCCCCAGTCGTCTTATCAAACTTCTGTATATCAGGAAAGGAGAAACCATGACACAACCCAATTACCTGACCCCCGAGGGCGAAGCCAAGCTAAAGGCTGAACTCGAAGATCTGAAGGGACCCCGCCGCGAGGAATTAGCACAGCGCTTGCGTTCTGCGATTCAAATGGGAGACCTCTCCGAAAATGCCGACTACCATAAGGCAAAAGAAGACCAAGGCTTTCTTGAAGGGCGCATTCAAGAGATCGAAGCCATCTTGCGTAACTCTGTGCTCATTGAAAAGACAACCTCTACAGACGTTGTAACCATTGGTTCCTATGTGACCATTCAAGAAGAAGATTTCGACCCGGAAACGTACCACATCGTAGGTCCCACAGAAGCAGACCCACGCCAGGGAAAAATCTCACATGAGTCGCCGATCGGTACAGCTCTGATGAACAAAAAGGTTGGGCAGGTTGCAGAAGCGCAAGCACCCGGCGGAAAAATCAAGTTCAAAATTCTAAAAATCGAATAAACAACAAAAAACCGCTCCTGTATGGAGCGGTTTTTATTTCTAATTTTCCATTATCCCTGACGCGGCCAGATCGCTAATTCAAGGGTCACGCGTTCAAAGTAACTGCTATCAGGCAATGGACCTTTGCCATATTCAATGTCAACGATGGTTGCAAGAAGTTGCAGTGTGGCTGTTTCGAGCAGCACCTGAGCCTGAGGTTCAACAAGTACCAACTCACCCTTAGGTTCGAGGCGAGAGCGGATGCCAGGGTCTGCAAAAGCATGGCGAGACATCAAAACCTTAGTAGCCGTCTTGATGTCATTTTTATCAAAGAGCCAAACTTCCAAAGCTGTTACTTTCTTCGGCTCCCCCACACCGATCACTTCAGAAACGCCAACGCCATACTCGCCAAGGAATTCTCCAGCGGCAGTATCGATACTAAACGATTCATCATACAGATCATCACCCAACACATAGGTTGTCATGGTCTGTGTAATGGGCGGAGCCAGACCCATATCTTCAAAATTGGTCTTTGCGGCGGTTCGGCTAATTTCGGCAGCTTGCATTGCCACAGTCACTTCACCTGAGCCACGTTTGCCAAACAAGCGGAAGAGATACATACCGCCCGCAGCCAGAACGCCTAACAACAGAACAACACCCACACCAATCAAGGCAGTACGCATGACAGGCGACAAACCCGAAGTAGGTTCTGTAGTTGGCACACCACCACGCGCATTAATCTCGTTCGTCACAGCCTGACCAAATTCCTGTACTAAAGAAGTAGGCAAATAACCAGGGTTATTCTGAACAGCAGAGTAAGCATCTTGGGCAGTGCTACCAAGCCCTACCCAACGATCTGCAGCAAGCGCCGCACTTTTATTGATACTAAAAGAGTCAATCGACATGCGCATATAGTCTTCACGCAAATCAGGGCGCAAATAATATGGGGTTGCATCCTTGAATTCCACAGGCGCGATTCCCCACCCAATCAATAGCCCAAGAGCCAGCCCCACAATAAAAAGGACAATTGGCATAATAGGCAGCTTCTTTAAGAACGCAACGACAAAATCCATAATTGGCTCCTTCTCACAAATACTTTTGTTCGATTATACAACGTAAATATGGGGCTCTACATGGCAGAATAATTGCCCCACTGGACAAAAAGCGCATCAGGCTCAGCCATATCTGTTTCTACGACCAAGCCTGATGCGCATCTGGAACGCCCTTATGCGTTTTCCGGTACGATCTCTTCCAAGAGGAAACTCTCAGAACAGTTCGTACATTGCGCCTCGCGTTTATTCGCAATAACCAACAACCCATTACATTTGGGGCAAGGTTTGGCTAAAGGTTTCTTCCACGTGGTGAAATCACAATTCGGGTAATTCGCACAACCGTAAAAGGTACGTCCCTTACGAGTGCGGCGTTCCACCATATCGCCACCATCTTTAGGGCAAGCGACACCGATCTTCTCTAACCATGGTTCGGTGTAACGACAGGTCGGGAAGTTCGCACAAGAAATGAACTTACCAAAGCGTCCATAACGGATGACCAACTCGCCACCATCATCTGGGCATTTTCGCCCAATTGGCTCCGGCTCAGACTTGGCAACGGGCATCTCTGCCTGTGCCTTCTTCACATCCTCCGCAAATGGACCGTAGAACTCACGGATGGCATCCACCCATTCCATTTGTCCATCGGCAATCTTATCGAGATCCTCTTCCATATGGGCGGTGAAATTCAAGTCCACCACATCAGGGAAGTATTGCGCCATCAAATCGTTAACTTGAATACCCATATCAGTGGGCACCAAGCGTTTCTCTTCACGCAAGGCATACCCACGCTGCTGAATGGTAGAAATCGTCGGCGCATATGTAGACGGGCGACCAATCCCATTTTCTTCCAAAGCTTGCACAAGTGAAGCCTCAGAGAAACGCGGAGGCGGCTGGGTGAAATGTTGCTCAGGAATCAAGCGGACCAATTCCTGTTGCTGCCCTTCTGCCACACCAGCAGGAATCTTTACATCCTCTTCATCTTCTTCTACTTTCGCATCTTCGTTTTTCGCTTCTTCGTACACGACCATAAAGCCAGGGAATTTCACCGCAGAACCAGAAGCGCGCAAAAGATATTCATGAGCACTCGTCTTGCCAGTGACTTCAACCTGTAAAGTATCGTACACGGCGGCTTCCATTTGAGATGCGACAAAGCGCTGCCAGATTAAGCGGTAAAGCTTGTACATGGCAGGTTCCAAGAATTCCTTAACCCTTTCCGGGTCGCGCATCACGGAAGTGGGACGAACCGCTTCATGGGCTTCCTGTGCGTTCGCAGATTTGGTCTTATAGGTAGGTGGCTCTGCCGGGAGAAAGTCTGCTCCGTATTTGCCTGATACAAATTCACGCACTTCATTCTGAGCAATGGTAGAAACATTGGTCGAGTCGGTACGCATATAGGTGATAAGACCCGTTGTGCCACCTTCGCCAATATCTTGACCTTCATACAATCCTTGAGCCAATGCCATGGTGCGGCGTGCTGTATAACCTAATTTACGTGAGGCTTCCTGTTGCAACGTAGACGTTGTGAACGGTGCAGCGGGTTTGCGGCGACGCTCTCCGCGTTTGACCTTTGAAATGGCAAATGCAGCCGTTTCGAGGTCGTAAAGAAGCGGTTCTACCGTCTCTTTGCTGGGCAATTCCGGTTCTTTGTCATCCACACGCACAAGCTTGGCGATGAAATTTGATTTCAGTTTTTCAGGCTTGAACTCGGCATGGATTGTCCAATACTCAACCGGTTTGAACGCATCGATCTCACGCTCACGATCCACGATGAGACGCAACGCCACCGACTGCACACGCCCCGCTGAAAGACGTCCGCGCACTTTTTCCCACAAAATGGGACTGATGCTATACCCCACCAGGCGATCCAACACACGGCGGGCTTGCTGAGCATTGACCAAATTCATGTCAATGTTGCGCGGGTGAGAAAAAGCATCTGCCACCGCAGGCGCGGTAATTTCATGAAAGACTACACGCTTGGTGCGATCCGGTTCAATACCGGCAGCTTCCATCAAATGCCACGAAATCGATTCACCTTCGCGATCAGGGTCGGTTGCGAGATAGATTTCTTCAGCTTTCTTTGCTAGCTGTTTGATCTCTTTGACCACATCCTTCTTTTCATTGGGCACGCGATATTTCGGCTCGAAGTTATTATCCACATCCACAGAAAGCTGAGATTTCAAAAGATCGCGCACATGCCCCACCGAGGCACGAACGGTATAGCCCTTCCCAAGAAAACGTCCTACCGTTTTTGCCTTGGCAGGCGACTCAACGATCACAAGCTTGCCCTCGCGCACTTCAACCTTCTCAGGTTTAGGCGGTGGAATCAAACCAGCATGGGCTTCGGTCTTTCCCATGCGAAATAGTTTTGTGCCACAAACAGGGCAAACTCCAGTTGTTACTGCAGACGCTTTGGCATTAAACCCCGCAACAGGATCTTGTATCTCCCGTTTGGTCTTGCACTTCATACAATAAGCTTCCATTTGCATTCCTCCAACATATCTCTCGTAAAGCAGCTTTTTGCTTCAAGAGTTGTTCGGTTCGTATAAAAAACATCCCGCAAGGTTAAACCTCACGGGATGGACATTCTACAACAAGTTTCCGCTTTTTTGCAAACGCCAATTTTTCGGGCAGGTTTAGAGATACTTTTCCTGACGATGTTTCCGTAAATGTTCCACCACGTCTTTGACCTTCTGAGACTGATCTGTTTTGCAGATCAAAAGCACATCGCCCGTATCTACAACCACCATATCATCCACACCAATGGTTACCACGAGGCGATCTGCCCCTCCCCCATAGACCATGGTATTGTTGGTTTCATGCGCTAAATGCAAGGCTGCATTAGTTGCAATATTTCCGCTCATGTCTGGCAGAAGCACTTCGAACAAAGAAGACCACGAACCGACATCGCTCCATCCTAAACCACCGGCTGGTAGAACGGCAACTTTGTCTGCCTTTTCCATAATGCCGTAGTCTACTGTTTCATTTTTCAGACCGGGCCAGATTTTTTTCAAGGCATCGTCTCGTTCTGGTGAGCTCCATACAGCGCCGATCTCTCGTAAGGCTTTGCCCAGATCCGGCATTTGCTTATCCACTTCGCTCAAGATGGCATCTGCCCGCCAGATAAACATGCCGCTGTTCCAAGAATGCCCGCCCAAACGTAATAATTGCTGCGCGGTTTCTTCACTCGGTTTTTCTTTAAAACTCTGGACGGTATAAACAGGGTACCTGTATTCGCCTTTCAGCGCCGTGCCCTGTTGGATATAACCATATCCTGTAGATGGCATGGTCGGCGTAATTCCAAGGGTGACCAAATACTGGTCTGCCGCAACATCAAAAGCAGCCTTCAAAAGATAGTGGAACAAATCTACATTACGAATGTAATGGTCTGAAGGCAAAATCGCCATTGCAGCTTCGGGGTCTCGTTTTTGCAAAACCATTGCAGCCAGCCCTACGACAGAAGCAGTACCGCGCGGCGCAGGTTCGATCAAGTAATTTTCTTCCGGTATCTCAGGAGCTTGCAGTTTCATTTCCTGCGCCTGCTCTTCAACCGTCACAACCAAAATGCGCTCTGGCGGAAACAACTCTTTCAGGCGTAATACCGTGCTTTGGAACAAAGTTTCCTGCCCGATCAAAGGCAAAAGTTGCTTGGGTTTATCTTTGCGAGATAAAGGCCAGAGGCGCGTTCCCCCGCCGCCCGCCATAATCACCGCATAGGCATGTGAAAAATCTGACATAGCGTTTTCTCCTAAACGATGTAATCCGACTGCCCTTCGCGGACAGCTACATAATTCATACCACCAACTTGCCGAACCATACCTTTCAATTCCATCATAGCAAGTGCCGCTGAGATCTTCTCAATGGGCAGGTTCGCCAAATTTCGGATCTCATCCACATGTAAGGGCTCGCTGCTCAGAGCATTCAAGACCAAAGCTTCGGTTTCATCAGAAGGCAAAATCTTGCGAGCCGACTTTTGCTTATCCATGCGCGTTAAGTCCAAGGCTTGCATTAGATCAGCCGGAGTTAATAAAGGCTGAGCACCTTTTTGGATCAATCGGTTTGTGCCTTTGCTTTGCGGCGCAAGGATACTGCCAGGTACGGCAAAGATCTCACGCCCTTGTTCAGCCGCAAATTCAGCAGTAATCAACGCCCCACTAGTTTCTGCGGCTTCAATTACGACCACAGCCAACGACAGACCAGAAATAATTCGATTTCGTGGCGGGAAGTTTGAAGCATCGGGAGGAGTGCCTACAGCATAATCACTGATGATCGCGCCGCGCTGCATCATTTGCTCGGCTAGCCCACGGTGCTCCGGCGGATAGATACGATCCACGCCTGAGCCTAAGATGCCAATGGTGCGCCCACCTGCTTTGAGCGCGGTTTGATGCGCAATAGCGTCCACTCCACGGGCGAGTCCGCTCACGACGGTGATTCCGTTTGCGGCTAAGAAAGAGGCGATCTCTTCCGTCACCTGCCTGCCATAAGCCGTCACTTTGCGCGTGCCGACAATGGCAACCGCGAACAAATCATCCATCAAATATTCGCCGCGAATGTAAAGGACGGGCGGCGGCTGATCAATTTCTTTGAGGCGATTTGGATATTCTTCATCAGCCCAGGTGAGGATTTTGATGCCTTGCGCCTCAATCTTCGACCAAACCTGATCCAGGTCAATTTGCTTTCTCGCCCCGATCACTTTCTCTGCCAACTTTGCGCCAAGCCCCGCTTCCATCAATTCAGGTGCATCTGCATTCCACGCAGACTCAAGGTCACCAAAATAGGCGACCAGCCCCTGCATGCGGACAGCGCCTATGCCTTTGATGAGATTGAGTCCAATCCAATATTTTTTATCGTCCATTGAAATGCGATTCTATCACTCCCCGCTAGGATTTGTTTCGTTAGGTGTCAAGCAAGCCATCAATTAAGTGCACGGTCATTACGTTGTCAGCCATGTTGATCTCAAGAACTACGTCTGGAATTGCAGGCAAGAGAATTTCCTTGCCATCTTCTTTTACGATAACGTACACATCGTTTGCGCCGGTCTCAAGAACTTCATTTAAGACACCAAGTTTATTTCCATCATCCGTCATCGCGATGAGACCAATCAACTCGTGCTTGTAGTGTTTGCCTTCTGGCAATGCAGGGACCTCAGACGACTTGACATATACCCACTGATTACGAAAACGACCAGCAGTTTCTGGCGAATCAAAACCGCGCAGTTTTACCAACAGTCCATTTGCATGTGCACGAGCAGAAGCAATTGTGAAGGTTTCATACTTTTCGCCAATGTACACTTTGCGCCCAGATTTGATGCGGTCGGGGAAGTCTGTATGTAAGTCCATAATGACTTCACCCTGTACCCCATGAGGTCGGCGCAGATACCCAATAGCCAAATAAATAGACTCGCCTTTGGGCGAGCCTGAATTTTGTTCAGTCGTCATTAGGAGGGTTCCGTCACGTCCAAAGTCGCTTGCTTGCCCTGGCGTTCAGCCGCCACACGGAGGAGGGTACGAATGGCATTTGCCACCTTACCACCCTTGCCGATCACACGTCCCATATCTTCCTTGGCAACGGTCAGCCCAAGGCGCGGACGGTTGCCCTTGGTCTCGGTCACAATGACCTCTTCGGGGTGATCTACTAAAGATTTTGCAATATATTCGATCAGTTCTTTCATTTTAAATTTCCTCATTTACACATTACGGATTACGCATTCGAAATTGCGTAATCCGTAATGATGAGTCCTGCGATTTACTTGCGGGTCTTGACGGGCGCAGCGCGCTTGGCTTCAGCAGCCGTGGCTTCTGCAACCAAGGTTTCAACAGCTTCGCCCTTCTTGAAGCGTTCGAAACGCTCGAGGGTGCCAGCAGTCTTGAGCACCTGTGCAGCGGATTCGGTAGGCTGAGCGCCGTTCTTCATCCAATGATAGATGCGATCTTCATTCAACTTGATCGTGGCGGGATTGGTGCGAGGATTGTACACACCTAAAATTTCCAAAAAGCGACCATCGCGGGGGGCTTCTTTGTCAGCAGCGACGATGCGGTACGTGGGCTGGCCCTTGAGACCAATACGACGTAAACGAATACGAACCATCTTAAACTTGCTCCTTTAATTTTTGATTACGTTCCAGACAGGCACTAGAGGGATGTGCGGGCTGAAATCGCGGG
Source organism: Anaerolineales bacterium (assembly GCA_046328915.1). GTDB lineage: Bacteria > Chloroflexota > Anaerolineae > Anaerolineales > Villigracilaceae > Villigracilis. The sequence continues at coordinate 25,644 of JAXLVR010000017.1, read as the reverse complement.
CTGTATTTTACCAGAGAAAACGATAAAAAGACCCCAATATCCTTGGGGTCTGAGAGACAATCTAGCCAAACATTTTCCCTAATCCCCTACCGCCTGTTTTTTGAATGGTCTTCATGAGCTTTTGCGCTTCACGGAATTGCTTGATGAGGCGGTTTACATCCTGCACATCCATGCCGGCACCGGCAGCGATGCGACGGCGACGGGATGCGTTCAAAATATCGGGGTCGCGGCGTTCTTTCAGAGTCATCGAATTGATGATGGCTTCAGATTGTTTGAATTGCTTTTCCACCAACGAGGGGTCAATACCGCGTGCAGCCTGCCCCATTTGCCCAGGCAGCATTTCCATAATTTGCGAAAGCGGACCCATCTTTTTCATTTGGTTCATTTGGTCAAGCCAATCTTCCAGCGAGAAATCGCCTTTCATTAATTTCTTGGCTTGCTTTTCAGCCGTCTCGGCATCATAGGCAGCTTCGGCTTTTTCGATCAAACCGATGAGATCGCCCATGCCCAAAATGCGGGAAGATAGGCGTGATGGATCATAGGTTTCAAGGGCATCGAGTTTTTCACCGGTACCGATAAATTTGATTGGCACCCCCGTCACCGAGCGGATGGAGATGGCAGCACCGCCGCGTGAGTCGCCGTCCATTTTGGTGAGGATGAGCCCTGTTAGGTCAATCGTTTCTTTAAAACCTTGAGCAATATTCAAAGCTTCCTGACCGATCATGGAATCGATCACGAGCAGAGTATCCACTGGTTTGACGTTGGCATGGATGGCTTTCAACTCATCCATCAACTGCGCATCCATCTGGGACCGACCAGCTGTATCGACCAACATCAGGCTATAGCCGCCCTTTTCGGCTTTATCTAACGCGCGCTTCGCGAGTTCCTGCGGCTTGATAGAAGGATCCGCTTCTACATCCACGCCGACTCGTTCACCGAGTTGCTGTAACTGCTTGACCGCCGCCGGGCGATACGGATCGCCAGCCACCATCAAAATGCGTTCACCTTTAGATTTGAGCAACCGTGCCAGCTTGCCTGTGACTGTCGTTTTACCAGCACCTTGCAAACCGACCATCATGACCACACGCGGTTTGGGTCCAGTGAGGTTTAGCGGAGCGGGTTCGCCCAGCGTGGCAACAAGTTCTTCATTGACGATCTTGATGACTTGTTGACCCGGGTTCAACGCCTTTGAAACTTCGGCACCCACCGCGCGCTCGCGGACTTTGGCAATGAAGGTTTTGACCACGCTGAAATGCACGTCTGCTTCGAGCAAGGCGAGGCGCACTTCTTTCATGGCGGCGTCTACGTCTGCTTCGGAGAGCTTTCCGCGTTTGCGCAAATTATCGAAGATCTGGTTGAGGCGTCCGGTGAGAGTTTCAAACATATTTTTTACGAGTGACTGCCATTTCGAAAAAATGGCAAGATTCCTTTTCAGTGTAAGAGAGGCATTTTAGCGCGGAGCAGGTTGAGGGTCAAGCAGGAGGCGGGGTTCTTAATCCCAATAAATTGGCAAAACCATTCATTGAGACGAGGGTTTTTATTCTCACAATGTTAACCGAACCTATGGGGTTGTCCGTATATAATACGGGCAGGCTTGAAACCATAACATCAATCCAGTTCGAGGAGAAGAGGCATGGCAACGGAAGCGATCGTCAACGACCGGAAAGAGATCTTTGGGTGGGCAATGTACGACTGGGCAAACTCTGCCTTCAGCACAACAGTTGGAACCGTATTTTTAGGACCGTATGTAGCAAGCCTGGCACGTGCCGCTGCTGAAGCAGCTGGGACGAGCACCGTTTCATTCTTAGGAATTCCTGTAGCGCCAGATTCTTTCCTGCCGTACTGTATTTCATTTTCTGTAGGCATGCAGGTTTTGTTTCTGCCGATTCTGGGCGCGATTGCAGATTATTCGCATCTGCGCAAGACCATGATGCGCATCTTTGCGACCATCGGTGCAATCGCTACGATCTTAATGTTCATGCTCACGGACGGACTGTGGTGGTTGGGCGGTGCGCTCTTTATTCTTGCCAACTTAACCTTTGGCGCTGCGATTGTTTTCTATAATGCCTATTTGCCCGATATTGCCAGTGAAGCAGAGCGAGACCGGGTTTCTTCGTATGGTTGGGCAATGGGGTATTTGGGCGGCGGTATCTTGCTGGCGCTCAACCTTGCTTTCTATATATTTAGCGACAAGATTGGCGTGCCAGGCGATCTGGCTGTGCGCATCAACCTTGCATCGGCGGGTGTTTGGTGGCTCGGGTTCTCGTTCTTTACGTGGAACCGCTTGCGCTCACGCCATGCATCGAACTCCCTACCTGCAGGAGAAACCTACGCCAGCATTGGGTTTAAGCAATTAAAGAAAACGTTCAGCGAGGTACGTCACTTCCCTGAAACGATGAAATTCCTTTTGGCATATTTCCTCTATAACGATGGCATTCAGACCGTGATCGCCGTCTCTGCGACCTTTGCGGCTGCGCCTCTGATTCAGGGTGGGCTGGAACAAGACCAGACGACTCTCACCGCTGTGATCTTGATGATCCAATTCATGGCGTTCTTCGGGGCGTTGTTCTGGGGCAAGTTGGCTGGTTGGATCGGCGCCAAACAATCTGTGATCGTGAGCCTTGTGATCTGGGCAGGCGTGGTGATCTACGCATATGGTGGTTTGAAGGGCGATAGTGTCACACTTCAATTCTTCATTTTGGGCATTTTCATTGCCTTGGTCATGGGCGGTTCGCAAGCCATTAGCCGCAGCTTGTTTGCGCAAATGATCCCCAACGGCAAGGAAGCCGAATTCTTCGCCTTCTATGAGATCAGCGAACGCGGCACCTCATGGATCGGACCATTGGTCTTTGGTCTTGCCAATCAGATGTTCAATAATCTGCGCGTGGGCATTTTGTCCTTGATCTTCTTCTTCATCGTAGGCTTGATTTTGTTACCTTTTGTCAATGTCAACAAAGCCATTTCAGATGCAAAGAAGTATGATAAAAATGCCGTAAACTAAATGATAAAAAGAGTGCCGAGAAATTCTCGGCACTCTTTTTATTTAATGCTCATGCTTTTTCTTCTTTACAAATAAGGGCGGCATTTTGAACTGGGGAGCACGGTCACTAGACCACGGTACATCAGAGGGCGGCATGATCATGGAACATAAAACCATCAACGTCCGATCGTAGTTGACGCGCCATCCGGCAAAATCTTTCCAGGCTTGTTCGCGGTCTGATTTTATCGGCAGTCCAGCCTCTTCCAATTTACAGATCAATTCGTCATATTCGGCGCGAGTAACGCTAATAGGCGTTTCTGGGTATTTGGGGTCGTGCGGGTGCGAAATATCGAAATAATCTGTGATGCGATGAAAACAAAGAAAGCCCGCGCGAATACACAAAGCGCCAGACATTTCATAAGGAATATCAAGCGATGAAAGAGCAATGGCAGCCGAATCTAGAACCGCACCAGCAGACGTGACCCAGGAATTATCAGACCGGGGCGAGCGGAAGAAGACCAAGGCTGGAAGGGTGGTGTGACTTTCTTCCACATCGGCAAACCAAATTTCCCAGTTTTTCCATAACTCCGCGAGTTTATCCAAACCGTGAATACGATGAAATCGAGAGAGCATATCGTAAGGATTTGGCGGGTTGCCAGCGCGGACTTCTAACATATTCACCGCTTGTTCACGGCGTGAAAAAGCAGAATACATAGTTGGCAAATAAGCGATCAGCAAACCGACCATGATGAGCCCCAGCATGGCTTCGGAAAAGGCAAGGATGGTGATGAAGTAACCCTCTGAAGCAGTAAAACCCAACGTAAACAAAGAGGAACCGCTCAAACGCAAGTCAAAGAAATAATCACCTGCCCGCAAAGACCAATACATGAAAGAATACCCAAGTGCAATCAGAATGTACCATGTCGGCACCAGAGACATGAGTGCAAGCGGCGCATAATACGCCATAATCGCATCGCGCTGCTCGTAGGTTTTTGCAAAGTGCATAAAGGTATCAATAAACCGGCGCATAATTCCAAAGACTATTCGGTTTAACTGACTGCGCGCCGAACGCGGCAACACAAAAGTTGAAATGGCAGAAAAGAGGGTAGCAATGACCAAAACTGCGCCAAGCAAAAAAACGATGAAATGAAAGGCTGTATCCATGAGCCGGAATTATATTGGAAATGTTGGCAAATAAAAAAGACAGCCACTTTTTGAATAGCTGTCTTTTTCGTCAACACCTTATTGCAAATTTGTATCGAATAAATTTCTAAATTCTTCTTCAGAAACGGGTCCGACCAATTTTTTCAATACGTTTCCACTCGCATCCAGTAAATAGAATTCAGGTTGATACACAAAGCCGAGTTCGCGTTGGAAGTTAAACGTGTTGGGATCGTCGGCGTCGAGAAAAGAGAACTTGACCCTGCCAAAATATTCTGCTTCGAGCCCATGAACCATGGGCGCCATTCCGCGGCAGGTACTTCAGGTAAAGCGGAAGAATTCGACCAGCTGTAAGCCACCAGAAGCCAGGCTGACGGTGGCAGGATCGGTCGCTTCGAGGTTGGGACCTCGGGATGTGGCGACGGGCAAAACCGCGGGAACGGTCGCTTCCACCTGGGGGACGGCTGTTTCAGCTACAGAAGCAGCAGCTACGGTGACAGTTGCCTCCACAACGGGCGGAGCAGTTTGAGTAGGGTTGGACGGGGCGCAGGCAACTGCCAGAAGGGCAAGCACCAAACCCGAGGTCCAGAAAAAGAGGCGGGGTTTCATCAGCAAGTTTCTCCTTTATTCTTACATTTAATGATACCCGGCGGTGCATCGGTCTTACAAAATTCACACGAATTTCTCATGAGGTACGTCATAGCAAAAACAGTCGCTTTACTTTGACGACGGTTAAATACTACGCTATACTTGATTTGCACTTTGTCTCACAAAGCAGTCACTGCTCAGGGTGACACGGGATAAATTGCAGATTTGTCTCACACTTCTAAAGGAGAACTCCTATGGCAAATTTCAAGCTCACGTACGCAACCATGTTCAACCCACCTGAAGAATTGCACACCGGCTTCGACAAAGCCGTTGCCAAGCTTAAGGCAAATATGGGGCAGGAATATGGCATGTTCATCAACGGCAAAGAAGTCTTCGCAGATGAAAAGTTCGAAGACCGCTCGCCCATCAATACCGATTGGGTGCTTGCCAAAATGCAGAAAGGCAACGCCAGCCACGCTCAAATGGCAGTGGATGCGGCGCGCAAAGCCTTCCCGATGTGGAGCCACACGCCCTGGCAACAACGTGTAAAACTGCTCCGCAAGGCTGCTTCTTTGATTGAAGATCGCATTTTCGAACTCGGCGCCGCCATGGCAATGGAAGTTGGCAAGAACCGCATGGAGTCGATGGGCGATGTGCAAGAAACTGCCGACCTTATTTATTATTCCTGCTATCAAATGGAAAAGAACGAAGGCTTCATTGCCGAAATGGGTCGCGACCCGCTGATCGGCTACGAATCCCGCAACACATCTGTGTTGCGCCCTTATGGTGTCTGGCTCGTTGTTTCTCCGTTCAACTTCCCGCATGCGCTCACTGGCGGACCTTCGGGCGCTGCTCTTGTCACTGGCAACACCCTCGTCATCAAACCTGCCACCGATACCGCTTGGATCGTACGCTTGTTAGTGGACTGCTTCCGCGATGCGGGCATTCCTGATGGTGTGGTTAATTTCGTGACGGGTCCCGGCTCTACCTTGGGTCAGGCTTTGGTCGATAGCCCCGAAGTAGACGGCGTCACCTTTACCGGTTCCTTTGATGTTGGTATGAAGATGTACCGCGATTATGCCAACCGCAATTTTGTCCGCCCCATGATCCTCGAACTGGGCGGCAAAAATCCTGTCATCGTTTCCAAGAATGCAGACCTCGAAACCGCCACTGTAGGTATCGTCCGTTCGGCATTCGGCTTGCAGGGACAGAAATGCTCGGCGGCTTCCCGCGTGTTGATCGAAGAACCTGTGTATGATGAAATGGTTGCTCGCCTCAAAGAAATGGCTGAGAAGCTCGTGCTCGGCGACCCAACCGACCGCAACGTCTACAACGGACCGGTGGTCAACAAGAGCTCTTATCAAGACTTCAAAGATTTCACCGAAGAGATCAGCCAGGGCGGCGGCAAGTTCCTCACCGGTGGGCACGTCCGCACGGATGGCGACTATGGCAAAGGCTTTTTCTGTGAAAGCACCTTTGTAGTAGACCTGCCGCTCGAACACCGCCTGTGGAAGCATGAAATGTTCCTGCCCATCACCACCATTGGCAAGATACCGAACCTCGAACAAGCCATGAGCATCGCCAATGATGTCAACTATGGTCTTACCGCTGGCTTCTACGGCAACCCCGCTGAAACCGACTGGTTCTTCGATAACATCCAAGCTGGCGTGACTTACGCCAACCGCCCGCAAGGCGCATCCACGGGTGCTTGGCCTGGCTTCCAACCCTTCGGCGGTTGGAAAGGCTCCGGCTCTTCTGGCAAGAACGCTGGTGGTCACTACTATCTGCCACTCTACATGCATGAGCAGATCCGCACTTCGGTGAAGGTTGCAAAGCCAGCCCCTGCCAAGAAAGCAGCGGCAAAGAAAACCGTAGCCAAGAAGATAACTGCAAAGAAGGCTGTAGCAAAGAAGACGGTTAAGAAAGCCACCAAGAAGACTGCGAAGAAAAAGAAGTAACAAAAAAGAAGTAAAAGCATCCCGTGGATGATTTCCACGGGATGCTTTTTGTTGAATAATGGATATCAAAAGCGTATAATAAGTAAAGTGTGAAGTTACTATGACTTAAATCCATTTTTTCACCCCCTATTAGCGCACAAACCTTACATAAATCCAAGCCTGACTATAGGATTTTTTGTGTTGGTTAAATCCCAATGCGCTGTATAGGAGCATCCGAAATGGATACCGTCAAGTTCGCAATCGAGTACTACAGGGTGGAAGAGTTCGAATACGATTTACCCAATATCCACATTTATATCAACGGGCACAATCTCATCGACCTGATCACAAGGGTAGAGAAAAAAGAATGGACCGGCGAGAAAGAGTCGCGGTCTGGTTATATTGGCATTGAGGTCAGTCACTTTCAGCGTTTTCAGAATGAAATGCTTGGCAAAAAGATCTATCCACACAGTGTGCTCTTAACCTGCACCTGCACCATGGCTGAATGTAATTGCATCATGGCAGACATTCGCTTTGAAGATAATAACGTCACATGGAACAATATCCGCAGCCCGTGGCTTAGTAACACGACATATAGTCCCTTCGTGGAAGAGATCGATGCCATCAAAGAGGGCTGGGTTCCCATTGACTACTCCAATCTGGGTCCATTCCGCTTTGAGCGCAAAGAATATCTCGCTGCTATAGACCAAATCGTCGCGAAATGCCGCTCATATAAAGTTGTAAAGCCTGCTCTTCCTGAAGATTGGAGACCATTTCTTGATCTTTTCAATGAAGAATAAGCAATAGAAATTAGCCTCTCGAGTCAACTCGGGAGGCTTTTTGATAGAATTCTTCTATGAGTGCCATAAAACAAAGCTTACAGATTGTGCTTACAGCTGTATTATTCATCTTCGCATGCAGCAATGAAGTCAATACGCCAACTCCCACCGTCACAGAGAATGCGCCGACCTTTAACGTACAAATCCCAGACAAAGCCCTCTTAAAAAATTATCTTGTTATCAGCTTAGAAACAGAGCCAGACACAACCTGTGAATTGACTTATATTGCCCCCAAAGGACAAAAGCTCCACATGGTTGAAACCGCCGATGAAAATGGTCACTGTGAATGGCGCTGGAAGATCGAAGAAACCGATGGCAGAGGGCACGGACGTTTGATATTCACCGTCAATGGCATCAGCGAAACACACTTCATCGACATCCGTCCAGGGTTTTAGATAAGGGTATTGTCCGGCTTATGCCCATAACAAATTTCTTATAATTAGAATAAAGGAGCACCTTAATGGAACAGGAACTCAAACTTAGAGATTATCCGATCATTGGTTGGCTGGTAGGGTTTGGCGGCATTGGTTGGGGTGGCTATACTTTCGTAAACACATTACCTACCTTCAACCTGAATGCTGCCCTGGTGACATTTGGAGGGCTGCTTTTCTTGATCTTCAGTTATTCACTCATTGCCATAGCCGATAAAGCCACCGGCTTGCTCACCCTCGACTATCGCTCTCTTTTTCATCACTCCACAAAAGAAATTCCACTTGGTCAGATCAGGAATATCCGAGTAGATCGTTCCCGCACTCGCAGCAGCAAAGGCGGAACGACGACCTACCGCGTTGAAGCCATTCTAACGAATGGCGAAGTCGTTCCATTCCGTTCGTATCACACCGGGAATTTATTCAAGCATCAAAAATGGGCAAATGAACTGCGGGCATTTCTCAATATTTCCGAAGGGTTCGACGAAACTCCACAAGGTTTTTTCAAAGCAGCACAGCAAGCCGGAGCCATGGTCGCCCAACGTCAACAAGAGGCGTTCACAGGCTCTAACGCCGCCATGCGCAACACAGACGGAGTCAACTGGCAGTTGCAGTCCTTTGGCATGGGCGCGGCGCCTGGCACACGTTGGTTCTCACCCGATTTCAAAACTCAAGGTAGTTTTCTCTTTTTAGCACAAAAAGTCCCCGGGCAGTCTAGCATGGGCTTCCTCGCCGCTCTTGGCAAAACCCTCTTCAAACAGTCAATTTCGCTTTATGGATTCGACGCCTCAGATACACCAAACATCGAAAAAGCGGACACCTACGCCTCTCTCTCCGCCGCGCTGGATACTCACTTCTCAGCTTTTACCAGCGACCAAGCCGAGGCACAACAAATTCTCAACCCGTGGACCCAGCAACCGTTGGCAGATTGGGGCGCGAAATATCCGTTACAACAATTTCAATCAGGCACAAGATTCAGTCAACTCGTAGTGATGTTTACCCCCAATGGGATGTACATCGCCACCTTGGGAATATTCCCAGAAGATAAGCTGAATGAAATTACCCGTCTTGGCGTGGAGTTGGTCAAAGCGCATGGGAGTTAAAAATAGGACAATCATCCTCCAGTTTAGTGACAAAAGTATAAAAGCTCAGGGCTATAATCTTAGAATATATCTTGTTATTTTACGGAGATAAAATGTATACACCCAAACCTCTACAATGGGATGATGCACTCAGCACAGGCAACGAAACCATCGACGAACAGCACAAATATCTGATCGAAACAATGAATAACCTTGGAGATGCCGTTATCCAAGGGCATGGTATTGATGCCATTGCCAGAATTCTAGGCAGGTTACGCTTTTATGCTGGTTGGCATTTTGGGCGTGAAGAAGAATGTTTTGAAACCTATCATTGCCCGGCTGCCGAAAAGAATAAAAAGGCACATGCTGTTTTCGTAGAAAAATTTGATAAATACCAAGATAAGTTTCGTGAAAGTGGTGGCTCCATTGAATTGGCGCTAAAAGTCCATGAAGAAATCGCAGATTGGATCGTAAATCACATCATGATCGTAGATGGTGAGTTATATCCCTGCATTCATAATCACCCCAAACCAACAATCAGGAAATAAAACAAAACACCGCCGCAGAATTCTGCGGCGGTGTTGATTTCGTTATACACCATATTTTGCACGATACAAAAGAATCGAATAAATGATGGCGGTCAGCACACCAATGGAAGATAGAATGATTCCGACCACTGCCAATCGCTTATTCTCAGAGCGCCTCCCTAAGAAGCCAAAAAATACACCCGCCCCGCCCAAGAATGTCCCTGCAATGGGAACCAAACCTGCACACAAACTAAAGACGCCCAAACCAATTGAAAGCAAGGCATAAAATTTATTAAATCGTTCTTCCGGGTCGAGAGAAGCGGGGTCCGTTTGCATAGCTATTCTTCTTCACCAGAAAGTAACTTAATTCGTTCCCACGGCTTAAGGCTTTCATCTTCAGCCAATAAACTCTTTAGTTCATAAAGTTCATCACGCAGAGCCGCTGCTTTCTCAAATTCAAGATTCTTTGCCGCGTCCTTCATCTGCTTTTCCATTTCATGCATCACTTGTCTTAGCTCATTACGCGGCATGTCATTCTTGTTCTTAACCTTATATTCGCCTTTCATCTCACCCACAGCCTTGGCAGACATTTCTTCAGTCAGGTCATGAATCGCCTTGGTGATACTGAAGGGCACAATCCCTTTTTCCTCGTTGTACTTCACCTGTTTGGCACGGCGGCGATTTGTTTCATCAATAGCACGCTTCATGGAGTCGGTCATCCGATCCGCATACATGATGACCCGCCCGTTCACGTTACGAGCCGCGCGCCCAATGGTCTGGATCAATGCAGTATCTGAACGCAGGAAACCTTCTTTATCTGCATCCAGAATCGCCACCAATGAAACTTCGGGTAAGTCCAAGCCTTCGCGCAAGAGGTTAATCCCCACTAAAACATCAAAATTGCCAAGGCGCAAATCGCGCAAGATGCCTACACGTTCCAATGTTTCCACTTCAGAGTGCAAATAATTGACCTTGATGCCCAACTCTTTCATGTACGTGGTCAGGTCTTCAGACATACGCTTAGTCAATGTAGTGACGAGGATGCGCTCGCCTCTTTCTACCCGCTGCTTGATCTCTCCGACCAAATCGTCCACCTGCCCCTTAACCGGGCGCACAACGACTTCAGGGTCTATCAACCCCGTCGGGCGGATGATCTGCTCCACAACCTGCTCAGCATGCTTCATTTCATAATCAGCTGGTGTCGCAGACGTGTAAATTGTGGAACCCATCACCTGCTCAAATTCATCAAATTTGAGCGGACGGTTATCCAATGCAGATGGTAATCGGAACCCATACTCGACCAAAGTCTCTTTACGAGCACGGTCACCGTTATACATACCGCGAATCTGCGGCACGGTCATATGACTCTCGTCTAATATCAGCAAATAGTCGCTGGGCAAAAAGTCGATCATCGTCCATGGATGTGAACCGGCAGGTCGTCCATCCAAATGGCGGGAATAGTTTTCGATCCCTGAACAATATCCCACCTCTTTGAGCATCTCCAAGTCATAACGAGTCCGCTGTTCAATTCGCTGTGCTTCGAGGAATTTTCCTTCGCTCTTATACAACGCCAAACGCTCTTCCAACTCGTTTTCAATATTCTTGATAGATTCTTTCAAACGTTCCTGGTCTGTGAGAAATTGCTTGGCAGGGTAAATCGAAATCTCTTTAGGTTCTTCAAATATCTCGCCTGTCAATGGGCTAAACTGCATAATACGTTCTACTTCATCACCGAAGAAAGTGATCTTATAGCCTTTTTTATCCTCATATGCCGGGATAATTTCCAACGTGTCCCCGCGCACGCGGAAGGTACCGGGGCGCAATTCCATATCATTCCGTTGATACTGGCTCTCAATTAACTGACGAAGCAAAGCATTGCGGCGATAGATCTCACCTATCTTGAGTGTAACGGTCCCTTTCCCAAATTCTTCTGGGGAACCCAAGCCGTAGATACAAGAAACCGAAGCGACGATGATTACATCTCTGCGGGAAATAAGCGCCGTGGTTGCCGCCAATCGCAGACGCTCGATCTCTTCATTAATTTCAGTCTCTTTCTCGATGAACAAGTCGTGCCGTGGGACGTATGCCTCCGGCTGGTAATAATCGTAATACGACACAAAATAAGAAACCGCATTTTCAGGAAAGAACTCTTTGAACTCAGCATACAATTGAGCCGCCAGGGTCTTGTTATGCGCCATGATAAGAGCCGGTTTCTGCAATTTTTGAATTACCGATGCAATCGTAAACGTCTTACCAGTCCCTGTTGCACCGAGCAAGACCTGATGCTTAAGACCACGGTTCACGCCATCCACAAGTCCGCGGATAGCTTCGGGCTGGTCGCCCATAGGGATAAAGGGGGCTTTGAGTTTAAATTCCATAGGTTTTCTTTTCGGGTAATTATGTGAACGAGTGTTCTATTTTACCTTAACATGGGCTGAGTGTGGGAAAACAGGATAGGTATAGTTTATAAACATTTTCGCCCCGGGAGTAAAAGCTCTCGGGGCGAAAATGTTTCAGGAAATAGAATCAGGTAGCGGCTATTTATGGAACCGGAGAAGCAGGGAATGTTCCGGGCGGTGCGTAGAAGTCACCCGGGTCAATGCCCGTCACGAGTTGACCATTCACATCCACTGGGATTAAAGAATGGTCAGAGCATGATGCATCTAACCCGCATGGCACCGCTTGTGAATAGCCACCAGGGTAAGAAGAGTCATTTCCGGGGTAGGCCACCACGTAATAAGAACCGGGCGGAAGGTTATCGATTTGATAGGTGCCCGCATTTTCATTGGTAATAACGTAATAGTAATCAGCCGTTTTTGCATTGAGCGCTACTACGGTCATGGATGGAATAAAACTTGAAGGATAGCTCAACTTGCCAGTGATGCTGCCCAAGGCAGGCATGGGCGCAGAATAAATGCCACTGCCACTAGGTTGACCAGCCTCATAACTCGGCATAGGCGGGTAAAGTTCTGGTCCACCATACCAATTGCCGGGGTCTACATTGGGAGTCACCACACCCGCTTGAACTTGCACATCCACCCAATTCTCATCGTTACAACCTTGCGCCAACCCACATACATAAAATTGATCATAACGCCCTGCAAGTTTTCCATCAGGCAAAACATAGGCAACGACATGATACGTCCCTACGGGCAGACCATCCATTTGATAGGTCGATTGGTCTTGAGCGGTTTGGATCCAGTAATAATCAACGTTATTGAGATTAAATGCCACTACCAATAAAGGCGGTATCCCCGAAGATGGATACGATAATTTGCCAGAGATCGAGCCGGTTTGGTCTGAAACCACAGGAGTAGACTGTGCCTCTGGGGTAGATTGCAACGCCTGCAAAGTCAGGGCTTGCAGTGTAGATTGCACAATCAAATCAACGTCTTGCGTTGGCGCGGCAAAACTTGGCACACAAGCAAACATAAACGCCAAAAGCAACAATAAACTCAGTATAGATTTTTTTCGCATCGCATATCTCCTATTCAATTTAATAGATTAACCCACATAAACAAATCAGGAGACATCCCCCAAGCGGGCTAATACATCAAGAAGTTTCGCCGTCCAGACTTCTTCTTTCGTGAGCGTGACCCAGTATTGACCTTTGCCGCCTCTGACACCATTCGGCAGATCAGGCAGGCGCTTCGGTTCCGCGCCTTCAGCGGGTGCGGGATACTTGAGCAGAATCTGCCCCGATTCCCAGCTCACCGCCGTGAGTCCTACATCCTCAGCCCGCAACTTGACTCGAATTTGGTAGAAGAGATTCTGCACCATCTCGGGTAGTTGACCGAAGCGATCACGGAACTCTGACCCAAGCGCGTCAAGCTCGGTTTCATCGCGCAAGTCGGCGATACGGCGATACAAACGCAGGCGCAGGTCTTGGTCTGGAATGTAATTGGCTGGGATGCCTACCGCCAACGGCAAATCCACGTTGACCGGAATGGACAACGGCAAGTTGAAGGTAGAGAAAGCAGTATCAAATTTATCTGTTTCGACCTTATACACTTCCGAAGCAATGCGACGCAAACGTCTCACCGCATCAGCAAGCATTCTGGTATAGAGGTGGAAGCCAACCGACTGAATAAAGCCGTGCTGACGTGTGCCCAGCAATTCACCCGCACCGCGAATTTCAAGGTCGCGCATCGCAATGGAATAGCCTGCGCCAAGTTGGGTATTTTCCGCGATCACTTCCAAACGCTGTTGCCCCTCAGGAGTCGGCGTTAATTTCTTATGGCGAAAGAAATAGGCATAGGCTCGCATCGCGCCGCGCCCTACCCGTCCGCGCAGTTGATAGAGTTGCGCCAAGCCAAAGGTGTCGGCTCGATCTACGATAAGGGTGTTGGCGTTGGGAATATCCAAGCCAGATTCGATAATTGTCGTCGAAAGCAAAATGTCAATTTCGGCATTGCCAAAGCGATGCATGACGGCGGAAAGCTGCCCCTCTGCCATTTGCCCATGACCGATATCCACGCGGGCTTCAGGAACAAGCTGTTCCAAATGCGCTTTCATGGCATCGATGGTCTGTACGCGGTTATGGACAAAGAAAATTTGCCCGCCACGTTCTAACTCCCGCAAAATGGCTTGACGTACCAAGCGCGGAGAATATGGTCCCACATGGGTGATGATGGGCAGGCGCTCTTCGGGCGGCGTATTGAGGTTGGAAATATCACGGACGCCAGTCAATGCCATATAGAGAGTGCGCGGAATCGGCGTCGCAGTGAGCGTGAGTACATCCACTTCAGTACGCAGTTTTTTGAGATGCTCCTTGTGAGTCACACCAAAGCGTTGCTCTTCGTCAATAACCACCAAGCCCAAGTCTTTGAAGACCACGTCTGAGGAAATCAGGCGGTGCGTACCGATAATAATATCCACTTCGCCGATAGAGAGTTGATGCAGAATCTCAGTCTGCTCGCGCGGCGTGCGAAAGCGCGAAAGCATTTCCACTTTGACCGGAAAGGCAGCGAGACGTTGAGAGAATGTCTCAAAATGTTGCTGGGCGAGAACCGTCGTCGGCACGAGCACAGCCACTTGCTTGCCACTCATCACCGCCTTGAAGGCAGCCCGCAACGCCACTTCGGTTTTGCCATAACCCACATCCCCACACAGCAGGCGATCCATAGGGCGAGCGCGCTCCATATCGCGTTTGATGTCAACGATGGCGCGTTTCTGGTCTTCAGTTTCAACATAGGGAAAGCTATCTTCGAGTTCCTTCTGCCATTGCGTATCTTCAGAAAAGGCGTAGCCTTCCACTACTTGCCTACGCGCATATAAGTCCAGTAAATCTTCAGCGACTTTTTGAACCGCTTCCTTGACCTTTTCCTTGGTTTCAGCCCAGGCTTGCCCGCCGAGATTATCTAATGAAGGCTTGCCGCCATCGGCGCCGACATAGCGTGTGAGTCGGTCCGCTTGATGGACGGGAACATAGAGAATGTCGCCGCGCTCATACTCAACGGTGAGATACTCTCGCTCGTGTCCGTCCAACTGTCGCTGAATCAGACCCGCAAACCGCCCAATACCATGATCGACATGAACGACATAATCCCCTACTTCCAAGTCCGCATACATCGACTCAGGTGTATCCGCAGTCTGACGCTGACGTGTGCGCGGCTGTGGGCGCTCCCAACCAAAGACTTCGGAGTCTGTGATTAAGTGAAGAGTGAAACTTGAATCTTGCTTAAGGGTAAAACCTTCAGAAAGTGAGGCTTCGGTAAATTCAAGATTCGGGTGTTCAGAGTCTGGGTAATGCTCAAACCATAGTTCACGCAAACGTTGCGACTGACGCGAAACAATAAAGACCTGCTCGCCATTATCTACGATTGGGGCGAGATAATCAATAAATGGTTTAAGACGCCCGCCAAAACGCTCATCATGCCCGAAGTGCGAAGCAAGCTGATTTTCATCCTCAACTTCAGCAGCATGACCAAGTTCCAAGAAAGCAAACTCGCTCAAGTTATCGTTTAACTCAGACCATGGCACATAAGGCACAGGGAAACTTTCTGCGAGCGTCCCTTCTTTGATACTCTCCTGCCTAAACTTTACGGCTTGCTCTTCCACTTCGTTTGCCATCACTTCGATCAAGCTGCTATCGTCCACCAACACAAGAGTCTTTTGCGGAAGATAATCCAACAATGAAGCAGGTTGCTGATGCAACAAAGGAATATGAAACTCAGAGACCTTAGCTTCTGAGTCAGTGGTATCTGCTAAAAATTCACGAGAGGGTGTAATAAGAATATTTTCAAGTTTCTCAAGCGTGCGTTGTGATGCCGGGTCAAAACTACGAATCGTTTCGATCTCATCGCCAAAGAAGTCCAACCGCACCGGATTCAGTTCGGTGGGCGCCCAAACATCGAGGATGCCGCCACGCCCAGAGAATTGACCCGGCTCCAAGACCGTGTTGACACGCTGGTAGCCGATCCGCGCCCACTCGCGCATCAGACTATCGGGTTGGTGGTTCTGGCTTACTGACAGCTTTTTACACGCTTTGAGAAAATCCCGCCGTGGCAGAGTACGCGTCATCAGCGAGCGGACAGAAGCAACAATAATCGGCGGGGTTTCAGGTTTCTTGGTAAATGGCAAGTGAAAGGTAGAAAGGACCGTAAGCGTCTGTAGCCGTTCGCGGCGCGTTGTCACGCCCCAAGCCGCATCTTCATAAAATAATGGGTTTGGCTCCGCAAAAAGATAGCGCGGTGATTTGACCCAAAAGCCAAGCTCATCGAACATCGACAAGGCATGGTCAGCACGGTCTGTGATGAGCAGGATTGGTTGATTCACATCTGCGTGAAGTGCAGCCAGCAAAGGCAAACGGGTAGCACGCGGCAAACCTAACCCAGAAACTTGTTTACGGGCATTTAGCTCGCTCAGCACTTGCTGATACGAAGGGAGGGTACGAAGTTGAGAGAGAAGCTGTTGCATGAAATATAAAAATTATGATTCCACTGAGCCGTTGTACTTATTCATTGCCGCATTCAAGCCTTTTATTACGAATTCAAGAGCGGCATCTGAAGCACGGGAGAGAAGGTCTGGCATGGTCTTGATCTCATCTTTGGAAAAATCCTGCAAGACATAATCTTTGGGGTCCATGCGCCCAGGCGGACGCCCAATGCCAAGGCGCAGGCGTGGAAAATCTTTGGTGCCAAGCAATTCGATGGTATTTGCCATGCCACGCTGACCACCTGGTCCGCCGGTGGGACGGATGCGGATGGTGCCGAAAGGAATGTCCATGTCGTCGTGGGCAATGATCAGATTTTCAAGCGGAATTTTGTAGAAATGCAAAAGTCCCTGAACAGACTGACCGGAGAGGTTCATATAGGTCTGCGGTTTGGCGAGGATAAGTTTGCGCTCCTGATGTAAACCCGAAATCACGATTGCTTTGGATTGAACTTTCATTCCGCGCGCGCCGATTTTTTCGGCGAGATGATCAATCATCATAAAACCGATGTTGTGGCGAGTATCTTTGTATTCGCGTCCCGGGTTCCCGAGACCGACAATGAGAAAGGATTCTGTCATAAGGGATTTCCAGATTAAGTATTCTTTCGAAGGCGTAGAAGAAGGGAGAAAAAGGCAAATAAGATCACAACCAGCACCGCGCTTTGCCAAAAAATGGTCGCAATGGACGAAGTGGTCAATGATGCCGGGTTGGCAGGGAGAGGCGTGGCTGTAGAGTAGGAAATGATAGAGGTTGGGGTCTGTTCGGTTGAAGCTTCTGGGGTTCCATTAAGAGGCTGAAAATCAAAAACGGCTTCGGTTGGGGTAATGGTTGGCGTAGGAAGCGGTTCGTTATTGCGAATCTTCAAGTTATTTACAATAACATCTTGAGAGGTGCCATCTTGTAAGAAAATGCGCAATCGCAAGGCATATTCCCCATCGGTAACAGCCGTTGTATCCCAGGTGGCGATTGTGGGATTCAGAATGGGCTGAGGAAAGGTTTGGATGGGAAACCAGCTCGCAGCGGGGTCTGATGCGGAAGCGTCGAATGTAAAAGCCAGCTCAGCAGAAGCAAAGTTTGGGGTGTCCATCTGCCCCTGAATTTGGACCTGTCCGCGCAGAATTTCACCGTTCTGCGGGGCTGTGATCGAAGGTGTGGATCCCTGAAAAAAGAGGGAAAGAATCAAAAATAGCTTGAGCATGGCAATCGGTAAGTTTAACATGAAGAGGAGGCAAGGTCAAATTTTGCCTATTTTTCTGTAATCTTTAGATTGAAAATGAATTGAAATGTGGAGGCAATACTCGAATAAAGATTTTTCTGGTAAACTCTAGCCGTTCAAAGAACGTAAACGTTTATTAGGAGATCTAAGTTATGGCACCATCGCGCGCTGAACAACTCGTGGAACGGCTTCGCAACATGCAAGCCGCCGCCCCAGACATTGAAGCTTCTGCCATTGTTTCGGTGGATGGCTTGATCATGGCATCTGCCCTGCAACAGGGCGTGGAAGAAGATCGTGTGTCCGCGATGTCGGCTGCGATGCTGAGCCTCGGTGAACGTATCTCTGGGGAATTGGGTCGCGGTGGTTTGGAACAGGTCTATATCAAAGGTGATAAAGGCTCCATCGTATTGACCGCTATCGGCGACGAAGCCGTACTCACCGCAATGGCACGTCAGGAAGCGAAACTCGGCATGGTCTTCCTCGAAATGAGGCGAGCCGCTGAAGATCTGGTGAAGTTAGTCGGATGAGACGTAAAAGTCACTCCACTCCAAAATAATGTAACCCCGAATGGGGAGGGCATAACGCCCTCCCCATTCTCTTTGTATATATCCCCTCATCTGCGTTTCTTGTCTGTGCAACAAGAAACGCTGTAAAACCAAGGAGAATAATAGGATGGCAACAAAGTATTTATTTTTTACGGGCGGTGTGGTTTCGTCTGTAGGCAAAGGCGTGACAGCGGCGGCAACTGGTTTGCTGCTCAAGGAACGCGGATTCAAAGTGGCGGTTCAAAAGCTGGACCCCTACATCAACGTGGACCCGGGCACGATGTCGCCGTATCAACATGGTGAAGTGTATGTCCTCGATGACGGCGCAGAAACGGACCTCGATCTGGGTCACTACGAGAGATTCATTGATATCCGCCTGAGCCGTGTCAGCAATTTCACCACCGGGCAGGTGTACGCAGAAACCATCGCCAAAGAGCGTCGCGGCGATTATCTCGGCGGGACGATTCAGGTCATTCCACACATCACTAACGAGATCAAACGTCGCATTGGGCTGGCGGCAAAAGAAACTGGCGCTGAGATCATGATCCTTGAAGTCGGTGGTACGGTGGGTGATATTGAGTCACAGCCGTTTCTTGAGGCGTTACGTCAACTACGAAATGAAGTGGGGCGCGAAAACTGTCTGTTCATCCATGTCACATGGTTACCAGTGATTGGCGCTACGGGCGAAATCAAGACCAAACCCACTCAGCATTCTGTTGCAGCACTACGCTCTATTGGTATTTCGCCAAACATCATTATCGCTCGTGCTGACCAAGATGTAGACCAAGGCTTATGCGACAAGATCGCCCTGTTTTGCGACGTGGAAAAAGATGCGGTCATTCCGATGAAGACCGCCAGTGTTTTGTATGAGGTACCACTACTGTTAGATCAACTGGAAGTTGGCGAACTTATACTCAACAAGTTAGGTCTACAAGCCACGCGCAAACCAGATATGCGCCCGTGGAAGAAACTGGTGGAAGAGGTCAAGAAGGAAAAGCCCACCGTCAATGTAGCATTGGTCGGTAAATACGTTGAGTTACAAGATGCATATATGTCGGTTCGTGAGGCGTTAAAACATGCCGCGCTGGCGAACGGAGTTGAGATCTCTATTAGTTGGGTCCATTCGGCAGACCTTGAAAAAGATAAAGGCTGGGATGTAGTAAAAGAAGCCGATGCTGTACTCGTACCTGGCGGGTTTGGTTCACGAGGTGTGGAAGGTAAAGTCCTTGCCGCGCGGTACGCCCGAGAAAATAAAGTTCCGTATCTGGGGTTGTGTCTCGGGATGCAAGTCATGTGCATAGAATTTGCACGCGATGTACTCGAACTCGAAGATGCCAATTCTTCGGAATTTGACCGCAGTTCTCCGCACCCGGTCATTGACTTGATGGTCGACCAGCGTTCCATCACAGATATGGGCGGGACCATGCGCCTCGGTCTCTACCCATGCCTGCTTCAGCCTGGGACGAAAGCAGCCAACGCCTATAACGTTGAAAGCGTGGACGAACGCCATCGTCACCGCTGGGAGTTTAACAATCATTACCGCGAAGACTTCGAGAAACACGGCATGGTCTTCTCTGGTCTCTCTCCTGATGGTCGCTTGGTGGAAATTGTCGAATTGAAAGATCATCCATATATGGTTGCCAGCCAGTTCCACCCTGAGTTTTTATCCCGTCCGATGAGTCCACATCCGCTGTTTGTGGGTCTTCTGAAAGCAGCCAAAGAAAAAGCAGGGAAGTAATCTATAAAATAAAAAGCCATCCAAAATTTGGATGGCTTTTTATTTCGTTAATCGCTTTTATTCCACTACTACGATCGAAACGCTGAGGGTCGCGCCAAATGCATTACCGCCTGCATCTGCAAGCCGCCATGAACCTGTAAACGTGCCGTCATGATTTGGCATCTCTAAAACAACTGAAACTTCTGACCAATTTCCGGGAGAAACAACTTTGCCGATCTTACTCCAAGTGGAATAAAAATTTTCATCTTGAATGATAACCAAGGCATAGTTGTAATTCCAGTCACAGGTGCCGGTATTTTGTACCTTCCACGTTTTGGTAATGACATCACCTGCTTTAACTGTAGTTCCGCTTGGGTAATTCACATCACGGACAATGGCTAAATTGTTACACCCAAACCCCAAAGCGCCAGTATTTTGGGTTGCCGTAGGAGGCGTCCCCGTTACGGAAGGAGTCAAGGCGAGGTTTGCAGTAGAACTCGCGTAGACAATGACCGGCGTCCAGGTAGCAAGTGGAGGTGGAGTATTTGATGGTATGGTGGGAGTTGGTAAAGAGGTATTGGTCGGAATTGGGGTGTTTGTATTTGTAGGCGGAGGTGTATACATGGCGGTTTGTGTACCAAAGAAGCTAGCTACTAATGTTTCAACAGCTCCAGTGCCAGAAACCTCTGGAGTAGTAGCTTCCGTCTCGCCACAGGAAACCAAGAAAAGTGTGGAAGTTATAAACAGTAAAAGTATTTTATACGTGAGTTTCATTTAGATAACCTTTCTTTGTAGATGTCTACGATAGATGATTATAAAATGAAACGATGATTTAGATTTGGTCCAAAAGGACTGATTTATGCTTTAATCCCCAAATTCTCGGCTCTTAACTTCAACGAAAGAATCAAGCTGGAATATACTTTTTCTTTTTGTTCCAATCCGCCAAAATAGTCAACATATTGATATTTACTCAACATTTCAGGGACTTCGCAATCATTCAGGCGAATGGGAATAATGAAAATTGTCCCTTCTGGCTTTTCGGCAGCAGTATCAAGAGCTAACTTGATTTCTTTTTGATAAAAACCAACTGAAGCAATTGCAACTTTTGACAAGAAAATAATAACTGCATGAGATTGCCTGACACCAGTCACAACAGAGTTTTGCCAGACCTGCCCCGGCAAAATATCTTCTTCGTCGAACCAGGGGTCAATCCAGCCTTCGGCTTTGAGGCGTGCTGCAAATTCACGGACGGGGGTTCTGTTCAATTTGGAATACGCAAGAAATGGAATAAGTTTGTTGTTGGCGGGTTCTTTATGTTTATGTTCTTCTTGCGGCATAATGTTGGCTCCGTATTGCAAATTTTCAGGCATTATATCGCAGCGTTATTCAAATCCCTTTGGCACTTCGGCATAGACTCCGCGCATTTCTTTTGGCAGTTCTTTGGCAAGTGCAAACATAACCCGGTCCATGAGCGCGAGTGGAGTTTCGCCAGGCTTTGGCAGCATTGGTGGAAGTAACTTGATGGTCACTTGTGTGCGAAATGGAAAGCGTTTGAAAAATTTGTCGGTGCCTACCACAGCCATAGGAATGATGGGACAGTTTGCGTCCAGAGCGAGGCGGGCGGAGCCGGTTTTGGCGACGCCGAGTCCCTTTCCTTTGGAGCGTGTCCCTTCGGGGAACATGCCTAACGTCTGCCCATTTTCCAAAACACGAGCAGCATGGCGAAGTGCCCATTCATCTTTTTCCCCGCGATAAACGGGGAAAGCACCTAGGTCGCGTAAGGCAATATCCATGAGGGGAAATTTGAACAAACCAGATTTCGCCATAAAAAAGATGGGACGTGGAATGCTTAATTGCATGGGAAACACGTCGAAATTGGTAACATGATTGGCAGCCAACACAATGGCGCCATCTGATGGCAGGTTTTCGATGCCCACCACCTTGAGGTCCATGACCAGCTTGAAAAGGCTGCCTAGAGAAAATATGATGAATTTTCGGAACGGCGTTGCCCGGAAGGCAAACTGGAGTTTATCGCGGGGGTCAAAAAATGTGACTTCTGTCAAGATTTCATCTCTCAAATTTGGGATTATACTAGGGCGAAAATTGAAAATCAGGGGCGACTTGTCTTGGGATATTAACACCATCAAGCAAAAATCGTCGCCTTCATTTAGGAGCAAATTAAATGGATACAACAATTGAAAGCATCTCCGCGTTAGAAGTTCTCGACTCTCGTGGAAACCCCACTGTGGAAGTGGAAGTTTTATTGATGGACGGCTCATGGGGACGCGCAGCGGTTCCCTCTGGCGCCTCCACGGGTGAGCACGAAGCACTCGAAATGCGTGATGGCGACAAGAAGCGCTATCTTGGCAAAGGCGTTGCAAATGCAGTAGCAAATGTCAACGGTGTGATCGCTGAATCCCTTTTTGGTTGGGATGCTTCTGACCAAAAGGGCATTGATAGCGAAATGCTCGCCATGGACGGTACGGCGAACAAGTCTAAACTTGGTGCAAATGCGATCCTTGGTGTGAGTTTAGCAGTTGCCAAAGCAGCAGCTAACTCTTTTGGTATGCCGTTGTACCGCTACCTTGGCGGCGTGTATGCGCATGTGTTGCCTGTGCCGATGATGAACATCATGAACGGCGGCGCACACACCAGCTGGCAAAGCACAGATATGCAGGAATTCATGGTCATGCCGTTCGGCGCCCCGACTTTCTCTGAAGGTCTGCGCTGGGGTGCAGAGATTTACCACGCACTCAAGTCTGTGCTAAAGGAAAAAGGCTATAGCGCTTTGGTTGGTGATGAAGGCGGTTACGCTCCTGCCCTTAAAGCAAACAACGAAGCGATTGAACTGATCCTTTCGGCGATCGAAAAGGCTGGCTTCAAGGCGGGGCGTGGTGAACAGGTTGCGATTGCGCTCGACCCGGCTGCTTCTGAACTCTACGATGAAAAGACCAAGAAATACAACCTCCGCAAGGAAGGCAAAGAATTGACCGGCGAACAGATGGTTGAATTCTGGGCGAAGTGGGTCAAGGATTACCCGATCGTTTCCATCGAAGATGGTCTCGCACAAGATGACTGGGATTCTTGGAAGTCTTTGGTCAAAACCATTGGTGATAAGTGCCAGATCGTTGGTGACGACCTTCTCGTCACCAACCCTGAACGCGTCCGCCGCGCCATCAAGGAAAATGCTGCGAACGCCCTATTGGTGAAGGTGAACCAAATCGGCTCCCTCACTGAAACCATCGAAGCGGTAGATCTCTGTCAGCGCGCTGGTTGGCGGGCGGTCACCTCGCACCGCTCCGGTGAAACTGAAGATGCTACTATCGCAGACCTTGCTGTTGCGCTCAATACAGGTCAGATCAAGACTGGTGCTCCTGCACGCTCTGACCGTGTAGCGAAATACAACCAATTGTTGCGCATTGAATCAGAGTTAGGTGATACAGCCAAGTATGCAGGCTGGGACGCTCTGAGAGTGAAGTAAGAATCACGCATAGCTTTCTAGGGGAACACCAAAGCTAAAAAGACTAAACAGGCACAAGGTCCAGAAAGAAGCGACCTTGTGCCTGTTGATGTTAATTTGACAATCATCCTCAAACCGCTATAATTTGTTTGTTGCCCCAACATACTAATTATAGGAACCTATGAAAATAACTGCGGATCAGGCATTTTTACGTGAGACAAATCTAGCACTTGTAGTGCGGTTAATTCATAACCAATCTCCACTATCACGTGCGCAACTTGCTGGCATTACCGGGTTGAACAAATCCACAGTTTCGAGCTTGGTGGATGAGTTGATTGAGCGGGGGTTGGTTTATGAAACCGGCAGTAACACCGGCGGGACGGGACGCCCAGCGACTCTATTAGAAATCAACCCGAACGCAGGGCATGTGATTGGGGTGGAATTGGGCGTAGACTTTGTTTCTGTTGCCGTGACAGATATCCTCGGCAATATTGTCTGGCGAAGGCGCGAAGATGCCAACCCTTCGGATGATCAAAAAAAGATGATCAATCAAACATTGCAAATCGTCAAAGATGCAATTGCGATTGGCAAACGAAAGAACTATAAATTTTTAGGCTTGGGGCTTTCCACACCAGGTACAGTTGATATTCATAAAGGGGTGCTGATCTTTGCGCCCAATCTTCATTGGCATGACGTGCCCTTTGTACAAATATTTTCTGAGCAAACAAAGCTCAAAGTGTTTGTTGAGAATGATGCCAATGCAGCGGCGATTGGGGAACATCTTTTTGGCACAGCCCGCCATACAAATGATTTTATTTTTGTATTTGCCGGGGTTGGTATCGGCGGCGGATTATTTCTGGATGGCAAACTGTACCGCGGTAGAAATGGCTACGCCGGAGAGATCGGTCACTCACCCATCATGGCAGAGCCTTCACAAAATGTTTGTCATTGCGGGAATCGCGGGTGCTGGGAAACGTATGCGAATCAGTATTCCATTATCCAACGCGTACAGGCTCGTTTGGAAGTGAAACGCTCAAGCATTATTCCAAAGTTAATGGCAGAACAAAGTGCCTCTTTAAGTATTTCCCTTATCAAACAAGCAGCAGATGCTGGAGACCGCGAAGCAATCGATTCATTCTACGAGGCAGGGCATGCCATGGGGCAAGGCTTGGCAGGGCTGATCAACATCTTCAACCCCGAGAAGATCGTTATTGGTGGTCCGCTAAGCGTTGCTGGGGAATATATGTTGCCAGCCATCAAGCAGACGGTTAGTCAACATTCTATGCCGGGCATCAAGCCACAGGCTGAGATCGGTCTCTCTCCGTTCGGACCCGATGCGAGTTTGATTGGAGCCGTTGCAATTGTGGTGGACAATATTCTTTCAAGCGTGCCGCATATTCGGGCGTCTTAATCCTCAACGCAATGCATCTTCAATGACCTGTTGAATAGAAGCGGTGTCCAGATCCTTTTTATCAAGGAAGACATCTATGCCAGCAGATAAAGCCTGTCGGCGGAATTCTTTATCAGGGTAAGCACTGATTACAACAATGCGAGTTTGAGGCGAAACCGTGCGAAGTTTACGAGCGCATTGAATTCCATCTTCATCATCCAAAACTACATCAATAAATGCCAATTGCGGTTGGACTTGTTTGCTAATAGACAAGGCTTCAGCTGTTGAGTCGGCTTCATATAGTTTGATCGCTGGGTAGGTCTTCCCCACCAAACGACCCAGTTGTTGACGATAACGCGGGTTATCATCTACGATTAGGAATGTAAATTCCTGTCCCTTTACTGGAGCATTCGTTTCTGCCATTTCCTGCCCGGTGGACGCTAATAATTCAGGATGACGGAGAATGTAGTTCAAGGCTTTCAAGCGGCTATCCACGCCCAGTACGCGATACAAGGCAGTGAGATGGTTTTCAACAGTCTTGATGCTTAAATCTAAGGCTTGCGCAATGTTACGGTTATCTGCTCCTTGAGAGATGAGCCGCAACAATTCACGCTGACGACGGGTGAGATAAGGTAAATTTGTTGAGGGGGTTGGCGCCTGACGGGTTAATAACCGATCAATCAAGTTACTTGATATCCAACGTTGTCCGCTAAGCACACGTTGCGCTGCCAATTGCAGGTCAGATAATGGCTGATCTTTTAGGTGATAACCGCTGGCGCCTGCTTTGAGAAGCCCTACAACATAGGACTCATCGTTATAAGCACTCACCACTAAAATCTT
>JAXLVR010000016.1:0-59824 GCA_046328915.1 Anaerolineales bacterium | reverse complement strand
GGTGGCTTCCCATACGGTGGTTACAAAATAATGGGGGAAGGCAATATGCTTGAAAATGCGCGGACGTGGCTCGATTTTGTTGATGGTATGCGCGTCTAAACCGACGCCTGCCCACAAGAGAAAAGGCTGGTCATTGCAATCTCCTACATCCACATATTGCGGCTCGACATTTGCTAGCAGTTTTGCATTTTCTTTCAAGTTGCCGGGCTGCCACCAGCTATAAGGCTTTTGCCCTTGTTCTAATGCCCAAACATTTACGGTGCCAGCCGGCAGTACGCCCAGTGCGGTTTCGGTGTGGATCAATCCGCTGGCAACCTGCCCCACGGTTCCATCGCCGCCAATGGCAAAGACCGCATCATACTTTTCCTGTGCGGCTTGATGTGCCGTTTGTACGGCGTGGGTGCCGCTGAGCGTTTCTGCAATATCGATGCTCCACCCGGCATCATTCAGTGGTTTGATAATGCCGCGCACATGGCGCCGAACCGGAAAACGCCCCGCAGCGGGGTTGTAGAGTAAGAGTCCCTTGCGCATGGGTGGGGATTATAGCCGATGGGCAGGGAGATGATGTTTAAGAAAATTATCTTATCTACGTGATATAATTTTCGAAATTCATCAATCGAAACCTTTTTCGGAGGAGAAATCATGGAAATTACGACCCAAGAATTCAAGCACTGTGACCTGATTGCAGTAAAAGGACGGGTTGACAGCGCAACAGCTCCCCAATTTTCAAAGGCACTTGAAACTGCCAATGATAACGGTCGTTTCAAACTTGCTCTGGATATGAGCGAGTTGGAATATATGTCTAGTGCTGGTTTCCGTGCCTTGCTCGCAGCACAACGCAACTGCAAACGTTACAATCGCGGCGAAGTGGTGCTTGTTCATGTTCCAGACCGAATTCGCGAAGCCCTCGAATTGGCGGGCTTCACCGAACTCTTCAAGACCTTCGACGATACTGTAACAGCGGTCGGAAGTTTCTAAAGGGTTCTACCTAAGAATAGAAATGCCGTCTCTTTGCATAGAGGCGGCATATCATTTTCTTTATGCCAGCATACACATTCCCAGCCAAGTTTGAATTTCTGGATGAGATCCGCGATACGGTTGCAGAGATTGCGCGAAGCGGAGGGTTCTCAGAAAAGACCATTTACTCCCTCCAGCTTGCCGCTGACGAAGCTGCTTCTAATATCATTGAGCATGCCTATGAAGGTGTGTCGAACGCTACTTTGTATATGACGTGTGATATGAAAGGGGACGAAATCGTCATCACCATGCGAGATACTGGAAAGTCATTTAACCCAACCACGGTCAAAGAACCGAACCTCAAGGCAGATCTATCTGAACGGCAGATCGGCGGGTTAGGTGTGTATCTCATGCGAAAGTTAATGAACACCGTCCATTACGAATCTTCCAAGTCTGGCAATTTATTGACAATGACCAAACGGAGAGAGTAGCTTCATGGGCGCCGCAATCCGATCCTCTAAGGATTGGCTTCAACTCGCCAGCTTGGGTGAGCAACTGCGGAGCGAAGACTCTCTTAGCGCACAACGAGACCGCATCGCTGCCATGGCAAACCGCCTGATCGAAGGGAAGGTGGATGTTTGGCTGCATGAAAACATCTTCCGCCTGCCTGATTGGAAAGATGGACAGGTCTTCCCGCCTCAACCCACCCTCGATGGGATGAAGCAAGCCATCAAAGCAGGAAAACTTGTCAATAATAAAAAGAAAGATAAGGGGAAGAAAACCGCCTCTCACTCGACCTTTGCTGCTATTCCCCTCGAAGATCAGGGGATCACGCTGGGAGCACTTCAAGTATCCCGTGCAAAGGGACCAGAATTTTCAAAGGACGAATTAAATCTATTACAAGGTTTGGGGCAGATCATCTCGGTGAATTTGTTTGCTTCGCATCGTGCCGAAGTGGAACAATTCCGTTTGCGTCAGTTAAATCTAGTACGTGAGGTCAGCGCCCAGATCGCTAATGTTTTGGATGTAGATGATTTGGCATCTCAAGTGACACGCCTCATCCAAAAAACGTTCAATTTTTATTATGTTGCCTTCTTTACCCTCGACCCAACCGATAATGCGCTTCACTTCCGAGCCAGTGCAGTTGCGCCACGTAAAGGTCGCCGTAAAGCTTCCATTGCATTGGAAGTGGAAATTGGACAAGGGTTAATCGGCGAAGCAGCAAAGACCGGTATGGAAATTGTTTGCGATGATGTTCAATCTGATGCGCATTATCGTTTTATTGATAGCCTTCCAGAAACTCGTTCTGAAGTCGTGATTCCATTAAAGATTGAAGATCACATTCTCGGCGTCTTAGATGTTCAAAGCAACCAACCAAGCGCGTTTCACCCCATTGACTTGCTCATTTTACGAGCTCTTGCGGATAATGTTGCCCGTGCCGTCGATGGAGCCAAACTTTACAGCGCCCTAAGCCGACGTGCCAACCAACTGACCCTGGTCTCCGAAGTTAGTAAAAGCGTTACCTCTACTCTTGATCTTTCCCAACTGATGCGTGATGCCGCCAGTTTGATTCACGAAAAGTTTGGTTACCCTCATGTTTCACTTTTTACCGTCCACCCGAATCGCCGCATGATCATGTACGAAGCAGGGAGTGGAAAGCGCAGCAAAAAGCTGGAGGGTTTTATTATTCCTTTAGACGACCCCGATGGCATTATGCCTTGGGTGGCGCGTCAGGGAAAAACAGTGCTGGCAAATGATGTTTCCAAAGATACTCGTTATGTCCAATCACCATTGCCGCCTAAAAATACGAAATCGGAATTATGTGTTCCGCTAATCTTTAATGAGCGGGTTGTTGGTTTGTTGGATATTCAATCAGACCAGTTGAATGCCTTTACCGAAGATGACCGTGTCATGTTTGAAGCCGTGGCAGATACCATGGCAGCTGCCATCCGTAATGCAGATTTATACCGTTCAGAGCAATGGCGCCGTCAGGTAGCTGATAGTTTGCGCGATGTGGCGGGTTTGGTCTCCAGCAATGCGGGCTTGGATGAAGTGCTTGAAATGATCCTCGCCGAGCTGGATAGGAATCTTCCGGTTGATGTCTCGGCTGTGTGGCTGCTTCAAGATGGTGAATTGTGCCTCTCGGCTGTGCATGGCATTGATGGGGCTCAGCTTGAAAATACCTGCATGGCTTTTCCCGAATCTACCTATGTAATGGCAGAAGCGCTTGAGTCAGAGGTTCCTATCATTCGCCGCCCTGAAGACCCAATGGGTCCTGCTGGGTTGACAATGAATTTTGAACCTCACTATTCGTCTATTGTTGCGCCACTGCGAGTGGGAGATCGTCCTCTGGGCGTGTTGGCATTGGCGCATCATACAGCGGGGCGATATGGGCATGAAGCCCGCGCGATTGCAGGTACATTCGCAAACTATGCGGCAGTCGCCATGGAAAATACCCGTCTTTTCGATGCCGCACAAGAACAAGCCTATGCATCGGCGGCTTTGTTGCAGGTGGCACAAGCTGTCGTTAGTATGAACGACTTGGATGAAATTCTCAGTTCGATCATCCGTATCATGCCGATCTTGGTAGGTGTGAAGCGAGTGGTGCTTTATCGCCTTGATATGGAATATCAGACCTTGCAAGCCTCGCAGGAATATGGTTTCTCTGAAGAAGAGGAAGCCGTTATTTCTGAAAAGATTTTGCCAGTTTCAGATTTCCCTGTGATTGTGTGGGCATTGGAACAGAATACTTTGGTGACGTATCCACTAAAGGCTGAGGCGACGCCGCTAGATTGGTTTGCGATTCAGCCTGGGGCGGAGAATGAAGCGCATGATATCGATGCGGATCGGTTATTGATCGCCGTGCCATTATCCATCAAGCACGACATTTTCGGCATCATGTTGATCGAAGAAGATGAGAATGCACGCCGCTTCCGGTCGCGCCGTTTAGAAATTATCAACGGGATCGCTCAACAAGCGGCGTTGGCGATTCAAAATGATTTGCTTCAGCAAGAGATGGTGGTGCGCGAACGCCTCGAAACAGAAGTTCAACTGGCTCGCCAAATTCAACAGACTTTCATCCCAAGCATTTTGCCAACCCATCCCAATTGGCAGATTGCAGCAAGGTGGC
This sequence comes from Anaerolineales bacterium, assembly GCA_046328915.1. GTDB lineage: Bacteria > Chloroflexota > Anaerolineae > Anaerolineales > Villigracilaceae > Villigracilis. The sequence goes on along the minus strand of JAXLVR010000016.1, from coordinate 55,737 downwards.
GCACAGCGCGGCAAGTAGGTGGTGACTTCTACGATGTGATTGAGTTGCCCAATAATAAACTCGGCATCTTTATTGCTGATGTTGCCGATAAAGGTATGCCTGCTGCTTTGTTCATGGCATTGACTCGTACGTTAATGCGCGCTGCTATTTTAGAAACCTCATCTCCTGCTGAAGCATTGCGACGCGTGAATGATTCGTTGTTGCCAGATACGCAACAAGGTATGTTTATCACCGCTGTATATGGCGAATTGGATTTGGAGCAAGGCACGTTTACTTATGTAAATGCTGGTCATAACCCGCCCTTCTGGGTGAAGACCGATGGCGGTTTTGAAAAGTTGACACGTACATCAATTGCGTTGGGTGTGATGGAACAACCTTCGATTGAGCAACGTGCGATTTCTTTCAAGCCTGGCGAGACGCTCCTACTCTACACAGACGGTCTGACAGAAGCCTTCTCCCCAAGTGGTGACTTGTTTGGAGAGGTGCGCTTGTTGGATGTGATGGCATCGTTGGCAGCAGGCACCGCGGAAGAAGTGATCACGTCCATTGAAGAATGCCTCAACGATTTTATAGATACCGAACCCCTCGCCGATGATTTGACGATGTTGGCGATACGAATGGTGGGGTAGTTTTTCTATCACTGTAAACGTCTCTGGTACTTTTATTCTCACTACACCCTAAGAAAGAAATATAAAAAGGCGGCTCATAGAGCCGCCTTTTTATATTAGTACCGACCTGAAGATTGCAACATTTGATAACTTTGAAATGCCAATAGCCCAAATAGAAACGCCATATAAACACTCTTTAATAAGAGAATGCCTGTTATAGCAAGCACTCCACCTGTGATGACTGAAACCCATAGCGAAGTGTTTAATCCATTCCATGGGTCGCGTTGAATGAGAATATAACGTGAAACATGACCACCGTCGAGCGGATATACAGGCAGCAAGTTGATGATGCCCCAGAAAATATTGACCCACAAAATTGTGACGAAGATGTCCGTCAAGATGCCGCTACCGTATGGCATCATTACAATAGGGAAGGGGATAAACTTGAGCAGAGTTGAAAAGATGATGGTGCCGCCCATTGCCACGCCTACAGCGAGGACCAAGCCTGCAAGCAAGAATCCGGCAAAGGGTCCGGCAAGGGAGACGAAAATGTGTTGGTTGGGCGTCAAACTTACAGTGGCGTATCCGCCGCCCCATGGCATCGATTCGGGGATGGTTAATCCGCCAGAGAAATGCAGGAGAATGCGCGAGGGCTGACCAAAGCGTCTAAATGCAAAGGCATGTCCAAGTTCGTGAACCAGAATCGAAATGAACACTACGGCGATCCAAACAGGGATCATCAGAAAATTGCTTGAGCCAGAACCCAGCAAAATTGCGATTACCCAAAACAACGGATGTACACGTACAGGAATGCCTGCAATTGAAAATTGAAGATCAAAGCGAGTAGGGGGAGCAGCTTGAAACATAAAATATCCTATTGTTGAATGGGTAAAGTATAACCGCCGTCTACAACAATCGTTTGACCCACGATCATAGCTGCGGCGGGTGAGCATAAAAATGCCACCACTTCAGCCACATCTTCAGGCGTGATCAAACGACCCGCAGGGACGCGCTCAATGAATTTTTGGAGGATGTTCTCTTGCCCGCCCATGGATGAAAAATGGTGCAACGCCTCTGTCTCCACCACACCGGGTGACACCGCGTTGACCTGTATGCCACGCTGAATCAGTTCTACCCCTAGATAGCGGGTAAGAGCTTCCAGGGCTGCCTTGCTGGCACCCACTACAACATAATCTGGTAACACTCGCACAGACCCGGCGCTTGATATGCTGACAATACTCCCGCTGCCGCGTTTTTCCATAAGAGGGGCAGCACGTTGAGCCGCAAACAACAAGGCGCGGGCATTGATGTTCATGGTCCAGTCCCAACCCTTGGGCTTTTGTTCCATTGCTGGGCGGTTATACCCTGAGGCGGCATTGTGGATAAAAATATCCAACCCACCGAACTCTTTTTCTACTTCATCAAATAGACGGTTGAGGTCATCGAGATCACCGACATCGGCTTTAACGAGATGGGCACGCCTGCCAAGTTTTTCGATCTCGCTTACGGTCTCCTCTGCAGGAGTACGATTGCGAAAGAAATTGACGATGACATCAGCCCCTTGTTTGGCAAAATATAAAGCGATGGCTTTCCCAATTCCACGCCCTGAGCCGGTGACGAGGACGATCTTGTTTTGAAAATTCATCGAGTCTCCAAGATAAAAAAGGGTAGGTCACCCTGCACTTACGATTTAATCAAAGTAAAGATTTAGGTCTGAACAATCAAAGCGATTGCCGCAGGTTGGGCAGCTCACTTTGCAATTCTTTTCATACATCTCACTACCGCAACGATCGCAGATCCACAAACGCTTTTCGTTCCATTGAATGGGTTGGAATAAAGACTGATCAAACTCTGTAATTCTTTCTCGCCCTAAACGAATTACCTCTTGCATCACGGTTTCAGCATCATGACGCAATTTTTTTATATGAATGCCACGGCAGACATCGTTCCAACCTTCTAGCCATTTCAAACTCCGCCCGTAGACTTTTGTTGCGCCATCATAATTTCCGCGTGTGATGTGAAGATAGGTAACGGCGATTTGTAAAATACCGCGATACAGGTCTCGAATGGGGCGGGGCTCATCTCGCCAGGCGGCTTCTAATTCTTCATGAGACTCAAAAAACGCTCTTTTATTGAATAACTTTAACCCTTCAATGGCTTTTGGGTGTAAGCTACCTTGGCATTCTTCTGTTGTTCTTTCAACAGAGTTTAGTTCTTGTTTTTTGGTCATGGCGAGAGTATAACATGCAGGTTTTTCCCGAATGGTAAAATTTGGGTTGGAGGAAAGTTGTTACTTATTGCTTTAATTTTTTGTATTGTGATTTCGACAGGCTCAATTGCTTGGGGCTATGGACAAGCTGGCTATGCTGAATTTAGCCGCTGGTTGATCCTTTTTGGTGTTTTTTGGCTTGCATCCGAATGGCGCAAATGGAAGTGGGTCTTTGCACCGGCTGTGTTATTGGTTTTATTTCTGGCAGCTTATGGTATTTGGTATAAGTTTGCTACGGGACTGATGTTTAGTGGTGCTGTATTTGGCGTTCTAGCATGGAACATTACTGAATTCCAGGAAAAACTGCGATTACTGCCTCAGCGTGAGGATAAACAGGGAATGACTCGCCGTCATCTGATTCGGGTCGGTGCGCTTTCCATAGGGGCAGTTTTGATTGCTCTTTGGCTCGGCATTAGCGGATGAACTCTTCCGCTTCTTTTGGATGTTGAAAATGTAATAAGGTGAGATGCTTATATTCAGGCTTGGATAGCAATACGGGGATCTCACGTTTTCTGCGCCAATAGGTTTTGAACAGCCAATGAAACAAAGACTCTTCAGACCAAAGTTTGAGATGCCACCAAAATGACTCGCGGTTCCCATTCCAGAGAACTTCTCGTGTGACAGCACGGCGAACGGTGCGAGTAAGCAAACGCCAAAACACAATGTGAAACGGATAATCCAACCAGATCACAGCTTTTGCCCGGCTCCAAACAATATCGCGTACATCACTATAATTCCCTGCAACAACCCAACCTGTGGACTGGGTGGCAATATCTACTTTTTGGCGAAAAATAGGAGTTTCTGCTTCTTTCCAGTTGGGTTCCCAGTGTAGGGCATCTAACTCGATAAAGTCTAATCTCAGTTTGTGAGATAGCTTCTCTGCCAGTGTAGATTTGCCCGAAGATGTGGTTCCAATGATAACAATGCGTTTGTAGGGGAAAGTGTTCATGGGCAGGGGATTATAATTCGAGATACGTACTGCGTATTTTGTGCAGTATGAATTTCGCATTGCGAAGGAATTTTCCATGTTCGATCTCCCCGATAATGAAATCCTCCCTCTTTCGAAAGAACACGTTTTCTGGACGTGGTCTGCTCAAGCCAAAGTTAATCCCATTGCGGTTAAACGCGCCAAGGGCGTGTATTTCTGGGATGTAGACGACAAACGATATCTTGACTTCAACTCTATGACGATGTGCGTCAACATTGGGCATGGGGATGAACGCATCATCAGAGCCATGCAGGAGCAAGCAGCAGAACTGCCTTATGCGGCTCCTGGCATGACGACGAAAATCCGTGCCCTGGCAAGTAGGGAAGTGGCATCGGTCACGCCGCAGGGAAAATTGAGTAAGGTATTATTCACACTGGGTGGTGCAGACGCGAATGAGAACGCTATTAAGTTAGCCCGTGGGTATACCAAGCGACACAAGATTCTCACCCGCTACCGTTCCTATCATGGAGCTTCTGCCGGGGCGATGGCTGCGACAGGCGATCCGCGCCGTGTGGCTTGGGAACCGAATTTGATGACGGGTGTGGTGCATTTCTTAGACCCGTATCGTTATCGCTCCACTTTCCATCGTACCAACCCTAATATTTCAGAAGCGGATTTTGCGCAGGATTATGTGAATCATTTGGAAGAAATTATTCTGTATGAGGGACCTGAGTCAATTGCAGGTATCTTGATGGAGTCTGTGACGGGCACAAATGGCATCATCATTCCGCCAGATGGATACATGCAGGGAGTTCGCAAGCTGTGCGATAAATATGGCATTGTGATGATCTGCGATGAAGTGATGAGCGGGTTTGGGCGCACAGGCAAGTGGTTTGCAATTGAGAACTGGAATGTTGTGCCAGATATGATCACCATGGCAAAAGGACTTACGTCTGCTTATGCACCGTTGGGTGCGGTTGCTATGAAGCCCGAGATCGCGGCGGCGTTTGATGAACATGCCTTTGAAAGCGGGTTGACTTATACGTCACATCCTATTTCACTGGCGGCGGCTGTGGCGAACATCCAAGCTATGAAGGAGGATAAGGTTATAGAACACTCAGCAAGTATGGGCGGAGTCTTGAGGCGCATGTTGTCTGATCTGGGCGAGGCGCATCCTTCTGTGGGTGAGGTGCGCAGCATTGGTCTGTTTGGCATTATTGAATTAGTAAAAAACCGTGAGACAAAAGAGCCAGTGGCACCATGGAATGGATCTTCGCCCGAAATGGCTGCCTTGAAAAAATATTGTACTGACCATGGCTTATTCCTATACACACATTGGCACACGGTGTTGATCATTCCGCCATTGATCATTAGCGAAAAAGAACTAAAAGAAGGTTTTGATGTCTTGGATGAGGCATTGAAGATCACGGATAGGACTTCGGATGGATAACTTCATGCCCAGTTTGAAGTAAAATCTTATAAATCAAAAAAGGAGAATGTCTAATGGAATCCCAACCTTTCAACCCTTCCCCTGCACCCGCCCCTGCTTCTGGCGGAAATGAGCGAGTGATGGCAATTGCTTCACTCGTGATCGGTGTGATCAATTTGTGTGCATGGTTTTTACCCATCTGTGGTGCGCCGCTTGGAATTATCGGCATCGTCCTCGGTATTTTTGGTATGAAGGATCCTTCGCAAAAGACCTTTGCGATCATCGGCATTGTTTTGAGCGCGATCGGTCTGTTTGCTGCTTGTATTAACGGTGCTGTAGGCGCTTATATGGGCGTTTCGGGGCAGGGCTTTAATTTCTCCCCGTAAAATAAAATCTTTGTTTGAAAAAAGAGGCTCTTGCTTAGCAAGAGCCTCTTTTTTATGGTTGAGTTGTGTGACCAGATGGGGGCATGCGTTTACCACCAGGGAAGATGGGCATTTGGGAAATAGAGTATGTTGCAAAATAGGCTGTGTCTGCTCCGCCCTCACCGAGGATAGGTTCAATACGGTTGTTACTATTTGCATCTTCACCATATAGTAAAAGACTTGAAAGATGCTCCATCTCTGCAATGGTTGATTCCATGCCGGTGCCATATGGCATATCTTGAAGTTTGAGAGCTAATTCTAGAAGCTGCTCACTCCAGCCTTCCATGTTTTGCAAGCAGACAATTATATCTTTGCCGCTTTGCATAATACCTAATGTTGCGTCGGGAGCATCTATTGCAAATTCAGTGTGGCTGGTCGTCAAAGGGATGTAGCCTTGTTCTGTACCATTGGCAAGCATTCCAAACCCATCGTTTGGATCATTGATCTCGCCATCTCCATTCCAATCTTTATAGAGTTGATTGTTTTCATCCCCTACCAGTTGATTGATGATCTCTTCATTTTTCAACCGTAAGGATTCCTCATCACCGTCGTTAAACGCTTCTCTAAGCTCTATAACTGATGTATCTATTGTATCGGCTGTATCCCATAACCCTTGAATAAGGGCTGTTCCATTGGGCGTCATGCCTATGGAGACGAGTAAATGTCTGATATGGACAAGTGCTAAAGGTGGAAAGACTGAAGATGCTGCCACTTCCTGGCTGGGCTGATCTGGATTTGGGTCATTATCTGGCTCTACGGTGACCATCATCTCATCATACTGACCAAGGAGGTTGGTGCCATTTGAGTCTGAAAAGATCAATTGTCCATTTTGACCAGTAAATTTAACAGGACCCGCATTTAGTTTTAGTTCTCCGCCTTGCCCCAAGAACCAGACTTCAAAATGCTTGCCTGCTGGAGGTATAGGGATGCCACTAATGGTGATCGTGGCATTGTCTACGAGTTCATTGAAGTCATCGAAGACAACGGCTCCAATGGGCTGATTTGAGTTTGGTAAAGGGTTATTAGCTTGTATGGGGAGATCATCTTCAGTTGGCTGGCGTAAGAGAAATATACCCAGAGCAACAACGAGGGCAAGGACAATAATTCCTCCGCCAACTAGTAGAGGGAACTTGATGGATGAAGAGGCTGGTTTAGTTGTTGGCGTTGTTTCTTTTGGTAGGCTGTTGATCCGTAAGGTTTCTTTTGATACGGATCTGCCTTCAAGAACATCTGTAAATTCATCGACCATTTCGCTGGCTGAAGCGAAACGGTCTTTAGGGCTTTTTGCCAGGGCACGGTTGATAATGGCTTGCATGCCGCTGGAAATGCCATTGATCGGCGGTGGAGGTTCATTGAGGTGTTTCATGAGAACACCAAACGAAGACTCGGCATCGAATGGAACTTCTCCTGCGAGCATTTCGTAAAGAACAACGCCAAGTGAGTAGATATCTGTTCTGTGGTCAACGCTGTCGCCGCGAGCTTGTTCGGGGCTCATGTAAGAAGGGGTTCCAGAAACGGTACCCGTTGAGGTTTTTGTATTAGAGTCGAGTAGGCGTACCAGCCCAAAGTCGGTAAGAACCGGTTCTACATCCTCTGGAAGGGGGGCATTTACATCAATGTTTCCGCTTTTTGAACGAAGCAAAATGTTGGCAGGTTTGATATCGCGATGTACAGTGTTGCGTTCATGGGCATGGTCTATGGCAGAGGCAATGGATTTCATAAGCCTGGCAACCATGGGATGAGAAAGTTTTTCTCCCCGCTTGTGCAACTCTTTTAGATACCCAGCCAGCGATGTTCCATCAACAAGTTCCATGACGATACATGGACGTCCATCAACCAGGTCATAGTCAAAGATCTGAATAATGTTTGGGTGGTCTAGAGTTGCTACTACACGTGCTTCACGGGCAAATCTTGCGCGTGAGTCGGGGTCTTCTTCCACATGGTCGCGCATGATCTTGACTGCGACCCTGCGCTTTAGGTTGGAATGGACGCCATAATAGACTTCTGCCATGCCTCCACGTGCTATGAGGTCACCGATCAAAACGTTGCCGAGGGTTTTTCCGCTCCAGGTTGACATGAGGCGGATTATACCCGATACATTTTTTGCTTTCCTGCTTAAGAAAAGACATCCGAAGTGTACACTTCGGATGTCTTTTTACGAATTCGGAAGGTGCTTATTCGGATTGAACTTGAACCAGCACAGCGCGGACGACACGGCGGTAGAGATAGGTGTCACTCTTTGGTAGATATACCTGACAGGTGATGAGGGTCAGATACGACTCATCTTCAAGGTGCTCAAAGGCATAGCTTGTAGCAAAAGGTTTGGTGACGCGAGAGTCTCGGATCTCAAAGATGTATTTCTGCCCAAAAGCGTGGACAATGATCTGGTCGCCATATTTTAGCTTGGTCAGTTTCGCGAATGGACCGTCTAGTCCACTGGCATTGGTAACATGGGCTGTCAGCACCGAGTTGCCTTCCCAAGAGGGGAACGCTGTGCCATCAAGCCAACCCACACTATTGCCCAACCAGGTCACATCCCATTCGCCTTCTTTTACCATGGGCACACCCACAATGCTGGTCTTCACGCCCAAGGATGGGATTTCGATCCATAGGTCGCCCAGATCGCTGTAGGCGAGCTCGGCAGGTTGTTCTGGAAGAATAGTGACGTGGTTCGGGGCGAAGCCGGTAGCGGGTAATGCTGCGACGGTTAAAGCTGCTGCGTTTTTGCCGGCACCACCTCCACCTCCGCCACCACCAGCTACTGCCGGGGTTGCGACTTGGAAGTTACGGACAAAGTCAGTATTGTTTGCCAGCCCATTGCCAGCAAGGGCGAGAGCTATGTTGTTGGCTTGAACGATTGATGTTGTACCACATACAAACAGGCGGTAATAACCAACTGTAGTTAGAGGATCAACTAATGTAACCGTAGAAACGAACGGACCAGAGCCACCCCCATTGTCATATGAAACTGAGCTAACAAGTTTTCGGATATCAGGGGCAACAACTCCACCGCCTGTTGTTACGGTTTTACAATCTGGTGTGTTGAACGAACCAGTTGTCGAGTATAGCAGGATGTAGTTATCTGGATTGTCTGCATCATCTGTATCAGTCGTACCTGCTGGGTTATACACATCCTTATTGAAGGTGACCTTCAATTGTGTAACACCTAATGCAGTTGAAATTACTTCGCTTTCTGCAACAAATCCATCACCAGTATCCGGTGAAGAGTTGATGCCATTTGCGCTAACTTGCAGTAATCCTGCATCGATCACGATGGCTTTATTTGCACCTAATGAGCCTGTTGCTGCTGGGGTGGGGAGGGTTAGGACGGCATCATTGAGAGCAGCATCTTGAAGGGAAGCACAGTCATTGAGACTCAGTGAATTGTCATCCACGTAATCCAGATCGGGTGTTACATTCCCTGTTTGAACGGTATAGGAGAAGGTTAATGTATCCGTTCCAGTACCACTAGTATAGTTCGCAACACCATCAGGCGTACCCAATTCAAGAGTGAGTTGCGGTGTACATGCAGGCGGTAAATTTACAGCTACATCAAATGTTACAGTGATTATGATCGTATCCCCTGCGAAATAGGTGCCGTCTGCAGTGGACGATGTAACATTAGTGACTACGGGAGCATTGGTCTTGATAGTCCAAGGATATGAAGCGGGGGATGGGTCTGTGTTTCCTAACAGATCAATAGCACGGACATCGAAAGTGTGAGACCCATCAGCTAAAGGACCGAATGTGGCTGTACTGGTACAAGCCACAAACGCTCCACCATCCATGGCGCATTCAAATGTAGCTGTGCTATCGAGGCTACTAAACCCAAATGTTGGCGTATTGTCATTACTGGGGTCAGATGGGTTGCTATCGATGGTGGTATCAGGGGCACTGGCATCTACTACCCAAGTGAAGAAAGCAGGAGAAGCATCTGTATTACCAGCAGGGTCGATTGCACGAACATAGAACGTATGTGATCCATCACTCAGGGATGCCAGAGTATTGGGAGATGTACATGCAGAGAAAGCTCCACTATCTATACGACACTCAAATGTGGCTGTTGTGTCAGGACTGTTGAAATCAAATGAGGGTGTATTGTCATTGCTTGGGTCAGATGGAGTGGCAGTGATAGTGGTATCTGGAGCAGTTGTGTCTACAACCCAAGTATGGGAATCTGGGGTGGCATCGGTATTGCCCGCATTATCGATGGCTCGAACATCAAAAGTGTGAGAGCCATCAGACAAAGGACCAAATGCAGAACCGGATGTACAAGCAGAGAAGCCGCCACCATCAACTTGACACTCGAAGGAAGCAACCCCTGAACCGCTGGGATCACTGCCTGTGAAAGTGAAAGCAGGATTACTGTCATTGCTTGGGTCAGATGGAGTGGTAGTGATGGTGGTATCTGGAGCAATGGTATCGATGACCCAAGTATAAGAATCTGGGGATGAGTCGATATTTCCAACATTATCAATGGCGCGGACTTGGAAGGTATGACTTCCGTCACCCAAGCCTGAATAACTTTGTGGACTGGTACAAGCACTGAAACCACTGCCATCGATCTGGCATTGGAAGGAAGCAACGCCAGAGCCGCCGGGGTCGCTTCCGGTGAAGGAGAACGATGCATTGCTAGAATTTATTAGGAGGGGCGGGTTGGCAGTGATGGTGGTGTCTGGGGCAGTTGCATCCACCGTAAATGTGTTGGTGTTCGAGTCGGGGCTGGTATTCCCTACCGCGTCTGTCGCCCTTGCTCTGACGGTGTGAGAACCATTGCCAAGTGAGGCAGAGGGATAGTTCCAATTGCCAGTGCCATCGGCTGTGGCCGTTCCTACTGCGGAGCCATCGATATACACCGTGACTGTGCTATTGATTTCGGCGGTGCCGGAAACAAGGGGGGTAGGATTATTGGTTACACTACCATTGGCTGGTGTTGTGACCACCGGTGCAGCAGGAGCGATTGTATCCACGGTCCAGGTGTAAGAGGCAGGAGTCAGATCCGTGTTGCCCGCATTATCAATGGCGCGGACTTGGAAGGTATGACTTCCGTCACCCAAGCCTGAATAACTTTGTGGACTGGTGCAAGCACTGAAACCACTGCCATCCAATTGACATTGGAAGGAAGCAACACCAGAACCGCCAGAGTCGTTGCCGGTGAAGGAGAACGATGCATTGCTAGAATTTGTTAGGAGGGGCGGGTTGGCAGTGATAGTAGTGTCTGGGTCGGTTGAGTCAACCGTAAAGTCTGGATCAGACGCACCAAAGGATGTCCATGTTGTTGCTGCGCCAAGGCTATCTACAAGCCTATATTGCCACTTATAGGAGGTGCCATTTACAAAGGCTCCACAGGAACCGGTGCTGGTTTCGGTTCCGCTGTTGGTTAATGGGCTTGAACAGGTGGCAGTATTGGTAAACGCACTCGCGTTTGGCTGTACTTCCACTTGCAATTGATATTGATTCGATTCAGGGTCGGTTGCCGTGGCTTTGAAGACGACCTGAGTTTGGTTGGTAAACCCTCCCTGCGCAATGACAGTGGTGGCATTGGTTCTGTATTGATTGATGGCTGATGGAGCGTTAGGCGCGGTGTTGGCATTGTACAGAACACTATTATCCGTATTGGTACTAGCGGCGGTATTGTTATTGCCGGCTGCATCCTGCCATGTGCCCGCAGCAATTGAAATGGTAACGGTACCACTGCCAGTCAATCCATTAATGGCTACGTTGAAGGTCGTCCCGTTGTTGGGTGCGATTTCTGTGATTGTTACAGTCTTAACTCCAGCTGCAGTTCCACCATTCGTTATATCTGCTGGGACAAAACTGCTCACGTTAATCGCCTGAGGGAACGTGACCTGGAAGTTGATCGGCAACGTTGAAGTCGGGTCTGTTTGACCAGTGGCTTGGGTGATGGTTGCCGTTGTTGGTGCGGTGTTATCGACAACATAGCTGGCCGTTGGGTTAGGGGCTGGGTTGGGCATAGCATTTCCAGCTGTGTCTGTAATATTTTGTTGCCCGGGGGCAACTACATCTAAGTTTAGCGTAACAGTGCCATTGAGACCAGCAAGATCTCCACCAGTAAGGGTAAGGTCAAATACTCTATTCGCAGTAACTGTTGCAAAGCCTGTTATGTTTGCTGTGGTGCCAGTAACATCAAAATCAGCTGCACTGATATTAGTAACATCTTCATTAAAAGTAATACGAAAAACAAGGGTATTTGCATTTGTAGGGCTGGTAGCAGGGTTTTGTATTGCAAGTGAGACGACCGCAGGCGCTGTATTATCAACCACGTAGGTTTGGTCCGTTGGTGGCTCGGTGTTTGGCAAGGCTAGACCAGCCAAATCTTGGATATTTTGCCCACCTGCAAGATTTAACCCAACCGTTCCGTTCAAACCGGCAAGATCACCGCCGCTTACAGTAATATCATAGGTACTTGCGTTTACTGTTGCGACGCCGGTTACGGTCGCAGTGGTTCCTGTGACAGCGAAATCAGCAGCATTAACATTTTGCACCCCTTCACTGAAGGTTGCCCGGAAAATTAATGTATTTGCATTTGTCGGGCTGGTTGTTGGGGTCTGTAGTGCGATGGAAGTAAAAGAGGGGACTGTCACATCAGGAGTGTATGTGACGCGCACTTGTACATGATCCATTGAAAAAGCACCACCACCACCGGTTGAAGTAATACGGACTCTAAAGTTGGCATTTGTAAAGTCGGTGGTTGGATTCCAAGCCCTTCCCCAAGTATTCGCGGTCCCACCTGCAGTCAATGTTTGATCTGGTGCAGCGCCAAAATTGAGATTAATTGGAGTTGTATATGTGGTGCCGTTATCCCAAGAAAGATCAACATTAATATCTCGACCTGTCGTTGAACCTTCTACAAGAACTTCAATACCATCGATTTGCTGTCCAGCTGGTATGGTGATACCAAAATTGTTGTAATTTACAGCTTGCCCTCCATTTGCTGATGTTGCGTATACGTTGTTTGAACTAAAGGCATTATTAGGATTTGTCCATCCTCCGCCAGCTACACTGGCTGTGGGTGACAATAATCCCGTATTTGCCGCATATGCGGGTGTGATAGGCATTGCCCCTAGCCCCATCATCACGATCAAAATTGCAGAAAAGAACTTTGAAAAAATAGATTTGTTCATGTTTAGGTTCCCTTGCTCTAGTTGGAATGGACGAATGAAAAAAATAAAAATAATCTGCCTAATCAGGCAATAATGACCCGGTGCCAACTTTTAAAACGACTGCGGCTTTTCGTAAATTACTTAATTGCACATTGTTATCATTGAAATCTTCAAAGGATTCGTATTCCCCGCGCCAGATTTTTAAGGCAGTAGGTTCACTGCACCCTAACTTTCGCATTTCCCCAATAAATTCATCACAAGACATGTTAATACGTTGTGCATACCATTGCACACGACCTTTACCAAGGAGGGGAGAATTATTTCCCAGTGTGACCATTGCTAGTGCGCTCCATTCAAAAAAGAAACAAGTTTAGAAATTTGTTTTGAAATTGATATAAAAAAAACATCTGGTCTCCCAGTTTCCTTGCATTCCTGTAAACCCTTACATTCCTGTAAGGTGATTAATAGTATTCTAATGTAAAAAGCCTAAGAGTCAATACATTTTTAAGGGGAAATGCGCTGATACAATACCGTAGTTTCATAGGAGCCTAATGGATAATCAATTAGAAATGCGTATAGGCAAAATATTAGGTGAACGGAAACAATCTCTTGTTACCGCTGAGTCTTGCACGGGCGGGCTGATCGCCAGCCGAATTACAGATGTACCGGGTTCCTCAGTATATTTTTTAGGTGGCATCGTTGCATATTCGTATGAAGTGAAAGCTTCTTTGCTTGGGGTTTCATGGGATACGTTAAATAACAATGGTGCTGTCTCACGTGAGACTGTGATCGAAATGGCGCGTGGAGCTAGAAAGGTGTTAGGCGCAGATATTGCTGTGAGCGTCAGCGGCATTGCTGGTCCCGGTGGCGGTACGCTCGATAAACCTGTAGGAACGGTTTGGGTTGGGCTATCCACTCCGAGCGGGGAAGAGGCGCGGCACTTCGTCTGGGATGGTGACCGGGTGCGCAATAAATATCTTTCAAGCGAAGCGGCGCTGCAATTCGTCCTTGATTATTTGGAAGGCAAGGTGTTATGAAGATTGTTGTGATGATCTCTGCCAATGCAGAGTGGAAGTCTGTCAAGAAATTGTTTCCAACACTTGCCATAGAACGTGAACCGTATGGCGAGACGGCGGAATTAAATCTGCAAAATTTTGATCTCAAACTTTTTCACAGCGGTTGGGGAAAGGTCGCTTCAGCGGGGGCAATGCAATATGTGATTGACCACGAACAGCCGGATCTGATTGTCAACTTGGGTACTTGTGGCGGCTTTGAAGGGGTGATCAAGCAAGGGGATGTGGTGCTGGTTGAGAAGACCTTTATTTATGACATTGTGGAACTAATGGGCGACCCTGATGTGATGGAATACTACGCCTCTTCTCTAGACCTAAACTGGTTGCCAGACCCGTTGCCTCACCCTGCCCTTCGCGGAACTCTCGCCTCTGCCGACAGTGACCTTCAACCTGCGCAAATTGCGTATCTCAAATCATTAGGCGCCATCGCAGGGGACTGGGAGACCGGCGCATTGGCGTGGGTGGCAAATAAAAATGCCGCGCGTTTATTGATTTTGCGCGGCGTGAGCGATTTGGTGAACGAAAAGGCTGGCGAAGCGTACGACAATCTGGCGTTGTTTCAAGACCGCACAGACGAAGTAATGCAAAACTTATTTGAACAACTTCCAGATTGGTTACAGCATATAAAGTTATAAATAGATAACAGTCACTTTCTACGTAACTGTTATCTAAAGTTTTACTGCGGGTTTAGCACTCGCCCAATGAACAAGATCTGCCCGGTTTCTGCATCACGAATAAAGAACAAGAACGGGCGGTCAATCACTAGTAAGTTCTCAGGCATGAGAGCGCCCGCCCCTTCCATGATGACCGCGGTGGCAGCAGCGGCTTCAGTCCCTTTTTCATCTACAGCCACATACGCCTTATGAATCACATTGCTAATATATAGGTCTTGTTGATCGGTCATGCCAGAGAAATCGGCTTGGTCTTGGTCGAATGCAAGCGGCATGCCCATACGGATCAATGCATCTGAAAGATTGAACGAACTTTCGTACTCGAATTTCGGCACTCGTATGGTCACATCTGCAGGGGTGAGGTGAGCCAATACTTGGTTGAGCATGGCTCCATCTGTTTGGGATTCGATCTCTTCAAAGCGACCTTCATCGGGCACAAGCAAAGTCATCACGGCAGATTCGCCTGCGTAGGTAAGCTCCACGGCTGTGTACCCATCGCCGACAAAGTATGGGGCGTAAAGGTGTTGTCCCATCATGGGCACTGTGACTTCAGACCCATCTAATAATTTGAATGTGCTGTCATAGGTGTCATTGGCATCGAACGGGGAAAGCCAATCGGCTTTGAAATAGATTGCGTTCACCAAGACCATCTTGGTGTCAGAGGTGACCGAATTTTCAGGAAGTAGATTATTGATCTTATCCTTCGTCTCATTGCTGACCCATTGATTGATGATCTTGCGCGAAGGGTCGGGATTATTGATGAAGTCCATTAATTGAACCCCAGCACCATAGTTGACCGAGAGCGTATCTAAAAAGTTTGGCAGAAAGGTGAATGTCTGCTCAGACCAAACAGAATTGGCAATGCTTAATTGCATAGGTTCCTGGTCTTTATCCAACACAATCGGATTTTCTTCGAGTGCCAAGTCCAAGGCGTTGATCGTTGGGTGAGTCTGTTCTTGAGACCCGAAATGAAGCACATCTGCCATTTGGGTTTCGGTCTCACCCCGGGCGCCAGCGTACGTCATGGCGAGGGCGAGGGAAATGCTAAACGGGGAGAAGATCAAGTTTCCGCTTTCAGAACGAAGCGTTTGGTATAGATCCAAAGCAAAGGCATTATTGCCATCCACCAAGGTCTGCAGGTCTGCATCACTGACGGTCGGATTCTTTTCTCGTGCACGGCTTGACTCTGCCACCCCGACAGAACTTCCACTGCAAGCAGATAGAAGGATGGTAAAAAGTGAAAATAACAACACAATTCTTTTCATAGGTTCTCCTTTACACACGGACGCCGCCCAGTATGTAATTGTTTCCATTGTATCCACTTGGCTGGGCGTTATAATCGAAATTCTGCATCACCCATTTTTCCTATGTCACTCGAACAATTTGAAATCCAAAAGCGCAACTTTCGCTATGTGTTGATTGACGGCGTGGGCGTGAGTATTGCGAATGTTGCCGCGCCGTTTTTGCCTGTGCTCCTTACCCGCTTGGGGGCATCTAATTTTCAAGTAGGCTTGCTCACCTCCATGCCCGGTGTGACGGGTTTGATCCTTGCCATTGTGGTGGGACGTTTTTTGCAAAGCCGAAGCAATATTGTCCCATGGTATGGGCTATCACGTTTACTTGTGATTGCATGTTATACCTTGACGGGCATCATTGCTTTCAGTATCTCTGGGCAATCTGCAGTGCTTCTGATTCTGGCAATTTGGGGGCTGGCGACGATTCCGCAAACCGGGTTGGCGGTTGCGTTTTCAGTCGTGATGAACGCCGTTGCCGGACCCGAGGGTCGCTATGCGTTGCTTAGCCGCCGTTGGGCAATTTACGGTTTGACGGGTGTAGTAGTGACCTTTCTAATTACACGTGTGATCGACCGTGTTGCATTCCCTCTTAATTATGGAATCATGTTCATGGGACTTTCACTTGGCGGGTTGATTTCTTATTACTTTTCGCGCAAGATAGAACTTCCGCCTCAAACCCCGCCCGCACCTGTTCCTTCTTCATCTGCCTTTGATTCCGCTCGAAATTATTTCTCCCTCATTCGCAGCGAGCCTGCTTTTCAATCCTTTACCGTCAAGAAGTTTGTGTACACCTCTGCCATTGCACTTGGACAGCCCATCTTGCCCCTGTTCTTCGTGCGCGAAGTCCATGCTACTGATGCGCAGATCGGTACCATCACCATGGTGATGACCCTCGTGATGCTGGTGGGATACTTCCTCTGGCCTTGGACCTCCCGCAAATACAGTGGACGTGTGGTTTTACTCGCCACCACATTAGGCTTGGCGTTTTACCCTGCCTTGACGGCTGCCACGGTCAAAGTGGAATGGATTGTTGTATATGCAGGGATTGCCGGTTTATTCCAAGCCGGTTTAGATTTGGTCTTCTTTGATGAACTGATGAAAACGGTCCCGCCGGAATATAGCGCTACCTTTGTCTCTTTTTCCCAATCGCTTCAATATTTCTCAGCAGTCATTGCACCAACTGTCGGTACCTGGCTTGCGGATTCGATCGGGTTGGGCGGGGCATTGTGGGTGAGTGCGGGTTTGAGAATGTTGGGTTTTCTCCTCTTCCTTATGCCAGATCGGCGAAAGACAGCTTAACTAAAACGTCCATGAAGTTCCTCATGGACGTTTTAGTTTTTATCTGACTACATTCCAGGTCATCAAAACTTCTTCTGGTGTGATGGATACCGATTGTAATTTTGCGTTTTCGTTGCGACTGCCAATGTTTGCAATGCGATTGGCAATGGTTTGATTCCAATGATCTACACGGGCTTGTTCAATGGAGACACCGTCTATCTGCGCATCTGAAATGGAGGCGGTCAATTCACCATTGCTTACACCGAGATCCATTCGAAAGCTCATCGTGTCTGTCTTGCTGGCGTCGTTCAAACGCTCGCGTTCGCCGGTTACAGAAACGTAGCCCTGTTGCAAAGTGACCGTGAGACTCTTGATGAGCGGGTCTGCAATGGATGAGGAGATAATTTCCTGCAATTGAGCTTGCGTTACAGAGGTTTCCACGGTGAGAGAGCCATCGTCGTTTCGTGATATGTTCGCTTTACAAGCACTGAGCGTAAGCATCAAGATGATGGCAAGGATAGATAATTTTTTGATGTTTTGTTTCATGTTTTATTCTCCAATGATTTGTAGTATCCCACTGCTTTGTTTTCTGTTCAATATAGGTTTGTAAATTCTCTGTAAAAAGAAAACCGTGCCTTAAGGGCACGGTCTTCTTTTATTTCTAATATAGTAAAAGCTTATTGAGCGGCTTCCAGTGCTTTTCGAAGCTGGTCGGTGTGAGCATTTAGATGAAATTCTGGTTGGAGCAACCCGCTGCCGAAGCGATAGTAACTACCTTTATTGGCTACAAAGTCTGCTGGGAGCATTTCTACAAAGAGCAGAATCTCATCCACGCTGCGGCGCAGGGCTTCCATCATCAATTTTATGGATGGGTTGGCTTTCACGGTTGCCGTCATGGATTCGCTAATATTGCTCCCAAACCCATCTGATACGGGCTCGTATCCATCCACCAAGCTGGCGAGGTAAATGACGTTGAAACGCTCACCCTGAATAAGATGCGCCACCACTTCCAATGCACTCCATTCGTTTGGTTCAGGGCGTTTCATGGCTTGCTCGTCTGAATAGCCTTCAAAACATTTTTCGATCTCTGCAAGAGCGGGATACATCAAAGTGCGTGCTTGTTTTGCCAACTCTACTGGGTTGAAAGGCACATCTGCCATGGGACGTTTGGTCAACTCCATTGAGACCTTTTTCTTTTCTGCGCCGCGATAAAACTCAACTTCAATCACATCACCGCCTTTTTTCCCGGCAATGGCGAGTTGCAAGCTGGTGAAGTCATTGGTGATGGGTTTGCCTGCCATGCTGACGAGGACATCATCCCGCTCAATCCCGGCTCGTTTGGCGCCCATACCTTCTACTGTCGCATCTAACCGCATTCCTTGAAGGACGGGAACCCCAAGCGCTTTTGCCTGTTCTTCACTAAAATCCCCAGGCACAATGCCAAGCATGGGACGTTCTGCAATGCGTAAGTCAACACCTGTTTCGAGCACGGATTTTAAATTTCGCAGGCTATCCTGCCAATTTTGGCGAAAGCCCTCTGCCATTTTCTTCCAAGCTTCATCCGATGGCACTTCATGATCCATACGGATGTTCACTCCGCCATCTTTCTCGGTCAAGCTGACTGTCACTTCGGTAGGGGCGGGGTCAATGCTCGAATACCAGCGGAATTTCACTTTCTTGTTCTCTTCCAATTCAAGATAATGCCCACTGGAATAGAAATCGCCAGCCCACCACAAATACATACGCCCGCGCGGGTGTGGTGACACCGTTGCAACGTCACACAACCACTCGCGAATGGATGTGGCATTGGTAAAGGCACGATAGGCAAATTTCAAAGGGGCTTGTACGAACGTCTCAGCAGTTACTGTGGTCATAAAGTCTCTCCTCAGTGGAATGGTAATTCTTTATATACCGTTTACAAAAATAAAACAACCTACTTTGGCATGGGTTTTCTTGAAAATAAAAAACGTCGTGTCAAGTGACACGACGTTCAGTCTACGGGTTTCCCGGTGGTGGGAAGAGGTTTGCGCCTTCGAGAATTTGCATATCTGCCATATATTCTGCATGTTGATATGCCGTCAGCGCCCCGCCTTCACCTTCAATGGGGTCCACACTTTCGTTGCCATCAATATCCACACCTTGATAGATTTGCTCGGCAAGTGAAACCGCCAAGCGGACATCCGCTTCATTGACTTGGTCAGACTCGAGAATCCGCTTCGCGACGTCTCGAAGCTGGGTTGACCAACCCTCAACATTTTTCGCGCTGATAACGACATGCTCGCTGTGGAGTTTGATATTAGCAGTTGCATCACCTGATGAAGCGGCGAGTTCAGCGTGTGTGATCGAGCCTTCGATGTACCCAGTCTGCCCGCCATTCAAAAGCAGACCAAAGCTATCACTCGGGTCGCTAATTTTGCCACTGTCATCCCAGTCTCTATATTCGTTGCTTTGTTTCCCTACAATCAAGTTGATGATCGTTTCAGCTTGTAAGCGGAGTGCAGTGTTATCACCGTTCTCAAAAGCTTTTTCCAATTCGGTGCCTGCATCTTGTATCAGCTTGCTCGTGTCCATCAATCCTGTCGTCATGGGTGTTTTATCAGGGTTGCTGGGAAAGCTGACCAGCAAATGCCGGACGTGCATCAATGCACCAGCCGGTATGCCGGAGGAGTACAAGATGGTATCAGATGGGTTAGGGCTGGCATCTGGAGTGGTTTCGAGAGTGATTTCCATGCGGTTGAACCCATCTAACAGGTTGCGGCTTTCAGGGTCGGTAAATGTCAAGGTATATTGACCGGAGCTGTTCTTTTCCAAGATGCCTAAACTGATGAGCAACTCACCGCCATCATCAATGAGCCAGGCTTCATATTGAGTACCCTCTGCTGGGTCTGGCAGGGAGGTGGTGACCGTTACTTGGTCCATGTTGCCTTGGAAGCGCAAGACACCAAAAAACTCGCCAAAGGAAATCGGTTGAGGTGTGGAGCCGGGCTCTGCTGTATTGCCATGAGACATGTGGTCTGGGGTGGAGGCTTCGGTGAGAACGTCTGGTGTAGTGGTGAATTTTGGAAACAGCGAATACACGGAGAATCCAACCGCCCCTGCGGTAATGACACCTACACATAGACATGTCATGATCCCGGCAGCGATCCAGAGGAAGCGGTTTGGTTTGGGAGCAGGCTTATTGCTAAGAGTGGCAGTGGGCGGCGGGGTGCGGAGGCGCAGCGAATATAAAGTCTCTGCTTCTGCATGCATACCGACTGCTTTATAAAAGTCCATCAAAAGATCATGGGCGGTTTGATAGCGGTTTTCGGGGAGTTTTTCCAGCGCCTTTTTGACGACGATTTGAATCTCTGGAGAGATATCTTCGATGGGTGGGGGTGGTTCAGAAATGTGTTTGAGAATAACACCCAGGGTTGAGTCGCCATCGAAGGGTAGGCGACCTGCGAGCATTTCATACAACACGATGCCGAGAGAATAGGTATCAGAACGGCTGTCTACTGCAGAGCCTTGTGCCTGCTCTGGTGACATATAGGCTGGGGTGCCGCTGACAACACCGGAAGCGGTTTGAGTAGTGGAGTTTGAGAGGCGCACCAAACCAAAGTCTGTGATGATGCATTCGGTATCGCGTGGAAGTTGATCGACGGCATAGTTGCCGCTTTTATTATTGAGGATGATATTGGCGGGTTTGATATCGCGATGAACGATGCCTTGTGAGTGAGCATAGTCGATGCCTGCCGCAAGAGACTTGAGCAATTGCGCCACTTGGGAAAGGGACAACCTTGCGCCATTCTTATGCAGTTCACGCAAGAGACTCGCAAGCGATGGACCTTTGAGGTATTCCATCACAAGATAGGGATGCCCATCGTGGGTGTCAAAATCGTAGACTTGAACAATATTGGGATGGCGTAGACCGGCAACGGCTTTGGCTTCGCGTTGGAAGCGCGCGATCAATTCTGGTTCACTTTCCACGAAGCTATGCATCACTTTGACCGCTACGGGGCGATCGAGAGTGAGGTGTGTGCCCAAGTAGACTTCTGCCATTCCCCCGCGTGCCAGATATTTTTCTACTCGGACTTTGCCAATCGTTTGTCCGATCCAGTCTGCCATGTGTGAATTATACAGCGGAAATAGGAGCAGAAATGTCTAAAAATATCTTCGAACATGGTATTGAAATGGAACTTTAAAGGTAAGAGTGCATCTCAACAAGCGGATGGACTTTAGTAGTAATTAGCTTTGTCGTATCCTGGCTGCCGTTACAAACAAAATGGATGCTAAATCTTAGCATCCATTTTGTTTCTATTAATTTCCTAAGCGCCCACGCTCTTCTTCAATGACCGTCGGTTCTAACTTCTTGAACAGCGGACCGGGTTGATTCAGCTTCGCGCCGGGTTTCAAGTCGCTGGGTTTCCATTGCACGCCTTCAACGGGCTTGTATCGCAGTACCTTGTGCGTGCCGATGGCGTCGGTCACGTCTTCGGTGTATTGCTCGCCGAATAGGGGAGTTTCATACCCGAAGAATCCATGCAGGCGCTCGGAGGTGAAGGGGATGAACGGGGCGAACATGACCTTCAACGAGTCAATCGCTTTCAAGGCAGTGTAGATGGTCTTGGCAGCGCCGTCTTTGTCTGTTTTCACCGCAGACCACGGCGCATTGACGTCAAGGTATTGATTCACAGCCGTGGCAAGTTTCATCGTTTCACCGAGTGCTGAACGCAGACGCACCGCATCGAGTTCGGTGCCTACAGTGTTGAATCCTGCTTCAATGGTGGCGAGCAGTTCCAAGTCCGCGGGGCGAAGCGTGGTCGTGTCCACATTTGGCACAATGCCTTCCCAATGTTTATAGCAGAACGAGAGCACGCGGTTCGCGAGGTTGCCCCAGGTCGCCACGAGTTCGTTGTTGTTGCGTGCCACGAACTCAGCCCAATCCCAATCGCTGTCTTTGCTTTCAGGCATGTTCGCCGTCAGGTAATAGCGGATGGCATCTGCATCATAGCGGGTGAGGGCGTCGCGTCCCCAGACCGCCCAGTTGCGTGAGCCGCTGATCTTCTGCGATTCGAGATTCATGAACTGATTGGCAGGCACATCGAACGGGAGGATGAGCGGCGCGTTTTGTTCGCCCGCAAAGAACTCCATGAACGCGCTGCCCGCGCCCATCAACTCGGCGGGCCACTGCGACGTATGGAAGAAGATGTTGTCCTTGCCAATAAAGTGGAATTGCTTCGCGGCAGGGTTGATCCACCAATCACGCCACGCTTCTTTATTACCCGATAGCTGACTCCACTCAATCGGAGCGGAGAGATAGCCGATCACGGCTTCGAACCACACGTAGAGAACTTTGGTCTTCCACTGTGGCTCATCCATAGGGACGGGAATGCCCCAATCAAGGTCGCGGGTAATGGAGCGGGCTTTCAAACCTTCGCTTTCGATCTTGCGTAGTGACTCACCCAAGACCGTATCGCGCATGTGGTCGGAACGTGATTGCAAAAACTCCTTAACCTTCGGCTCAAGCTTGGAAAGGTCAAGATAGAAATGTTCGGTGTCGCGTAATTCAAGTGCGCCATCACCCGTGGTGGCACGCGGATTAATCAACTTCTCCGGCTCTAGCACATTACCACAGCGGTCGCATTGATCGGAGCGAGCATTTTCAAAACCGCAAATGTAACAAGTCCCTTCGACGTAACGATCGGGCAGGAATTTGCCCGCGCTGGGGGAGTACCATTGCTTGCTGAACTCGCGGTAGAGATAGCCGTTCTTCTGCAAAGCAAGGAACATCGCCTGCGAAACCTTGAAATGGTTGTCGCTGTGCGTGGTGGTGTAAAGATCGTAAGTGATGCCGATCTGCTGGAATAACTCAATGAAGCCTTCGTGAAAAGACTTATACACTTCCTCAACGGGCTTGCCGAGTTTGTCCGCGCTCATGGTGACGGGCGTACCGTGCGAGTCGGTGCCGGTGATCATCAGCACCTTGTTACCCTTTAAGCGGTTGTAACGGGCGAAAATGTCACCGGGTAAATGTGAACCTGTGATGTTGCCTACGTGAATTTCGGCATTGGCATACGGCCAGGCGACGGCGACTAAGATGGTTTCGGTCATGTTGGAACTCCGTTCCTCGATATTCGGGATTCGATATTCGATGTTCGAATATCGGCTCTTCTCAAACAAAAAGGCTGTCCGCGAAATGGACAGCCCGGTTTTTCAGGGTAGAAAAACTATGCTTTCCACTTGGCGCAGCAGGACATTTCCATTCGCATCATGCGCATGGCCATGGTCATTGGCACCATTGGGAAAGCGGAAGTAAATTTCATGTGCGTTATTTTAGGCAGAGGCGGGCGCTTTGTCAATGGCGGGTTTTGGTTTCATGCGCCATGCCACCAGCAAGAACACCAGAAGGATTAGTGTTGTACCAAGGCTCCACAGGTCTTTGTCTGTGAGCGCTTGCTCGGCAAGTGCAAAGATTGAGACGAGGTCAATCACAATCAAGAAGGCAAAAGCCAACAAAATACTGCGCTGCTTCTGCACCAAGGTTCCTACGATCCATGTCACAGGGATGATGTACGGAAGTTGGTCATACGCCCATAAATAGATCGTGCTCACAAAACCAATCGGGATGATGACGTTCATCGCCTCCCATGCCGACCATTTGGCTTGATTCTTCCAAAGGAGCAGACTCGCCCCCCCGAGCAGACTCAAACTCAGCGCCCCGCCCAGAAGCGTGGAACAGGGAGCCGCTCCATCACAAGCTAGGTAGGCAAACGCCCAAACGTTTGAATGCACCCCAAGCGTCCGCGCCATGACGGCGTCGCCTGCGCCGAGAAATTTTTGAATCCACTGCGGGTCTTGGATCAAGCCAACGACGAGAATTGCAAGTCCGCCAATTGCCACGCCAAGGATGGCTTTCCAATCACGCCGAGCCAGGAACCAAACCCCGGCAAGCAGAAGAATGGTGAGCCCTTGCGGCGGTTTGAGCATGGTCAGTGCAAGGACGATGCCCGCCCAAAGCGACTGTTCTTTTTCAAGCAAGAGAATGGCTGCCAGCAAAACCATCACCGGCAGAATGCTAATTGTCCCTGCATGGGTGCTGAGGTATGCCGGACCTAGAAATAGAAGAAAGAAAAAGATGGGCAGGAATAGGTCTCGTTGACTTTTCTCCTGCCAGTGTTGCAATAGAAGATAAATTGTCAGAGCAATTAACAAGAGAGTAAAGACTTGCCAAATGACATACGCCGTTTGCATGGAGAAGAAACCGAGCGGAATACAGAACAATGCCAGAGGAAGGGGATAGGGGAATATCTTGTTCGGACGCCAGTTCATGCCATTCGCATCGTGCCCGGCGAGATATTGAGCTTCGTCGTATGGATTTTCGCCGTCGAGGATCATTCGTCCCGCCAGCCAGAAGAAGGAGAAATTGGAGTTGGGCACGTCGAACCCGAGGCTGATCTGAACGCGGGCAAAGATCAGCACCCCAAGAAGGGTGAGTGTGATCAGAATGCCGAGTGGTTTTGGAATGGAAATTTTCATGGCATATGAAAACCACCCGCGTAGGCAGGTGGTATGAAAGGGTTAGTCCAATAATTCTTTGAGCTTCGCAAACGGCGAGTCGGGTTCATCGGGGCGGTGACCGCAATCTTTTTCATTGAGGTTTTGTCCGCATTCAATGCAGAGACCCTGGCAATCGGGTTTGCAAATCGGGTTGATGGGAATTTCCAACACGGCAAATTCATGCAGGAGATCTTCCATGTCGAGTTGTGCATCTTCTGGCAAGAGCAGACCTGACTCCGTGATCGAACGTTGGTCGAAGGCGTATAGCTCAGTGAACTCCCAATTAAGATCCTGAACGAAATCTGTCAGGCAGCGCGCACAATTGACGGTGGTCTCTGCCGAGAAATTCCCCTTAACGATCAGTCCCTGCGGGGTTTTGCCAACGTTGACATTACCTTCCAGGTTGCGAAGTTCAAGGTCGCCATTGAGAGTGACCTTTTCGAACTCGAATGGAAAGTCGTGGTTGTAGCCAACTTCTTCATGAATGATGAAGCCGACGTTAAAGCGGAAGGGTTTACGAGGGTTTGTCATAATGGGAATGATGAATGCTGAATGCAGAATGATGAATCGATACTCAATTCATCAACTATATCTTTCTATCCACAATATACTTCGCCAAATTTTCCAGCGCGTCGCGTTCGGCGCAGGCGGGCATTTCTTCGAGTCTGGCGAGGGCGCGGTCTACATGTTGTTCGGCTTCGACCATAGCTTTCTTGGTGCAGCTACTCGCGCGGATCTTTTCCACGAGGCGGGTCATATTCTCGTTATTGGTCCAACCGCCATTGGGCAGGGATAAGACATCCACGTCGTCAGGATTGATCTCAGCGAAGTAAATGGCTGGGAGGGTGACCAAGCCGTTCAGTAGGTCTGAGCCGAGCGGTTTGCCCACAGCCGCCTGATCGCCATTGAAGTCAAGAATGTCATCCACGATCTGGAATGCCATCCCGATCTGGTAGCCGAAATCGCGCATGGCTTCGATCGAGTCTTCGCTTGCCGGGCTGACCATTGCCGCAGAACGGGAGGTCATTTCGAAAAGGGAGGCGGTTTTGGCGTAAATGCGCTTGTAATAATTATCGCGGCTAATCAGCCCACGCGAGGTGAACATTTGAGTCAATTCGCCGTTGACGATGATCGCCAAGGTTTCAGAGAACAACTTCATCAAGGGCAGGTAGTCTGTATCGGCGGCGAGTTTGGCGGCACGAGCAAAGAGAAAGTCACCGGTTAGCACAGTAGCAGGTGGCGACCAGCGCGCGTTCAGGGTGGGAGTACCGCGGCGCAAGAGTGAGCCGTCAATTAAGTCATCATGGACCAGGGTGGCAGTGTGCAAGAGTTCCACCGCGGCGCCGAGGTTGATGAGCTTTTCCAGCGGGGCACCCAGCATATTGCCCACGAGCATGCCCAAAGTCGGGCGGATGCGTTTTCCTCCGGCAGAGAGGAGGTGTTCTAAAGCAGCACGCAGGTCAGGGTGGCTTTCATCTGCCTGAATCCGCATGCGATCTTCAATAAGTTTTATTTCTTCTGTAACGGGTGAAAGAAAGGTTACCGAGTTCAAGTCAATCTCCCCATGCGAAGAGCCGTTTTGCATTGGCAGTGGTAATTTGGGCGATCTCCGCAGGGCTTTTGGAATGGATTTCTGCTATTTTATCAGCAATATGAACGACGTAGGCGGGCTCATTTCTTTTACCCCGATGGGGGGCAGGTGTAAGGTATGGACCGTCCGTCTCGATCAGCAGGCGGTCGAGTGGCAGCTGCGAAATGACTTCACGCTTCTTTTCCGCGCTTGGGTACGTCACCGGACCCGTAACGCCGAGGTAGAAATTCAGCGCCAGCGCCTTTTGTGCGGTTTCGAGCGTGCCGTTGAAGGAGTGCAAAACGCCGGGTCTTTCACGCAGCTCTCCGCTTAAGCCGTTTTGCCATTCGGTCAGAATCTCCAGCAGGTCTACCGAAGCTTCACCGAACCAGGCATCGTCCTGTTCGCGCATGTGCAGCACCACGGGTTTGTTCACTTCCTGTGCGAATGCCAAATGTTGTTTGAGGGCTTCGCGTTGAAAGGCACGTTTCTCGGGCTCTTTGACCCAATAATAGTCAATGCCGATCTCGCCAATTGCAACCACTTTGGGATGCTTCGCCAACTCTTTCACTTGCTGGAAGGTTTTTTCAGAGAACTCGTCCAAATCTGTTGGATGGAAGCCGACACCCGCAAACACCATCGGGTTTGACTCTGCCAACTTCAGCGCCTCTTTGCTGGACCTGTGATGGAGTCCGGGGACCAGAACCTTTACCAACCCTGCATCTTTCGCACGTTGGATCACGTCTGTGCGGTCATCGTTGTATTTATGATAGTCAAGGTGACAGTGTGTGTCGGTCAATTGCATAGCGTTGGCATTATAACAGTCTGATTTTGGTGCAAAATATTAAATGGATGATTTTTACAAAATAAGTGAGGTATTGGTGACATTCGTCTGGTACTTTTGCCGAATTGACCAGACGTATTCATTCTTGTTATATTAATACACACGATAGGATTCCCATGAAAAAGATACTGCATCTCTTGATCGCTTCCTTGATTTTGCTTTCCATTCCTTCCCACACAGCCCGTGCCGACGTTGCCCCGCCGGAGGCTGTGCCAGGCTCAAACCTTGTACCCGGCGGCGAATCGACCCAAGTCCGCATGGTGGCAGAGACGGTCACACTCACAGTCTCTCAAGACCCGGCAGATGAAAAGGGGGCTGTGGCTGAAACGCGAGCCGTTTTTACCATGCGCAATTTGGGCACAGCAGAAGAAAGCATGGCGGTTCGTTTCCCATTATCGTTTTTCGATGGCTCTTCGGATGGCTTTTTCAACTATCCCGAACTTCCATCAATCACGGTTCAAGTGGATGGTAAAGCCGTGCCGACAAGGCGTGAGATGCAGCCCTTTTTAGCAGGCAGACCGAACGCCTCAGAACGTGATGAAGTTCCATGGTCGGTTTTCGATGTGACCTTTCCGCCTAATCAGGATGTCACTATTGAAGTTGTCTACAATGTAGATGGCTTTGGTGACTATCCTTATGAGGTTTTCAAATACGTCCTCGAAACTGGCGCTGGCTGGAACGGAACGATTGGCAGTGCAGAGATCATTTTGCGCCTGCCTTATGAAGCGAATACCTACAATGTTTGGACCGAAGGTGTAGAAGGTTATGGCGAAGCCACATCCGGCGGTGTTTTTGTGGGTAATGAAGTTCATTGGAAGTACACCGAATTAGAGCCTACGTTTGAAAACAACCTTCAATTTGTAATCGTCACTCCATTTGCCTGGAACAAAGTCCTTACAGAAGATGCGAACGTTACCAAGAACCGAGATGACGGTGAAGCTTGGGGCAGGCTTGCAAAGGCATATAAAGATCTGATTATGATGAGGCATGGCAACCTCCGTGCAGACCCTGCCGGGCAAGGCATGTTCGAACTCAGTCGCAGCGCTTATGAAACCTGTCTTGGCATCTTACCGAATGACCCGCTTTGGTTGTATGGGTCGGCTGAATTGCTATGGGCACATTATTACTTTGACCTTTATATGTTGGGGCAACCCGACACCCAAAATGTATTGGCTGTGGCTTTGATGCGTCTCAATACTGCGGTGGAGATCGACCCAAACCTGCAACTGGCAAAAGATAAACTTGAAGAAATCAGTTATTCTCTTCCAGAAGCTGTTCAAAAAAACGAAGACGGCTCTTTTGATTTGAGAGGACTCACCGCTACACCGGCTCCACATGTGCGGCATAATGCTGCCACACCAACTCTTCCCCCTGTTCCTACACCTACTTCTACCTTCACGATGGGTGTTATTCCTCCCAGCACCCCCGAAACGACAGCATCCAACCCCTTGTGTGGAGGCGCATTTCTCCTCCCGGCATTTTTGGGAGTGATCTTGGTTGTAAAACGTAAAAGATAATGACACGTTAAAAAGTTAGCAGGTTGGAACGTTCAAACATTCCAACCTGCTAACGTATAACCTGTAACTTGTAACTCGTTATTTAATCCCAGCTACTTTCAAACCATCTTGCAAAATCGCCTGCACCTTATCAGCGTGTCTCGTTTCGCAGTACACACGCAAGATCGGTTCTGTGCCCGAGAAGCGGATTAACATCCAGCCGCCATCTTCCATCTTGAATTGGAAACCGTCCACGGTGATAACTTCGGTCACTTTCAGTCCGCCCAGGGTCTTGGGATAGTTATCGCGGATGATCTGCTTGCGGGTTTCATGGTCACCGCTGAAGGGACTATCGACACGGTCGTAGTAATACTCGCCGCCCACTTTGGCAAACAAATCCTTGAGCAATTCGGTCGGTTTCTTGCCGGTCTTCACCATGAAATCGAGCATGTACAAGCCCGCTAAAATCCCATCGCGTTCGGGCACGTTTCCGCGGAAAGCATAGCCGCCAGATTCTTCGCCGCCGATGAGGGCATTGGTTTCGGTCATCTTCGGGGCAACATACTTGAAGCCCACACCCGTCTCATGGACAGGCACGCCGTAGATCTCGCCGAGCTTGTTCAACATGCCGGTGGTTGAAAGCGTCTTGACTATGTCACCGCGTTCGCCGCGCACCTCGAGCAGATAATAGGCAAGCAAAGCATACACACGCAATTGGTTGATGAATTCACCGTTCTCATCGCCAATTCCACAGCGATCCGCATCCCCGTCGGTGATGAGTAACACATCGGCTTTGTTGGTGACAGTGGCTTTCAAGCCTACATCAATGTTCGGGCGGATGGGTTCCGGGCGTTTCATTTCAGGGAACGAAGGATTGCGTTCGTTGTGAATTTCAATAATTTTGGTCTTGCCACCGCCGAGCAAGCGGGTGAACCAACCAGCCCCGTTGCCCCACATGGCATCCACTACCACGGTCAGACCGGCATCTTTGATGGGCTGCAGGTCGATCAAGCCATCGCGGGTGAGATGCTCGATATACGGTGTGTTGGCATCGAACTTGACAATCTCGCCAGCCGCTTCAGCTTCCTTATACGTTTTGACTTTGACATCCTTTACATCATCGGGAATGCCCAATTCAATTTGTTTCAAACCATCGGGGTCAATCGCGCCGCCCGTCTCATTGCGGACCTTGAAGCCATTGTCTGTGGGTGGGTTGTGGCTTGCAGTGATATTCACCGCGCCAGCCGCTTTCTTATCCACCACGGCATAGGCAATCACCGGGGTTGGGGTCGCGCCGTCGGTCAAATAGACTTTCAAGCCGTTGCCTGCTAACACCTCTGCCACTGCGGCGGCAAAATTCTCCGAGTGGAAGCGCTTATCGTGCCCGACCACGACCCACTCTCCCTTTTTGCCCTGCGAGAGCATATACGATGCAAACCCTTGCGCACAGCGGCGCAGATTGTCGAAAGTGTAATCTTCAGCAATGACTCCACGCCAACCGTCTGTACCGAATTTAATTTTGAATGCCATGAGAATTCTCCTCTTGGAAATGATAACTTTTGAAATTATACCCGCCGTGGGCGTAAATATCATAAAAACTCCGAGACATTATTGTCTCGGAGTTTTGCGTTAGGGGGTTGCAGTTGCTGATGGAACCAGAGTGGGTGTGGCTGCCGTGTCTGCTGCCGTTGGTGTGGATGTGGCAGGTTCTGTGGGAACCAAGGTTGGCGTTGCAGTGGACGCTGGGGCATTCCCAGAGACCAAGATTTGCCAGGCGATTTCCAAATCTCCTGAAGCAACTACAGGGAAATCTGGTAAGTTGCCAAGAGCAAGGTCAATCCGTTCGATGGCTTTAGTCAAAACCTCATCTTTTTTCTCGGCATTGAGTTCTGCCAATAGGTCTCGTGCTGTTTGCACATCGGCTTTTGCCAACCCAAAGTTACTTTGTGCCAAATACAACCTTGCACGCGCCAGAACATCGAGCGCACGGGTGAACATAATTTCCTGCTTCAATTCCAACAACACGGCATCTTGATTTTCTGAAAGCTGAGCTTCGAGCGAAGTTTGCATCTCTTCCAGTTTTTCAATGGAAGTCGTATGGGCTTCTACAGAACCTTCCAATGCAGAGACACGCGAATTCATTTCATCGAGCTGTGTTTGCAGCGTTTCGATCTCCGCTTCCATAGTTTGAATTTGGGCGGTGTTTTGTTCCACCGGCGCAATGAAGGTCCGCTGAATATACGGCAGCCCATAATAGAACATCGCCCCAATCGATACGAACAAAATTGCCAGCATAATCAACTTAAGCAAAGCCACAAAGAAGGATCGAATTGCCCGCCCCAATCGTACGAGGAAGGATTCCTTCTTTGGTGCCTCTTCCTGTGTAGGCTGATTCTTCTCTATCACGGCGGGCATCGCTTCTTCCTGGACCGGAACCATGGCGCTGCTTTCTGGGGCAGTTTCCTGCGCCTCAGCAAAG
This sequence comes from Anaerolineales bacterium, assembly GCA_046328915.1. GTDB lineage: Bacteria > Chloroflexota > Anaerolineae > Anaerolineales > Villigracilaceae > Villigracilis. Next base: position 24,712 of record JAXLVR010000016.1, on the reverse strand, counting down.
GACTGTATGCGTGCAAGCGTTGCTTTGCCCATGCCCTTTACCTTGAGCGCATCTTCTTCTGCGTCGAATGGACGGGCGGCAATGAGATTCCCTGCCAGTTGACGGTTAACGCCTGATATCTGCGTGAGAGTATTCAGGTCTGCGGTGTTGAGAAAATCAAGAAAACGGCTCATGGAAGCTCCTATACGGTCATTGTACAACAAAAGGTTTCAGATACGAATCTGGCTTGAGAACATAGAGTCAAGCCTGCGTCACGAATGAAGCGTGGACGTCTGTTATTTGAAAAAGCTATTGAAGGTCCACGTCATTTCGCGCACGAGTTCGGGGTTGAGGATCTTGAACGTCTCCAAATTTCCAGAGAACGAGATCAGTAGACTAAAGGCGATGGTGTGAATCAAGAACAGTGTTGAGAGAACGATATATACAGGTTTGTTCTTGAATAATGCAAAGCCATGCCAATAGCCGATGATAACGAGCAGAGACAAAGTTGGAATTACATCCAACATATAACGCATGGCGACGAAGAAAAAGGCTTGCAGGGTGATGAAGATGGCGAGAAAGCAGAATGCGATGGCTGCCGTGAGCCAGCGGACCTCTCGCCTTGGTTTGATGAAAGCAAGCAACGCCAACAGAACAAAAGGACTGCTGATGAACATGCCCGTGATATTTTCGGTGAGGGTAAGGTACATCTTAGGGTGATAATTTGTTAACCATTCAGGGCCCGACCAACGAGTGGGGAAGATGCGTGGAAAGGCATCTCGTGTTTCAAGCGTGTTGAAGAGTGTCTTGTAGAGATTGGGCGGAATGTATTCGATGGCGAAGGTCTCATCCATCTTTTGATACAGGTTATAGCTGGTGAGTTGATAGCGATACCCAAACTCTGTGAAGGAGCCGAAACGTGCGTAATTATAGGTAGCATATGCCATGCCTCCTATCGCAATGGGAAGTGCAAACGCCAGCAAGAGAGGCATCATGCGTTGACGTTGAGTTTGATATGCCCAAAGAAGAAGGATCATTGAGATTAGCGCCACACCCGGCAGTGTTGTTGTGCGAGACCCGATGGAAAACACGAAGAATAAACCAGCAAGTGCCAACCGTGAAAAAGTTGGTCTTTCAAAGGCAGGCAAGAGAAAATAAAAGCCGCCAATAAGAAAGAATTGTGCAGCCACAATGGCAGCTTCGTAGATACGACCTTCCACCAATACATACAGCATTGGGTTGACCGTTCCAGCAAAGGCAAGCGCAGCAAGAACAGCCCAATTGGGAATGTAAGCAAAAAGTCTTTTTCGCAGATCAAGAATAATGAGATTGAGAAAGAGTAAAGTGCCTGTGAGAAAGATCAGCACCAGCAAACGGTCACCAATATCTGAATGATAGAAAGGTTTGATGGCGGCTAATAAAAGCGCCGGGGCAGGACCCCAATATAAATAATATTTACCTTGGTAGAGGGTCGCATCCCATAAGACAGGAATGCCGAGTCGATTCTCAGGCTCGTATAAACTTTCGTCTTTGAATGCCAAGAGGGCGGGGTCTGGTTGAACATCCAACGCGAGCTGACCTTTGGCAAAGGCGTTGGCTTGCAAGTCGAAATAATTGGTTTCGCTTGCAAAGGTTTTCATCAACCCAGTGCTGACATACCAAATGTAAATCAGAAAAATGCCCGCATTTAGAATGAACAGAGCAATATAAAGCTGACCATTCCTTGAATGGATAAAGTTGCCAATAAAATTATCTTCTTTATATAACAACGAAACCACGAGAATAAGAATGCCGATCAGCAAGATTGCCGAGCGACGTATGCCCCAGGTGGGGAAGCTTTCTACCCCCAATTGATTTGCAAAGACCATCAAAAGAACAGTGGCGGCTCCGAAAAGTCCGCCCGCGATTTTTAGCCATTGAGTGCGATTGTGCATGGAACGATTTTATCATTTTGAGAGAAGTCTTTTTGGGATTAACCTTTGCTATAATCTCAACCATGATTTACCTTGATTATGCAGCAACCACACCTGTAGACGAGCGTGTGCTCGCCAAAATGATGCCGTATTTCCGCGATTCATTTGGGAATCCTTCGTCGATTCACCGGCTGGGACAAAAAGCCGAAACCGCGGTGGATGAGGCTCGGGAGAAGGTCGCTTCGGTGCTGGGATGCCGCCCAGATGAGGTCATCTTTACCTCTGGCGGCTCAGAAGCGGATAACCTTGCCTTACGCGGCGCAATGGTGGCGAATAAAGCCTCAACCAAGTGGCTGCTGACCGCCAAGACCGAGCATCCCGCCGTGAGCAAGACAGCGATACAACTTGAACAAGAGTATGGCTTTCCGCTGGAATGGCTGGATGTAGATGAAACCGGCGCTGTGACCGTTGACTCGTTGACGAAAGCGATCTGCAATGGCACGACGATGGCATCCGTGATGTATGGGAATAATGAGATCGGTACCATCAACCCAATTGCAGAGTTGGCAAAGGTTGCCAAGGCAAATCATATCTTGTTCCATACCGATGCTGTTCAAGCGGCGGCATATCTCGATGTGAATGTGAATAAACTTGGGGTGGACTTAATGTCGCTCGGTGGGCATAAGTTTTATGGACCCAAAGGAGTGGGGGCGTTGTACGTTCGCAAAGGGACGAAATTGGTGCCGCATCTCACCGGCGGAAGTCAAGAGGCCAGCCTGCGGGCGGGGACGCATAACGTGCCATACATCGTCGGTTTTGCCGAGGCGTTGTGGCTTGCAGCAGAAGAACGCGAAACACGGACGGCGCATGTGAAGCCAATGCGAGATCATATTATTGGTACCGTGCTTGAAACGATCTCTGATTCAAAACTTACGGGTCACCCCGAGCAACGTCTCCCTAACCATGCTTCTTTTGTCTTCAAAGATGTAGATGGAAATTTACTTTTACAAATGCTCGATGCTGCAGGCTTTGCCTGTTCTTCTGGCTCGGCGTGTAAGACGGGCAACCCTGAGCCCAGTGACGTGGTCACTGCCTTGGGGCATTCCCGTGATTGGGCATTGGGTTCGCTGCGCATTACGCTCGGAATGGGAACGTCTCCTGACCATGTGGAAGCATTCTTGAAGACCTTGCCGTCGCTGGTGGAAAAGGCAAGAGGTTTGAAAATCTAATCAACTATTTGACTGCAAAACTACTCAACTAACTTGAAAACCAAAATCATCACCCTCGAATCACACGATGACCTCATCTCTGTCCGCGATAAATTGTCGTGGGCGAAGACGCCGCGCATTTTGTTGGTGTGGCCCAAGTACGAGAAGGTCACACTGCGCATATTGGACTTGAAGGTCTTACAGCGTCACGCAGATTCGCTGGGGGCACAGTTGGGGTTGGTGACGCGTCGTATGAATGTACGCCATGATGCCGAGTCATTGGGCATTCCCGTCTTCAGAACGACGACTGCCGCACAAAAAGAAGCATGGGGCGAGCCAGGTCCGCGAGTGCAGCGTACACCGAAGCCGCCGCAAAAGGGATTGCGTCAACTGCGAGATGAGGTTTATGTCAAAGAACCTGCATGGCGCACGTCGCTCTTGGGGAGAGTGTTGGCGTTTACAGCGGGAGTAATGGCTGTTTTGGTGCTGGCAGGCTTATTCGTCCCGCGAGCCGTGGTGACGTTAAGTCCTGATGCGCAGGCGGTATCTATCGTCATCCCAGTGAATGCCAGTACTGCCTTCGATACCGTCTCTTTGAGCGGAGAAATCCCGGCGCAAGATATTTCTGTCACAGTTCACAACGAGCAGACCATCCAAGTGTCGAGTTTGGTTTCTGTGCCAAAGACCAAAGCGACGGGCGTGGTGCAGTTCACAAACTTAGGACCCGATGAACAAATTATCCCGGCGGGAACAGTTGTCGCATCGAATACACTGATTCGTTTTGCAACGTTGAATGAAACACGTTTGCCCGCCGGTGTCGATGAAACGGTTGAAGTGAAGGTCGAGGCATTAGAAGCAGGGGAGCAGGGAAACCTAGAGTCCAGCACAATCGATGTGATCGAAGGGACACTTGGGCTTTCTGCCAAGGTGACCAATTTGGAAGCGACCATTGGCGGTACCAACGATGAAGTGTTGGGTGCAACTGAAGAAGACCGAGCAACTTTACGAGACTCTGTGTTGGCGGGTCTTACTGCGATAGCAGAAGCACAGATCCGCTCACAAATCGGGGCGAAAGATTTCTTGATTAGCGATACGATTGCAATGAAGGGCATTAAAAACGAAGCATTTACACCGCCTTTAGGTGGAGAAGCCCCAACTCTGACCTATGCTGTAGATGCAGAGTTCACGGCTCATTACATTTTGGAAGAAGACCTACAAGCTTTGGCAGTGTCATCGGTCATGGCATCCATTCCGCAAGGGTTTTCTCCCACAGGCGATATGACACTCACACCGAACGAAGTGCCGATTACTGACACAACTGGAATCACTCGCTTTCCCTTGCAAGCCACGCAATCTACTCTGCGTGATGTAAATGTGATGCAAATCTTAAGCCTCATTCGCGGACGGAACGCTCAAAAAGCGGCTTTGCTTGTGAAAGACACATTGGCATTGCAAAACGAGCCGCAGATCGAGATCACGCCATCGTGGTGGAAATGGCTGCCGTTGATTCCGTTCAATATATCAGTGAAAATACAGTAGCAGATTTCTATGAGAATCCTCGCAGTTGACCACGGTGAAAAGCGCATCGGTCTTGCCCTCAGCGACCCAACCGCCACCATCGCCAGCCCTTTGAAAGTGATTCACCATGTCTCACGGGTGATCGATGCTGCACAAGTTGCAGAGCTTGCTTCAGAGAACGAAGTGAGTCTGATCGTTGTCGGGCAATCATATGATGAAGATGGCAACCCAAACCCAGCGGGGAGAAGAGCCGGGCGCTTTGCCGATGAACTTCGTAACCAGACCGATCTTCCCATTGAGATGTGGGATGAATCTCACAGCACCCAGATCGCTCGCGCCGCACGCATTGAGCTTGGAGTCTCCCGTAAGAAACGGGCAGGGCATCAAGATGAATTTGCCGCAGTGGTCATTTTGCAATCTTATTTAGAAGCGAAACGTAATTCCGAATGAACGAAACCCAACCCCAAGCCCCAGTTCGAAGAAGAAAACCCAGAAATTCCATGCGCCGTTACCAACTCTATTTTGTCTTAGGGTCGGTTCTGTTACTTGCTTTTGCATGTGTCTTTATATTTATCTATTACGTTCCTGCGCGCGCTACACTTTTATATGGTCCACCAGCCGGGCATCTTTCGATTTCAGACCGCATCGAATATTCAACGCGTTTGCTTTCACATGGCAATGTGCTGACCACACCATTGAATGTAAACGGGCTTGAACAATCCTTTCAGGTAGAGCCGGGTGAATCTGTGGCATCGATTGCGAATCGGCTTGAAGGCTTGGGCATTATCTCAAGTGCCGATGCTTTCTTTGATTATGCCGTATACACCGGCATTGACCTCACCATTCAATCTGGCGACTTCAACCTCAGCCCTTCTCAATCGATTATCGACATTGCTCAGTCGCTCCAGAAATTTAATCCCACCGATGCGGTGCTCTCGATTTTGCCCGGTTGGCGGATGGAAGAGATCGCCGCCTCACTCCCTACCTCGGGCTTGTCTATTGCTCCCGAAACTTTTCTCGCCGCTGCACAAACCCCAACCCAAGCGCTTGCTTTCGCTGCGCCCACCACCATGGAAGGCTTCTTATTCCCTGATACATATACCCTTCCACGCACCACTACGGTCGATCAACTGCTCGATGTGATCTCTCGAAATTTCACCGCCAAACTAACGACTGATATTCAAAATGGGTTTGCGGCTCAAAACCTTAACGTGTACCAAGGCGTGATTCTTGCTTCGATTGTGCAGCGTGAAGCGGTGCAGATTGAAGAAGCGCCGGTGATCGCCTCTGTATATCTCAACCGTATATCCATTGGCATGAAATTGGATGCAGACCCTACAGTTCAATATGCCTTGGGATATCAATTCGATAACGGCTCCTGGTGGAAGAGTCCGCTGGCGCTGACAGACCTGGAAGTGATCTCGTCATATAACACCTACTTGAATAATGGACTGCCGCCTACACCGATCTCGAACCCAGGAATTGAAGCGTTAATGGCGGTGGCATATCCACAATCCACGCCGTATTATTACTTCCGCGCAGCATGTGATGGCTCGGGGTATCACGCCTTTGTGGCTACTTATGAAGAGCAGATCGCGAATGGATGTCAATGAACCTTGATGAGCTGAAAATCCGTTTGGAAGAAGAAGCATGCAGCCGCGCGAATTACTCCATTGGCGAGCGAGACTCAGATGTCTACTGCCTTGAAAACCAGAACGGAACCTGGCGCATCTTTTACACCGAGCGCGGGCTAGACCAGCCTCCGATCTTTGAAAGCCAGAACGAATCAGAAGCCTGTGAGTACTTCTTCACGTTCATGACCACCAAATTTCAACATAACCATATTGTGGGGTATTTCATCTCCCGTGAAAAAGCCGAAGCCTTGGTAGAGAAACTGGCACAGCACAACATCCACACCTACCGAAATGACATTCCTTATCACGGATGGGATGATCCGCGCTTTCGGGTATTTGTGATCGGCAAAGATGTGTTTAAAGCCCGCGAAATTCTAGGGGAGTTGCCTGTCCGCGATATTCGAGATTAGGGCGCAGAATTTCTAAAACCATCCCATACTGCCAAGGCAGGCTTGGGCGTTCCATCAAACTCACGTAAACCGATATAAGCAAAGTTACCAAGCATTTGAGCATCTTCAGAATTGCGACCCTGTGATCCCATTTCTTTGGCATATGAATCTATATTGAAATCACTTAACAGAGTATTTACCCAAAACGCCATGCGTGGACCTAGCTGTTCATGAATGGCGTTTAGATATGCCACTTGATCTTCGGGCGTGTTGGTCAGTTGTTTGAAGGTAACGGTGGAGAATCCGCCTTCGGCAAGCGCAACCGGCTTCGAGGTCCGCGAGAGAAGCGGGGTGTAATAGTCAGCAGGAATGTCTGCGCCGGTGGGGAAGATGAAGTATGGGTAACTGGAGATCGCCCAAATATCCAGATTTGGCTCAAAGGCTTCGATCTGTTCCCATTTTGGTGAGAGACGTTGCGCATTCCCTTCTTCTGGTTGGGTGAACATATTGTTCAAATCATCCCATTGAAAAGTAACGAAGATCTGTGTATCAGGCGCTTCGGCTTTGACGAGGGCGTAGATCTCGTTATACAAGCTGATGAAATTCTGCGCATCTTCTGGATGAGCGTCCATATAGGTGTTGATCTCAGATGCCAGCCCAAGATAATGAGGTTGAAAATTTCGCACTACCCACAAAGCATAATTTTTGAACGCCGTGCGGACATCTGGATTGGCAAAGCTGGCTTTCCATTGATTAGGCAAGCTGAAGAATTCACGGCGATTCAAGCCATTCAACGCATCGAGGACGAAGACCGTATCGAGGTTGTTTTGTCTCGCCAGTGTTACTTGATTAATGATATCGGTTCGTTGTTGTGATTTGCCATCGACCCCTTTTGCGAAACTTTCCCAATCTACATTTTGTTGAATGAGCACAAAATCTCCATGCTCTGCCATGTCTTTGAATGTTTGTAAAACACTCTCAAGAGTCACTTCAGGTGGAGAGGGATAAAAGCCATACGCTGTTTCATTGGAATCAAAAATGGAGGTTGCAAGTGGGGGAGGCGGTGTGGGGGAACCTCCACAAGCCAACGATAGGATAAGAAGAGAGGAAAGGAAAATAAAAAATCGGCGCATACTTCTATTACAAGAAGCTGCGCCGAAAAGTTGCAGAGATTAGGGTTGCTTGTACTTTAAGTAATATCCAACCCCAGCCATACAGGCACCGAGAAAACTAAGCAATAATCCTTGCCAGGCTAGAGGCGTAAGCAAGGCGCGGACCATGGCAGCGGCAAATTCGCCAGTGAAATCGAGCAGAAAACTGGGGAGATAATCTGGTAATTTGCTTGAGAGAATACGTTCCAGTACTACGCCGATGATGGGTGCACCTACCAATCCGACCACGAAGCTGCTAAAGCCTGTGGCGGCAATTGGAACGCCCCACCACGTCAGCCAATCTTGCAATGAGCGGACGGCGAACAAGGTGAGAGCTAGCAAACAGCCAATAGGTAGGATCAGGCTGAGGCGCATTAGGAGGCGGGCGGTTTGTAATTTTTCGCGTGGGTCATCTTGAAATGGCGCGGTCAACAAGGTCAACTGATCGGGGATGATGGAGGCGGTGGCTTGCATTTCGCCTTGAATGACGGGCATGAGCACGGGCAGCATATCTGCCGGTGGATTGCAGAGTTGGATCGGTTCGCCGGAAAGCAGGTCAAATGTAATTTGCGCGATCTGTTCTACACTACAGGCTGGCAGCCCATTGAGCAGGAACAGAATGGCTTGTGTGCCGCTGTCACTCATCATGCTGGCTCGAACCGGCGCGAGGTTGACTTGCACAGAGTCGCGTTCCATGTTGAGATAAGCAAAGGTCGAGATCAATACATCGTCACCGATCGGTTTCAATACTTCTGGGGGCAGCAGAATGCGAATGAAATTTTCCCAGGTCTCAAGGCTCATACCCTGTGTGATCGTTGGCAACTGCCCCATATCTGCGCCTGATACGATGGATTGTGCCATGAGGTTGGGGATTTTGTTGTAAAAGTCTTCACGTGCAAACGCTTGTTGATACGTTTCGGCGGTGAATGCACGGCGGTCGAAGTTGAGGAATAAGATCGCCATCACTGCCGTGATGACAAACGAAGTGGCAAAGAATGTTGCGATTGGTTTTCTAAATGGTTCCATGGTTATTAAATTTATAAGGGCAATCCACTTTCATAAAATATGACAGCGGATTGCCCTTATTATTGATTAAGCAGTTAAGATTTCAATGTAATCTTGAGTGACGGTCTCAGCATTACCAACCCCAAGAATATCAAGCAATTCGCGCACGAGGTCTGCTTTGAGGTCTGCGTCTTTGCGGCTCCAGGTGCGGCTTTTCACTTCAAGGAAGTGCCCCATGGCGGGTTCTTTCACTTCATCAAGATTGATGAAGAACTCGGTGTTCTTATACTTGATATGCCAGCGGAAGCGATTCTTTTCGACGGAAATCTCAGATTTGGGTTTGAAGTATTCACGATAAAAACGCAGCGACTGTGCGGCAGGTGCAAGGAAGCGGCTGCGTGAGAGCAAAACCTCTCCCATTTCATCTTCACGCTTCACACCCAAGAGAGTCAGCCGCGAACGCACGTTGATGATGTCACCTTTTTCGTTGATAAGGCTGTCTTCACGGTAACGCAAACGTCCCTGATTTGGATCTTCGAACAGGAAGTATTCATCGAATTGACGATAATGTTTATAGGCGTTGACCTCGATCTCAGGTCGCTTCACATTCTGGACGATGAGGCTGGGGTCTTCCACTTTGACCTTGACCTGCACCTCGAACGATTCTTCTTCCATTGAGCCGCCGAGGGCGATGAGCTTTGAAAGCACAGATTGTTCGCGTTCGGTCAGGAAGGCGTCGATCTTTACGGCGAGTTCGCGGGCTTGGGCGATGAGTTCTTTTTCGTTGAGGGTGAGCAGTTGATGGTCACGCATCAGCCATTTGCCATTGACCATCACATCGGTCACATCGGTTGATTTCGAGGCGTAGACCAACTGAGCATAGGCATTTTGCGGGTCACGTTTGAAGCGCGGAGTGTTGTGCAGCGGATTGGTATCCACAAGGATCATATCGGCACGTTTGCCAACTTCCAGCGAGCCAGTGAGGTGACCGATATGTAGTGCCTGCGCACCAAGGCGGGTTGCCATGGTCAACGCGGTAGCGGCGGGGAGAACGGTCGGGTCGTTAGAAGCAGCTTTGGCGACGAAAGAGGCGAGGCGCACTTCTTCGAACATGTCGAGGTCATTGTTAGATGCCGGTCCATCGGTGCCGATGCCTACATTGAGTCCATCTTCGAGCATTTTTTGAACGGGGGCAAAGCCCGAAGCGAGTTTTAGGTTAGACGAGGGGTTATGAGAGACGCCTGCTTTGTAATGCTGTAACGTGCGGATCTCACCGGTATCAATGTGAACACAATGCGCGGCGATGACTTTGGCTTCAAACAAGCCAAGTTTTTTCACGTATGGCACCACGGGCATGCCTTGTTCTTTGCGCATGTTTTCCACTTCGAATGCGGTCTCAGAAATGTGAATGTGCAACGGCACATCGAACTCTGTGGCGAGGTCTACGCAGGCGCGGATGATTTCAGGGTTGGTGGAGTAGGGGGCATGTGGCGCAATCGCAGGCACAATGAGCGGATGCCCTTTCCATTTTTTGATAAATTCACGAGCATAGGCAAGCGAGTCATCATAAGAGGCAGCATCTGGCGCAGGATATTTCATGACCGATTCGCCGCATACGGCGCGCATGCCAGCATCTGCCGTGGCTTGGGCGATATCGTCTTCATAAAAATACATGTCATTGAATGTGGTCACACCACTGCGAATCGACTCGGCGCAAGCGATGAGCGTTCCGAGGCGGACGAATTCTGGTGAAACGAATTGGCGTTCGACGGGTAACATATAGCCCATCAACCAAACATCAAGGCGTAGGTCATCGGCGAGCCCGCGCACAAGGGTCATGGGCACGTGGGTATGTGCATTGATCAGACCGGGCATGAGAATTTTTCCGCCACAATCTACGATTTCTTTTGCAGAGTATTCTTGCTTTAATTCGGCTTCAGGTCCAACAGCGATGATGGAATCACCGCTAACGGCAACTGCGCCGGGGTCATATTGAGTAAGTTTTTCATCCATCGTCAACACGATGGCGTTGATAAAGAGGGTATCTATATTTTTGGTCATTCAATCTCCTTTTTTTGATTGTCATTCTGAGCTGTGATAGTAGCGAAGAATGACGTGAAATGATCTTTATCTCCAATTCAAGATTACTTCTAAGGCTTTTGCATTTTCATCAAAGTCTGTGTATTTGTGTGTAGAAAGTTCCATATCCACGGCTGTGATTCCAAGCTCTACTGCGTAATCGGCAAGAGTGCCTGTATAAACACAGCCGGTATCAATGGGGGGGTAGGGATAGCCGGTTGCCTTGGCTAAGGCTTTCGCAAATTGTTTTGAATCTGCTTCCCACGGAATGCCGCCGGGGAAAACTCCCAGTGCCGCGCTGTGATAACTGATCAAGGTCTCAACATTATGCGATTGCAGGAAGTACATCACCGCTTTCGTTTCCGGTTCAGAGCCGGGACCGGTTCCGCCGGTGGTCTTGGTTAGGTCCCAGCATCCGGTACGGTCCCAGGTTTTTGCCCAGTTGGTAGGAAAGTTGCGGTTCAAGTCCACACCGTGATCGTTGACACGCCCGTCAATGCCGTGGTCGCGGGCATCGCCATCAGGGTTCATGTTGCGCATGATGTATAAGGTCACATCGCTGGGAATTACTTCCGGGTGGTCAAAAATATATTGGATCAACTCATCTGCCAGCGCGATGGTATTCCATTCGTAGCCACCATGAATGCCTGCCACGATCATTTTCTCGTGTTCGCCATTGCCGAACATATATACTTCAATGGGTCTGCCAGAAACTGAGTAGCCTACCGTTGCCACGCTGGCACGTCCCAACGTCCCTGCATTTTGTAATACGAAAGGTGTGGGCGATTGCACCACGATCATGGTCGAAAGCGGGTTTGGAGTAATGGTAGGCATGTTCAGCGAAAGAACATCAGGTGTATAGGTAGGGGGCATGGTTGCGGTATAGGCTGGATTCGCTGCAACCGCTTGTGTTGCAGCCGAGACCGGTTTCAATGCAAAATATGCCACTGCCACCATTGCAATCGCACATAACCCAAAGATGTTCAAGCCCCATGCAAGGATGACCAACGGCATGTCATTCTTTTTGCGCGGCTTGGGTTTTGCCATTAGTTCATTTCCTCAAGGACAGTGCGCAGCCAATTCAACGCCAGGTTCATGCTCCAGCGCGGAAGGCTCTTGGGCGGACCACCATAGGTAATGCGATGAGTCTTTTCGCCTTTGGACGTGATCATTGCCATTTCAGCGGCGCGTTCATCTACGAAAACAGAAACGCCAAGCGCAATATCTGCTTTTGAGTCGGCTCGAGCGGTGCGTAGGGCTTGGGTCAATGCATCAGGTGTCAGGTTAGGGAGAGAGACGGTGTGCGGAACTTTACGTGCCAGCAATCCGTCGAGCCCGCTTTCGATGGCGGTCAGAGTCAAGCCGCGGCGGGCGAGTAGATCCAGCACTACTTCTTCGAGTTTGTCTTCATCGACACCGAAGACCACACTACCAAGGCGTTGACGTACATCCGCTTCAACCTTGGCAATCATCTCTTGCGCCTCAGACTCACTTTTGGCTTTGGCTGTGATGCGAACATCCACTACGCCTGTGTGCGCCGCAAGACCCACCGTAGGGTTGCTGAGCATTTCAAGGTCTGCGATTTTTTCATCGATCATGCCTTCGCCCAGACCTGCGCAATGCAGCACGCGCACTTTGATAACTTCATTCAACCCAAAGCGTTTTTGCAAATAGGGGATGACCGACTCATGCAAGACGTGTTCCATTTCAGCGGGCACGCCGGGCAATGAGATCACGGCATTGGTTTCTGTTTCAACAATAAAGCACGGCGCTGTGCCAACCGGATTTTTCAAACCAATTGCACCTTGCGGAACATATGCCTGACGTTTTTGATTCTCAGAAGGCGTGCGCCCATAACGCCCAATGGTTTCAACCACTTGCTGCCAAAGGTCTTCACGGAATTCAGTTTGCACGCCCACGGCTTGGGCAACGGCTTCGCGTGTGGGGTCATCTACTGTAGGACCCAACCCGCCCGTAGTGATGATGATATTTGCACGTTCCATTGAACGTTGAATGGATTCGGCGATGCGGTCTGTGTTGTCGCCGATGGTGATGGTGCGATATAAGTCCACGCCTAGGCTGCGAAGCGTACGCGCGATGTAGCGAGTGTTCGTGTCCACGATCTCGCCAAGCAATATTTCTGTACCGATAGTGATGATTTCTGCTGAGGTCATATTTTTTATAGACCTGACAGGTTTTTAAAACCTGTCAGGTCTTTTTCCTTAAACTACATTGTACTCTTTTATCAAACGTCCTTCTGCAAAGCGCTTCAGGTCGAGCATCGAAACATCCACGCTTGAAAATTTTCCCTCCAAAATAAATTCACTCATGAGCTTGCCAGAGATCGGTCCGTGCATGAAGCCATGACCTGAAAACCCTGTGCAAAGCAAAAAGCCTTTCACATCTGTCGCGCCGTAAATCGGGTGCGCATCGGGCGTCACTTCGTACAAGCCCGCCCAATGAGATGCGCGGCTTGCTTTTTCAATGAGTGGCATGCGTTCAATCGCCGCTTCCAAATTTACCAATTCAAAATCTTCATCTACATTTTGGTCAAAGCCCGGCTTCTCGTTCTGGTTGCTCATGCCGATCAGCAAGCCTTCGCCTTCACGATGAAAATACAAAGACTTCGCAAAGTCGATCACGAACGGGAAATCTTCCGGCACTTCCGTCAACGGATTGGTCGTGAACATCTGTCTGCGTAGGGGAGTGATTGGGATGTTCACTCCAGCCATGGCACCGATGAGACCCGACCACGGTCCAGCCACATTGAGGACGGTCCGCGCTTCGATCTCACCGACATTTGTTTTCACGCTGCGAACCTCTCCGCCGCTGACGGTGACGCCAATGACCTCCACGCCGGTGAGCGCCGTCACACCCATCTTCTGTGCTGCATTGACGTATCCCATCACAATACTGTTTGGGTCTGCTGTGCCATCCTTATGATGGAATGTTCCAGCTAATGCATCGTCAAAGCGCATCAGTGGCAACCGCCTACGGACTTCATCTCCGCTGAGAAGTTCGGTTTCCACACCCAGTCGATTCTGCATAGCGACATTATGTTCGAACTCTTTCACTTCCTGCTCGTTCGTCGCGATGAGTAAATAGCCATACTTGTGATAACTAGGGTCTTGATCCAGTTCCTCTTTGAAGCGTTCGATCATCGGCAGGCTGTGTTTGGACAAGGTCACGTTAATCTCAGTAGAGAACTGATAACGAACTCCGCCCGCGCAACGCCCGGTCGCGCCGGTGCCGAAATGGTTTTCTTTTTCAAGGAGCACAATATTCTTCATGCCGCGCTTGGCGAGGTGATAGGCAGCACTGGCGCCCATCACGCCGCCGCCGATGATGATTACGTCTGCTGTTTTAGGAAGATTGGTCATGGTGAGATTATTTTATACCCAGTGCGATGACAAATTGCGTTTTGAGTATTTTACAAAAAAACCCGCTTTCGCGTGAAAACGGGTTTTTCGTTTCTTGTCCTTCGTTCTATTCGATACCCAGATAGGTCTTCTGGACCATCTCGTTTTGTTTGAGCTTTGCAGCGTCGTCTGTAAGGGCAATGGAGCCGGTTTGCAGAACGTATCCGCGGTGGGCGATGGAGAGTGCCATCAAGGCATTCTGTTCTACGAGCAAAATGGTTGTACCCTGCTCGTTCAACTTCTTGATGGTATCGAAGATCAAGTCCACAAGCACTGGGGCGAGACCCATCGAAGGTTCGTCGAGCATGAGAATGCGTGGATTGAGCATCAGTCCGCGCCCGATGGCGAGCATTTGCTGTTCACCACCTGAGAGTGTTCCGCCGTATTGTGTGATGCGTTCCTTGAGGCGGGGGAAGGTTTCATAAACCATTTCCATGCGGTCTTTGATGGATTTCACATCGTTGACGGTGTAGGCACCCATATCCAAATTTTCCTGTACGGTCAATTTGGGGAAGATACCGCGCCCTTCGGGCACATGTCCCAGACCCATCTTTACGATTTGGTGTGCATCTACATGAGTGATATCTTTGCCATCGAAGGTCACTTTCCCTTCGCGGGCATGGATGATGCCAGAAATGGTGCGTAGAGAAGTACTCTTGCCCGCGCCATTGGAACCGATCAAGGAGACGATTTCACCTTCATTTACATGCAGGGAAATGCCTTTCAAGGCATGGATATGTCCGTAATAGGAATGGACATTGTTGAGTTCAAGTAGTGTTCCCATTCAGAATCTCCTATACCTTTTGCTCGTGTGCAACCGCAGCACCGCGACCGAGATAGGCTTCGATCACGCGCTGGTTCGAGCGAATATCCTGTGGTGAGCCTTCTGCGATCTTTTCGCCGTAGTCCATCACGGTGATGTGCTCAGAAATACCCATGACCACGCGCATGTCATGTTCGATCATGAGGATGGTGATGCCCTTTTCATCGCGGATGCGGCGGAAAAGCTTGATCGCATCTTCAGACTCATTCGGGTTCATACCGGCGGTCGGTTCGTCAAGCAGGAGCAGGGTAGGGTTGGCAGCGAGGGCGCGGGCGATCTCAATGCGGCGCTGACCACCATACGGTAGGTTGCGCGCGAGCTCATTCCCGACGTTCTTCAAGCCGACGTATGCCATTAATTCCTTCGCACGGTTCTCAGCATCTCTTTCTTCTTCGTTGAACTTCTTGGAGCGGAAGAGAGTATCCACTGCGCCTTGCTTCAATTGGATGTGCATACCGACAAGGATATTTTCAAGCACGGTCATGCTTCCGAACAGACGAATGTTCTGGAAGGTACGGGCGATGCCTGTGGCAGCAACTTCATCTGGGCGGAACCCGATCAAAGATTGATCCTTGAAAAGGATCTGTCCTTCTTCAGGTTTGTAGATGCCGGTGAGGCTGTTGAAGAAAGTGGTTTTTCCGGCGCCATTCGGACCGATGATGCTGACGATCTTTCCGGCATCCACCGAGAAGGTCATTTTGTTGACGGCTGTCAGACCGCCGAAGCGTTTTACTACATTGGTAGTTTGTAAGAGAGCCATGGTAGGAATCCGCCTATTCTTTTTCTTCGCCGAGTTCGCGTTTGCGCCGCTCAGCAGGGATCAAACCAGATGGACGGAATATCATCATTAAGATGAGGATCAAACCAAATACCAGTTTTTGATATTTTGCCGGGTCCAATTGGTTGGAGAGATTCTTCCAAGCGAAGTTGATGATCGGGATCACTGCGTCGCTTTGGCGAAGTTCGCTCAAGTAGAGAGAGAAGTTCTGCAACACCTGAATGTTGAGGAGCACCACGGTTGCGGCACCGAAGATCACGCCGGGGATGCTGCCCAACCCACCGAGGATGACGTAGGTCAACACACCGATGGAGACTTGGAAGTCGAAGGTTTCAGGGCTGACGAAGGTGCGGTTTGCAGCGTAGAGAGCACCCATGGCACCAGCGAAAGAGGCACCGGCGGCGAAAGCGGCGAGCTTCATCTTCACGAGCGGAATGCCCATGGCAATGGCGGCGGTCTCATCTTCGCGGATGGCTGTCCAAGCACGTCCGATGCGGGAGTCTTCGAGGCGGGTGGCAACAACGATTGCAATACCAATGATGATGAGCGCCAAGAAGTAGAACATCACATTGTAGAATTCTGCATCCGTAGGGGCGTGCCCTACAAAGGGTGTCAGAATCGTACGGAAGAACTGCATGATGCCTTCTGGCGGCAATGGCGGACGTTGGATGGGGGTAATGCCTTGAGGTCCGTTCGTAAGGTTGATGGGCTTATCCAGGTTGAGTGCCAACACTTGGATCACTTCACCGAAGCCAAGTGTAACAATGGCGAGGTAATCGCCTTTCACACGCAAAACGGGGAGACCCAGCAAAATACCCATTAATGCTGCCAAGCCTACACCCAAGAAGATGAACAGCCAAAACCATTTAGCATCGAGGAAGAAGGGGGCGTTGGCAGGTGCAGCGCCAGGGATCGAATGCAATAAGGACATTTGCTTGGAACCGAAGATCGCCCAAGCGTAGGCGCCTACTGCATAGAATGCTACGTAACCAAGGTCAAGCAAGCCCGCCATACCGATTACGATGTTCAACCCAAGAGCGAGTGCCGCCGCAACAGCGATCTGGAAGAGGACTTCCAAATAGAAGATGTTACGAATGCCGAGGACTGGGAAGATCACGATGATCAGAAGCAACCCAATGAAGATCTTTACTTTCATAGGCATCTTCATGAAGTAAAGAATAACGGGGGTTGCCATCAAGATCAGGAAGGCGGTTAGGGAACGTGGGCTGAGATAAACAGTGATCGTTCCTACAATGAGAAAGGCAAGTGCGACCACAATTGGCCACGAGCCCGTATTGAGTTTCTTGTACAAGTCGCTGAAAAATGTTTTCATGGTTGTGTACCTTTCCTGAATACGGACTACGCCTTCTGCCCAACGGTCTGACCGAGAATACCGGAGGGGCGGAAGACCAACACAACGATCAGGATGGCAAACGCGAAAATATCCTTGTACTCAGCGCCGAAAGCACCATTCGTGAAGATCGAAAGGTAAGAAGCCGCAAAAGACTCGAGTAAGCCAAGCACCAATCCGCCCAAGAGGGCGCCAGTGAGATTACCAATACCGCCAAGTACGGCTGCTGTGAATGCTTTCAGACCAGGGAAGAAGCCAGAGAAGGGATCAAGTTTTGTCGCCTTCAGGGCGAACAATACGCCAGCCGCACCACCCAGAGCACCACCGATGAGGAAGGTGATCGAAATGATTTGGTTGACGTTAATGCCCATCAAACTGGCGGAGGGTCGATCCTGTGCAACGGCGCGGATGGCTTTACCTACCTTGGTGCCGTTGACAAGGAAATTCAATCCAACAAGCATGAGGATGGCGATTCCTACCATGATGACAGATTTGATCTGAATGCGTAGGGGGTCTTCCATGCCCGGAATTGCCAACTTCCAGAAGTCGTCGAATGTACCAAATTTAGGGAGAATGACGTTGAATTCGCCCGTAGTAAGGCTGAGGATCAAGCGTACGAGATCCTGAAGGAAGAAGGACATGCCGATGGCAGAGATAAGCGGAACCAACTTTGGAGCGTTGCGAAGTGGACGGTAGGCAACCCGTTCCACGGTCACAGCTAATGAGCCGGAGATGACCATACCAAGGATGATCGCAAGTGCGATCACAAGATATTGGTTCATCGTAGCTAAAACTCCAATATGCTCAAAGTATGCCATCAACTGAATGCCCACAATACCGCCCACCATAAAAATTTCACTATGGGAAAAATTGATGAATTCCAAAACACCATACACCATGGTGTACCCCAAGGCGATGGTGGAATAGACAAAGCCAATGGTTAACCCGTTGATTACCACCTGCGGTAGGATCAATAAAGTGCGTTCTACAAGGTCAAAATCAGTGACATTGAATTTGAAGATGTTTGCGAGCAGCACGGTGAGCAGCGACAGGACCAGGCTGGCTCCTAGTGCAAATACAATAATCTGCCCGATCGGGAAAATAAAAAACTTATAAACGGGATTTGCAGTGAATTGCTTCATTTGATTCAATCCTGTCTTTTTGAAAAGTAGCCTCTCTCCCATACGGGAGAGAGGCTTTTATTACAGGGTTCGAACTATTCGCCCTTACCGGGGGAGGGAAGGTCGAAGGAGTCGATGATTTCGTTGGTGCCCCATGCATCCTTGGTGGAGGCGTTCACCTTGATGATGAAGTACTTGGCGGCAGGAAGATCACCGATTTCATCGAAGGTGATGGTGCTGGTGAGACCTTCGTAGCTGACGGCGCGGATGGCTTCAGCAACCTGAGCGCGGGTGGGCTTGCCACCGGCGGCTTCAGCAGCAGCCTTGATCGCGGTCAAGCAGATGCCAGCGGCATCGTAAGCCTGAGCAGCGTAGGCTTCAGGAGCAGCACCGAACTTGGCGGTGTAGTCAGCAACGAACTGGGCAGCAGCGGGGTAAGCGCTAGCAGGACCAGCAACGGTGGTGTAAGCCATACCGCCACCAGTGGTGAGAGCATCACCAGCGATGTCAGCGAGGTCGGAGGAATCCATACCATCGGTGCCGAGGAAGGTGCCTTCGAAGCCGGCATCGCGAGCCTGCTTGAAGAACACACCAGCCTGGTTGTAGATACCAGCGAAGAACACAACATCAGGATTGAGAGCGATCAAGGGGGTAACGATCGCATCGAAGTTGGCGGTTTCTTCGGTACCTTCGAAGCCCATCACTTCCATACCATCTTCTTCGGCAGCAGCCTTGAAGAATTCAGCAACGCCCTGACCATAAGCGGTCTTGTCGTGGATGATGTAAACGGACTTGGCGCCGAGGGTCTTGAAAGCATATTCTTCAGCGGCAGGAGCCTGGACATCATCGCGACCTACAACACGGTTCACTTCGAGGTAACCACGGGTGGTCACAACGGGGTTGGTGTTGGCGGGGGAGATGAAGGCGAGACCAGCGGTGTGATATTCCTCAGAGGAGGGGATCATAACGCCGGAGTTGAGGTGACCGACACCGCAGAGGATGTCCGCGTCAGCAACGATGTTCTTGGCGTTAGCAACGCCCACATCGGGGGTCGCCTGATCATCGTACGGGGCAAGCTGGACATCATAGCCCATGGCAGTGAGGTCGCCAGCGAGCTGTTCGAGGGCGAGTTCAGCACCCTGCTTGATGGCAACGCCGAGCAAGGACTGACCACCGGAGAGGGGGCTCTGGGTAGCGATCTTGATGGTGCCCATGGATTCGCCACCAGAAGCGGGAGCTTCGGTAGCAGCAGCGGGGGCTTCAGTAGCAGCCGCAGGGGCTTCGGTAGCGGCGGGGGTGCCACAGGCGGCGAGTGCCATGCTAGCAATCACCAAAAGTGACAGCAAAGCGAATAAACGCTTGTTCATTATCTTACTCCTCCAAAATTTACAAATAGGTTGATGTATATTCCCGCAATTGCGGGTACGACAAACGAGCAGACCAAGCGCGGGTGAGTCGGCATCACCTCCTTTATAAAATGGTTGATATACAAAGAAAGCCAAAAAACCCTAACTGAATGGATTTTTATGGCTTGTTTGACGTTACCTGAATACCATTAACCAAATGTCGAATGGCTAATAATACGTCGATTTTTTACATCGGTCAAGCGTTTGTGTCTATACTTTTCGATAAAATTAGAGGGGTTTTATCTACATCGCGGGCTGTTAATTTTTGTTTTCAGCTGGCTTATAAAGCAACTGTTCGCGGATGCGTAAATCGGTATTGCGAATTTTCATGGCAAGATCAGCCGCAAGGTTATACATCAAACGATAACCAAGTTGCGGGTAGGTTTCACACAGCATCACAATCTTATCGCGAGAGATAACAAGCAAGCGGGTATCTTTGATGGCCGCGCGGGCAGAAGCAGAACGTAAACCCTCATCCACCAGAGCCACCTCACCAAACGACTGACCTCTACGAAGGCGGGCGATCACGGTTTCACTTTTTCCCAATGAACCAGTTACACCACGATTAATAAGAATATCCACTTCGCCTTGTACGATCACATACAGTTCTTTACTGCTGCTATTTTCCTGAAAGATCGTATCGTTCGCTTCGAACGCCACTTCCTGACATAAATTGGCAACCAACTCTAACTGGGTTGGCGTGAATTGATAAAAAATATCGCTTTGCTTGAGGAAGTTGACGAGATTATTCATGCCCAAAAGTTTAGCATATTCGTGGATGAAGTGCAACGCCTCATCTTCTACGGGTAGGTCTGATTCAACCAGTCGAGCGGATCCACCTGGACGCCGTTTACCCACAACTCCCAATGCAGGTGTGCCCCGGTCACACGTCCCGTCCCGCCGACCAGACCGATCACATCGCCCTGATTGACCGTTTGCCCCACCTGAACCTGAAATGCAGACTGATGCCAGAAGCCGCTATACACGCCCCAGCCATGATCAATGACCGTCGCATTTCCACGCACCGTCCACGGACCGGCGAAAACGACCACTCCATTGGCAGGTGCTGTGATAGGTAAACCATCTCCACCGCCGAAATCTAACCCTGTATGGAAGCCTTGAATTGTCAGTTCCGTGCCCTGACCGATATAGGTACGGCGATTTCCATACCGAGAAGTGAAGTATGTAGACTCAGCGTAGGCAATGGCAGGGGAGATGAAGCCCCCAGCCCACAGCTTGGTTGGAGACGTAGGTGTCGTAATCGTAACCAACTGTTGAAGTTCAGGCTCCGTCGAAGCGGGGTCAATCGTAGCTGGGTCTACATATAGAAGTGGGTCTTCGGGGTAATTCCCAGAAACGATGAGAATCAACTGTTCATATGATTGCATGCTTCCATCAGGAAGAGTGGCATCCAAACGCAGCGGGTACACCCCCGGCTCAAGTAAGGCATGCACGCCTTGCAAAGCAACTTGCGAACCGTCATCTTGTGGGAAGAAGTGCAACTGGTGATCGACCAAAATGCCGCCAAGGGTTACACCAGGCTGTGTGACCACTGTGATTACACCGGTGCCGCCTTGTTTGATGGGTAGATCGCGTATTTCAGCGCTGACAAATGCCGACGGCAGCCCGCTGGCATTATTGTCACTGGCTTCTCCCGGAGCGTACAGCGTGTCACCGGGGAGACCGTCCCAACTTCCACTTAATTGATTGATCGCAGATAACGACCAGACATCCGTGTTGTTCTTCACTGCCAACTCCAGCATAGACTCTCCTGCAGCAGGGGAGACGCGTTTGCTGTATTGAGTTTGGTCTTGCACGGGCACGATCATGTTACTGCCCACATAAAACTCACTGGGGCTAACTACATGGTTAAGTTTGCGGAAGAGCGGCGCTTGTACCTGAGTTTGACGCATCAACCCGCGGTAGGAATCGCCAAAATTAATGAACTTGGTATCCAAGGTTCCGGTAATGCCTTCTAACCCGGGGATGATGAGTTGTTGCCCAACGGCTAACGAGTTGGCATCGGCAATACCGTTTGCGGCTAAGAGTTCATCAAGGCTGATGCTGAAGCGGGCAGCTATAGAATAGAGGCTATCTCCCGGTTGGACGATATAGACAGGACCGGTATCTTGGGCAAATGCTGGTTTGAGGGGAACAATCAGGGTTAGGAGCAGAAGAGCTATGAAAAAACGTTTATGCATTTTTGAATTCAACTTTGTCACCGATTTCATAATCCGCCCAGCGATCTGGGTGTATCTCTAAGGTATATTGTGCATCTGCCTTGGGGAAGTATGCGGGCTTCCACGATTTGGCAAGGACCTTGTCCACTACGGTCATATCAGAGTTGATCCAGATGACGGCAAGGTCGAAGGGTACGAAGAACATATGAATGGATGTTTCGAGGCGTGAGTTCCGCTTTTCAACGAGGAGCAGCCCATCGTCCAGATCAAGGCGCGGACGGAACATCAATCCACGAAGTTTGCAGGTGAATGAGTCACAGTAGCCTACGGTGGCAGGCTTTTCCAATATTCGGCTGAGGTTTTGTATTGTAATGGGGTGGGGCATGGGGTTTTATGAAAAATGGGCGGCGTATTCGCCGCCCGTTTTGGAATGAGATTTATTTGTGGGTAAAAACTTTATCGACGCTATCGACCAACTCTTGCGGACTAAAAGGTTTGGCAATGTAGTCATCCACTTTTGCGATGTGCAAGCCGAGCACTTTGTCTATATTTTGTGCCTTGGCGGTCACAACAATGACAGGGATTTCGCGCAGAGAAGCTTCGGCTTTCATTTGTTGGTATACTTCCCAGCCATCCATATCTGGCATCATAAGATCAAGCAACACAAGGTCCGGATGAAGCTCTTTGATGAGGCGAATTCCTTCCACGCCGCCAGAGGCTCCTTTTACACTGTACCCCTTCCGAGAAAGAATCAGCCGAATAAGATCGATCATTTCGGGTTCATCTTCAACACATAGGATGGTTTTGGTAGGTGTTTCATCCATAAAATTTTGCCTTGTAAAATAAGTTTACCATAAAGAGACCAGCCGATTTCGTATGAATATCATTACTTGGAACGTGAATGGAATCCGCGCAGCACTTGGCAAGAACGCGCTTGAATGGGCGTTTGAAAAAAAGCCCGATGCGTTATGTTTGCAGGAAGTTAAAGCCCGCTCTGAGCAGTTGGATGAAGAACAAACGGCTCAATTGAAATTGCCTTATGTTTGGAATCCTGCCGAACGCCCTGGCTATAGCGGCGTGGCTACGTTTTATCAGACCCAACCCGATGAAATAAAACTGGGAATGGACACCCCCGAATTTGACGTGGAAGGACGTATCGTCCAAACCCGCTGGGGAAATTTGCGTCTCTTCAATATTTACTTCCCAAATGGTCAACGTGGACATGAGCGCGTGGATTACAAGTTGCGTTTTTATGCCCGTTTGCTTGAAGTTTGTACCACGCTTCATTCTAAGGGAGAGCTGGTCGTCATCACTGGCGACTTCAACACCTCTCACATGCCCATCGACTTGAAAAATCCCAAAGCGAATGAAAAGACCTCCGGCTTTATGCCAGAAGAACGTGAGTGGGTTCAGAAATATTTAAAGAATGGCTTTGTAGATGCATACCGCCAACTCTACCCAGACCGGGTTCAATACACCTGGTGGACGTATCGCCTCAACGCCCGTGCCCGCGGAATCGGCTGGCGATTGGATTATTTCCTAGTCTCAGAGGCACTCATGCCCCGCGTGAAAGATGTCATCATTCATGAGCAGGTGATGGGCTCTGACCATTGTCCGGTAGAGTTGGTTTTAAATGTGTAAGCTTTGTGGATGACTGATTAATTTCTCCTAAGTTCGGCTGAAATTATTCTCTAGGGTGACAAAAGATTGATTGGTTTTGCGAGTAAGTTCCGGTTAGACTTTGACCCGTGTTAGAAAATCGTAATAATAAAAGCCCAGACGGTATCTCTACTGGTATGGCTTGGTATAATGACCGTGTACGTCAAATTTGGAGGATTCCGTGAATTCCCGTAGTCAATCGTTTTTTGTGTACTTTTTATTGCTCGTAGCCATCGGAGCGATGATCTTCGTTGGTTTGCGAGACAATTCCAGCGCTGCCGAGCCGCTCACAATCAGTGAGGTGGCGCGGATGATTCAGGGCGGGCAAGTGGCACGCATTATCATCGAGAGTGACGATACCATTCGCGTGGTGAAGGTCAATGGATCTGAAGAGACCGCCCTTGAGTCTCGCAAAGAGACCAATACCACCCTTATCGAACAACTCCGTGATTATGGTGTGACCCCTGAGCAGCTTGCTGAAATGAATATTGAAGTCAACGCACCTTCTCCATGGGCGGGTGTGTTGAGCGGTGCCTTGTATTTGTTGCCGGTCCTCTTTATGGGTGGGTTGCTCTGGTTCATTTTCCGCCAGGCACAAGGCAGCAACAATGCAGCCATGTCCTTTGGTAAATCTCGCGCGCGTATGTTCAGTGGGGAGCACCCCACCGTCACCTTTGCCGATGTTGCCGGTGCCGACGAAGCCAAGCAGGAATTGGCGGAGATCGTCGAGTTCCTGAAAGAGCCGCAGAAATTTATCCAACTTGGCGCTCGTATTCCCAAGGGCGTTTTGCTGGTGGGTCCTCCTGGAACCGGTAAGACCCTTCTTTCTAAAGCTGTTTCTGGCGAAGCGGGCGTGCCCTTCTTCTCTATCTCAGGTTCTGAATTCGTAGAAATGTTTGTAGGTGTGGGCGCCAGCCGCGTACGTGACCTGTTTGACCAAGCCAAGCGCCATTCGCCCTGTATCATTTTCGTAGACGAAATTGATGCGGTGGGTCGTCAGCGCGGAGCGGGTCTCGGCGGTTCACACGATGAACGCGAGCAGACCCTCAACCAGATGCTCGTCGAAATGGACGGCTTCGATACCGACACCAACGTCATC
>JAXLVR010000015.1:0-62946 GCA_046328915.1 Anaerolineales bacterium | reverse complement strand
AGGGGTAATCGAGACCTAAAATCGGCGTGCCAGACCCATCAAAAATATTGACTTCGTTTGTATTTTGAATGAAGAGGTCATCCTGACCATCCCCGGTCACATCAATGACTTTCATACTCTCGGCAGTATTATAAGGTTGTGACCAGGCTTCGGTACTGCCAAATTTTTCAGCAGCGGCGAATCCGCTAAATGCGAAGACACCAGCAACGCCCATCACAAGACAGATCAAGATAAATGCAACCACGAACGGGATAATTTTGCGACTCATTTATGCGGCCTTTCTTTCCAATAATGAATAAGCAGATTTGAGGAAGGTTAAAATATCGGTGTGACTAACTTCTTCGAAGGGAGAAACGGCAAGGATGTTGATCATGCCGCCTTCGGTACTGAGTTGGGCAACCTTGTATTTGCCAACATCTTTATTAAGCGAAAATTGATTATTAGGGCGAATAACATACGCTTCAGGGTTAACCACGATGCGCACTTTCAATTCCTGTTGCGAGCCCTTGAACTTCTCGGGCTTTAGTTTAGATTTACCGCTGATACGGCTGCGCTTCCAATACGATTTTCGTTTCTTTGTTTTTTGAATGGCGGTCACACGTAGAACATTGCCGTCGTACAGCTTCGCTTTGAGTGAAAGCCAGGGATCGTTAAACAATTGTGTTGTGCGGCTTTGAGCATCTTGCGTTTCGCGTGCTACTTTATTTTCCAGCATGGAACCTGTCAGGTCGAGATGACCCAGGAAGGTTGCCCCAGGTTTGAGGTCATCTCGAAGCGTGTACAGAACCTCTTTGGTGCTGTTGTAGCGCGGTGAGAAATCCAACAAATCACTGCGGCGCAAGGCGCGTGCCATCACGAAAGCGGCGATCCAAAGTAAAAATCCGCCGCCAATGAAGACAAAAGATATGCTGTACCCAAGTAGATAGATAACAACATCAACTAAAGATAACCCAATACCAGCAAAGAAAATCAACATTGGGATCCAACGCCATTTGTCACCGGCGGTTTCGGTCTTTCGCGCCTCGGCAACAAACTTGTTCATTCCGCGAATGATCGAGTCTGGCTTATCGGCAATCGAAACATATACTGGTGCATATTCTGTTTTGCCAAATTGATTTTTGTCGGTATTCCCTTTTTTACGAGCTGTATTTAGCAGGTAAAAGAAAAAGGACAATACCACGATACCCGCGATGATAAGTCCACAAATCAGACCATCCATCCATGCCTCCGAGTTATTTTATGCCCATGGTCGCAATTTGTGACCGCGCTGGGTATAATTTCTCATAATGAAAAACGTTCTCTATACTGCCTTCGATATCGTACCAAGCCCGAAGGGTGCCAGCACCCATATTCTCCACAATTTGCGAGGGTTGGTCAATGGGAACTTTAATGTCCATCTTATCACGCCCAACGATGGCGTGCTCCCCCCCGAAGATACTATTGAAGGTGCCAGGGTCACTCGTATTTCACAAGACCTTTCGCAGAACTTCCTTGCCCGTGCTGTTCATTTTGGCAAATCTATTTTGTCACATCTAGCTCTTCACCCCGGCTATGATGTCGTCCACTATCGCAATATTTGGGATGGCTTTCACATCACGCAGAACAAAAAGAAATTTGGCTATAAAACTTTGTTCGAAGTGAACGGACTTTCATCCATTGAGCTTAAGTATCATTACCCCGGTATGGATGTGGCATTACTTGCCAAGATCAAGGAACAGGAGTTGGCGACTCTGCACCTGAGTGATGCCATTATCTGCCCATCAAATGTGACTCGCGATTACATCGCCTCGCTCGGGCTGGACCGGAAACTGGTCACCACCATCCCAAACGGAGTCAGCCCTTCAGATTTTTCCGTTACCCCATTACCCGTCCGTGATGAGCGAGAACCTGTTTTGCTTTACATCGGCACCTTAGCTGATTGGCAAGGTTTGGACATCGTTATCAAGGCGCTGCCGAAAATCCTTGAACAACAACCCGTCAAACTCCGCATCCTTGGGCGCGGACGTTCCCGTCAGCGCAAGATGTTGGCGAAGCAGATTCGCAAATTAGGCTTGGAAGACCATGTGATCGTACAACCCGCTGTTCCGCATCATGAAATCCCTGCTGCGATTTCCAGTGCCGATATTTGTGTGGCTCCGCTTGGGCTGAATGATCGCAATGTCACACAGGGAGCTTGCCCGATTAAAGTCTTGGAATATATGGCGGCGGGGCGACCTTTACTCGCTTCCAATATGCCCATTGTCCGCGAATTGGTGCGTGAAGATGTTGATGGGCTACTCTTTTCGCCCAATGACCCAGTTGATCTTGCGCGTCAGGCAAATCAATTATTGAAAGATATGGACTTATCGAAACGCTTGGCTGACTCTGCGGCGGGATATGTCAGAGAAAAATTTACCTGGCATGAATCGCAGAAGAAACTTTTGAAAGTGTATGAGAGACTTTTGGAATCTCATTAGTAACACGTACATTCTTAATCAAGAATTTGCTTGTTATTGTGTTCAAATATTTTTTCTACTTCAACAGGAATAGCTTTCGGTCTTCCTGTTTTCATATCCATAAAAACCCAATCGCTTTCGCCTTTTACCAAAGTCTTCCCGTCACTTTTTCGCACAAATTCATACATGCGTAGAGAGCGTACTTTACGCAGATCTTCCACCCAAGTGCGGACCTCGACCTCTTCGCCTTCGAAAGCTTGTAGAAAATATTCGATACTATGTTTGCGAATGACCCAGGTGGCATCAGAGCCCTGCGCTTCAACTCCGCCAATGGAGGCGTAATGTTCTACAGCAATATCCTGCATCCACTGCACATAAACCACGTTATTGACATGCCCATTTTCGTCGATGGCAGAAGAGGGGATTGTGATCGTTTTTGAGTAAATAGAGGAAATCGGCATGTTTCGATTTTACAGTGACTTCCCCCAAACGGGGGAGTTTGTTTTTATTGCCCCGCTGATAGAATGAATTTAATAAAAATCATTTTTTGGAGAAATTAAATGGGACCAATCATTGGTGGCACTTCATTAATAATTACTGTAATTTCAATCGCTTGTGGATGTTTGATTACCATTGTCGCACTGGCTGGAACTGGTTTTCTGATCTACAAGGTGTTTGGAAGTACATTCAAGAGTATGTCAACGAACCGCAATGTTCTTCAGACCGGTGTTTCTGCTCCCGCAGTGATCCTCTCTGTGCAAGACACGGGCGTCACAATGAACGAGAATCCGCAGGCTCGCATCCGTTTGCGCGTGATGCCGATGGGCGGCGAAGCATTTGAAGCCGAAGTTACTCAGATCATTGGGCGTTTTCAGGTGGCGATGGTCGTGCCGAATGGCTCGGCAATGGTTAAATACGACCCGAACGATAAGACCAAAGTGGCGATTGAGTCCTTTGGCATGCCGCCAACAGGATAAAACATTTTAGATGTAATAAAAACTGCGCGGAATGTATTCCGCGCAGTTTTGTTTTCTAGGGGGTACTTGTTACTGCTGGGGTGATCACATCTCCAACCACGATGTTGACAAAAAGTGTGTCACCGAAGAAGACGCCTGTGTCATCTGCCATTTGCCAGGCACTTTCAATGACCCCGTTAATACCGCTGGGCACAACCAGTTCTACTGAAAGTTCACGTTTGGCTCCTGTTGGGATGGCTTCCGTAAGCGTAATGGGACTTCCGCGCATAGAGTCGCCACCAACGTTTTGAAAGGTGAAACCCGCACGCCAGGCACAACCTCCAATATTTTGCACCAGCCAGGTCTTGGTGAACTTTTCGCCGGGCTTCATACGTGTGCCATCTGGGATGGTGACATCGCTGATATAGAGCAGGTTGAAGCAGGGGTTCGAAGTGGGCGAAGGCTCAGGGGTGAGGGACAGTGCGGTGGCTGTGATGCCAACCGGCGTCAGTGTGGGGAAAGCTGTGGATGTAGGAGCAAGCTGGGTCAGGTTTGAGGCGTACGTTTCCACGGCTTGAGTGCGGATGGAATCCGTATCCAACGCTGTGGTTTGATCTGCCTGATTATTGGCGCACGAAAAAAGGAAGGCGCCTACGACCAAGATCAGGCTGATGAGGATGGCTCTTGATTTCATGTTTTATTTTTGTTTCTCTCTTGCCAGTGCAATGCCAGTGGCGATTGCGCCGGTCAGTTCCCAGATGGGTACGCCGATAAATTTAAGCGGAGCAACCCCGAGAATGACGACAGTGGTGAAGATGATAAAGGTTAGCCCGCGAAAGGGGACGGTCCAGCGATAGAAAATTTTCACATCGTTCAGCGCGGCGAGGATGTAATAAATGCCCATGTTGAGAGAAGCCATCGAGGCTGCGGTCATGAAGGTAAGGGTATAGTCGGAACTGGCACGTGCTGTGCGCTCTGCCACTTCAAAACCCAACATGGCAAGTTGAAGTTCCGGGCGGATGATGCCAAGGACGCCAAGCAGAAATGCCATGACGCCAAAAATAAACATAGTCCAGCCGGAAGCGTCGCGAATTTTCATTATTGAATTCTCCTTTGTGCACAGTGATAACGGAAATTATAACCGCAACCATTGGGCATGATAAAATCACTAAACTATGGCTAAACATCTTGTGTTGGTGGCAGGAAACATTGGCGCTGGCAAGACCACTCTTACAGAGCGCATCGGCGCACGACTCGGCTGGTGGACTGGTTATGAATCTGTGGCAGATAACCCATATCTCTCTGATTTTTATGGCGATATGCGGGCATGGTCTTTTCATTTGCAGATCTTTTTTTTAGGGCATCGTGCCGATCAATACTTGGTTGCGGCGCGCGATGCTCGTTCTGCGATCTTGGACCGTAGTATCTATGAAGATACTTATTTTTGCAGGCTTTGCATCACTTGGGGAACCTAAATAGGCGTGATTATCTTGCATATCGCAAGTTGTTTGAGTTGGTTGTGAATGGACTTCCGCGCCCGGATTTGTTAGCGAATTCATCTCAAAGCGCCGGTGCCGGTCTTGATGGAACGCATCCGCCGCCGCGCTCGCAATATGGAGACGGGCATCTCAGCTGAATACCTCACCTTATTGGAATCTTTTTATGATGAGTGGCTCGGCTCTTTCGACCTTTGTCCTGTTCTCACCATTCAAACTGATGACCTCGACTATGTGAATTACCCTCAACACCTCGACCTGGTGGCTCAGCGCATTCAAGATAAATTGGCTGGCAAAGAGATGATGGACTTACGTGGAGATACCAAATAATGAATGAAAAGATGGATAGTTCCGTCTTTCTAAAGATTCCTCTGTTCAAAGACCTGCCCAAAGTGGAGCTGTATGCTTTGGTCAATGAACTGCCTGTAGAGCAATACAATGCTGGCGATTACATTTTCCACGAAGGCGAGCCGGGGAATAGCTTGTATGTCGTGCAAAAGGGGAAGATCGATGTAGTGTTGGCAGGTGGCACGAATGATGAAATGCTTTTGCGCACTTGCGGACCCGGCGAATATGTGGGGGAGATGAGTCTCATTCTCAAGCAAGGCAAACGCACGGCGGCAGTCCGTGTACGGGAAGATAGCCATCTTTGGATGATGACCCGCGATAAGTTCAATGAATGTTTGCAGCGTTGGCCCCATTTGGCATATGCCATGGTTGAGATCATCAGCGAGCGCTTAGACTCTTCGAACGAAGCAGCCTTCAATGACCTTGTCAAAAAGAATCAGATGCTGCAAAAAGCGTACGATGATTTAAAAGCTGCCCAAGCACAATTGATTGAAAAAGAACGCCTCGAACGTGAACTTCAACTTGCTGCCGATATCCAGCTTAGCATTCTCCCTGATGTCTTGCCTGATACGGAAGAATTTGGTTTCGGCGCGCGTATTTTGCCTGCTCGCCAGGTGGGCGGCGATTTTTATGATGTCTTCCAGCTCAAAGATGACCGCATTGGAGTTTTGATCGGGGACGTGGCAGATAAAGGTGTGCCTTCGGCATTGTTCATGGCGCGTGCTCATGCGCTCATCATGGCTGAGGCGGATATTGGCGCCACACCTGCTGAGGTGATGAATCTGGTCAATACCCATATTACGCGGCTGCAAAAGTCAACCCAGTTTGTTACCGTGCTATATGGCATTCTTGATCTCAAGACACGTGAGTTTTCTTATGCACGGGCGGGGCATGAACCTCCCTTGATTATGCATGCTGATGGCAGTGTAGATCGTATGCCGCACAGCCCAGGCATGGCAATCGGTTTATGGGAGCCAGTGACATTGGATGAGAAAACGGTCAAGTTGTCTTCTGGCGATACCTTGCTTTTGTATACCGATGGCATGACGGATTGCCGTGACCCTCAAGGCGAAGCGTTTGGGTTGGTGCGCATCAAAGAAAAATTTGGTGAACTACCAAAACAAAATGCTCAGCAGGTTTGCAATATTTTATTGGAGACCCTGCAAAATTATCAAGATGGCGCCAAACAAGATGACGATGTGACTTTGGTAGCAGTGAAAGCAAAATAAAAAAGACCTCCCGAAAGGGAGGTCTTCGTTTTAGCGCAGGGCTTGTTCTAAGTCTGCTAGCAGGTCATCAACATTTTCGATGCCCACGGAGAGACGTACCAAGCCGGGGTCAACTTCCAATGTAGAACCTTGGGTGGAGAGATGCGTCATCGCAGCGGGGACCTCGATCAGCGACTCCACGCCGCCGAGCGATTCTGCCAATGTGAAGAGTTGGGTGGCTTCGGCAACTTTGACCGCGGCATCGCGCCCATCTTTCATGATGAATGAGATCATCCCGCCGCCATTTTTCATCTGTCGCTTCGCCACGTGGACCTGTGGGTGACTCTCATGAAATGGGTAGATCAGCTGTTTGACGTTTTTCTGTTTCTCCAAGAACGCCACGATCTTCTCTGCGTTTTGTGCGTGCCTATCCATGCGGATGGGAAGAGTCTTGATTCCGCGCAACACGAGGAACGAGTCCATCGGTCCCTGCACGCCGCCGATGGCATTTTGTAAATAAGCGAGTTTCTCGCCGAGTTCTTTGTCCTTGCCGATGATCGCACCGCCGACCACATCCGAGTGACCGCCGAGATATTTCGTCATCGAGTGGACGACCAAGTCCGCGCCAAGTTCGAGCGGACGTTGAAGGTAAGGTGTGGCGAAGGTGTTATCTACTACCAATAAAGGTTTGTTCGGGTGATTCTTTACTACCTCTGCCACAGCACGGATATCAGACACGGCTAGCAGGGGATTGGTGGGAGTCTCCAACCACACAATGCGCGTGGACGGGGTTAAGGCTTCAGCGAGGTTCTCAGGATCGGTCGTGTCCGCAAATGTAAAGTCCAGACCGAAGCGGCGCAGAATTTTGTCAAAGAGGCGGAAGGTTCCGCCATACACGTCATTGCCTGCGACAACATGGTCGCCTTGTCCCAACATGCGCAGAACGGTATCGGTGGCTGCCATGCCAGAAGCGAACGCCAAACCCCACTGTCCGCTTTCGAGTTCGGCGAGACAATCTTGCAACGCTTTGCGGGTGGGATTCAACGTGCGCGAATATTCATAGCCCTGGCGCGGTTTGCCGATGCCGTCCTGTTTATACGTGGACGTGAGATAGACGGGCGTCATCACGGCGCCATTGTTCGGGTCGGGTTCTTGCCCTGCGTGAATGGCGAGGGTTTCAAATTTCATTCATGCTCCTTTGATTGGTTTTCGTGATTATAAATGTTTTAAACTGCAAAGCCCGCCAAGAGCGCTAAGTTTTTTTCTTAGCGTCCTTCGCGAGCTTCGCGGTTAATAGATTTGGTTAAAGGTCTTCGCGTTGAACCCCATCGAACTGCAAAATAAAATCGGCTCCATACACTTTGCTTGGTGTTTGAAAACCTGCTTTGACCTCTCCAGCAAGGATGCGTTTCATGATCTCCACCGAAGTGAGCGCCGTCAGATGATATGCTTCCGGTGTTCGCAACTTCGTGCGGACAGTTTTCACGCCATCAGTCACTTCGGCGATCAGCAAAGCAAAACCCGTTTTGTTCTTTTCTCTTGAAGGACCCGGTGTAAAGAAAATGCCGATCAGCCATTTGATGAAATTTCTTGCAGAACGTGAATAAAGCAACGGACCCGCTACTTTTGTAAATTTCATGATGGAGATCATCACCTTCGGGAAACCCATGTACACTGTCACATTCGGGATGCCCGTGCTGTGATAGGCGGTGCTCACATCACCCCAACCCATCGTGACGAGGCGAGTCGGTCCGCGCCCGAAATCTACATCTTTGCTATCGTATAAATTTGGCACGCTGACGATCTTCCCATCGCGGCGAACACGTCCCTGACGATGGCTGTTCTCAATGCCCGAACGAGCCGTGCCGCGCGAAATTCCACTGCCGATACTTTTGATATACAGCTTCAAGTCCCTTGCATTCGCAAGTTTACTAGCAGTGTATGAAATCAAACAATCGGATGGCACCACATCAAACCCGCCGCCGGGCAAGAGCATCACACCCGCCTCTTTAGCTTTTTCGTTCATCAATGCCAGCGCTTCAAATTCCTCGATCTCGCCGCTAATATCGACATAATGTTTTTTATTGCGAATGCACGCCTCTGCCATTGCCTGAAACGTCAGCACGAACGGACCCGCACAATGCAACACCACATCCACTTCTTGCAAGGCTGCATCTAATTTCGCAGTTTCTTCCACTGCAAAGACGCGATACGCCAACTTATATTTTTCTGCTTGCTCGCGCAATCGCTTTTCATCGCGCCCCGCTAATATCAAACTCAAACCTTCCTGCATTGCATGTTCGACGATCAATTGCCCTGTATATCCATACGATCCATATACCAGGATTTTTTTCATATTCGCTCCGTCCATGATGGGTGTGCATATTTTTCTTTGACGAGTTCTTCTGCTCTTTGAAGTTCGGACTTGGACATTTCTCCACGCTCAAACTGGATTCCCAATTCCGCCTCAAACCCGCGGACGAAAGCATGGGCAGCCCGTTCCCAATCGACTCTGACCCCGAGAACGGATTCGACAGTCGTTGCCCGAGCGAGTAACCGTTCTTTGGCGGTTTGTCTTACGGAGTCATTTTCAAAGATCAAGGCATCGCAAATGCGGGCGAGGTCGCCGGTCAGCGGAAGAGAGCCGTGTTGCAGCACGCCTTCTTTCTTCCGTGCTTGTGCCGAGCCGATGAGTTTCTTTCCATCGACGGTGATTTCATATGTGGATGGCACTTCAAAACAAACGGGGTTTAAGTTCTGCTGCGTATGCCCGTCTTCATGTTCTTTCATTTCAACGGGCACGCTCAACTCACGCACTGCATGGAGCAACGCCTGCGCCAAACGGTTATAGGATTCCAAGACACCACCCGCAAGGATGGGTTCATCGGCGGAGCCGGTCACAGAGTAGGTCAATTCATCGGTGTGCAGAATCGCCCGTCCTCCGGTCACGCGGCGGACGATTTCCCAGCCCTGGGCGTGGAGTCGTTCCACATCCACATCTTTGAACGATTGGGCATGTCCTAACGAAAGACAAGGCGGATTCCATGAATACAAGCGCAGGGTCGATATTGCTTCGCCGCGATGAATATGTTCGAGAATCGATTCATCCACCGCCATATTCCATGCTCCAGTGGATGGGGGAGTGTAAAGTAATCGCCAAGTGGTCATAGGTTAATTACGGTAGGAGCGGGGGTACCCCGCCCCTACGATTAGATTTTCAAAAATTTCTCAGCCGCATCTTCAATCGTCTTCTCATCCGCGCTTTCCAACGGCGGGCGGACCGCCCAATGCGGAAGTCCATGCACTTTATTTAGCAAGCCTTTGAGAATCGGCGCGATCGGCGAATAGCCTTCAAGAAAATGACGCTGTTCGGTAACTTTCGCTTGCATTTCAGACGGGTCATTGCCCACTTGGTACAAATCCCATATCTCGCGTAAATTATCGGAGATAAGATTTGCCGGAGCCGTGATCGCGCCTTGAGCATTATTTTTCAATGCATGGTGGAAATATGAATCCGTGCCGTTGAAAACTAACAATTCTTTCCCAAAGCGTTGACCGACGGCTGCTGCAAAAGCTTCATCATGTGATGAGTCCTTGATGCCAGCAAACTGATTGGGGTATTTCGTCTTGAGCCGTTCAAGCAAGTCCAATGAGAAACCAACGCCCGTCATGACAGGGATGTGATAGCCGAGTAGGTGTTTGCCCTGTGGCACAGCTTGCTCGATCAATTCGCTGAACCATTGGAATAACCCATTATCATTTGCTTTGCGGAAGTAATATGGCGGTAATACCACGGTTCCATCATAGCCAAGTTCATAGGCAAGCTTAGTCAACTCAATAGTTTCGGTCAGGCTGGGTGTACCGGTGCCTACGATCAGTTTGAAATCCCGCACCTGATGCTTGATCACACGAATAGAGCGCAGCAATGCCTCGCGTTCTTTTGGCGCAAATGAAGGACCTTCGCCCGTTGTTCCAAATAACAATGCGCCGTGGCATCCGCGCCCGGCAAGAAAATGCAAGAAGCCAGCTAAAGATTCAAAATCAAAGGCGGTATCGGGCTTTCCTGTTATTCGCGGGCTGCCAATATAAGGGGTCACTGCTGCAGCGTACACACCTGCTAGTGGATGAAGGTTTGTCATAATGAGCTTTATTCTCCAAAAATAAAGTAGGGGCGACCTTTCAAAATCTTTCTTTGAGGTCGTCCCTACTAGTTTACTCGTTCTCTAGAATAAATTGTTTGGCTACTACTTCTGGTGGCTGCAGGGGTTGCCCCTCTTCTTGATACAAATAATGTTGGTGATCTAACGCCCAAAGATATAAATCGCTTTCGGTCTTATCTGGAAATTCATCCAAGAGTCCGCTTTCACGAATGATGGATACAATCGGCAAATACACTTTGTCGTACCAATGCTCAACCGCTTCTTGTTCTGAAATATCTCGTTTGAAATCAAGCCCCATAAAGTAGCGATGAACAGCGATATGTTCCAGCATACGGGTGAAGCCATCTGGAATGTTCAACTTAATATTTGCATCTGGGCGAAATTTATCCAACCCGGTGCGCTCAAGAAAGTCTACCTTGGCGCCGAGAACTTCAAGGTCTTCGGGGCGAATATCTGGCGTGATGTTGACACGAGTGGCACATTCACGTACTTCAGCTTCGATGTATTCCTGACCCTGCTCGCGAGCAACCGAAACGCGATGATGTCCATCCACTACAAAGTACACTTGCCCTACTTTGTATAACACAACCGGTGGCAAGTGAATATCTTCGTAAAAAGCACGATCGACTTTTTGCCAGCGGCTGGCGAGTTGATCTTCCTTGGGAAGGAATGCGCGATCAAATTCATGATACCGGTTCAGACTCCCTGCAATCTGATCCACACGAACAGTTTTCATTCCCCGATAAATGGGACCACCGATTCGGAGCTTTTCTTTCACGTCATCATACGATAATAACGTGTTGCGCTGACCTCGAAGGACAGAGAATACCTGATTGATAAACGATTTGAAGCGTGCCCGACTAAAATCTGCACGTATCTTTGAATCTATTACGTCTGACATTTCTTTCTCTCTTTACTAGGAACAATTCAATCTATTATATAAAACAACATGACAATTAAGTTATTGTGAGATTAATATCCGATTAGGATATACATTATTCTGTATCTACAACCTTGTAAGGATATACATTCATGATCTGAGTATTTCCTACTTTTGTTATGCTTTGCTCAATGTTATTTCTGTAAAAATGGGTATGCCCATGAAAATGATAACGCGGTTTGGCAAAGTTGATTAGCCAGTTTAAGGCTTTTAACCCATTATGGGCATAGTCTGTATCATCATGGATCCCAAATGGGGGAGAATGGCTGATGAGAATATCTAAGGCGCGTCCGTATTTGATGCGGTTTATTACCAATTTGGGTACCATGTTGAAGGCTCGCAAATATGCTTCGTTCTGTGTGTATTGATTCGTACCATCAGGGCGATATCGCACAGAACCGCCAATCCCGGCGATCAAGCTTTTATTATGGTAGACCAGTCTCAGGTCCAGATTTGAGCCGCCTTCTGCTCTGGAACGGGGGTCGCGTGGATTGAAATCTGGGTCATGATTCCCTGGAACATAAAAAAGAGGCACACTTAAGACTGTTACGAGATATTCAAGGTAGGTGTAGGGCATGTCACCGCATCCAAGAATCAGTTCAACGCCTTTAAAGTGCCCACTGGGTGCCAATGAGTAGACACGCTCTACTACCTGATCACTTACTGCCAATATCTTCACAGTGGCACATTGTGCCGTAGAAAACGCCTGATTGCAACCCCAAATGGGTGTTATTTTGCAAAATTGCAATAGCCAGCAGGGACAAATACCCTTATAATTCGTTAAATTCGGAAAAAACAAAGATGGAAACGAGAAACATTACTTCTCCCATTGGTCCTTATGGCTCGGGTTCCGGTTCTGGCTCAGGGGATCAAGCTGGACGTCAACAACTATTGCCGGGTGTGACCCTTGTTAACCGCTATAACATTCAGGATGTTATCGGTATTGGTGGCATGGGGTCTGTATATCGGGCACGGGATATGCATTTTCCGAATGTTGTTAAGTTGGTTGCAGTTAAAGAAATGATCAACATGGCACCAGATCCCTTGGTGCGTCAGACGATTGTACAGAACTTTGAGCGCGAAGCGAACTTGTTGGCAACGCTTCACCATCCTTCCATTCCGCGTATTTACGATTATTTTTCTCATGATGACCGGTCCTATCTCGTACTTGAATTTGTTCAAGGTAGAGATCTTGAGACCGTTATTAATGAGGCGAATGGTTTTCTAACGGAAGATCAGGTGATCAGTTGGGGGATCCAGCTTTGTGATGTGTTGGAATACCTGCACGGGCACAAACCAGACCCTATCATCTTCCGTGATATGAAACCTTCGAATGTAATGATTAATCACAACGGGGATGTGGTGTTGGTGGATTTTGGTATTGCCAAAACGTTCCAAACAGGAATCAAAGGTACGATGATAGGAACAGAAGGTTATTCACCTCCCGAACAGTATCGAGGAGATGCCACACCTCTTGCAGATGTATATGCTCTTGGCGCAACTTTGCATCATTCGTTAACTCGCAGAGACCCGCGCCTTGAACCGCCTTTTACCTTTGCTGAACGTCCCATTCGACGCATTAACTCGAATGTTTCTATTGAATTAGAAGCTGTCGTTAATGCGTTAAAATTACAACCCAACAGAACGCTTTCCAACTGCTTTAGCAATGAGCTTTGACCAATGTAGCCCGAAAGACAGGTGTATTGTCTAAACTTTCTGCTACGTTGCCAACTCCTGTAAGCAGTGCAATAAAGCCTATTTGGGATTTTAAGTGCGAGGATGAAATCCGCGGCACGCCGACCTTTAAACCAGGGTAATTTGTATATTGGTTGTTACGACAACAACCTTTATGCCTTAAATGCTGCCGATGGAAAGTTCCAGTGGAAGTACCCAACTGAAGGTGGTATTGTTTCGCGTCCATCAGTGTTTGAAAATAATATTTTTTTCTGCTCTGAAGATCAACGCCTACATGTGATTGGTGCGCGTACTGGAAAGCTCTTGTGGACCTATTACACTGAAGGAAAGATTTACTCTTCTCCACGCATCTCAGATGGGCATATATTTTGCCGATGACCATGATTTACATGCCGTGAACGTTAACAGCGGCAGGGTCGTCTGGAAGTTCTCTGCTGATGGACCTATTCACTCTACGCCATTGGTGGCAAATGAAATGATTTATTTCGGTGTAGAGTCAGGTTCATTTTATGGGCTTGACTTTCGTGGTGCAATGAAGTGGCGCTTTGCAGCAAAGCGTGCAATGACATCATCACCAGTGATTAAAGGTCAAGCAATCTATACAGCTCTCCTTAGATGGGACATTGTATGGCCTTGGATGCGAAAAGCGGCTGGGCAATTTGGAAGTTTAGACTTGAAGGGAACGGTTTCTTCGCCAGTAATTGCAGATGACTATATATTTGTTGGCGCAGCCGATGGATTGTATATTGTGTAGATATTCGCACTGCCAGGAAGTTTGGCGTTATAAGACTGATAATCAGGTAAGTAGCTCGCCAACAGTCTATAAAAGATTATTTTGTTGGGTCTGTTGATGGCTCTATGTATTGCCTTGAATATCGTACAGGTCGTTTACGTTGGAAATTTGAAACTGGTGGTCCGATTACAGGTTCTCCAGTGGTGTTAGATGACATTGTTTATTTTGGCTCAACCGACCATCATGTTTATGCGTTGTTTGCCTAAAAGGAGAACTTGTGGCTGATTTTTTCAAGAAACTTTGGTTCCAAAGAAGAATCAACCAAACCCAGGCAAGTGGATGCAGCGACAACAGCCCCACTTTCTGACCAACAACTTCAGTCTATTTTATCTGGGCAGGCGCCTTCACAGTATGAAATTAAACAGCTTATTGCAGCCGTAGGACAATCAGTAGGTAAACAGCGCGATCATAACGAAGACAGTGTTCTTGCACTGACAAACACTATCTCTGGCAGTTCTGAAGGTGTTCCTTTTGGCTTGTATATTGTTGCAGATGGAATGGGTGGACACCAGTTCGGTGAAGTGGCGAGTAATGCTGCTATTCGTATTGTTGGTGGAAATATCACGAAGAAATTTCACCAGTATTTGTATAAGCTTCCGACGCAATCTTTGCAAGATTTTGCAAGAAGTGATGGAATCCTCAGTGATGGAAGCACATCAATACATTCAACGAGAAGCGCCAGGGAGTGGCACGACTATTACAGCCGCTCTTTGTCCTTGGACAGCAAGTCACTATTGGGCATGTAGGTGATAGTCGTGCATATGCAATTTACCCTGATGGCAGAATGGACCCGTTGACCCGTGACCATTCTTTAGTAAAGAGACTTGAAGAACTTGGTCGGCAAAGACGAGGTTGAGAACTTTCCTCACCGAAACGTTTTGATCCGCGCACTAGGTCAGGAGAAGTTCTTGAAGCAGATGTATTTACGGTTCCATTCCCATCGCCTGGCTATCTCATGATATGTAGTGATGGGCTTTGGGGAGTGGTAAATGAAAAAGAACGTCGCTCGTATTATCAACGAGGCGCCAAACTTGCACCGGCATGCCAAAGTATGGTAGATGCCAATGCAGCCGGTGGTCCAGATAATATTACAGTCATCCTTGCTCAACTTATTGGATAAATCTTCTCATGCCTGCCAGCAAAGCCAGATCATATTCTGTCCTGGGTGTGTTACGTGATGCTACACCAGAGGAAATCAAACATGCATATTTGGCTGCAGCTCAACGGTTGCATCCAGATAAAAAATGTAGCAGCTGGTGAGACGGAACTTTTCCTTGATATCCAACAGGCGTATGAAGGTTTTGTCAAACCCTAAGCGCCGTAGTCAGTACGACTCTACACTTCCACCTGAAGTTTGAAGAAAAAATCAATTTATTCGGCATGAAGTCCTTTTTAGCCGTCCAAGTTTGGTCCATTTAAAAGAGGATCAGCTACTATATGTGTTAGTTGAAGTTGAGCCGACACAGAAACAATCAGCAAGCCTTCCTGCTCCGCCACTGAACTTGTGTTTAGTGTTAGACCGGTCTACGTCCATGCAGGGGGATAAGATGGATATTCTTAAGGCTACAGCGATCCAACTGATACGCAGCTTTAAGACCTCAAGGATGTGCTCAGTATTGTTACGTTTAGCGATCGTGCTGAGGTGATTGTTCCGGCTTCGATAAGCCTCGACAAGCGTAAACAAGAAGGTAATGTTCCAGATGATCTCGTCCTTCGGTGGGACGGAGATTTTTCAAGGATTAGATGCCGGGTTTAAAGAGATACGTCGTACTCTTGATCCAGCTCGTGTTAATCACATCATCCTTCTTACCGATGGAAATACGTATGGCGATGAGCAAGATTGTTTAAGACTAGCAGAACAAGCCGCTGCTCTTAATGTGCGCATTACAGGTATGGGGGCTTGGAAGTGAGTGGAACGACATCTTCTTAGATGCACTTGCTGGGAAGACTGGCGGTTCATCTGTTCTATATCTCGCAGCCAAAAGATATTGAACGATTCTTGATCCGAAAAATTTAAAGGCGTTGACCAGTGTCATGCGGACGAAATTACTCTAGACATTCGCGAACAGGAGCACATTCGTCTCAATTTTGCTTTTCGCATTCAACCAGAGGGCAGCCAGATCCGAAACGGCATCTCCGTTGCATATGGGTCCCATCCTTCGAGATGTTTTTGCATGTGTTGCTGGAATTTGTTATTAGTCCAGAGGCATTGAAAGGGGAACGGGTTTTAGTATTGGATGGACCTTTAAAGCCTTCATTGCTTCTAATCCTATTCCTGCGTCACCCATCCGCCTCAAGGCTGCTCGCCCTTTGGAACAGAGCCCATCTGCTGATGCACCGACACGGGTTTTGAAAAGCTCTTTCGCGTCTTACCCTTTATCGGATGCAGGAGCGGGCTCAAGCTGCGGCTCAAAATGGACAGTTTGACGTAGCAGCTCGGCATTTGCAAAACCTGGCAACTCATTTACTTTCGCAAGGTGAGCATGCTGTGGCAAAAACGGCTCTGCTAGAAGCACAAAGCCTTGAGAATACACGTACCTGGAGTGAATCAGGGAGTAAGGATATAAAATATAAAACACGAGCGCTGTTATTGGACAGTGGCAAGGAGAAAAAATCATGATAATCTGTTCCAATTGCAAACATGCAAATATGACAGGTGCCATGTTCTGCGTTGAATGTGGTGCCCAATTGATTGGGCGAGATACATTGACCACCCAAAACATTGCAACGGATAGCCTGGGAAGGGCAAGTCAACGAAAAACTGGAGAGATGAGTCTGCCAATTGAAGGTGTAGATGCATGGGCAAATCTACAACTTTTAGATACAGGTCAAGTTCTGCCTTTATCTTCGCGTAATGAATTTACGTTAGGGCGTATCAGTGAAGGGCAACCCATTATGCCGGATATTGATCTTTCTCCATATCAGGCTTATGCTGCAGGAGTTTCCCGTTTACATGCGGTTATCAAGAGAAATGGTTCGTTTGTCCGGTTTATGGACTTGGGCTCGGCAAATGGCACCTTTCTAAATGGCATCCGTCTAAGCCCAAATTCAGAGCAAACTATTCAGCATGGTGACATTGTTTCCTTAGGGAAGATGAGAATTCAAATACTGATCGAGAAGTAGATAGAAGGAGACTCAACGGATATGGCTTACACCGTTATTTTGCATATTGCTAATGAAGCATCTGTGGCAGGTGAAGTGGATGAACTTCCTAAACCAGCCGATACGATTATCACGGTTGCGAATCCACGCCAGAAAGATGGCAAAGACTTGCACTATATCGATCAGGGAACAGTTAAAGTGATTTGGCCTTTGGCTAAAGTAAGTTTTATCGAAATTCTTGGTGATTCTGAAGAAGAGAAGATCATTGGTTTCGTGAGGGAATAGACGCATGGCAGAAATGGATAGACGCCGCATTCTGGTGGTGGATGATGAAGAGCGTATGGTGCGCTTCATTCGTATGAATTTGGAACATGATGGCTTTCAGGTGGGGGAGGCGTTTAATGGCAAGCAAGCGATTCAGAAGATTCGTGATTTCACCCCCGATCTCATTTTGCTCGATGTGATGATGCCGGATATTGATGGTTTTGAAGTATTAGAAACCATTCGCGATTTTAGTAATGTGCCGGTCATTATGCTCACAGCTAAAGGTGAGGAAGATGACCGTGTGCGCGGACTTGAACATGGCGCGGATGATTACATCACCAAACCGTTCA
Source organism: Anaerolineales bacterium (assembly GCA_046328915.1). Lineage (GTDB taxonomy): Bacteria > Chloroflexota > Anaerolineae > Anaerolineales > Villigracilaceae > Villigracilis. The sequence continues at coordinate 45,199 of JAXLVR010000015.1, read as the reverse complement.
GCCCGCGTGAGCTGGTGAGCCGTATCAAAGCCGTGTTGCGCCGCACCGAGGGGACGGGCGGCTCGATGCATGGCTTAATCGAGATTGATAAACGCCTCAAGATCGATTTTGAGCGCCGTGAAATTTGGCTCGAAGGCAAGCTGGTTAAGTTGCGCCCTACGGAATATCGTTTGCTCTATCACCTGGTGCAGAATGCGGGCTGGGTCGTTTCACATGACCAGTTACTGCAAAAGGTCTGGGGGTACGAGTATCGAGATGAGCCACACTATGTCCGCCTGTATATCAACTACTTGCGTCAGAAATTGGAGAAGGATCCGGCAAACCCGGTTTACATTCTTACTGAGCGCGGAGTGGGCTATCGCTTTGTCGATTTCAAGCGCAGCAAGGAATAATCCATGTCGCAGCAAAAACCTGAGAATAAGTGGGTGACAGCAGCAAAGTTAGTTGGTGTTTGTGTAACCTGCGTTGGTATTATCTACGGCATCGTCACATTGATTACTATATTACGTTAAACGCTTAACCTCATCTCTAACAAAATGAATACAAAACGCTTGCGTTTTTCTAACGCAGGCGTTTTAAATTAAAGGGTGTAAGACAAAATTTACAACCTAAAAGGAGGTAGCTATGTCAAACTTAATTCGTTGGGAACCCGTTCGTGAGATGATGACCCTGCGCGAAGCCATGGATCGCCTCTTCGACGACGCGTTTACCCGCCCGCTCAGCCTTTCTGGCAACACTTGGTCCATTCCCGCAGTGGATATGTACCAGACCGATAACGAGGTCGTAGTGAAAGCCGCCCTTCCCGGCATCAAAGCCGATGAAGTGCAGATCAATGTTACCGGTGAAGTCCTCACGCTCAAGGGCGAGACTAAGCAGGAGAACGAAACCAAAGAGAAGGCGTATCACATTCGCGAACAACGCTGGGGCGCCTTTGAACGCTCCATTGTCCTGCCAACCGAAGTCGTTGCCGACAAAGCCAAAGCGGACTTTGAGAACGGCGTCCTGACCATCACGCTCCCAAAAGCGGAAGAAGTCAAACCCAAGACTATCAGCATCAAGACCAAGTAAAACTTTTTGTAATGTCATTCTGAGCGAAGCGAAGAATCTCTTCGTCTATTGTAGAGACCCTTCGCTGGCGCTCAGGGTGACACAAAAACAGGAGCCGAGTACATCGGCTCCTGTTTTTGTTATGATAGGCAGAATACAGGAGACTTTCGCTCATGCCTCAAGATTTTTCTTCTCTGCGCGTCAATGCAAATCGGATGCAAGATGCCTTCAACCAACTCGCTGCCATCGGCTCGACGGGCGACGGCGGCGTCAATCGCACCACTTTCAGTGAAGCGCACCTTGCCGCTCGTAACTGGTTCCGCGAGCATATTCAGCAAAGCGGACTTGAATTCTGCACTGATGGGGCAGGGAATCACTCCGCGGTTTTGCCATGCGATGACCCAACAGCCCCCACGCTCATTCTCGGCTCGCACTTGGATTCTGTTCCCAAGGGCGGTCGCTTCGATGGAGCCTTGGGTGTGATGGCGGCGCTTGAGGTGTTGAAAACGGTTCGAGAAAACGGAATCAAGCTCAAGGTCCAGTTAGAGGCGATGGACTTTACGGATGAAGAAGGCACGCACTTGAGTCTATTTGGGAGCAGTGCCATCTCTGGTCATTTGAGTCCAGAAGTATTGCAGAAACCCTATAGCGGACGTGAAAATTTCACGGCTGGGTTGGCACGTGCCGGGCTCACGGAAGAAAGTTTATTTACTGCCAAGCGCCCAAAAGAATCATTAGCTGGCTATTTGGAACTACATATTGAGCAAGGCAAGCGGTTAGAAAAGCGCGGACTCAACATTGGCATTGTTTCGGCAATCGTTGGCTATGGCTCGTACCGTATGGCATATATTGGGCGTGCCGACCATGCCGGCTCTGCGGCAATGGAAGATCGTTTGGATGCAGGGCAGGGCGCGTCGGCATTTATCTTGGAAGCACGCCAAACCGTGATGCGAGATTTTCCAAATTGTGTGGCGAACGTCGGCAAGATCGAGTTTTCACCCGGCGCTTCGAATATCGTGCCCGCCCGTGCAGACTTTTTATTGGAGTTTCGCTCGCCCGATGAAAAACAATTGGACGCATTGGATAAAGCTTTGATGAAATTGGCAAAAGAAAAAGCAGAGCAATTCGGTTTGCAAGTGACTGCCGAGCCGCTTGGAAAACACACGCCGAATTTGATGAGCACGAAAATTCAAGATGCGTTCAAGTCTGCGTGTGACGATTTGAGTTTATCGAGCGTTGTCATTCCTTCGGGTGCGATTCATGATGCGCAATCTCTAGTGGATATTTGCCCGGTTGGCATGATCTTCGTGCCCTCTGTCAATGGCACCAGTCATTCGCCTTTTGAATTCACAGAATGGCAAGATTGTGTTAATGGCGCGAATGTGCTTTTGCATGCGGCATTAAGATTGGGAAACGGGTAAAATAGAGCACTCATGAAAAACTTTGACCCGAAATACAACTCCATTCCCAAGACCGAAATTCACTGTCACCTCGAAGGTGCTATCCGCACGCAGACCATCATAGACGTGGCGCGGGCGCAAGGCGTTTCTTTGCCTTCTTACGAAGTAGCGGAGCTGGATAAGCACGTCAAAGTTTTGAACCAGATGAAAGACCTCAAAGCAGTACTCGATGCTTTTGATATCTTCCAGCGCACCATCACCTCGCCAGAAGTTTTCGAACGCATTTCATGGGAGCTGTTCGAAGATTGTGCTAAACAGAATATCAAACTTTTTGAAGTGCGCTTCTCGCCCGATTGGGCATTTCATGGTTACAACTTGGATTGGGATGCCTGCCTCGAAGGTCTGCTTCGTGCACAGGCACGTGCCGAAAAAGAATTCGATATGGCGATTGGCATTATCGCCATTACTTCCCGCGGTATGGGCGTTGAGTCCTGTGTCAAAACTGTTGACTGGGCGATCAAGCATAAGAAACACATCCAGGCTGTAGATCTGGCTGATGCGGAAAAACTCTACCCGGTTAAAGACTTTGTCAAGCCGATTATGAAAGCCAAAGATGCGGGCTTGAAAGTGACCATCCACTCTGGGGAAGATACACCGGCATCCTATGTTATTGATACCATTAAGAACTTCCAGCCAGACCGTATTGGGCATGGCATTCACAGTATCGAAGATATGAAAGCTGTGGAGATGCTCATTGAGAAGGGGATTACACTCGAGGTGAATCCTTGGTCAAATTATTTGACGAACGGCGTCCCGACCATTGAGGCGCATCCGCTGAAGAAACTATTTGACCTTGGCGTGCGTGTAACCATTAATTCAGACGACCCTGAAGTGCTCGAAACCAACGTCAACAATGAATATCGTATTGCTCACGAAATTCTTGGCATGAGCATGGACGATATCAAAACGTGCAATCGGTTTGCTTTTGAATCCTCTTTTATTGACCCCGCCAAGACCAAACCTCTTTGGAACCGATATTTTGCCTAACTCTTATAACTGGGCAAAAGATTCAAATTGACCGAATCGTGCCCCTTAGGGTAAAATAACGCGCTGTCCACTCAAAAATACCGTCCCATCGGGGATTGTGTAATCATCTTTTGAAGGAATAAGGAAGAACGAAGAATGACCAAGCGAACTTATCAACCCAAGATCCGCCGCCGCGTGCGTGTGCACGGCTTCCGCGCCCGCATGGCAACTGCCTCCGGTCGTGATGTCCTCAAGCGCCGCCGCCTGCGTGGTCGCCACAAACTAACCGTCACTGCCAACGAACACGTTAAGAAGACTCGTTGGTAATCTCCAACGAGGAGAATCAATAAGAGGCGCGGGTGCAGAAACGATTTCGACTGTCCCGATCCGAAGATTTCAAGCGGGTGCGGCGAACAGGCAAGTCCTATGCCCATCCGCTTGTTGTGTTAGTAACTCAAGCCAGTGAAACCAAAGAACATCTAAAAGTTGGCATTGCAGCAGGCAAAACGACCGGCACCGCTGTCAGTCGTAATCGCGCAAAACGACTTTTGCGTGAAGCGATGCGGGATTTGATCCCCTCCATCACCCTGCGACTCGCTCAAGAGAACGCCTCTGGCTGGGACCTGATCCTGATCGCCAGACCCGGGCTTGTCACTGCAACTCTGGCAGATACCCGCTCCGCGTTGACCAATCTCCTCAGACGCGCCAAGCTTCTCCCCGTCGATGAATCCTGATACCGAAGACCCACAAGAACAATTTGTATTGCATGATTATTCCCATGAACCGCGGTTGCGTGATATGCCGCGTACGCTTGGGAATCTTCCGCGCATATTGGTCTTGGCTGTGATCCGCTTATATCAAAAGATCATTTCTCCGGGCTTGCCTGCCAACACTTGCCGTTTTTATCCATCCTGCTCTCATTATGGGTATCAAGCTGTGTACAAGCATGGAGCCTTCAAAGGTTCGTTCATGGCAGCGTGGCGGGTTTTACGTTGTAATCCGTTTAACCCCGGCGGGTACGACCCCGTCCCATAATTGTGCATCTTTCACGGCAAGAGTTGGACTCTTGCTGTTTTTAGGAGTAAATCCGATTTGAACATGAAAAAGATAACTTTTGTACTCTTGCTTGTGCTTGGCGCTGTTTTGCTCAGCTCCTGCACCGGCGGGCGCGCCTCCATTGTTAATACATGGGCGGGGCTCTCTGCCGACGGCGAACGCGCCTATCTTTCTTCTGGTTCCCACGTCTACGCTGTGGACGTGCAGACCGGCAAAGAAGTTTGGCGTTACCCTGCAGAAACCGATAGCAATATCATCTTTTATGCGAACCCAGTCCTTACCAGTGATGGTCAGTTATTGGTGGGCAGTGAAGGCAACAATCACGAGCTGGTGAGCATCAACCCTGAAACTGGCAAAGATAACTGGGCAAAACCCTTCTCTGTTGCCAAAGGGAAGTGGGTGGCACCTCCGCTCGTTTTCAACGACACGGTCTATGCTCCCAATTCCGACGGTTTTCTCTACATCCTCGATTTGAACGGCGAGACCGTTGCTGACCCGATTGAATTAGGCGGTTCGCTTTGGTCCACGCCAGTGACCGATGGTACCTACCTCTATGTCACTTCGCTTGATCATCACCTCCACATTATTGATCCTGCTAGCGGCTCTATTGTAAGCACCGTAGATCTTGGCGGAGCTTCACCTAGCAGCCCAGTAGCCGGTGAAAATGGAGTGTATGTAGGCTCTTTTGCTTCCAATATTCAATTTGTTACTTCTAATGGCGACAATGAAGAGTTGGCAACCGCAGCAAATTGGATCTGGGGCACTCCCGTATTGGATAATGGCACACTTTATTATGCCGACCTCGACGGGACTCTTTACTCTCTTGATGTTGCTTCTGGTACCCAAAACTGGAACGAAGTAAAACCCAATGGACCTGTTGTGGCAAGCCCATTAGTGGTTGGCGACACCATTTATTTTGTGACTGAGGCGGGTACTTTCCTCGCTTTGGATCGTGATGCCAAGACCATTTGGGAAAAAGAAGTGGGTGGCAAGATCTACACCAATCCCGTTGTTTCTGGCGACATGCTCCTTGTTGCACCCTATAAGGCAGACTTTGCATTAGCAGCGTATGATGCTGAAGGCAAACAAGCCTGGACGTTTACCCCCGAGAAATAAGGAACCCTACCTATGTGGGAATCATTCATCATCCAGCCGATGGTTAACCTTCTTTTGTGGATATATGACATTTTAGGTCATGGTCCGCAGATGTTTGGTCTTGCCATCATTTTGTTTACGATCATCATCAGGCTCATCACCTGGCCCCTCAACGCCTCTCAGGTGAAGGGTGCTCAAGCGATGCAGGAATTGAATAGCGACAAAGAGTGGCAGGACATTCAAAAGAAGTATGCCAAAGACCGCGAAAAACTAGCGCAAGAACAAATGCGCATTTACAAGGAACGCGGAATCAATCCTTTTGCTTCCTGTTTGCCAACCTTGATCCAATTCCCGGTCATCATTGGCTTATATCAAAGCATCATCCGTGCCATGGCTGCCACCCCGCTTGATATGCTTAATCTGGCACGCACCATTTACCCGTTCCAGCATGTCTCAAATATCATCCCGCTCAACAGTACCTTCTTATGGATGAACCTTGGTCGCCCCGAAGGGATTCCCCTTCCGTTCGATGTATCTTTCCTTCCGAACGGATTCCCATTGTTGGCGTTGGTTGTGGCAATTACTACCTATGTTCAAACCAAACTGACCATGCCTACCACACCGCCCAACCCCAATGACCAGGCTTCTGCCCAAACTGCTGCCATGAGCAGCAGCATGTCCATTTACATGCCGCTTATGCTCGGTTGGTTTGCCCTTACGTTTGCCTCAGGCATTTCGATCTACTTTATTACCAGCAATACCTTGGGTATCATTCAGTATGCGGTAACGGGTCGAGCCAACTGGAGCAATTTGTTGCCCGGTGGAAACAAATCTACACCTGCAAAGAAATAGGGAGGCACCATGAGTGAGCGGACTACGTTAGAAATTATCGCTCCAACTGTTGAAGAAGCCATCCAGCAAGGGCTCGACCAACTCGGGCTCACAGCAGATGCGGTTTCTGTAGAAGTCTTAGATTCTGGTTCAAAGGGATTATTTGGACTCGGTGGTCGTCAGGTGCGTGTTCGCATTTCTGTGAACCCGCCTCCTATGCCGGAAATCCCCGCCTCGAAACCGGACCCGAAACCGGCTCCAGCGAAAAAGGCTGAATCTAAGCCGAAAGCGAAAGAACCAAAAGAACCCAAGCCTCGTGCTGAAAAGAAGCAAACAGAACCCAAAGCGGAAGCCAAGCCCGAACCAAAACCCGAGCCCAAGCCGCAAAAGCCTGCTCCGCAACGCCATACCATCAATGTTGAGCATGATGCGGTTCTGAACACAGCTGAAGAAGTGGTTTCCAAATTGATCTATCACATGGGCATGACCGCACAAGTCTCTGCTCATTACGATGAATCCGACTCGGCAGATAACCGCACCATTCAAGTGGATGTCCGTGGTGAAGACCTCAGCGCCCTGATTGGACGCCGTGCCGAAACCTTGGCTTCTTTCCAACACGTTGCTTCGTTGATTGTTGGCAAGCAGACCCAACAATGGGTACAGGTCATCATTGATGTGGAAGGCTATCGCGCCCGCCGCGAAAAGCAGATTCGCCAGCTTGCCAACCGTATGGCAGACCAAGTCACCAAGACCGGTCGCAAGGTGACCATGGAGCCGATGCCTTCGAGCGAACGCCGCGTGGTTCACATCGAACTGCGCGGACACCCCGCCGTTAAGACCGAAAGCACCGGCGAAGAACCCTATCGCAAAGTAGTGATCCTCCCGAAAGAATAAGTACGCCAAAGACCGTGGATGAAAATCTGCGGTCTTTTTCTTTCCTCTTTCGTCTTCTCTTGCAAAGAAGACGAAAGAGGAAAGAATTCACTACGGTATAATTCGTCTATGTCTGACCTTCGCCCAGTGGACTATCTTCTTATCGGTCATGTGGCTGTGGATTTAACTCCAACGGGCAAGCAGCTTGGTGGAACAGTTTCCTACTCTGCGTTGACGGCAAAGGCGATGGGGTTGCGGGTTGGGATTGTGACTTCAGCAGGGGAGGATGCTCCGCTCCATTTGCTGGATGGAGTTCAGATATTCAATCTTCCAACCGAACAAAGCACGATCTTTGAGAACGTCAAAACAGAGCATGGACGCAAACAGACCTTACATCATCAAGCGACAAAAATTTCGTTTGAACATGTCCCAGCTATTTGGCGAGATGTACCTATTGTCCATCTTGCGCCGATTGCTCAAGAAGTGGATGCTGGTTTGGTGAAACAATTCCCAGCCTCGTGGGTGGGAGTCACGCCGCAGGGCTGGATGCGCGGCTGGGACGAAAAAGGTTCGGTGTTCGCTACGGCTTGGGAAAACAGCGAGCAGGTTCTTGGTCAGGTGGGAGGCGTGGTGATGTCACTCGAAGATATCAACCGCGACTTGGAAGTCGTTGAATGGATGTCGCATCACACTCGTCTGCTTTGTTTGACGGAGGGCGAAGAAGGTGCCGTTTTGCATTGGCACGGAGATCGTAGGCGGTATCGTCCCATCAAAGTGAATGAAGTAGATGCGACCGGCGCGGGCGATATTTTTGCGGCTTCATTTTTTGTGAGGCTTTATCAAACCAAAGACCCGTGGGAAGCGGCGCGTTTTGCAACGAACCTTGCGGCGTATTCTGTAACACGTGTGGGTTTGCAGGGCATTCCCACTCATGATGAAATTGAACATTGCAAGATGGAGGTTTTGTCTTGACGAAGATCTATACTCTGGTGAATCAAAAAGGCGGTGTGGGCAAAACCACATCCACGATCAACCTGGCGGCGTATTTGGCGAAGCTGGGTCAGCGTGTGTTGGTGGTAGACCTCGACCCGCAGGCGAATGCAACTTCTTGTTTGGGTGTGGATAAACTTCTCGTGGAAGGCAGTACCTATGATGCGCTGCTCGGCGAGGATGATATCTTCCCGTTTATTTTGTTGAATGAACGGTTACAGTTGTCGTTGTTGCCATCTTCGCCTTCGCTAGCTGGTGCCGAAGTTGAACTGGTGGATGAACTCGCGCGCGAGTCGCGTTTGAAGAAAGCGCTTTTGAAAGTGGCAAGCCGCTATGATTATGTCTTAATCGATTGTCCGCCTTCTTTGGGTTTGCTGACCGTGAACGGGTTGATGGCGGCGGTTGATGGGGTAATCGTGCCGGTGCAGTGTGAATATCTTGCACTCGAAGGGCTGGGACAATTGACTCAAACGATAGACCGCGTGCGCTCGGCGCTTTTCCCGGAACTCAAAGTGCGCGGTGTGATTCTGACGATGTTCGATAATCGTACGAATCTTTCTGCGGATGTGGTACGAGAAGTGAACAAGCATTTCCCTAATCAGGTATTCAAGAGCATCATTCCGCGTAATATTCGTTTGGCAGAAGCGCCCTCCTATGGGCTTCCTATTTCAGAATATGCGCCGAACTCTCCGGGGGCTGATGCCTACGAAACATTGGCGAAAGAATTGTTGAAAGGCGATAAGTAACCACAGATAAACACAAATGAAAAGGATTTTTATCTTTCCATTTGTGTTTATCCAATTTATCTGCGGTTAAAAAGGATTTATCATGGCTCAACGAAAAGGTCTTGGCAAAGGATTGGATGCGCTCATCCCAGGCGGAAAGTCTTCGACTCCGGCGGTGACGAGCAGCAGTAAATCAAGTGGGGAAGGCGGTGTGCAGCAGGTGCCTGTGGAGGCGATTAAGCGCAATCCACGTCAGCCGCGTGTGCATTTCAAAGAAGAAGATCTGAATGATTTGGCGGCGTCTATTCGTGAGCATGGAGTCATTCAGCCCTTGATCGTTTCGCCAAAGGGCGATGGGACGTTTATTCTGATTGCGGGTGAACGGCGTTGGCAAGCTTCACAGCGGGCAGGGTTAACCAAAGTCCCGGTGGTGACGCGTCAGGCGAATAATCAGGAATTGCTTGAACTGGCATTGATCGAAAACGTCCAACGTGCAGACTTGAACCCGATGGAAGAAGCCGAAGCCTATCATCAGCTTGCTGAAGATTTTGGTCTCTCGCATGAAATGATCGCCAAGCGGGTGGGCAAGAGCCGTGTCGCAGTGACCAATACCATGCGCCTCACTAATCTTGCGGATGCGGTCAAGCAAGCCTTGGTGGACAATACCATTACCGAAGGTCATGCCCGTGCTTTGCTTGGTCTTTCTACTCAGAAGGCGCAGACTTCTGCATTGCAGACCATCATCAATCTCCAATTTAGTGTGCGCCAATCTGAAGAATATATTCGTAAGTTGACCGGTGTAAAGCCTGTAACCGTAAAGAAGGCAACCGTCAACGCCGATGTGCTGGATGTAGAAAAGCGCCTTCAACGAAGTTTAGGCACAAAGGTGGCGCTCAAACATGGCAAGAAGGGCGGCACGGTAACCATCTATTATTATTCAGATGAAGAACTAGATGAGTTGATTAAAAAGATGTCGTAGTTTTCGTAGGGCGCGGTTTCTGCGCCCTAATTTGCCTCTATCTAAACTTTGGGCGGGGCGACCCCGTCCCTACAAAAATCATATAATGAAACTACTCTATAACGCCAACATTCATACCCTAGATTCTTTTAATCCGCGAGCATCTGCGATACTCATTGCAGGCGGGCGGATTCTTGCTGTTGGAACCAAAGACCAGCTTGAAGGTCTTGCACATGGCAAGCTTGAAAAGCAGGATATGAAAGGTAAGACCATCCTGCCCGGTCTGACCGATGCACACATTCACATGCAGTTTTACTCGCTGGGGCTTTCCAAAGTAGATTGCGAGACCAAGACGAAGGAAGAATGTCTGCGGCGAGTGGGGGAGCGTGCGCGGACTCTCAAGCCGGGCGAGTGGGTGTTGGGTCATGGCTGGCAGCAAAATGATTGGGATGGCAACTTCCCAACCGCGGCAGAACTCGATGCAGTCTCGCCGAATAACCCGGTCTACCTCACTGCCAAGTCGCTGCATGCGGCGTGGGCGAACACGTCTGCGATGAAGCTGGCGAATGTCACAGATGAAACGCCCGACCCGAAAGATGGTGCCGTCCAACGCGATGCGAACGGAAAAGCCACGGGCATCATGCTTGAAACGGCTATGGCGTTGGTCAATGCCGCGGTGCCAGAACCAACTCTGGCTGAGTTAGAGGCGGCGTTTGAAAAAGCGCAATCCGTGTTGTGGAAGATGGGCATCACGGGCGTCCACGATTTTGACCGTCGTCAGTCGTTTATGACTTTGCAATCTTTGAGAGCAAAAGGCAAATTAAAATTACGTGTATGTAAGAACATCCCCGTTGAGAGTGTGGAGCAGGCGAATGATATCGGCTTGCGTACCGGTTTTGGCGATGAGATGTTATGGATCGGATCGGTCAAAGCTTTTATGGATGGTGCACTGGGTCCGCGCACGGCTGCCATGCTTGAGCCGTATGAGAATGAGCCGGGCAATAAAGGCATTCTCAATATGGATGGCGAGGAACTTTTTGAACACGCCCGCAAAGCTGCCGATGTTGGTTTGAGCATGACGGTGCATGCGATTGGTGATAAAGCCAATCACGAAGTCTTGAATGCTTTTGAGCAGTTGCGCAATTATGAAACCCAAAATCATTTGCCGCATCTGCGTCATCGCATTGAGCATGTACAAGTCATTCATCCCGACGATGCGCCGCGACTTGCCAAGCTGAACGTCATTGCATCCATGCAGCCGATTCACGCGACTTCTGATATGTTTGCCGCCGATCGTTACTGGGGCAAACGCGCCGAGCTTTCATACGCCTGGCGAACGCAGCTCAACTATGGTGCGATTCTTGCTTTTGGATCGGATGCACCCGTGGAGTCACCCAACCCGTTCTGGGGATTGCACGCCGCCGTCACCCGCCAACGAGCAGACGGCTCTCCCTCCGCCGAGGGCTGGCGCGCCGAACAGAAGTTGACTCTCGCTGAAGCCTTATCTGCCTACACCTTCGGTGCAGCCTACACTGCCAATGCAGAGAACCGCCTTGGCAAGTTAGCTGAAAATTATCACGCTGATCTTATTGTTTTGGACGAGGACATTTTTGAAATTGCCCCCTCCACCCTGTTGACAATGTTACCTTCTGCTGTCATGATAGATGGGGAGTGGGTCGCTTAGAATTACGGTACGAAAAATAAAAAATTCGGACGGTTTCTGATGGAATCTAAGTCGCCAAAATTATCGCCGGAGATGCTCGTCCCGCGTTTAGGGGAGTATCTCGTCCAAAAAGGGTTGATCAGTGAAATTGACCTGCAACGTGCATTGAACCATCAACAAGATGTGACCTATAAAGGCGGACAATCTCTTTTGGGGCAGGCATTGATCGAGCTAAACCTAATTGACAAAGATACTTTGGATCAGGTAATCACGGAGCAGATCATTCAATTGCGCTCTGCCTTGCAATCGGCAAACCGTAACTTAGAGCAGCGCGTCCGTGAACGCACCTCAGATCTGAATGAGGCATTAAATCGCCTATCTGAACTTAGCCAGATGAAGGCTAATTTTGTTTCAAATATCTCGCACGAATTACGGACTCCGCTTACCCATATTAAAGGCTATATCGAATTGATGTTGGCAGAATCATTGGGGGGTATTTCTGAGGAACAGCGCCATGCGCTAACGGTCAGTCAACGTGCCACGGGAAAGTTGGAAGATATGATAGAAGACCTCATCATGTTCTCGCTGGCATCCCGTGGTGAAATGAGCATGAAACTTGAAAGTGTGGATATTCGGCGGGTAATTTCGCTGGTGACAAAAACAGCCACGCGAAAAGCAGATGACCGCGGCGTTAAACTGGAAGTGTTTACCAGAGATGATATGCCCTTTGTTCAGGCTGACGGCGAGAAGATTAGCTGGGTCGTTGGGCAACTTATTGATAATGGCATCAAATTTACTCCCTCAGGCGGAACCGTAACTGTTGCGCTTGAAGAGGACGGTAGAAATTTAGTTCAAGTCATTGTGCGTGATACCGGGGTTGGTATTCCTCAAGACCGTATGACAGAGATATTTGAACCTTTCCATCAATTAGATGGTTCTTCTACTCGGCGATATGGTGGTACTGGGTTGGGTCTGTCGCTTGTCCGTCAGATCGTGGAAGCACACGGCTCTTTATTGGATGTGAAGTCAGCTGAAGGCAAAGGCACCACCTTCAAATTCCCTCTCCTTGCGATGCGAGATTAGTTATGGATAAAGAGACACTCTCTGACCTTCATCGAATCTTTCAAGATGTCCAATCGAAGCCAGATTGGCGGTCTGCGTTGGACGCATTATTTATTTCCATGCGTCGTTCTTTTGTGTTTGATAATGTCGCGGTCTATTTGAGCGAGCGCCAAACCCGAGGTTTGGATGTGGTCTACGCCCGTGCCATCGGACGTGGAAAGACAGCAGAGGCAGATGCAGCTTGGGGTGAAAGTGTAGCGAATGACGTAATCACCAACGAACATATGGTGATTCATGGACCTGAAAAAGATAAAAAAAATCACGACCGCATGTCTCAAACCCATGTGTTAGGGATTCCGTTATATGTAGGTGAGAAATTGCGCGGGGCGTTGTTGTTTGTGCGCTTTGGCGGACCTGAATATTCTGAAATGCATATCCATGTCGCTTCATTGCAAGCGATTTGGGCAGCAGCATTGATCGAGCGCAAAGAATTACAAGATGCACGTGAAGAGCTAGACTCCGTTCAACGGCAGATGCGCTTGCAGGACGATTTTGTGTCCACTATTTCTCATGAGTTACGTACTCCACTTGGTTTTATTAAGGGATATAGCACCAGCCTGTTGAGGCAAGACGCTCACTGGGATGACGCTACTCAACATGAATTTTTGTCGATCATTGATGAAGAAACAGACCGGTTAGCAAAGCTGATCGAAGATATGCTAGAGTCTGCGCGGTTGCAGAGTAAAACTATTCAATTCAAATTTTCTCCCATCCGTCTGGATGCGTTAGTACGTGATGTGGCAGCACGTGTGAAGACGCACCATCCTAATCTTGTGATCGAAATGAAAATTGATGCTCTTCCGCCTGTTCTTGGAGATGGGGTGAAGCTTTCTCAAGTTTTCGAGAATCTTTTTAGCAATGCGATTAAGTATGCACCTGATTCAAAACTTATTATTGGCGGAAATCATCAGAAGAAGAAAGTTCAAATCTCTTTTGCAGATGAAGGGGAGGGTATACCAGAAGAATTCCTTCCATTTCTGTTCGAACGGTTTTATCGTGTGCCTGGCGAACGCACTGTGACGGGCACCGGGCTGGGGCTGTATATTTGCAAGCAAATTGTTATGGCACATCATGGTAATATTTGGGTAGAGTCAGTGTTGGATCGCGGAACTACGTTTTTTATAGAACTTCCTGCCGACCCAACGCTTTGACATTTAAGTGAAACACCATTCTTCAAGGAGCTCTTATGGCAAAGCGTATTCTGATCGTAGATGATGAACCCCGCTATCTTCGTTTGTTAGAGGCGAACCTTCGCACTGAAGGGTACGAAGTGGTGACCGCACAAGATGGTATGCAAGCATTGGATGTTTTTTCATCCAATCCTATTGACCTTGTGTTGATGGATGTGATGATGCCACGGTTGGATGGTTTTGGCGCCACACAGCGTCTGCGCGAATTTACCAATGTGCCCATTGTGATCCTTACGGCGCGTGGTGAAGAACAAGATCGTGTCCGCGGGTTGGACCTTGGCGCTGATGACTACCTCATTAAGCCGTTCTCTGCTACAGAACTGCTGGCGCGTGTTCGTGCAGTGTTGCGCCGTGCTCATAACCCGACAGATGCTGGGCAGGTTCGCTTCTTTACGCACGATGATTTGAAAATTGACTTCGCTCGCGCCGAAGTGTGGCGCGGTGAAGAAGCCGTCTCTTTATCTGCCACAGAATACAGACTTTTACTTCAATTTGCTCATAACGTTGGCAAAATTCTCACCTCTGAAGAATTGCTAACTAGTGTTTGGGGCGTTGAATATAAAAATGATAAGGAAATTTTATGGGTGAGCATTGCCCGTCTACGCCAGAAGCTTGAAAAAGATGCTCACACACCCAGACACATTGTTACCCGATCTGGGTTGGGGTATCTAATGCCCCCCATAGAGATGTAATAATTGCGCATAAACGGGTTTGCGCTCAGGAATAGGATATGCCTCAAAAGAAAATTTTGATCGTAGACTCAGACGCTGCAAGCCGAAATTTTATAGCTCGAAAATTACAAGAACTAGATTTTGAGACTTTACAAGCAGGGTCTGGCAAGGAAGGTCTGATTTGCACCTGGCGAGACCACCCGGACCTCGTAATTGCTGACCCTGCTTTGGCAGATATTAAGGGGGAAGAGTTTGTTACCAAATTACGGAATGACCCGCGAACAGATCATTTACCCGTCGTTGCCTTAAGCAGTGACCATAACCCTACACGGATCAAATCCTGCCAGGATGCAGGTTTTAATGACTATATAACGAAATCGGGTCAAGCTGTACCGATGTTAAAAGACATTATTAATCGTCTGTTTGGTATTAAGCAAGAAGAGATGAAACATGGTGGCTTGATGATCTTGTTTCTCAGTGCGAAGGGCGGCACTGGCACTTCTTCTGTTTGTGCAAATACAGCATTTAATATTGCCAAGGATCAACCTGATGCACGCATTGCCGTAGTGGATTTGGTGTTTCCCATTGGGTCCATTGCTCAGATCGTTGGTTATGAAGGTACAGATAATATTGTCACAATAGCAGATAGAAATCCGTTGGAAACGGATGTAGATTTTCTTAAGAACTTACCAAGAGTCGAATATTGGAATTTCAATCTTCTGGCAGGCTCTCCCGACCCGGAGCTTAGCAACCAATTAAATGTTGGGCGCATTTGGGATATTATCACCGGACTGAAGTCTTCATATGATTATGTTCTTGTAGATATTGGGCGCGCTCTTTCAAAAATCACCCTACCCTTGATCCAACATTCAGACCTGATCACTTTATTGGTTAGCACGGATGTGAGTACGATCTCTCTGACGAAAACAATCTTGGATTTTCTTAAGGCAAAAGGGGTAAACCCGCAAGCGATTTATACTATTTTAAATCGACATGCCAGTTTGGAAGGGTTAAGTAAAAAAGAAGCTGAAACAATTTTGGGAAGAAATGTCAATACTGCAATTCCCTACCTAGGTACAAATTTCGGATTTGCAAACAGCCAACACCGCCCTTTTACATTAAAATTCCCAAACGATACTGCTTCTATAATTTTTCATGATTCTGCCAGAGAAATGGCAACCCTTGCCAAAAAGGTTCGCGGCTAATAGTTGTCTTTCCCGGGCAGAGGGAGATAAAGCCCATGTCTATTGAATATGACGATAAAGGAAAGTTCTATACAAATGTGATTCAAAAAGTGCCTGTACCCGCCATGGTCCAGACTACTACAAACCTCATTCGCGGAACCATTCATGTGCGGCATGGTGAACGAATGAAGGATGAGATCGAAGGTAATGAACAGTTTGTTGCTATGACGGATGTCAGTGTGTGTGACATGAATGGAGAAGAGCTTTATACAGGACCATTCCTAGCTTTACAAAAGGGGCAGATCGTTTGGGTAATGCCATTGAATGAAGCACAAAAAGGGGAAGAATGAACACCCCACTTTCAGGCGCTCCGCAGCGGTTAACAGGGCAGGATCTTATTCGCCTGAAGAAATATCTGGCTGATAATCTTTTACGCGCACTCGAAACAGATGGAGTGGAGGCATCTCAACGGGCGACATTTATTCAGCAAAATATTGGTAAGGTTTTTGAGACTACGCAGCTCAAATTCCTGAAGATTTAAAACGCGAAATTTTCAAGCAAGTTCTCAATGACCTTTTGGGATTTGGTCCGATCCAGCCACTTTTAGATGACCCGGATGTTTCGGAGATCATGGTCAATGGACCCAAAAAGATTTTCGTCGAGAAAAAGGGACAGTTAACCAAGAGCGAGATTACCTTTGACGATGATGACCACGTGCTGAGAGTTATTGACCGTATTATTATGCCGCTAGGTCGCCGAGTGGATTTTGACTCTCCTACAGTAGATGCACGTTTGCCTGACGGTTCTCGCGTCAACGCCGTGGTTCGGCCTGTCTCTATTGATGGACCTTCGATTACCATCCGCAAGTTTCGCAAAGATAAACTAAAGGCAGAAGATCTTATCTCATTTGGCTCCATTACAAAGCAAATGGCAGATTTTCTCGAAGCCTGTGTGAAGGCACGTTTCAATATTGTGATTTCTGGTGGAACCGGATCTGGAAAGACCACTTTGTTGAACGTAGTTTCTGGGTTTATTCCTGAAGGGGAACGCATTGTCACTATCGAAGATGCAGCTGAACTTCAGTTGCAGCAAGACCATGTCATGCGCATGGAGACCAAACCAGCTAATTCTGACGGTCTACATGCTGTCACCATCCGTGACCTTGTTAAGAACTCTCTGCGTATGCGCCCAGACCGGATTGTAGTGGGTGAGGTGCGCGGTGGAGAAGCGCTGGATATGCTTCAGGCGATGAATACTGGGCACGATGGTTCGTTGACCACTGTCCACTCGAACAGCCCGCGCGATGCGATCTCTCGCTTGGAGACCCTGGTTCTTATGGCAGGCATGGAACTGCCTCTCAAGGTGGTTCGCACCCAGATTTCATCAGCAATCGACCTTATTGTTCAGCAAACTCGCCTCAAAGACGGCAAACGCAAGGTGACCGCCATTACCGAAGTAGCCGGTATGGAAGGGGATGTGGTCGTTTTGACTGATATTTTCAAATTTAACCAAACTGGCGTCACTCAAGACGGTCAAGTTTTGGGCGAGTTACAGCCTACGGGCATTCGCCCCAACTTCAGCCCAAGGTTGGAAGCGGCGGGCTTCAAGTTAGGCGCAGAGGTGTTTATGACGTCTAAACAACAGCAACAGCCGTCAAGACGTTGACGCATTCTGCTATAATAAGGGCTTATCTGATGAGGTAACATGACCAACGCTCAAATTACAATTCGCGAAAAGAAACTTGGTTTATTGATTAGAGACGCCCGAGTGGCAGAACGTCGCAGCATCAAAGAATGTGCCGATGCGATCGGTGTAAAAGCAGGTGTGTTCCGTGCCTATGAAGAAGGGCGGCGCGCACCCTCTTTGCCTGAGTTGGAAGCCCTTGTTTTCTTTTTGAAAATCCCCATTTCGCAATTTTGGGGCAACGAGACTGTTTCTGATGCACCTGAACCATTAAAACCTGAAGATGTTACAAAACTGATTGCTTTACGTCATCGTATGATTGGCGCATTGATCCGTCAGGAGCGTACGAATGCGAATATGTCTATTCGCCATCTTTCATCAGAGACCGGCATTCCACAATCTCGCTTAAAAGCTTATGAATTGGGTGAACGCACGGTTTCTGTGCCAGAATTAGAAAGTATTCTAACTGTGATGGGCAGCCGTATTGAAAATTTCTTCGATCAAAGCGGACCTGTAGGCGAGTGGATGACTACTCAGCTTGCCATGCAAAAATTCATGGACCTGCCTGATGAATTTCAAGAATTTGTTTGCCAACCTGTCAACCGCCCCTATCTTGAATTGGCAATGAAACTCAGCAGCATGTCGCGCGATAAATTGCGCTCTGTGGCTGAAGGTCTCTTGGATATTACTCTCTAATCAACCATGTCTCTTGAACCTCATCAACTTGATGCCAAGGGCAAACATGCTTTTGCTCAAAAAAACTTTGTTGAAGCCGCAAATTATTTTCGCCAAGCGGTAGATGGATACACTCAAGGACGTGCTGGGCTTGAAGCCGCTGAAGCCAAAAATAACTTAAGCGTAGCTCTTTTGCAAGCTGGGAAACCACAAGAAGCATTGGATGCTGTTCTGGGTACGGAACAGGTTTTTGCAGGTGCCCATGATATTAAACGCCAGGCAATGGCTTTGGGGAATCAAGCGGCAGCTCTTGAAGGACTGCATCGCTATGATGAAGCCATAAAGAATTACGAACTTTCTGCAGATTTATTTGGCAGTATTGATGAAGGCGACTTGCGAGCGATGGTCATGAAATCTGCTGCTGCAATCAAGCTCAAAACAGGCAAGATCACTGACTCTGCATTCAAAATGATGGGGTCAATCGACGTCAAAAAGAACCCAACCATTTTCGAACGTATCATGAAGTTTTTCATGAAATTTATCAGATGATCAACCTTCACCTGCATATCCGGCGCGCCGTTGCGCAGGATCATCGTCAACTTTCCAATCTCATATTTCAAGAATCAAATACACATCGCCATCTCGATTGGCGTACTGCACTTGAGTGGATTGGCACCCATAACTTTTGGGTATTGGAAGATGCGGGGACTGTTGTTGCAGCGCTGGCATGCCCAGAAGATCCGCCAGATGTAGCATGGATTCGCCTCTTCTCATTTAGCCCGCATCTTTCTGGACCTGAAGCTTGGTCTGACCTATGGAGCTTTGCCTCCGCTGAAATTCGAGCAATCAACCCGCACGCTGAAGCGGCATCTATTGTGATGAAACATTGGTTTCAATCCTTGCTCTTAGATAGTGGATTTGAGCCACGCTTAAATATTGTTCTCCTTGAACTCAAAAGCGAAGATTATGTTCCTGCTCGGATCGATGAATCGATTCGGATACGACCAATGCAAGAAGTAGACTTCAGCATTGTTGAAGAAGTAGACCGCGAAGCCTTTGGCAAATTCTGGCACAACACCTCAGATGCTCTCCAACGTGCGCATGGTCAATCTTTCTATTCCTCTGTTGCTGAAGACTCTAATGGAATTATTGCATATCAAATCAGTACGGGGAATCCGTTTGGGGTTCACCTTGCAAGGCTTGGGGTTCGCCCTGAAGCGCAAGGCAGGGGAGTGGGATCTGCCCTTGTGCATGATTTGATCCAGCGAGCAGGTGGGCTTCAATCTGGCAGATTATCAGTCAATACACAGGACGATAACACTGCCTCACTGCGCTTGTATGCGAAATTAGGTTTCCTTCGAACAGGAGAACATTACCCCGTTTTTGTTCATTCCATGGGAGCATAATCATGACACCCTCACGACTTTCTCCGCGCCTGATGAGCCGTTTTGTGGAAACCCTTTCGAAAGAAGTAGGAGCCGATACTTATCATGCGGTACTGTCAAATTCCGACTTATCGCGTGATTGGCAGAAACCCGAATTTTTTCTCGCATTTGATGCAACCCAAACGGCAGAAGCATATTCCAAGCTACAGTCTGCCTTGCGCACCTATTATGGGCGTGGCGCGCGTGGCATTCTCCTGCGAATTGGCTCCAAGCTTTGGGAGCCGATGTTAAATGATGCTTCTTTCGCTTTGAAGGCTCAGTCAACTCTCGTGCGTGGACTTCCCAAATCGTTGAAGCGTAAACCTGCAATTGAATTGCTCGCCTCAACTCTCGGTGTAGTGCGCGGCGATGTTACGGTTCACACCTTGGACCTTGACTTGTTGCTTGTTGACCATTCCTCTCCTACCACCCTAGGGCAAGAAGAAAGCTCCCCGGTGTGCTTTGTAACCTTGGGGCTGATCCGCGAATGTTTATATTGGGCTACCGGCGACGAACATGACATTGAAGAGCTTGTCTGCAAAGCGACGGGGTCACATCAATGTGAATTTAAGATCACGATTGGAGCATCATAGATATGAAACATCAAGAATTTAATTGGAAAGCAAAAGATGGACTGGATATTTTTGCTCAGGTCTGGGAGCCAGATGTGGTGTTACCCCGTGCCGTTGTGTGTTTGGTGCATGGTTTGGGTGAGCATAGCTCACGTTATACCCATGTTGCCGAAGCATTTAGCAAGGAGGGATATATTCTCTTCTCCTTTGACCATCGCGGACATGGACGCTCTGGTGGAATCCGCGGGCATATTTCTTCCATTGAAGATTTCTTGCAAGATATAGATCAATTATTAGCGCAGGCAAAAAAACGATATCCGAACCTTCCGGTCATTCTCTATGGGCATAGTTTGGGCGGTATCTTGGTCTTGAATTACACATTAAACCGCAAGCCAGACATCAAGGGTGTGATCGCCACCAGTTCAGGTCTTCATACCGCTTTAGAAGAACAACCTGTGAAGATTTTCATGGCAAAACTGCTCGGTTCTCTAATACCACGCACCACCCTTCCAAGCGGGTTGGATGCAAAAGCTATCTCTCGTGATGAAACTGTTGTGCAAACCTACAACAATGACCCTCTTGTTCACGACAAGATTTCCCTCGGGTTTGGGAAGGTTATGCTTGGGGTTACTCAGTGGACTCTGGCAAATGCGGGAAATTTCCCTTTGCCACTCCTCTTATTGCATGGCAAGAGTGATGCGATTGCCTATCCTTCCAGCAGCACTGAGTTTGCGGCAGCCCTAAAAGACCGCGCAACCCTCGTTCTGTGGGACGGTGCCTATCACGAATTGCATAATGAGCCTGAAAAGGCAGATGTGTTCAAAACCATGCTCATGTGGATGGATGCTCGCCTACGCGAGTAGTCAAAAATAAGAGCTCCTTAACCCATTTCTGGACAAATTCATTTTGGCATGAGAAAATTCAGCCTCAACAAAAAAATCAATAGGAGTGAGCATGACGAAAGAGATGAGTAAACGACAGTTGCGCAAGGAGCAGATCCGCCGTAAAGAGAAGCAATCCCGCTTTTTGGCGATCGGTCTGATTACCGTAGGCGCACTATTTCTTGCATTTTTAGTGATTTACCCCAATTTGAAACCACTTGGGGAAGTAGTCACCCCGAAGGAAATTGCACGCCCCAACGCCGATTTCAATACTGCTGGTGACCCGAACGCGCCGATCACGATCACCGAGTATTCCGACTTCCAGTGTCCGTACTGCCGTATCTTCTTTGAAAATACAGAAGAATTGTTAATGAAACAATATGTGGAAACAGGTACGGTTCACTTTGTATATAAGTCTGTTGGTGCCTTTATCGGACCTGAATCAAAAGCGGCGGCTGAGGCAGCTTATTGTGCAGGTGACCAGGGTAAGTTCTGGGAAATGCACGATATGCTTTTCACGAATCAGACCGGCGAAAATGTGGGTGCTTTTGACGACCGCCATTTAGAGGCGTTTGCCGACGAACTTGGCTTGGATCGCGGTCAGTATGATGATTGTAGGTCTTCTGGCAAATACTCCGACCAGGCAGAACAAGACGCCAAGGATGCTACAGCAGCGGGTATTCAGGCAACACCATCTTTTATCATGACCTATGATGTGAACGGGGAAACCCAAACCCGTGTAATTCAGGGTGCCCAAGGTATTGACGTCTTTACCCAAGAGATCGAAGCTGCTTTGGCAGATATGGGGAAGTAAGTAATTTCGTTTCTAATAAAAAGACACCGCCATCAGGCGGTGTCTTTTTATTTATTTGGTCGTACTTTGACGATTGACAATCCCTTGCTGCCACGCATAGACGGCAGCCTGTGTACGATCTGCCAAATGTAATTTGCTGAGAATATTGCTTACATGCCCCTTGACCGTATTTTCGCTAATGAATAATTTATCCGCGATCTGTCCGTTTGTAAGCCCGGCTGCAATTAATTTCAAAACATCGGTCTCACGGTCGGTCAACTCTGTAAATAAGGGCTGTTCCTCACCATTTTCGCCACGTATGTTTTGAAGTACACGTGAGGCAACTATAGGGTGAAGGGTTACTTCGCCTTGCACCGCACGGTGCAACACCTCAACCAATTTCTCCATTTTCATGTCTTTCAGAATATAAGAGATCGCCCCAGCTTTTAATGCTGGGAAGATATGCACATCTTCATGGTAAGAAGTAAGCACTACAACCTTGGTGCGCGGGCTGATCTGGCGAATGCGGCGCGTGGTTTCTATACCGTCCATGCCTGGCAGGATCAAATCCAAAAGGACAATATCTGGAATCAACTCAGATACCATACTCAACGTTTCTTCGCCCGAAGATGCTTCACCTACAACTTGAAAGTCTGAAATTTTTTCAAGATATGAGCGGATGCCGCTGCGCACCACTTCATGGTCGTCTGTGATCAATATACTTGTGCGATGGTGTCTCATACTAAACCTCCTGTATTACCTTTTAGAGGGATCTGAATAATGATGCGTGTGCCTTGCCCAGGTGCACTTTGGATTTGAAATGTACCACGTACACTGATAATACGTTCTCGCATTGAACGGAAGCCCAAGCCAGTTGCCTTTTGATTGACATTGAACCCGCAGCCGTCATCTGCCATAGTGACCTGGAGTAGATCAGGATTATACGCGAGGGAAATATCTACTCGGTTGGCGCGGCTATGCCGTGAGACATTTGCCAGCGCCTCTTGAATGACGCGGTATACCGCTTGCTCCGTTTCAAGCTGTAAACGCCTCTCATTCTGGATCACAAGATTTGCTGAAACATCATTTCGGTTTTCCCATTCGAAGATGTATTCTCGAAGAACAGTAGGCAAGCCTTTTTCTTGTAATGCGATCGGGTAAATTTCCTGAATTAGGAAATTTAATTCTTGAATAACTTCATACACCAAATTTTCGGCTTCGCTTAAGTGTTGCTCTGCCCCAATAGGAACGGTAGGACCTGCATGAACAGCTTTTGCCATGCCGTTTACAGTGCCTAACTGTGCAAGGGCGGCAAAGGCTTTTTGTTTGGCAGAGTCATGCAGGTCGCGGGCGAGGCGGTTTCTTTCTTCCATCACTGCCAGATCACGAGTCTGCTCAAATAGCTCCATATTTGCAATTGCCATCGCAGCTCGGTTAACCAATGCTGTGAAAAGGCGTGTGGAATCTTTGGTCAGCGCATTGGTGCGGGTGTATGCGACATTGAAGATTGCGATTACTTTCTCGTCGACCACAATAGGGAAGTGGGCGAATGATTTTATGCCTTCCATTTCTATGGCTTTTTGAACATCTTCTCTAGATGTTGATAACGAAATATCAGAAGCTACCATTGGTTGACCAGTTTTCATGGCGGTTCCGATCAAACCTTCGTCACTATCAAAATTCATGACGGCGAGGGTTTCAGGTTTGAAGCCTAAACTAATGCGCGGCGAGATCTTCCGTTTTTCGTCATTCCAGGTGAGAACCATACTGCGGTCTGCTTTGAGAATGGAGATGGATACATCAACAAGGGCTTGGAATATTTGGTTCAGGGTAACGCTGCGAAGAATCCGCTCATCAGCTTGATATAGAGCTTCGATCTCTCCGGTGCGTTTCTCAAGGTCTGCAGTACGGAGTTTGACTAGCCGTTCCAGTTCCTGATTTTTATTTTCAACACTTTTTACGCGCCAGCGCAAGCCGCCCGCAACACTGACCATAAAGAGCACGGTCATGAGCCCACGGAACAGCCAGGTTTCCCAGAACGGCGGCACAACCACAACCTGAATGGACGCACCCTGGTCGTTCCAAACCCCATCATTATTGGAGCCGCGCAGGCGTAGTGTATACGTCCCACCGGGGAGGTTGGTATATCTGCCATTTCTCTGTGTATCTGTGCTGATCCAATCTGTATCAAAGTTTTCTAATTTATAAGCGTAGCGGTTATTCAGGGGTTGCTCAAGGCAAACGCCGCATACTCAAATTCGAATGAGTCTTGAGGCCAAGCAAGCGTAATCGTATCGAGGTACTCAGTTGATAGACCATTGGTATTGGCTAAAGGTGCACCATCCACTGTAACAGAAGTTAAAGAGACTTTTGGCGCATATTGATTGTCTGTAATATCTTGAGGGGTAAAGACATTGAGCCCATTGATGCCGCCGAAATACATTGTTCCATTTTCATCTTTGGCATAAGAATTCTGGTTGAACTCATTGCTTTGTAAACCGTCGCTCGCGGTAAAGATGCGGAAGGTTTTATTGACTGTATTGAAGCGAGCCAGACCAAAATTTGTGCTTAGCCAAAGTTTGCCAGTCTCATCTTCCAAAATGCCATAGACCACATTATTTGCCAAGCCTTCTTGCTCGGTGAAATGAGTGAACGTCTCTGTTTCAGAGTTGAAGCGACTTAAGCCTCCACCATGCGTTCCGATCCAAATTGTTCCTTGAGTATCTTGATAGATGCAAAGCACGGAGTTGTTGTTCAACGAGGATTTTTCTGTTTGGTCGTATCTAAAATACGAGATTTTTCCAGTTTCAATATTGAGCCGGCGCAGACCGTCTTCTGGCGTGCCTACCCAGAGATTGCCCTCTTTATCCTCTAAAATTGCATTGACACGAGTTTTGCCAAGTTCACTGTTATGTCTTGTGAGCACCCCGGTCTTTTTGTCAAAGAGGTAAAGCCCCATACTAGAACCAACCCAGAAGTTCTTTTTTGAGTCTTCCAAGATAGCAAGGACGTTAAATCGTTCATCAGTTCTTGTGAAATCCCCTTCGGGTGGTGAATAATGTGAGAAGCTTTTGGAACCACGGTTGTAACGGTCCATACCGTTAGCGGTGCCGACCCAGATCAGGCCGCTTTTGTCTCGATAAAGTGAAAAGATGTTGTTATTAATCAGGCTATTGGGTACATTCGAGTCATGGACATATCTTGTAAAAGTTTCTGTGTAGGGGTCAAACAGATTTAATCCGCTATCTAGAGTGCCCACCCAAACTCTCCCAAACTCTGCGGGCTGAATTGCAAAGATGATATTGCTACTTAAACTGGTAGGATCATCAGGATTGTTGCGGAAGTATGCATAACGATCTTGTTGACGGTTGTATTTGTTTAATCCGCCGCCATAGGTTCCAACCCATAACACACCGCTATCATCTTCATAAATATACAGAACTTCGTTATTGCTTAAGCTGTTGGGTACATTAGGCTGCGATTGATGATGGATAAATTTACCTTCTTGAGGGGAATAACGATCTAGCCCAACATTGGTTCCAACCCATACACTTCCGTATTGGTCTGTGAATAGCGAGTAAATGATATTGCCGGCCACACTGTTGGGATCATCTTTAGACCTTTTGAAGCGGGTGAAGTTATTTTCTTCTTCGTTGTAAAGATTTAAACCATTGCTTGTTCCAACCCAGATGCTCCCCCCAAGGTCTTGTGTGATCGAAAGCACACGATTATGGCTCAAGCTCTGATTGTTATATTCATTATTCTTGAAGGCTTTGAATGACTGTTCTTTTTCGTCATAAACCCCCAGCCCGGCATCTGAGGTGCCGATCCAGAGCCTGCTAAAAGAGTCTTTGTAAACAACTGAAATAGATTTGCTTTCCGGTACCAGTTTCCCTTTTTCAAGTGGGTAATGCGTGAATTGATTGGTTTCGAAATCAAGGAAATCGAGCCCGTTGTTTGTGCCTATCCAAAGCCCGGTCTTGTCTACAAATAGTGAAGTGACCTGATTGCTGATAATGCTGGAATTATCGTTTTTATTGTGAAGGTATTGAGTAAATTTGCCAGAGACCGGGTCGTAGCGATTTAGTCCGCCCATGCGGGTGGCGATCCAAAGATTGCCAGTTTTATCTTCCACAATATCTGCAATAGAGCGGTCACTTAGGCTGAATGGATCGGTAGTATCAGGTTTGAATATTTTGAAATTGTAGCCATCGTAACGGTTCAAACCATCATCTGTGCCAACCCATAAGAAGCCTTTTTTGTCTTGCAGAATCACATTTACAACGCTTTGAGAAAGACCTTCTTCAAGACTCACTTGCTCAAAGCGGATGTTTTTTCCGTAGGGGATGGTGTTGGAGCTCAGGGTAAAGCGAGCAGGCAACGGGTCCACGAGAGAGGCGTTTGGTCCTGCTATATGCGTGGGTGCTGGCTGAATCGTCCCGCAAGATTCCAGAACAAAAAGAAAGGGGAGCAACCATAAGAACCACAATCTACGCATAGTAAAACAATTATAAGCAATTTATGGGCTGAGGATGAAAAGCGGCTCCTTCTATGGGAGGTCTGTTGACCCCTACCAGAGAATGGTTTTTCGCTTTTGGTTGGGCTACAAAAAAATTCCTCCTTGATTGTTTCAGAACCATTCAACTGTGGGATTAAAACCAATTGTCTGGACGCATGACAGTTGACCTCGAAATTCGTAATATAAGGCGCATGTGGAATTGTTCTCCTCCAAGAAGAATCATATTCCCTCAGAAGGCGGAGTATCAGTGAGCAGACTGATCTTCCGCCTTCTGCTTAGACGAATCATCAGGAGGTGCTAGCTGACCTATCTCGTACGATGTTTGATTTGTTTTCCAATTTCATTAAGGAGAAAAAGAGAATGAAAATAAAAAAAGCATTTAATGCTCTCAGCCTACTGGTCATTTTGGGCATGATGTTGGCAGCTTGCGCGCCAGCCGCCACTGAGACCACTGTTGAAGAGCCTGTTGCCACCGATGAAGCTATGGCAACAGATGAGCCTGCTCCTGCTGCAACAGAAGAAGCGCCTGCTACAACCCGCCATGGTGGCTGGCTGGATGAGATTGACTTCTCCGTTGTTTCATCAGATTCGGCTGTTTCTCAATTACAAGCTGGTGCAATTGATTTCTATTCTTTCAACCTGTCTTCGAATACCTTGCTAGATATTAAAGATGCCGGTTTGAACTACACCCAATCTTATGGTGGTAATTATGGCATCAGTTTGAATCCTGCTGTATTTGACGATACAACGGTTTTGAATCCCTTCTCGAACCGCAAGATCCGTGAAGCGGTGAACTGGTTGATTGACCGTAACTATATCAATCAAGAAATCTATGGCGGCGGTTCATTACCTAAATTGTTGCCCATCACCACGCAGTTGGTTGAATACACCAATTTGATCGATACCGCTCGTGCGCTTGAAACCAAGTATGCATACAACCTTGAGAAAGCTCGCGAACAAGTTGCCGCCGAAATGGAAGCCATGGGCGCCACACTTAGCGCTGATGGGAAGTGGCAGTTCAATGGTGAACCTGTAACTCTTATCTTCCTCATTCGTTCCGATGGTGATGGCACGCGTAAGCCTATGGGTGATTATGTTGCCAATCAATTGGAAGAAGTAGGCTTTACCGTTGACCGCCAATATAAGACCTCTTCAGAAGCGTTCCCGATTTGGCTTGGTTCGGTCGCCTCAGAAGGACAATGGAATCTTTACACCGCTGGCTATTTGCCCTCGGGTCTTACCCGCGATGAACGTGCAAACATTCAGCAATACTATCTGCCTACCAGTATTCAGGCGAGTGATCCCTTCATCTCGAACGTGGCAGACCCGGAACTTCAGAAACTTGGTGATGACCTTGCGCAAGGAAACTTTACCAACAAAGAAGAACGCGATACCATGTTGGCGCGTGCATTGGATCTTGCCCTTCAAGATTCTCTTTTCGTATGGGTTGTAGATCAGTTGGTCTATGCTCCTTACAATAGCAACGTATCTGTAACCTATGATCTGGCTGCTGGCTATGAAGCGGCTTTCATGGGGAACTACAACCTTCGTTTTGTGGATCAAGAAGGCGGCACGATGAAGGTCGGAACGAACGACCTCTTCACACAGCCTTGGAATACCATGGCTGGCAGCAACTGGGTTTGGGACTCAAATATCATGCGTGCCACCAGCATGGGTGTGGCAAGCTCTGGCAGCGCCACCTCTGGCTTGATGGGCGACCCCTACACAGGTCTTGCCTGGCCTCAGCGCATTGAAAGTGCCTCTCTTGAATATCAAACCGGTTTGCCCATTACCGACAACAAGCTCGGCTGGCTAGATGTTCAAACTGTGGATGAAATCCCCGTCCCTGAAGATGCGTGGGTTGACTGGGATGCAACGACTCAGACCTTCATTACAGCGGGTCAGAAATACCCTGATGGCACTACCGCCAAGGTTAAGAGCACGGTTGTATACCCTGCCGATTTATTTGAAACAGTCAAATGGCATGATGGCAGCCCGATCTCGGTTGCAGACTTTGTGATGTCATTTGCCATCTTCTTAGATCGTGGTAAGCCCGAGAGCGCTGTGTATGACGAAGCTGCTGCCTTGTCTGTCGATGCCTTCCTGCCTTCTTTCAAGGGCTGGCGCATCACTTCTACAGCCCCCCTGACCATTGAATACTATTCTGATGCTTACTCTGCCGATGCTGAGTTGAATGTGGCTCCGTTGTGGCCAGGCTCTCCATCTGGGCTTTCTGGTGAGAATAGCTGGCAGATTTTGGCAATTTCTAATCTGGCTGAAGCGGCTGGCGAACTTGCTTACTCTTCTGATAAGGCAGATGCCAATAGCATTGAGCAAATGAGCTGGGTAGGCGGACCAAGCCTTGAAATTCTCAAGAAGTATTTAGACCAGGCTCAAACCGAAAGCTATGTTCCGTATGAAGCCACCATGGGTCAGTACCTGACTCCGGAAGAAATTTCTCAGCGCTATGAGAACTTCTCCAAGTGGTATGCCGACCATGGACATTTCTGGGTTGGCACCGGTCCTTACTATTTGGATCAGGTCTTCACCACTGAGAAATCTCTCGTGCTTAAGAGCTTTGCAGATTTCCCCGATCTTGCTGACCGCTGGTCTTCTTTCAGTGACCCCAAACGGGCACGTGTCATCCTGGATGGTCAGGGTCAGGTAACGGCTGGGCAAGAAGCGACCTTTGATGTCACCGTCAACTTTGGCGACGAAGCCTATCCCACTGCTGATATCAAGCAGGTGAAATACATCCTGTACGATACTGTTGGCAATGTCGTTGAAGTTGGAAACGCTGAAGCTGTAGGTGAGGGACAATTCCTGGTTACCTTGAATGCCGATGCAACTTCTAAGCTGGAGACAGGGTCTGCCAAACTTGAAGTAGCAGTTGTTCCGATCCCGGTAGCAATTCCGGCTTTCACATCCTTTGAATTTGTAGTTGTAAAGTAAGTTGATATAGCAATTCCAATTATTCAGGGTGGGGCATACATGCCTCACCCTGAACCCTTGCGAGGTATTTATGTCTGTCGTTGCTTCCGCTTCTTCTGAGCAGGCTGCCCCAAAGAAAAAGACTGCACTTACTGCTTTAACCCGAATTTTGCGTTACATCGTGATGCGCATGTTGACGTTGTTCACTACTGTGGTAATCGGCGTTTATCTTACGATCTTGATTGCAAATATGGGAGGATATGTAGATCAGATCATTCGGGGACAGATCCGCGACACGATCACTCAATCAGTTGCAAATAATCCCACCATGCGCAACATGGACCCAGATACACGCCGCAAGTTGATTGAGGAACAGATTGTGCTTGAAGAAAAAAGGCGCGGACTAGATACTCCAATCGCCATACGAAACTTTAAGCATCTAACCCAAGCGCTAAAGCTTGACCTTGGGCGTGCCATCAACATGACCAGTGATAGCGGTTCGAAACAGGTCCGGCTCATTTTGCTGGAACGTTTGCCTGCTACATTGTTGTTGATGGGAACCTCGCAATTATTCCTTTTCTTTTCCAGTGTGTACATTGCTTTGAATCTCTCGCGGAATTATGGAAACTTTTGGGACAAGTTAGTGATTGCCTTATCACCAACGTCTGCGATTCCTTCATGGTTTTATGGCATCTTCTTGATCTTGATCTTTGCTGCAGGTTTCAAAATACTTCCTTTTGGTGGAATGGTCTCTTCACCGCCGCCGTTAAATCGATTTGATTATGCCATCAGCGTGTTGCAGCACCTTGTCCTGCCTGGGGGTGCTTTGGTCGTTAGTTCATTTTTCCTAAGCGTATACAACTATCGCACGTTCTTCCTGATCTATTCCAGCGAAGATTATGTGGATATGGCGCGCGCTAAAGGCTTGCATGCCAAAGATATTGAACGCCGTTATATTCTGCGCCCTACCCTGCCTAATATCATTACGAACTTCTCTCTCCTGATCATCGCTTTATGGACAGGCGCGTTATTTACAGAAACAGTTTTCCTCTGGCCCGGGCTTGGTCGCACCTTGTATCAGGCAGTTGGCTTATACGATACCCCTATCATTGTTGGGTCTACGATCATTTACGCCTATCTGCTTGCCATGACGGTCTTTCTGTTGGACTTTATCTATGCCGCTGTAGACCCGCGTGTGCGAGTTGGGAATTAATCCATGAACAATATCGTAGCTTCATTCAAGAAATTACTGCAATATCCTTCTGCCTTGGTGGGCATCTTTGTGATCTTGATCATGGTGGCGGTTTCCATCTATGCCATGATCGCCATTCCATACCCTGAAGCCGTGCGTTTATGGCGCGGTGGGGAAGAGGTTTGGTATCAGAACCCAAAATTTGCACCGCCCGCCTGGTTCAATTTTTTCTCCAGTAAAAAATATTCTGAGTCTTTTGCGGTAAACACGGCTGATGGCGAAATGGAAAAGGTCGTCGTTCCTGGAAATGACGGTGTTACTACCTACACCATGACATACGAGTTTGACTTTAAGTATGACGTGTACCCGCAAGACATGATTGTTTATATTGATGCACTTTTTGAAAAGAAACAGCCATTTATTTCGATGGAATGGATCACACCCGATGGGCGGACGGTCCGCCTTTCAAATTTTGCAACGGGAGCCAAATACACCTATCGCTTCTCTCAAGACGATAAACTGGCAGCCAAACTCAGAGTGGATGATCCCATCCCAGCCTTGTTCTCAAACCCGGAAACTGGAGAAGTATTGAAGGGACCATATAAACTCGTCATCACAGGCACAACCTTTGAACCCAATGATAACTTGGATGTTGAGCTCGTGGTCCACGGGCAAGTCTATGGTTTGGCTGGTACCGACCATGCCCGCCGCGACTTAATGCTTCCGCTTTTGTGGGGCGCCCCTGTGGCTTTGGCATTTGGCTTGCTGGCTGCAATTGGCACATCGATATTGACCATGGTCATTGCTGCGGTTGGCACTTGGTATGGTGGCTGGATAGATCAGTTGATTCAGCGTATCACCGAAGTGAATTTGGTTCTGCCCTTCTTCGCAATTATGATCATGATTGGTACATTTTATTCCCGAAGTATTTGGGTCATTATTAGTGCTACGATCCTGTTGAATATATTTACAGGTGCCGTTTTAGGGTATCGTGCGGTCTTCTTACAAGTAAAAGAGTCGATGTATATTGAGGCGGCAAAAGCATATGGGGCTACAAATTCACGCATTATTTTCCACTACCTCATCCCGCGCATGATCCCGTTGTTGATTCCGGGTTTGGTTCAAGCTGTGCCTGCATTTGTGTTCCTTGAAGCCTCTCTTGCGGTGATCGGTTTGGGTGACCCCGTTCTGCCCACTTGGGGGAAGATCATTCAAGATGCTCAAGCCAATGGCGCTTTGTATAAGGGATATTACTACTGGGTCTTGGAACCCGCCGTTTTATTAATTATTACAGGGCTTGCTTTCGCTTTCCTTGGCTTCGTGCTCGACCGTATCTTTAACCCACGCCTGCGTGATGTCTAAGTTGAGATTTATTGATGAATGCGTTAACACCCTTACTTGAAATCAAGGATCTAAAACTGCACTTCCGCACCCAGAAAGGGATTGTACAAGCCGTGGATGGGGTGGACCTTGACCTTGGGTTTCATCGTGCTGTGGTCATTCTTGGCGAGTCAGGCTGTGGCAAAACGTCGCTTTCCAAAGCCATGTTACGCCTGCTTCCGCGTAATGTGGCAAAGTATAGTGGCGAGCTCGTCATCATGGGCAAGGATGTGATGTCTTTTTCAGATGAAGAGTATCGCCAAAATGTGCGCTGGGTAAGTATGTCACTTGTGCCGCAAGCTGCCATGAATGCCCTCAACCCGGTTATCGCAGTAGGGGAGCAAGTATCTGAACCTGCCATGTTGCACCTTGGGCTAAACAAAACAGAGGCGCTTGAAGTGACTCATAAAATGTTTCAGCATGTGGGCATCCCTGCGGATTTTATCAGTCGCTATCCGTTTGAGCTTAGCGGTGGGATGCGCCAACGAGTAGCTTTGGCAATGGCATTGGTGACTTCGCCCAGCCTCATTATTCTTGATGAACCTACGTCTGCGCTGGATTTGCTTACCCAAGCCAATATTATGAATGTGCTTAAGCGTATCAAACATGAGTTGGGTACATCGTACATTCTTATCACTCATGATATTGCTACCTCTAGTGAACTTGCGGATGAAGTGGCGATCATGTATGCCGGTCAGATCGTGGAGACTGGCGACGCAAAAGATTTTTTCCCTGCACCTCTACACCCATATTCGCAAATGTTGATGGCAAGTGTGCCACGATTGCGCAGTGAAGCAGACCCTATGTTCATCACGGGGCAGCCGCCCAGTTTGATGAATCCACCCATAGGTTGCCGTTTTGCGGCGAGGTGCCCCTTCCGCTTTGAGAAATGTGACGAAGAACCACCGGTTTTCCAAAAGGGGAGCCGTAAAGTAAAGTGTTGGTTGCATCAATAAACAAAGGAGTTCCATTAATGCCATCTCTCGCACTGTATGACGTGCTTTTTTCTTTCAAAGATATTCATAAAGTTGTGCTCGAATTTGCTGCCGAACTGAATGAAGACCAATTGCGTTGGCGTCCGCGCGGATACAGCACATCGATAGGCTTTCATCTCTGGCACCTTGCGCGTGAGTCTGATTTTCTCAAAGCCATTATTTTGGAGCGCACCCCCCAACTTGGTAGCGACTTCGGTGTGCCGCAAGAGATCTGGGTGATGGATAAATTAGCAGAACGCTGGGGATTTCCTACCGACCTGACAGCAACCGTCGGAACCGGACTCAGTGATGAGATTGCATCCACGCTTCCGATTCCACCTAAGGAGGAACTTGTAGATTACCTAAGCAGATCGTATGAGGCATTGGAAGTTTTTATAGCCTTATTGGATGAACGCTACCCTACCTTTGAAGGGCTGGAAGAAGACCTGCAAAGAAAATTACAGAATATCCGCTTAAACCTGCTGGTATTCCTTTCGCACGATTGCCGTCACCTCGGGATGATGGAGTGCTTGAAAGGTTTGCAGACCGGTTTCGGCTCCGCGACTGAAAAGCGATGACGTTGAACGAATGAACATGATCTCAGAATTACAAGAGGCAAAACGAATGTCTGTGAAAATTGATGAAGCCACAGAAACATTGCTCTCGATCCAGAATTTGCATGTTTGGTATGAACTTCGCCGCTTTGGCTTTAGTGTTGTGGGGCACATAAAGGCGGTGAACAACGTCAGCTTTGAACTGGGGATGGGGGAGACTGTGGCAGTTGTCGGGGAGAGTGGATGCGGAAAGTCTTCATTGATGAAGACCATTCTGGGGTTGAATACTCCAACTCATGGCACGCTGCTCTTTGAGGGGAAGAATCTCACAGAATTGAATGAGACCGAGCTACGAGGATATCGCTTTGAGATCGGGTATGTTCAGCAAGATCCGTATGGGGCGTTGCCGCCCTTCATGACTGTTGAGAAAATTCTAGAAGAGCCGCTTATTATTAGCGGTGTTTTGAGCAAGACAGAGCGCTTGAGACGTATTCATAAGATCATGAAAGAGGTTAAGCTGCACCCGGTTGATGATTTCCTGCATAAATATCCGCATATGCTCAGTGGAGGGCAGCAACAACGTGTGGTGATTGCGCGGGCAATGGTGTTGGAACCAAAGATGATCGTGGCAGATGAACCGGTTTCGATGTTGGATGCTTCGGTGCGGGTTGAGATTTTGAAACTCATGCATGCCTTACAAGAACAGCATCACCTATCTGTGATTTATATTACGCATGATCTTTCAACTGTGAAATATTTTTCGGCACGCATCTTTGTGATGTATGCGGGCAGTCTCGTCGAAAAGGCAGAGACACGCCGCTTGTTGAAACATCCACTGCACCCATATACTCATGCTTTGCTAGCTGCCACATCAGATCCCAACGCTGCCAACGCTGATGCTTATAAAGCGGTGCCGCCCGGTGAGCCGCCCAGTTTGGCAGATCCGCCAAAGGGATGTCGCTTCCACCCGCGTTGTTCTCAAGCGATGGCTGGTTTATGTGACTTGAACGAGCCACCAGATTTTGAACCCGAACCAAATCATTTTGTAGCTTGCTGGTTGTATAAGACATGATAACGAAATCGCGCCTCTATATGTTCATTGGTTTGATCTTGTTACTGTTGGGTGTGCTACTCCCATTCTTGATGATCATTAAAGTGCTCGAACCAAGTTATTTTTTAGTCTTCTTCACCTCTGCCGTATCGACGGTGGGATTGGCATTGGGAATGATTGGGCTGACCCAACAGCCGATTAGAGCTATTAAGCGAAAATTTCCGATTGCCGAAGAATGAAGTTAGGGTGAATAAAAAAGAACTCGCCATTTTAGG
Source organism: Anaerolineales bacterium (assembly GCA_046328915.1). Classification (GTDB taxonomy): domain Bacteria; phylum Chloroflexota; class Anaerolineae; order Anaerolineales; family Villigracilaceae; genus Villigracilis. Next base: position 10,464 of record JAXLVR010000015.1, on the reverse strand, counting down.
CGAGTTCTTTTTTATTTGATAATACTAGGCTTTTGTTTCGTCCACTGCTCTGAAGCGATGGATGAAGTAAACAGCCAACCCTAACAGTAGAATTGCATTGGCTTGGTGAAGCAGGGCGATCACGATATTGACGTAAGAAAGGATGGTTAGCACCCCGAGTGTGATCTGTAATGCCACCACTCCAGTTAGCCATAACAGTCCCTTTTGGATATCGGCTGGGTAATTCTGTTTCTTGATAATGTAAAAGACAACCGGGACGAGAATAATTCCCAACCATGCAAACCAACGATGTATGAATACGATGGTCTGCGGGGTTTCAAAAATATTGATGAAGGAATTGAAGAGATTGGGTGGCAGCCATTTCCCAAACATCAGGGGCCATGTATCTGAAACATGACCGGCTTTGAGTCCAGCCGTCATGCCACCATAGCTAATCTGGATCACCAATACCACCATTGCCGCAACTGCGATCTTTGTAGGCAGTGACCATTTGGCTTTCTTCTCTGGGCTATGAAACCCAAGTCGGTGACCTGTAGCTGTCCAGATGGCAAGGCTGAAGAGGGAAAGTGCAAGCAAGAGGTGAGCCGTGAGGCGGAAGTGACTGACAGCCGGGCGATCGACCAATCCGCTGTAGACCATCAGCCAGCCCATCACTGCTTGTCCGATAAACAGAACGCCCATCCAGAAATAAATGGCAAACTCTTTGAACGGAATGGTCTTGCGGATGAGGAAGTAGAACACGGGTAAGGCATAGAAAAGACCTGCCATGCGGGCAACGAGGCGATGGAACCATTCAATATAGAAGATGTATTTGTATTCTTCCAGGGTCATGCTTGTGTTGACTTGCAAGTATTCAGGAGTTTGTTTGTATTTCTCGAACTCTGCTTCCCATTGGTGCTGTGCCATGGGGGGCAATGTGCCATTGATCGGATTCCACTCTACGATTGAGAGACCAGAGCGAGTAAGGCGGGTGAAACCGCCGAAGACAACAAGAAACGCCACGACCCCGGCAAAAACATAAAGCCAGATCATCACGGCGCGGTTTTGGGTTTTTGGCATATGATTACTCCAATTTGAATTGGCGCATTATAGCATTCAGGACTTAGGAGATTGTTAGAACTTTTGTCACCAAAGTTATGGTGATTTGTCATAGAAGATGTCTTGGGGTTCTAATAAAAAAGCGTGGAGATTAATCCACGCTTTGGTTACTAACTCTTTTGCATTTGGCTCAAAAGAACTCGGTAATCTTGCACGTTCGGTGGGTTCATAAGCACGATCTGATTGATTACTTCCATGGCACCTTGTTTGTCGCCTTTTTCAAGTAAGGCTTCCCCTAATTGCATCCGAGCATGGGGATAGCTTCTGCGATTCGCCCGCTGCGGTGAAGCAGGCTGCGAGTGTGCGTTTGAGCAAGGGTTTTCTTCATGATCTCGCGAGAGATCTTCAAGGAAGGCAATCGCAAGTTCTTGCTTGTTTTGGCTTTCAAGGTGAGTGATATAACTTTCCAGTTCGCTCATGGCACGATCATCCTGACCCATACGCATATTGAGTTCAATGAGTTGCTTACGAGAGGCATCATCATCGGGCATCAGGGTACAGATCTGTTCATAGACACGCAATGCCTGCTTCCAGTCCAAGCGCTGCATATCAATATCTGCCATACGTTGGAGGATGTGAGTATTCCAATCGCGGCTGGCATTGCCTTGCTGGACAATGCGTAAAGCATTGGTGTAAGTCTTGCGTGCCATATCAAGCTCAGCAAGGCGGTAGTAAATAGCAGCGAGCTCTAGATATTCTTGAATAGCGTCATCAACCGACCACGTGCCACAAATTGGTCGATCAGACGATTGCGCCCCAAGATCCATGGGGAGATTTGGATGATACGGCGTAACAACTTGCTGGCATCACTTCGCCGCGCACTATAGGAATGTGCCACCACGCTGAATTTTGCAATCGCATCAGCGGTGTGACCCTCCTGCACGAGCAGGTCGCCCATGATGATGTGAAGCGGAAGGATGGGGCGTGCTGAATGGCGTCGTAGGCTTCGTCCATGGCAGAGCGTAAACTGCCCATACGCGCCAGTTGATTGATGCGGTTCATCGACTCGAGCACTGAGCTCAGACTGCACTTGCAAAATCATATCTGCCAACGGAGCAGCCATATCACCATCTTGCTTGGGCATTTGCTCACGGGTTTTATGTAGTTGGTCTCGCCAGTCTGCGCGCATGAGCAACCCACGTATGTTATCGCAGACTTTGCGCAAGACGGCTTCATCCGTCTGTTGTTGATAAGATTCAATCAAAGGCTCATATTGCGACGGATATCATCGCCTTGTTCTTGCGGAACGGTGGCGGCATCTGCAAATTTCAGGGCTTCCAGATATTCAGTCGCTGCATCGCGGAAGGCGCCTTTTCGTGAAATAATATCGCCATAAAAGGCGTGATGCCAAACCGAAATCTTCATGCTTGACCGAGTTCTGTAAAGCGCGTTGTGAACTTTCGTAGCGTTCGTTCTTGAAACGTAAATATCCGATGCTAAAAGAAAGGGCAGAACTGCTAAAGCCAGCGTTGAGCGCGGCTTCCATTTCTTCGGCAGCAAGTGTGTCATTGCCTTTGGATTGCGCATCGATGGCTTGACCCAGATGTGGCACTACTTTGATTTGTTCTGATTGAGCTGAAAGAGAGCCCGTTCCGCGCATGATGGCAGAGATGCCTTTGCGGTCTTGGGCAACCTGGCTGCTATCGTCTGAAGATCGAAGAGGACTTCTGCCAGCTGAGTCAACGCTTTCTGGCGAGCTTCAGCGATCGGGTCCAGCCCAGAGGCGGTCTTTTTTGCCGGTTCCTCAATTCTTGACTTGCGCCATGCGGATGGGACCCGTCCCGCCTTTGGCACGGATCGGCTTTGGCAAAAGTTGACCGGTTCTTTAACAACGTTTGGGCTTGTTTCACTCGGAGCTGTTTGGCACAAGCGATTGGGCTTTGTTCACCATCTCTTGCGTTTTCTCGGGTTGCCGGCACGCTGTAAAATGCTGGCAATGGCAAGATATTCCATCGCGGCTTGTTGACCATGCCCAAGCCGTTCGTGCACCTGTGCAAGGCGAGAGTGGGCAATGGCATGCTCGATTAATGCTGGTGACGTGTACCCAGTTTTCGAGAGCTTTATCGGTATCACGTTGTTTGAGGAAGAGATCTCCAGCGCGGACGGCGGCTTCAGTAGCGGTCTTCAAATCGCCGACGCGCTCAGAAAGTTGCGCCACCTTTTCCATTGGCATGGGATCATCTGGTGAGACTTTCACAGCGCGCATATAGATCTGCAGTAGCTTCATCCACATTGTTGAGCTTGATGCAAGATTGCCCGAGGCTGTTGAGCGCTTTAGGGTTATCAAGGGGAATTCTTCGAGGGCACGACGATACGCGGCAGCCGCTTTGTTCCATTCCTGATCCCAAGCTGCGGAATGTCCCTCGTTCATTGATTTTTGAAAGATATCTTCTCGTCCGGGCATAGTGGTTTTATTTTACTTTCAAAAGGAATTGGTCATCCTAACAATCATGCAATTATAACCTTGTTAGTTAAAGGAAAAGCAGGCTAGCGTTCATTACCTCTTTTGAAGTTTCCTGTCAGCTTTGCCATCACCAATTGGCTTGCCTGATCTCCAAGAGTAGCTCATTTTACTTAAGAAATTTTTGTGCTTCTTGCCCTTTAATATTTTGACTTGCTTATTGTGCCAGTAAATAAATACCTTGCCGTCTTTATTTGCACGATAGGTAAATACTGTGTCTTGTAACTTATTTCTTTTATCTTCTTCATGCATACGTTATTTGAGGACCGTCATCTCGCCCCAATTCTCTCCCGCCCGGGCTTCAGTCTCTAGCGGAATGCTCATGGGATAGGCGTTTGCCATGGTATCTTGCACAACCTTGGCGGTTTCGGCGATCTCTTTCTTGGCACTTCCAGCACCAATTCATCATGCACTTGCAATAGCATCTTGGCACTCAAACCACCGTTCTTCAATGTCGATGGGATTTTCAACATTGCGATCTTCATGATGTCTGCCGCTGTGCCTTGAATGGGAGCGTGTTGATAGCTTCACGTTCTTCGCGGTTCTTTAACTGGACGTTGATCTTGGTTTGCAATGCAGGGAAGTAGCGCCTACGCCCAAGCAGGGTTTCGACGTACCCGATCTCGGCAGCATCTCGGCGAATGCCATCCAGGATATTTTTGATGCCGGGGAATTTCTTGAAATAGGCTTTTACGAAATCTTCAGACTCAGCCAGCGTGAGCCCGGTGGAATGCATCAACCCAAAAGCAGACATGCCGTAGATCAACCCGAAGTTGATCGCTTTGGCATGTCGACGCATATCCTTGTTGACCTGATCCAGCGGAATGTCGACACAGCCGCCGCTGTGGTGGCGTGAATATCTTCCCGCGCGGAACGCCGCCAACATGGATCTGTCCTGCGCCATGTGCGCCACGGTCTGGATCTGCGAGTAATCGACCGAGAGGAGCAAGTTGCCTTTTTCTGCAATGAACCCATTGCGCACTTTTCTGCCTGTCTCTGTGCGGATGGGGATGTTCTGCAAGTTTGGATTATTCGATGAGAGACGCCCTGTCACAGCGCCGATTTGGCTGTATGAAGTGTGGACTCTCCCAGTGTTTGCATCCACGGCGGCGGGAAGGGGCATCCACATAAGTGACGCCCCGAGAGTTCGCGGTGCTCAAGGATAAAGTCCAGCACGGGGTGTTGTCCACGCATGGGTCGAGCACATCGGCTGAGGTGGAGTAAAAACCCGTGGAGGTTTTGCGATCTTTGTCGGGTGGTTCGAGGCGTAAGTGATTGAAGAGCACATCCGAAAGTTGTTGTGGCGAGTTGATATTGAACGCCTTGCCGACGTGCCCGTAAATTTCCTTTTCGATTTCACTGAGGCGAGCCGCCAACTCTTTAGACATGTCACCGAAGAACTTGGTATCGATCAAGGCTCCGGTCATTTCCATTTCTGCGAGGACGGCGGTGAGCGGCATATCGATCTAGGATCTTTTGACCTTCCACACGTTTTAGTTCTTTCTCTTCAATCGACATCAACCGCAGCAGCGTCGTCTCCGCATCAGCAGCCGCGTAATTCGCAGCTGTTTCTATCGCCAACCTGCCATGCTGATCTGCTTGCCTTTGCCGATTAGTTCTTCAATGTGCGTCATCTCTTCGCCAAGGCGATATTCAGAGAGATTCTTCAAGCCGAGGCTGCGAGAAGATGGATCTACGATGAACTCTGCCAGCATGGTGTCAAAGGTGAGCGGAGAGACGGCGAGTCCATAACGAGCCAATACGATGTAATCATATTTCGCATTGTGCGCCACTTTACCAATCTTTGCATTGTCATGGCAGGTGTAATGGCATCAATAACCTTTTGAATGGGAAGGTTATCTGCAACCCATGCCCAACTGGGATGTAATAGCCTTGCCCTTCTTTCACTGCCAGTGAAATGCCAACCATTCCAGTGGCGGTCATTTCTTCGGTTCCGGTGGTTTCTGATCAAACGAAATGACCTTGGCTTTGTTTAACTCTTGGACAAGGCTTTTGAGCTTATCTTCTGTGTCAACCACCACTACTTCAATGCTGGATGGTTTGGATTGCGACTGCCACAGGTTTTGGCTCTTCAGCGAACATGGTCATTTGCCCGGCTTTTGTTTTGCCGGTTTTCACGGCGGGCGCTTTGGTTTCTGCCGATGCGCAGATGCCACTCCGCCGCTGATGGCAGGCACCTTTTGCCACCAGTGTTCTGAATTCCATTTCTTTGAAGAAGGCTTCCAGCGTTGAACCATCAAACGGTGCGACCTTGGCGTGTTCAAAGTCAAATTTGATTTTTAGACCTGTTCCAATGCGCGCCAGATCACGGCTCATGTATGCCGTTTCTTTGTTCGTCTCAAACTTGCCGCGCCAGCGATTTTCCACCTGGTCGAGATTGGCATAGATCGCATCCAGTGTGTTGAATTTTTTCAGCAAGGCAACGGCTGTCTTTTCACCACGCCTTTCACACCGGGAATATTATCGACGTATCGCCGACGTGGCTTTATAGTCCACCACCTGATCGGGCGGACGCCAAGCTTTTGATCACGTCTGCATCGGTGATATAGGTCTGATCGTCGCCTGCCAGATACACCGCCGTCCGCTCATTGACAAGCTGCAGCAGGTCTCTGTCTCCGGTAATGATTTTCACGCCGAGACCTTTCTCTGCGGCGAGCTTCGCCACACTTCCCAATACATCATCGGCTTCGTAGCCGTCCATTTCGAGGCGCGGAATATTGAATGCATCCACCATTTCACGGATGCGCGCACGAACGCAAAATCATCGGGCATCTTCTCGCGAGTCGCTTTGTGTATTCAGGGGAGATCTGGTCACGGGAAGGTTTTGACATCAAAAGCCACAGCAAGATATTCAGGCTTTTCCTGCTCCAACACGCGCACGAGTTCACGGGCAAAGCCGTAAATGCCTGCTGTCGGTTCGCCTTTCGAGGTCTGCCAGCGTTGACTGCCTCCACCTGCAGTGAGGGCAAAGTACACTGCACGGTAGGCAAGGGCGTGTCCATCAATAAGATAAAGGGTAGGGGGCATGTCAGTATCCAGTAGTGTAGTGACCAGTTGGAATTAGGAAGAAAAAACGCAGAGTTAATTATACTCTGCGTTTTCTGAGAACTTTTGTTTCACCTTACTTTGTCGGTGGTAGATCTTCCATTCCCTGTCGTTGACGGGTCTGGCGGATGTAATCGCGCACCAGTTGTGGCGGGTGCGGTTGTGACCCGCCCATGATGAGATAGCCAGGTGCCCAGAAATCACCAGAAGGATTTTCTCGCTTCATGCGCGGGAAATCTCCAAAGATCTTTTCTGAGGTCTGCTGGCGCATGATGCGCATGAGGTGACCGGGCGATGTATTGGCTGTACATTTTACGACCCACTGCAAATATTCAGGGCGGACGGCTAAGAACTCAAGCGCCAATGCGATGCAGATGTTCGGCAGCCATTCACCGACCGGTCTGAGAGATCGCCCGTGAGGTAGTGCGATGAAAAACGCGGCACCAACAAACAGGCATAGGTGAGGTGATACAAACCAGCAGAGATTGGCTCTGCGGTGAGTTTACGTGCAATCTCAGTGGAGGGGCTTGCGTCGCGTCGTTTTCGCCGGCGTGGACGAGCGATCGGGGCTTCAGGTCGAGCCTTGGGCCTGCGAAGGAGCCGTTACCTGCACTTCGTCAAAAGCTGTTTGTGTATCGTGATGAGGTTCAGACTTTTGAGTCTGCGCCATGGGCTGTGGTGCGGGCTCTCGACGGACAGCAGGCGATGGATCGCGGCTGAAGACAGAAGCATTGAAAGCAAATCAGAAACACGAGTCTGATTTGGGTCGAAGGCTTCTTGTGGTTGCGGTTGAGAAGATTTCTTGCCCGGCAGATTGAAATCGCGGGTGGTAAGCGGCTCGGGGTTCGGAGCCGGAATATCCGCGAGAATGTTCGAGATGGGGGGGATGTTCAGGTCTTCGTCTTTGTCGTCATCTTCACGAACGGCATAAGAGATGGCAGGTTGATTTTTAGGTTCCGCTTTCTCGCTGCCGAAATCGTTCAGCAATTGGCTTGCCTGAGAGCGGATGGTGCTAAAGGGAGTTTCAGCATCGAACACCAGAGCCAGCACGGCGTCTGAAGTGAGGCGTGTGGCGTAGAGCATGTGCTCCGCTTTGGTGCTTTCGAGCCGAATAAAGCGCAGGAGGTCTGAGCCTTTTTGTCCATCCCAATTTCTTGTAACGGTTTGAGCTACTTCTTTTGCGGCGTTCTGAGAGAGTCCGCCGGCATATGCCCACAGATCATTTTTCTTGGTGATCAATGCCGCTTGTGCAGAGGATTCTAATGTGAGGCGGGTGAGGTGTTGAGCAGCTTTATTTGGGTCATTCAGCCACGGCATGAATTGAGCCGTGCTCGACATCGACACAGTGGATGGAGCAGCCGGAGCACCAGATGATGCTTGTGCTTTCGGGGATTGTTGAGCCGCTTGAGGTTGACTGATGGCATTCATAAAATCAGACATTTTAAAAGGTTTGCGAACCATGATCCACGGGCGTAATGAATCAAAAGCCGGCGGAGAACCCGCTTCTTCACAAAGGATCACCAAATTGATGTTCTGGCGAATGGTGCGCAGGGATGCACCAATTTCTGCAACCCAGTCTTCACCAAGTGCAAGGTCAAGCATCGCCATAGGCATACCGATCTCATTTGCCTTGACGATTGCTGCGGCCTTGTTGTTGACAACGGTGACTCTGTAGAATTTGGTATCTTCCAGCGAACGGCGAATGGATTCGCCGAGGCTGATGGAAGGGGTGACAACCATTAAATCAGCGGGCATCGATTAAAGTTTATCACTTCTGTTATGCGCCTGCAAGGAAACCTTTGGGTGGTTTCCTAACATTTTCGCAACTCTTCTGGACAACTTTAAGAGGTTTATGCCCCGTACTCGCCAGCTAAACCTTTAATTCCTAGCAGCGCCATCAGCACTTCGGGCGGAATATCTGCCTCGGGCAAGTCCACTTTGTAAAGCTGGTCATTCTCGGCACGCTCGCGTAAATTCTTCCAAAGCAGGTTCCGTTCTTCGCCTTCCACTACGAGGTCGTTCAACGTCTGCGCATTGAGCAAATATTCTCCCGTCGAGTAGAGGAAGGTAAGGCGTTTCCATTTGTCTGTTCGAATAGGCTCTTTCAACTTCTCCAAGCCGCCCAATTGCAGTTTGAAATATTCCTCCCGAGCTCTAGGGTGATTTGACTCATCTTTGAGCAGTTCGCCGCGGGTTGTCAGTTCGTGTCCGCGTACTTGGGCAACATATTCGATCTGCCCGCTTCTTTCGCCAAAGGAAGCGGGTTGGTAGAACGCCAGATAATCTACGCTGACAACTTTCGGCGCGCTCTTCAGCGGAATGCGATACCAGCCAAGTAACCGCGCAATTTCCATATCGCGTGGCGTGGGCAATAAACAAACGAGAATCAAGTCCGTGGGTTTGAGCATGGTTTAATTATAATATCTGGATGTTCACTCACAATTCCCCTTACGAACGCATCACGGCGTTGACCGATATCTTTTTAGGCGCTTTGGCGGCTTGGGGCGCTTCTCAACTTTTTGCACTCTCAGGGTTTCGTTACCAAATCTGGGCTTGGACCTTTTGCCTTCTGACAGTTGCTTCCATTCTTGGTGCCATCGCCCATGGCTTTGCTATGACCCAAAAAACGAATGACCGTCTGTGGATGCCGATTAATCTGTTCTTGGGGCTGACCTTGGGCTTATTTGTTGTAGGTGCTTTGTTTGACCTGCGCGGTGAGACCGCAGCTCGCCTTTCCTTGCCGATCATGCTGGTACTGGGCTTCGGCTTTTTCCTTGTCACTGTGTGGAAACCTGGCACCTTCATGACCTTTATTGCATATGAAGCGCTTGCCATGTTCTTTGCACTAGGGGTGTATGGCTATTTATTTTTTACATCTGCACTGGTGGGAGCGGGGTGGATGTTGCTCGGAGTGTTGGTGACGATCATTGCGGCGGTGGTGCAAGCCACCGGAAAAGCCGGTAAGGGCATCTTCTGGTATTTCGATAATAACGGGGTTTTTCACTTAATCCAGATGGTGGGAATGGTGTTGTTGTTTGTTGGGTTAAACACGTAGGGGCGGGGTCTTCCCGCCCCTGTATTTTGGTAAATAGTATTGGGCGCGGAAACCGCGCCCCTACATATCTTTTCTTTTACAACAACCCAACTTCTTTATTGAACTCAACAATCAACTCATCGATCTCATCTGCCTGCGATTGGACACTGGTCCAGTAATCGGGCTGGTACCATTGCGCCTGAATTTCTTCGTAGGTTTTACCTTGTTGCTCAACCCAGGTGTAATACTTGAGGTTATGCACACGGCGGCGGTCGGGGTAGCGCAGCTCAAGCATATTATCGGTGGACTGTCCGTGCAGGTAGCGGGCGAAGTCGGCGGCGGCGTTGGCTTCGGTGTATTCGCCGAATTCCTGATGCATCTCATGCAGGCGTGAGCGATATAAGTCCATTGAGTCTGTTAGGACGGTGAACATGATGTCATCTTCGCCCATTTCGTAGTATTTGGCAGCCTTGATCGCGGAGAGGACGTTCGAGATGCCGGAGAAGCCCAAGAGATCGAGATTGGAGATGAGAGATTCGGGTACGCCTTGTTTGACAAGATAGGCGCGTCCGTTTTCTTCATTGAACAGACGTGAGATATTGACCACGGCATTGTCGTCGATGGCGGTGACCACGTCGGTGTTCTTAGTGTTATGAACCCACGGCACGTGTTTATCGCCGATGCCTTCGATGCGATGTGCGCCAAAGCCATTTTCAAGCAGGGTGGGGCATTGAAGAGCTTCGCTGGCGACAATCTTGGCATCGGGGAAGAGTTGCTTCATGTAGTCGCCTGAGGCAATGGTTCC
>JAXLVR010000014.1:0-66730 GCA_046328915.1 Anaerolineales bacterium | reverse complement strand
ACTGCCTTTCCTGCGGCATTTCGCTCAATACAACATGGCGGTCCATCTCTGCCATGATGGTTTCTAGGTTTGCGATCTGCTCGGGCGTAATGTTAAGTGCGGTTTCTCGGGCAATCATCGCCTCAAGAAAGAGGCGCATGCCATAGGCTTCCACCACATCCTTTTCAGACATTTCACGCACGCGCACACCGCGGTAGGGGACACGTTCCGCGATCCCTTTTGCCACCAGCAGATCGAGCGCCTCGCGCACTGGCGTCATACTCACGCCCATTTGGCTGGCTATATCTTCCTGTCGTAGCCAATCGCCGGGTCCGTATCGCCCCGCAATAATCTGCCGATGCAAAGCATCGTAGATTTCTTCTTTAAGGGGTTTGTGGGTAAGTTCTTTTGCAGCCATTGCCATAATTGTACATTATATATAATCTGAGGGGATTTCGGAAGTGCTCAACTATGAATTTGCCCGTTCTTCCAAATGTCTATCCAACAGGGCGATTAAGTCATTACGGGAGTAATTGTGCTGCGGATTATCATTTTCGTCTAATAACTTTGCGATCAACGCGTTGATGACCCGGTTGCCTTCCCAGTGGGTGCCGACCAAATAGCGCAATTTTGGCTTTTCGCTAAATAAGGCATCTTGCACGGCATCCCAAACAATTTCAGGGGAGGATGGTTTGCGATTTGTTGCGGATTCTGGCTCGCCTGGATTGGGTTCCGCTTCCTCCTCAAAACTCGCCAGGATGAGATCCGCCTCTTCCTTAAACGGAGGCTGGGCACGCTGAAAATGAGCTAGAGTCCCTGCCTGAGATTTTTCCCCGATCTCCGAGATAATTCCGCCTGGTTGCACAACGCTTACTGACACGCCATAAGGTTTCAATTCCTCGTACAAAACAGCGGTATAAGCCTCTAAGGCATGTTTTGTCATGATATACGGACCATAATACTTGCTCGCCAGCATTCCGCCTTGAGAACCGATATTGACAATGCGCCCTCTAGACTCGATCAGTAAATTCATAAACGCATTGCTCATACGGTGTGGACCGAACACATTTACATTGAAAATATCTTGCATTTCTTCGTCGGTCCAAGTTGCCAGCATTCCCAATTCGCCAATGCCCGCATTGTTGACCAAGCCGTAAAGTCCATGCCCAGCTTGCACTATCTTTTCGTAAGCAGATTGAACTTGCTTTACATCACGAACATCTACAAGCAGAGGCGTCACATTCGGAATTTCAGATAAACCCGCCATATCCTTTTCTTTTCGTACCGTGGCGTAAACAATATGTCCACGTTCAGCAAGGCGAAGGACGAGGTGTTTTCCGATGCCGCTGCTGGCACCGGTTACTAAAATGGCTTGTTTGGATGAGAGAGACATACCCTTTTACCTTAATGGACTCAATATATATGTGCAAAACTTTATAAGACTATATAATAAATCAAAATCCGGAGATATTATCTCCGGATTTTGATTTGTGATTATCACTTTACTGTGACGGTGAAATCTGCATTGATAGTAAATTCTTGAACAGTTTGTTCTGTTGCTATGAACTCAAATAGCAAATTATTAGCGGGGTCTCGAAGCCGCCAAGCATGGGTGTTATACGTTCCTTGTTCAATGGTTTCACCTGGGGCTAGTTCAAGAAAAGCTTCTTCTTTGCCTTCGAAACTCATCCAGTTCAACTTTATAGTTTTGTTTGTTTTATTTATGATTTTCAAGGTCACTTCTATCGAACCATCCCCAGATTTTAGACCTGTGGTTTCGTTCGTGCCAGATGAAGATGTTGATACTGTAACGGACGCTTCTGGTGCTGCAGTTTCCGAACCTGTTTCTGATGCGGAAGTATCACCTTCTACTCGAATAATATAGTACAAAGGATCAATTTCGTAGTTAGTTCCCGGAACTTTTATTGATATAGTCTTCTGCTCAATATTCAAAGTGATTATTGCTCCATCGTCTTTTTGTAAGGTGATGGATGAGCTGTCTTTTGTAAATTCTGCGAATCTAAAGGTCCCATCGGAGTTGTTTTCTGTCCAGGACCCTGATCCTTCTTTGGCAAAGTAACCTGTTTTGGAACCATCATCATTTCGATAATAAACCCGTATAATTTGTTCTGCAGAGATTTTTGCAGATTCTGATCTAGGCATTAAGATCACGCTGTCTGGCGTTGAAATGGCAATGGGTTGAGCTTTAAGATCGTCTTTTGAAATTTCTACTAACTTTGTTGTATCCGGGCAGGCATCCGCATGTAAATAGGTTTGGCATTCTTTATCAGAGAGAAGGCGTAAAATCCTTGTTTGGGCAAGAGCCATCACATTGGTGATATTGGTGTAGTAGAACCGGACAACTCCATCCTCAGTGCCAATGGCAATAACTTTGTTGTCAGGGCTAAATGCAATATTATTTACCTTTCCGGCATGAGGCGAGAGTGTAAATTTCAAAATACCTGTTGAGGTATCCCAAATTGAGGCGGTTCCGTCCGCACTTCCTAAAGCGAACATGGTGTTATCTGGGCTAAAAGCAACATCGTTTATTGCTTCGTTGTGATAGGAAAGGACGAATATTTTTTCGCCTGATTCAACATCCCAAACAATAGCACTGTTATCGAAACCACCTGTTATTAGTCTTTTCCCATCTGGGCTAAAACTAATACTTCGAGCCCAATCTTTATGAGCATCAAATATTCGTGGGGCGGCATCGGAACCTATTTCAAGGATTCTTAAAGTTCCATCTTCACCTGCTGCTGCTACATACCGTGCGTCAGGGCTAATGGCTACATCAAATACCCCGTTATTGGTAAACATAATTTCTTGAGTTTTTACACCTTTCCCTATATCCCAAAGGCTAACCATAGGGGCGTTTTCAGAAACATCTAGGACATTTGACTGTTGCGATGTAGCAACATATTTCCCGTCAGGGCTGGCAGCAGAACTATGCACATACCAGTCGCTGATACTAACGGTATTTTCCTCAGAACCATTAGAGACGGAATAAATACTGGCACCATCCCAGCCGCGCCCTATAAGTATACTTTTGCCATCATTCAAGAAATGGATATCTTCGATATTCCCTTGGGGGAATGTTTTTGACTGCACTTCAGCTTGAATATTCCAAATGCTTGCATCGTTTGTGCCTGATATAGCAATGGAAGTACCATCGGGGCTGAATGCCAAACCGGTGATGGGTGTCGTGTATGCCTGAATGGATCCGATCTCGTAATTCCCGCTCTGGCTTGCATTCCAAATAAATAAATTGCCGTCTTCATTTCCTGAAATAATATAAATACCATCTGGGCTGTAGGTTATTGTGTTACTCCTTACAACCTGAGAGGGGTTTCTCATGAGAATCAGGGGAGAGGCTGCATTGTCTCTGTTTGTAACGACTATTTTGCCGTCTGAGCCTGTGCTTGCTAAATATTTTCCATCAGGGCTAAAAGTAATATCTATTACTTGGTTGCTATGAAATTTAATTACTTTTTTCTGGTTTGTTACTAGATCCATAGTAGTAACTAAATTCCGGTCATCCCCCCATGCAATGGCAGAACCATCTGGGTTGAAAGATACAGTAAATATGATTCCTTCTGCTGCAAAACTTTTGATTATCTTACCAGTCTCTACATCTGACACCAACACAAATCTATCTCCGCCGCCGCTGACCAATGCGCTACTATCAGGGCTAAATGCAATATCATAGACATAATTAAAATCTGAATATTCGATAGTTTCGTGGATGTGGTCTTTGATAATAAGCAGTTCGTCACCCGTTGTTGAATTCCATATGCGTATTGTGCCATCTTCGCTAGCTGTAGCTATTAATTTACCGTTAGGACTGAATACAATCGATCTAACTAACTGTGTATGTCCAGATAGAGATAATAGTTTTTTCCCAGTTTGGGCGTCCCAAACAGCAGGCTCGATGGCTGAACTGGATGAGGATGTAGCAAATTTTGTACCATCTGGGCTGAACGAGATAGAATATACCGTATCAAATTGTTCATCTAATTGGAATAATGGCTGAAGATAAGCTGTACTTGAAGAATAACCAGTACTCTCTACTGGTGCTATTGCTTCAATAAATTTCCAAAGGATTACTTTCCCATTCCGTGAGCCTGTTACAAGTATTGAACCATTTGGGCTGATTGCCGATGAATAGATGTTGTCATTTTTATACTTAGCTTCATTTACATAACGAAGCCTATTGGATTGGACGGATTCTCGAAGGGCTTCTTCTACGCTTTGTAGAACAGGTTGGTTAGTGTTATTTAAGGTATTAATCGCTTCCAGAGACAGTAGAGTACTAAACTCAGGGTCGCTCGCAATATTGTTTTTTGCTGAGGCTGCCAGTTCGCGGGCAAAAGATATTTGTGAATTTAGAATAGCCTCTGCTTTAGCTGCTACGGCTGCCTGCCTCTGGAAATAGGCAACGATGCCTAGAGCTACAGAGACTATCAATGCGATAGTTACGCCTGCCAGTGTCATGCGTTGTCTGCGAGTAGCTTCTTTTCGGCTTATTAGGATGTATTCACCTTGTAAGGGAGTAGGCTCAGGTGTTTTTTGTGCACCTTGAGAGATAAATTGTTCCCCTTCGTTAAGGTCATTTCCACGAAGTGCCAACGAGTTATCGCGTTTCCTTTTGTTCCATTCCACAGCGCGGACCTGGATGCGGGTATGAATTTTCACCCAATCGAGATCGGTATCCATTGCCCCTTGTAGAGTCTCGAATGCCTTTGCAAAATCGTCTGATTCGCGCATATAAACCCAGTTGATCTTTGCCAGCTCTTGGGGAACTTCCTGTCCCTGGTCTGGCATGATATGCAAAATGGGCAATAATTTTTTACCCATTTTTAAGGCATGTTCCAACTCTTTGCGGCATTCATTGGACTTAAGCCACTCCGGGCTGAGGACGAATAGAACCGTATTGGTTTTTTCGATGCCTTCTTTAATTTCTGCGTCCCAATCTGAGGCGGCAGGGATGGATGCCCAATCTGCCCAAACCTCTCGATTTGAGGCTTGCAGCGCATCTACCAATTTTTGTGTAAAGACTTTATCGCGACGAGAATAAGAAATGAATACATCGGTCATTGCGGCATCCTTAGAGGAGAATTATAGTTATAGAAAATTTTACTTAGCTTGACTGCATAATATGTTTACATTCTCGTTAGCTTGCATCTATGAAAATACGACAGTTTTGTATAATTACCACATGTCCAAACCATACCTTGTCCCTCTTAATGAGATTCGTCGTGAGCAGATGGTGGTTAACTCGCGCTTCATTGCTACGCTTGCCCCTGCTTTTTCCATTGATGAAGCTCGTGCTTTTATGAAGCGGATTCGCGAAGAATTTGCGGATGCATCTCACAACGTCCCTGTGTATATTATTGGCGGCGGAAATACAGTGACAGAATATTTTTCTGATGATGGCGAACCAAGCGGAACTTCTGGCAAGCCTGCATTGACCGTCTTGCGTGGAAGCGGACTTGGCGATGCGGTTTTAGTAGTCACCCGCTATTTTGGGGGCACCCTGCTCGGAACGGGCGGACTGGTCAAGGCTTATACAGAGGCGGCGCAGTCTGTAGTCAATGCTGTTGGGCGAGGTAAACGAGTTCCTGTGCATGTAGTGATGGCAGCGATTCCTTACAACCTTTTGGAAAGATTTAGGTTGTTGGTCACCAAAAATCATGGCAAGATATTGGGTGAAGATTATGCTGGAGATATCACAGTGACTTTGCAATTCCCTGTAGAAAACTACTCAGACTTTCAGGTGGATTTGCAAGAGCTCACTGCAGGAAAAATACAAGCGGAAGTGATCGAAACAAAAGAAGAAGTTGTACAGATCAATGGATAGCGGCTTTGTGCTTTTATTCTTTTATAAGATCTTGAATAAAGTAAAATCCAAGTACCGTTATGAGAGATAAAAATATCACGACCCCAAGCATTGATTCTAATAGAGATTTACAAGGTGATTTTTTTCGAGCTGTTATTTTATCTTTAATGGTTTTGACAGACGCCTTTATTGTGCTGGCTTTTTTTGTATTCCATGAACTCTTAATTCAGGCGCTAATTATTAGCGGGGGAGTGTTCATAGTTTCTATCTTCCTCTTACTCCTGATTGAAAGAAAAAAGGTATTTATTGCAGATATTCTTTTTGTGGCTTTGCTTCCAATGGTTTTTTGGGGCATTATGATTTATTTGCAGTCGAATGAATTATTACCATTGGCTGTTGATTATTCAAAAAGTGCTATTTTGGGGGTTTATATTTTCTTCTTTTTGATTGCACTTTATATCCAAAAATCAGCTTTTGATAAAACAAAGTCAACAGCTGAAAAATCCTATATCCGCGAAAATCAATATCAAATTTTTCTTGAAAACATTCCCACAATTACATACATAAATGATATATCCCTGGAAGCACGTACTCTTTATGTAAGTCCGCAGGTTGAAAATTTGCTTGGATATTCTTCGAATGCCTTTCTTCAAGACCCGATGCTTTGGATGAAGATTGTTAATGAGGATGATGTTGAAGAGGTTTTATTGAAGAATGAACTTTCTGTTAGAACTGGCGAGCCATTCAAAGTGGAATATCGTTTAATGACGAAGGGTGGAAATGTGATCTGGGTTCGTGATGAAGCCAAGCTTGTGCGCGATGATCATGGAGACCCGGCTTATTGGCTGGGGGTGTGGACGGATATTACCAAAGAGAAGAGTTCCGAAAAAACTCTGGCTTATATGGTTCAAACGCAATCCATGCGAAACAACCAATTGCAGACAGCTAGCGAGGTTTCTCGGGCTGCTACTTCGATTTTGGAATTGAACGAACTTATGCCCAAGGTTGTGGAGTTGATCCGCTCGCATTTTGACTATTACTATGTGGGCATATTCCTGGTAGATAAAAAGACAAACAAAGCATTACTTGCAGCTGCAACAGGTGATGCAGGTAAAGAAATGCTTGTGAATGGGCATTCTCTGCCGATCGGGAATTCTTCGATGATTGGTTGGTCGATTCACAACAACCAGGCGCGTATCGCTTTGGATGTTGGCAAGGATGCTGTTCGCTTCAAGAATCCGCTTTTGCCGCTTACTCGTTCAGAAGTGTCTTTCCCACTGCGTTTTCATGGAAAAGTAATTGGCGCAATGACTATTCAATCTGCTTTGCCGTCTGCTTTTACAGATGCAGATATCACTGCTTTGCAGACCATGGCAGATCAAGTGGCGAATGCTATAGAAACAGCGCGCTTGCTGGATGAACGAGTTACTTTGATCAGTGAACTTGAAACGAAAAATGCGGAGCTTGAACGTTACACCTACACTGTATCTCATGACTTAAAATCTCCATTGGTGACGATTCGCGGATATGTTGGATACTTGAAAGAGTCTGCTTTGAAAGGGGATATGAAACGCTTTGAAGTAGATATGAACCGGGTCATTAAAGCCACCGAAACTATGCAAGTGCTATTAAATGACCTGCTGGAGCTTTCGCGAGTGGGTCGGGTCATCAACTCTTTGGCAAATGTGCCATTTGGAGATATGGTGAAAGATGTGTTGAATTTGATTGTTGAGCCGCAAAATGGACAGATGGCTTGGTTCACCGTTGAGGAAAAACTTCCAATAGTCCGTTGTGACCGGACCAGAGTCTTGGAAGTTTTGCAGAACTTGATATCAAACTCTATTAAGTTTATAGGAAGTCAGACTGCCCCTTCTATCAGAATTGGGCAGAATGGTTTTGATAGCAAAACAGGTTTCCCAATTTTTTATGTTGCTGATAATGGCATAGGTATTGATCCTAAATATCATGAAACGGTTTTTGGGTTATTTAATCGCCTTGACCAAAAAGAAGAGGGAACCGGCATTGGGCTTACTCTAGTTAAACGCATTATTGAAGTTCATGGCGGGCGGATTTGGGTTGAATCTGATGGGCAAGGCAAAGGCACTACGTTTTACTTTACGCTTCCTCTTGCAAGTCCTTCCAACGATTAATGCTGTAGTTTTTACAAATTCTTCATAATCTTTTCGCATTTAATCCACCTGAAAAACAGACATTTTTATAGAATAGGATTAGCCCTTTACATGGGGACTGTTATTTACATATTGGAGAGAAAATGTCTAACTCAAACCGAACAAAATTAATTTTGGATATTGGAACGTTTATTGCTTTCTTAATCACAATGGACCCGCGCTTTAGCGGATTGGCTATTCACGAGTGGTTGTCTTTGGCGTTGGCTGGTACGATCATCGTCCATTTGTTGTTGAACTGGGACTGGATTGTGAATATTACGGTCCGATTATTTGGTAAAGCAAACTCAAATGCACGTATTAATTATGTGTTGAATTGGCTACTGTTCATTGACGGGATTTTGATCATGCTTTCGGGGATTATGATTTCAGAAGTTGCCATCCCAACGTTGGGTTTTACTTTGCCAATGAACTTTGCCTGGCGCAGACTACATGATATGTCTGCAAACCTTGCCTTGCTTATTATGGGTTTGCACATTGCCATGCATTGGAATTGGATCGTGACCACCTTCAAGCGAGTTTTTCTGGGCGGAGCTAAGAAGCAGTCAGTTATCACAGTCGCTGAGGAGGCATAATTATGAATACCTTATTTCGAGTTTTGATCATTTTGGTTGTTGCGGTCATTATCGGTGGACTCATGTATGTAGGTGTAAGCGCTTCAAATTCTTCAAACAACGGGTTTCCTGAGTTTGAAGGTGGTCGCCAACGACCAGAGAGTTCTGAGTTTCGTCCTGAAGGCGGAGACTTTCGTCCTGAAGGTGACTTTGATGGAGAACGTGGAGAACGAGGTGGTTTCGGTTTCCCGGGCGGCATTATCAAAGCGTTGGTACTCATGACCATTGCCGGTTCTATCTATTCTGGAATTGTTTGGGTGGGGAAGAAATCTAAGCAAGCATTAGCATAAAAAAACACCAAAAAGAGGACGTGCTTAGCGCGTCCTCTTTTTGGTTAAGCGTGTGGTATTTCGATAAATACCTTAAGCCCGCTTCCTTTTTCACTTTCCGCCCAAATGCGCCCCTTATGCATTTCTACAATAGATTTGGCAATCGCAAGCCCCAAGCCTGAGCCGCCATCATCGCGATTGCGAGATTTGTCCACTCTATAGAAACGGTCGAAGAGGTGAGAGGCTTCTTCAGGATGGACCCCTTCGCCGCTATCCATAATAGATAGTTGGATACTGTTTCCTGAAAGCTGAGTTTTCAATTTCACATGTCCGCCTTCGGGGGTATGGCGCAAGGCATTATCCAGAATATTTTTAAGGACTTGAGCAAAACGGTTTGGGTCGAGATTTGCGGTTAGGGTGGCAGGAGCCGTTTCAAGGTCCAGCGTGATGCGTTTTTGGTTGAAGAGATTCAAGTAGTGGGCGTGGATATCGCTCATAAAGTCGTTGATGTCCACGGGTTGAGTATCCACTGAAAGTTCGCCGGCATCTGCCAGTGACAAGGTTCGCAGATCATTAACAAGATGTTCGAGGCGTTCGGCTTCTTCGCGAATAATTTCAAAGTTTTCGGTGTTAGGTTTCAGAACGCCGTCTTTTACACCTTCAGCATGCCCAAGAATTAAGCTGATGGGTGTGCGGAGTTCGTGAGCGATATCGGCTGTCATTTGCTTGCGTAAATTGAAAGAGCGGGCAAGGTCTGCGCTCATTTTGTTGAACGATTGAGCCAGCTCGCCAATCTCATCTCGCGAGCGGACGGGGACTTGCTCGCCTAGATTTCCATCTGCCATGTGGTGGGTGGCTTTGGTAAGCTCACGCACGGGGCGCAAAATACTGCGTGAGAGCAAGATGCCAATCAATAATGCAAGAAATAAAGTAGCAATAGCGCTCAAGAAAATAGAGCCATTCAAACGGCGTAAAAATTCATAGTCGAGCGGATTTTTTTCAGGAGCACTGGGTAATAAAAGCACACCCACAGTCTTATTATTGGATTGAATGGGGTACCCCTCTTCAAGCTCTTCCTGGCTGCAAGGATCACCAACTTTATATTCATTGCCTGCTACAACAATATTGCCTTGTGTGTCAGCAACGGAAAAGTAAAGCGGATGATGATCGTGCCCATTAGGCTGAAATTCCAAATCGACACCATCCCATGTTTGGTTACGGCTGTAATACCGTGCTAGATCGTCTGCTAGGTCTGCGGTGTAGCGATCACCAACAAAACGTTCAAATTCGCGGCTTGCCAGAATGCGCGAAGATATGACAATGATGCCGGTGCTGAATATGCTGATAAGTAGAAAGGAGAGAATGAGTTTGGTCGAGAGGCGCATAATTTAAGCTTATTGTTTTTTTAAGCGATAACCTACGCCATATACAGTTTCAATATGAGATGGTTTTCGTGGGTCGTCTTCTATCTTGACGCGCAGGTTTTTGATGTGTGTATCGATCGTCCGCTCATAGCCTTCGTAACGTACACCTTGTATAACATCCAACAGGTCGAGACGGGAAAAAACTTTTCCGGGGGTGGTCATGAGAGCTGCCAGAAGATCAAATTCAGAAGGCGTTAAATCTGTATGACGGTTGCCAATGTTTACTTCGCGAGTTTCACGATTAAGAGTGATATCCAAGACCTTCAACGTTTGCCCCTTGGCTTCGTTCTTGCCTGCACGGCGTAACACATTGCGGACGCGTGCCATTAGCTCACGAGGTTTAAAGGGTTTGGTTACATAATCATCTGCACCGAGCTCAAGCCCAATGATCTTATCTTCATCCTCTACTTTTGCAGTTAGCATGATGATGGGAGTATCACTTTCAGCACGGCGGGCACTCATAAATTCATAGCCATTCATTTCAGGCATCATGATATCCAGAACAACGAGGTCTGGGTTTTCGCGGCGGGCTACTTCCAAAGCTTCACGCCCGTTGTAAGCAGTTAACACCCGATACCCTTCTTGCTCAAGATAACTTTGCAAGAGAGAGACCATACGTCTTTCGTCGTCTACGATAAGAATTGTCTGTGGCATGATTCGATTATCCCATAAACCCTGTGAAGAAATTGTGTTAAATTCTAGAGGACAAAAGCACCCGCCTCATTCTTGGGCGGGTGCTTTTGTGGCATTAATACTGTGGACTATGCCTCATCCTTTTTTTCTTCGTCCTTCAACTCTGCTTCTACAGATTCAGGAGCCGGAGCTTCTGCTGGAGTAGCAGTTTGTGCATTGTTGACATTCACAAGCCGCCATCCGCTGCGTTTGACCAAGCTAAACGCCAGCCAGATCAATCCACCGAAAACTGCAAGCTGCAACAACCCAAACAGCGGACCGAAAAAGCCGAACCCGCCGCGACTGCCAAAGCCATGTCCACGATCGGAATTGTGACCACGCTCTGAGCCGTGCATCATACCAAAGCTTTCGTTCGTCATACCACCGCTAAAATCGTGCCCATGATGGAAAGCAAAAGTAGATGTGCCATTTGCAGTGAGGGCAGCGCTATGCATGGCACCAAAACGAAAACCTGCAAAGCCAACGCCTGCTATCACAACAAGAGTGAGAAGGATAGTGAGAGTCCACCAGAGCCATTTTTTTGTTTTCATGTTTACCTCCATTTGTAAACTTGAGTCTATTTTTACATTGTAGTATTACAAAGGAATGGAGGAATTATGTGGAAGTTGTGGGGAAGATTACGCATCATGGATTATTCATATGTAATCCATGATGCGTGAAAATCTACTCGTATGCTAAGGTATCTCTCACAGTTAATTTCGAGGCACGACGGGCGGGGAGGGCGCTGGCAAGCGTGCCAAGCACAAGAGTAAAGATCAGCCAGGCGAGAATACCTGTCGCACCGTAAACGGCAGGCATGGGAGCTGTGAGGATTGCCATGCCTACACCATAGCACAGCACATTGGTAATCGGAATCGAGATGAATATGCTGATCATCCAACTCAGGATACCGATCACCATCCCTTCGGTGATGACAATGGCTTGAATATCACCGTTGCTTGCACCGATGGCGCGCATCACGCCGATCTCACGAGTACGCTCTAACACGTTTATGCTCATGGTGCCCATCAAACCAAGCCCACCCACGACAGCGATTAACGACGCCATGACCAGCATGAAATATACAAGCACATCGGTCTGTGCTTTCTGGTCGCGGATGAAGTCTGCGCCCAACTGCGTGGAACTGATTTGGATGCCGCGCTCTTCAAATGCTGCTTGTATCTGGTCATTGATTCGATTTTGAGTGGCAGAGTCATGTTGACTTGTAACAATGCGCAAGGAATATGCCATTTCAGGTTCGCCAACCAAAACGCTTAGGTATTCATAATTGACATACAACAAAGGCGGGCTGACGTTCCCTGTGATGCTGTAAGTGCCTACGATCTGCCATTTGGTCTTTTTACCGTCAATATCAATATTAAGCCAATCACCAACTCTCAAGTCTGGATAGATCTGTAATAGATGATTTCCAATGACGATGGCGTTTTCATCACCGGGTTGTAACCAGCGACCTGAAGTGATAATGGGGTCGATCAATTTCGAGTTAGAAGGAGGCGCAACGAACAAAATTTGTGTGCCGGCTTCATCATCATTCATCTCAAGGGTACCCGTCCACTCCAGCCAGCCTTCCGCGCCCACAACACCGGGAATACTTGTGGCAATGCTGGCAACTTTGTCGTATCGATACCCTTTATCAAATGAAATGTTGATGTCTGCCAGAAAGTAGCCCTGAATATCTTCGATCACTTTATCGAATGAAGCCCATAAGTTATAGACTGCGATGAAGACCGCTCCGCCAAGCACCAAGGTGAAGAGGGTCAGACCGAGACGGGTTTTTCTTCGAAACGTATTTCGCAGCGAAATGCGGATCGGGCGTGGAACTAGAACCGAATTTTTGCCAACCGATTCTTCTTTGGTCTTTGCATTACCACCCAACCCATAGTCGCTGAGCGCCTCACGGACGGTAATTCGCACGCTGTTATAGATCGGGAAAATGGCAGCCAGCACAGGGACAAAGATCGCAACCATTACTTGTTGGATCAAAGTTACGGCATAGCCTTGGTATTCGTTCGGGTAAAAATTTAACCAAGTTGCCATTCCGCCGCCAATGAGCTTTGCCGCTCCATTCGCAAGGGGCACAGCCAGTAAAAGGGCTCCGATCCCAAAACTTGTAATGAGCACCAGATACATGAAGAATATCTGCCAGAGGCTTCCCCCTGTAGACTTCATGATTCCAATCTGACGTGTATGCTGAGTCATGAGGGCTGTGATGGTATTGACGATAAGAAACCCGCTCAAAAGCACGGTTAGATAGCCAAGGATACCTAGTACGAAAAATACACCTTGTGTAATGCTATAAGCAAAGTGATGTCCCGGTTGATATACACTGACAAAATAGACTGTAGAACCTGCGCGCTTAAGCTCATCTGCAACGGCTTGAGCGACAGCTGTCACATGGTCTGCATCGGTTTGCTTTTCAGAAACGCTGATCGATAACCTTCCATATTGTTCAGTGTTACCGCCCAACCATTCCAATGTGTCAGATGTAACATACGCATTGACCTGTTGTGCCAGATTGTATGGAAAGCCAGTTACAGCATGCATATATCCTGTAAAGGTCAACTCACGGCGTTTGCCATTATCCAGCTCGATGATGATCGTATCGCCATTTGAAAAACCAAGCGATTGTGCGCTGGCATCAAGGATTACTTCTTTTTTGCCGTAGGTGGGTATCTGGGTTTCTCCGAGCGCAGGCTTGAGCAGATTTAATGTCAATAAATCTGGGTTATCTGCCGCAGTGAAAGAAATATTTACTTTCGTGCCATCGGGGCGAATCAATTGACCATCGATGCTGGAATATCCTTCTACGGCTTCCACACCCGGCACGTTTCGCGCTTTATCCACCAAGTCATCGTTCAGCCCGGATGCATAAATTTCAGCTTCTGATGGATTCGCCGAAAGATAATCGCCGTCCATGCTTTCATTCATGTATATGCCTAGGTTGCTATTGAAGCCAACCGCAAACGTTCCGACTGCAATGGTTGCAATGGTTAAGAACGTGCGTCCGCGGTTGCTCCAAAAATCAGCCCAGACTTTTTTCCAACGACTGGCGATCATGACGAGACTCCCCGCCAGGATAAATTCTCGCCGTGGTGTTTGCCAGCCAGCTCTTTCAGCGCCTCACGCGTGATGCCTGACTGGTCCAGCAATTCTGTGAGCTTTTCATACCCGATTGCAAGAACCTCCACCGCTCCCGCCTCCGATGCGCGGATGGAAGCACGATGCTTCTTCTCGTGGAAAAATTCCATTTCGCCGAACACTTTTCCGGGTCCGAGTTGAACCGCTACTACGTCTGATTGGTTAGGGCGCGGCAGGACGACTTCCACCGTTCCGTGCGAAACGATGTAGAAGGTATCCGCGTTTGCTCCTTCTGAAAGAATCATAGCTCCTGGCTCAAAGGTCATTTTGCTTGCAGATTTTGTTGCTTGTAAAAGTTGAGTATGAGAAAGGGTTGGCATGGCTTTGGCAACATATTCGTTGACAATTTCGCCATCTGCGATCAGCGCAGTACGATGTGTTCGTTTTGCCATGGCGCTATCGTGAGTCACAATAATGATGGTCTTTCCTTTAGCGACAAGGTCATTGAACAACACGAATACAGACTCGGCTGTTTTTGAGTCAAGGTTACCGGTGGGTTCATCAGCAATAATGACGGGCGGATCGTTAGCAAGTGCACGTGCAATTGCCACACGCTGTTGCTGACCACCAGAAAGCGCGGTGGGAAGTTTATGGGCATGTTCTGCCAGTTCCACCAATTCGAGCAGGTCCATGGCGCGTTTGCGGCGCTCTGTGGGGGAGTACATGCGGCAAAAGTCCATGGGCAGCATCACATTTTCGATTACTGAAATCATAGGCAGGAGTTGAAAGAACTGGAACACAACCCCGAGGTTTTTGCCGCGCCAACGAGCCATTTTGTTTTCGTTGAGAGTGTGCACCCCTGTACCATGGACCCATAC
The DNA here is from genome assembly GCA_046328915.1 of Anaerolineales bacterium. Lineage (GTDB taxonomy): Bacteria > Chloroflexota > Anaerolineae > Anaerolineales > Villigracilaceae > Villigracilis. Next base: position 51,770 of record JAXLVR010000014.1, on the reverse strand, counting down.
TTCGCCGTTCGAGGGTCGGTCTATGCCGGTGATCATATTCAACAATGTAGTCTTGCCGCTGCCTGATTTGCCGATGATGCTTACGAACTCACCGGCTTGAATTTGTAAATCTACATTTGTAAGTGCATGATAATCACCTACAGCGGTTTTATAAAACTTGTTCACGCTGCGAATATCAATGATCGGTCGCTCCGCAGAGTCGAAGCCTTCTGTTTTGGGTTTAAAGAGGGATATAGCCATAAGGATCTCTTTCAAATTACAACGGTCTACAAGACCGTTGTAATTTCTTTTACTCGAAGGTAACGACGGCGGTCATGCCCCAGCGCATGGATGGGTCAAATTCGGTTAACAGAATGGTGACTTCATAAACTACATCACCCTGATTCTCTGAATAATTCTGCCCAATGGCAAGGACATGTCCCTTGAATTCTTTGCCAGAAATCGCATCTAATTTGACGGTGACAGGCTGCCCTTCTTTGAGGTTGACAACATCAATTTCGGTTAGGTCAGTGGTTTTTACCAACCATTTTGAAGTATCAGCGATAGTTGCAACGGGAGTGGCTTCATTGGCAAACTCGCCGACCTTGAGGTTCAAGTCTGTGACCACCCCAGCATGTGGAGCGCGTAACTCCGCATTTGCAAGGATGGCGCGCAAGGCGGCAGTATCAAGTGAAAAATCGGTATCTTGCAAGGCGTTGAAGTCTGCTTGGGCATTCGCAAGGCGAACTTGGGCATTCTTAAAATTGCTTTCCAATTCCAACCAGCGAATGGCAACACGGTAGAGTTCCCAAGCTTCATCAAGCGCTTTTTTCTTTGCGCGAGCCTCACCATTCAAGGGACGGTTATCGTTTTTATGGCTTTCAAGGCTGGCTTCGTATGCATCCAATTCCTCTTGGGTCATTGCAGAGAAATCTGGTTTGGGTTCTACATATTTGATCATTTTTTCTGAGAGGTATTTGTATGGTTCAAACTCTGCACGGGCAACATTTAGCTTTTCAAGTGAAGCAGCGATGGCTTCTGTCGGTGTCATTTCGTTCCAGCGGGCAGGGACGTCAAAATCATCCAAGTGACTTTGTGCATCGCGATATTCTTTATAGGCTTCGGTAAGTTCCTGGGTAGCCTTTGCCTGAGCATCTTCAAGAGATTGTGCATTTTCAGAGCGAATGACTGCGATCACATCTCCTGCTGCAATATTGTCACCTTCTTTTACGAGTAAATCGCTTACCAGTCCACTGGTGCTAAGCGATACTTCGGTATAGGTAATGGGCTCTAATTTACCTTCAGCAATGATGGTGTTATCTGCTTCAACAGTGGGAATGGGGGTGCTTTCTGGTGTAGCGGCAGCATTTGTGCCACAAGCAGTGAGCGCTACTGCAAGCAGAACGGGGATAACGAATTTGGGCAATTTCATGTCAACTTCCTTTGCAAGAATTAATTATTTAGTATGACAAGCAACTTAAGAAAAAGTTTCAACTTTTCATGCTTACCTTACGGGGCTTTTGATATTTGGTTGCAACAGAAAGAGCGCAATCCAATTGGATTGCGCTCTTTCTGTGTTATTTTCTGTTTCTTTTTTCCCCTACTGTAGAACTGTTTTATTTTTCAAGCATCATGCTGGCTTCTTCATTTAGCCAACGTCGACCGTCGCGGGCGAGCAGGTCGTAGCCTTCGGGTGGACCCCAGCTACCGGGTTTGTATACAGCTAACGGTGGAGTCTGATGCGTTTCCCAGGTCTGGAGGATGGGATCGATCAGCGACCAAGCGGTCTCCACTTCATCGGCGCGGGTGAATAGAGAGGCGTCACCTTGTAGGGCATCCAGCAAGAGGCGTTCGTAAGATTCAGGAATAGATGATTTGCCAAAGGCATCATCGTAGTGGAATTCCATATCGACCGAGCGGGTTTCGTTGACCGTATCTGGCGCTTTGGCTTCAAAACGCAAGTGGACGCCTTCGTCGGGCTGGAGGTAGAGTACAAGCATGTTCGGCTTCATGGTTTGCATGGGGAACATGGTTGTCGGCGGCTCTTTAAATTGGATGATGATCTGGGTTTGCTTTTCGGCGAGGTTCTTGCCCGAACGCAGATAGAACGGCACGCCCTTCCAACGCCAGTTGTTGATGAATAGACGCAACGCCGCATAGGTGGGCGTAGTGGATTTGGGGTTGACCTTTTCTTCGTTTTTGTAGCCCTTGTATTGTGCCCGCACCGTATTGGCTGCCACCTGTTCGGGCGTCATCGGTTGGATGGCACTGAGGACTTTGACCTTTTCATTGCGTAAGTGGCTCGCACTGAACGAAGCAGGCGGCTCCATAGCGACGAGGGTCAGGATCTGCAAAATATGATTTTGGAACATATCGCGCAATACGCCGACGCCATCATAAAAACCGGCGCGATGTTCCAATCCGACTTTTTCAGACACGGTGATTTGCACGTGGTCGATGTAGTTGCGGTTCCAGATTGGTTCGAAGATAGTGTTGGCGAAACGTGTGAAGAGAATGTTCTGCACAGTTTCTTTACCGAGATAATGGTCGATGCGATAAATTTGGTTTTCGTGTAACGCCTTATGGACTTGCTTGTTCAACTCTACGGCAGAAGCGAGGTCGGTGCCGAAGGGTTTTTCGAGCACCACGCGTCTCCAACCGCCGTTCTCGTGCAGTTGACCAGTGGCATCGAGATTGTCCACGATGGTGGGGAAGAGCGTGGGCGGCAGTGCCATGTAAAAGAGACGGTTTGCTTCTCCTTCTTCAGAGGCGGTCAGTGCATTGGCAAGGGCTTGGAAGTCAGCTTTTTCAGCGTATTTGCCGGTGTGGTAATACAGGTTGGGCGCAAAGACGTTCCACTCTTCGTCGGTAAATTCATACCCGGCGAATTCTTTCATCCCTTTGTAGAGATGTTCGCGGAACTCGTCATCGGTAAAAGCAGTTCCGCCGAAGCCGTAAATTTGAAATTTCTTCGGGGTGCGGCGTTTGCGAAAGAGGTTGAACAGCGAAGGGATAAGCTTGCGTTGGGTCAGATCGCCAGAAGCACCGAAGATGATAATCGTCGTCAATAAACCGTTGTAAAGTGGAGTGTTCATAAGAGTAAATAGTAATTGGTAAGTAGAGATTGGAGATTGGATGTCAAATTACCAATTACCAATCTCCAATTACTAATTTTTCTTGATCGCGTGTCCGCCGAATTGGTTGCGGAGCGCGGCGAGCATACGGGCAGGGTAGTTCTCTTCGTCACGGCTGGCGAAGCGCATCTGCAGTGCCAGGGTGATGACGGGGGCTGGCACGTCGAGATCGATCGATTCAAAGACGGTCCAGCGACCTTCGCCGGAGTCTGCCACCCAGGGCTTGATGTCTGTGAGTTCGGTGTCTTCGTCGAGGGCGTTGGCGGCGAGGTCGAGCAGCCACGAGCGGACGACGCTTCCATGCTGCCAGATGTGAGAAACCTGCGAAAGATCGAGACCGAATTCCTTCTTATTTTTCAAGATACCGAAGCCTTCAGCAAAGGCTTGCATCATGCCGTATTCGATGCCGTTGTGAACCATCTTCACGTAGTGACCCGCGCCATGCGGACCGACACGTCCCCAGCCGAGTTCTTTTCCGGGGGCGAGGGTTTCGAAGATGGGATTCAATTTCTTGGTCACTTCTTCTTTGCCGCCGATCATCAGGCTGTAGCCTTCGGTGAGACCCCAAATTCCGCCGCTGGTGCCGCAGTCAACAAAGTCGATGCCTTTGGCTTCGAGCATTTCAGCGTGCTTGATGGTGTCTTTATAGTTTGAGTTGCCGCCGTCGATGATGATGTCGCCGGGTTTCAATAAGGCGGCGACCTTCTCGATGGTTTCAGTGGTGGTGGCTCCCGCAGGCACCATGACCCAAACTGCCTTCGGGGATGAGGTGAGCTTGCCGACAGCTTCTTCCACGGAGTATGCGCCTTCAATGCCTTCTTTGACGGCACCATCCACAGTTTCTTTTGTGCGGGCATACCCAATGACGCGATGTCCGCCTTTGGTGAGGCGCTTCGCCATGTTCAATCCCATTTTGCCTAAACCGATCAGTGCTAATTCCATTTTATTGCTCCTTTGGTATTCGCTCTGTTGGGGGCTTAGCACTCAACAGAGCGGTGTGATTTATATAAACTTCCCAGCTGCTTCATCGATCATCCAAACCAGATTTCCGTTTACAGGTTGAATTCTCTGGGCAGGGTATAGCTCTAAATTTCGTTCCCCATGTATGACGTTGCGTAAGGTCTCTGCCTTGCCTGCACCGGTGACCAAAAACCAAATCTCTTTGGCTTGATTGAACACCTTGGGCGTCAACGAGACGCGGTTGGCGGGGCGGTCTTGATAATGAGCAGTGACTGCAATGGTGGAAGTTTCGATCTCAACTTGTGAGCCAGGGAAGAGAGATGCGGTGTGACCGTCATCGCCCATGCCAAGCAGGACCAGATCGAAGCGCGGGAAGTCGAAGGGCGCGTCAGCGAATCTGCTTAGGGTGTGGGCGTAGGCTTGGGCAGCTGAAGCAGGCTCAAGTTCCGATTCGACGCGGTGAATGTTTGTCGTCCCAATTTTGTCGAAGAGAATTCCACGCATGGAGCCGTAGGTATTGCCGGGGTCATCCACAGGCACGCAGCGTTCGTCGCCCCAAAAAAAATGCACATGAGACCAGTCGATGTTTTCATTGGCGAGCCTTGCATATAATTTCATGGGGGTGCTGCCGCCCGAGAGTGAGACGAGAAAACGTCCGCGCTCGCGAATGGCTTGTTGAGCAGTTTCAACGAATTTACTAGAAGCGGAACCGCTTATTTCGTCAGGTGTGGCGTACATTTGGATCGTTTGCATAGGAGGCTATTTGAGCAGGAAGTAAAAAAGCACATAATTTTCCAAGCCCTTGGGGTCTTTCATGGCATGGACAAAAAAGTTTATACCATATTGAGGATTAAAAGGTTGGTTTAAGTTTTTCATCCACCCGGCAAGTGTGTTCTGCATGACTTGTGGAGTGTGCATTGTTGTGCTATGTAATTGAGCAGAGATGTCAATTTTTACGCCTTTTCCAACTTGCTCAATCAAACCTGCAAAAGCCGCATCTTTGGCTGCAAGCCGGTCTGAGAACATACGTGTAAAACCGACCAATTCACTCTGCGGAATCGCAGCCGGAGTAAATGTCATAATAAATAACTGATTAACTACTGCCATGATCGACTCTCTCTATTTTTTTCTTTGCGATTTTACACCGAATGAAATAGAATCAGGGGAATGATTATCAATTTGAAGAAACTTCAAGCGCTTCGCACGCGGACCTTCAACCTGCCTCCGCAAAAACGGGTTTCATCTCCCGCTGCGGCTTTGAGCTTCGTTAACAAAAGAGGCTTTGTTTATTTCTGGCCCATCAAAGGCATTGACCTTCCTTCTTTATGGACGGCAGTTGCTGGTGATAGACCGGTTGCCGATGCGCATGATGACCCAGGTCACATCACGTGGGGTTGGAAAGATGATGCGCTCGATAAAAAGATCTGGTATTACGGCAAGATTTTGCGCGGCAAAGCGACGATGATCTCGTTGGAGATTGCGCCTTATTTTTATGCCTTGTCTGAAAATTATGGTTCGCCTGAAGAAGATTATCTGATCGCTTATGAAGAAGGGCGTTTGCCGCAATCTGCGAAACAAGTGTATGAAGCCTTGCTCGATAAAGGCGCCATGAACACGCTCGATTTGCGCAAAGAAGCCAAACTTTCTAACGCAAAAGATTCTGAATTCAATAAAGCTCTGGAATACCTGCAAAGAGATTTCAAGATCTTGCCAGTGGGTGTGGCACAGGCAGGTGCATGGAAGTATTCGCACATCTACGCGATCACGACCAGTCATTTTCCTGACCTTGCCGAACAAGCTCGCAAGATAAAAGAATCGGAAGCACGCGCAAAATTGCTGGAGCTTTATTTTGACATGGTCGGCGCAGCCCAAATGCGCGATGTGCAGAAGTTGTTTGGTTGGGGGAATGAGGTGGTGAAGAAGGCGGTGGGCAAGATGGTGGAGAGCGGAAAGTTAGTTTTGGCGGAACATCCCAAACTTACAGGGGAGTGGCTGACAGTGAAAGAAGCCTTATAGCAGACCTCGGAGGTTTGAAAAACCTCCGAGGTCTTTTTTGACCCTTGACTTAATTATATAAACACCGTATATTTACACTGTAAATTAAACTAGGAGTCAATATGGTTAGACCGAGCAAGAAAACCCAAATTCCTAATTTACAGGAAGCCATCAAAGAAACCGCGTGGAAACAGATCGCTGAGACAGGGGCGGCTGCATTGTCCCTGCGGGCGATTGCGCGTGAGTTGAAGATCACTGCGCCAGCCATCTACAACTACTTCCCAGACCGGGATGCGCTGGTCACTGCCTTGATTATTGATGCCTACACTTCCTTTGGGGATTATCAGATCGTTGCACGCGATGCTCAGGCAGAAGATGACCTAGCAGGGCAGTTGCAAGCGATTGGTCTTGCATACCGACAATGGGCACTTGAATACCCACAACGATATCAATTGATCTTTGGTACACCGATTCCCGGTTACCAGGCGCCAATGATGGAGGTGCTGCCTTCTGCTGCTCGCTCATTAAGTGCGCCGGTCAGTGTGATTGATAAACTGCGGATAGCCAATAGGTTGAATGCTGAGGGATTTCCTGCTATTCAACCCGGTTACGAGCAAATGTTCGATGTCTGGCGAAGTTTTGCGGGGAATTACGACATCTTTTCGCTTTCAGTTGCCATGATTATTTGGAGTCGCGTTCATGGACTTGTCTCGTTGGAAATATCCAACAACATGCCGCCCTTTGGTGTGGACGGCTCTTCTCTCTATCGTTATGAAATGGAATCCATTATTCGTCAATTTGTAAAAGGAGCTTAGTTATGTATACAGTATCAATTACCCGTTTGAGAGTCCGTTCTATTTTTCTGATGCCACTCTTTACCTATCATGCCATGCGCACCAGTATGCAAGTTCAAAAAGCGGAAGGTGTTCTCGGTGCAGAAACTCGCTTTGAAAAGAATAACGTTGTGTGGACGAAAACCATCTGGTCAGATGAAACTGTCATGAAAAAGTATCGCGGTTCTGGGGCGCATCAAATCGCCATGCGCATTTTATCTGAGATGTGCTCTGAAGCGTCGGTTACTCGTTGGCAGCAAGAAGATGCGGAATTACCAACATGGGAAGAAGCGCATCGCCGCATTTTGATCGAAGGCAAGCAGTCCAAAGTTAAGCATCCTTCACCCTTGCAGTCTTCAGGACGTACTGCGCCAGAGTTGATGCAATCTGGTTTCAAAATGCCAACCCCTCCGGCTATTTAAGGATGGTTCGAATGAGTTTTGCAAAAGATTGGCTGTTCAATCATCCGGTTACGCGCCGCGTGAACGATGGTTACTTTGAGAATGACGGCATTCGTCACCATTATGTGACGCTGGGCGAAGGCAAACTGGTCATCTTCATTCACGGCATCCCTGAGTTTTGGTATTCGTGGCGGCATCAGATCGAAGCTTTGTCAACGCAATATCAGGTCGTGGCACTCGACCAGCGCGGATTTAACGAGTCGGGCAAGCCGGCTTCAAACGATGGCTATCGGGTGGAGCGATTGGTAGAAGATGTTGCAGCTTTGATTAAGCATCTTGGACTGAATCAAGCCGTGATCGTTGGGCATGATGCGGGGGCGTGGGTCGCCTGGCATTTTGCCGCCATGCATCCTGAATTGACCAAGCGTCTGGTCATCTTGAGCGTTCCACATCCCAACGCCATGCGTGAAGAATTGTCAAAGCATGAGAAGCAGCATCATGCTAGTGAGTATGCTCGCACGATGCAAAAGGAAAATGCTAAACCAATGTTCCGCACATGGCAGATCAGTTTGTTGTTAGATCGTGCGGCTTTTCCGCTGTATCTCGCCGCAGACCGTGGCACTGACCCGAATGCGATTACATCGTTCTATCAGTTGAATTATCCGCGTGAGCCGTATGCGTTGGATGAAAGCCTGAAGATCATCGAAGCGCCGACGTTGGTCATTCACGGCAAACGAGATCGTTTTTTGCTAGCTTCGGGTCATGACCATAATGCACGTTGGCTGAAGCATGCGCCCAAGACGGTGATACTGGATGCCGATCATTTTGTGCATCAGGAAAAGCCGAATGAAGTGAATACATTAATTTTGGAATGGTTGAAATAAGGAGCAATGAAATGTCAGCGAATCATGTTGTTTTAGGAACGGGCGCGATTGGTCGCGCTGTGATGAATGAACTGGTCAAGCGCGGGGAATCCGTCCGTATGGTAAGTCAGAGAGGCAAAATGGATGAAGTCCCTGCTGGGGTGGAGGTGGTGGCTGCAGATCTGTATGACCAGTCTAAAGTTAAAGAAGTGACGCGCGGCGCGAAGGTTGTATATCAAGCGTCCCAGCCGCGATACTTTGAATGGACGACAAAATTCATGCCGTTGCAAACATCCATTATTGAAGGGCTGAGTGGTGGCAGCGCTAAATTGGTCTTGGTCGAAAATCTTTATATGTATGGCGAATCAGATGGCAAACCAATGACGGAAGATTTTCCGCACAATGCGCATACTCGCAAAGGGAAGGCTCGCAGTGAAATGAGCATGGCTGCCTTTGACGCTCATAAAGCTGGCAAGGTTCGTGTCACTGCTGGGCGTGGCTCAGACTTTTTCGGTCCGTGGGGGTTACCAACGGCTGCCATGGGCGAGCGGACGTTTTACCCGATGATTGCAGGCAAGGCGGCGGGCTTGGTCGGCAATGTTGACGTTCCGCATACCCATACCTACATCCCTGATTTTGGAAAAGCACTTGTCATTCTTGGTGAGCGCGATGAAGCCGATGGGCAAGCCTGGCATGTGCCGAATGATAATCCGCGTGTGAGTCAGCGTGAAATGGCGCAGATGATCGCAGATGAGTTAGGGTTGCCGCTCAAGTTTAGTGCAATGGGTAAGACTATGATGGCGATTGGTGGTTTGTTTATCCCTGAGGCAAAAGAGTCCGTAGAGATGATGTATGAGTTTGAGAAGCCTTTCATTGTAGATTCAAGCAAGTTCGAGAAGACCTTTGGCATGAAAGCTACGCCAATGAAAGACGCGATCAAAGAAACGGTGGCTTGGTATAAGAGTCATCCACACAAAAAGTAAATTGATAATTACGGAAAGAGGAGAGAGAATATGGTTATTGCAACATCTTTGATGGCAACTTTGCATCATTTGGCGGCATTTACGCTAACTGCATGCCTGGTGTATGAGTTTATTGCTTTTCGTCAGTCATTGACTGCAAGTGAAGTCCGACGTATTCAGCAAGTGGATTTGTGGTACGGTATTTCGGCAGGCGTGCTTTTGGTAGCTGGTTTGCTGCGAGTGTTCATTTTTGAAAAAGGTGCAAATTACTATGGAGCGAATCCATTATTCTGGGTGAAGATGGCGTTATTTGTACTCGTTGGTATTCTTTCGATCTACCCGACCATTCGGTACATTCGCTGGGGAACGTTGAATGAAAACATGTTGCTGAATGTGCCGGATGAGGAGCACAGACGCATCCGCTTGATACTAAATTTGGAGATCATAGGTTTAGTGCTGATTCTGTTTGTGGCCCCGGCCATGGCGCGTGCTATTGGCATGAATTAGAAATGGCTTTTGATGTAATCTAAAAATTCTCGTCTGAATCGTTCAGAAGAAAAGCGAGCCGCATTGTCTGATGCGGCTTTGCTGTTTAAGTTCATGGTTTCAAACTTCAAAATGGCATCTGCCAGAGCTTCTGATGTTTGCTCTTTAAACAAAAGCCCTGTCTCTCCATCTTGCACGATCTCCGATGCGCCGCCTTTGTAGTAAGCAATGACGGGACACCCTGCCGCCTGCGCTTCGACCATGGCGATCCCAAAATCCTCGGTTGCCATGTATACGAAGGCTTTGGCTTTATTCATGAATTCGGTGACAACAATATCAGGCTGGTACCCCATGACCGTGATGTTTTCTTTGGCAATACTTCGAATGTGCTCAAGTTCGGGTCCATCACCGATGATGACGAGTTGGAAGCCAAGTGAATTAAATGCTCTGACGATCTCGATTCCCATTTTGTAGGGTACAAGGCGTGATACAAGTAGATAATAATTCTCGCGTTGTGTAGTTGGTGCAAAACGGTCGATATTTACAGGTGGGTAGATGACTTGCGAATCTCGCCCCCAGGCTTCACGGATGTGAGATGCTGTCCATTGAGAGTTGGCGATCAGCGAATCAGATCGGGCGGAGGCGAAGGCGTCCCAACGGCGAAGCAGGCTCAATGTCCCGTTTGCGGCGAGGCGGACTATGGGATGGGTCAAACCGTGCAGTTTCAAATAGTCATCTCGCATGTGCCAGGCGTAGCGCATTGGAGTCGAGATGTATGAGATATGCGTTTGATTTTTGTGAGTTTTTACTCCGTGCGCCACAGCATGTGAGAGCGAAATGACAAGATCATATTTACTAACATCTAACGATTCAATGGCAAGCGGCATGATGGGAAGCAGCTTACGATAATGTTTCTCAATGTTTGGAATATCTTGTAAAAAGGTCGTGTAAACTTTGAGATCTTTTAGCTCTGTGTCTTGAAAATTATTTGGGAAGTGAGTGAGTGCGAAAATATCAGCATTAGGGAAGAGTTGTAGTAATTGTACAAGCAGCCGCTCACTACCGCCGAACGTGCTCAACCATTCATGGATAATGGCGACTTTCATTGAAGACTCAATCGTTGGGTAAGAGTAAATGAGAACATGACCGGCGACAGATTATAATTGTAAAATTGGATGACTTAGGTCTTGTTTGTTACTGTGAATAATTTTCTTTCTCGTTTTTTTAGAGTTGGTGCGCGATTCTTTTTTGCGTTGACGATCATCTTTATGCCTTTCCGTCTCCGGCTGGTGCTATGGACGCGTCCATTCTTACCCATATATTCGGATTACACCGATTTTCTTTTATTTGTCAGTGATATTACAGTCTTGTTCATGCTTGGCTTTTGGGCATCTTTGTTGATGCTGGAGCCTCGCAAGCTGAAAATAGGTAACCCCATGATTGGGTTTTTGCTTTTTGGGATAACCTTCGCAGCTTGGGTGTCTATATTGGGGAGTGTTGACCCTACCATCACACGCTATCATGCCTTTCGTTTTTTGTTTTTGCTTTTGTTCTATTTGTACATCGTGAATGAAGTTGGAGATGTAAAGTGGGTGCTTGTACCGGTAGCAATTCAGGCGTTGATACAAGTTCCTATTGCGATTGGACAATTTGTTGAGCAATCTTCTCTTGGGCTTCAATCTTTTGGCGAATATATCCTTGATCCCCTTATTTTAGGGACGAGTATCATCCCTGTGAGTGGTGTGCGGGTTTTGCGTGCGTACGGGTTGGCAGATCACCCCAATATTTTGGGCGGCTGTTTGGCTTTTGTTCTTGCTCTTTTGTTTGCTGTTTTTTTGTACGGAAAAAAATGGCAATCTTATCTGGCTGGGTTGGTGATTATCCCAACATTTCTTTCTCTGTTATTAACCTTTTCGCGTTCAGCTTGGGTGGCTCTCTTTGTTGCTGTAAGTTTTATGCTAATTTGCGAAATTCTCTCAAAGCGTTGGGATGGCTTGAAGCGAGCTACCTTGCTTTCTATTTTGATCATAATTGTTGCTGCTCCATTTATATTGAATAACCTTTCAGTGTTTGGTCAGAGAGTTAACTCTGGGAACATAGCTCAAGATCAACCAATGAATGAACGGGCTTATTTACTTGACGCAGGGAATAGGCTCTTTGTTGAAAACTCTGTGATAGGTGTAGGGCTGGGAGCTTCTCCGCTTGCCATGAAACTGCGCTTTGAAAATTTCCGCATTAACTATCAACCTCCACATTTCACTCCATTACTTTCTGCATTAGAAACCGGCATTTTTGGCGGCGGATTTTACCTTGCATTGTTCCTTGCCCCTGTTATAACCTTCTTTTTGCGTTGGCGGCATTACATCCAGCACCCACTCGCCTTGGGAGCTTTTTCTCTATTGTTTGCAATTTCGGTTGTAAATTTATTTGACTATTACACGTGGATGTATGCTCCGGGTCGGCTTTGGCAATGGCTGGCATGGGGATTGTATGCTGCAGTCTTAGAGCAAGTGGGTTGATATGCTTCAATACTTTCTTGCTCCGGTGGTAGTTATCTATTCATTGGCTATGCTTGCTTTGGTGATCTATATCGTAAACCTTTTTTATCTGATGTCTGTCAGCCTGAAGAACCGCGAAAAAATACAAACAACAAACGCTGAGAAATTAAACATATTCCCGTCTGTCACTGTTCAACTGCCGATTTATAACGAATGGTATGTTGCAGAACGTCTTTTAGATGCCTGTGCGGCATTGGATTATCCGCGCGATTTATTAGAAATCCAAGTACTGGATGATTCAACAGATGAAACCGCCTCGCTGATCGCTCAAAGAGTGCATACCATTCAGCAAATGGGAGTGAACATTATTCATATTCATCGTAAAAATCGAGAGGGTTTTAAAGCAGGCGCCCTTGCGAATGGACTTTCCATAGCCAATGGTGAGTTCATTGCCATCTTCGACGCAGATTTTCTCCCACAAAAAGATTTTCTATTACAAATGTTGCCGCGCTTCGACCAGGAAAAAGTGGCTTTTGTTCAGGCGCGTTGGGGGCATCTCAACCGCGATTATTCATTGCTAACCTTACTTCAATCTTTTTCTCTCGATGCTCATTTTGCCATTGATCAACTTGGGCGTTCAAGCGCTGATCACGTTTTTAATTTCAATGGTACGGCAGGGGTTTGGCGCAAATCTGCCATTCTCGATGCTGGTGGTTGGCACGCTGATACGTTGACCGAAGACATGGATCTTTCGTATCGAACCTTTTTAAAGGGTTGGTCTGCTCGCTATGCAGGAGATGTGGAAGCGCCAGCAGAATTGCCTGTCAGCTTTACCGCATATCGCCGCCAACAATACCGCTGGGCACGCGGAAGTTTAGAGTGTGCCATCAAATATATCCCTGTGATCTGGCGTGGTGATTTTTCTTTTGCACGTAAGTTGCAAGCCACATTTCATCTCACAGGATATTTATTGCATATGCTTACGGTTTTGCTTATGCTGTGTTATCCGCTATTATTGCTGTTTGCAAAACAACATCCAACCTTATTAACTCCCATTGGTCTTGGTTTGTTGATGAACTTTCTTGCGATTGCACCTGCCTTATACTTTATAGTTGCTCAGAATCTGCTAAATCGTCGCTGGGCGAGATTTCTGCCAGCAATTCTATTGCTTTCCGTTTTTGCTTCTGGAATGGTCCTCAATACCATGCGCGCGTTATATCAAATTCTGCTAAAGCACTCTGTTCCATTCGAGCGTACACCAAAATTTGGAATCACTGAACGTTCACAGACTTGGCGTGGTAACCGCTATCTAATCCGCTTTGATGCATTGATTATTCTTGAAATATTGCTTGCCTTTCTAAATCTTTGGTCTGCTTGGTTGGCTTGGTCTTCTGGTTATTATTTGATGACGATTTATGCCTTCTTGTTCGCGTTGGGATTATTCTTCTTCTCAGGCTTTACCTTGTTTCAATCCATTTCTGCTCGCTTCACCCCAGATCCGAAACCTGCTTCTGCCTAAAAGGCATTGACCTTGTCTTCAAATTTTTCCTCCTCTCTTGAACGCGCCATCCTTGAAACTTTGGCGTATTCCGATATTTTTGACTATCCATTGACCTTGGATGAATTACACCGTTATCTGACTTACCCTGCCACAAAAGAAGAAGTTCAAAGTTGCTTAAGTACTTTTCAGCTTATTTCTTCAAGCTCTGATTTTTATTTTCTCCCTAAACATGATTCTCTTGTGGCTATTCGTCGCGGACGAGAGTCAACATCTGCGCCTGCTTTTCGTCGCGCCATTTCTTATGGGCGTATTCTCGGTACATTTTCCTTTGTTCGCATGGTAGCGATGACCGGCTCTCTAGCTGTTCTCAATCTGTCCAAAGATGCCGATATGGATTACATGCTTGTCACGCAAACAGGTCGCTTATGGCTTGCCCGTGCTTTTGCTGTGACTTTTGGTCGCTTCATTCGCCTCTTTGGTGACCGAATTTGTGTCAATTTACTGGTGACTGAATCCACGCTGGAGTGGAAGCCCCAAGATTTATACTCTGCTCGTGAAATGTGCCAGATGATTCCCATTACAGGTATGGATGTCTATCAGCAGTTACGTGAGGCGAATCATTGGATAGAATTGCATTTGCCAAATGCAAAGTCTACGCCAGTGAATACACCGAAAACTCAGCCCAAGAGATCATTATTGCAAAGGCTTTTGGAAATTCCATTGCGAGGGAAATTAGGTGATGCTATTGAAAGTTGGGCTATGAAATTCCAGATTAAAAAGATTACGAATACATACGGCACAGGGCGCGAAACAATTTTTTCTGTCAATCTTTGTCAAGGCAATTTTGATGATCATCATTATTGGACGGACCAATCTTTTCACGAACGTCTAGCTGTTTTAGAGGAGAACGTCATTCATGACTAAAGTCCTTTTTGGTCAATCTTATTATTTGCGTTTTGACCCCAAACTTTGGCGTGCTATGCAGCCATATCCGCCTTTGGGAACATTATATGCAGCGAGTTACGTCCGTGAAAAAGGCTATGAGGTGACGTTATTTGATGCTATGCTGGCAGAATCTGAGGAGGAGTGGGCAAAGTCGCTGGATGCGCATCAACCGCAGTATGCAGTGATTTATGAAGATAATTTCAACTATCTTTCCAAAATGTGTCTCTCACGGATGCGCGAAGCGGCATTCACGATGATCCATATGGCAAAACAGCGCGGGTGTACGGTCATTTTGTGTGGGGCAGATGTCACGGATCATTACGAAAAATATCTGGAACAAGGCGCCGATTACTGTATTCTCGGTGAAGGGGAGGAAACGCTTGCAGAATTGCTTGACCAGTTATCGACGGGGAACGATGCACGGGAGGTAATTGGTCACGTTTCACGCCTCACTCTTCACGCATCAAAACGTCCCGACATCAAGAACGTTGATGCACTTCCGTTCCCAGCGTGGGACTTGGTCGATATCCAAAAATATAAAAGAATCTGGTACGAAAAACATGGCTATTTTTCGATGAACATGGTCACCACGCGCGGCTGCCCGTATCATTGCAATTGGTGTGCTAAGCCGATCTGGGGGCAGCGGTATAACTCACGCTCGCCTGAGAATGTGGCGGCGGAAATGAAATGGATCAAAGAAAATTTTGCGCCTGACCATATTTGGTTTGCCGATGATATTTTTGGTTTGAAGCCGAATTGGGTGGAACGATTTGCCGATTTGCTGATCGAGAACGATGCGGTGATTCCGTTCAAATGCTTAAAACGCGCAGACTTGGTGACCGAGAAAACGGCGGCAGCTCTGGCAAAAGCTGGTTGTAAGATCGTGTGGGTTGGCGCGGAATCTGGTTCGCAAAAGATTTTAGATGCGATGGATAAAGGCGATAAGGTCGAAGATATTTATCGTGCAGCTAAACTATTACATAAATATGGAATCAAGATAGGATTCTTTTTGCAATTCGGATATCCCGGCGAGACTTGGAGCGATGTGCAATTGACCTTGAAGATGGTTCGCGATTGTATGCCAGATGATATTGGTATCTCTGTTTCCTATCCGCTGCCAGGGACGAAGTTCTATGAGCGTGTCAAACTTGAGTTAGGCGAAAAACAAAATTGGGTCGACTCGGACGACCTTGCCATGCTTTATCGTGGTCCGTTCCCGCAGGAGTTTTATCGTATCTTACATGGACGGGTGCACCATGAATTCCGTTTGCGCAAGGCATGGAAGAAGCTTGAGGTGCGAGGCATGTTGCTTTCGCCTTATTATGCCTTGGGTTGGGCACGCAGCGAAATGCGCCTCAGGTCGTTCGTGAGTTGATTGTTCTGTTCACAGTGAAGATAGTCTCTACTTTATGTTGAAAAATATTATTTGGACCGTACTCTCCCGTTATGGCGCTCAAGGCTTGGCGGTATTGTCTAATATTTTGCTTGCCCGTTATCTCGGTGTAGATGGCTTCGGAGAGTATGCTCTTGCAACGGCTATTCTGTTGATCGGCAATGCCTTTACAAATTTTGGTATGGATATGGTTCTTATTCGCAAGTTGTCTGTCACGGATACGCCATGGATGCTAACCGACGGGCTGGGTGGGCAATTATTTTTATCGTTGGTATACAGTGGTGCCGTGTTTTTTGTAGGGCAGTTCATTGATATCCCTTTCACAGTGAAATTTCACACATTAGCGCTCTTTCCGCTTTCGTTCTATTCGATCTTTACCATCGCAGTACGTGCCCGCGGGCAGATGGCAATGTATTCCATTGCACAGTTGCTGGCGGTGGTTTTGCAGTTCTTGGCTGTGTCAGTGTTGTGGATGGCGCAGGGAGATCTCTATTTTTTGATCCTTACATTATTGCTTGCGCATGTGCTGCTTGCTGTGTGGGCAGGTGGACAATATAAGTTTCGGCTTGAATTCATTTCGTCAGTTCGTTCGTTTGCCTTATTGAAAGAATGCCTTTCCATGGCAGGGATCGGAACGTTGCGTCTGGTGTATGAAAAACTTCCTGTCACTTTGCTTCCCAGCCTTTCAGGGTTTGCAGGAGCGGGGTTATTTTCTGTCGCTTCGCGCATCACCGATGCAGGGAAGTTGGGGCATCTTTCTGCATTTACCGCCATGTACCCCGAAATGACCCGCGACGATAATTTTGGCAAACAGCAAAAAGGATTGACGCCATTGTTGGGGTTTGCCTTCTTGATCTCTGGGTTGATTACTTTTTTCGCTGCACCTCTGATCCGCTTTTTGTTTGGCGATGAGTTTGCAGAGTCTGCGCTTGCTTTGCAGGTGCTGGCATGGAGTATCCTACCGTATGTAGTAGTGACGTACACCTCGCTTGGGTTGGTCGCATTGGGATATGAGAAACCAGTTTTGCACTCTCTTTTACTTGCCCTCGCAGCACTGTTACTATTGTTGTTTGTTTTGACTCTTCAACTAGGTGGGGTGGGTTCTGCTTTGGCAGTTCTTTCTGCTGAAATATTTCATGCTGTGTTATTGTGGCTTCAATGGAGGAAGTATGTCCTTTCCAAACTTTCCGGATAAATACCACGGGGCTCCGGTGATGCGACCGGAAGATACCATTGCCATGCGCAGAAGCTTCGGCAAATTTCCAAAAGTTGATGCGCCTCAAGGATTGATTCTCTGTCTCAAAAATAATCTTCCGACCCAATTACGTTGGAAGATGCCTATTCAAAAAGTTGGCAAAGTCATGGGAGATTTTTACCTGGTCAAATCCACATGCGGACGGGTGGGTGTGCTATCCAATTTTGGGATTGGGGCACCAGTGGTGGCTTCATTGACTGAAGAAATGATTGCTTGGGGTGTGAAACGATTTATTATCCTTTCGTGGGGTGGAGCCATACTGCCATCTCTGAATACGGCAGACATCGTTCTAACTGATAAAGCAATTCGTGATGAAGGGGTTTCTCAACATTATGTGCCAACTGAAAAGTTTGCGTACGCAAGTGAAACTCTAACTGAAAAAATTAAGAAGAATTTACCTAATGGCACTTTAACCGGCATAACATGGACAACCGATGCTCCTTATCGCGAGACCCGCGAAGAAATTATCCACTATCAGGCTGAAGGGACACAGGTTGTTGAGATGGAGATTGCCAGTCTATTCGCGGTGGCGCAGGTGCGCGGGGTGGAAGCAGCAGCAATCGTGGTGGTCGCAGATAAATTGGCAGACCTAAAATGGGAGATGCCAGAGGATATGAGAGCGATTAATCGTTCGTTTGAAATTGCATATCTTGCTGCAATTTCGGCGTTGAATGAGGTTTCATGAATTTCGTTTGTCCGCGTTGTAAGGGTGAGTTGACGTTTGAAGCGCCAGACCAGCTTCGATGTCAGAAAGAGGCGTTGACATTTCGTCAGATGGATGGCATTTGGCGATTCTTGCTTCCTGAGCGTGAGTCGTATTATTCTCTTTTTATTGAAGAGTATGAAAAGGTCCGTCATTTTGAGGGTCGATTTTCAGCGGATGCAGCGTATTATCGAGGATTGCCTTTCAAAGATTTAAGCGGACGTTTTTCTTCCGATTGGAAAATTCGTGCAAAAAGTTTTGAAGTTTTGAGTAAGTTATTACAAACCCCATCAAAAATTATAGATTTGGGCGCAGGCAATGGATGGCTCTCAAATCGATTAACAGAATTTGGGCATGAAGTTTTTGCCATTGACTTGCTGACCAACTCAGAAGATGGTTTAGGCGCATGGCGATATTATGAAACTAAATTCGCATCTCTGCAGGCGGAGTTTTCTTTTTTGCCATTTTCAACAGCAGTTGCAGATGTCTTAATCTTCAATGCGTCCCTGCATTATGCTGAAAACTATGATCAAGTATTGACAGAAGTTTTGCGTGTGCTCAAACCTGATGGTGTGTTGATCGTGATGGATTCGCCGATCTATCATGATGGTGCTTCTGGGCGAGAAATGCTTGCTGAAAGAAAGATGCAGTTTCAAACTCGTTATGGGTTTTCTTCAGATTCCCTTCAGAGTGAAGGTTTTCTAACATATCACCGCATGGAAGAACTTGGTAAAAGCTTGGGTGTATATTGGAAACACATAATACCGAATTACGGGTGGAAATGGCTGCTTCGCCCGTTTTTGGCACGGCTGCGCGGGAAACGAGAACCTGCCCAATTTGGTTTGTGGGTGGGTAAGCGCTGAAACCTGCTCAAAATTTTTGCGTATATAAAGAGGCTTTCAAATTTCCTTGAAACGTTATACACTAATTTCAAGAGTCATCACAGGAGAATCTTTTATGAATAAATCTGGTCGTTCTCAACTTGCCTTGGGCATTATTTTGATCTTGATCGGTGGCTGGTTTTTGCTCAACCAGACCATGCCTGAATTCAAGAGTTTCTTTGAACCCTATACCGAATGGCCCGTCAACATGTTGTTGATTGGCGGTGGTATTCTGATTATTGGGTTGGCTACGGGCTCTCCGGGGCTTGCTGTGCCTGCGGCAATTGTGGCAGGAATTGGCGGAATTTTCTATTATCAGAAAACCACAGGGAACTACGATTCTTGGTCTTACATGTGGGCACTGATTCCAGGCTTTGTTGGTATCGGTGTCGTTCTTCAAGGATTGCTTGGGGAGGATACAGGTCACAATTTGAAGCGCGGCTTGAACCTTATGGTGGTTAGTGCTGTTTTATTCCTCGGTTTTGCCGCCTTCCTGGGCGGATGGAACATTCTTGGTGAATTTGGTCCGGCCGCACTTTTGATCTTGTTAGGGGTGTGGGTTTTAGGCAGCGGGCTATATCGCTCCTACCGCAAAAAGGAATAATCATATGAATCGCAGTTCTTTATTTTGGGGTGCTGTATTGCTTCTCGTGGGTGGGCTAATGCTTGCTGGTGAGATGGGTATTCGTCTTCCCAATGGCAGTTCTTTGCTAAGTTTGTTCTGGCCTTTGCTGCTTATTGGCTTTGGCGTGTGGGTGCTCTTAGGCGTGTTCATGCGCAAAGATGTTGAGTCTGAGCCTGCTAGTGTTGACCTGCAAAATGCCCATTCTGCAAATGTACGTATCAATCATGGAGCTGGCGAGTTTCATCTTCATAGTGGTGCTTCTGGAAACCAACTCCTTCAAGGAACGTTTACAGGCGGTTTAGACCATAGGTCTAATTTGAATGGTGATGTGCTCGATGTAAAGTTGCAACCCTCAGAAAACCGAATCATGTTCCCGCCTTTTGGTTGGAAGGAACAATTAGATTGGGATGTAGCCTTCAATGCTACTGTGCCGCTGTCACTAAATCTGAATTTGGGTGCGAACAAAGCAGATATCAATTTACAGGATATGACCGTTACGGATATTCGCCTGAAATCTGGAGCAAGTGATACAGTGCTTACCCTGCCATCTCATGGGCGCCTCAATCTAGACTGTGAAATTGGTGCTGCTTCGTTGACTATTATCGTCCCCGACGGCGTTGCCATCCGCGCCAGAGCTGCCATGGGCGCTGGTGATTTCAAAGTAGACCGTTCTCGCTTCCCAAATAATGAGTCGCCTGATTTTGTATCTGCGCAAAATGCAGTAGATATCAACGTCAAAGGCGGAGCCGCATCCGTGAGGGTTAAGTAGGAGACTTTATTATGAAACGATTTGATCCACGCATTGTTTTAGGCATACTCCTCATCTTGGGCGGTGGGCTTGCTCTTGCTCAAACGATGGGATATTTACAAAATGCCACAGATTATTTCTGGGCTGGCGTCTTTATCCTCGGCGGATTGGCTTTTATTTCTTTGCTCTTCAGTGATAACTGGTGGGCAGCATTCCCTGGGTTTACGTTGCTGGCGTTAGGCGCTTTGATTCTGCTTCCAAAATCATTAGATGAGTTGGGCGGCGCTCTTTTTCTTGGCGGAATTGCCATCTCGTTTTGGTACGTCTATTTCACAGACCGCGCCGGGCGTTGGTGGGCGATCATTCCTGGCGGTGTTTTAACTGCACTTTCCATGTTGATTTTTGCTTCCACATACTTTGAGGAATATTCCGGAGCGATTGTTCTTGGCGGAATTGGACTTACATTCTTTGTTGTGTACCTTACCAGCCCTCAAGAACGTTGGTGGGCGCTTATCCCCGGTGGCGTCCTTGCAACTCTGGCAGGGATGACCATCGCAGCAGAACGCTTTGGTGAATTCCAAACAGCAGGTTTCTTCTTCCTTGGGCTTGCTTTGACATTTTTGTTGGTTGCGATCCTCGCCGGGATGAAGTGGGCGTATTGGCCCGCACTTGGGCTTGGTGTCATGGGGTTGCTAGGGCTCGGCTCACTTTTGCAATTCGCGAATTATCTTTGGGCAGTGGTTTTGATTGCTGTGGGCGGTTTCATGATCGTACGCTACTTTTCTCAAAGAGCATAAATATCTTAAAGAATCAAAAGCCCTCGCAGAACGCGAGGGCTTTGTTTTTAATTCCCAGCTACTACATGAATTTCTGGAAAGAATTGGTGAACGGTTCCCTCCACCCAGCCATGCAAAGTAGCCGGCAGTAAAGGGCAATTCAGGCAGGCTCCACCTAACTTGATCTTTAAATCATCATCAATAAGAGAAATAAACTCGACCGTCCCGCCGTGAAATTGCTCAATATAGGCGCTTAAGTTTTCCAATAGCTGGCGCACCTGATGTTCACGAACAACAGATACAGAAGCAGACATGATTAATTCCTTTCTTCATGCAAGAGCGGTTTGATCTGTTCGTGTGCATTCTTCCATCTAGGAGAGACATTTAATGCCAATCGGTCAATAATGATCTTTCCTGTTTCAGGGGCTTGTGAAAGAAGGTTTTGCAGTAATTCGCGATGGATCCGGATAGTGTCTAAATTTGTCTCACTCGCTACGCTTGAGGAATATTTTTTTCCACCTACAACAGCTGACCATCCAAATACATCCCCGTCCTTGACCCGTGATAACACAATACGTGGACCATCATATGGTTTGTAACTAATGACCGCTTTTCCTCTTAATATCAAGTATAGATATCTGGCAGTATCTCCTTGTTCAAAGATAACTGTGCCAGGGGAACACGCAAATTTCTCGAACACAGACATGAGAGTAGATCTTTGTTCGGGATTAAGATTTTCAAATAGCGGGATGCCGGGCAGGATATCTAACATTTGAAATCATGTTACCCACTGTATAAACAGCCTGCCAGTATCATCTATCCTAAACCAGATGACATTCATCCTGTTTTGTAGTTTGTTATTTTGCATTAGTGTATACTTTGTGAAAATAGTAATTTTTGTCTATATTTTGTCTTCAGAATATCAATGAAAAATATAAAAAAACTTTCATCTTTTGAAAAACTATTGCTTGGAATAGATGTACCAAAGATTCTCGAAGTGGATGCCCCGCTTCGTAAAGGATCGGTTTGCCCGAATTGTGGGGAAGGAAAGCTTGATTACAACGGCATGCTTCAGTTGGAATGTTCCTCATGCGGCTTTGTGAATGGTGAGAGCGGAGGATGTACCTGATGACCCAAATAAACTCCCGTGAGGAGTCAAATGAACTGGACTTTGTGGAAATAGAACAGGAATCACCTGTAATTACCACCCCTCCCGGTCGGATTATGGCGTTATTGCTGATCGGGCTCGGATTTTTAGCCCTAGGAATTTCTTTTTTACTATTAAAAAATGAGACTGTCTCTGCCGGTTCATCCATCGACTTTTCCACAGTCCCAGCCAAGGTAGATTTTCCTGCCCCAGACCTGAGCTTTATCGATCTGGGCACTGACCCGGTATCCCTTTCAGATTATCGTGGCAGTGTTGTCTTGGTGAATCTGTGGGCAACATGGTGCCCGCCCTGCCGTGAAGAGATGCCGACTTTGCAAGCATTTTATGAAAAATACAAATCAGAAGGTTTTGTTTTGCTTGCTATTGACCAAGGCGAGACTCTGCCTCAGGTGTTGCCTTACGTGAAAGAGCTTAAGCTAACTTTCCCTGTATGGCTGGACTATAGTAGTGAAGCTGGACAAGCTTTTGAAACGATGAATTTACCTAGCTCATATGTTATTGACCGGAACGGGCAGGTTCGTTTAATGTGGATCGGGGGGATCTCAAAAAAGAATCTTGAGAAATATGTGCCAGATGTGATCAAGGAGTGAAAATATAATGGATGTGAACTTGAATTGGCTGGGACGAATGGCATTTGAGGGAGTAGGACCTTCAGGCTTTGTGCAACGCTTAGACTCAGATTCTGCTGTAGGTGGTGACAATAGTGGCGCCCGACCGATGGAAATGATCGCTATTGGCTTGGCAGGTTGTACCGCCATGGATGTGATTTCTATCCTTGCGAAGAAGCAACAAAAGGTCTCAGATTTTCAGATAAAACTTCATGCAGAACGGGCTGATGACCATCCTAAAGTCTTTACAGACTCAGTGATCGAGTATCAAGTGTATGGTACCGATGTGGATGAAGGCGCATTACTCCGCGCAATAGGGCTATCGGCAGAAAAGTATTGTCCGGCACAAGCTATGCTTTCCAAGGCATTTCCAATTCGGCTCACATATAAGATATTTGACGCAGAGACAAAGTCTTTAGTGAAAGAAGGCGAGTATCAGCCAAAACAAAAGGTCGCGTAAAGCGACCTTTTGTTTTATGGGTAATTTGCACTGATGGATGTATATGCATCGCCGCACACACAGGCTGTGACGGTTAATCCGCCTTTTGTAAGGGTGCCCTCATAAGCTTCTAGACCGTTGTGCGGTACCCAACCACTGACCACAAAGGGTAATGAGCTATCTGCTGGAATCCATTCGCCGTTATATTTTCTTGCGATGTGAACATGTGTCCCTGTTGAGCGCCCACCTTCGCAGGATGGATAACCGATCATATCGCCAGCCTTTAAGTCTGAACCGAGGGTGGCACGTTGATCTGTGGCAAGATGAAGGTAATAAACCACCCAACCTGTACGTTCGTCGCCGTCTCGATCAAGATCAAGTGCCAAACCATCGATACTGGATCTAACAACCAACCCGTCGGCAACAGCGGTGGCAAAGTTTTCGGGTTTTGCAGATACACAGCCCGATTGTTCGGCAGGAGGCGCAAAGTCTAGTGCGGCAAATGGAGCGCCTGTACCCCAGCCAGTATGAGGTCCACCTGTAAAATTCCAGGTTTGATCTTGTGGAAATGGTAAGAGAAGATCAGGTTGTGCTAAGCTGCCGGGGATAAGGTTGAATTGATTTTTCCAAGGGTCGCCAAAAAATGTGAAATAGGTTTTATAAAGACCATCTGGACCAATAGCGCGGTTGTATTCATCTCCTGTGAACATGCGCGAATAATAATATTGAAGTGCTACTGAGCCGGGGTTTTGCCACGGGTCTGGGCGTATGAGAATCGTGTCATCGCCCTCGAATTCAAGCAGGGATCCTGTCCGCCAGCCATAATATCCGTTGTTGAGCGTGTTCGCTGCAAGCACCAGTTGTAAATATGGAGAGTCCCAAAATGGGCGATGAAGCCCAAGTAAGTTTTTGCTGACGGGCGGAGCTGACTGTGTAAGTGCGCCACCTTGGTATTCAAGGATTGCCAATAATAATTTTGGACTGATGCTGTAGTTGACTGCTGTATAGTCCACGAGTGCGGCGCCGGTTTTCCATTCGCCACCTACATAAGCACGATAATTTGAAAGCCAGCCAGATTGAGTTGCAAGAAATGCGGCAGTATTAAAGCCGATATTAGTGGGACTATTTACAAAGGCATGATCTGGAATGATTTGAAATGCGCTGCCCCAAAGTGCACGGTAATAGATCGGTATTTTCATTGGCATGCCTTGAGGCATAGTGGTTGCATCTCGAGGAATAAACGTGTTGGCGGCGAGAATTTCATCTACACTGGTGTTGAAGCGTAAGGAAAGAGACGGGAGGGTATCTCCGGTTTGTGCTACATAATCTACTAATTCACCTGGCGCGTAAGGTCGACGTGTTGGGAAAGGTGTAAGTGCCGACATTGGTTGCCCCACTTCATTGTTTGATAGTGGAGTGGAAGCAACCGTTTGATCGTTTGGCAGAGATGAGCAAGAGGAAAGGAACAGGGCTGTTATAAGCAGGACAGCCTGAAATGTATTAATTATTTTAGTTATCTTCTTCATCTTTTTCGCGGATTATATTTGACCAAGCCTGACTCAATGTGTCTGCCGTGACGACTTGATCTCCTTTGACGAGCTGACCTTTATAAGGCGCGTTTCCAGCAATGACCCGCCAGCCGCTCATTACAAATGGAATGGGTCCATCCGCTGTGACCCATTCGCCATTAAATTTACGAGCGAAGTGCAGGTGGGTACCTGTTGCAACACCGCCCTCACATGAAGCATGACCGATACGATCATTGAGTTCGAGGTAGGTTCCAGCAGGAACGCGGTCTTTGGTTGCAAGGTGGAGATATAAAAGATCCCAACCGGTTTGTTCATAGCCGTCACCATCAAGATCTACCATCACCACGCCATTTTCTGAGCGAATGACCAAACCTGGAGCCGCTGCAACAACCCAGGCGTCGTTTGGAACACAGCCCGATTTTGCTGCGGCGGGAGCAAAGTCAATGGCAGAGTAGATGCTATGGGATTGCCCATAAATGCTTGGGCTAATTTGCCCCCAGCCATTGTGTGGACCTCCCGTGAAACTCCATTTTGCACCTGGTTCAAACGGCAGAACAAGCGGCGGTTGATTTAAGCCAGGAGGAAAAATAGGACCGACTAAATCTGCACGCGCCCAAGGATCGCCAAACATTTCGTTGTATAAAGCAGGAAAGCCTGAGTCAGGATTAATGATTTGCGACCACTGCGATTCGCTATGAAGTTTGGAGAACAAATATTGAATCGCAACGGTTCCTGCATTGAGGCGCGGATCAAGGCGAAGTTTTGTCCCATCAGGGAATTCAATATGGGTTAATGTACCTGCCCGCCAGCCGTAATATGCAATTGACATGTTGTTAATTGCCCAGGTCATTTGCAAGCTCATGCCTTTATAGTGATAGTCGTTGAATCCCATTGCATAATCGGTGTGTAATATATCAATGGGTTGTCCACGTACCCAGCGAGCTTCATATTCAAGCAATGCCAATAACAAGCGTGGGTTGACAGAGTTTTCTTTTGAAAGGCGGTCGATGGCATCATATCCTTGTACCCAGCCTACAGAGCCAAGATAATCACGAAATGAGCTGAGGTATCCGCCTTGCTCTTTAACGAACTTTTCTGTGTCGAAGCCTATGGATGTAGCGGAGTAGACAAATTCAGGATCGGGTAAAAGTTGAATATTCGGTGTGGTCGCTTCGTTGATGCGATTTGGAATGACGAGCAGTGTACCCGGGTCGATCAAGGTTGTTTTGGTTAGGTCTGCATCTGAAATGATCTCAGATTCGCTTACGCCAAAGCGGGCAGCTACAGCGGATAGCATATCTCCGCTTTGGGCATAGTACAGAAAGGGAGCCGCATCATTTAGCGGAGCTGTGGTGATGGATGGCTCCACTGCTTGTGTTGTTATAACTTCTTCTGTGACTTGTGGCGTTGGCGTTTGTGCATTCTCTGTCTCAATGAAAGGTGGAATGGTTGAGGTGGGGAAAATGATCGGGTCACTCTGAGCAGCAAACGGGTCGGTAAGAGGCGATGTCTGAGAGGCGTTTGGGGTTGGGGTGGGAACAACCCCCCAAATGGAAGGGGAATCTCCACAAGCAGAAATAATCATCGATAGTGCGACGAGAACGGCAAAGGTACGTTGCATGGTTTGAACGATTATAACCAGTTATGTTAATGGCAAGTGAGTTAGCGTGAGATGAGGTTGGCAGGTTGAGCGGCATCGAGCGCTTCGATACTGACGCCGTTGCGGGTGAGGAAACCATCGTATTCAGACCCGGTGCCACTGGAGACCCAACCATCAAGATTCCACGGGTAGGGACCATCTGCTGCGATCCACTCACCATTGTATTTGCGAGTGATGTGAACGTGAGTGGCATTTGAGATGCCGCCTTCACAAGATGGATGTCCTACGTTTTCATTGCGGAAAAGATATTCACCGGATGTAACACGTCCAGCGGATGCGACATGCATATAAATGATGACCCAACCAGTTTGTTCGTATCCGTCATTGTCTAGGTCTTGGTAAACAGAGCCTGTACCTGTGCGTGTGACAAGTCCATCTGCGATGGCAGTGACCCAGTTGGAGCTTATATTACAACCGCCACTATTATCTGGCGGAGCAAAATCGAGCGCGCCCCAGGCTGACCCTGAGTCCCAAGCCCCATGCGGACCTCCAGTAAAGTACCAGCTTTCACCGGCGGCAAACGGCAGAGACATTTGAGGCTGTGTTAATGTAGCCGGGATCAAAGGCTCAATGGCATAGTTAAATGGATTTTCAAATAGAACAAAATATGTCACTACAACGCCAGTTTGGCTTGTAGCATATTGCCAGGCGTCGTACCCATAGAGTTGAGAAAAGAAATATTGAACAGCCGCTGTACCGGCATTAATGGTTGGGTCAATCGGAATGACCTGCCCATCGGTCAATACCCATGTAGAAAGACCATTTGCCTTCCAGAGATAATATCCACGGTTGAGCGTATTCGCTGCCCAAACGACCTGACGATATAACCCTGAACGAGCTTCATCATAATACCCCATGGGATAATCAATATTTGTTGGGGTTTGGTTCGTGACCCAACCGCTTTGATATTCAAGCAATGCCAGCAAGATACGCGGGTTGACGGAATAGTTATAAGAGACGGCTTCAATGATGTCTGCGCCATTGAGTAATATGCCCTTATAGTCTTCTGTGTAATTATTTAGGAACCCATTTTGGCTGGCGATAAAATTTCGCAAATTGAACTTTGCGGTAGCGGGTCCATTCACCAATTCTGAGTCTGGAATGATTTTCAACGACTGCCCGCTTGAAACGCTGACTTGTGCTGCCGGGATGCTTAAGGTCATGCCAACTTCAAGGGCGTTGGGATCGGTGATTCCATTGGCATCCATCAATGTTTGCAGGCTGATATTGTAGCGTTGTGCAATTGCACCTAAGGTATCGCCGGCTTGCACAACATATTGATCTGCATCTTGACGTGGTGTGGGGAGGACTTTGGCTGTATCGGGTGTGGGCGAACCAGAAATGATCTGACTCTGTACCCCAATCAGCGATGAAAGATTCAAAGGCACACGAGTGGGCGTTGGTGGGCGCGTTGCGGTGATCGTAGGAATAACTGTTTCAGAAACAGAGGCTGGAGCCGGCGAGGCATTACTGCTTGGGGGTAACGTTGCTCCGCTTGTAGAAACGAAGGGATCGTAAGTAGGGAAGGCTACAGGCTCGACTGTGGCAGGCGCACAGGAAAGGAGAAAGACAGAAAGTAAAAATATAGAAATGGTTTTGCGAAAAGACATAAAGATGATTTTACCAAACCAAAGAAACAAAAAAAGAGGCGCAGATATCTACGCCTCTTTTCAAGTTTGTTGAGAAAATTATGATTGGAACCCAGAGCCCATGATGTAATTTTCAAGCCCACGGATCTCACTTTCCTTGATCTCAATGGCTGCCAACATCACATCACGCATGGAGACGAGCCCGACAAAGTTTTCACCTTCCACTACCGGCAAGTGACGGATCTTATACTGCTTCATCAACCCCATGCATTGTTCAACGGTAGTATCCATTGTCACATTGATCATTTTTGGCGTCATCACATCTTTGATCTTTGTATCCTTGGCAACCCGCCCCAATACTTCGCCTTTATAGAGATAATCGCGTTCAGTGTAGATACCCACGATCTTGCCATTCTCTTTTACCAGCACAGCACCGATATGGGCTTCCGCCATCACCTTGAGAGCATCCAAAATGGTTTGGGATGATTCAACGGAATAATTTGTCGCAAATTCTTTGGCTTCCAGAAGTTTTCGGACAGTAGTCATGATTTTCGTCTCCTTATATAGTATCTTTTTTATCATAGGCAAAATAAAACGTCACACGGAAAACTTCCTCATCTCGCGTGACGTTTGTCATCTGATTTGCTTAATCGCCATCCGCAAACGCTGCTTCCGGTTCTTTCTTAAACTCCAGCCTGTTTCAGCGATTCTCGGTCATTTATCCACGCCCAAGCTAGGTCCACGGCTTGAGGCACAAGATCAGCCGTCGGCGCGGAAAGGACGCGCGAAAACAGGAACTGATATCCGCGCACCGAGAGCAAAGCCACATCCGGTTTGTGGTGATAAATCGTCTCGCAAATGGACATCAACGATTGCGCCGTGAGATGATGCGTAAATGGCGATTTCTGAAAATCGCTTTCCACATCAATAATGCGTACTTCTTCAGGGATGTTGCCTGTATGCGCATCTACAAAGCAGACGTAATCATATTGAGCGATGTCTTCTGCCATTTCGGGCGTCAGTTGCAGGTGAAAGGCGAAATCCACTTGCGGGTCTTCAGGGAAATCATCTTCATACGAATCGGGCGCAGGCAGCCCCATACGAACCGTTATATCTCGTAGAATGTGCCATGCAACGCCGTCATCTTCACGGTCTGGGTTTCCATAGCCTAGCAATAAAATCTTTTTCATTCAACCTCTAAATTTTCTATAGACCTCCGAGGTTTTTAAAACCTCGGAGGTCTATAGATTACTCACCATACCCCGTTCCAAGAATGTAATGCTCAAGCTTTGTGACATTGCCTTTTTCCTGTTCGATCAAGGCTTCTGCCAGCCTGCGGATGGAGACGACGCCGACAACCTCTCCTTTTTCTACAATGGGCAGGTGACGCACATGGTGCTTGTACATCAACTCGGCACATTCGGTGAGCAAAGTTTCCGGGTTGACCATCACCAGGTCTCGGCTCATCATCTCACGAACAAGGGTATCTTTTGCCAGCCTGCCTTTGAGTTCCCCTTGGCGGGC
This sequence comes from Anaerolineales bacterium, assembly GCA_046328915.1. Classification (GTDB taxonomy): domain Bacteria; phylum Chloroflexota; class Anaerolineae; order Anaerolineales; family Villigracilaceae; genus Villigracilis. The sequence continues at coordinate 22,315 of JAXLVR010000014.1, read as the reverse complement.
GTAGTCACGTTCGGTGAAGATGCCAGTAATCTTTCCATCTTCTATCGCCAGAAGAGCACCAACATTGGATTTGCTCATTTCTTCCAATGCTCTCATAACAGTCTCGTCAGCAGAGATGGTGTAAACCTCGGCGCGAGATTTTTCATCGATGATTTTGCGAACGGTCGTCATGGTTGAACTCCTTTTTTCTTGCAAAGAGGAATGAACGACAACACTCTAAAACTTAATCGCGTTTCAGTGTCTTAATCATTGTGCCGTCTGGGGCAATAAAGTCAACTTGGATGGGCATCTGCCCAACGGCGTGTGTAGAGCAGGATAAGCACGGATCATACGCGCGGATGGCGGCTTCGACGCGGTTGAGCATCCCTTCGTGGATATCTGGTCCCTTGACGTAGGTCTTGGCGACGCTGTCCACGGCGTTAGTCATTGCCCAGTTATTGTGACCGGTCGAAACGATCAGGTTCACCTTCAGCAATTTGCCGTTTTCATCTGCCGTGTAATCATGGATGAGTGTTCCGCGCGGGGCTTCGAGCACGCCCACACCGTGACCCGTGTAATTCTTGCGGGTGTTGAGAATGTCAGTGCTGGTGATATCTTTATCTTCGCAAAGGACGCGAGCGCGTTCTGCTGCGAACAAGGCTTCGATGAGACGGGCGTAGTGATAGTACAGTGTGTTCTCAACCATCTTGCCGTTGCTGAGTTGCTTGAACGCCTTGAGTTCTTCATTCGCTAGCGGAGTATCGATTTTCTCGGCGAGGTTCAAGCGTCCCAGTGGACCGACGCGATACACGCCGCCCGGATAGCCCAGTTTTTTGTAATACGGGAATTTGAGATATGACCACGGCTCGACGTGTTCCGCAATGTGATCCAAGTAATTGGCAACCGGGAATTTTTCCAGCGGCTTGCCTTCGCGGCTGATAAGGCGGATGTCGCCATCATAGAGTTCCAGTCCGTTTTCGGGCGTGGTCAGACCAAAATAACCAGTGGGGAAGACGGCGAACTTGTTGATATCTTCCATATTCTTTTCCGCCCAGTCTTTCATGATCTGGATGCCCAGCTGCAGCGTTTCAACAGCAGTGTCTACACCCTGCAAAATAGAGTCGCGTTCTGACATGGTCAATGCCTTGTTCACGCCGCCTGGCACCGCAAAGACCGGGTGCAGTTTGCGTCCGCCCAGGGTTTTGATGATCTCTTGACCAAACTTGCGCAACTGCACAGCTTTGACGGTCAATTCAGGGTTTGCGCCGATCAAACCGACCACACTGCGAATTTCTGGCGAAGCATCAAAACCAAGCAACAGGTCGGGTCCTGCCAGTTCAAAGAAATGCATGCCATGGCTTTGAATGACCTGTCCCATGTGCATCAGTTCGCGCAACAAACTCGCCGGGCGCGGTGGGGTTTGCCCCGTCAACGCGTCGCTGGCTTTTGCCGCCGCAAGGTGATGACTCACCGGGCAGATGCCGCAAATGCGCGGGGTGATCTGCGGCATTTCAAAGTACAAACGCCCTTCACAGAATTTTTCAAACCCACGAAACTCATTGACGTGCATATAAGCATGGTCAACAGTATTGTCATCTTTCATGTGGATCGTCACCTTGGCATGACCTTCAATGCGGGTGACGGGTTCAATCGTAATTTTTTGTGTCGTCATAATCTCACCTCAATCACTAATCTCTATTCACTATTTTCTAATGCCAATGCAACAACTCATCTTTCAGTTCCGGCTTGCGTCCTTGTGCCAGTTCTGAAAGTACATAAAAGATCACATCGGGGTCGGGCGGGCAGCCAGGCACGTTGTAATCGACGGACACCACTTCATGCACTGCCCGTGTCTGCGTCATCGTTGCCAATTCGGGGTCATTGGGAATTTGGCTGCCTTCTTCATTGCTTTCGGCTTCCACGTAGGCACGGCGCAACGCCGCTTCCACGCCGCAGAAGTTTCTCAGCGCAGGCACGCCGCCGAACACAGCACAATCACCGAGTGCCACCAAAATTTTCGAGCGTTCGCGCATCTTGTGTGCTACTTCTTCATTCGCCGTGTTGTTGATGCCGCCTTCGAGCACGCCCACATCCACGCCGCTGGCATCGGGTTCTTTCAAGTCAGTGATGGGCGTGGCGCGTAAATCTGCCAGTTCGACGAGCTTCAAAATGCGTTCGTCCATATCGAGTAAAGACATGTGGCAGCCAGCGCAGCCGCACATCCAATCAGAAGCAATTTTCGGTTTTGTCATCGTATCCTCAATTCAACGCCACACTTGATTTGCGTTCATGGATGGATTTCTTCCAATCCGCATCCAAGGTTAATTTCATTCGCTTGGCAAGTTCGGTCAACACATCCAAATTGTCGCGCACGTTCTCCGGCGCGGTCACTGCCTTCTCAGCTTTGCGCATGCGTCCGTCGAGATTGATGTAATGACCTTCCTGCTCCGCCCAAATGCTCACGGGCAGCACCACATCGGCTTGCTCGGTGAGTTTTGATTCGTAACTCGCCTGCACCACCAAATACGCAGACTTGGATGTCTTCTCCACTAACTTCTTCGAAACATAATCATCACCCACGGCGAGATACGTTACTTTTTCTCCATTGGGATTGAATGGCTGGTCGAGCCCCATCAACGAAGCGGATTGGCTATTGGCTTCACCTTTCAACGAAAGGATGTTGCTGCGTTCGCCATCCACGGCTCCCACCTGGACTGCGAGCTGGTACAGCGCTTCGATCAGTTTTTCATCACGTTGGGCGGTGACACCCTTACCAAAAACGATCATCGGTGAGATGGCATGCGCCAGCATCCGTGCAGCTTTGGTCAAGTCCGCTTCGGAGATGCCGGTTTCAGCAACGGCTTTCTTGATGCGGGCGTCAGCATCTTTGATATTCAAGGACTTGCGTTCCAGCTCTTCTTTTGCAATGACCGCTTGCAGCGCAAGGATCAGTACATGGTCAGAACCAGCTTTCGGCTTGAGCGCGAGGCGGGCAACTTCATCCAGTGAAGTTTCATCCGGGTCAATGTTGATCAAATTCACGCCCGCGTTCAAGTTGCGCTTGAATAAAAATCCTGCCACCATGTGGCTGCGGTTGACGTTCGCGCCGACGCACAGCACGGTATCCGCAGTTTTGAGGGCATCGAGTTTGCCTTCAAAGCCTTCATGTGTTTCGGCGAATTTCGCCACTGCCGCAGTCGGCACACCTTCTTCGATGCTGGTCACGAGCTTGCTGTGAAGTTTGCTTTCAAATAGATCTTTGAACGCTGCCAAAGTCTCCGCTGACAACCGCGTGGATGCCAACGCCGCGATACTTTCTTTCGTCATCTTTTCCTGCACGGCACTCAAGGCTTCATCCCAAGAGACAGGTTCGAGTTTACCGTTCTTCTTCATCAGCGGAGTGGTGAGGCGCACGCGATTTTCATTAGACTCGTGATAACGTCCGTGTTCGCACATCACGCCGTGATTGACCGCGCCGTCCCAATCGCCTTCGATGCGCACGATGCGATTGTCGCGCACCATAATCTTGATCGAGCAGCCCACAGAACAGCCCACGCATACCGATTTGATTTCCTGCAAATTTTTATCGTGCGATTGATACGCGCTGGTGCGGTCAATGAGGGCGCCGGTCGGGCAGACCTGCACACAGGAACCACATTTGATACAAGTGCTTTCGCCCAGTGGAATATCGGTATCGGCGACGATCATGCTCTTCGCGCCGCGTTCCGCCACGGAGAGAGTGAAGTTGCCCGCCATCTCGGCGCAAGCCCTCACACAGCGGCGGCAGAGGATACAGCGGTTGTTATCTAAAACGAAATATGGGTGTGACGTATCCACCGGGAAATCACTCCAACCCGGTTGAATGGGCCAGTGAGTCATCTCTTCGTGATAAGCGGCATTTTGCAGTTCGCAATCTCCACCGCTGACCTGGCAGAACGGGCAGAAGTGGTTGCGTTCGCTGAACAGCATCGAGAGCACGAACTGACGCGATTTCTTGAGCGCATCGGTTTCGGTTTCCACCACCATGCCATTGCTGACCGGCAGCGTACAAGATGCCATCGGCACGCGGATGCCTTGCACTTCGACAATGCACAAGCGGCAGCCGCCGTACGGTGTCAGTTCCTTGTGGTCGCACAGGCGCGGGATATTAATGCCCGCCATCTCTGCTGCACGCAGAACTGTCGTTCCTTCTGGGACGTCAATCTGTTGTTTGTTGATCGTTATTTGAACCATGTAATCCTCGTAATTTGGATTCCGAAAGTTCTACTTTCGGAGTTTTCCTGAAGTAGAACTTCAGGATTCCATAATTGTCATCATCTCACACACGCCCGTTGGGCAGCTTCCCAACTTGATGTGCGCTTCCACCTCAGTGCGGAAATGTTTGAGCATGTCGCGGATCGGAACGGTGGCGGTTTGACCAAGTCCGCAGTTGGAGGCGCGTTCCATTTCCGCGATCAGGAGTTGCAGCGTATCCAAATCTTCCAACTTGCCCTGACCTTTGGAGATGCGATCCACGATCTCATAGGAACGTTGCGTACCCACGCGGCAGGGTGTACATTTGCCGCATGACTCAAAGCGGAAGAATTGCAATAGCACTTTCACCAAGTCCACGATGCAAGTGTGCTGGTCACAGATGAGTAATGCGCCTGAGCCAAGTGAAACGCCTGCTTTGCGGAAGGACTCGAAGTCCATTGGAACATCCCGTAACGAAGCAGGGATAATCGATCCACTGCTGCCGCCGGTTTGAGCGAGTTTCAGCACGCTGCCGGGTTTCATCCCTTTGGCGTAGATGTTGATGACCTCACGCAGGGTGATGCCCATCGGCACTTCGATCACACCGCTAAAGTTGACGTTGCCCATGATGGTGTAAACCTTGGTGCCCGGGCTGGACGGTGTGCCGAACGAGCGATACCATTCCGCGCCGTTGCGCAAAATAGCAGGGATGTTCGCCAGCGTCTCCACGTTGTTGACCGTGGTGGGTCGGTTCCACAAGCCGCGCGTCACCGGGTAAGGCGGGCGCGGACGTGGCTCGCCACGTTTGCCTTCAATCGATTCGATCAATGCAGTTTCTTCGCCGCACACATACGCGCCTGCGCCTGCATGTAAATGAATGTGAAAGTTAAAGTTCGTGTTGAAAATATTCTTGCCGAGGAAACCAAACTCCTCAGCCTGTTCAATTGCATGTTGCAATCGGCGATACGCATGACCATATTCGCCGCGAATGTAGATATAGCCTTCGTCCGCGCCGACAGCGTACCCGGCAATTGCCATCGCTTCAAGGATTGCATGCGGGTCACCTTCGAGCACGATGCGGTCTTTGAACGTACCCGGTTCGCTCTCGTCAGCATTGCAGATAACGTATTTCTTTTCGCCTTTTGCCGCACGCACAAACTTCCATTTGCGCCCGGTCAAAAAACCCGCGCCGCCACGCCCCTGCAAGCCAGATTTTTCAACCACATCAATGACCTGCTCGGGCGTCATCTCGGTCAACACTTTGCCCAGTGCTTCATACGCATTGTGCGCAATCGCATCTTCAATGTTCTCGGGGTCGATCCGCCCGGCACGCTCAAGGACGATGCGCTGCTCCGATGGGTTGTATCCTTTATGGGCGCGGAGAGAACCGATCTGTCCCGTCAACTGTTTCGGCGGTGCAAGCAAATCCTCGGCAACGCGTCCCTTGTAAAGATGTTCCTCCACCAAGTAGCGCGCATCGCCCGGCTTGACGGGTCCATACACGGCAGCTTCGGGGTACACCACAACAACAGGAAGGATATTTGTCCGCTCAATATCTTGGATCTCGGCGATATCGACTTCGTCTTGCAATTGATAGGCTTCCAACGCCTCTTTCAGACTTTTGAGCAGGTCGCTCGCCCCGAGCCTCATACTCTCTGGATCTGTGGAGACCAACAACATGGCACGTTTTGTTTTCATGGCTGGCTCCTATTCGTAGTGACCCAGAATTTCAGGCAACTGCTCACTGGTGACATTGCCGTACATGTCATCATCAACCAACAACACAGGACCGACACTGCACAAGCCGATACACGATGTGGTGACGAGCGTCCACTTTTTATCGGGCGTTGTTTCGCCATTCTCAAGGTCGAGCGTTTCGCGCAAGGCATCCCAAATGGCTTTGCCGCCGACAACATGACAGGGCGCGTTCTCACAGAACTTGATGACGTGTCGTCCGCGCGGCTGGGTGGAGAGCATGTCGTAAAAACTCGCCAGCCCGTACAACTGTCCCTGCGAGACGAAACTGCCGTCATGGTTGATCTGGGCTTTCACTTCCCGAATGGCTTCGGCAGGGATGTACCCCAGTGTGTGGTTGATCTCACTGAGGATTGGGATAAACGCATCACGAGTACATCCATGCTTTTCAATGGCTTCCTGAACGACTTCCTTGATTTCACGTTCAACCGCTGGAGCGTACATTCAACCTCCGATAACTACGACAAAACCGAAACTGCGTTGAAATTACAAACTTGCATACAAATACCGCAGCGAATACATTTGTTGATATCTATAGTATGTGCCTGTCTGCGTTCACCGCTAATGGCTTCCACTGGGCAGTTCCTCGCGCAGACCGTACAACCGGTACAAGTTGGTGCCTGAATTTCAAAGTGGATCAAATTACGGCAGACCTTTGCCGGGCATTTCTTTTCATACACATGCGCCTCATACTCATGGCGGAAGTGTTTGAGCGTGCTCAAGACTGGGTTGGGAGCACCTTGTCCCAAACCGCATAAACTATTTTTAGCAACTTCATGGCACAGGTCTTCGAGTTTTTCAATGTCGCCATGTTCGCCTTTGCCGTCGCAAATTTTCTGCAGCAGTTCCAGAATACGACGTGTTCCCACGCGGCAAGGCGTACACTTCCCGCAGGATTCCGCTTGCGTAAAGTCCATGAAGAAGCGGGCAATGTCCACCATGCAGGATGTTTCATCCATCACCACCAGACCGCCCGAGCCCATCATCGAACCGGCTTGGGTCAGTGCTTCGTAATCGAGCGGCAGGTCCAGATGTTCAGCGGTGAGACATCCGCCCATCGGTCCGCCCGTTTGTACGGCTTTATATTGCCTGCCGTCTTTGATTCCGCCCGCTACATCAAAGATAATTTCGCGCAAGGTGATTCCCATCGGCACTTCGATCAGACCCGGCTTGGCAACATTGCCGCCGACCGCAAAGGTCTTCGTGCCTTTGGATCGTTCGGTGCCCATGCTGGCGTACCAGTCCGCGCCTTTGAGGATGATTTGCGGCACATTGGCATACGTTTCTACATTATTGTTATTCGATGGCTTGCCCCAAACGCCCTTTACCGAAGGGAATGGGGGACGGGGACGCGGCTCTCCGCGCTGCCCCATGATCGATGCCATCAGAGCAGTTTCTTCGCCGCAAACGAATGCTCCCGCGCCAACGCGCACTTCCAAGTCGAAGTTGAAATCGGTACCGAGGATGTCGTTTCCCAAAAAGCCAAACTCACGCGCTTGGGCAATTGCCACATTGAGTGTTTCCACCGCCAGCGGATATTCCGCACGGCAGTAGATATAGCCATAATTTGCGCCAACCGCATACGCGCCGATGATCATGCCTTCAATGACCGAATGCGGATCACCTTCGAGTACACGGCGATTCATGAAAGCGCCCGGGTCACCTTCATCAGCATTGCAGACCATATACTTGATGTCACCCGGAACCTGACGAGTGAGTCCCCATTTTCGCCCAGCAGGGAAGCCCGCGCCGCCACGTCCGCGCAGACCGGATTTGGTCACTTCTTCAATGACCTGTTCTGGCTTCATCTCGCCGATGACTTTTCCAAGTGCTTGGTAGCCATCCACAGCAAGATAATCTTCGATGTTCATCGGGTCGATCTCGCCGCAGTTGCGCAGCACCACGCGCACTTCCTTCGGACGCAGCGGACCTAACTCTTCATCAACGATCGCTTTATGAACTTCGCGGAACTTCTCAACAATGCGCCCTTTTAGAAAATGTTCTTCCACCAAAAACGGCACATCGTCCGCGGTCATGCCGACGTAATGCACGCCTTCGGGGTAGACCATCATTTCGGGTCCATCTGAGCAACTTCCGATGCGTGAGGTTTCGAGGACTTGAATTTCGTCTAAAAGTCCCTGCGCAACAAGTTCATCTTGCAAAGCATCTACAACATCATGAGCGCCTTTCGCCAGGCACTCCGGGTCAACACATACTAAAATATGAGATCGATAAAACGGCATAAAAACTTTTCTCCGATAATGTCACCCTGAGCCGATAGGCGAAGGGTCTCTTAGATAATCGTAGAGATTCTTCGCTTCGCTCAGAATGACAAAATTACAATGGCAAAACGTAATCCTTCAAAGGCGTTCCATGTTGCACATGTTGCTTCATAATCTGGCTGGCAACTTCTGAATTAACCTTTCCATAGGTCACTTTGGCTGTGTCACCAACGACAACCTGCACGATGGGTTCCTGTTCACACATACCCATACAGCCTGTTTGGGTCACGGTCACACCGCTTAGTTTTTCTGCTTCGATGAAATTCAAAATGCTTTTCATCGTGTCACGCGCACCGGCTGCGATTCCGCACGTGCCCATGGCTACGATCACCTGAATATGTCCCGGTGTGGCTTTCATCTGTTTCTTGGCAAGCGCTTCTTCACGAACGCGCTTCAGCTCTTCCAACGATTTAATGGCTGGCATGTTTGCTCCTCTCAATACTCAGTCTGCGGCGCGAGGGCTTGAATGCCTTCTTCGATTATGCCGCGTAGAATTTTCAAAACATCTGGCTCGGTCAACGGGGTGTCGCCAAGCACCGATTTGATTTCTTTATCATCTAACTCAAACAAATTTGTTGCACCGTCTTTTGCTGTAACTTGATATTTGAATACCCAATGAATATGCGGGTATGAAATTAACAAGGTGAGGAAGGTCGTTCCGACATCACCCAGAGGCATTCGGTCAATGTGACTGTGACGGAACGACGCCTCAATACGCGTACCTTTGCCGGGTTCTGTTTCCAGGCTTAAGTCACCCTCGGTCTGTTCTGCCGCCAACTTCAAGAGCGGAATGCCCAACCCAACTTTGCGTGTGGTGCGCGTGGTATAGAACGGGTCAAGCACACGCTTGGCAGTTTCAGCGTCCATGCCTCTGCCATCATCTTTGACTGAGACAGTAAGCAGGTCATGTTTTAGATTTTCCACTACATCAATCTGAATATTTCGGCTTTCCGCTGCGACGCTGTTTTCAGCAATATCCAAAAGATGCAGAGCAATCTCGCGCATGATTATCCTTTTGCTCTCGGCGGCTTCCTCGCCGCCGGGGACGGCGGCTTGAGCCCCGTTTGTTATCCTTGAACCTTCTTCAACACCTGCGGGAACTTGTTCGGGCGCAACTTGCCTTGCACTTCTTCATTGACCACGACCACCGGCGCCTGGCTGCATGCACCTACACAGCGGCACTCTTCAAGGGTGATCTGCCCATCGGGAGTTGTATCGCCAAGGTCAATGTTCAACATTTGCTTGGCTTTTTCCACTAGTTGTGGAGTGCCTGCCACATAGCAAGCTGTGCCCAAGCAGAACTTGATGGTGTGCTTGCCGCGCGGCTTGGTCTTGAAGAACGAATAGAACGTCACCACGCCGTGGACTTGCCCCAATGGGACGTGTAAATTCTGTGCTATGTACACTTGCATACAAGGGGAGACGTGCCCGATCTTGGATTGCACTTCGTTCAGCACGAGCATGACCGCGCCTGGGCGATCTTTGTTCTCGGCAATGGCTTTGTCGATCAAAGGCTTCAAATCTTCAGATTTAAGTGGGTCGTTCGCGGGTATGTCTTTCAGTGCTTTGGTTGTCATAAGTCGCCTTAATAAAGTATTGTGATAATTTTCACAAATATAGTTTACAAGGACATGTCAAATCAGTCAATGAAGGATGTCATGTGATGCCTGTGCAAATTATCTATTCATTAAATCGATTACATTTTGGTTTTTCGGTCGTTTTTGCCGCCTAATGCCATCAAAATTTCATTTAAGGTCGGAGCTTCCAATTCAAAAGCCATGCTGCCTAGTAACTCACTTAACCGATGTGCATCACCGGATTGGATAATAGGCAAACGTTTAGATGATGGGAATTTTTGGTGTAAGGCATCTGGGGTACTGTGGCGGGAAATTTCTAAAGCAGGGAAGTGCCACCAATCTGCCAAGAAGCCGAGGGTGGGGAACAAGCCATACGATTTGCGATCTACGTGGGCTGGAATAACAATGCCATTCAGTTTGTTGACATGTTCAATAACTTCTTCAATGGAAAATTGTGTGGCGGTAAGCAAAAGCCGCGTTTCAGAGCGAATGAATTCACCTTCTTCACCAACAACAAATTGCTCACCAAGATGATCGACAGGATTCAATTCGTCGGGTAGGGAAAGGTCAACTTGGTGCTGCCAACTTTCAAGGTCTGCGAGAGAGGCGAAAAGACAAAGCAGGTGAACATCTTCACGCGACTGGACTTCTATGCCGGGCAATACGGTCAGCCCAGTTCCATCCGCTGCTTTTTGAACGGCTCTTACATTTGAGCTGGCGTTGTGATCGGTGATGGCGATGATATCGATGTGACGTTCAAGTGCCTCTTGCACGATGAGTGGCGGGATCATTTCGACCTCGGCGCACGGCGAGAGAACGGTGTGAACGTGAAGGTCCGCGCGGAAGGTTTTCATGATTAGCGCAAGTTCATATCCCAGAGCATGCCGCAAATTTCATAACTTGCTTTTGGGGTGGAGAGCAAAATCACACCCTGCTCATTTGCTTTTGAGATGGTGGCTTCATCGGGTTGCGCGTTTTCGGTAATGATGACGGCTGATACTTCGAGCATGGCTGCAACTGCAACAATGTTCATGTGTGCTTGTAAGGTGACCCAGAGGTTGCCGCTTTTGGCACCTGCCATGACGCATGAGAGAAGGTCTGAGGTATACCCGCCCATTGGGGCAATGGATGAAAAATCACGCGCTTCTGTCAGGATGTTTAGTTGAAGGTTTTCAATGACGGTTTGAAGATTCATAGTTATCCCTTTTTGCTGTTGAGGCTTTCGGTTGAGACGTTGATACGCATGGTAAGTTTTGTCCCTTTGCCGGTCGTTGATTCAAGCTCCATGGCGTCTACGCAGCGTTTGATGTTGACCAACCCCATGCCCGCGCCAAAACCCATTTCGCGAACTTTATCTGTGGCGGTTGAATACCCGGCTTGTTGTGCTTGTTGCACATCAGGAATGCCAGGACCTTCGTCAGTAGTAATAATGTTGATGCGATGAGGTTCCACTTCGAGTTTGAGAACACCACCATTCGTGGTGTGAATGATGAGATTCATTTCGGCTTCATAGGCAGCGATTCCGCAACGCCGTGCCAGTTGGGCGTCGGCTCCGAGGCGCAGGAGGGCGCGTTTGATATTGCTGGAAGCATTGCCTCCGTGCATAAAATCCCCAACTTGGATGTTGTAGCGTAAAACGAGTGTGGTGCGGTCCGAAATAATGTCGTCAAAAAGATGGCTGGCGCGATAGCGACGAACCTCTTCCTCTTTATAGTCACGTTCTACCGCTAGTAAAATACCGCGTGTGATATCACCTTTGGTGATAATGCCAGTGAGTTTTTGCTTTTCATCAACAACAGGTAAACGCCCCAGTCGTTTGTCGCTGAAGGTTTTTATTGCTTCTACGACACTGTCAGTCATCTTGACTGTGACAAGAGTTGTGCTCATGAATTCTTTCACGGGAACCGACAGTTTGTTCTGTTGTAATGCGCGGACAATATCTTCAAGGCTGATCACGCCAACCAATGTGCCTTCGTTAACAACAGGCAGCCCGGAAATACGATTAACGCGTAAAAGATCTAATGCGCTGGAAAGCGGCACATCAGGTGTGGTGGTGATGACATTGGAGATCATCACTTCGCGAACTTTTAAGTCATACGAAAGTTCTTCGATGCGATTGATCTCATGGGCATCGCGATCAGTGAGCGGACGATGCCGCCCAAATTTTTCCTGTTCAGTTGGTTGCCTAGTCGGATCCATTGCCTTCGTAACTTTTTAATCCTGAGTCATGAAGTTTTCCACACAGCTCAAACATGCCCATTGGGCTTGAGATCAACGGAATGTTTTCCTGGATGGCGATATCGATGGTCTCTTGCTGTGGCTTTTTCCCGCGGATGAAAACGATGGCACGGAAGTCTGCCATTTGCGCGGTTCGGACTACCTGTGGGTTGGTCAGCCCAGTGAGCAGCACCGCTCGCGGACGGCTGTACGCCAATACATCGCTCATTAAATCCGCACAACAACCGCCGTGGATGTTCACATCTATATTCAGTTCCGGGGTTAGTAATTCACCTTCAGCGATCACAATAATGTCTTTCAAATTCATGTTCATAATATAAAGGGATGTTCCTTTCACCTCAAATAAAACTCTCTTCTAAAATTATTCTCTACTTAGTCTATTTAGGTAAGTTTCTTTTCTCATGCTCAGTAGGTGACTATTGACCTGTTTAGTGATAAATTTCACAAATATACAACAAATAAAAAAACCGCTCTACTGAGCGGTCTTTTTATTTGTTAGTTTTCTTCTGTAGGTTTTTCAGAATACTGGCTCCATAATGCAGCCAAATGTTCGAGTTCTTTTTTCATACGGGCGGCAACTTTATCTGAATTGCGGTGAACTTTGCAGAAGATGTCTGGGTCTGCAAGAAAGGCGCCCAAGCAGGCTTCTGTGCAAAGCAAAATCCGTTTCCCTTTGTGCTGAGCAGAAGGGAAGTATTGCGGGTCGGTGTCACGGAAGATACGTCCGCACAGGGTGGCGAAGGCTTTAGGTTTCGCCCTTTCTTCACTCATGCGGCCGCTTCCGCAATAAAGACTTCGAATGGTGCAATCGTGAGATTATCCGCTTTATGGTCTGCAGGCGAGCGGACGGCGCTAGTGAAGAGGGTGTGTAAACTTTTTCCTTCCATACCTTTTTCTGTTGTGAAATTCAGATGCAGGCGCTTATCGGAATAATTCAGCACGACCAACACCGTCTGTTTGCCTGAGGACCTCAAAAACGCAACATAATCTTTGGCATCTTCATGAATGGGAAGGTAATCACCTTCAATCAATGCTGGTGTCGCTTTGCGGATTTTCAGCAAATGTTTGTAATAATTCAAGATTGAGCTTGGGTTTTGCTCCTGCTCAAAGACATTGATGCCTTCTTTGTAATTGGGGTTGATCGGCAGCCAGGTTTGCACTCCTTCTGGTGAGAAGCCTGCATTTGATTTGTTCGACCAATGCATGGGGGTGCGGTTCTTATCACGGGTCATTTCAGCGGTGCGGAACATGGCTTCTTCTGGGTCCACGCCCATTTCGGTGACGATGGTATGGTAATACCAGGAACCCATCGTATCTTTGACCTGTGAAATGTGCGGCAGGAGATAATCGGTCATACCGATCTCTTCGCCATTGTAAAGGAATGGCGTCCCGGGCAGGGTTAGCACAAGGGCAGCATTGAGGCGGGCAAGTTCGGCATCGTGAAGCTTATCACCATAGTTTGTATAAATACGAGAACGGTCGTGGTTGCCGAGGGTGTTACAAGCCCAACCAGGTTTCGCAAGTTGATTCAAACGGGCGATCCGTTCGGTTTGATTCTTACGAATATGTTCTGGTGTGATGCGATTTGTATTTGCCAACGGGAAATTAAAAACAAGATGCAACTCATCATCGCCATCTCCCATATAGTCGATGTTGTCATCTTCTCCGACTAGCATACGGTCGCCATCGTATGCGTTGAGGATGGTGCGCAATTCCTTCATCAACTCGTGAACCCCAGCCTGCCCCCATTGGTTTTTGAACATATCGATCCAATATTGGTCTTTTAGCTTTTTTTCTTCATCCGTTTGTGCAGTTTCTGAGAAGCGGCGCAACTCTGCCAGATTCATGGGAACCGTGTGCGGCGTAAGATTCGGATCTTCGAAAACTGTGCCGATGGCGTCGAGACGATAGCCGTCCACGCCAAGGTCCAACCAGAAGCGGACGGCGTCCCACATGGCGGCTTTGACTTCGGGGTTGTGCCAGTTCAGATCTGGCTGTTGCTTCATAAAGTAGTGATAATAATATTGCTGACGTTCAGGGACATACGTCCATGCATCGCCGTCAAAGCAGGATTGCCAGTTGTTGGGTGGGGTATCGACCCAGACGTACCAATCTGCTTTGGGGTTATTACGGCTGGATTTGGACTCTAGGAACCAGGGATGCTCGTCTGAGGTGTGGTTAAGCACGAGGTCCAGAATGACGCGGATGTTTCGCTTGTGCGATTCTGCGAGGAAGGTTTTGAAATCTTCCAGGGTTCCATATTCCGGTGCGACGTTGGTGTAGTCTGAAATATCGTAACCGCAATCCCAATTAGGGGAGGGGAAGTGCGGCGAGAGCCAGAGCGCATCTACCCCAAGGCTGACGAGGTAGTCGAGTTTTTCAGTGATGCCTTTGAAATCACCAATTCCGTCACCATTACCATCAGCAAAAGAACGGGGATAGATCTGATAAAAAACAGCGGTTTGCCACCATTTAAGAGATGCCATACGTGTAGTTCCTTTTGTAGATTTGAAGGTTTGAAAGTTAGCAAGTTTAAAAGTTGAGAACTGTTAAACCTTCAAACTTTCCAACTTGCCAACGATTGTTACGCAATCATGTTTGAAGACTTCATCCATATGCGGCGCATCTTCCATTTCACTGGTCAGATCTTGACCTGGAAAATGAAGAAACTCATGCAAGCCAGTACGCCATTTTGGACATTCAGTCACATCGTAGACGATGCCATTATGTGCGACCCACATGCGCGTGCCGCGTTCCCCAGTGTTGCGTTTTAGTTCTGCGAGCGTAATGATACGATCTGGGATCATGATGCTTTAAATGTGAGACCTTCAGGTAAATAGTGTTTGATGTACTCTAGTAATGAATAGATAATAAGACCACAACCAAACATTTCGACAGACTCTTCTAGGCTGGCAACGACAGCGTAGGTGAAGTTTTTCTGCCCAAGGTTGGCAGCAAAGTATCCGCTGACCATCTCGCCGCCGATCACACCGCTGATATATACTGCCAATGAAAAGAAAAAAAGCAGTTTGAACTTTTTATCGAGGTGCAAGAAAAAAGTGAGGAAGGCAACCCCAAAAAGGATAATGGCTGCCATACCGGGAATAACCCAAGCGAAGAAGAAGACTCCATGAGAGCCAACTGCGGCACGCATCGGTTTGATAAGACGTTCATGGAATGAGGCAATTTCATCTATCGAAAGTAAGAAAAAGATGAAGGCAAGAGCGTTCCACTGAAAGCGATATTTGTCTTTGATGTTGCTTTTCCATAAGCCAATGGCGAGGAGCAGAAGCGCTGGAATGAAAAGCATAAGGGCGTTGATGAAGGTGGGCACATTGCTTTCATAGTCAAGATAGAAGGATGTCATCATGACGTCGATGAACATTTCATGCAAAGGTCCGCGGATATCGCCGACACCGAAAAAGCGCATGTGTTGTCCCCAGATACTGAGGACGACCAGCAAGGCTACGAGAGAGAAGAAGAAAATCAAGATTTTCTTAGGGCTGAAATTGATGATAGGAGTTTGGTTTGTCATAAATACCTGTGGCGCGGATTATACGTCGAAACGCTGGTTAGTTGTCGGCTTAGGAAGAGGCGGGAACGATCACTGTGCGAACGTCACCACCAAAGCGTTCCAACTCATCGAGCGCGGCGTTAATGGCATCCGCATCTAATGGAATGGTTTTGGTAACTACTTTTGAAGTGTCCAGAATCTTTCGGCGTGCAAGGTCAACCAAAAGCGGCAGTTCTTGTAAGTGATGGTCGTTGGAGCCGATCAGCTCTACTTCATTGCCAAGCAGTTCGGTATAGGTTTGGATCTCGATCGTTTTGTCTGAAACACCAACGATCACCACTCTTGCCATTATGCCTGCAACCTGAATAGCTTGTTTCATGGTCTGTGGCAGACCAATCATTTCAATAGCAACATCCACACCTTTGTTATGGGTGAGGCGTTTGATTTCTGCAACTGCATCCACTTTCTTGGCGTTGATGGGAATTGCGCCGTGTTGTTTGGCAAGCTCAAGTTTTGTCTCGTTGATATCCACTGCGTAGACTTCAAGCGCACCAAATGCTTTTGCCAGTTGAATGGCAGACTGACCGAGTCCGCCTGCGCCGAAAATTGCTACGGTGTCGCCACTTTTGATACGGCTCTTGCGCAGTGAATGAAAAGCCGTGGCGCTGGCACACATGAGCGTTGCCCCTTGTTCAAATGGAATTTCATCTGGTAGGTGAATTGCATTCCGTGCAGGGATGGCAATATATTCGGCATACCCACCATTTGTGTAATGCCCAAGCATCAAAACTTTTTCGCAAAATTGGTCATTGCCTGTTGAGCATTGATAACAATCGCCGCAGGAAAGATTATAGTGAAGCGCTACGCGATCCCCAATTTTTACATTGGTTACGCTTACGCCAATCTTCTCAACCACACCTGCCACTTCATGCCCTAACGTAAGTGGAACAGGGCGAACTGGCGAAACGCCTGCACGATAATGTGCATCAGAATGACAAACGCCCGCCGCTTTTATCTTTACTAAAATATCGCGTTCACCGATCTCAGGAATTGGGATCTCCTGCATTTGCAACGGCTGATTGGCACCAATAAACCGAACAGCTTTCATGAATTACTCCTTTGTCCAATAATTTTTCATCAATTCAGTTGACCATTCAGGTTGACGAATTTCTTCTTGCGGCAAAAACTCACGCATCACCGGCTTAATATCGAGGATGGGCGTGCCGTCAATGGCGTCCAACCCTTGAACATACAGTTGACGTCCTTCCCGCTTCAAAACTTTGACGATAGTTGCTCCGAGCCTATTGGGCCTGTTTTTACCCCGTTGGCTGAGAATCCCTACTTTGGGCCAAGCCGTGTTATTGCGTGGGTGGCGAGACCCAGTTTCGATCTTTGAGTCAGGGACTAGATGAAAATAATAGAGAATCTCGGCATGAGAAAAACTCTCAATTTCCAACAAAGCTTCTTCAAGCATAGACTCCTCTAATTCAATGACAGAGACGATACCGCCCCAATTATCATCTTCGATTTCGGTTCGGGTGTTTTTTACTGTTGCAATGGGAGTTATTTGAATCATATCAAATCTTTCTAATTCGGTCGCCAACCTTGAATTCGCCTGACTGGATGACTCTTGTGTTGATGCCGCGTAACCGTAGTGCTTTATTCTCGGGAGCGCTGATGAATTTCAAAGCATCGTGCCCAAAGCGGGCAGAGAATTTTTTGCAACCTGTATGCGGTTTGGCAGTCACTTCAATGATGGCTGTGCCAATTGAGAGCCGCGTCCCTGCTGGTAGGTTTTCTTCGCTAAGATCTAAATCTACGTAGAGTTGATCTCCTGCCCATTGCCAGAGAGCCTGATCTTGAGTTAGTAATTGGATTACCCGTGAGTTCATTAAAGTAAATTGCGCCCCGGGGTCAGCAGAGCCGTCTAGTGTGCTTTTACTGCCACGCGCAAACCAATTATCACCTTCCAAGCCAGTCTGCAAATCTACTTTGCCTTGTAAGATCACTTCACGCTCATCAACAGCCGGTCTGCGGACGATTAAGTCTACAGTCCCTTCGAGGCTGGGCGATTGTTTTATGAAAGGTAAGCCAATCTCAAGTTCTTGTATGGAAAGATGTATGGTCATAATGTACTCCAGAATGTTTGCAATAAGCATAAAGCACTGTAAGAACTGAGATTATAGTCTGCTCTTAAGTGAATATTTGCTAGAAAATAAAAGATTGTTAATGCTGTACTTAGCCCGACCGCTATAATAAAAACGCTTTGGATAGGAGATATTTATGGCAGAAATTGATCTTGTGGTAAAAGAGCTTGATATAAAGAATAATCATACTAGGCATATACGCTTTTCTGGTGCTAGGAATTTTAGAGACCTGGGTGGTTATCCCACTACGAATGGAAGAACCGTCCGCTGGGGTGTTTTATATCGCTCTGATAGCCTGCATAAATTGACAAATGCTGATTTGCAGAAAATAGCTTCTTTGGAGATTGCACGTGTATTTGACTTTCGCTCTGAAAATGAAGTGTCTCATGAACCTGACCGACTCCCCGACGGAGTTAAGTTAGTTCCTTTACCAATGTTAGATGCCAGTACAAGAGTCTGGCATGAACAGCGAAAAGACATGGTACGCAATATGAAGACACTTAATCCAGCAGAGTTTTTGTGTGCTACGAATTCAGAATTGGCAACAAAATTCACTCCTGAATACACACGCTTTTATCAGGAATTGCTGACATCAAATGGAAAGCCAATTCTATTCCACTGTGCCGCAGGAAAGGATCGCACCGGGTTTGCTGCAGCGACCTTGCTTCGTATTCTGGGCGTGCCGGAAGATATTATCTTGCAAGATTATTTACTAACCAATCGGTATTTACTCGATGCCTTTAAGTGGAACCTGTTAATTGGCACTTTCTTGAAAGGGAAAAAGTTTACTGATGGGATTCGGGGCTTTATGAAGGCGGATGAAAACTACCTAAATGCAGCTTTTGAAGCGCTTGAGGCAGAACATGGTTCTTTTGAGAATTATGTTCATTCTGGATTAGGTCTTACAGATCAAGATATAGAACGCTTGAAAAAATATTATTTAGCCTAAAGCAAAAGACGAGCCTAGGCTCGTCTTTTGCTTTAGGAAAGGCTATGTTCTGTGGCAAGCATTTCTTTTAGCTGGTACATATCTGTAAACGGGATCGCACCAGCTTCTTTCAACTTTTCTGCTGGAGTAAAAGCAGCATGCCCATACACCCGCATCCCCGCCCTGACTCCAGCCGTCACTCCGGGGATGCTATCTTCGATAACGATACAGCGAGAAGGCGGTATATTGAACGCCTGAGCCGCAGCTAGATATACATCTGGCGCGGGTTTGGGGTTGGCAACTTCGTGCCCGCTAAAGATGGCATCCCCGAAAAAAGTAGCAAGCTTCGAAAGCCTCAATCTTTGATTGATCTCTTCCCGAGTTCCATTTGAAGCAATACAAATTGGAACCGATATACTTTTCACAAGATCATGTATCCCTTGTACGGGTTGCAATTCTTGTTCAGTTAATATGGCAAGGCGTTCATCGAATACATTGATGAAACTCGTTGGTGGCTCCCAGTGCAGATCTTGAGCAATTCCGCTAATACGATCTGGGAGTGTGACACCAGAAAACTTCCGTAAATACGTAGGTTCATCGATTGTAAACCCATGTTCACGAACAATTTCAACAAAAACACGATTTGCCAGAGGCTCGCTGTCAACAAGTACTCCGTCACAATCAAAAATAGCAAGGTCAAAGTTAAAAGGCTTCATAGCGGCGGGATTATAACTTTAAAAACAGGCTTTCACCTACGGGACAGCGATATAGAGGGAGGCATTGAGCGTTTTGGGATTCGCAGCCCCGAAATAGTTCGGGATGATGTATTGATCGGACAACTGGGTGGCAGGCAAGCCCATCATCTCAGACTGCCCATTCCACCCCGCTGCACTCGGGTCACGGATCAACTCATACAACGACGCCACGATCTTGGCTCCTGAAGCACTGCTCACCACCACCGGTCCTCCCACCAAGCCAGGGTAGTTCACATATTGAATTTGAGAGGGTGCCAGGGTGTAGGTGCCTCGCACCACCCCACCGATCGTGATGGTGATGTCTCTCGAGACCGTATCCACATTGGCGATCAGTAAGGTGTTGTACAGCGCATTCGTGCTCGAGTAGTCGTACCGTGGGAAGTAGTAGGTATCGGTGATCAACGACACCGGCAGCGCCATGGTCTGAGCTACCCCGGTCCAACCCACCGTCGTCGATGGTCGTCGTCGCCATTGGTTCAACGACGCGACAATTTTGGCTCCATTCGTGCTGCGGATCTCTACCGGTCCACCGTCCAGGTTGTACTTCACCACCTGCCCCGTACTCGCCGCGAGTGGATAGCTCCCTCGCAATACCCCGGCGATCCAGATCTCAACGGTCGTGCTCACCGTATCCACATTGGCAATGTGGAAGGAGGCATTGAGGGTTTTGGGATTCGCCGCCCCGAAATAGTTCGGGATGATATATTGATCAGACAACTGGGTGGCAGGCAAGCCCATCATCTCATTCTGCCCATTCCAACCCGCTGCACTCGGGTCACGGATCAACTCATACAGCGATGCCACGATCTTGGCTCCTGAAGCACTGCTCACCACCACCGGTCCTCCCACCAAGCCAGGGTAGTTCACATATTGGCTTTGAGAGGGTGCCAGGGTGTAGGTGCCTCGCACCACCCCACCGATCGTGATGGTAATGTCTCGCGAGACCGTGTCCACATTGGCGATCAGTAAGGTGTTGTACAGCGCATTCGTGCTCGAGTAGTCGTACCGTGGGAAGTAGTAGGTATCGGTGATCAACGAGACCGGTAACCCCATGCTTTGGGCGACCCCGGTCCAGCCTACCGTCGTCGAGGGTCGTCGTCGCCACTGGTTCAACGAGGCAATGATATTGACTCCGTTACCATCTAGCACCACCGGTCCGCCATCCAGGTTGTATTTCAATATCTGACTGGTATTGGGAGAAAGTGTGTAATTCCCTTGGTTCACTCCACCGATCGTGACGGCGATATTAGCACACCCATTTGCTATTACAAATGTGGAGGTGTAATTTTGGCTGGATTGTACTGTGGTCACATTGGTATAGGCGTAACTTGCAGGGCTAAAGGTGTAGCATGTATGGGTTGGTGTCACTGTGCCACTCCAGCCATTTGGAACTGTTATGGAGTAATTCCCATTTGCATCCGTTGTCACGCTCTTGGCTGTCCCATCGGTATAACTCAGTACCACCCCGCTTACTCCTGTGGTCCCGGAGATGACGGATTGTCCCCATAAAAGGGCCGCTTCTTCTGCAAGATAAGGTGGAAGTTCGTCCCAAGGATTTGGTTCAATATCATTGGTTACATAAATATACCCAACATTATTTATTTTTGCTTGCGCGACAAAATTTCGCATTTGCTCAGCATTTGCTCCGTATTGTAGCGCTGCAAACTTCGATGAGGAGTAATTCATAATCCATGCAGAAACAGATAAGGTTTTGGGTACAACACTCTCATAGATTACGATGGAATTTGATATGGAGGCATAATCTTCCTTGGTGTTTGCACCAGGATTTAAAATTACTTTCATCCCTTTTGCGGTGATATAAAACCATAAATCTGAATAATAGGAAATATCTGAGGTGGTATTACTAGCTTCATCTAGAAATATTCCATCCACGTGATACCATGCATAATAGTTATCTATCTCATTCTTTACAGATGCTAGCGATCGACTACCATAATTCGTTATTACATATCCAAAAACACCTACATTCCCAGCTCTTAATTGATTTATTCCATTTACAAATGCAACCTTCTGGGATGTTCCAGAACCATTGCTTGGATTTATGATTACATCTATATTTTTATTTGTATTAGCATTAACTACATTCCCCCACACATTTTCAGAAGGGTACATGTACAAAGGAATTAGCATCCGCGCCGAAATTTCTTGGGCTTGCGCATCAGTAAAACTTATAAGTATTATAGCGAAAATTGAAACAATACCTATAAAGTAAAGGATTATTTTATTCATAGGCTTTAATTATAATAGATAAATATACGTGAGAATCGATTTGTAAAAAAATTATATTACTTGATTCTAAGTTACTTACAATTTGTTGTTTTTTTTATTTCTTAATTTACGGGTTGTTAGATTTTTATTGATTCTTTCTTATTAAACTTGGCTATACTTTTGTGAATATTTTGATGATAACGCCTCGTTAATTTACTAGAAAAAGAGTGTGATGTTACATGCAATGCTGGCATGTAACATCACACTCTTTATGTCTAGAAAACTTAAACTAGCATTCATTAAATAATATTGACACAGCACTGTTTGCTGGAGATTCACTGTAGACGTTCTGCGATTGTACTTAATTATTATAGTGGGCAGCCCAAAAGCTTGATATTTGGGCTGCCCTGTGGCTACCTAAACTCTTTTACGGCACCGCAATATACAGGGAGGCATTGAGCGTTTTGGGATTCGCAGCCCCGAAATAGTTCGGGATGATATATTGATCAGACAACTGGGTGGCAGGCAAGCCCATCATCTCAGACTGCCCATTCCACCCCGCTGCACTCGGGTCACGGATCAACTCATACAGCGACGCCACGATCTTGGCTCCTGAAGCACTGCTCACCACCACCGGTCCTCCCACCAAGCCAGGGTAGTTCACATATTGAATTTGAG
>JAXLVR010000013.1:0-86716 GCA_046328915.1 Anaerolineales bacterium | reverse complement strand
GACATTCAAGGGCGGGTTCTTTTCTAATAATGAATTATTGGGCTATTTTTTTCGTGACACCCAATAGACTATGAACAACAAGACCAGCACCCCTACACCAACATACATGCTTCCGCCAGAAGAAGCTGTTCCAGATATAGCAGAACCCGAAGGTTGAGTCACAGCTGGAATATTCACAATCACAAAAACAACCACCACGGCTGCTGCGATCAACAGACCAACCTGCGGGTTAGCTTGAAGATCAAAAAGCCTGCTCCAAAAAGAAGGCTTGGCTGCTTTTTCTTCCTCTTCACGACGCATGCGAGCTTTCAAGCGGGTTAACATCTGCTTGGACTTCGCCTCATCGAGTGTTTCTGGAGGGAAGGCATCGTTCAAACGGAGAAGCGTTTTTTCGAGACCGACCAGTTCCGCGTCTGCGCTGGATGCGGGAGTGGTCTTCCCATCCAACAGACCATCGACAAAGTCCGCGAGTTCGTTATCTTGTTGTGTAGATTTGTCTCTTTGATCCATGGTCATTTTTCCAAGTGATTGCGAAGTGCTGTAACGGCTCGACGAAACAAAGATTTTGTGGCTTCCAGATTCTGATTGGTCAACTCAGCGATCTCATTGAACTGTAAATCTTCGGCAAAACGCAGCAGCAAGATTTCCTGATAATTCTCTGGCAGGTTTAAGAGCGCCCGTTGAAGGAAGACTCGATCTTCCAATGACTGGGATGTACTGCCAGCTACCTGAGCAATTGCATCTGATAGAGGTGCAAGTTGAGGCTCTTGTTTACGAGTACGTTTTCGGTAAAACTCTGCCACTTTATGGTTGGTTAGAGTTCGTAACCAAGTACCGAATTTCGCGTCACCACGAAATGAAGAGAGAGACTTTAACGCAGCAATAAAGATCTCCTGCGTTACATCCTCTACATCATTGGGGGGCACCACATACCGAACCCGTTTGTAAACCTTGGGAAGGTGGCGGTGATAGAGCGCATCGAAAGCTTCTCGTTCTCCATTAAGGTATTTCTGGATGAGAAGTTCGTCGCTGGCGTCCTGCTGGGATATGAGGTTGTTTTGCATATAATTTGTCGTCATGAAGCGCCAAAATGGGTCGTTTTCGTCTTTCAGTTTAGAAAGGTACTATAACATAACTGAGAAATGAAAAGTAGGGATTTGATTTTCAATATAGTTAGGCTATAATTATCGAACTGATTTTCAGAGATTTCGAAAGACTATCATAGAATCGGAGATAGTGCATGTCCAAAATCATTTCAGTTCATTCCTTCCGTGGCGGCACGGGAAAATCAAATACCACAGCAAACATTGCTGCATTGCTCGCTATGGATGGTGCACGTGTTGGTGTAGTGGATACTGACATTGCCTCACCCGGTATTCATGTTCTATTTAACTTAGATGAAGCGGATATGGAAAACTCCCTCAATGACTATTTGTGGGGTAAGTGCACCATCGAACAAGCCGCTCAAGACGTGACTGGACATATCGGTGCCGAGGTTAAGGGACAGATTTTCCTCATCCCCTCCAGCATTAAGGCAGGCGAAATCGCCCGCATCCTGCGTGAAGGCTACGACGTAGGTTTGTTGAACGACGGCTTCCGCGATGTGATCGAGAAATTAAAGCTCGATTACCTTCTGATCGACACCCACCCTGGTCTTAATGAAGAGACCCTGCTTTCCATAGCTATCTCCAACGCCTTGGTCATTATCATGCGCCCAGATCAGCAGGATTATCAGGGCACAGCCGTGACTGTAGATGTTGCGAAAAAGCTCGACGTTCCCAGCCTCTTTATTCTCGTCAACAAAGCGCCTCAAAATCTGGACCTTGAAGAAGTCCGCGCCCGTGTGGAGCAAACCTACGATGCGAAAGTTGGAGCCATCCTCCCGCACTCTGATGAAATGATGATGCTCGCCAGTTCTGGTCTCTTCACCGTTCATTACCCTGATCATGTGGTGACCAAAGGCTTGCGCAAACTGGTGGATCAACTCAAAGCCTAGGGCATTCGCCCAGGTGAAGGGAAGGCGCCATGAGCAATCAACTTTTTGAAGCTGCGTTAAAGGAGTTGGAAGCACGTCAGGAAGATATTCGCCCTTCAGACGTGATATCCTTCTCTGAACCCTTGCGTTCGGCTGTAAATTTCGTTGTGCGGCTGAAGCGTTTTAGTCTGACAGAGTTCCACGAGAAACTGCCAGAATTCACACGAGAAGAAGTGAAACGGTTGGCAGATATCTTGATCAAGCGTCACCTGTTTGACCTCTCACGTTTCGCCACCGAAGCGGAGCCTTATTACGAAGCCCGCCTCTCTGCGCTCACCCGTCCACTTACGCGCCCGCCCTCAGATATCTGGAAGAAAATTGATTAACCTCTAGCCCGCCTGCTTACACAGGCGGGTTTTATTTTTTTCTGCACTGGGTATAATCAAAACATGGCAGATAAACTTCTCTCACGGTATGAAGAACTTAAAGCGCAGATCAACTTTCACAATTATCGGTATCACGTGTTGGATGCGCCCATTATCAGTGACCTCGAATATGACCGCCTGCTTAACGAACTAAAGAAAATCGAGGCGGATCATGCAGACTGGATCACTCCAGACTCCCCCACTCAGCGAGCCGGAGCCAAACCTTCAGAAAAATTTGAGAAAGTGCGTCATCCGGCGCCGATCCTTTCGCTTGCCAATGCCTTCGGCGGCGACGACGCCCGTACCTGGTTCGAACGCGTCAAAAAATTAGATGACCGTGTTGAGAAGGCAAAGTTCGTGGTCGAGCCAAAGATCGATGGGCTTTCCGTCGTGCTTCATTATCGTGATGGCATGTTCGTGCAGGGAGCCACGCGCGGCGATGGCGAAGTAGGCGAAGATATCACCAGCAACTTGCGCACCATCAAAGCCATTCCGCTAAAAATTCCGGTGGAAGGACAAAAGTCAAAGGTCAAGGTTCCCTCCTATCTTGTCGTTCGAGGCGAAGCTTTTATTCCTATTCAAGATTTTGAAGAATTAAATAAACGTTTAGAAGAAGCCGGCGAGAAAACCTATCTCAATCCGCGCAACACAGCGGCAGGATCATTGCGCCAACTTGACCCTGTGCTAACCGCTTCGCGCCCAATCACATTGCTTGTGTATCAGATCGTTTATTCTGAAGGTGGGACCGTGCCCACTTCACAGTGGGAGATTCTGGAATATCTCAAGTCGTTGGGCTTCCCTATCACGGATATTTCCAAACGCTTCAATGACTTGGAACCTGCCATCGCCTACACCGAAACCTTTGACAAAGGACGAGACGCGCTTCCTTACGAAGCCGATGGCATGGTCATAAAAATCGACGACTTATCCCTCGCCGCAGACTTGGGCTTCGTAGGCAAGGATCCACGCGGAGCCATCGCCTTCAAATTCCCAGCGCGTGAAGTGACCACGTCCCTGCTCGGCATTGACGTGGAAGTAGGGCGCACAGGTGTATTGACCCCACGTGCGCAATTGGAGCCTGTAGAAATCGGCGGTGTCGTCGTCCGCAATGCGACTTTGCATAACTTCGATTACATCGAAGAGAAAGACATCCGCATTGGTGACCGTGTCTTGGTCAAACGCGCAGGCGAAGTTATTCCGTATGTCATCGGTCCAGTTGTGGATGCGCGCTCGGGCAAAGAGAAAAAATTCAAGCCGCCTACAAAATGCCCCGCCTGTGGTCAAGATGTGGAGCACTTCGAAGGCGAAGTGGCGTGGTATTGCGTCAACGCCGCTTGCCCGGCGCAGTTGGTCC
The DNA here is from genome assembly GCA_046328915.1 of Anaerolineales bacterium. GTDB lineage: Bacteria > Chloroflexota > Anaerolineae > Anaerolineales > Villigracilaceae > Villigracilis. Next base: position 82,962 of record JAXLVR010000013.1, on the reverse strand, counting down.
GCAACGTGGAGCACTTCGTCTCACGCGGCGCGATGGATATTGTGGGTCTGGGCATAAAAATAGTAGAGCAATTAATTGAAGCAGATTTGGTCAATGATGTAGCAGACTTATTCACGCTGAAAAAGAAAGACCTGCTTGAATTGGAAGGTTTTGCCGAGAAAAAGGCGGAGAATCTGCTTGGGTCAATTGAGCAGGCAAAGGGTCAGAGTTTGAACCGTTTGATCGCAGCGATTGGAATCCACGGCGTGGGTGAAGTCATGGCAGGCGATCTAGCGCGGACGTATGGAAATCTATCCGCGTTATCAAAGACCACAGCCGATGAACTTCAGCAAATCGAAGGTGTGGGTCCGAACATCGCCGAATCCATTGTGGATTGGTTTGCCCGCCCGGCGAATCAGAAGTTGTTGAAGAAATTGAAAGCGGCAGGCGTGGACCCGCAAATGCAGAAAGATGAGAAGAAAAAAGAAGGTGCGTTCACCGGCTTGACTTTTGTCGTGACAGGCACACTTCCCAACTTCTCGCGTGATGATGCCAAAGAATTCATTGAAAATAACGGCGGCAAAGTGACCGATAGTGTGAGCAAGAAGACCAGTTATTTGGTGCTCGGCGAAAACCCCGGCTCAAAGTTCGACAAAGCAAAATCGCTAGGCGTGAAGATCATCGACGAAGCCGAGTTAAAGAGGCTGGCTCATTAATAAGGAACTCAAGTTGTCAATTTATGTTTTGTGGCAAGGCAAGATTTCTTAACGCAAAGTCGCAAAGACGCTAGGATTTAAAGGCTTTTTTCTTTGCGCCCCTGCGCCTTTGCGTTAATTTTTTAGCGGATTCTACGAATTACACAAATTCATCAGACTGTTTTGTATATTCACAAATCCAACTAGACAGAAACCATCCCCTCGGCTAAACTTGCGCCATCCCTTTTGGAGGCTCTTTCATGGATTTTCATAGCATCGACAACAACAGCACCCGGCGCATTGCCGCTCTCAAACACCGCGTAGACACTTTGCGCGAAAATAATCACTATTTTTACAACCAAGCCGTGGAAGAAATGCTCCCCGGCTCAAAAGTGCGCGTCAACGGGCGCGTGATGGGCATGTACGCCTCTTACTCGTACCTGGGCTTGGTCGGTCACCCACGCATTAACGAAGCTGCCAAACGCGCCGTGGACAAATTCGGCACCGGCACAAACGGCGTCCGCACCCTGGCTGGTACCCTTACCATTCACAACGAACTCGAAGAGACCATCTCAAACTTCAAACACGCAGAATCTGCCATTACCTACACCTCTGGCTATGTCACAAACCTGACCACCATCTCCACTCTCATGGGACGCGGCGATTACGTCTTCTCAGATAAGATCAACCACGCCTCCATCGTGGACGGTTGTCTCATGTCTGGTGCAGAATTCCGCCGCTTCCGACACAACGACATGGAACACCTCGAAGGCTTGCTCAAGAACGCTCCTGCCGATGTCTCCAAACTCGTCATCGCAGACTCGGTCTTCAGCATGGACGGTGACATCATCGACCTGCCCAAGATCGTGGAACTCAGCAAGAAATACAACGCCTGGCTCATGATCGACGAAGCACACTCCGTTGGCGTACTCGGCAAAACCGGCACCGGTATTGAAGAACACTTCAATATGTACGGCTCCATCGACATCAAAATGGGCACCCTCAGCAAGACCATCCCTTCGGTGGGTGGATACGTAGCTGGTAAAAAAGAACTGATCGATTACCTGCGTCACGGTAGCCGCGCTTACATCTTCTCTGCGGCACTTCCGCCTGCTCAGGCAGCCGCTGCCAACGAAGCCTTCAAGGTCATTCTCGATGAGCCCGAACGACTTGACCGCTTGAATGCCAATACTCAACAATTCATTGGCGGCTTGAAGAGCATGGGCTTCGATACCTTGTTGACCGAAACCGCCATCGTCCCTGTGTTGTGCGGCACTGATGAAAAAGCCATGGAACTGACCAAGCGCTGTCAGGAACAGGATGTCTTCGTACTGCCGGTTGTTTCCCCGGCTGTGCAAGAAGGCATGTCTCGCTTGCGTGCTACCGTCACCGCCGCGCATGACCCCGCAGACATCGAACACGCCATGGATGTAATCTACCAATCTGGCAAAGCCATGGGAATGGTGAAGTAAAAGAACAGGAAATAGTAAAGAGGAAAATCGCCCATCAATAATGATGGGCGATTTTTTATCGGCGTTGACTCCGCTCTGAGGGACAGAGCAAGCTAGAGCGGAGTCTGAGGCGGGGATTTTCATCCTGATAGTTCTTGATAGAATATTTATAACATTTTTCTAATAAATTCCTTGTACAATGCCGTTCATACCAAGGAGTATGAACTATGAAATGGCAATGGAAATTTGGAACCTTCGCAGGAATCGATGTCTACATCCATGCCACCTTTTTACTTTTGATCGGGTGGGTTGGGTATAGTCATTGGTTGGAAAATAATAGTTGGGCTGATGTACTAAGCGGCATTGGGTTTATTCTGGCACTCTTTTTGTGTGTGCTTTTGCATGAATATGGGCACGCCCTCACCGCCCGCAAATATGGGATCAAAACCCGTGACATTACACTCTACCCCATTGGCGGTGTGGCTCGTTTGGAACGCATGCCAGAAAAACCGATCGAGGAGTTGTGGGTGGCGCTGATGGGACCCGCTGTTAACGTGGTCATCGCTGCTATTCTTTTTGCGGCTCTTTTCTTGACCGGAGGCTTGGTGCCGCTGACCGAGCTTGGGGTGGCATCTGGCAGTTTTCTTGAACGCGTGATGGTGGTGAATGTTTCGTTGGTATTATTCAACCTCATCCCCGCCTTCCCCATGGACGGTGGACGTGTGTTGCGTGCCATCCTCGCCATGCGCATGGACTACGTGCGTGCCACACAGATCGCCGCGAATATCGGTCAAGGAATGGCGTTACTGTTCGGGCTGATCGGCTTATTTGGCAATGCAAGTTTGTTGTTCATCGCCTTTTTCATTTGGATTGGTGCCTCACAGGAAGCCAGTGCCGTGCAGATGAAGAACGTTATCAGCGGCATACCGGTAGGGCGTGCCATGCTCACCGATTACAAAAGCCTCTCGCCGCGCGATACGCTCTCACGCATGTCACAGTTGGTGTTGGCAGGCTCGCAGCATGACTTCCCCGTGATCGACGATGCAGACCGCATTGTTGGCGTGGTGACCCGCGACGACTTCCTCGCCGCCCTCACCCAACACGGACAGAACATCGCCGTCTCGGCGGTGATGCGCAACAATCCGCCCGAAGTGGATTCGTATGACATGGTTGAAGTGGCACTCACGCGCATTCAGGAATCGGGTTTCCCAACCCTGCCCGTCACCCACAGCGGACAGTTGGTGGGCATCATCACGGCAGAGAACATCACCGAATATTTGATGATCCGCACGGCACTGCGCACCGCTCAAATGGTATCGATCTGATGATTGTTCCTGAAAGCGCAAATTAGAGATTTCTTAACCACGAAAATCATTTTTTCCATATACTAGGCAATACTCCGATGGGGAGTAGCCGCCCAACGTTTGGGTAGCTCAGCCGTCAATACGTGGCACAAAATGCCACCGGCTGTTCTGTAAAGGCAAGACCATCGTCAACATCCTTGACGATGGTCTTTTTGTTTGTATACAGAGCCGTCCTCAAGCAATGCATCAGGTTAAATAAATCAAAATAGATTACACTTATCAGGAACACGGAAACAAAATATGAACTGGCACACAATCGAAACCAATGCAGCTTTGAACGAACTTGCTTCCTCTTCTGAGACGGGTCTAACTTCCGCGCAGGTTGAGGAAAATAAGAATAAATACGGTGCAAATGAGCTCGTCGAACGCGGCGGGCGCACCCCATGGCAAATTCTATGGGAGCAGATCACCGCTACCATGGTGCTCATCCTCATTGCGGCGGCAGTTGTAGCTGGGATATTGGGCGACACCAAGAACACCATCGCCATTCTATCTATTGTGGCGTTATATGCACTGCTTGGCTTCATTCAGGAATATCGCGCTGAGCAAGCTATTGCGGCACTCAAGAAAATGTCGGTGCCTAATGTGCGAGTGATACGTGATGGCAAAATGCAGGAACTCTCTGCCCGCGAACTCGTGCCCGGTGACATCATTCAATTAGAAACCGGTAATGTCATCCCTGCAGATTTGCGTTTGATCGAAGCCGTCAACTTGAGAATTCAAGAAGCGGCACTCACAGGCGAATCAGAAGCCATTGAGAAGCATGTGGCGGCACTTTCTAATGACGACCTGCCGCTCGGTGACCGCCGCAACATGGCATACATGGGCACCATCATTACCCAAGGGCGCGGACTTGCCCTCGTCACAGCGACGGGTATGAATACCGAACTCGGCAAGATCGCAGACATGATCCAGGCTGTGAAGCAGGAACAGACTCCGCTTCAGCGCCGCCTCGATTCACTGGGCAAGACCCTTGCGTTAATCGGCGTAGGCATCGCAATACTTATCTTCATCCTCGGCATTATCCGCGGTGACGAAATTCGTCATATGTTACTCACGGCAGTTAGTGTGGCGGTTGCCATCGTGCCAGAAGGTTTACCCGCCGTGGTGACCATCACGCTCGCGCTCGGTGCTCAGCGCATGTTGCAACGTCAGGCGCTCATTCGCAAACTCCCTGCTGTAGAAACACTTGGCTCAGTCACTGTCATCTGTTCAGATAAAACCGGAACATTGACCGAAAACCGCATGACTGTCGTTGTGTTGGATGTGGCAGAACGCGCCATTGACCTAACTCAAGACGTCGCCCGCGACGGCTCATTTCATGGGACCCGTGGACTGGGCAACCCTGTTCAGTCTTCTCTTTCGCTGGCAGCGATCGGCGGCGCGTTGTGCAATGACGCTCGCTTGGTAGACGAAGGCGATGACCGTTTCCACACTATGGGCGACCCCACTGAAGGTGCACTTGTTGTCGCCGCTGCCAAGATGGGCTATTGGAAATCTTCCCTCGACTCATCCTTCCCTCGTGCCGCAGAACTGCCCTTCGACTCTGAACGCAAACGCATGACCACCGTGCATCACCTCGGTCAATACGACCCGACCGTGCTCTCCGGTTTAGAGATCGGCGATAAACGTTACATCGCCTTCACCAAAGGCGGCGTGGACGGACTCCTCGACATCACGAGCCATGTCTGGGCGGATGGAAAGTCAGTAGCGCTGGATGAAGGGTGGAGGTCCAAGATAGAGGCGGCGAACGAACGCCTAGCGAAAAAAGGCATGCGCGTCCTCGGGGTTGGCTTCCGTCTGATGAATAGCATCCCTGAGATCATTCAGACCGACCTTGAACAGAATATTACTTTGGTAGGTCTCTTCGGCATGATCGACCCGCCCCGCAATGAAGTGCGTGATGCTGTGGCAATTGCCAAAACGGCTGGTATTCGCCCCATCATGATCACTGGTGACCATCCGTTGACCGCAATGGAGATCGCACGTCAGCTAGGTATCACAGACAATGGACGTGTGCTAACCGGCGTTGAGCTTGAAAAGATCACGATGGATGAATTGAAATCCATGCTCGACGATGTGAATGTCTTTGCTCGTGTGGCACCTGAGCATAAACTGCGCATTGTGCAGGCATTGCAAGAGAAAGGACATGTCGCTGCCATGACCGGTGACGGCGTCAATGATGCGCCTGCCTTGCGCAAGGCAGATATTGGTGTGGCAATGGGCATTACCGGCACTGATGTTTCAAAAGAAGCCTCGGACCTTGTTTTGCTCGACGATAACTTTGCAACCATCGTGGCGGCTGTAAAAGAAGGTCGCACGATTTACGATAACATCCGCAAGTTTGTGCGCTTTAGTGTGGCAGGCAATATCGGTAAGGTTTTGGTGATGTTGATCGCCCCCTTCCTCGGGAAGCCTTTGCCATTACTGCCTTTGCAGTTACTCTGGCTCAATCTACTCACCGATGGTTTGCTCGGTTTGGGGATGGGCGTGGAAAATCCTGAAAAGGATACGATGAAGCGCAAGCCATACTCCCCCACCGAAGGTGTGTTCTCACGCGGGGCAGGCTTTCAAACGATCTGGGTTGGTACGCTTATTGGCGCCATCGCCCTTGGGCTTGGTTCCTGGTATTACTTCAGCGACCGCCCCGAATGGCAAACGATGATCTTCACCTCACTGGCATTCATGCAGATCTTCCAAGCCCTGGCTTCTCGTTCTGATAAAGACTCATTATTCAAGATCGGTGTAATGAGCAACCCCGTTCTGGCGGGCATGGCATTGCTGGTCTTTGTTCTGCAGATGGCAGTCATCTACATCCCTGCCTTGGCAAATTTCTTTGAAGTCATTCCCTTGCGCTGGCACGATCTATCGATCGCCGCAGGCACAGGTTTACTGGTATTCCTAATCATGGAAATAAGCAAACGGATTAAGAAGTAAAAAAGAGACCTCGCTTTTGAAGCGAGGTCTCTTTTTATATAAGAATTGGACTATTGCCGCGCAAATGGTCTGGGCGGTTCAGCAGCCACAAAACCCATTCGGCAATATGAGTAGGTATAAGGTTCGGTTTTCCTTCCGCATCGAACGGAGCCGAAACCGCAACACCCGGCGAAAGAATATGCGTCCGAATTCCATGCTCGCTATTCTCAGCACGGATGAGCTCCATCAGCGTGGTCAGCCCGTGCATGGCAACGGCATAGGCACCATCTTGCGGGTAAATGCCCAAAGCGGAGTCTGAGCCAATCGCCATCACCTCGCCATGTTTCTGTTCTCGCAAAAATGGAAGCGCCGCACGTGTCATCAAAAACGGTTCGCGCAAATTCGCATCCATCACCAAGTCCCACGTTTTGACACTATGACTATGGATCATGCCGCCGCTCCAAAACGGAGAGATGAGGATCAGGATGTCCAAGCCGCCAAATTCAGAGAGGGTTTGATTGACAACCCCTTCCGCCTCTTCCAACGACTTGAGGCTGGATTCTACAAAGAAGCCTTTGCCACCCATCTGCTTGATTCTATCCACCGCCATCGACAATAAATCCGCTTGCCTACCACATAGAGCAATATGGACACCTGCCTTGGCAAGTTCAAAAGCAATGATGCCAGCCAGCTCGGTCGAGCCGCCGGTGATGATAGCCGTTTTACCAGATAAAGATGCCATGCTATTTGCTTTCCTTGATAATGGTTGTCCCCGCTACCGCATCACTGACCGCATCGCCGATGAGATTAATAGAAAGCACGGCGAGGAAAATTCCCAAGCCGGGAAAGAAGGTGAGCCACCACGCCTGGCGGACGTATTTCATACCGGCATTGAGCATGGCACCCCATTCGGCTGTTGGCGGCTCGGCACCAAGACCCAGAAAATTCAACGCTGCGCCAGCAAGGATGGATGAACCAATCCCCAGCGTTATAAGAACGAGCAAAGTGCGAATAGAGTTTGGCAAAATATGTTTGAGCAAAATCCGAGAATCAGAACTGCCGAGGGCTTTTGCCGCTTCAATATAGGTCATTTCACGCAAAGAGAGTACGCTCGAGCGTGTAAGACGCATGAACGAAGGGATGAACGAAATACCAATCGCCAACATGGCATTGTTGATCCCCGGACCTAAAATAGCGATGATGGCTAATGCCAGCAAAATATCGGGGAACGCCATAAGCACATCGTTGAACCAGGAGATGAACGAGTCTAACCAGCCGCCGAAATAGCCAGAGATCAACCCGAGCAAAATCCCGATCAAGGCACCAATGATGATGCCTGTCAGCCCGACGCGCAACGAGAGCTGACCTCCATAAAGGAAGCGGGTGAAGTTATCACGCCCAAGATTGTCGGTGCCCATGGGGTATTTGAAACTGGGTGCTTCTAACGCTACAGACGGCGCATTCTTATTGGGGTCTTTGGCAGTGATCAACGGCGCGGCATAAGAAGTGATGATCAACAGGATCAATAAGAATCCGCCAAACTGTGCGCTGCGGTTACGAAGAATCTGCCTGAGCAAACGCTTGCCCGGCGAATTGGATTTGATGGGAGTGGATGACAAGTTTGCGGTCATTTGAGGCGGATCTTCGGGTTCAACAAAACATAGGTGATATCAGTAACAGTGTTGATAAGTACATAGATCGTGGCGGTAATCAGCACCACACCTTGGACCATGGGGTAATCACGGCTGTAGATGGCTTGTACGGCTAAACGCCCAATGCCCTGACGAGCAAACATGGTTTCCACTATGGTCGCGCCGCCAAGCAAATACGCCATCTGCAAACCGACAAAGGTCACAACAGGAATTAATGCATTACGTAAAGCGTGTTTGATAATGACTGAACGTTCGAAAAGTCCCTTCGCGCGGGCGGTGGTGATGTATTCTTTATTGAGCACATCCAACATGCTGGCACGTACCATGCGTGCGACCACAGCGGCTTCGGGGAGTCCCAAGGTTAGGGCGGGGAGAAAGAGATCGGCGAAGGAAGAGCCGTTTGAAATGCTTGGGAAGAGTTTCAATCTCACAGAGAAGAAAAGGATGAGCAGCAGACCCATCCAAAAAGTCGGTATTGAAAGCCCGCTGACCGATAAGCCCATCACGATCGTATCCACCCAGGTGCCATGACGTAACGCCGCCATTAGACCGAAGACCGCGCCGATACTTAGGGCAACTGTCAGCGCAGACATTGCCAAGACGAAGGTACCGGGCAATTGTTCCGCAATTGATTCTGAAACGGATTGATTGGTGCGGATCGATTTCCCCAAATCGCCGCGCATCGCACCTGAAACATATCGCCCATACTGCACATAAAGCGGGTCGTTAAGACCCAACTGCTCACGCAGTTCGGCAACCTTTTCTTCATTCACTTTTTGGCGCCCGAGGATTGCCATCGTAACATCACCAGGTACAAGGTGAATGACCGAAAAGACCAAGATCGAGATCCCAAAGAGCACCAAGATCGATGTAAAAAGACGCCGTATCAAATAATTGAACATGGAAAGCCTGGAGTTTTAAGTGTGCCGCACCCCTATGAAGAGATGCGGCACACCTATTGTATTACTTATTTGCCGAACATGCTCGTTTGCAGAGCAAAGATCGGTTTTGACTTATTGTGAAACGGACATGTCGTACAGGAAGGGATAGCCTTCGAGGTCGAAAGTGAAACCCTGAACTGACGGTGCGGTGAGGTAGGATGTGTTCACTGTGAACATCGGGATGGCAAGTGCATTTTCCATGATGATGTTTTGGGCAATGACATAATCCTGCTTGCGAGCAGCTTCGTCGATATTGGTGTCTGCATCTGCAAGGGCGTTATCGAGGTCGGCATAGGTGAAGTTCGACCAAGCACCGCCGCCATTGTTGTTCTCAGAATGGAACAAGTAGCGCAACGGGGATGGATCAGGGCGAGTCCAGTACATGTACACGAGGGTGTAATTACCAGCCAGTAATTCTTCGTAGGCGGCGCCATCGTCCATGGAGCGATATTCGACATTGAAGCCAACTTCAGAGAGATAGCCGATGATGAGTTCGTTGAAGGCTTCAGACCAGGCTGGGTTATCGGGCCAGTCGATGGTCAACTTCTCGCCGTCTTTCTCGCGAACACCATCACCATCCGCATCGGTCCAGCCGGCTTCTTCGAGAAGGCGAGCCGCTTCTTCAGGATTGTAGCTATACAAGCTGGCAGCCCCTTCGTCGTAGCCCCATGTGGTCGGGGAGACAACACTGGTTGCAGGCATGCCGAGTTCCTGGAAGGCGGTTTTCGCAAGCTCTTCCTGATTGACGGCAAGGATCATCGCCTTACGAACGTTGACGTTATCGGTCGGCGCCTTGGCAGAATTGATCATCAAAATGGCAGGAATGCCGGGCTGAGCAAAGTTCTCAAGAGTGGCGCTTCCAGCATCGACCAGGGAGGCAGCATCCAAGGCAGGCGGTTCCCCTGCGATCTGGATCTCACCGGTTTCGAAAGCGGTGAGGCGAGTCGCTGCTTCGGGCAAAATGCGGAAGACGATCTGGTCGAGAAGAGCCGGTCCCTCATGGGAGGCGAACTCAGGACCCCAGTTGTAATCGGGGTTACGTTCGAGCACGATCTGAGATTGGGCATCCCATTGCACGAACTTGAACGGACCCGTTCCCACGGGGTTGCGTCCGTAATCAGTGCCGTATTGTTCCAAAGCAGCTGGTGAGGAAATGCTCAACCACTGACGAGCCGCATCGCGCAAGAAGAGCGGATACGAAGCGCCGAACTTAACGGTGACGGTGTAATCGTCAACGACGACCGTCTCTACATAGGAGTGATCGGTCAACAGAGACTTACCACCTGATTCAAGAACCGCATCGCTGTTGATGTGATCGAATGAAGCCTTCACCGCTTCGGCGTTGAAAGGCGTGCCGTCGTGGAATGTCACATCTTCACGCAGGGTGAAGGTGAATTCAGAATAGTCTGCGTTCGGTTCCCAAGTAGTAGCAAGTCCTGGGTGCAACTCTCCATCCGGCGAAATGGAAAGGAGCGAGTCGAACAGGCTTTGCAGGATGAATTGCTCCTGCACATAGACCGCGTCTCCGGGGTCGAGGGTTTCTGGTTCAACCGGAACGCCGATCGTTAGCGTTCCGCCAGAAACAGCTGGTGCTTCAGTCGCATCTCCGGCAGGGGCTTCTGTAGCGGCAGGTGCACAAGCCGCCAACATACTGACAATCACCAGCAAGATCAAAGGGACAAGATACTTGCGTGAATTCATATAATCCTCCGAGTTAACAAAGTGGATGCCCATCATGGCATCTTTTTTCATTATACACACAAACCTTTGTCAACTTAATAAATAACCGTTTTTATATATGAAATCAAAATATTCCTGAAATTATTCCTTATTTTTTATGGTTTAATTCCACAGATATAGAAAATTGAAAAATTTCAAGCAAATTGGAGGTTCTTTTATGGTAAAAAATTTGCAGAACGTCACTTTAGATGAACTAGATAAATCCCTCCTGCGTGCTCTGCAAAAAGATGGTCGCTTAAGCAACGTGGAACTTGCTCGAAAAATCACCCTCTCCCCTCCCGCCACTCACTCACGCCTGAAACGCCTTGAAAAAGAAGGCTACATCCGCAACTATACAGTGATTGTTGACCCTGAAAAAGCCGGTTACGATCTACAATGTTTCATTCAGATTGGCTTGCAAACCCCGCAATCAACCCAAGTGGAAGATTTCCGTGAATCCATGCGCAACATGCCTGAAGTGCTCGATTGTTATCACATCACCGGGGAATACGACTATATTCTCAGAGTCGTATTAAAGAATCGCAAAGGGCTCGAAAACTTCATGAACAAGATCTCCTCCATTGCAGGCGTGGCACGCATTCATACCAACCTTGTGTTGGCAGAAGTTAAGTCAACGATGGCATTGCCATTGGAATAAATTACAGCGCTTTTTCCAATATTTCAGTCAACACTTCAGCTTTCAAAGCAATCGGATTCCCCTTATAACTGCTGGCATTCAAAGTCTTCTGCACCGCTTCAGGGATGTGTGTAGCGGACATTCCATGCGCAGAAAGCGATGGGATATTCATTTCACGAACCACATCCGTCACCCACTTCAAACCATCATTCACCGTAGCCGAAGAATTCCCCATCAAGATTCGAGCCACCTCTTCATATCTCGCAAGCCCGGCATGATTCTCCGCCTGCATCGCTTTGATATTGGCTTCCATCACCAAAGGCAATAGCTTTGCACAGATCGCTCCATGCGGCGCATGCAACATGCCACCCAGCGGACCGGCGAACCCGTGTACGGCTCCGAGCGCGGCATTTGCCAATGCCAAACCGCCAAATAGACTCGCCAACGCCATGCCCTCACGCGCTTCTTTATCAGCGCCGTTATGAAATGCTCGTTGCAAAGACTTCGCCGCGTGCGCCATCCCTTCACGGCAGATCGCATCCGTCATTGGGTTTGCTTTCACCGAAACAAAAGGTTCGATCAACTGCGTCAACGCATCTAAACCAGAAGCAGCGGTAATTTCAGGCGGCAGGGAATAGGTCAACTCAGGGTCAACGATCGCAAGGCTCGGCAGCATCATTGGGCTGCGCAAACTCACCTTCACACCATGTTCGGGCACATCCAAGACCGCATTGCGTGTCACTTCGGTGCCCGTCCCTGCCGTGGTTGGGATGGCAATATAGGTCAACGGTTTTTCGGTCAGCGCTTGCCCTTTGCCCACCACTTCCAGATAATCGAACACATCATTACGGTTCGTCGCCAATGCCGCAATCGCCTTGCCCGCATCCATCACACTGCCGCCGCCCAAACCGATCACCGCATCGCAACCCTCAGCAAAGGTCACACCAGCACGCACTACATCCACCGTCGGTTCGCCATGCACTTCAAATTCATTAAATGGGATTCCCTGTGCAGACAGAATCTCCCTCACACGCGGAATCGCATCTGACGACCTGCCCCTCACCCATAGCAGACGCTTCACACTCCCTTTGAGTTGATCGCCCAACCCAGAGAGTTTTCCCGCGCCGAAAATGATTCGATTCGCTGTTGCAAATTCAAATGAAGTCATGCGTTACCAACCGCCATCATTCGGGAAGACATTGCTATATTTGATCCCCTGCCGCGGCTCTGCCATCATATCTGCGACGGTATCACGCCACGTCAAGTAATGAGCAGTCTCTTTATGAGCCGCCGAAGCCTCTACAGACTTATACACTTCCACAAGGATAAAGCGTGTCGGGTCGTCCGCTTGTTGAACGACATCAAAACGTGCCACACCAGCTTCCTTTACACTATTGGATGCATTCTCAACCGTCGCCTGCTTGAACGCATCCACAAATTCTGGCTTGACGTGTACATGCACATGAACAATATACATTGCAATACTCCTATTAGAAGAAGATACCCTTCCACAATTGATACAACCCAAACCCAAACAAGACGATACAAGAAAGCCCAAGCAATGCACGATTCAGCTTGGGTCCGAAACGAGAGGCGGCACCAAAGACGATGATCATCGCGATGAGACACACAATAAAAGTGACATAAAACCCGATCAAGAGTCCCAAGCCGTTGATAGGCGTTTCGCGCCAGCCTCGCACCAGAATAGGTCCCGTAACGAACATCCAAAAGAGATAGGCGCCAGGGCTGAGGGCATTGGTCAGCGCCGCTTTGAAGATCGTCTGCTGACCTGACAACTCAGGGTGGGCTAAGGTCTCATCAAAATCGCGCCAAGCTTTGAACGAACCATACGCCAGATACAAAACGAAAAGCCCACCGAAAATGTACATTGCCCGTTGCGCCCATTCTGGCAACTGACTGAGCACCAGCACGCTCAATAACACAATCGGACCATCACTGATGAACGGCGCGAACGCGCCCGGCAGGGCACGCTTCCAGCCGCGGGTTAAGGCTTGAGAAATCAGGAACGTCTGAAACGGTCCGATCTGAGAGGCGGCGGCGAAGCCGAATCCAATGCCTTGAATGAGGTAAAGCCACATGAGTTATTGCTCAAGCAGGTATTGATCAAAAAATGCAACAACGCGTGCTTCGAACTCTTCAGCACGTTCGGTATCAAAATCCACGTGACCCAGTTCCGGGTCGAACCAGAGTTCTTTGGGCTCACCGGCAGCGTCATAAAGAATCTGACCACTTTGCGGGGAGATGACCGTATCTTTGCCGCCTTGCATTAAGAACACCGGGCGCGGACTGATATCCGGAATCCATTGGGTGGCGTCAATATCATCAATGCTGATACCGGTCATGTTCTCTGACCAAAAGACAATAAGCGGCACAAAGGGAAAATCGGGCAAGCCCGTGAAATGACGTACACTGGTGGAAACCGTATCTTTCATGGAAGAGAAAGCACAATCTGCCACAACCGCTTTGATGTTTTGATTTTGTGCAGCATATTGAATGGAAAGCATGCCGCCATAGGAATTGCCAAGGATACCAATCTTTTGCGGGTCAATATCATCACGCGAAATAAGGTATTGATACCAGGCTTCCAAATCTGCCATTTCATAATACCCAAGTGTAATGAGCTCGCCTTCGCTCTCATCATGGGCGCGGACCGTAGTAAGCAGAACGCCATATCCGTGCCGGTGCATCATCTCTGCTTCGTTCAGCATCTCACTGCGCGTGGATTTATACCCATGCTGCATAATGATGACTGCCCCATTCTCAGAAGGAATGAACCAGCCTGCCAACTTCATACCTTCTGGGTTGGTCACGGTCACATCTTCATATTTAAGGTTATAGTCTGATGGGATTTCATCCGGCAGTTCACGAGTTGCCATGGGGGCATGCAACAGGTTATACGCTTCTTGCCGTGTCTTCCATAAAATTCCCACCATACCCAATACGAGAATTCCAATCACCACCCCTAAAACGATCTTGATGCTACGCTTCATAGTTATATCCTTTGGCAAGGGATTTACAAGCAATGCGCCAATTTTGCCACAGAGTCAAAAAGACGCAGAGAGTGATTTTCTCTGCGTCCTTTTTTGTTCAGCTCAATTATTTTTTCAAGGCTTCTTTTACAGCTTCGTACACATCCACAACGCCAAAGCCATAGGCATTGCTGGGCGTATCGCCACTAAAACAGCCTAGCGAACGATCTCCAGTATAAGGTTGAGCCGTATCAATAATAAGTTGCTCGGTCGCATCAATATCGCCGATCAGCTTGGGCTGAGCAGACCAGATCAACGCCACCACCCCCACCATATGCGGACCCGCCATCGACGTGCCGCTATTCGAGCCGTAGGAGTTTTCTGGCAAAGACGAAAACACATCCACCCCCGGCGCGACAATATCAGGTTTGATGCGCCCAGAACCATCTGCAGTGACGGGTCCGCGGCTGCTGAAATCGGCGAGATTCCCGAATTGGTCAATGGCACCGACAGAGAAGACCGAATCATAAAGAGACAAAGGCGACTCAACGGTTTCGCAATTCGGTCCGTCATTGCCAGTAGAAACGACCACAAAAATACCAGCATCGCGCAAGTGATTCGCTGCGTAAAGCAAAGCGTTTGGGTCGCAGCCTTCAAGATTGGGGCAACCCCATGAGTTGTTCATCACATGTGCGGCTTGGGTTGGGTCGCCATCTACGAACGGATCACCACCAATTGGGAACGGCGCCAGCATAAACTGCATACAATCCAAATACAAAGCCGGGTTGGCAAGGTTACGGTCGAGGTTCACACAGCCGATCCACTGTGCACCGGGTGCCACACCAATGCCGTTGCTTCCAAGAATCGTTCCCATGGTGTGCGTGCCATGCCCGCCTTCATCGTTCGGCGAAGAAGTACCATCCCACGGGTCGAACCAGTTGTAATCGTCGCTGCCGTTGTAGCCGCGATATTGTTTTTCAATCGCGGGATGATTCCCGTCCACGCCCGAATCTGATTGTCCCACCACGATGCCTTCACCGCGCACACCGAACTCTTCCCAGACTCTGTCTGCACCAATGAGTTGAATATTCCAACCAACATAATCAGCAGTGGGGGCAGATTCACCCCCCGGCGAAGCAGAATCTTTGGGAGCGGCTCTCAAGCGCGGGCTGGGGATGACGCGGTCCACTTCGGGGCGGGTCATCAAAAACAAGCGCACGAGAGTCCCGCCTTGCACTTCCATCGCGTTCTCCAAATAATATGACGTGTACGCAATGCCAAACGAGTCGAGCGTCTCACGCAAATCCGCTTGTGTAGTATTTGCATGGTTGGTGAGGCGCGTGTACGCTTCGGTCAAACGTTCATCGCGATTCTTGATGGATGCCACATCCGAAATATCTGCTTGATCTTTGAAGATGACGAAGAGACGGTCGCCATAATTGCCGGGGTTACCCCACAGGAAAAAAGCGGCGATGACCATTCCCCACGCTGCGACAGTTCCCACCCACCCCGCCGCCCGCTTCGCACCGGACCCGGAGCCTGATCCCAATACCTGAGGCAGAATCAACGCCGCAACACTGACTCCCCACCCGATGAGCAAGGCAATGCCCACAGCTTTGGTCGCAAGCCCGGCAATATCACCGAGCACGATGGTGAGTTCGGTGGGGTCAAAGAATGCCAAGCCCACGAATGCAATCAAACCCGTTGCCACAGTTGCCGCAGCGCGTGAAGGATGCAAGGTTGCGATCGCAAAACCAAAGGCAGAGACCAACACAATCAATATCAACTGGCTTCCGTCATAGCCAAACGAAGCCGCCAGCAAAGCGACCAACCCGCTCATGCCAACGCCATTCAGCAAAACATTCTCGGCATCAGACATCCACACCGCGGCAAGCAAACCAAATGCCAACCCCGCAAACAAACTGAGGATGGCATCACTGGGCGAACCAAACGAACCGTAGATCGTCAACGGCACGATCCCAAACGCAGCAATGAGTAAACCGAAAGGCAGCTCAGTGAAATTCCAAGTCAGTTTGCCTTTACGCAGAAAGATAATGACACCAGCCACAACGACAGCAAGGATGAATTGTAGAATAGAGCCAAGTTGATCATTGTTTGGTCCAAGCGCGCGCAAAATCAATGCTGGGATGCCAAATAAAGAAGCGGCAAACAGACTCGCGTACCAGCCTTTGAATCGGTCGTCACTGGTAAAGTACCAAAGCAATCCAAACGTCAGGCTCATCAAAAATATTTGCACGCCCAAGCCAATCACCCCGGCCCAAGCCAATTGCGCAAGGCTCGAAGAAGCAATCGCACTCTGCTCTGTTGACCAGACAATGAAGTTGTAGATAAATAAACAGAAGGGTAAAGGCAAAAGCACAATGAGGAAGAATGCCAATGCGCCATTACTGCGCTTCTTTTCTACAACGGGTGTATTTTCAGCGAGTTCATTCATAATTCACTCCTTGGTAAATAAAACTATTCCGCGCCACCTTCAATACCGGCTTGCACTTCTTCGCTTTCTTTATGTGCCTGCACATTGAACACTTTGAATCCCCATTGCACTGCAGGTCCAATCAGAACCGCATGGACGACGGTGCCTACCCCGGCAGGTCCGCCTAAGAGCCAGCCAATAGCCACAACGGTCACTTCAATAATGGCGCGCGCCACACGAATACTGGCTCCGGTTTTGCGATGGATCGCGAGCATCAAGCTATCGCGTGGACCTGCACCGGCATCCACACCGATATAGATGGCACTGGCAAGCCCCATAATCACGATCGCGACCAAAAGCATGGCAATTTGTAACAGAAGGTTATTGTTCACTTCGGGAACCAGCCACATACACAAGTCCACCCACGGACCGATCGAAAGAATATTCCCCAGTGTTCCCCAGCCTATTTGTTCACGCATTAGCAATGAGATGATCAACACAATGAAGCCCATAATGACCGTCATGGTGCCTACTGTGATATGTAAGAAGTCTGCCAGGGCTACTTCCAACACTGCCCAGGCGCTTGTGCCAAGGTTTCCGCGAATCATTAGGGTGATCGCCAAACCGTATAGAAGAAAACCGATCTGAATGCGAATAAAATCGCGAATGAATGTATTCCAACGAACTGGTTTGATCATGATGCTCCTTTGAAAGCATCATGATACCATGCTGTTATAAGCAGGGTTTTCCGTTAGTTGCTGGAATAGATCACAGCCCGATTCCTACCCTGTTGTTTTGCTTGATACAAAGCCTGATCTGCCCGGCGGATCATATCTTCAATGGATTGATCTTGAGGGTCAAAAGACAGTTCTGCAACGCCCATACTGACCGTAATAAAAGTGGAGAATCCACCCAGATCAATATGAGTACCCTCAACTGCTTTACGAATGCGTTCTGCAATGAGGAATGCTTGTTCAACATTCGTCTCCGGCAATAGAATCGTAAACTCGTCGCCGCCATATCTTGCCAGAATATCCACTTCACGCACTTGTATATTTGCCGTCTTTGAAATTTCAACCAAAACGCTATCTCCCAAAGCATGCCCGAATGTATCGTTTGCCTGTTTAAAACCGTCCAAGTCAAAGATGATCAAGGTCAATGGTCTTTGATAACGAATCGCTGAATTAAACTCCCGCACTGCAAGCTCGAAGAAATAGCGGCGATTGTACAAACGGGTCAAGCCATCGGTCCGGGCAAGCACCTGTTCATACTCAAACAATTGCTGAAGTTCTTTGTGGGCAATTTGAAGCGAACTATTGGCATGGCGCAAATCATCTTCTGCCTTCTTACGCTCGGTAATATTGCGTGTCACGCCAATAGCTTCTATTTTTGAATTCTCATTCACAACAAGAGTACTTGAAACTTCAGCAGTAATAATGGAACCATCCTGATGAATATGGTCAAGCTGATATAGTTCAGTGACAGCTGTTTGATCACCATCCATAAAGCGCTTTAAACGACCAGGAATAATATTCTCGATAGCAAGCATAGAGGCAGGGGTTAACACATTGCTTAAGTGGACACCCAGTAATTCATCAACAGAATATCCAAAAAGGCTTTGAACTGAAGGGCTAAGATATTTGAATTGAAGGGTTTCCAAATCCAATACCCAGACTACATCGGCAATTCGTTCAGCTAATAGACGGTATTGTTTCTCGCTTTCCTTCAACCGCTGTTCTGCTGCTTTGCGGTCAGTCACATCGATCAAACTGCCTTCGTAATAAAGCGGAGTACCTTTTACATCATGCACAGCACGAACATAATCTTCCGCCCAAAATTTGGTGCCATCCTGACGGATAAATTCAGATTCGTATCGATTCAAGAAACCATTTTCAGCAATCTGTCTTCTGAACTCATCATCTATAGCAGGGTCATTATAAAATTCCCCAGCTTTTTTTCTTTTCATTAATTCAAAATCTTCATATCCAAACATCCGCAATAAAGATGGGTTGGCATCCAATAATTCACCGTTGACAGAAGAACGATATAAGCCAATCGGCATGTTTTCAAACAAAGAACGATATGCCTGTTCAGACTGTATCAATGCCGATTGAATCTTCTTACGCTCAGAAATATCACGTGCCACCCAGATCGTTGTGTCCGGTCCCAACGGCGAGACTCTCGACTCGAACCACGGCGAAACCTCAGTCAAAATGATCTGGTATTCGATAATCACCGTCTTCCCGGTTGCCAGCACATATTCAATCGCCTTGAGAAATTCCTGAACCTGCTCTTCAGGGAAGAAGGCTGACAATCGTTTTCCAATCACATCAGAAGGCGAGATATAAAGTGTTTCAGGGTTGGTGGGAGCCACACTTTGATATATCCCATTTCGGTCGATCACAATAACGGAATCTTTCATTGAAGAAAACAATGCCCGCAACTCAGCCTCAGATTGAACAAGAGCTTCTTCGGCTTTGACTTCCTCTGTAACATTATTGCAAACAATTAGAATCACTAATTGTCCATCCGGATTTCGGATAGCTCGAGCAAACTCTCTCACCCATAAAATACTTTTATCTTTCCTTTGTTTTCGCGCCTCAACCTGAACTGTCTGTTCAGGGTCGTTGATACATGCCATCATCTTTTGCTGAACATGTTTACGATCTTCTGGGTAAAAGATTTCCAACAATGGGTTTCCTATAAGTTCCTCCACGGAATATCCCAATTGCTCTAAACCAATTTTATTGACAGAAAGTATAGTACCCTTATCATCTGTAGTGAAATATATAGATGGGTTATCTTCATACAGAATGCGATATTGTTCTTCGCTCGTGCGCAATGCTGCATTTAATATATTTTTATGAATAGCAAACGCCACATGAGAAGCGATTGCCTGCGCCAGGCGAACCTCCGCTTCAAGAAAATGATGCGGCGCATCAAAATAGACCATAAACTTACCAAGCAGTTTGTTCTGATGAACAAGAGGAATAAAAGCGAGGGCGCCAATCCCCTCGCTCTTAAAGAGACCGTACAAGGAGGCAAGCTCAGCATCGCTGAATGCGTCTTCAACCAATACAGGCTGTGGGTCCACGGCATCTGGCTTCCAGGGAGAATGCCCTTCTGCCGCCTGACGATATTTCTCCGATAATTCGCGCCAAGCCTTAAAACGCATTACGCCATCTCGATCAAACAATAAAATAGAAACTCGTTTAATATCCAACGTGCTACATAAACTATCTAATGCAACGGCATAGACCTCTTCAATTGCGTTAATTTGACTTAAAGCAGAAGTAATTTGATACAAGCTATTAAGTTGCTTGTTTTGCTGTGTCAAATACTCCTCCACTTTTTTGATCTCGGTAATATCCCGTGAGATCGAACCAAGTCTACATCCTTTATCTGTACGTATAGTGAATATTCTCTGTTGAATGATTAATAAGCTGCCGTCATCGCGTTGAAGCGGGATTTCTTGTGTGAATTGAAAATAAGAAGTACTTCCTATTTGTAATGCGCGTTGCACACCAGTTTTCAGGCTGGAAAGTAGTGTTTCTGTTTTTGACGACTCTGGCAAAAGCTCATAGGCAAGCTCCCAAAGGAATTTTCCTAATACACGATCACGCTCTTTCCCGGTCAGCTGTTCGAAAGCATTATTAAATTCAAGGATGCGACCTTCTTCGTCAGAAAGAGCAACACCGTCTGCCGAACTATCAATCACACCATGGAACTTTCTTTCACTTTCTCGTAACGCATCTTCCATTTGTTTACGTTCAGTGATATCTCGCCCATTGATAATAATTCCCCTGATCGCGGGATCATTCACCAAGTAATGGGTGACGATTTCAAAATAACGCCACTCCCCACTGGCATGAAGGAGCCGATATTCGCCATGATGTATATAACCGAGTGTATTCAAACCAGTTACAAATGTTTCAAGAATATTATTTAGATCTTCTGGGTATATAAGGTTGAAAGAACTTGAGCCCAACAACTTATCCTGCCCATACCCTAAGAGACGGGCAACGGACGGACTTTCATAGGTGACGGCACCTGTTGTATCAATAACCAATATTCCATCAGTTGCATTCTCGATCAATGCACGATAATATCGCTCGCTCTCATATAGAGCTGTTTCCATTCCCTTACGCTCAGTAATATCTCTAAAATTAATAACCAGTGCCTCTACCCCAGGCTCTTCAAATTGGTTACTAAACGTACTTTCCACCCAGTGATAGGACCCATCTTGATGCCGATAACGGTATTGAAGCGTTCGGGTGGACGATAAATTCCCCACTAGATAATTCATTGCTTCAAGAACAATGTTCATATCATCCGGGTGGATAGAGTTCAATGGGCTTTCATTGGCATACTCATCCCCTTGATAACCAAACATTTCTCTGGCAGAAGGACTGGCATACTTAATCATGCCGTCCATCCCAACAAGCGCGATGCCATCTGAGGCATTTTCGATCAACGCTTTGAATCGTTTTTCTGTTTGTTGTGCTGCTTCTTCTGCCTGTTTTCGTTCATGCAATTCCTTCTCTAGTCTTTGAGTCAAGTATGCATTCCGCAAACTGACCGAAACTTGAGCAGAAAAAGACTCCACGGCTGGGAGATCGCCCTGGCTTAACTGTTCACTTCCAAATACCAGCATAATACCGAAGGTCTCATCATCAACATGCAAGGGTGCCAGAATACCTTGATGTGAAGTGACCATATCAACCAGTTTTCCAGCCAGAGGAAGCAAAAAATTAGGAAGCGCCTCAATAAAAAGAGATTTTCCGTTCGAAATATATTCTGCTCTTCTGTTCGCCAGAACACGAGCATAAACACTATCTTGTGAAATCGACCAGCTAAAATTTTCTACTTTCATCCCCGTCAGCTTTTCAGCAGTACGAATCACTTCTTCCGGGAGCGTTGTATAGCGATAATGCAAACTTTTCATATCGCTTCCGAACTTAAGAACTGTTACCTCAAATCCCAACGCGCGGATTTGCTCTCCAACCACTTTATAAATGTCATCTGGCATACGCACCAGTTGAATGGCATGAGCAGCCCGGCTCAAAGCCAGTAAAAGGTTACGGTTATGCTGAAGAGCTTGTTCCGTCTGTTTATGAGCCGTTAATTCCTCTTGCAGTTTTTGCATCAAATGAATGTTATGAAGCCCGGCAGCAATGTGCCCGGCAAATACCTCCATTGCAGGAAGATCATCCGTATTTAGAAAATTACCGTTGACCTTGAGCAAGCCTAGAACTTTTTTATCTACTCGTAGCGGTGCAAGAATGCCCTGACGCAAATTGAAAAGAGAGATGAGTTGGGCGGAAAGAAAAGCAAGCGCATTTGGCAGGATATTTGAAATAATCTCATTACTCTCATCGATAAAAAATGCAGTGTCTCCCTGCAATGCAATTTCATAAGCGCTCTCAGGCGGAATGGGAAGTTTATAATTTTTCAGCGACAATCTGGTCAGCTTTTCCGCCCGGCTGATTAGTTTTGGAGAATAGGATGTATAAGCAATGGAAAGCTTCGTCCCTGCTTCATCAAGCAGCAACAAAGAAACTTCTCCGCCTAGTTGATTGATCTCCCTGCCTACCGCGATATAAAAATCTTCCGCTGTATGTGCTTGTTGAATCGCTTGTGCAGCCCGGCTTAGTGACAGCAAAAGATAGTGCGCATGGCTGTTTTGTCCCTCTTTCAAGATCTGTTTCTTTGCCCCAGTGGACTCACTTGAAACCATCTTGGCATCCTCTCGAATTCTTTTTTGTCTTCCTGTTCTCAGGGACAGCAAAAGAACCTTTTCAAGGTTTTTGCAAATTCGAATGATTTAAATTTTCACATTGGGGGATTTAAGAAGGAGATTACAGAATAAAAAATGATATCAATGACAAGTCCCAATGTCATTACTACTATAAATTGTCTTGCCCTTGAAGTCAAGCTATTAAGAAAGTTGTTCTGAAAATCAGAGCATGTAGTCTAAATTCAAAAACAAGTCTAAACAAATCGTTTGCGCATATAAACACGTTTACGTCCCATTTCTAGTCGCCGATCATATTCGATATATCCGATCTTTTTGTAAAGAGTTTGATTCTCGACCATCTTCTCATGAGTAAAAAGGTAAATGCTTTCAAAGCCTTGACGCTTCGCCTCTGCCTCTGCATGTTCAAGCATGATGCGTCCCACACCCTTGCCCCAATACTCTGGCACAACAGCGATCACATCCAATAAAAAGCCTTCCTGGGTAATGCCAAGAACAAGCGAACCGACCACCTGCCCAGCATCTTCCACCACAAAGACTTGATGTTCACGAATCTCATGCTCGTAATCCATTTCCATGGGAGCAGGCTTCATACCGATCCGCTCCACGTAATGACCAAAAGCTTTATTAACGCAATCTGCAACGGCAGGAGCATCATTAATATGAGCAGGGCGTAAAGAATAATCCATATTTTTACCTATACTATGACGTTCAGATTAAAAACCAAGTCGCTTAAGCAGGGTTTTCAGTTCCGATTTCAGTTTTGCCGGTTTTACACCATGTAGATCAATCTTCGTCGCACCAATCATCCCGGCAAAACGAGTTAATCCATTCGCAAGTGCATTTACAAAATCAGCATCTCGTGGAGCATCGTCTTCCAGCCAAAAGCCTAAAATCTGCAACGTATTCGTAGCGCGATCGTGCTTTGGATCCATACGCGCCACAAGGTCATCCCCATATAAAATAGGCAACGTGTAATAGCCCCACTTGCGCTGATGAACAGGCTTATACACCTCCCATACATATTCAAAATCGAAAACCTTTTTTGCCCGTCCACGTGCGCTGACAATTTCCAGCGGAGCCAGAAAGGTAACCTCTTCCGATGTGGATGGACCTTTATGCTTCCATGCTTTTGGGATGCGCCCCGCCTCAAGAGCAGACAAGTGAGCCTGGTCGCTGCTCAATATGAGGAAGTTTTCTCTGAATCCTTCCACTCCTATTCGAGCAACATCCCCTTTTTCGATGAGATGTTCGATCCACGCCATTCCTTCTTTCGCAGTAAGCTTACGGTGGATAAAATCTCCTACTCCTGTTTTCCATGAAGGTTCGCGGGCAATGCCAGAAAAAGCAATATGCTTTTTAGCAAAGAAATCTTCTGCTTCATCGGCAGGAGCCACATAATCATATTCTGATGGCAAGACACGCTCACGCAGATCATAGAGCCGGTCGAAACCTTTGCGATTGGAGATCATCACCTCACCCACCAGCCAGAGATAGAACAAGGTAATAGAAGTTTCTTTTCGTCCGCGATAGCTCCATGCTTTGACAGCATCGCCCTCAATATCCCGATTCCCCAGCGGACCTTTCTCTCGCAGTTCATTTAACACAAACTTCACCACATCTTTCGGTGGATGTGTGAAATGTTCCCAACGCAACCCTTTCTCTTTACGGCGCAGCATATGCAATTGCCAATAAGGGAACTCCTGCATGGGGTACATCATCAGCCAGCCACCATAATCAAAGGCTTTGCGTTTTTCGTATGCCATCTTGTACAGCAAATCTGGCTTGTATTCAAGGACGCGTCCATACATGGCAATGTCTTGACTGCGGGCAACCATGACCAGTGGGTCGAGCTGTAAGGCTTGCATCTGGCGCAAAGCGGATTCGGTGCCAGAAAGGCCCGAGAAACGGCGCCCAGGCCAAAGTCCTTGAGAGCCGAGCAGAAAGCGACGGTACGTTTGTTTGGAAATGGTGTCCATGGTCAAGGGGTAAAAGTTAAAGGTCAAGATAAAAAAGACCGAGGCAGGATTACCTCGGTCTATGGTCAATCATCTATTGTATGCTAGTCATCGCCAAGAGAAGAAATTGCGCGAAGCAAGCCAAAAACAAGCACGCCCAATTTGACACCTTCACTTGCTGTGATAGCTGTTTCGGTCTCGTTCTTTTCGGCACGGCGCCCGATGAGTATGGCAGCGACCAGCCCGATAATAGCGCCGATGAGGGCACCGCCTAAAAGTAATCTGGTATTTTTCATGGAGTCATCCTTTCAAAGAAGGCTTTTGCAGTTTGAAGCCAATCGTTCAGGGCATTTACAGGTTTGACGAGCATATTTGCCCCACGAATGATGTAGCCGCGTGCAATAAAAATATAATCTTGAGCAATGCCGGTGTAATATGGCAAGGCACTGAGCAGGCGCGCCATTAAGTAAATCAAGCCGCCAAGAATGGCAAGCACAACCAACCCGCCAAGCAACATGGGGATAATGACCCAGATGGTAGAGATGGCTGCCCAACGTCCTACGTCACCGCCTTGGTTGAAGGTGGCATAACTCACCCACACCACGATCGCAACTAATACCAAAGCACTCAATGCCACCGGCAAAACGATCTGCCTCATCACCTGGTTGCGGTGTTTGAGGTAGGAGTAATGCTCGGGTTTGGTTTTCAGCCGTTCAGCAAGGTCAGGGAGTTTATTGCTCATAAATCTATTTTACCAAAATAAAAGACCCTAAAGATTTCAACCTTTAGGGTCTTTTCTGATTCAGTTATTATCTGCGATTTCTCAAAAAGGTCGGGACGTCGAGATCGTCGTTGTTGATGCTTGGAAGAGGCTGAGACTTCACATCTGCAGAAGAACGGGTCTCGGGTGCCTGAGCATTGACCGATTCAGTAGGGCGAGCCTGGAACGGTGTGTTCGCCGCAGAAACAGGTTTCTCGCTGGCATTTGAACGTGGAATGCGCTCAAGAACGCGACGAGTAGTGCCGCTGCGTTCGAAGCCGGTGGCGATCACGGTACAGCGAATTTCGTCGCCCATGTTCGGGTCGATTACCGCACCGAAGATCATGTTCACATCGGGGTGAGCCGTCTCGCGGATGATGGCAGCCGCTTGGTTCACTTCGAAGAGGGTCATGTTCGGTCCGCCAGTGACGTTGAAGAGCACGCCCCGAGCGCCGTCGATGGTGATATCAAGCAATTGACTGGAGATGGCTTGTTCCGCAGCATTCTTGGCACGGTCATCGCCAGAGCCGCGACCCACCGCCATAAGAGCAGCGCCGCCTTCAGACATGATCGAGCGAACATCGGCAAAATCGAGGTTGATCAAGCCAGGAATCGTGATCAATTCAGAGATACCTTGAATACCCTGATGCAACACTTCATCCGCCATGCGGAAGGCATCTTGCAAGGATGATTTCTTATCAGCCAGTTGGAGCAAACGATCATTCGGAATGGAAATGAGCGTGTGCGCATGTTCTTTCATCTTGGCAACGCCAGATTCAGCAGACTGTGAGCGTTTGCCGCCTTCAAAGGTGAAGGGACGAGTCACAACACCGATGGTGAGTGCGCCGCATTCTTTGGCGATCTGCGAAACGACCGGAGCCGCACCGGTTCCGGTACCGCCGCCCATGCCTGCAGTGACGAAGACCATATCGGCGCCTTTGAGCACGTTATAGAGTTCATCAGAAGATTCTTCTGCGGCTTTGCGGCCAACCTCAGGGTCACCGCCTGCGCCGAGTCCGCGGGTGATCTTATCACCGAGGCGCACACGAATGGGCGCACGGGAAAGGGTCAAGGCTTGGGCATCAGAGTTGGCAGCAATAAATTCAACGCCCTGAATACCTTCTTCCATCATACGGTTAACGGCGTTCTGACCGGCGCCACCAACACCTATCACTTTGATGCGGGCGAAGGCTTCGGCTTGTGGATTTTTATTAGTCGGATTCATTTGTTCCTCCTGGCAAGGAATATGCCTAATCTTAAACGAGAATACGTTTTTTTAACAGGGTAAATTTCAACCAAAATTCACGCTTTGTGAATCTTTTCTCATGATGTCAAGGGTTAAGAGAAATCTCGTCATCATGGTAATAACCTCTTCATCCAATCTTTAATCGCGTCAAATTTGACGTTTCCTTCACCACGCGGCTTACGGCGCTTGGCAGTACTTGATACCGCAACTTGATGATCGTGCATACTGATTGCCCATTGCAACAAGCCGAAGCTTGTTGAATAAGCAGGTGAATTCAATTTATCAACCAAGCCCTTTAAGTTCTCAGGTTGTGCCACACGAACGGGCATATCCAATACCTGGCTGGCAACTCGATTAATGCCCAACAAAGCGGAGGTACCACCGGTCAACACCATACCTGCCGGAAGTAAACCATCATATCCAGAGCGTTTGATCTCTTGGAAAATCAAGTTGAAGGTTTCTTCTACACGCGCTTCGATGATATGAGCCAGATCCTGACGGCTAATGCGAACATCTTTATCTTCGCCGAACGGACGCATCAAGAAATATTCATCGGGTCCGATCACAGACAGGAGGGCGTGCCCCTGCTGTTTTTTCACTTCTTCGGCTTGAGATGGTGATAGGCGCAACCCGTGTGCAATATCTTGCGTGATGTGATTACCACCTACCGCAAGGACCATCGTATGCCACACGTCACCATCGACATAGATCGCGAGGTCTGTTGTGCCGCCGCCAATATCACAGACCGCCACGCCCATCTGGCGTTCCTGTTCGGTGAGCACAACCTCTGCCGAAGCAAGCGGATTCAAAACGAACTGTTGAACATCTACACCGGCAGCGTTCACACACTGACGAATATTATCAATGGTGGCACTAGCAGCGGTGATGATATGCGTTTCCACTTCAAGTTTATAGCCATGCATTCCAATCGGGGTTTTCACACCTTCTTGCCCATCCACGGTGATACCGCGTTGGATTACGTGAATGATCTCACGGTCATGTGGGATGGCAATGGCTTGGGCTTGTTCCAGGGCGCGGGTTACATCATGAATATCGATCACACCACTTGGAATGCCAGCCGAGCCACGGCTATTAACTGATGAGACGTGAGCGCCTGCAAGGCTGACGAAGGCTGTGGTGATCTCAAGGCTCGATGTACTCTCCGCCTTTTCAACAGAGCGCTTGATGGCGCGTGAAGCCGCGGCAAGATCTACCACAATGCCTTTGCGAATTCCTTCAGACGGCTCGATCCCAACCCCCAAAATGCGAATGGACTTATCGTCCTCCACTCGCCCAACGAGGGTGCAGATTTTGGTCGTGCCTACGTCAATGCCTACTACGATCTCTTCCATGTTACGGGTTCTCTACTACGGTTTCTTCAGTGGGTTGGTCGGTTTGGGCCGTTTGGTCTTCTTCAACAATGGCGGCTTTCTTCATGCGATAGTAAGGACCATCGGGATACACAACACTGATAAATTCAGGGGTTTTGCCCTTCTGCGTCAATGAGTCAACGAGAGATTGATACACGCGGATCTTCAAAGGCACATCATGGGCTGTGATGCCAAACGCCACGGTCCAACCACGCGGGTCTTTCCAGCTAAAGCCATCGGCAGCAGAATAAGTAAGGGTGGAGCCAGCAGGCACGAGCGGAGCAAGAGCGAGCGCGGCATCCACATATTCTTTTTGGATGAATGGCGGCGGGCTGTATGGATCCGTTGTGGTCTGGATTCCGGCAGGCGGAGCATCTACGGCATCCACAACAGCTAGCCCAGCCGCTTCGCCTCGTGGTCTAAAGGCGACGCCTGTTTCATCGATCCAGGTAAAGCCACCATTCTGACGCCACATGATCACGGGCTGACGCTCTGTAACGGTGACGTAAACATAATTGGGAAGGTATGCATCGACTTGTGCAGAGGTGATCTCAGGATAGTTCAAACGCAAACGGCGTTCGAGTTCATCAGGCTGAACCGTGAAAATATTTTGATTCGAAACGCCCATGATGCCGTTGATCTCTTCACTTGGGATGCGCGTATTGCCAAACACAGATGCCGAGGGGATGTAGAAATATGGCAATTGGAAAGCAAGCACCAATGCCACAACAAACACCAACGAAAGGATCAATGCACCGAGACGCCAATTCGCAGAAAATTGCGGCATACGGGGCATGCGCGGTGCAGAAAAATGCGGCAGAGAAAACTTGGGTTTCTTGATATGGAATTCTGGCATGCCCAAGGCAATGTTGTAACGGCGATCTTGTTGTTTCTTCGGTGTCGCCATGATCGGAATAGTAGGCGTGCGTGAAGAGACTTTCACGATCGGTTTGGTTGCCTGTTTAGCAGCCTGCTGAAGTTCTTTTGCAGCGCGTTCGGTGCGGCGCTGGCGGACTTGTTCCGCACGAGTGAGGGGTCTTTTTTCGCTCATGCCGTCCTCCGGTGTTCGGTGCGATCACGCTGTGCCTTGCGTTCAAGCGCAAGCTCGATCAGGCGGTCAACCAGTTGAGCGTAGGTCAAGCCGCTCGCCTGCCAAAGCTTGGGGTACATACTAATGGAAGTAAAACCAGGAAGCGTGTTCAATTCGTTCAAGTAAATTTTATCTGTGCCCTTTTCAACAAAGAAATCGGCGCGTGCCATGCCTGCACAGTCAATCGCTTTATAAGCGCGAATGGCATATTCGCGAATCTTGTCAGAAACTTCTTCAGGCAATGGCGAAGGAATCAACAAACCCGATGTGCCATCGATGTATTTTGATTCGTATGAATAAAACTCACGGCTCGGAAGGATCTCACCACAAACCGAAGCTTGCGGGTCTTCATTGCCCAATACACTCACTTCCACTTCACGAACATCTTTCACGCCGCTTTCAATGATGATGCGACGGTCATAACGAGCCGCATCCATAAGACCTTCCGCGAGGTCAGAACGATTATTGCATTTACTAATTCCAACCGATGAACCTAAGTTGGCTGGTTTGGCGAATAAAGGATAGTCACCCAATTCTTCAGCATTCTTGATGACATCATCCATCTTATGTTCAATATCACCACGCAGCACCAAAATGGACGGAACTTGCGGGATGCCATTCGCGCGCATCACATCTTTGAAAATACCTTTGTCCATGCCTACAGAAGAACCAGCAACCCCGGCACCCACATAGGCAACATCTGCCATTTCAAATAAACCTTGTATCGTGCCGTCTTCGCCGAACGGTCCATGAAGAACCGGAAAGAACACATCCACAGCTGAGAGCGTTTCAAACTTCTCCCCCATCTTCGTCTCGCGTAAGACATGCAGACTTCCACGAGCCGCAGGGTCTGTCGGAGGGATCACACGATCCAAATGGTTGGTGTCCCCTTTTTCAAAGGCATCCAGAGCGTTCTCGCCCGTTAGCCAATTGCCATCCAAAGTAATGCCCACCTGAATCACTTCATAGCGATTGGGGTCGAGCACAGAAACCACAGAGCGCGCAGACATCAGCGAAACATCATGTTCGCCTGAACGTCCACCAAATAAAACTGCCACTCGAAGTTTCTTCGCCATCGTTATTTGTTCCAATCGCCTACAAGTTCAACTTCCAATTCCAAATGAATGTTGAATTTCTCTTTTACCGTGTTTTGAACTACATGAATCAAAGCAAGAATATCTTCCGCTTTGGTTTCACCATGATTGATAAAAAAATTTCCGTGCACCGTGCTGATCTCAGCGTTGCCGATGCGCGTCCCCTTCAAGCCAGCCGCTTCGATCAAACGTCCGGCATAGTCACCAGTGGGGTTCTTGAACATCGAGCCCATGCTGGCGCCCGGCGGCTGTGTAGCTTTTCGGCGCTCACTGAATTGCTCGATTTTAACAGACACTTCCTCTTTCGAAGAATTTTTTAACTTCAACAACGCACTTAACACAATCCCTTGCATCTCGCCGCGTTTCAGAACGCTGGTACGATACCCATAGCCCATTTGCTCAAGAGAAACCTTCTCACGTCCATTCTTCGTAAGCATCTCTGCCCAAATCAGGTTATGCGTCATATCACCGTCAAACGCGCCTGCATTGCCATACACCGCACCCCCCACCGTACCCGGAACTGTAGCAGACCATTCAAGTCCGGCAAGCCCTTTGGATGCGCAGCGTTTGGCGAGATTTGCAATAATGACTCCCGCTTCACACCAAACTGTGGGCTGGTCGCCAGCTTCAAAACGGGTTTCCTTCGCCCGATTCAAAACCACTACCCCGCGAAAACCTTTATCACTGACCAACACATTTGAACCACCGCCCAACATGTAATAGGGCAGGTTGTGTTCCCAGATCAACTGTATCGCCTCTGCGAGTTCATCAGCAGATTTAACCGAGACCATCACATCAGCAGGTCCGCCAATGCGCGCAGACGTGTACGGTGCAAGCGTCACATTCTCTTGCACAGCATCGCCAAACTTTTGGCGCAACAGGTTAACAGCAAAGGCGGTATCCACCATCAACATCCTGACTATAGTTCCTTCAACAACGCCGCAGTGATCTGGTCTGCATCGCCTGCTGAAAGGACAATGACCACATCATTGAAGCGCACATGTTCCAGTAAATATTTTTTCGTCTCTTCGATCGAGCCGCTGTAACGAGCCGAAGAATGCGGCATGGAAGCAACCACTTCAGCAGAAGAAAAATCCTGTTTGGCTTCGCGTGAAGCGTATATCTCAGTAACAAGCACTTCACTGGCGTCACTAAATGCCCGTGAAAACTCGTATTGCAAAGTCTGAGTCCGCGAATAGGTGTGCGGCTGCCACACAGCCCAAATGCGCCGTTCTGGATAACGAGCGCGAGCACCAGCCAATGTGGCGCGGATCTCAGTGGGATGATGAGCATAATCATCCACAAGTAAGACACCCTTCGGCTCTCCACGGACCTCAAACCGGCGTCCGGTTCCCGTGAATTGGCTCAACGCATCTGCCGCTTTCTGCATGGGAAGCCCAAGTACCGCCGCCACACACAAAGCCGCCAACGCATTGCGGACGTTATGTTCGCCCGGCACCTGCAAAGACACTTTGAACGCATTGGTCATGCTGCCCATATTGGTCATGACGGAGAAGTCGAAGCCGCCTTTCTCATTTGGGCGGGCAGTGCGAGCTTGAATCCACTGCGGGCTGTTGATAGTCATTTCGCCCTGAACAGAATAAGAGACTACGCTCAACCCCTTACGGCGGGCATGCGAGATTAATGTCGCTGCTCCATCATCTTCAGCACAAGTGATAAATGTGCCATCGGGCGGCAGAAGATCAATATAGCTTTCAAATGCAGAGTACATATCAGCAAAGGTCGGGAAGCAATCTGGATGGTCATGTTCTAAATTGGTTACCACTTCGATCTGCGGCTTGAGCCCAAGGAACATGCGGTCATACTCATCCGCTTCGATCACAAAGGTATCGCCCTTGCCTGCGCGGGCATTGACCTTCAAATTATTCAACGTGCCCCCCACAATAAAAGAAGGGTCACGGTTGAGGGCATACAACATCCATGCGACCATGGCAGTGGTAGTGGTCTTGCCGTGGGTACCAGCAATGCCGATACCGATCTTGTTCTCCATCAAACGACCCAGGAAGTCGGAACGCTTGTACACCGGAATCCCTGCCTGTAATGCCGCTTTGACTTCAGGGTTCTCATCTTTGATGGCAGAGGAACGGATGACCATTTCTGCGCCAGCGATATTGCGCGGGTGATGACCCACAAAAACCTGAATACCAATGCTCTGTAATTCAGCCGCAAAAGGAGAAAGGGACTGATCCGAACCAGTCACTTCGTAGCCGCTCTCTTTGAGCAGACGCGCAATGGCAGAAAGCCCTGAACCTCCGATGCCGATGAAATGAACGTGAGTCATAAGTAATCCGTTAATTAGCTATTTCTAGATATAAACGACAATAATAAAGATCAGAATGATGATGACAGCAAAATAGATCTGCGGTTCTGCAAGGAAGCGTGGCGGCATCACGTTCATCATGCGATTGATCGCATCTGCGATGGCGGCATCTGTTGCCGGGCTCATCACATTGCGGAAGGGGTAATTCGCGACATGGTTGTAATACAGAACAGAGCCAGCCACCAAATATCCATTCACACCGCCTAACACAGCACCAAACATCGAGTCTTGCAAACGTTCGCGTGCTGCCTTTGGCGCAAAACGGGAGATGTTCACGGTCTGATAGCCAAAGTACACCAACGCCGTTAGGATCAAGGTGCGGATCCAAAATTGGGCGGTGAGGGCATCTTGGGTGGGGTTATTCGGGTCTACAAGGTTGCGGGTGAGTGGAATATATTTTTCCAATAGCAAGTTAACCGCCAACGAAGTGACCACACTAAAAATGACCATCAACTCTTTCGCCCATCCGCGCATGGCGCCGATGATGCCAAAGAGGAAGACATACATCCAGAAAATATAAACAGCACTCATCATAAGGTTTCGTCTCCTGCCAGTTTTACCAACTGGCTGGCAATGGTGTCTGCCGCGTTCGGCAAAGATAAGGTTTTCATAGCGGCACGCATGGCTTCACGCTTTTGCGCATGGGTCAATACATCCTTAATGACCGTTAAGAGTTTATCGTTCAATAATTCATCCTGCAAGATAATCGCCGCATTGCGTTCTGCAAGATAATCAGCGTTGACCTTTTGATAACGCCAGGCATACGGGTAAGGCGTAAGCACGGCGGGCAACCCAAAGAAGGGATACTCCCCTATCGAAGAGGCACCAGCACGAGACAAGACCAAGTCTGCGGCAGAGAGGGCGGCGCCCATGTCATGCAGATAGGGCATGACGTGATAGCGGGATTTTTTATCGGCTGGCAATGTAGTTGCAGTTTGCTCTGCGGTCTCAATATCTAATGAACCAGTAAGATGAATGATCTGTGCCATCTCAAGCAGTTCATTCAATGATCGCAAGACAGCCATATTGATCGAACGTGCACCTTTGCTACCGCCGGTCACCAAAAGGGTGGGAAGGGTCGAATCCAACCCGAAGTGAGAAATGGCTTTTTCGCGAGACCAGTTCAAAAGTCCAGAACGAAGCGGGTAGCCGGTGTGGACGATGCGCTCGGAGCGTGAGAAAAACTTCTTTGAGTCCGGCGCGGTCACGGTGATGACATCCGCAAAGTAACCGAGGAACTTAAGCGCAAGCCCTGGCTCAATATCAGGTACGTACAAAACGATGGGTAAGTTGCGCCCAGCTACTGCCATGGGACCCGCAACATAGCCGCCGGTGAAAAACAAAACATCGGGTTTGAATTCGTTCAGGATGCGACGTGATTCAAGCACACCGCGTGTGAGTTTGGCAAGATTGCCA
Source organism: Anaerolineales bacterium (assembly GCA_046328915.1). GTDB lineage: Bacteria > Chloroflexota > Anaerolineae > Anaerolineales > Villigracilaceae > Villigracilis. The sequence goes on along the minus strand of JAXLVR010000013.1, from coordinate 49,154 downwards.
GGCAAAGCACGCAGACCCACGCCATGCACTCCGGCAGCAGGAACAGAACGGTATGGAATGCCTGCGCGTTTCACCAGGTCTTCTTCCATGCCGCCTTCGCCGCCAACCCACAAGGTCTCGACGTTTGGATGCTTACTCTTTAGCGCTTCGTAAACGGACAGAGCGGGATACACGCCCCCTCCCGTTCCACCAGCGCAAATTAGCAACCGCACTGTACGACCTCCATTCATCTTTTGTGTCATTCGCACTATTCCCTTGTCGGGATACATTGAAAAGGATTCCCAATGCCGCAAGTGTGGTGACCAAGTTCGAACCACCAGCACTCACGAACGGAAGAGCATTTCCTGCGAACGGCAACAAACCAACCATCACTGCCATATTGATCAAGGCTTCCAAGCCGATCCAAATGACCAAGCCAGAAGCGATTAATGTTCCAAGCATATCAGGCGCACGGCGGGCAATGATCAGTCCGCGCCAGACGAGCGCGCCAAACAAACCAATGAGACCCACGCCGCCAAACCAACCTAATTCTTCTACAACCACCGCATAAATACTATCTGTAGGCGGCACAGGCAAACCAGTCACTTTGGAAAGTGATTTACCAATACCCACACCGAGCCAACCACCATTGACGATGGCTTCAAACGAACGGCGCACATGATAGGAAGCTTGTAACGGGTCTTTGATACCGGCAACGAAATCTGTCACACGCTGTTGACCCGTGAGACTGACCGAAACCACTAACCACGCCACCACAAAGGCAATGATCAACAAACCGCCGATCTGTTTCAGGTCGCCGCCTGCGAGGAAGAAGAGCAAGCCACCGAGCATCAACACAGTTGCAGATGCGCTCAAGTCTGGTTGTAAGTAAATCAAGCCGCCCACAAAACCGAGGATGACACCCAACGGAATCAGACCGAAGGTGATATCTTTCAACATCTCGCGTTTGGCATACAACCACACAGCCAGATATAAGATCGAAACCAATTTCGCCAATTCAGAAGGTTGGATCGAACCATTGAAGATGGTACGGGTGGCATTGAAACGCACTTCGCTCATCACCAATACAACGATTAACATCAACACCGTGAATGCCATGGCAGGCACAATGAATTGGCGCCAACGGTGATAATCAATGAATGCCAAGATCACGGCAGCCAATGAGCCCAAGCCCAACCACATCAACTGACGGTTGAACATATACATCGCATCGCCATTGTAGGCAGCGCGTGAAAAATCCCAAGAAGCGGAGTACAACATCACCAAGCCGAACACGACCAATGCCACTACGATCACCAACAATGGCATGTCGAATCCGCCCGCACGTGCGCGGTTATCAGGTGATGTTTCTCTTACGAAAGTTCCGAGACCCATTTTCTAAACGATTCTCCTCTCTCTGCGAAATCTTTAAATTCATCAAAACTTGTGCCGCCCGGTGATAAAAGGACGACATCACCAGCAGATGCAACTTCGGCTGCCAATGTGACCGCCTCTTTGAGAGATGTTGCCCGACGAACATCCACGGTTCCGACTCCGCTGTATGCTGTAATTGCGTTCTGAATCATCTCCCCCGCCTCGCCAAAGAGCACGACATGATCCACACGTTCGTGGATAAGTTTGGCAAGGTCACCCCAAGGAAGGTTCTTGTCTCGCCCACCCAGCATAAGCACGATTGGCTCTGTAAAGGCGTGGATGACAGCAATCGTCCGCTCGGGGGCAGAAGCGATCGAATTGTTATACCAACGAGCACCGTTCAATTCACGCACAAACTCGAGGCGATGTTCTACACCACGAAATTCTTCCACAGCCTCAAGCATGTCATCTAACTTAAACCCAGCGGCATGCCCAACCGCAAAAGCAGCCAGCACATTTGAGATGTTATAGTCGCCGCGCAACTGGACCTTTTCGCGCATCATCAATGGGATGTAGGCAAATCCATCACGTAGGCTGAGAAGCCCATCATGCAAATACGTGCCATTCAAGCCTTCTTCCAAGTCTTGCAGGCTGAAGGTGAATAAATTCCCTTTTACCTGATTCTTCAAGTCCCAAGAACCTTTGTCATCATGCCCTAAAATTGCAGTATCGCTGGAAGATTGAAACGCCAAGATATGTGCTTTGGCATTTGTATATGCTTCCATCGTGCCGTGGCGGTCCAAGTGATTGGGTGTAATATTCAGGATCGCCGCGATATTTGGGGAGATCGTCATCTGCTCAAGTTGGAAGGATGATAATTCCAAGATCGCCAGATCATCGGCTTTAATGTCATCTACATAGTTAATAAGCGGGTCGCCGATGTTACCGCCGATGAAAGCACGGTCACCTTTGGCGAGCTTTGCCATATTACCAACGAGAGTCGTTGTGGTGGTCTTCCCTGCTGACCCCGTGATTCCAACCGTCTTACAGGGAACCACTTCCATAAAGATCTGCGAATCATTCGAAAGCGGAACGCCGCGTTTGACAGCTTCCTCCACAATCGGCAATGTCAGTGGCACGCCACCAGAAAGACAAAGCACTTCGGTCGTATCCAATAACTCAAGCGGATGCCCCCCCACAGCCCAAGTCACATTCACATCGGCAAGTGATTTCTTGGCAGCGGCAAGATCCTCTTCGCGGCGCGAATCATTCAAGGTTACGTGTGCGCCGTGATGTGCGAGCCAACGCGCGAGGGCAAGTCCCTGACGGGCGGCTCCAAGAATAAGAACGTGCTTACCAGTCCAGTTCGTCATAAGTCGTAAAGTTTAATTAAACCTGCGATAATCCAATGCCAACCAAAGCAGCCATTAAGCCGATAAGCCAAAAACGTTGGACGATCTGCGTCTCGCTCCAACCCAACAGCTCAAAGTGATGATGGATGGGCGTCATCTTAAAGAAGCGCTTGCCGCCGGTCATACGGAAATAGGTCACCTGAATGACAACGCTCATCATTTCAGCCAACGGGATGATGGCGATCACCAACAACATGGGCCATTGACCGGTCATTAGAGCAATGACCGCCAGCACAGACCCTAATGCCATCGAACCCGTATCTCCCATAATCAATTGCGCCGGGTGGACGTTAAACCACAAAAAGCCGAACAATGCTCCAACGAGGATAAAACAAAAGCGTGCAAGGTAGATCTGCTCTTGCATAAGCGCAATGCCGCCAAATGCTGCGATGGCGGTTGCCGCGATCAAACCAGCCAAACCATCCAACCCATCTGTAAAGTTGACCGCATTTGATTCGGCAACAATGATGAATGCGGCAATTGGCACATAAATCCAACCAATCTTAACTTCAAAGAAATAACCAGGTAAATACAAGTCTGGAGCTTCGATCACATATTTCAAGACATAAGCTGTTACCAATGCCAGAACAACTTGAACAGCAAATTTCGTACGGGCACGCATACCATCGCCCTTACGTTTGCCATGAATGCCTTCCCAATCATCTACCGCGCCGAGAATGGCAAAACCCACCATCACCACCATGGGCAACAATACAGAGCGTCCAATTCCGCTGGCGGTCACACCGATCAATGCAACCGCATTTAGCAAGCCGCTAAGAAGCAAGACCGGCATAATGAACATCACCCCACCCATGGTAGGTGTACCCATCTTCACACGGTGACCTTCCGGTTGTTCGATACGGATGATCTTGCCTAACTTAAAGTGCCGCAAAATGCGCAACAACGGATTTCCCCAAATGGCAGTCATGATAAAAGCCAACCCCGCCAGGCTTAGGGAAAGAGCGATGTCTCTCAAGAGCGTACCTCCAATGCAGCAGCGATGCGGTCCATACGTAAACCGTGAGAACCTTTAATTAACACTGCGTCATTTGAATTTAAATTTTTTGTCAACCAATCTACAATGGGAGCAATATCTTCATGCTCCATAATGGCAGTCGCTTTCATGCCGGCACGACGGGCAGCTTCTGCAATCATGTGACCACGGGTACCAAGGGTGATAAGCACTTTTGCCACCTGAGCAGCCCGCATTCCAACCATTTCATGTCCCTGGCGTTCGTAGGGACCGAGTTCAAGCATATCACCTAATATAGCAATCTTGCGACCATCTAATTCGTCGAGCAGATTCAATGCCGCCAACATAGACTCAGGTGCTGCATTATATGTATCATCCAAAATCAAGGCACCAGTCTCACTACGGGCAGCGACCAGACGAAGCTGAGTGTGTCCGTGAGAAAGACCTTCTAAAATTTCCTGCCATGAAATGCCGTCGTTCAAGCCAACAGCGGCAGCACGCAATGCCGTATGGATGGAATGTCGACCGATCATGGGCACACGCATGTGAATAATCTCTTTGCCGTAATGCATACGGAAGCGGATGCCATCCAAGCCAAGCCCTTCGATCTGGTCTGCCCAAAGATGCGCTTCTGGAGAGAGCCCATAGAAAAAAACACGGGCTTTGGTCTTCTCTTCCATTTTGCGAACCCATGGGTCGTCGAAGTTAAGAATAGCAACTCCATCAGCAGGAAGCGAAGCTGGTAATTCGCTCTTACCGCGGAAGATGGCTTCTTGTGAACCTGCCCGTTCCGCGTGGACAGTCCCCACGTTCGACACCACACCAAATTTTGGCTGGGCAATATCACAAAGGAATTGAATTTCACCAGGGACGTAAAATCCCATTTCAAGGACAGCGCGTTCATAGCCAGCACCGAGTCTCAAAATGGTGAGAGGTAACCCGATCTCGTTATTCAAATTACCAGGGCTCTTCAATGTGCGATAGCGAAGGCTTAAGACCTCTGCTACTGTCTCTTTGGTTGTGGATTTGCCTACGCTACCTGTGATGCCAACCACTTGCAAGTTCGGTAATTTACGACGCCAGAAGCGTGCTATTTGTTGCAGGGCAGAAATAGTATTGTCCACGCGCAGACAGAGAGGAGACTCAAGGCTCAGTGTAGTATCTGTTAATAAACCAGCACGCAGGTCAAGGGTCCGGAAAGAGGCGTCTACGTCTCGCTGGATTAAAGCAAAAGAAGCCCCCCTCTTGAAGGCATCTGTCAGGTAGTCATGTCCGTCTGTTTTTTCACCGGGAATGGCAATAAAGAGGGAACCGGGAATCACTTGGCGCGAATCGATGGCACCTTCTGTGATTACCGTGGAGGCATTTGCAGGGCGAATAGAGGTAAGAGCTTCAAGAACGTCTGCCAGTGTGAGCATATTATTTTTGAGCAACTTGTAGTCGAATTGAATCAGGAGGAATATTCAACAAGACAACGGTGCGCTGTGCCATTTCAGCAAAAACGGGTGCGGCTGTTTCAGAACCCCATGGAGATGCTGTAGGGCGCTCAAGCCAAACATAGATCATAAACTTGGGGTCATCCACAGGTCCCCAACCAATGAAGGATGTATTTGTTTGTGTGCTATCGTAAAAACCATCTACCGGAATTTGTGCTGTACCGGTCTTCCCAGCTACGCGATAGCCAGGAACCAATGCGGCGGAGGATTCTGATTCGAGAGAAACAGCCAACATTTCAGATAGTGTGTGTGCGGTCTGTTCTGAGATGGGAGTGGGACCAAATTGATCTGGCACTTCATATTGGCGACCATCGCGCACCATGGCATACAAAACATGCGGAATGACCATGCGTCCATGGTTTGAAACAGCTGAGACGGCTGCCATCATTTGAATGGGGGTCACTGCCACACCCTGACCAAATGAATTTGTACCAAGGTCTACTGGATACCAATCCGCATCACCCGGAGACTTGAGCCTGCCCGGCGCTTCCCAAGCCAGGTCAATGCCGGTAAGGTGCCCGATACCAAAAGTGTCCATATACTTGTAGAAAGTATTAGCGCCCATTTGAGTAGAAATGGTGACCATACAAACGTTAAGTGAGTGCTGTAAACAGCCAACCATATTTTGTACGCCCCACGGGTTACGGTCCCAGTTTTGAATAGTCACTCCACCGATCAAAATCTCACCCGTATCGAGATATGTTGTTTCAGGGGTGACAGTATTGCTATCCAAGGCTGCAGCCATGGTGAGGATCTTCATCACCGAACCGGGTTCGTAGGTCTTGGAAATGATCGGGTTGAACTCGGTGGCATTATCATAAATCGTGTCGTAATTCCAGAACTCGTTCAAATCCATACGGCGGGAAGTGGCAACTGCAAGCATCTCACCACTTTGAGGATCCATGACAGCAATGATGCCATCTTGCGCGCCATAAGTTCCCAAAGCAGTATCAAGAATTTCTTCTGCAGTGGCTTGCAGATCGCGGTTGATGGTAAGTACCAGTGTGGTGCCATCAGGAGCATTCGGAATTTCAAAGGCTTTGTTCGGGTCGGTTGGCACTAAAACCGTAACCGGGTTCCCTGCGAGCAAGCTATCATATTTTTCTTCTACCCCAAAATAGCCTTTACCTTCGCGGTTGACGAAACCAAGAATATTCGAGGCAAGAGAATTTTCGGGATAGCTGCGTTGTGGATGTGATTTGAACTGAAGCCCTGTCAACCCGCCTACAGAGCCATCAGGAGCTTGTTCATTCAATGCTTTCTTCAGATCTTGCAAGTAATTTGCCTGTGCAGATTCTACATAGTCAGCAAGGACGATATAAGAAAGACCATCCGGTGGGTTTTGAATGACCGACATCAAATTATCGTAGTCCATGCCGAGAGCATCTGCCACAGCAAACGCAATGGCGTGCGCATCGGTCATGATGTTTAGATCCACACCGATTTCATATACAATCTTCTCCCCCGCCAACAAACGACCATTTCGGTCATAGATCTCGCCACGGTTGGGATAAAACGTGCGCCACTCGAATGAATAATCTTTGGAAAGTTGGCGGAAGGTATCGGCTTCAGGGCTGTTTTGAATACGCGTCATCTGAAACACGATAGCAAATGCAAAGAAAGCCAACGCGGCAGCTAGCACCTGACTGCGTCGCCCGTATTGCTGTCTCATTGATATCTCCGCGTTACTAAACGCTCATCCATCCAATCCAAAAGCGATTGATTATATTCAGGCGGGATGGCAAGCACATTCAATTGAAGGTGAGCCGAAGAAGAAAGGTTAACTGCGTCTTTGGCAACATACCCCGGCACAACCAGATATTCCAACTCTGCTGGTTGGACAGGGCGAAACCCCATCTCACGGGCACGATCTTCCATCACTTTGGCAGACGTTAGATTCGCAAGTTGTGTTTGCAAGTCGCTGCTCACCTGTTGGCTAATGGCGATCGAATCGGTCAGATCTTGAATCTCACGTCCGGCAATGGCGGTGCGAGATGTTACATTTAAATAAAGAGCGGCAACCATGGCAAAGACCACTACCACCAGCAACGCGTTGCCGATCCACTGACGCTGCACGCGCCAAGGAGCGACCCGGTAGGCATGGATCACGTGGGTAACATTGGGGAGGTTGACGTTCGGTATGTTCACTTTAATTCTCTCTCATTACGAAGGCGAGTGATCTCGCCACTACAACTTCTCAACAACTCTAAGTTTGGCACTGCGAGCACGAGGGTTCTCTCTAGTTTCTTCCTCGGTTGGCAGTATTGGTTTCTTATTCACGAACTTCACAACAGCCTTACGTTCTTCTTCATAAACTCGTTCGTAAGGCGGATTGATGAGATCTTTGCTCTGCTCTCGAAAATAATCTTTGACGATGCGGTCTTCCAGCGAATGGAAGGAAATCACCGCGCATCGACCTCCGGTGTTCAGGCTTGCCACGGCTTGCGGAAGCGTTTTCTCCACTGCGGCTAATTCGTCGTTGACGACGATCCGCAAAGCTTGAAAGGTCTGCGTGGCGGGGTGGGTCTTGTCGCCTCGGCGGGGAGATGCTTTTGCAATGGTGGTAACCAACTCACCCGTCGTATGAAGCGGTCGGGCTTGGACTATTGCGCGGGCAATCTTGCGAGCATCCCGATCTTCGCCATACTTGAAGATGATGTCGGCTAGTTCGCGTTCATCATAGGTGTTGATGACTTCATCCGCACTCATCACGGCGTTGATGCCAAACCGCATGTCGAGCGGACCATCCTGCATGAAAGAGAAGCCGCGTTCGGCATTATCAAACTGCATGGACGAGGCACCCAGATCAAGAATGATGCCGTCGATGCCATCCCACTTTAGGGAAGCAAGCTGCTCATTGAGGGTGATATGGGAGGCTTGCACGACATGAACGCGACCTTCGTAAGGAGCCAAGGTCTCACGAGCAATCGCCAGCGCCTGCGGGTCTACATCAAGACCCAACAGTTCACCATCTGGCGCGCAAGCCTCCAGGATGCCGCGAGCGTGTCCGCCCGCGCCAAGCGTTCCATCCACATAGCGCCCACCGGAGCGGGGTTGCAGAGCGTGTATAATCTCTTGGTAAAGTACAGGTTTATGCGCAGTCATAACAACCGTTACGACGACGCGGAATTTGGCTTTGAAAGATCGAGTGTGGAGAAGCGTGCGTTATTGGCTTCTACATCCTGTAGTTGAGCCATCTGTTCTGCCCAGGTCGCAGGAGCCCACACTTCGAAGTACTCGCCCTGCCCCGCCACTACCAACTCACCACTTGGAATACCGAGGAAGGTGCGCAGGTTCTGCGGAACGAGGATGCGCCCCACCTTATCCACTTCAATTGGATACGCATTGGACAAGATCAAGCGGCGCAGAAGACGAGCGGTTGGGTCAGCCAGGTTCATGGCTTCAATACGCTCATACACTTGTTTGAAATATGCCTCGGTCATCACCATCAGGCATTTATCAAAACCCTGTGTGATGAAGGCGCCACCTTCCAGCAACTCACGGAAGCGCGCCGGAATCATCAGGCGACCCTTATCATCGAGGTTGTGCTGGAACTGACCCAAGAACATTTGTGCTACTCTTCCTTTTAATGACGTGAACGCCGGGACGCCCGGCGCTCTTACCACTTCTTACCACTTTCTACCACATTATACCCTTTCAGGGGTAAAAATCAAGTAGAGAGAGGATTCTTCGCCTTTCATTTTCATTGAGAAATATGCCCACTTTCACCCTCCTCGAAGCCACCCGCTGGCAAGACTACGAACTGATCGACTCCGGAGACGGTCTCAAACTCGAGCGCTTCGGTAAATACACCTTCGCACGCCCCGAATCACAAGCCATGTGGAGCCGCGCCCTACCCCAATCCGAATGGAACAACGCCCATGGGGTCTTTGTTCCCAGTGGAGAAGAGAGCGGCGGGCATTGGGATTTAAAGAAACGAGTGGATGAGAAATGGGCAATGAGTTATCCCCTACCCTTAGGCAGCCCTCTTCGTTTTAATGTGATGACGACGCCCGGTCGTCACCTCGGTGTGTTTCCTGAAGTCGCCTCTCACTGGGACTTTATGGCTGACTCTATCCAGAAAGCGGGCACCAAGCCGAATGTTTTGAATCTCTTCGGCTACACCGGCATTGCGTCCCTTGCCGCCGCCGCGGCAGGAGCCTCCGTCACTCATGTGGACGCTTCGAAGAAGTCCGTGTCTTGGGCGCGTGAAAATCAGGAACTCTCTAGGTTGAGCGATAAACCCATCCGCTGGATCGTGGAAGATGCGTTGAAATACGTACAACGTGAAGCCAAACGCGGAGTCAAATACGACGGTGTGATCCTCGACCCGCCCAAATTCGGGCGCGGGCCGAAAGGTGAAATTTGGGAAGTGTACAAGTCTCTGCCAAATCTCTTGGAAGACATCCGCATGTGCCTAAGCGACAATCCGCTCTTTGTGATCGTCACCGTTTATGCTGTGCGTGCCTCCGCCATTCACGTCGCCCAAGCCGTGGAAGAAATGATGAAAAAATATAAAGGCACGCTCGATAGCGGGGAACTGGTCACCAGAGAAAAAAGCAAAAACCGCCTACTCTCGCAAGCGGTCTACGCAAGATGGTCTTCAAAATAAAAATAAAAGAGCCTCTGTGATCACAGAGGCTCTTTTTAGCATTCTACTGATACGCTTATCTCATTGGCACAGCGCGCAAACGGCGAGCCATCAAAATGACGGTGATGAATGCCAATGCCATCACAACCAACCCCGGAACACCCACATCTTCCACGAAACCAGTTTGAGGTAAGGCGGTAGTCGTTGGGACAATCGTCAACTGAGCGACAGCCGCTTGTGTTAAAGCAGCGCCCACCGTAGCCGTAGCAGCCACTGAGGTACCTGAATTAGCAAGCGGGGTTGAATTGGGGTCAGAAGCGGTAGGAGTCACGGTAGCTACATTTACTACTGCAGTAGATGTAGGCGGCAATGTAGCTGTTGGGAGAATAGACGCTTCATAGGTGGCAGTCAGCGCATCATTGATGAAATTGCTGGCAACTTGAGCTGTTTGGGTGGCAGCAACTGCTTGAGCTTCAAGTTGGGAATTTGAATTTTGGGTATAGAGAAAAACGCCTACGATACAGGCAATAGAAAGAAGAATGATCCCACCGAGGATACCGGCAGCAATCAGGAATGTACGATTATTATTCGACTCTTCCGGTAATTGACCGTCTTCGGGCAGATTATCATCAAAATTAGATTCTTCAAACGACATGGAGCACTCTCCTGAATTAGGTGGTCATATTTCAACGAACGATGGGGATAATTATCCCACAACTTCCATGTTTACGAGCGGTACGATTATCGTCTCGTTATTTTCCAATTTTACTTCAGCAGCTTGAGCACGTAACCCACTAGGTAGAACGGTTAACCCAGGTTTGAGTGCCACAATGGAGCCAATCATACCCATGGAAGGCGGACGGCGCATACGCACTTGCATGCCTGGAGCAAAAACTTCTACTTCATTTGGCATGGGCGGTTCAGCTGAAACCGGCAACGCAATAAAGACTTCTGGACGTGCACCTGTGTAACGATCATAAGTCTCAGTATTTAATGTCACTTCACGTTTGGCATTTGTGCTGAGCAACCTATATGCAGCTGAGTTCATGGGCATGGAGCCAATGCCATCCGTTACAAGAATGGGATAACGCATTTCACGTGCTTTCGGTAACAGAGAAGGTTGTATGCTGGAAGCGATCAAGCCACGTGCAGGGAGTTCTGCCAACACCTGCAAGGTTTCAACATTATTTATCATGCCGCCAAGAATAACGGACCCGCGCAAGCTCACGTCAATACGTTTTGGAAGGAGAACTGTATCCAAGCCTTCCATCAAGTTGACCAATACGCCGGAGTCAATTCGACCATTCCCCCACACACCTTGGACAAGCCCACCAGAGGCTTGAATCACAACGCCACGCCCGGGAACCACTTGCACCACAGTTCCAGGTATACCAGCACGTACTTCTATTTTTGATTCGCCGATTTCCATCAATACTTGTCCGCCACCCACAGCGACCACACGTCCATCTTTAGGGGCTCGAACGGAACGAGGGAACAGCCCACGCCCAACGGCAATTTCAGTAGAAGCAGCTAATTTATCGTCCACTTTACACTTGATCAATTTGTCGGCTGCCACCGGAGAAACCCCTAAAATACGGGCAACATCTAATAATGCGTGTTCACGCGCCCAACGCGTTTCAGCAACCACTTCACTGGCTGTCACTTTTTGCTGAACACGGGCAATAACATTCCCTGAAATAGGCAACAACCGTTCGCGGACAATGGTCGTAAGACCGATCACATGATTAACAGGTGCCAACATGATCTATTCGCCTCCCAAAGTCCAGTTCCATTTTTTGATCAACTCACGCCTGCGGACGGAGTCGGTGGGCAGATCAAGCGGACGCCCGCGCCCGTCAAAGACGATACCGAGTGCGCCACCTGTAACAGGTAAACTTTTAGTGCCGCGACCGGGTCCGAAGCCAATATCGACACCACGAGAAACTTGAATGGTAAGGTTTGCAACTTCACCACTCGCAAGGGGTAGAACTTCAAGGGAGCCGTATTTTAAGTTTACATTCGCTTCTGTGCCATTTGAATACACGACCTTTGCCTTCAAGATCGGCGCACCATATTTTGCTTTCACCACAGGCGAAACAACTGTCCCTACGCTTAAGAAAGCGCCAGACTCGAGCACTTGCACCGGCAAAATGTTGTTCTGAGATGCTGCAGCACCGAGCATAGGCATGAGATTGTTCTGATCGAGGATCACAGTGGAAATGCCCACAGGTTGAACAGAGTCTAAGAGCAGCAGCAGGCTCTGACCGGGGCGTGAAGCGTCACTCAGAGCGGCGCCACCAGCAATGATGGGGTCAAACAATGGAGTGAGGGTTGGGCTAATCGAGGCAGCTTCCTTCGGAAAATCGGCTCGCGCCGCTTGCATGGCAAGGTATAAGGCTTGTTTCGCCACAGACTGTGCGATGGAGAAATCTTCTTTGGTTGCCGCAATGGTGTTTGGATAAAGTGATTTTTGATGAAGAAAATCAACGATCGCACTAGGAGGAATATCCAATGTAGACCAGCGTAAAATATCTTCGACCGTTGTGTAATTTAGAAGCCCTACCAGATTTTCACCAATACCAAATTGCGGGTACACCTTCAACACTGATTTGTTTGAAAAACCCGCAGCGATCACTGAAGAAGATGCACCTAAATCTACACTGAGCAAACCTTTGTTTGAACCATACACGTTGGAAAGAAAGCGCACCATGCGCCCAGTAGCGTAGGCGGTGGGAAGGGTATGACCACCCGCCCACAAGTCGAGCACATCCAAGCCTTTGAGTTGCTTTTTACGAATGGTCACGAACATTTGCGCCAGTTCAAGTTCGGCTGGGGCAATATCTTCCACTTCCAAAGAAGGGCGGACGTTTGAGCTAAAGTGCAAAGTAGTGGCGAGCGAGCCCACCAACGATTTGACTTCATCTACAAGTTTCTCATTGCCAGCAAACAGAACTGCTGGGCGCTTTTCATCTGGCATAAGATAGCTGGCAAGCCCAATGGGCTCGAGCAGTTTTTGGATGGAGCGTGAGGCGCCTCCATCGGTACCGCCAGCGATGATGACCATATCTGGGCGGATGCGCAAGATGCTGTCGATCTGTTGTTCTGGTTTGCGTTGATCGCTAAGACTAAGCGTATCCAGGATGCGAGCATAGGTGGATTCGGTTAGCCGGCGAGCACTTTCAAGTGACACGTCCTTGAGCAAGCCCACAACCAACGTTCGCACCGCAGAACCAGCGGATACGGTCACTACCAGCGAATCCACGCCCGAACCATCTGGCTGGCTTGGAAGAATAAGGCTGCGTGCTGATGATTCAAGCAAGGTTCGCTTCAAGATGTTTTGAAGTGCTTGAATGGCATTGCGTGCACCTTCTGAGACATCTTTGTAAGGGGCTTCAGCCGTGCTGGGCGCGATGCCCGAAGCGACAAAGCGATACTCACCTTCGATCACGTCAAACAGAACTGCGCGGGTATTCGCAGCACCGACGTCGATGGCAAGCAGAGAGTTACTAGTGACCAGTGAAGTGGGCATAATACTTAGGGCATCCCAAGCAAGGTTTTGATAAAGAAAACAAGAGAGGAAACACGTTCAATAAAGGCGGTCAAGGCTGAGGTATAAACCCCTGCGAAGATCGCGCCGAGTGTGACACCGATGAAAATACGACCAACCCAGGCAAGTAGATTAATCGGAGCAAATCGCTTTGTAGAGCCATTGGCTTTTTGGTTCGCACCAAAGTGGAAATAAGCCAATGTGGTAACAACGCCGATCAGTAGAACAAGTCCGTTCGCTGCGACTTCCAATAAATTGATATTTCTGGCAGAAGCAGCTTGAAGATCGAAGAAATTGATCGTGGCATTAACTTGCGGAATGATAGTACCCGTCAATGCACCAGCGATAGTAACAGCCGCCCCCACCCCCACCAGGAAGGACATGGCAACTCGTGAAACGCCCGCAAGACCAGGTGAGGCTTTCATCAAAATAAAAACAGCACCTAAAAATGGGATAACGAATAAAGCGCCTTGAATGTATGCACCAGTGAGCACAATTTGCACGATCGGCATGAAAAGCTTTATGTAAAGCACTTGCCAAAAGACAACTGCAGCAACATACCCAGAAGCAACACCCACAAACAAATAGATCGCCACTTTAAAAAGTGGGTTATCCCCGATCAAATAGCTCAAAACCATGAGCGTAAAGATAAAGCTTAACGCGCCTGTGATCAGGTCGAGAGAGATCAATGGCATCTTATTTTCCCTCCCTCATGACAGTACTGTCACGCATACCAAGCGCCAAATTGACCAACCCACCGACGACCAAGAGCAACATGGCAAGTAACATACCTATGCTGTAAGCATCCCAATAATTTCTTGCAAGCCCGGGGCGACCATTGTTATATTGTTGTTCAAAGATCGCGCCGCCATACAAACCAGAGACAATACCACCAGCCACCTGTCCCGATTCATAATAAGGCTGAATCATAGGGGTTGATTGCGCACTCGATACTACAAGAATCGGAACTGAACCGCGTGAATTTTCGGTCTGTTCCACCCAGGAACGTGCTGCATCTGCGTCATCAGTAAGTAGGATGATGAGAGCAAATTGGCTAAGAGAGGTCACATCTTGCACAACAGGAGACGTCCACGCAGGTTGACCGTTCACATCAGATGGAGCAACGTTTACTGGGTCTTGCGCAAACGCACGAATACCCATCTGTCCGCCGGGGAGGTAACCCAAATTCAGGTATGAAACTCCATTTTGGACGTGGAAGGCTAAAGGTCCATTCATGAGGCGTTCAGCCAGGATCGCACCTGATTCATTGCTTGAAACAAAGGTCAAGCGCGGGTGTTTCAACAGCAACATATTGTCAAACAAAGGTGCTGCCGCCGCCTCGATCTCACCGGCACGGGAAGCTTCATAATCCACAGCCACCAACACAGGCGCATTATCAGGAATGGCTTGAGATACAGCCACAGCTAGCTTTAATTCATTAGGCTGAGCTTGAGGTGTAGCAAATATTTTTGTACCTAGGAAACTGGTCAAAAGAGTCACAATGAACAACACCAAAGCAATTGACCAACGCAAGACTCGAGAGGAACCAAGAGTGCTCTCAGAAGAAAGTGAAACTGCTGACGTTTCAGCAGCCAGGATCTGCTCCAAGATGGTTGCATGTTTAAGTTGTTCATCACTCGCATTCAGTTTGATGGAGTATGCTTTCGGCTTGCTCGTGGGCGCGAACCCCGTACCCAGCGGCAACACTCCAGAAAGACCTGCTAGTGCACCACGCGATTCAAGGGTAGCGTCATTGGCTGCATTCACAATGTTAGACATTCCCTGATCAGAAGGTCGCATTGCTTCAACCCACGAGGGCAAAATATCAGGCGCAAGGGCATCCCCACCCTTGATAGGTTCGGGGACCATTCCAACCGAAGCGGGCTCTTCCATTGCATTCGAAAGCCAATCAGGCATTTCGGTAAAGAGCGCGTCGCCTTGTGAAGGGAAAGCATCTTCTGAAAATGCAGGGGTTCCCTCAAAAGGAGTCGAAGGTTGTTGTTTCGGCGCCTCAGCTTTTGGAGTCTCAACTGCAGGCGCAGGGTCATCAAAGATCGTTGAGGCAGGTGCCGCTGATTTCAACCAATCGGGCATATCGCTAAACACATCGTTTACCGGCATTTCATCAGCAAATTGGTCGGGTTCTGGAACAAGCGTCTTATCGTTGGATGCCAACCAAGCTGGTGTGCCTGCTACAGATTCTTCTTCACTTTGTAACCAACGCGGCTTCGAGTCAGTCTTCTTGGATGCTTCCTGTTCAGGAGCCAACCAAGAGGGCATATCACTGCCAGACGAAAACGGCTCAGACTCAGCCGGAGTTGATGCGACAAAAGGAGAGCTTTCCTCACCCGGAACTGCCCCCAGTCCATTTAGCCAATCAGGCATATCAGAAGAAGAGGAAGCACTAAATGGGTCCGCAGCCGGTTGCTGTGATGCAGAATTATCCGTTGGAAGTTGACTAAGCCAATCAGGGGTTTCAGAAGAGAAGCTAAATGGCTCAGCAGCCTGCGCAGATTCAGGTTCCATAGAAGCGCCGCTGGATCTCATCTCGTTCAACCAATCAGGCGTTTCAGAAGATACATTAAGTGGTTCAACAGGTTGTGCAGGTTCGGCTGGCATTGAACCAGATTGCATCTGATTGAGCCAACCTGGCAGATCTGAATCACTTGAGGAAGATGAGCCAAAAGGAGAAGCGGATGACTGCTCGTTCGCAGAAGAATTGGAGTCTTCCTGCATTTGGCGAAGCCAATCCGGTGTATCTGAAGATTGAGCCAATGGATCAACATGCGAAGCCGAGTTCGAATCAGCGGGCTGGCTGAACCAATCTGAAGACCCGAACGAAGCGTCTGAAGTCGGCTCGGGTTCTTTTTCGCCAGCGTTGGCTGCCATTTGTTTCAACCAATCAGGCGTGTCATTTGATGTATTAAAGGAGGAATCGAATGCCGGAGGCTGTTGCTGTGGAGGCTCAAAGGTTGGTTGTTGAACACGTGGTTCTTCGGCAGATGAACGGAACCAATCGGTCAATTCATCTTTTTCATCAGGCGCAGACTGTTGTTGCATGCCTGTCAACCAGCTTGGGACATCTTCTTCTGTTGCGTCAGGCTCGGCTTGCTGGAAGTCGTTCTTATTGCCAGTTTCCACCCAGCGAACTCCGCTTGGCTCTTCGGCTTCACTTGCTTTTTGCTTAGGCGCAGGCGTACCTGTAATGCTGGCAAGCCAATCTGGAATTTCTTCGTCTTCGTCGTCCCCTGCTTGAGATTGCAAACCCGCTAAAAAGTCTGTGCTTGAGGCGGCAGGCTTTTTGGCAGCTGGTTCTGGCGCAGGTTGTTGCGTCTGCTGTTGGTTTTCGCTATTTTCCTTGGCAGATTGTCTGGCATCCTGCAGCCATTGTGGGAGAAGCGGTTCCAACTCACCCGTATCTTTACGGATAGGAGCCTGCCCAGGTTGAACGAGTCCATCACTGACAAGCGTCGTTTGGCAGCGTTGACAATTTTTTTGGTTTGCAGGATTTTGCGCACCACAGACGGGGCATGTAATCATCTCAGCCATCACTTACCCCCATATGGACGGTCCACGCCGAAAAGTACCCGTAAACCCGTAGTAAGCGTACCAAGCGCTACACCGATCAAAATACCCCGCGCACCGCCAAGTGCCAAAATTTGTGAAATCCAGGGTCTCACCAATGTGCTCATAACAGGCACATCTCCAAAAGGCAATGTAGCAGAACCGAAGAAGAGCAACGCAGCTGTGAGAATAAAAACGATACCCATTAAATCTGCTCGGCGGCGTAGCAAACGGACAGCAGCATATAGCAATGAAACCGCCAGCAATGCCATAAGAGAGGCTTCAATGGGAACAATGACGCCGTTCAAGATAAATGCTCGTACATATGCATTCTGCGGTTTGAGAAGCAAGGCAAACACAAATGTAGCAAACAAACCCAAGATCAAAATGGCACTGTAAACATTATCTTTTGCACGAGTTCGTATCTTTTCTGAGTGCACACTAACAAGGTTGAGCACACCAGCCAAGGTCGCAGCCCCGGCAAGAATGATCGCCCAATCAAGCAGAATGACCTGAAAGATCGCGGCTTGTGGAAGGAAATACCCTAACAAAACTAGGACGCCCACAGCAATAGCGATAATGGCGGTGATAATACGCATTAGATCGACCCTATGAATTTAAGGGCTGCCCCGCCCAAGAGGATGAGAATGATCAGCCACCGAAAAATATCTTGGACGGTCAGGCTGGCTGAATGCGCGGGGTCGGCATTGAGATATGCCCCTGCTGCAAAAAGTTCCTCACCGATCAACGGGTCTTGTGTGTTGGCAAACAGAATGGATTGCCCGATCAAATTATCGGATGCCCCCACAACTGGAATTTTATTCCGCTCTGCCGCATCGGTAATAAGCCCGGCTTCGGGTCCAAGATGACCGAGCACAATATTTGTAGAAACATTTTCATTCTGCGGAATTTGCATGGCGCCAGCCGCATAGCTGAACGGAGTTAGCCCCGTAACGCGCCCCATGGTGTGAATGTAGGCATCTTCAGCCCCAGCAGCTTGGTACCCAGCTTGTAAAGTATCCTGGGTCAACAGACCAAGTGCCGGGTCCCCTGCCGAGGCGACAGAAGGCATGTCACTTACAGAGGTGCGCTCTGCAATGTTGCGCAGTAAAGCCAATCCTGCGAAAGCAGAGCCGCCGCGCGCATCAAGCAAACTGCCGTGCCCAAGGGAGATATGAAGGCGTTTTCCATCTTCAATGCTCAAGCCCAGAGAGTAAGCAAGTTTGGTATAGGCTGGAATTTCACGTAAATAGGAAGGGGAGCGTCGCTTCCATAAGGTAAGGGCAAGTAATAAGAAAGCTGCGACCCCAAGAATAGCTAGTGCGTTCATGAACTTGCTCCATTGCGCTCTAAAAAAGCGGCAAAAGCTCGTGTTTCGTTTTCATCTTCGAGCAAATTGGCAAGGGCAGTAAGCTGATCGTTCTTGACAAGCCCTCCACCAAAATAAATCGCCTGCGCACCAAGCAAGGCAAGCGGGCTCCCTGCTTCAAGAAACGAGGCGACAAGATCGTGAAGTTGATAACGGCGCAAGGACTCAGCCCAGCGTTGCCAGAATTCGCGCGTTGACTTCATAGTTAATGCGAGTATAGCATAATTTTAATGTTGCCTTTGCCGCATACGCGCGCTAAATGTTACAGTTTTGTGAAAATTTCAAGAAAAAACCCCTGAAGAGTAACTCTTCAGGGGTTCATTATTTATGGAGCGATGACCGTGCCCGCTGGGATTTCTACATCCTTTGGGATGATAACGATCCCATCTCGCACATACCATTTTTCGCTATCAATATCAGTATTACGCGGGAATGGACGGATGGTTACATTCTCACCAATATGCACATTCTTATCAAGAATAGCACCTTCAATGTGACAATTCGGTCCAATGCCCAAGGGCGTGCCAGAGCGGTGTTCGCGCTCATAGTAATCAGAGCCCATCACAATGCTGTCTTTGATTACACACCCACCGGCAATCTGGCTGCGAATGCCGATAATCGAATGAGTGATCTCTGATTTCAAGACCCGGCTACCCTCTGCGATCAACACATCTTTCATCTGACTATCTTCTACAATGGAAGAAGGCAGGTATCGTGTATCCGTATAAATGGGCAACTTTGCGTCGTAAAAATCAAAAGGAGTATTCGATTTCGTCAACATCAAGTTAGTTTCATAGAACGAGCGGATCGTTCCAATATCTTGCCAGTAACCATCAAAATCGAAGCCATAGACTTTATGGGTCTTAATCGCTTGCGGGATGATGTCTCCGCCGAAGTCATCATAATCTGGGAAGTTATTTATAAAATCCAACAACACCTTTGTGTTGAACATATAAATTCCCATCGAGCCAAGAAAAGGTCGTTCAGGGTCATCACGGCTGACAAACCTTTTTTGGACATCCGGGTCTTTAGGCTTCTCATAAAAATCTGAGATCGTGCCATCTGACTCGCGCTTCAAAACGCCGAAGCGGTTTGCCTCATCCTTCGCAACAGGTTGCACGGCGACGGTGATATCTGCCTTATTCGCCCAGTGAAACTCAGCCATGGCTTTGTAATCCATGCGGTAGAGATGGTCACCTGCGAGGATGAGCACATACTTCGCACCGGTTGCTTGGATTTCAAGCATCTGTTTGCGCACAGCATCTGCCGTGCCCTGATACCAGTCGGCGCTTTCTATCGTCTGCTCGGCTGCCCAGATCTGCACCCAACCTTGATGGAATGAATCAAAGTTATAGGTGCGAGTGATATGACGATGCAACGAGACCGAGTTGAACTGGGTCAAAATCGCAATGCGAAATATCTCTGAGTTAATACAATTACTGATGGGGATATCAATGAGACGGTATTTTCCCGCAATCGGGACGGCTGGCTTGGATCTCATTTGTGTGAGTGGATACAGACGCGCACCGCGCCCACCCCCAAGGATCACAGCCAGGACTTCGTTGTACGACGGCATATGGAGCCTCCTGGAATTTTCGTTCAGGAATGTCGAGCAATGCTCCCTATTTTACACCCTTCATCTTACGAATGCGATGAATTACATAGGCAATTGGGTAAGCCAAAATCACGATGACATCGAACAACATAAAAAAGAGGGAAAGCTTCATAAAGGGACTCCTCCTAACCGTCTAGACAGCTTACTATACATACGAATACGACCCAAACTTGTTTCTATCTATAGTATTCATTCTACGATCCCCCCATACCCCGGTCAACCTTATTGCATAGGGTACATATAAAAATCAAACGTCCTCCATTGCGGAGGACGCTGCCAAAGGTGGATTATTTTACTCGTGGGGTAAAGTACCCGTAGGGTATAATCCGTGTGCCGAAGGAGGGAATCGAACCCTCATTCCCGGAGGGAACACGATTTTGAGTCGTGCGCGTCTGCCTATTCCGCCACTTCGGCTTAATTGTTGTGGTCTCGCATTAGCGAGGCGAACGCAAGTATACCACTCCCATTGATAAGGTCAAGATGAAGCTAGGAATTATTGGACTCCCCCAATCAGGAAAAACGACGATTTTCAACGCCCTCACCCGTGGCAACGCCCCCACCAACGCATCTGCTGGACGCATCGAAGTGCATCAAGCCGTGGTGGATGTGCCCGACCCGCGTGTAGACCTGCTCTCTAAAATGTTCAACCCGCGCAAGACGATCTACACCAAAATCACCTATGCCGATATCGCCGGTTTAGACAGCGGCTCTGCCAAAAGCGGTATCTCTGGTCAGTTATTGAATCACCTCAACCAGATGGATGCGCTCATTCTCGTGGTGCGTGCCTTTGAGAATGACAACGTCGCTCACCCGAACGGAAGTATCAATCCGTTACGTGATGTGGATACGATGACCAGCGAGTTGCTGTTGAACGATCTCATCGCCGTTGAGCGCAAACTGGAACGCCTCGTTGATGAACGCAAAAAGGGCGGCACCGATAAAACGCTTAATGCTCGTCAGACCGAGCTGTTCGAGAAGATGCACAAAGCTCTTTCTGATAACAAACCCCTGCGCGACCTTGAATACAATGCCGAAGAAGAAAAAGAACTCTCCAGCTTTGGCTTGCTCACCCGCAAACGTTTGTTGACCGTGTTCAACCTCGGCGAAGGACAGTCTGCACCGGACGCGAAATTAGATCATCCTTCGGTGGCGTTGATGGGCAAACTCGAAATGGAGATCGCACAACTTTCTGCTGAAGATGCGTCTGTATTCATGGATGAATATGGCATCAAAGAATTGAGTTTGAACCGTATGATCAATCTCTCCTACGAACTTTTGCAGGAATTGACCTTCTTCACAGTCGGTGAAGATGAAGTGCGCGCCTGGGTCACCCACCGTGGAGCGACCGCACAAGAAGCAGCTGGCGAAATTCACACCGATCTTTCGCGTGGATTCGTTCGCGCCGAGGTGGTGGCTTATGAGGACCTAATCAGCCTCGGGTCGATGAATGAAGCGAAGTCAAAGGGCAAGTTCCGGCTTGAAGGCAAGGAATATATCGTCAAAGAAGGCGATATCATGCACGTGCGCTCCAGTTTGTAAAAATCCATACTGGAGAATTAGACAAGGATTTTCTGTTTGTGATAAAACGTAGAGGCACAGCATTTTGTGCCTCTATACATACAATAAGGAGCAATCATGGCGTATAAACTTTCCAAGTGGGACCTTTCTCAACTCTACTCTGGCTATGACAGCCCAGAGCTTGAAAACGCGTTCGACATGATCGAAGAACAAGTGGCATCCTTTGAAGGGGTGCGCAATAAACTTACAACAGATATGTCTACTGAGCAGTTCATGCAGGTGATGAAAGCCGATGAACTCTCAACCCGCATTGCCAATAAGCTTTACTCGTTCGCAGGTTTATCGTTTACAGCAGATACGCAAGATCAAAAGGCGCAGGCATTACAGGCACGTGTGCAGCAATTTTTAGCAGAAAACCAAAACCGCACCCTCTTCTTTAGCTTGTGGTGGAAGGAATTGGACGATGCGAATGCCAAGCGCTTGATGGATGCTTCTGGAGATTATCGCTACTATCTTGAATCCATACGTAACTTCAAGCCTCATACCTTGAGTGAGGCGGAAGAAAAGATCATCAACCTGAAAAACGTCAATGGGGTCAATGCGCTGGGCAACTTATACGACTCCATCACGAACCGTTATGTGTTCAAGATGAAGGTGAACGGCAAAGAAAAAGAAATGACAGCCGCTGAGCTGTTCTCGTATCGCTATAGCACAGATCCAGCCGTACGCGCCGCGAGTTACCAGGCGCAATTCAAAGTGTACGCAGAAGATGGTCCCATCCTTGGGCAAATTTACCAGACCATTTTGCGCGATTGGCACAGTGAAAATATTGGGCTGCGCAAATTCAAGAACTCGATCGCGCCCCGCAACCTGAGCAATGACGTTCCCGATGAAGCCGTGGAAGCTTTGCTTGGTGTCGCTCGTAAAAATGTAGGCATTTTCCAACGCTATTTCAAGATGAAAGCCAAACATCTTGGTATGAAGAAAATACGCCGCTATGACATTTACGCCCCATTGGCGGCTTCCAAAAAGACCTATGATTGGGATACCGCCGTTCATATGGTGTTAGACGCGTTCAACAACTTCTCGCCCAAAGTGGCAGAACTCGCCAAACGCGTCTTTGACCAGAAACGCATCGATAGCGAGATCCGCAAGGGCAAACGTGGCGGCGCTTTTTGTTGGGGCTTTTTACCCGAAGAGACTCCTTATGTGTTGGTGAACTATCAGGGCAATAGCCGTGAAGTTGCCACCCTTGCCCATGAGTTAGGGCATGCCATTCACGCCATGTTGGCAGAACAGCACAGTGTGTACACATTCCATTCGTCACTGCCATTGGCTGAAACCGCCTCGACCTTTGCTGAAATGGTCTTGATCGACAAATTGCTGACAGAAGAAAAAGATGAATCGGTTCGCCGGGACATTCTCTTCAAGCAAATGGATGATGCCTACGCCACCGTGTTGCGTCAGTCATACTTTGCGCTGTTCGAGAAAACTGCCCATGAAATGACTCAAAAGAACGCTTCAATCGATGACCTAAGCGCTGCCTACCTTGAAAATCTCAAGGAACAATTCGGCGACTCCCTTGACCTCAGCGAAGAGTTCAAGTGGGAATGGGTCGGCATTCCACACATCTACCAGACTCCGTTCTACGTGTATGCCTATGCCTTCGGTCAATTATTAGTGTACGCTTTGTATCAGCAATTCAAACAAGAAGGCGAATCTTTCAAGCCGAAGTATCTCAAGATCCTTTCGGCGGGTGGTTCTGAAGCGCCCGAACGTATTTTGAAGGAAGCCGGCGTGGACATCCGCGACCCGAAATTCTGGCAAGGCGGCTTCGACTTCCTTGCGCGTTTGGTGAGCGAACTGGAACAGTTGCCGGTTGAAAAATCTGCTCCTGCCAAAAAAGCCAAACCCGCAGCGAAGAAAAGCACAAAGAAAGCTGCTGCGAAAAAGCCTGCCAAGAAAGCACCCGCAAAGAAAAAAGCGGTAAAGAAAAAGAAGTAACAAGCAATAAAAAAAGAAGACCCGGCTCATCACCGGGTCTTTATTATTACTTAATCGTCACTTGGATCACTGCCGTATCCACTTTTTGATCGGTGCGGACGACGATCAATTGCACAGCGTAGAGTCCGCTTAAGTCGGTAGTGTCCCATTCGGCTAAGATACCGCCATCTACCGGGCTGTAATTATCTTCGCCCAGCTGAATCCACTCTTGCGGATTCAGCCCCTTCCCCACTTGCACACGATAGTACATAAAGTCATCACCCGTGGCAGCACCGAGAATGAGAACCTTTCCATCCACATCCGCAAAGAGCTGCGGAGCGGTGATATTGGCATACGGATTCACAGGCGGTGCTTGAATGGCATCATAGGATGAAGGCGGAACAGCGATTCCTTCACTTTGTGCCCATTCTCGCGCCTCATCTGGGATGATCATGTACACTCGTTTATCCACAAGCTCGGGCGGAGTAAATACAGTAGCAAGCAAACCAGTTTCGCGGTTGACCGAAAACTCACGGAACAATGTATCGGCTTGTGTAGGTTCGCTGCCATTCAAGAATACTTCGCTCACTAAATTTGGACATTCGCGTGTTGGCAACATGCCTGATGGGTCACAAACTGTTAACGGCGTAATGCCTTGAGGCGTGCTCCAACCGTCTACGGGTTTATTTTCAGAAGCGGCTTGCATCAACGCACTCCACAAGGCAGCCGGGAAACGCGGAGTGATAAATTGATTCTCGCCGCGCACTCCCGTCCATACAGCGACGGAAACATAAGGCGTATACCCAACCACCCAGGTATTTTTTCCATCGGCAGTTTGCCCGGGCTTCACACCTGCGGGTCTGCCAATCTCCAATACATTTTGCCGTCCCCAAGTTTGCCAGCGAGCCGGTTCATCGCTCAATACATGGGTCATCAGGTATGCCATTGCCGGTGTAACCACCGTCTGCGACTTTGGAAAAGACCAATCAAGCATCACGCCGCGGTCAATGCTTTCGACGCGCAACACGGTGATGGGCGTAAATTTGTCATTCACATATTGACCAAGCTTTACCCCTTGCATACCAAAGACTCCATAGGCACTGGCAAGGTCGAGCATGGCAGCTTCATTATTAACATCCACACCAAATGAGGATGCGATCTTCGTCACATTCTCCATACCCATCTGTTTTTTCAGGGTTTCCACTGGCACTTGATAATCATTCGCTAACGCCGTGCGCAGGCGCAGTGCGCCATGATAGTTCCCATCAAAGTTCGGGTTGACCTCTTCGAGTGGAATATCCCATGTTAATGTGGCTGGACTTAATCCGCGAGTGAAGCCGGTGAGATAGACGAACGCATCATACGCAGACCCGGCTGGGTGCGCACTGACCAAGGGTGTTTCTACGCCCTGATTTGTCTCCCCCACCATTGCAAGGACTTGCCCCGTGGCAGGGTCCAGGATGACGGCGCTGGCAGATGAATCTGTGTAGATGGCATCAGGCGGCAGAGATGGGAGCAAACGTGCGGCATCGCAATGGATCTCCGTCTCAGGTAAATTCGCGAGACGCACGGCATACAGTTCTGTCACACAAGCGGCATTCTTTTGCAGGTCATAATCTAACGTGGAGATGACCGTAATGCCGCCACGCTCGATGCGGTCGCGCGGAATTTGAGAGTCGACTTGGGAGAGGAGTAAGTTCAGAAACGCTGGAGCAACTTCAGTCGAAGGAAGAGGCGCTTCTGCGAAGGTCGGAGTCTCTGCCAGCGCAGGGTCCACTTCTTCGGCAGTCACGAGTCCGAGGTCACTCATCACATAGAGCAATTCGCGCCCGCGTTGAATAGCGACCAACGGCGCATCATGCGGGTTGAGCGCAGGCGATTCGCTGGTTGCCGCCAAGATCGCGGACTCTGCCAGAGTCAGTTC
Source organism: Anaerolineales bacterium (assembly GCA_046328915.1). Lineage (GTDB taxonomy): Bacteria > Chloroflexota > Anaerolineae > Anaerolineales > Villigracilaceae > Villigracilis. The sequence goes on along the minus strand of JAXLVR010000013.1, from coordinate 23,809 downwards.
GTCTGCAGGTTTACCAAAATAAAGTTGCGCGGCGGCGTCGATGCCATAGGCATAATTGCCGAAGTCTGCGCTATTGAGATACCACTCCATGATCTGCGTGCGCCCGAACTGTGACGTGATCTGCACTGCCAGCAATCGTTCACGGATGGCACGCTTCCATGTGGGCGGCTCGTTATACAGCATGAGCGAGCTGACAAGTTTTTGAGCAATGGTGGGATGAAGGTCGTAATTATTGAAGCCCTCAAGCGAATAGCCCGAATGGTTTTCAAAGCTTGGGTCAGCAACGGCGATGAGTGCCTTGACCATCTCAACTGGAACATGCTGCGCATTTTGTTCGCTGATGGGAATATAACGGCGCGGTGATTCGCTGGGCGCAAAAGTAGCCAGCAATTGCAAACCGGTGCGGTCATACACACGGGTTGGTTGTAGCAAAAGTCCATCGGGCGGGTTGAGCAAGCGCGGAAGGGTCTGAGGCGAAGGCAGGTCGCGAGTCACATCTGAGTAGGCAAATGCGCCCAGAATGATGAGCACCCCCAACACCAAAGAGAGGATCAGCCCGAGGCTTAAGATGGCACCGCGTGAACGGTTCTCGTTGCGTCTTTGTTTTTCTAATCTGCGCTCACGCCGCGCACGGAGGACCGGTAAAGTAGAAGTCATATAGGTAGTATATTGGGATTTTGAAAATTGGTAAATCTGGAATTGTGGGTTCCGTGTTTTATAATGACGAAGTTTATTGGCTAATTAAACCGTTTTACCTGCAACGCCATCTCAATTTATTGGAGACTTTAATGGCACCGAATATCTTTATGAGTTATTCAAGACGCGAAACAGGGTTTGTAGATGACCTGACCCACAGGCTGGAGAAGGCTGGATTCAATATTTGGCTTGATTACCGAAGGTTAATTCCAGGGACCCCTTGGGCTGGGCAAATTCAAAAGGGTTTACAAGAAGCGGAAGTAGTTTTACTGGTCGTTTCCAAAGATTCGATCGCATCTCAGTATGTAGAGTTAGAGTGGCGGCATGTATTAAATGAAAAGAACAAGCGCATTATCCTTGTCCTATTTGAAGCCGTAAAATTACCAGATGAATTGAAAAAATATGAATGGGTGGATTTCAGGGGTAGTTATGAAGCTGGCATCAAAGAATTAATTTTACAACTCAAGCAGCCGATTCGAGAAACACAAGCCCCGCCTGAAAGCGGATTCAAAGCACCGGTCATTGTGTGGGCAAGCATCCTTTTGAGTGCCATCGCGGGTATTTATTCGCTGCTCTCTTTTTGGACCATTTTACTTCCATTGATTCTGGTTCCACTTGCCTGGCAAGTATATAAACGTAACTATAATTTTTCGCGTGTACAAACTGCTTTATGGATGTCTCCTCTATTAAATCTGTTTGGTGTCATGCTTTTTTATGAAATTAGTCACCAAAGTTTAGAAGGCGAAAATATCGCGGTTTATTATTTTCGTATCAATCCGTTGCTGGGCTTATTGGTAAGCATCTTGCAGTGGCTTCCATTCTCGGCTTTCATCTTGATTTTTCTTTTTCGTTCAGAAGGCATGCAGCGTTGGGGAAAGCCCGAAGCCAATATGCCAAAATTTGTCAACCCATATACGCCTAAAAACCCAAACCCTACACCAGTTAGATTCTATATCGACCATGCAGAGCAGGACTTTGTTATGGCGAAGGATATTTCAAATAAGTTGATCCAATACGGGCATCAGCAAGAAGCGGATATTAAGTCTGCTGAATCAGTTTTGGTGTTGATCTCACGCTTCAAGACCGACACAACGGCGGACCCTGAACATCAAATTGTTTTCCCGGTGCTGGTTCAAACCGCGCAACCTTCAGAAAAACTTTCGCATGTGCAATGGATCGATTACCGCAAAGGATTAAAGAACCTGGATGCCCTGGCGCAATTATTGCCAGACCCAACCCAGTTATTAACTGCATTAGGTACACGCCCCACCAATGGTGCACAAATCGTGATGCCCAATATGCTCAGTAGGATTGTCAACTTTTTAACGTTTATTCTTTTGTTAAACATAAGCACATTTTTCATCTACCTCCTTGAGTTATGGTCGAACGGTTTGGGATACATTCTGCAGGACGAACTTGCTTTTATCTTTAGTAACCTAGCTCAAACGGCATTGGCTGTGCTCCTGACAGGCGGGCTCGGATTTTTCATTGTTAAATCTGTGACAGAAAGGCGCGGAGTATTTTCATCCATCCGGTCGTTTTTTGCAGGGGCAGCAGGCTTGTTCCTGATGCTGAGTTATCAATACACGCTGGCTGATTACATGACGACCCTCTTCGAAGACTACGGCGAAACAGAAATTACCGGTTTTATCGCCATTCCCTTTTTATTTTTTATCTTCGGAGGAATCGTATTGCTCATTATGATATTCTTCAATTGGAAAGAGTTGCGCCGTTGGTTTCCTAAAACAAGTAAATAGTGTGAACACTTATGATGCCCAATCCCTTTATTAGTTACTCACGGCAATGCATTGGTTTTGTAGATGACCTTGCCCATAAGTTACAAAAACAAGGTTTTACTATATGGACAGATTACCTCAGCTTGGTGCCGGGGCGACCGTGGGCAGAACAGATCGAGAAGGGACTGCAAGAAGCGGAGTTGCTTCTGCTGGTCGTCTCACCTGAATCGATCTCATCTCACAGTGTGGAGATCGAGTGGCGTCATTTTCTTGAACATAAGAAACGCATCATCTTATTGATATTTCAAGCTGTGCCCTTGCCGCCCGAATTGGCAAACTTGGAATGGGTGGATTTTCGTGGTGCATTTACGCCCGCATTCAGAGAATTACTCAAGTGCATCGAAATCCCTGCCCCACAAAATAAACTTGCTCCCCAAGCGGGCTTCAAAGCACCTTTCGTGGTTTGGCTGGCTGGGATTCTTAGTGTGATCAATGCCATCTATTCCCTGTTCGCATTTTGGACCTTGCTAATCCCCTGGGTGTTAGTTCCACTTCCTGCGCGCATCTTCAAACGCGAATTCAGTATAACGCAAGTCCAAACCGCGCTATGGACTCAACCCATTGCTTTGTTCTTCACCTTGGGGTTATTCCTCGAATTAAAGATCGTCAATATCGATGTGGATTTTGACTACAGCAATTACTTTTCTCTGTATAACATCGTGCTGATGAGTCTATTCATCCAGATATATCTCATCCCGTTTTTTTCCATCTTGCTATTGATCGTCTTGCGGTTGCCTGGCATGCAACGTTGGGGCAGACCCGAAGCCAGTGCACCCAAGTTCGCCAATCTTTATCGCCCGAACATTCTTAAGCCTGAACCCGTTCACTATTACATTGACTATGCCCCAGAAGATAAGGTCATTGCCCGCGAGCTGGAAAAGGAGTTGACCCGACATGGTCACACAGCCGCGAAAGAACTCGCATCCGCGAATGAAGCGCTGGTCTTACTCTCGCGCTTCAAAACGGACACCGAAGCGGACCCTGAAAAGCAGGTGGTGTATCCCATCCTGATCCAACGGGTGAAACTGCCAGAGAAGCTCTCCAAGGTGCAGTGGATTGACTTCCGCAAAGGGGTGCGCAATCTTGAGGCGATCGCCAAGCTCCTGCCGCAGCCTGCCAAATTGCTCACGGCATTAGGCGTGCGCCCCACCAGTAGCGGACAAGCCGCCATGCCGAATATCGTCATCGCTCTTGTAGATTTTCTCATCATCATGGGCATGGTGAACTTGGGCTCTTTCTTCTTATATATGCTCGAGCTGACCAGCCTCAACCTAAGGCTGGTGGCTGAGTATGAGTCCTTTCGGGTCTTGTGGATCATCTTCATGCAATTGCTGTCTACCGTGGCATCGGGCTGGCTAATCTATTTCATGGTCCGTTCGTTGAGTGACCGTATCGGCTGGTTCACCAAACCGTTGGCATTGATCTTCGGCTTTATTGTCATTTTGCTGCTGTTCTTCTGGCAGCTTATTCTCGGCTCGAACATGAACGACCTCTTGCTGAAATACGGCATTGTAGCTGAGACTCTTTTTTATGCGCTGCCCTTCATGTTCATGTTTGCTGGCTTGTTCATTGTGATCGTGCTCGTGCTTTTTCGCATCAAAGCCCTGCAGATGTGGCTACCAGCAAAAGGAAACTAACAAAACAAATGGAAGCTGCTCTCTCGTAAAAAATCTTGGGCAAAATCAAGACCTACCATCCTTCCAAGAAATTATTCAATCTTCCCTATCTCAGATAACAACATTCAAGCCTATTATCGATATAATTTTTACGAGGAGAATCACCTATGGTCAAAAAGACAATTTCTGGCGGCACCGTCCACAAGCTGCCCAAGGACTTACGAGAAGCTCTCACTGTTGACTCGCAAGCCCTCACGCTATGGGAGAGTCTTACCCCGCTGGCACGCAATGAGTGGATCTGTTGGGTGACCTACGTCAAGAAAGATGATACGAGAAACGAACATGTGCAACGAACGGTCAGCGAACTCAAAGAAGGGATACGCCGCCCTTGCTGTTGGATAGGCTGCATCCATCGCACGGATAAGGCGATCAGTCCTTCGGTGCAATATGTCCTTAGTAAAAAAGGGAAAAAGTAGAAGAGACCTATTTTGGTGTGAGCTGTTCTTTGATTCGCCCAACGACTAAAGCTAAATTCCCCATCACCGCGGACAGACTCTTCACAACTTCATCATTCCCAAAACCCGCAATCAGCTTTATACATTAAGAACTACTATCTCCGACTGTGAAAAAATCCTTTTCACAGTCTCTTTGACAGGCATAATCAGCGTTTATTTTTTTAATCCCTTTTTCAAGATCGTGGTCACTTGATCAAACACTTTGTTGACCCCAGCTTCGGACCAGTTCTCTGGTTCTCCGAACCGTGATTGCAAAAAGGAGCCGAGTTCGTTAAGCATTCCCTGCACCATGAAACTGGCAATGGGTACATCCAGGGTAGGGTCAAGGTGATTTGCGGTTTGAGCTTGTTTGATCATGGCTTGAAAATGTTCTTCACGTATTTTGCGTGCATTGTCAAAAATCTCATCGTGGAATGGTAATGGCGCTGTATATGCTCTGCGCAATAGCTTTGAGTGGATGGGATATTTTAGAGAAGCTTGCACCGTGGCGGACATTTGCAGGCGGAGGGTTTCAAAGAAACCATCAGGTGGGGTGGGTGGCTGGGTTGTTGTAACAAACTCCAGCAGGGTCTGATTCGAAACATCCACCAGATACAGGAATAGGTCTTGCTTATCTTCAAAATATTGATAAACACTTCCTTTGGCAATTCCTGCTTTTTCAACGATCTTTGAAATAGATGCGGTGTTGTAGTCGTTGTTGGCAAACTCAAGCAGGGCAATTTCGATGAATGCACTTTGTTTTTCTTTGGGAAGATTCAGGAAGGTTTGTTTTGGCATAAACTGATTATAAACTTTGTTTCGTGATGGCTATCTTGTAAGAACAGCCATCACGAAACCATTATGCTGTTGTTGTGCCTTGAACTTTTCTTTTATGGATATATTGAATGCCGAAGTACACAGCCAGGTTGCAGACGATCATTCCAATGAGAGCAGGGATCAATACCGCCCAGCCTGATTGACCGCCTTCAACAACGCTCCATGCCACTTTACCCAATGCGGCAATATTGATGACCGCCACGCCCCACCACCAAGAGCGTTTCCAGAATGCCAGAGCAAGCAGACCAAAGAACAATGGGACAGTAAGCCAGAAGAATACCTTTTGCGCGCTTAAGGGACCGAGGATGAATTCTTTTTCGGCTTCGAGGAACTGGCTGACCATGGGGTCAACCACAGCAGGGGCTGGGAACCAGAACATGCTGGTAAGCAATGCCAGTATGGTGACGATCATGCCCTTCCAACTACGCTTATAGGCAAAGTAAATAAAGGGGATGATGAACATGGGGCGGATATACCAACTAAGGATATTATGATGACGCGCCCATGCCCAGGCAAGAAAATCGTTGAGAAACTCCATTTTTACCTCCAAAAAATAATGTGACTGATTGGTCATATGACCGACCAGTCACATTATAGACGAGTTTGATAACCTGTCAAGAGAGTATGTCAACTTTTATGGTGTTTTCGCTCCAGTAGAAATAAAGCCTGTAATCTTCCCCATCACCACAGACAGATTTCTCACGACCTCATCATTCCCAAAGCGGACAATCCTCAACCCCAGCGCGGACAACACCTTCTCCCGCCTTTCATCTTCCCTTGCATAATATAATGACGTAAACAAGACGTCATATAACGTTAATTAGACGTCAGGAGAATTCCCATGATCGAAGTGCTGCTGGGTTCCAAAAATGCCGAAAGGGTGTTGCTTTACATCTTCACACGTGAAGAAGGTTACGCGCGCGAGATCGCCAATTTTTATAATACCGACCTGAAGCTCATCCAAATGCAATTGGACAAGTTCGAGAAAGGCGGCATCCTCGTCAGCCGTTCCATCGGACGGACTCGACCGTATGAATTTAATCCGCGTTACCCGTTCTTGAATGAGTTGAAAGCTTTACTTGAAAAAGCATTATCGTTCTACCCAGCCAAGGAACAGGAAGAACTTCAAATGAATCGACGCCGTCCACGGGCGAAGGGAAAAGTGTTATGAAAAAGACGATTGCTTGGATTGGATAATCAAGAATTCAAATTTTCCCGTATCCAGGCAAGGACATCGCCTGGCGTCCCAATTTTCAGCCCTGCTTTTTCAGCAACTTTTGGGTCGTTTAGAAAATGTTTATGGTCGTGTGTTGCAAGATAATCCACTTTGGCTTTGATGGCGGCAAGCAAAACAGGAATATCATCTGGGTCGTCCATCAAATATAAATTTGCCTGAATTTCTTCTTGTGATGGGTCTTGAGCAATGACAATTTTTGCTTTTTCTATTTCTTTCTGAACATTTGCCAAATTCTCAGGAGACTTTCTACCAATGGAACGAGTGGTTTCGTTGAATACGAATTTACTGATCGTCAACGACACACTTTCGGTCTCACCAAGTTGAAGCAAGACATGAGCCGCGCCATTTTCGGAAATTACCCCTGCAATTAAAGCGCTGCTATCAAGAAAAATACTCACCTTCTTCATGGGCTATTTTCCTGAAGGTTTTATGTTGCCGTATTTTTCTTGAAATATCTTTTTTCTTTCTTCTCTTAAGATCGGAAGCCATTCCTCAATGTTAAAATCCTCTTCTTTGAGGCTCTGAGATATTCGTCTGGAAAGGGCATCGACTTCGAGTACTTTTGGCGTAAGCAAAAATGATCCACCACCCAGGTCAATGATGGTGAATACTTCGCCCTCTTGCAGTTTGTATTTTGAACGCAACTTGGCTGGAAAGGTGATACTTCCCTTACCGCGCATTTGAACTGTAGTCATCGTCTTTCTCCTGGAAATCGGAATTTCCGAATTTCTGAAATTCTACCACTAATTGATGCTTTCTCTGATCTTCCCCACCACCGCGGACGCTCAGCTCAGACGTGTCTGTCTAAAACACCCTCATCAATTTCGCAGCAACCTTCTCTGGAAATTTCAACTCGTGTTCCCAAACGCGGATTACCTTCCACCCCAATTTTCTCAATTCGCGAGTAACAAACGTCCAGTTGCAGAGAAATGCCTATCGCTGAGTCTCCCCCAAATCCGACGATTCAATTGCTCAATAATTATCCCGAGTTTAAGTTGTCGTATTTGGGGGAGATGTCCGAAGGACAGAGGGGGTTCCGCCGTTCATCTTCCTCCTTCTGCAAATCGTGGACATCGCCATCTACCTCCACAACCAATCCCGCCTGGTGACAATAAAAGTCGACGATGAATCCCTGAACACTTGCACCAGCACGCAAGTGCAGGTGTGACCTGCTGCCTCCGAAAGCGGACTCCCAGCTTGTTGGCGCGGACTTCCTGCCACAGCAGTTTTTCCGCAGGTGTCATCTCGTGGCGGAGTTCTTTGGCACGCTCTAATTTTGCTTTGGCGACTGGTTGATTCGTAATGATGTTTTTTGCGGGCATGGCGGGATTGTACTGTAAAACAAAGAGCAAACCTCTCCCCAGCCCTCTACCCTAAAGGGCACACGTCCTAAAGGAGAGGGAGCAAAACCTTCTCCGCCCAAAGCACTCGCCAACCCACGCGGACTCATCCCAATCAGCAGGCACCCCTTCCCTCTCGCCCCCGATCTTTGGGGGTCAGGGAAGGGGACGGGGGAAAGGTCCCACCCTCCTCAACTTCGCAGCAACCTTCTCTGGAAATTTCAATTCATGTTCCCAAACGCGGATATCATCCCCTTGTGGGACAACGTTCCACCCCAATTTTCTCAATTCGCGAGTAACAAACGTCCAGTTGCAGAGAAATGCCCATCGCCGAGTCTCCCCCAAATCCGACGATTCAATTGCTCAATAATCATCCCAAGTTTTAATTGTCGGATTTGGGGGAGATGTCCGAAGGACAGAGGGGGTTCTATCCCGCCCTCGTAAACCGACTATATCGCCACTCCAACGCCTCCCTGCTTGGATAGTGACTCTTTGAACTCGGCAAAATCAGCTTGGACTTGTGCAATCCCTTCAAACCATGCTGCAAAACGGGACCGTCTTCCTCTTCCAATATATCTTCGCGGACTTGAATAACATAATCAGGCGTTACGCCGATAATAAAGGCATCGTACGCAGAATGATGCAGCTTACACAGTGACAATCCATTATCAATCGTGGACTTTCCTTCTGGCATATTGTCTGGAATGATATGAGCAGCATCAAGCAATTCGCGGTGTTTTAAATTACAAACGGCGCACTGTGATTTATAGGCATCTAAAACTTTTTCACGAAATGCTCGTTGATACAATCTAATTTTGACCGTGGAAGTTAAATAGGCATGTCGGGCATCAGACACTTCGGCAATTTGGCGTGAAATACTTGATTGAGTATATTCAAAAGCAGGTAGGACATCATCTACAGCGACCTTGAAAGTTAAGTTACTTGGGTCATCCCCAATGATGTAAACGGGATAGGTCGCCAGATATTTTCCTGGCTCAATCCCATGCAAATACACGAGTGGACGTTTCAACTCAAAGACTTTTCGCAACCCCACATTGTCACGGTGATTTGGGTCCGTGCCGCGATAACTATAGATCAGGAAGTTATCTTTCCCAAAATAATCATCATATGGACCTTTTGGCGCGGTTGTAATGGAGAGCGGCAGATCAAGGACTTGCGGCTTGAAAATCCCCTGCGGAGCCACGAGTGGAATCCGTTGACCTTGAAATTCAAACCCCTGTTCAAGCAGTTTTCTTGGCAGCACATCCCCATGCGAATTGACCTGCTCTGAAAGCCAGTTGAATGCCGCCAAGCGAACTTGAAGGTCAATATCCATGAAGGGATTTTACTCTATACCACCTTGACCAAGTCTGTGCCAGCGGGCAAGATAAAAGCCACGCCCATGCCCTCTCCATTTGGAGAGGGACAAGCGGACTCCGCGAACCATTAACCATTACGCCAATCAGGGAGAGGTCATCTTCTTCCTCTCCCCTCCCATGTTTGGATTTGCTTCTTTTAGCCTTTACTTTTTTTGCTACCTAGACGGACACCAGTAGCTTTTCCACCTTTTTCAATTTCATCTACATTAAGCTCGGACTTAATATTTGTCATAGATAAACTACCAGCATCTTCAACATCAACATTTGTAATTTCCCCAAACAATTTACCGATATGTGTAACTTGTTCAACAGTAATTCCTTGATCTTTAGCTACTTGAAGCAAATTGACCAAGTCTTTTCTGAAATCATCATCACTTAAGATATCTTCTAATATTAATTCAAAAGCGCCAATAGCTCGCTGATCATTGGGGTTTTGTACTACCTTCTCAATGGTTTTTTCCGCTCCAGGCGTTTCCTTTACTTTCGGCACCAACTTTTCCCAAATATTTTTAATTACATCCGGAATTTTTTCGCCCATTTTTTCACCAGCCGACTTAACCATCTCAGAGCCAAATGACTTTGCACCTTTTACTAAATATGGAAGTAAAGGCAAGATCATTGGCGTCAAGTCTTTAATTGTTTGCAAAATCTGCTCAGTTGTCATTTTTGTGATTCCTTTCCAGCACATTATAATGGGTTTTGTATTGATGTTTTCACCATTGAGGAGTTTTATGAACAATTCACCAGTAAGTTCTAATGCAAGTCTCAACAGAGAAAACACCCTTAATTTTTCGCCCCTCATACAAAAGTATTCTGTTGGTTTTGTCGGTCGCAAATGGGTTCTTGATGGGATTAATAAATGGCTCGAATCAGATAATGCACCTCAATTTTTTTTTATTTCTGGAGAACCTGGTATTGGAAAAACTGCCATTTCTGTCAATCTAGTAAACCAAAAAACAGTTGATGCTTATCATTTTTGTGTTGCTAGAGATCGGGTTACTATTGACCCATCAAGCTTTATTCGATCGATTTGCCTACAATTAGCTAAGAATAATGACTTCGCCAAAATCCTGATAGAGAAGCAAAATCAAACAAACATAATTATTGACCAGAAAGTTGACAAGAATTCAGGTCAAATAATTGGGGTTTACATCCAGAACTTGGTTGTTGATTCTCAATCTGCGTCCAGCGCCTTCGTCAATTTAATTATTGAACCATTAATTGAATTGAATGCTAAGGGTAAATTGAGGAGAACAGTTATTCTTGTTGATGCACTTGATGAGGCAATTCAGCACACTGGACTTGACAATATAGTCAAACTGCTAGCAAATACGGGGCAATTACCTCAACAGGTTAGGTTTATATGCACTACAAGACATGACAAAAGTGTACTAAGTGAGTTTGAGCATACAAACACCCCTGTTTTTGTATTGGATGCTAATAGTCCACAAAACATTGACGACGTAAGGATTTACACAACTTCACAGCTTGAAAAGATGACAAACTTAAGTGGCAATAACAAACCAATCATCGAAAAAATTGTTCTAGCAAGTGAGGGGAATTTTTTGTATCTAAAATGGTTATTACCTTATATCTCAAGTGACAGCTTGACTAATGAGAAAATCCAATCCTTCCCCAAAGGGCTAGATGGAATATATCGTGAATTTCTAAAGACTCGAATCGGAAAACAAAAAAGTGAGTGGCAAAATAAATTCCGAGACGTGTTTGGTGTTTTGGTTGTAGCCCAAACATCTTTGTCTGAATCTGAGATGCTCAATTTTACTGGTATCAAGAAGCAGACTTTAAGAGATATGTTACAAGAAATAAGTCAATTTCTTGATCCAGTGTTGTTTCAACACAAAAAATATCTCCTGTATCATCAATCAATAAGCGATTTTTTTCGTGACGAAAATAAATCTGATGAGTTTTGGATTGATGCAGTTGCTTATCACCAACAAATAATCACTTCTTATTCACTAAAAAGTGACACATTTACACCAAATTATGACAAGATTGATTCTTACGGGCTACAGTTTTTATCCTCGCATTTATATTACGACAGTGCTACTTATGAAAAACGACATGCATTCTACAATCTGTTTACGAATCTGTTTTCTGAAAGAAAACGAGAATTAGGAATACAAACTTTATTGCCAGATATTGACAAAGCTATCTCGTTAGCTCTAGATAACGGAGACAATCTTTATCTTGTACGTTTATTGTTGATTTATGCAAAAATTAAAAATGAAATCCTTGAAGGTGCTAAATTAGGTACAATAGCATCTTATGCTAAAGCGCGCAACTACCACGTTGCCATTAGGCAAGCAGAAGAACTAGGAGATGTTGATCTTCATTTTAGGCAAAAAGTTTTAATTGCGCACATTGCTCTTCTCAATAATGACGAAAAGATTTCTTTCGAAATTCTATCAAATGCCTTAAAACTGAATTTACCTCCTGTTAAATTTGCAACAGGAACATTAGACAACTTTGCAATTCTCCTAATTACCAAACTTGATGAGTTGTCCTTTGTTCAATCTCTGGCAGAAAAAACCAAGAATCAAATTGATGTTTGGTTATGTGGTGCTTTTAAGGAGTTAATCAAAAATGACCCTAATAAAGCTGTTAGGGCAATAGAAAGTTTGAAGGAGTCGGGGTGGACTATTTTTTTTCGTAGTATTTTAAAAAGTTCTGAGGTAATCCATCTACTAGAGATTAGTACTCTTGAGCTGATAATTCTCTCAGGAGTAAAAAACAATGCATCGAAATCTGATCTTGATTGGTATAAAGTCCGATGGGAATTTGCAAATTTACTAATGGAGCAATATGCCAATTTAGCGAAAGAAATACTTGAAGCCACAATCAAAGCTGCCAGATCCGAGAGGCGTATTTCTAATGCTATTGAAGGGATACTTAAGTTACGGAAGCTTGACTATCAAGCATCTAATAAATTGCTGCAGGATATTTTTGCATCCTTGGTTAATGAGAATGCGGATGACAGACAAGTAGCTGAAAACATAAACGAAATTGTTAGTGCACTGGGCGAGTTTGAGCCTTTGGCTGCCATTGATAAGGCTCTAGCCTATTGCAAAGATGTAGTTGATAGTCGACAAACAAAATGGGGAACCATCAGTAGCATCCTTAAGTCTGCAATTAACAACAAATTTCATATTGACAAACAACACTTATCTGAGATAGGTAGATATATTCAAGATTTTGAAGGGAGGGGATATGTATTTGATAACGATTTGTATGGCGCGCTAGCTTGTCATTATGAAGCAAATGGAGAAAACGATACCCGCTTAAAACTGCTTCGGCAATTGAAACAGAAACAGCTAAACAGATATGTCTTTTGGTCCTTAAAAATAATTCTGGAATATGATGAAATAAGCAACCTAAGTGATTCAAAAACAGACATTTTGCAGACAATTAAATCGTCCCAGAGAAGAGACTCTAAAAAAAGCGATGCCAAAACTCGTTCTTTTGAGTATGGTGATCGGTCTAAAGAGGTAGTGTTTGATGATTGGGATTCGGCAAGTATTAGTTTAATTCTTGCTGTGAGAAAAAAGCTTCCCGATTTTTTCAGCGACTTGATTGCCAGCCTGTCTACAAAAAACAAAATTGATCTTTATAAACATTTATATGCTGAGGATCCTGACGATTACTATTCCTCTGAATTAATTAGGCTTATTTCCAAAAAAGCTAATAATGAGAAGAAATTAGAGGATGTTATAGACTTTTCTAATAAACTCGTAAAACTTGATCTTGATAAGGTTGAGCAATTTTGGTCGTCGCTCGGACAAGATTTTTTCAAAACGATTGATATTCAAGAAAGCCAAAAAAATCGAATTCTCTTGGAGTTATTAGATATATCACTTGTGCTAAATGATGCGACTTTTTCGGAAATTATTCTTGAGCGTTTGTGGTTAGATAAGAATGAAAATTCACGTGACGAAGAGAAGTTCGTGAGGTTGGCGCTAAATTTATTAAACAACAAAGATAAGTATGTTCAAAATGGGACAGCTCTAGTAATGAAGAAATGCATCGACAAAAAGGTAGGCGATCCCTACCTGCGCGGATTACTAGCCTATGCTTTTGGCGAAGCGGTATCCCGAAACTCAAAAACATTTTCTTTGGTAAATTTTGCAGTGAGTTCAATAATTACTCAAATGGCAATTATGGCGCGCGAGTATAAATCAATAGAAGTGCAAAACAGAGTGGAGAAATACTTTGTAACTCCAAAGAACAAAATAAGCATAAAGGTGTTTAGAGGAAGTGTTTTATCAAACACTGATAAAACCGCAGGAGAAAATAGTGTTGTAGAAGCTATCAACGACATTGTTGTGGAGTTAGCAAACGGGCAATTATCTAAAAATCAAGAAGATAATGAAGATACAGTCGATCTGCTTGAATTTGCAATTACGACCTTGACAAGGATCAACCCTAAGGCATCTCTCGAGTACTTTGAACACTTTCCCCCTTGGGATCGGCTATTTATGCTTTGCCGCTTTGCATTATCCGACATTCAACCTGAACTGAAATATATAGCGATTGAAAAAGCTTCAACCGTGATTGAAAAAATAAAACCTCCAATAAACCAGTTCGTAGCTCAAATAAAATTAGCACGAGTTGCTCACATTGTAGGAAATGAGGAGCTGTTTCATTCTAAATTAGATTATTTACTCAGAGAGTTAAGCTCAATTAAGAACGAGCATCCTGATAGCAATCGTTGTATATACTTTTTAGAACTTGCAGATATAGCACCTAATGAGTATATTGACAAAGTAGTCAGTCTCCTTTCTCGGGTAATTAATCAAGAAAATAAAGGTAGTATTTCTATTGATCGCCTCCACAGAATTGAAGACTACCCTGCCCAGGAAGAAATTTGGTTGAGATTAGCAGATATATATACCTCATTAAGTGATAAAACCAAGACGAGTCGCTTGGAGAATCTTGCCATCATCAGCTTGAATTTAGCTAGAATCAACAAGAATCATCCAATTGTAAGTTACGTTACAAACTGGAAATTTTCATCAAATAGAGAAGGGTTTTGGTTTTCTGATCTTGAACTGAAAGCCTACATTGCAGTTATAACAAGCTATAGCGATCACGATGAGTTCAATCAATCCTTTAGTAGATTCATAGCAGCTATAAATGAAGAACTGAAATCCTCTTCAAAGAGAGAACTCAGGAATATTTTCGATAGCTTGAAGATCTTGGTTAAGTACTATAACCCCACGGTTGAATTAATTATTATTGATAAGCTGCTTGATCTTTTTGAAGCCATCAAGAAAATGAGTGTTGCTGGCAATGAGGAGGAAGCAAATGAATTCTTTGCTAGCTTGGTCGATATCTGGAATGAGTCTGAAAATGTATCAGTCATCTTGCATTTGCTTCCTCTTTTGACCATTTATAACTATAAACAATATTGCATTTCGAAGATTGTAAATATACTTGAAGAGGCACTAAACCAGAAGAGAAATATTGAAATAAACCTTAGGTCTTTGGTAGATTACTCTATATTTTCTCCAATTGGCTTAGCAGAATGCGCTTCTCTTTCATCAATGATGTTCTTTGAGAAGTCAAATAGTAGTAACAAGGAAGCAGTTTTGTTATCTATTATGGATCAAATAGATGTTGCTGAAAGCGCAGTGTAAAATTAAATTGTCTGCAAGAAAACTGGATACATATTTCAATGTACTAGCTGCTTGAGTCAAAGCCCTTCGAAACAGCGACTTGTTGAAAGGCAGGTTTTCACCATCCAAAAAAGAATCCGTCTGTATTTATCATTCCATCTGATACAATACGCCCGATTTCGACACGCTCAATCTAAACGTCTAATATCGAATTATCCAATCTCTACTCATCTACTCACTGGAAGAACCCCAATGGCAAACGAATCCTTAGTTATCTACTCCATGAACAAAGTGGGACGCATCGTCCCCCCCAACAAACAGATCCTGCGCGATATTTCGCTCGGCTTCTACTACGGCGCCAAGATCGGCGTGCTCGGTCTTAACGGCGCAGGCAAATCCACCCTGCTGCGCATCATGGCAGGCATCGACAAAGACTACATCGGCGAGATCTCGCAAGCCAAAGGCTACACCTACGGTCTGCTCGAACAGGAACCCAAACTCGACGAAACCAAGACCGTCATCGAATGCGTCAAAGAAGCGGTGCAGCCCATCGTCGATATGCTCGCGCGCTTCGATGAGGTCAACGCCAAGTTCGCCGAACCCGATGCCGACTTCGACGCCCTCGTCGCCGAGCAAGCCAAACTGCAGGAAGAACTCGACAAGCACGACGCCTGGAACCTCGACAGCCGCCTCGAACTCGCCATGGACGCCCTGCGCTGTCCGCCGTCGGATACGCCCATCAAGATCTGCTCAGGCGGAGAAAAGCGCCGCGTCGCGCTTACCCGACTCCTGCTCACTGAACCCGATGTTCTCCTGCTCGACGAACCCACCAACCACCTCGACGCCGAATCCGTGGCGTGGCTCGAACATCACCTGCGCGACTACAAAGGCACCGTCATCGCCGTCACCCACGACCGCTACTTCCTCGACAACGTCGCAGGCTGGATCCTCGAACTCGACCGCGGCTACGGCATCCCCTACAAAGGCAACTACTCCTCCTGGCTCGAACAAAAACAAGAGCGCATCCGCCTCGAAGAAAAAGCCGAAAGCCAGCGCCAAAAGACTCTCAGCCGCGAACTCGAATGGATTCGCATGGGCGCAAAAGCCCGTCAGGCAAAGGGACAAGCCCGCGTCACCGCCTACGAAAAATTATTGGGGCAAGAAGCCGAAGCCCGCCGCGAAGAACTGGATATCTACATCCCGCCTGGTCCTAGACTTGGTGACGTAGTCTTCGAATTTGATAAGGTGACCAAAAGCTACGGCGACCGCCTCATTCTGGACGAGTTTTCTGCTTCTGTTCCCCCAGGCTCTATCATCGGGATAATTGGTCCCAACGGCGCAGGCAAGACCACCCTGCTCAAGATGATCACAGGTCAAGAAAAACCAGACAGCGGCACCATCAAAATTGGTGAAACCGTCAAATTCTCCTACGTCGATCAAACCCGCACCCTCGACCCCGAGAAAACCGTCTACGAAGAAATCTCTGGCGGCGCAGACTCACTCGAACTCGGCAAACGCAAAGTCAACTCACGCGGCTATGTCTCGTCCTTCAACTTCGCAGGCTCCGACCAGCAAAAGAAAGTCGGCATCCTCTCAGGCGGTGAACGCAACCGCGTCCATCTCGCCAAAACCCTCACCGAAGGCGCAAATGTTTTGCTATTGGATGAACCGACAAATGACTTGGATGTCAACACCCTGCGCGCCCTCGAAGAAGCCCTCACCGAATTCGCAGGCGTCGCCCTCGTCGTCAGCCACGACCGCTGGTTCCTCGATAGAATCTGCACCCACCTCATCGTCTACGAAGGCGACTCCGTCGCCAAAATGTACATCGGCAACTGGTCCGATTACGAAACCATGATGCAGGAAAAGTTTGGCAAAGATTTGACTCCACATCGAGTCAAATATCGAACATTGAAAAGATAAATTCGTCCCGTAGGGGCGGGGCTGCGAAGCGTCCCGCCCCTTTTTTATTTGCATCCCATCATAAAGAAGGGCGACGAGACGTCGCCCCTACGACCAATCAAAAGGCAATCGTCACCATGGCATCCAACCCGCGCAAAGCAAAACGACAGCAACAGATTCGCATCTTCAACGCCTTCATCGAATTTTGCGCGATCTTCGCCCGCTCACCCAAACTGCAGCCGATCTCCAACTTCCTCCTGCGCCGCCTGGCAGACCTGACCTTTTCCCTGCGCAAGGGTCAACGCCAAAACGATCTTGCAGGTCTCGCCAAAGAATGGCAGCGGATGTTCCCCAGCCGGGCATTCGTGCCGATCAAGCAAGTCACTCCCGAAACTGCCTTCGCCGAAATCCATGGCGTTTGCCCCGTCACCGCCAGCAGAGACGTCCATGCCTGTCACCGCCTGATGGAATACGACAGGCACCTTCTCAAAAAAATGGGTGGGCAATTTGTGGTCCTTGACTCCAAAGCAGACCCTTCCATTCCAATATGTCGGGTTGCGATGCGTATGAAAGAGCAATCTCTTGATGGTCTTACCCCTGCGCATCTTAAGTCTCCGCTCAAAGAATAAGAAGAAATTCGTTTAAAAAGAAGGGGCGGGTCTCGCATCCGCCCTTTTTGTTTTAATCAGGAACATTTTTCCATACTCAGCGTTATACCCATGTAAAACCAAACCCAAAGGAGTCTTACATGAAAAACACCTTATATCTCTTACTTGCCTCAGCATTATTTTTAGCAGCCTGCTCCACACCCACCCCTACCCCCGCGCCCGTCGACCCTGCAGGTTCCAGCATGCCTGCCCTCACCGACCCATCCCAGCCGATTACCGTCAACGCTGGTGAGGTTTTCATGATCGTCGTCGAATCCAACCCGTCCACCGGCTACCACTGGGAAGTCGTTGGCGACTTAAGTGGCGTCGAACTGGTCTCACGCGAATATACCGCCGCAGAACCCGTCATCCCCGGCTCCGGCGGCGTAGAAGTATGGACCTTCAAAGCCATCACGGCTGGAGATGCTTCATTTACTATTGGAAACTACCCTCCGGGGGATGGAACGACATACGAACAAGAATTGAAATTTTCTGTTACGGTTCAATGATTAAAACAAATGCCCTCCTATAGAAAACAGGAGGGCATTTGTTTCTTTCAGGAAAGTTTATTCCAAACCACTACCTTTGAGTCTCTGTGAAATACGCCAATATTGAACAGCATTAAAAATGCCAAAAGCAATAAAGATCAAAATATTTACTGGGGTCTTTGCCCACATCCAATAAACACCGTTATCATCGAATGTAAAAGATGCAGGTAGCAGTAAGAAAAAGATGGTGAATGCGAGGTAAATCGAACGTTTTTGTAACAGAGAGCGGGTATCTTGTAATGTTTTCACTTCATTTTCCTTTGGTAAATTGATATTAAGTTTTTCAAGTGGTGCATTTTGTGTCGCCACCAGCTTTGCAAAATCAGGGTCGGTTTGCAAAAATTCATCTATTAGTTCCTGTGTATCTTTACTGGCTTCTCCTGCCAGATATAATGGCAAAAGGTCGGTAATGACCTCACGTGTGATTTTCATATCAATAGCTCCTCTTGTTGGTGCATATACTCTGTCAATTTGAGCCGCGCTCTATGTACTTTAACTTTGGCGGCAGTCAATGAAATATTCAAAACTTTTGCGATCTCGTCGTATGAAAGCTCGTTCTCAAGTCTCAATACCAGGGCAATCCGATCGGTTTCAGGCAGAGACTGAATGAATTGCATTGCAGATTGCAAATGCAGAGTCTGCTCCACCTACTGTGATAGATCCACTTGATGCCCTACCAAGTCAAGGCTAAGAGGTATGAAACGCCTCTCACGTTTAAAGCGTTTGTATGCTAAATTACGAGTGATTGTGAGCAGGTAGCCTTTCACAGTATCCGTTCTGATCTCTCCACTTGTGGTCAAAGCGCGCACAAACGTTTCAGAGGTAAGATCCTCTGCATCTTGTGCATTACCGCACAACCAGTATGCAAAACGGAACACATCTTTTGCATATGTTTCGTAAAGTTCGTGGAAATTAGTAACCATATAGTTCTACAGATAGTATCTCCAGAACGTAAAAAAGTTACATCACTGAAGGGGCATTTAGAAAATATTTTGCCTAAATTTCGGGTCGCCATTGGCATAATTGCCTTATCCCCTTAAATTTGTATAATTATCACAAATTTGAAAGGCTCATAATAGAGACTCTCTTACAACCTCTCTGATAAAATAGAGTTTATTAGTTAAATTTCATGCGATTGGATATAAACATTGTCACAAAATAATGGACTTTGGGATTCCTTTTGGGCTACTCACGCAACCAAAGATAATTTGTTTCACCTCTTACTTTGGCGAATTCGTTTTTTATTTACCAATAAATATGCCTCTCATCTTGCAAAATACAGCTCAGATTTAGTTTCTGCAAAATTGCTTGAGGTAGGTTGCGGCTCGGCACGGACTTTACATTATTTAGCAGAACGTTACCCCAAAAGCACTTGTTATGCCCTGGATTTATCTCCTCAGGCTGTTAAAGTTGCGAAAAAGCTAAGTCCATCATTCCAGACAGGGGTTGCAAGTGCCTTCGACCTGCCAATATCTGAAGAAGAAATAGATATAAGTTTTAGCATTGGTCTAATCGAACATTTTTCAAGAGAACAAGCCGCTCAAATGGTACGTGAAAAAATCCGTGTTACCCGTTCCGAAGGAGTTGTAGGTATTGTTGTCCCTTGGGAAAGTTCTGTATATAACTTAATTGTCCGTAAAGCCTTCGGCAAATACTGGCCCTTTGGCGACGAGTACCCATTTCATCGCCGTGAACTTGCAAATTTTATGAAGGACCTTGGGCTGACCGATATAAAGATCCATGTAGTATATGGAAGTGCACTTCTGGGAATTGGGCGCAAGCCACAAGCATAAGTTAAGGTTTATTTTATGAATCAAAACACCTTGATTGTCCTGTTTTTATTTTATATAGCTACACTCTTTGGATATTATTTATTATATCGAAGACAAAAAAATAAAGAGAAATCATCTAAATCCACAACGCTCATCTTAAAAGACAGAAAAAAAACTACGCAAGCAAGTGTATCAATTGATGTACCTGATGGGATGGATGTTCATGTCACACTAAAACTTATTGATAAAAAAACTGGAAAAATCACCGCCATAGACGGCGACCTATCTCGCACTGCTGAAAAAAAAGTTTCACAGCCATCTGATACACCAAGGAAACTTTTTAAAGCCCAAAATACAAGATATGGTATTTATTTTCAGAAGTTACAAAAGAAAATTCAAAAAAATCCCACTATAAAAAATTTTCAAAAAATTTTTCAATTAAAAGACACTGGTTTCATTCTTCTTTTGGCATCTGTCGTTGTTTATGCTCTTGTCGTAAGCATAGGCATCGACCGCTTCCCGATTTACTTCTTCACAGATGAAGCCATTCATATGAACTTTATCTCTGATTTCATTCGTGACGGCTACAGAAACTATAACCACGAATTTTTGCCTACATTTTTTATAGCAAGCGGGTGGGTTAATGGAACAAGTGTTTATGTACAATGGCTCCCTTACTTAATTTTTGGAAAATCAATAACGGTTACCCGGCTGGTATCCGCTTTCATTACTTTAGTTAGTGCAACATCGCTCGGGTTATTACTCAAACAAGTATTCAAAATCAAATACTATTGGGCAGGCATAATCCTTCTATTAACTACGCCAGCATGGTTCTTGCATGCTCGAACGGCTTTTGAATACGCAGAAGTAGCATCTTTTTATATGCTCTTCCTGTATTTTTATAATCGATATCGAGATGGGCATTTACAATCTCTATACTTTGCCATCGTCTCTGGCGCATTGACATTTTATACGCACGGTTTAGGGCAGATATTGATGGCAGTTACTGGGCTTGCGCTATTTATCACCGATTTCAAATATCATATTCACCCGGATCGTAGAAAGACCATTTTATGGGCTCTTGTTTTAGGTGTTGTTCTTCTTTTACCCTTTGCACGATATTACTTAGCACACCCGAACGAATCTTTTGAACAAGTTCAAAAAAGAAATTCTTATTGGTTCAACGGGAATTTAGATATTCTACAAAAGATTTGGGAATTTATTAAGCAATACACTTATGGATTAAGTCCACTTTATTGGTATTTACAGAACTCTACAGATATAAACCGCCATGTCATGAAAGGATATGGAAATGGTCTGCTTATTACTCTACCTTTTGCATTAATCGGATTTTTTCAGGTTATTAAAAATTTACGTCAACCCTCATACAGGTCACTTTTCATTGCCTTTCTTGCCGCTCCATTCCCGGCATCTGTTGTAGCTATTGGCATGCCACGTATGCTTTGGATGTCGATTCCTCTTGCACTTATTACAACACTCGGGCTCTCTTTCGCCATTGAGAAGTTAGAATTTTATTGGCAAAAACAGAAATTTTCGGCAAATATGCCTTGGATTGTGTTTATCTTATTAACATTCTTGAGTCTCTTTATGTTGAGAGATGCTCTTGTAAATGGTCCACTTTGGTTCAATGACTATGGGTTGTTTGGAATGCAATATGGCGCAAAGCAAGTTTTTGAAGACACTATATTGCCTGAATTAAAAAGCAATCCAAATATCGTATTCTCTGTCTCTCCATCATGGGCAAATGGTACAGATGAGTTTGCTGACTTCTTTATTCCTGCCGAATTAAGAGAGCGTGTCTTTTTTGGACAACCGATTGACTGGATCGATAATCCAAGCTCTATAAACCCCAACTTGTATTTTATTCTCCCATACAATGAATATAATAATCTTATACAAGACCCCAAATTTAAAGATATAAAAATTTACAAAGTAATCAAATACCCTGATGGAACACCTGGCTTTTATGTAATCAGCCTTACTCCAGCAGACAATATTACAGATATTCTTAACGCAGAAAAAATAAAGAATATTACTCCAATCGAAGAAGTCATTCAGCTAGATGGACAGAAAGCATATGTTACACATTCCCCGTTTGGGGCTGGCTCTTTAACTGATGTTTTTGACTCTAACCCAAACACTTTGGTTAGAGTTCTGGAAGCAAATCCTTTTATATTTGATATTTCTCCATCTACTGCAATAGATACCCATAATATTGTTATCCAAACAGGGTCTCAACCTAATTTCACCATCAGAGTTTCTTTATATGCCCCTGGAGAGAGCACTCCTGAAACCTACATAAATACATATAAAGACCTTCCACCAGATCCAACAGTAACCATTATTTTTGATAAGGGCCCCCAAAAATCAGCTCGCATCTATATTGAAATAAAAGATAATACCTCTGGTGATTCCTCTCAAATTCATATTCGTTCTATTAACATTAAGTAAGCCATCAAATATCTGGTACATAAAGTACAACGGCGCTTAGAGCGCCGTTGTACTTTATGTTTATGTAAGATTCTACGAGTAAATCCTTGTAAAAGCTTCCACAACCCGTGGATCAAAATGCTTTCCAGATTGTTGCCGGATATACGCCAATGTTTTTTGCTCGCTCCAAGGTTCACGGTAGGGACGGTCTGATGTAAGCGCATCCCAAACGTCGGCTATGGCAAAGATGCGAGCGGATAATGGAATTTCTTCTTCCTTCAACCCACGTGGATAGCCCGTGCCGTCCCATTTTTCATGGTGACAATATGGAATATCTAGCGCCGGATGAAGGTATTCGATCGGATACAACATATCGTATGCCATTTGTGGATGCTGACGCATCAACTCCCATTCTGCATCATCCAACTTATCCGGCTTTAAGAGAATCGCATCTGGAATACCCAACTTTCCCATATCATGCAACAAAGCACCGCGTTGAATATGAAGCAACTCTTCACCATGAATACCAAATGCTTCAGCAAGCTTCAAGCTCATTTGTGTGACACGCTGGGTGTGTCCTTCTGTTTCTTTATCGCGCAGATCCATTGCACGAGACCAACCCTCAATGGTCTTATCATAAGCTAGCAGAAGTTGTTGATGTGCTTCCTCAAGATGACGTCGTTCATCCAAAAGTTTTCTGTAACGATTCAAACGCGAAATACCAAGTAACCGCGCCCGCAATTCATACCGATCTGGGGGCTTGTTTATAAAATCATCTGCTCCAGCTTCCAAACCATTCAATAAAGACTGGCGATCATCCAACGCACTGAGAAACAGAATCGGCACTTCTGCAATTTCTTTTTCGCTTCGTATCCTTCTACATACTTCAAACCCATCCATGCCGGGCATCATAATATCCAGAAGAATAATATCGGGGTGAATGGCGCTTGCCAGATCAAGAGCTTGAAACCCGTTTTCTGCCAAAATCAATTCATAACCGTCTGGCTCAAGAATAGATACCAACACTTCGCGACCAGCGGCATCATCATCTACAATTAGGATCGTACTATTATTATTCATCGAAATCTCCATTACAGATCAGGCTATTAAGCGCTTTTAGCAATAGGAATGGATAAGCGAATCACGACACCGGCTCCATCCTCGCGGTTCATCATCTGACTTGTGCCGCCAGCTCCCCAAATGATAGCATTGACCGTTGAAAGCCCAAGCCCCATACCGGGCATTTCGCCTGTGAAATCTTTTTCACCTTGGAAATAAGGCAGCCATGCTGTTGTTAGCTGTTTGGGTGAAAGAGAAACTCCGTCGTCACTGATCTGAATTTGAATAGTTTTAGGATTCACAGCAAAAACATCCACTTTTACATTTGGAGTATGAGAAGGATGAAATTTTTTAGAATTATCAAAGATCTCCCACAACAACACTTCAATAGAGTGTAAAGGT
>JAXLVR010000012.1:0-108175 GCA_046328915.1 Anaerolineales bacterium | reverse complement strand
CATTCGGGCGTTACGGTGGTGAAGAATTTATTGTGCTCCTTCCAATGACCAGTGCCAAACAAGCCTACTCTTTAGCAGAACGAATCCGTCACAAAGTAGCAAGTTTAAGGGTTCCCTCTGAAAAAGGTGAAGTTTCCATCACCTTAAGTATAGGGGTCGTGGAGCTAAGCCACAATGCAAGAGAGGAAAACCCTGAAGATATCTTTCGCCGTGCTGATATTGCGATGTACGCCGCCAAAGCTTCCGGGCGTAACTGTACCGTCATTTTAGATATTGAAACCCCTAATCACCATGCCTAAAACCGTTCTTTTTATCTGCACTGGCAATTACTATCGAAGCCGCTATGCAGAACTTTATTTCAATGTTATTGCTCAAAAATTAAGCATGGACTGGAAAGCTAACTCTCGCGGGCTTGATACAGTGGGCGGATACAACGTGGGTCCAATTTCCAAATTTGCGTTTGAACGCCTCAATAGACTTAACATCTCACCCGGTGACCCCTTGCGTTTTCCCATCCAGTTGGAAGAAAAAGACCTGCTCGAAGCAGGTCAAATGATCGCAATCAATTATGTAGAACATCAACCTATGATGAAAAAACAATTCCCAGTATGGGCTGACCAGATAACATATTGGGAAATCGCCGATCTGAATATCACAAAAGCCAATGAGGCTTTATCTGCCATAGAGGCAAAGGTTGAAGAATTAGCCACAAACCTTGTTAAGCATCATAATCAATAAAGTCATCCACACCAAATAAATCTTCGTAGCGAGTTAAGAGGGTCAAGGTCTTCTGCATAAATTCACCGTCCAGGCCCTTCTTCATGGCTTCCAGTTCCTCTTTGTGAGCAATGAGTCGCTCACGAAAGCTGGGAATATCTGAAACTGGCAACAACGGCTCGATCTCACGGATCAGTGCCAAAGTCTCACGGATAATCACCATCGCATCAGGGAAAGAGATATCGTCATCCACAAGTTGACGAAACACTTTGCATTTATATCGTTTGCAACTGTGTGGATATTCAGGTACATCATAAATCGTACAAATCTCATTCCACATTGGGCAGGGCTGTAAAAAACCGCGTTGACGTGGGTCATTGCGAATCACACGAATGCCAAGGTTTTCTATGCCATCCAGTTCATTCGCATCGAGCCGCACCCAGGAGAAAAGATGACCTGAACAACAAAGCCCACAAGCTTTGCAAAGAAGGTTCGCTGGAGAATCTGTCATGTTGGGATGATAACAAAAAGTTTGAGAAACTGTATCAACTGCCTATTAAGGAAGAAGCGGATGTATAGTAATTTATCCGCTTCCTCTTTTTCTTCCTTAATGTTCTTAATTTGACGGAAATGATGTCCCAGACATAAAAAGGAACAAACACCCAAACACAATCAGCAAAATCAACGGCGCAAGTAAAACACCAATTGCAGCGCCATTCGTGAGAGAATGAGCAGCCTTGAGAGCACGTACATTGAGCACCAAGTTGTAAATTCCGAGCGGGAATGCCAGGCATTGTCCCACCAAGGGGATGACGACCAGCAAGGATGTGATCATCGTCATGGGAGCAAGAAATGCAGCTACCGCATACACAGTGCGTGTGTAGTTCCCACCGCCGCCAAACAACAAAGACAGAAAATGTTGAACAACACCGTTAATAGCAAGATTGATCACGCTGGAAATTGGAACAAATATCACAGCAAAAAGAGTCACAAAAACCATTAAGGATGAATTCCCAGAGCGGAACAGGCTTTGAAGCTCTGGGGCATCCATCAGTGTGGCAAGCTGCGGATTAAACATTAGCTGTAAAGGAACTGCCAATGCCGAAACAAGCCCAGCTAATAGCGCCCATGTAAAGGCTCTTCCAAGCCCCATTTTGGGATCTTGTAAAAGGTCGGCATACGATTTCTCATCTTGAGAAGTAATTGCTGTCGCCCAAACATCCAAGGTTGAGTAGGTGCGTTGCGCCCTCTTGGGCTTGGACAACATGGAGGTGTCTTCATAATTGGAAAAATCGACATCCCACGGTTTCTTTTGGTCAGGTTCCGCTTTGATAGGAGCATTGCTCTGAAAAGAATCATAGCCATATGAACTCGCATTATAGGATGAAGATTTGTCATCTTCAACATACGATTGTGGCTGCTCAAACGCATCGGAGCGAAATGAACCATACCCGTATAAGTCTTCATTCTTTTGCGGTTCAGGTTCTACATCCTGAAAAGAATAGTTTGGCATGGCTGCTTTGGGAGGTTCGGGCATGGGTGCAGGCGGTTGAGAATTGCGAAATTGCTGCAACGCCTTTTCCACCTGTGCATTCCCCGGATTCATGTTCAAGCAGGATTCCAAAACTTGAATCCGCCGCTCGGTGGTTGTGCATGTTTCTACATACCAAAACCATGCCTGGATATTTTGCGGCTCCGTCTTGATAATTTCTTGCAGAATACGTTGTGCTTCAAATTTTTGTCCCTGACGGACCAATTGGATGGCTTGATTCAAGTTCGACATGTCTCTCCTTATTAATCGCCGAACTTAATACCCTGTGCCAAAGGCAGATCTTTCGACCAGTTGATGGTGTTAGTCTGTCGGCGCATGTAGGTCTTCCATGCATCGGAACCAGATTCACGCCCGCCACCGGTCTCTTTTTCGCCACCGAAAGCGCCCCCAATCTCTGCACCTGATGTGCCGATGTTGACGTTGGCAATGCCACAATCAGAGCCGCCAGCCGAAAGGAAGGTCTCCGCTTCACGAAGCGAGTCGGTGAAGATAGCGCTGGATAAGCCTTGCGGCACATCGTTGTGGATGCGAATGGCATCTTCCACGTTATCGTATTCCAACAAATATAGGATCGGCGCAAAAGTTTCTTTCTTAACGATCTCAGTTTGAGCAGGCATTTTGATAATCGTCGGCTCGACGAAGTTCCGTCCTTTTTCAGGGAGCATCTTGCCGCCCGCTACCACCTCGCCACCATCTTTGACCGCCTGGCTGATCGCTTCCATCATTTCTTCGACAGATGAATTATCCACCAACGGACCCATCAACGTATCCGCTTCGAGCGGGTTGCCAATGCGCACTTGCTTGTAGGCTTTTGCAAGACGAGACGTCAGATCGTTCGAAATATTCTTTTCCATGATGATGCGGCGAGTGGATGTACAACGCTGCCCGGCAGTGCCCACTGCGCCGAACAGAATCGCGCGGGTTGCCATGTCGAGGTCAGCATTCTTTGACACAATGATGGCATTGTTCCCGCCAAGCTCAAGGATCGTCCGTCCGAAGCGACGCGCCACCGTTTCAGAAACATGCACGCCGATCTCAGTCGAGCCGGTGAAGGAAAGAAGCGGCACACGTTTGTCATTCAACAACAGTTCACCCACATCACGCCCAGAGCCAATCACCAAGTTGAAGATGCTGCTTAAGCCATGATCCGCCATCACCTTGTTGGTGATGTGCGTCACGGCCACCGCGGTCAATGGCGTGTAAGAAGAAGGCTTCCACACAACCGTGTCACCGCAGATGGCAGCCAACGTCGAATTCCAAGACCAAACCGCCACGGGGAAGTTAAACGCCGTCACCAAACCCACGATCCCAAGCGGATGCCACTGCTCATACATGCGGTGCGACGGGCGCTCCGAATGCATCGTCAACCCATACAACATGCGGCTCTGCCCCACTGCAAAATCGCAGATGTCGATCATCTCTTGCACTTCACCATGCCCTTCAGCGCGGATCTTCCCCATCTCAAGCGTGACAAGGTCTCCCAGCGGTTCTTTGAACTCGCGCAATGCATTCCCCAGATCGCGGACAAGGTCGCCTCGCTTCGGCGCCGGAACCTGTCTCCACTTAAGAAAAGCCTGGTGCGCCGCTGACGCCACTTTCTCATACGTCTCTGGGGATGCCTGCACCACCTTCGCAATCGCCTCTCCAGTAGACGGGTTGTATGAAACCAATTCCTTGCCGTTCTTGTCTACTATCCAATTATCTGCCCCTGTACTGGCACCTGGGTTGACGGGCTGAATGCTTAATTTTTCGAGCAGAGATTTCATGGCGTGTCTCCGTGTTTTTTTCTTTGATTCTAGCATGGTTGGCAAACAAACTTTCAAAGAATTACAATATTGTCCATGAAAAGACAACTTCCATATCACGGTTGGTGCTTTGTCTGCGGAGACGAAAATCCGCACAGCATTGGCATCACCATGTTCGTAGATGACGACGGCATTCTCACATCTGAATTCACCTTGGGCAACAGACATCAAGGTCCGCCCGGGCATGCGCATGGCGGAGCCTCAGCTGCCATATTGGATGAGGTAATGGGCTTGGTCGTTTGGGCGGCGGGATATAAAGTATTGGCAGCAAATATCAATGTGAATTACCGCAAGCCCCTTCCGTTGCATGTCCCTTTGCTGGCAGAGGCGCGCATCAGTGAGGTGAGCGGAAGAAAAATTATCAGTGAAGGAAAAATTCTATTGCCTGATTCAACTGTCGCCGTGGAAGGAAGCGGGGTGTACGTCATCGCAAAACACTTTTTTGAAAATTCACTGTTGAACGGAGTCCATTCATGAAAACAATCGGGCTGATCGGCGGAATGAGCTGGGAATCATCCATTGAGTATTATCGCATCATCAACGAGACGGCAAAGGCAAAGCTGGGCGGGTTGCACTCGGCAAAAAGCCTGATGGTGACAGTAGATTTTGCCGAGATCGAAAAATTACAGCATGAAGACCGCTGGGACGAAGCCGGGCAGATTTTGGTAAGGTGCGCACAAGACCTCGAACGTGGCGGTGCAGACTTCATTGTGCTATGTACGAACACCATGCACAAATTGGCAGACCAAATCGTTGCGAATGTAAATATTCCATTCCTTCACATTGCAGATGCTACAGCAGAGAAGATCGTTGCGGCAGGAATCCAACGCATTGGTCTGCTCGGAACACGTTTTACGATGGAACATGATTTTTACAAAGGGCGTTTGATCAACAACTTTGGATTAGATGTGCTCACCCCCGAAAAAGCAGACCGCGACATCATTCACCGTGTAATTTATGAAGAATTGGTGCTAGGCAAGATCGTGGATGAGTCTCGCAAAGAATATCAACGCATTATGAATGACTTGTTGGCAAAAGGCGCAGAAGGAATTATCTTGGGCTGTACTGAGATCGAACTGCTCATCAAAGAAAGCGATAGTTCGGCGCCGCTTTTCCCAACGACTAGAATCCATGCTGTTGCAGCCGTGGAGAAAGCTTTGGAAGAATAGCAAGTCGTTTATCCGAATGTCCTATTTACCGGATACAAGAACGGCATATACTCCAGCGAGATAAATCTCGGAGACATCATGTTTAATTTATTCAAAAAGAAAGAACCCAAAGCAGAGCCCAAACAGGCAAATCCCTTTTTGGACATGCGAACCCAATTCATGGGGAATGTGAACTTTAATGAATGGCCCAAAGGTGACTCAGATGCATATCCCTGGTCATTGTTCGTTGCCGCAAGAAAAGCATTCTCGGCAAATGATCATGCCGAAGCAGAAAAATATCTGCGCCAAATCACCGAAGCGCCAGACCTCGAACCTCGTCATTATTTACAGGCATGGTTGTTTCTGCGTCATTTCTTGAAGGTTCAGCCACCAGCAGACATTGCCAAGAAAGTATATGGGGTGATGGTGGAAGTTGGCACGCCAACGGGTGTGATGGCAGTTGTTGGGTACTCAGACCACAAAGCACGGACCTTGCATTCCTCTGGCGGCGGTACGATTTGGGAAAGACCCAATACCTCAATGGATGACAAGATCGATGCGTTCATTAAGACGGGTGAAAATGCTGTGCAAGCGATTCCGCTCGTTGTAGTAGACATCGTCCCTGCCCCGCCCAAACAAGCTGACCAGGTCTTGATCTGCATCGCCACCCCCAGCGGTATTTATCACGGACTTGGCACCGGAGATTTCATGTGGAAAGACCCGAACGCGGGTCCCATAGTAAACGCCGGTGGAATTCTTCTACAAGCCCTCGAAGGACTGAAAAAATAACTCAAAAAACTCACTCGCACCCTACTGGAGTGAGTTTTTTCTATCCACAGACCGTGATATTATCTGCCTTGGAGAATCACAGCGGAATGCGTTATGTCTATTTCTTCTTAATCGCGGTTTTGTTAAGTGCCTGCGTAGCCCCGCCTACAGCGGAACCTACTGCAACAGCGATCCCCCCTTATCGCATTAAACCCGATGAAAACCCTTACGAACCCAAGATAGAAGATATCGGCAGGCAAGAAGACGCAGTCACCATTACATCAGTAGATTTGGCAGAGATCTACGACTATAGCCCGCCACGTGCCGCTTTAGGTCTGGTAGGGTACATGCCCAGCGTTTGTGATGAATTACGAGTGGAGATCAGCCCGCCTGACGAAAACTTCAATGTGTTTGTAAGGGTGTACAGTTTGGTGATTGCTGATGTGCAATGTGATAACGTCTTCCAACAATTTGAGGTACGAATTTTGCTTGGAACTTATTCACCCGGCAGATACACCATCTGGGTGAATGACGCTCCAGTAGGCAATTTCGTTTCATACTAGGAACCATTCCACACCGTTATTCGTTAATCAGGCAGGAGAAAAAATGAGACGATTGGTAATTGCACTCTTTCTGTTCCTATTTCTATTATCCGCATGCGCCACACCTTCGCCTAACGACCCCGTCAGCAGTGACACAGTTCACACACCTGCGGCGCAGGAAACCAGTACCTATATTCCAAGCCCTGCAGATGGTTCATTGACTCGTGGAGAGGTCTTCCTTCAAGTGAAGGGGCTTGCCACACTGGAAAGCTACCCGGTTCAATTTATGTTGCAACTAAAAGGCGAGTTGCCCACACCTTGTAACAAATTACGAATTGCCACCAACCCACCCGATACGGATAATAAGGTTGTCGTGGATGTGTATTCAGTGGTGAACCCGGCTGAGATCTGTATTCAAGTCCTTGCGCCGTTCGAAGTCGCATTTCCATTAGGAAGTTACCCAGAAGGGAAATATTCGTTATGGGTCAACGGAGAAATGGTGGCAGAATTTCAGGCGTAACAAAAAAGAGGCAAGAACACCTTGCCACTCTCTTTTTAATTTCTTAGCCTTCCCGGCTTACATCTCCAAATTTGGCGTTCACCAATCCAGCCAAGTCTTTCACGCCCAGCTGAATATTCAAACCACGCTGCCCGCCAGAAATGTAGATGGTCTCATAATTCTGGGCGGAGGCATCGATTACCACCTGAAACCCTTTGTTGATGAGTGCCAACGGCGAGATTCCGCCCGCCTGCAAACCGGTCAACTGCTCGGCTTCGCGTTCGGTGGGCAGAAACATTTTCTTCTCACCAAGAAAGCTCGCCAACAGTTTCAGATCCACCACCCGCGGACCCGGAATAACGGTCAACACCGGTTTACCTTTCTCGCGCTTTGTTACGATGGTCTTGAAAACCTGTTCTTGCGGCACATTCAAAAGCTGAGCCGCCTCCACAGCACCTAGTTTTTCAGCAGGGAGTTCATAGGCAATATAGCTGACTTTTCTGGAATCCAAAAATCTTGTGACATTATTCGTGACTGACATATTGACAATTTCCTGTAGAATATTATAAACATAAAGCTGCTGCGCTTCGTTCCAAACTCGAAACTGATCGACCCCATTTTCCATATTTCACCCTGAAGATTGGAGGCTATTGCATGATCAGCACGGAAATTCTTTCCCAGTTCAGCCTGTTCGATGGGCTCCCGGATTCTTTGTTAAAAGAGATTGCGGGCATCAGCAATGAAGTTTCAGTAAAGAAAGATGATTTTGTGTTTCGCGAAGGAGAAAAAGCCGATAAGCTTTATTTCCTACTTAAGGGAAGCATCGTCTTACGCGTCAAATTGACCTCCCGTCCTGAAAGTATCACCGTGTCATTTGTCTCTTCGCCCTACCGAAGTTTCGGTTGGTCTGGTGTGGTAGCTCCGCACCATTACACATCCAGCGCCGAAGCAGACGAAGACTCAAGCCTGCTTATTATTCCGGCAGATCCATTCATGGCTTTGCTGGAAAAGAACCCCGAACATGGCTTTACAGTCATGAAACGCATTGCCGAAGTGATCGCAGACCGTTTGCGAAATAGCCACCAAGCCTTGTTGAAGACCATCTAATAAAGTGAACCGCTGGCTTTTTCAAGCCAGCGGTTTTTATATCAAGCCTCAGCGAGAGCAAGCCATCAGGAAACAAAGGCATATCAAAGTCCGGGAGAGAGGCGGGCGTAGTAAAATTAAGCGCATGAAATCGGCAGTCGTAGAAATCCCTATTGAAAAATTAATGGAACAACTCCCCGAGTCTTATACCGTTGCAGACCGGGAACTCGTAATGCGTGCATATTCCTTTGCGGAAGAAGCGCACCGCGAACAGAAACGCAATTCGGGGGAACCCTATATCAATCACTGTATTGCTGTAGCCAGTATCCTGACAGAGTTGAAAGTGCCTGCCGATGTTATTGCTGCTGGTTTGCTACATGACACAGTAGAAGATACACCTGTAACCTTGGCAGATATTCGCCGTGAATTTGGGGATGTGGTGCGTTTGCTTGTTGATGGTGTGACCAAGTTATCTCATTTGCCGCGTGTTTCTCGTGGCGGTGAAAATGCAGACAGCGAAGAAGAGCCGCTGGTTCAGCCTGCCTTATTGGGGCGTAAGGAAGATATGATTCCAGAAACCCTGCGCAAAACATTCCTTGCCATGGGCGAAGATGTGCGTGTGGTGCTCATCAAACTGGCAGATCGT
This sequence comes from Anaerolineales bacterium, assembly GCA_046328915.1. Classification (GTDB taxonomy): domain Bacteria; phylum Chloroflexota; class Anaerolineae; order Anaerolineales; family Villigracilaceae; genus Villigracilis. The sequence continues at coordinate 99,412 of JAXLVR010000012.1, read as the reverse complement.
TTGCATAATATGCGCACACTGGGTCATATGCCTGAACATAAACGTCGCCGCATAGCCGCAGAGACCTTGGATATTTTTGCTCCGCTTGCGAATCGACTTGGTATTTGGCAATTGAAGTGGGAATTGGAAGACTTAAGTTTTCGCTATGTACAACCTGAAAAGTATAAAGAGATTGTCGAATCGTTAGCAGAACGCCGCCCAGACCGTGAGCGACAATTGGAAGAGATCAAAAGCAACTTAATCAAGCTGCTGGAAAAGAACAATATTAAAGCCGAAGTGAGCGGGCGACCAAAGCATATTTATTCGATTTTCAAGAAGATGCAGAAGAAAGATAAATCTTTCGGCATGCTGTATGATGTACGTGCTGTGCGCCTTATCGTGCCAGATGTTCCTTCTTGTTACGCGGCATTGGGAGTCATCCACACCACCTGGCGCCCCGTACCCGGCGAGTTTGATGATTACATTGCCGCGCCGAAAGATAATCACTATCAGTCTTTGCACACGGCTGTAATGTACGACGATAAGCGTCCGCTTGAGATTCAAATCCGCACTCAAGAAATGCACATGAACGCCGAATATGGTATTGCAGCACACTGGCGATACAAAGAAGGCGGCAAACACGATAAACAATTTGAAGAACGCATCAAAGACCTGCGTAAGATGATGGAATGGCGCGGAGAAGTTAACGATGCCACAGAATTCGTCGAGTCGATGCGCAGCGATGTGTTCCGTGACCGCGTTTATATCTTCACTCCACGTGGTGATGCCATTGACTTGCCTGCCGGCTCCACCCCCATCGATTTTGCCTACACCGTCCATACAGACATTGGTCATCGTTGTCGTGGCGCACGTGTGAACGGCAAACTCGTTCCCTTGGATACAGAGCTAAAGACCGGCGACCAAGTAGAAATCCTCACCGCCAAACGCGGAGGACCAAGCCGTGATTGGTTGAATAATAGTTTGGGTCTGGTGAAAACCGCCCGTGCTAAATCCAAAATCCGCTTGTGGTTTAAGAAACTGGAAGATGAGCAAAACCTTGCTACAGGGCGTACCACGCTTGAACGTGAGTTACAAAGGCTTGGCATTCCAGAAGTCAATTTTGAAAAACTAGCTCGTGACCTTGGTTTCAAAACTCCCGACGAAATGTTCATTGGGCTTGGCACAGGTGACCTTTCAATCAGCAAGGTCATCAAACAGTTTGCCGAAGATGAAGAGATCAAGGACATTCTCGAAGCCAATGCACCCGCCACACCTCAAAAGCCAACAGATGCTGTTGAAGTTCTGGGTTTAAAAGGCATGTTGGCATCCATGGCAAAATGCTGTAACCCCATGCCCGGTGACCAGATCGTGGGCTACATCACTCGCGGACGCGGTGCAACCATTCACCGCCTCGATTGCCCAAACATTCTTCAATTACAGGACCGCGAGCGTCTACTAAAGGTCGGCTGGGGGCATGTCGAGCAGACCTTCCCGGTGCCAGTAAAGATCAAAGCCTACGACCGTCAGGGTCTCATGAGTGACATTTCCAATCTGCTTTCTGATGAGAATATCAACATCAATAACGTTTCGGTCAATGTCAACCGCAGTATTGCCGATCTGCGCCTCATCATCGAAGTGAAAGACCTCACACAACTGAGTCGCATTCTGACACGCATCGAAAATTTACCCAATGTCATGGAAGCCGTGCGCAATAACCCAGGCTAATCATTCTCGCTTTTCTAATCAGGAAATAAGGTGAGAAAAAGAGATGGGGGTATAATCGCGGCGCTTCGATATGCTTTCTGTTACTGAAGCGCGCGAGCGCATCCTTTCCCAGTTCAAAATCAATTCAACTGAAACCGTTTCTCTTATAGATGCGGCTGGTCGCATTTTGGGAGCAGATATTCTTGCGGATGGAGATTACCCACCCTTCGATAATTCAGCGGTTGATGGGTTTGCTTTGCGCACTGAAGACACCTCCGCCTCACTCGTGACCTTGAATGTAGTCGCCGATATTCCGGCTGGCTCTGCACCGACAGTGACTCTGCAACCCGGTCAAGCCGCACGAATTATGACGGGCGCACAAATGCCACTCGGCGCAGATTGTGTCGTTATGGTAGAAGATACCGATTTCAACGTCCGTAGTGCAGGGGCAACAGCGCCAAAGACCGTCACCCTTTCCAAGCAAATGAGAGTTGGGGAAAATGTTCGCCCGCATGGCACAGATATTCATACAGGTGAAACCGTGCTGACAAAGGGGCGCACACTCAAGCCACAAGATTTGGGCTTATTGGCAAGTCTTGGGCAAGCAATGGTGCTCGTTTATAAAAAAGCGCGGGTGGGGTTGATGTCTTCTGGAGATGAGTTGCTGGATGTAGATGCCGTACTCGAACCCGGCAAAATCCGCGACTCGAATACCTATGCGTTGGCGTCGGCAATTGTGAATGCAAATGCAGAAGTCATTCGCCTGGGGGTTGCAAGAGATACCCGCGAATCTGTTACACAGCTGTTAGACCAAGCCGCCAGCGAAAATGTAGACCTGATTCTCTCCTCTGCTGGAGTGAGTGTAGGCGCCTTTGACTACATCAAAGAAGTGATTGACGCCAACGGCAAAATGGATTTTTGGCGGGTCAATATGCGCCCAGGAAAACCGCTGGCATTTGGAGAATATCGCGGGATTCCATTCATTGGCTTGCCAGGAAACCCCGTTTCGGCGTTCGTTGGTTTCGAGGTTTTCGTGCGCCCCGTGCTCGAGCGGCTGAACGGCAAAATGGACGGAGGCAGGCAAACGGTCCGCGTGCGATGCGAAGAAGAAATTGAATCAGATGGGCGCGAGAGTTATTTGCGGGCAAGAATCCAGATCAAAAATGGCATTCGTATTGCAATTTTGACCGGACATCAAGGTTCGGGTAACCTTTTGTCGCTAGTACAGGCGGATGCTTTACTAATCATCCCCGCTGGTGTAAAATGCGTGCCTGCTGGTTCAGAAGTAGACGCTATTCTGTTGTGAGGAACCATGGATAAATGGCTTTATCGCGTGATGATCGCGCTTGTAATCATCGGTTTGGCAGTGTCTGTTTACATGACGATCTATAAGATCAGTGGTAACGATGGCATGTGCCTCGGCTCTGGCGATTGTTCTACTGTGAACGCCAGCCGCTTTTCAGAAGTGAATGGAATTCCTGTAGCAGTATTTGGTATTGTAGGTTATGCCGCCATCTTGATCGTTTTGTTCTACGAGAATAAACATGAGTTTTTCAAAAAGAACGGCACCCTACTCACCTTTGGCATGTCGCTCACTGGGTTCTTGTTCACCTTATGGTTGGTATACGTGGAACTTGTGTTGCTGAAGGCGATCTGTCCCTTCTGTGTCACATCGCAAGTTTCCATGACAATTATCTTTATTATTGCGGTTGTACGACTATTCCGAAATGAGAACTAGGAGGATTCGAAATGCCCCGAATTAAGTGTCACTATGTTGATTGTGTCTTTCTGGATGAAGGGTTGTGCGGCGCTGCAGCCGTAGAATTTGACCCGGATACAGGTTGTGTGACCTATTCCCCTGCCGATGGCGCCGCCGCGGATGATGAATGGGAAGATGAAGAAGAAGTTGATGAATGGGAGGATGAAGAAGCAGATGGTGAAGAAGACGACGAGTGGCTCGAAGAAGAAGATGAATTCTAGCCCGCTTCATCCTTAACTGAAAATTGATTCCACAAAAAAAGCCTTCTCCTTACGAGTGGGCTTTTTTGTTGGCAGTATAATCGCCCATTGCAAATACTTGACCAAGTCTTAAAGGATATATCTAATGATAACGCTTACCAGAACCAACTCAGAAAACCCAGACTTTATTCACCTCATTCGCTTCCTTGATGCCGACCTTGCAAAAAACAACGGAGACCAAAACGATTTCTATGCCCAGTTCAATAAGGTGAACATGATCAAACATGTGATTGTCGCCTATGAAGATGGAAACGCAGTAGCGTGCGGCGCAATCAAAGAATATGAACCCGATGTTATGGAAGTGAAGCGCATGTATACCTCTCCTGAAAGCAGAGGCAAAGGCATTGCAGGGAAAGTCCTTGCTGAGTTAGAAACGTGGGCACTTGAACTACACTATCAGAAGTGTATTTTGGAAACCGGCAAAACTCAAGTCGCAGCCATTCATCTATATCTAAAAAGCGGATATGCCTCCATTCCCAATTACGGTCAATATATAGGTGTAGAAAATAGCGTATGCTTTGAAAAAGTGTTGATTTGATCTACACAAATTGAATGCGACAGAAAAGCTCTAATTAAAGTTAACTTGCGCGATATTGCACAAAATTTATATATAATTTTTCTTTTGATGTTTTTTAATAACTAAAATCCTTGCACAATTGAAAAAAATAGTCTATGCTTAACCTCACGGAGTGGAGACCATTCCGTGGCAGCGAAATCGCTGCCAATAATTTTTATTTCTCTCGGAGGAGAAAAATGAAGAAACTTTTGACCCTTGCTAGTCTTCTTGCTGTAGCATCACTCGTTCTTGCTGCATGCGGAGGCGGAGGCGGTTCATCCGCTTCAGACCTACTCGGAGCCATTCAGGAACGCGGATACATCCTCATTTCTACTGACCCGAACTACGAACCCCAGTCATTCTTGAACACCGAAGGCACCCGCCCTTCCGATACCAAATGCCCCAGCGACGCCCTCACCACTGCTGAAATGCAGGGCTTCGATGTGGATGTCGCCGCTGCTATTGGCGATTCACTCGGTGTGGAAACCTGTTTCGCTACCCCTTCCTGGGATGCGATCACTGCCGGCAACTGGGCTGACAAATGGGACATGAGCGTTGGTTCCATGACCGTCACCACCGCCCGCCAGCAGATCCTCGACTTCAGCGTGCCCTACTACTACACCCCTGCAGTGGTAGCCGTTGCTGCTGACGCTGGCATCGACTCTCTCGAAGGTCTCTCCGGACAGGCTGTTTGTGCTGGCGCCGCCACCACCTACGAAGCCTGGCTCAACAACGACACCGAAGCTCTCGGCTTGCCCGCAAGCTCCATCTATGCTCAGGTTCCTGCAGATGTGACCGTTGTGCCGCTCGAAACAGATCAGGAATGTGCTCAGGCGATCGCCTCTGGTCGTAAGGACTTCGTTGCCTATGTAACCTCTGAAACCGTTGTGGATGCGAATCTCGCCGCAGGCATGCCTGTCGTCAAGTTAGACGGCGCTGTCTACTCTGAAGATCTCGCTGCCGCTTTCGATAAATCCTCTTCCCTCGACACTGCTTCATTGCGCGCCAAGGTAGATGAACTCTTCAAAGCCATGCACGAAGATGGTCGCCTCTCCGAACTCTCCAACAAGTGGTTCGAAATTGACCTGACCGCTGCTCCCAACCAGTAAGAAAAATGAAATAAAAAGGGAAGCGGACATGTCTGCTTCCCTTTTTATTATTCCAACTTCACCTCTCGGAGGTAAAAGATGGCTTCGACCACCAACCAGGAACAAGCTCCGCTTTCACAAGCTGAGTTGCTTTACCAAGCACAACTTCGCAAGGAACGTTTGTTTCGCACGCATGTCGGCGTTTCCTGGGCTGTTCTGTTCTTTATCTTGATCTTTCTTTTCAGTGGGCAAAAAATTCAGCTTGGTTCTTTTACGTTCGACACCATTGAACTGGATAGCAGTTTCATTCTAAAAAATCTTTCCTTTATTGCGCAGGGATTGGGTCAAACCCTCTTGATCTCGGTCCTTTCCATTTTATTCGCAATGGTATTGGCTCTTTTGGCAGCACTCGGCAGGCTCTCCACTTTCCCACCGATCTATGCCATTAGCACATTCTACGTATCTCTGATCCGTGGAACACCGCTTTACTTGCAAATATTTTTCTTCTTCCTTGCGCTACCGCAGTTGGGTATTATCCTTTCGGGTATTGTTGCCGGGGTGATGGCACTTGGGTTGAATTATGGTGCCTATATGTCTGAAACATTCCGTGCCGGTTTGAGTTCAGTCGGCAAAGGGCAGAGAGAAGCTGCCATGGCGCTGGGAATGACTCCCGGTCAGACCATGAGGCGAGTGATCCTCCCGCAGGCATTACGTTTTGCCATTCCTCCCATGGGCAATGACTTTATATCCATGACGAAAGACTCGGCTCTCGTTTCAGCTACGGGTTTTGTGCATGAGCTGATGTGGCGCGCTACCAAAGTGGGACGTGCTCAATTCAATAACCTTGAGGCACTCATCATGGCAGCCGTATTCTATTGGATGCTCACCCTCATCCTTACTTACTTCCAAGGCAAATTGGAAACCCGCCTTTCGAAGGGAGATCGATAATATGTCCACCCTTCCAATCGTAAAAGTTACAAACCTCGATAAATATTTCGGGCGTTTACATGTTCTGAAAAACATTAGCCTTGAAGTTCCTGAGCGTCAGGTTCTATGCCTTATTGGGCGTAGCGGTTCTGGTAAAAGCACACTGCTCCGCTGCCTCAACTTTCTGGAAGACCCTTCTCATGGCATTATTGAAGTGGATGGCGTCAAAGTAGATACTGAAGTTAAGAACAAAGAACGTCGTCAACTTATCCATGATGTGCGGCTGAAGACCGGCATGGTCTTTCAAGAATTCAACCTCTTTCCGCACATGACCGTTCTAGAGAACGTAATCGAAGGTCCTGTAACCGTTAAAGGCATGGATAAAAAAGTAGCCATCGAACTTGCTGAACAGAATCTGGATAGCGTAGGTATGCTCTTCAAGAAAGATGAGTATCCACTTCGCCTGTCTGGTGGACAAAAACAACGAGTTGCCATTGCCCGCGCCCTTACAATGCAGCCGCGCGTGATGCTCTTCGATGAACCTACTTCTGCTTTAGACCCTGAACTCATTGGTGAAGTATTGAACGTGATGAAGAAAGTGGCATATGAAGGCATGACCATGATCGTTGTCACCCATGAAATGGGCTTCGCTCGTGAGGTAGCAGACCGCGTCATTGTGATGTCCGAAGGACAATTGATCGAAGATGCCACTCCAGAAGCTTTGTTCACAAGTCCTAAAGATCCTCGCACCAAAGCTCTCATCGACCGATATCGATCAGACGAATAGTAAAAAACGAGCTTATGTCAACTACAGGTTTTAAGATAACAAGAGAAGAAATTCAACATAACGACAAATCTGTGACTGTTTTTCACTTGTTTGGTTGGGTAGATGCGCAAAGCGAGGAAAAAATCTTTTCAACCGCAGAAGTATCATACTCTCAACAAGGCTCACGTTATCTCATCATCAACCTGGAAGATGTTCAAATGCTCACCAGCGCCGGGATTCGCGTCCTTCAAAGAATATACAGGCTATATCATTCTACAGAAACAATAGGCTTAAAGATTTGCAGTGCCCCAGCTCAGGTGTACCACGCACTAGCGTTAACTGGCTTCCTTCAAACCGTGCCAATGTATGAAAATCTACAGGCTGCATTGATCGCATACGACTTATAAACCAATGACTCTTGCCATTACCCGCCATATCAGCTCACGCTTCAACGAATGTGAAATAACCCATATTGAACGCACGCCTATCAACCTGAATATTGCACGTTCACAACATGAAGCATATGTCCATGCCCTAGCCGAGGTGGGATGTCAGGTTGTTGAGCTGCCTGAAGAAACAGATTTACCGGATTCTGTATTCGTTGAAGATACCGCTTTTATTCTGCCAGAAGCCGCCGTCATTACAAGACCCGGCGCTGATTCCCGCAAGTCAGAAGTCGCCTCCATCATTCCAGTAATATCGCCATACCGTCCACTGCTTCATGTTGCGGCTCCCGCCACAGTGGATGGAGGCGATGTGCTGGTAGTGGGCAAACAAATTTTTGTGGGTATGTCTACTCGTAGTAACCGTGAAGCAGTTGAACAATTAAATGCGCTGCTTGAAGATTACGGGTACCAAGTATGGGGTGTGGAATTAAGAGACTGCCTGCATTTAAAAACTGCTGTAACCCGTGTAAACGATCAGACGTTACTCATTAATAAAGCCTGGGTGGATCCATCCAACTTTCCCGGCTACGACTTGATCGAAATCGACGCCTCAGAACCCTTCGCCGCCAACTGCTTACCTGTTCGTGGCAGAATTATCTACCCGATAACTTTCCCTAAAACCCAAAAACGCCTTGAAGATAGAGGGTACAGCATCGTACCTGTTGATCTCGGCGAATTGGCAAAAGCAGAAGGCGCCGTCACATGTTGCAGCCTGATTATTGAGTGAATCAGGCTCAAGGTCTGGAGTGAAGCGGGTATAATCCCCGACCATGAACAATCAAAAACCAATCTCCGAATCTGCTCAATATTGGAAAGACCATCTTAAGAGCTGGGAAGCCAGTGCTTATTTCAAGGAAGGACAACAAAACGCCAACTGGTGGGATAAACTTTCAACTGTATTCCGCGGTGACGCAATGTATGTCCGCATGAATACCGCATCGGAGCTGCTTCAGCCACATATTTCAGGGAAAACTATTCTCGATGTAGGTTGTGCTTCAGGGCGTTTTGCATTTCAAATGATCCAGGCTGGTGCCCAAAAAGTATATGGAACCGATATTTCCAATGAAGCCCTGGAACTTGCCCGTTTACGTAGCGTAGAACTAGGCATACAAGACAAGGTTGATTTTACGGCGTTGGATGTCGTCCGGCCCAACAAGCCACTTCCTCAAGTAGATATCGTCACTGCTCTTGGTGTGATCGAATACTTCGATGCCAAAGATATGGCTTCTTTTCTTGGCAATCTCCGCACCAAATATTTCTTGTTAGATTTCCCAGACTACGGACGTAAAAAAGAATTCCCCACTTGGATCCTCCGACAAGTATATATCCGTGTAAATCGCTTACCGGGTGTGTATTTATATTCGCTAGAAGAATTTGCAAAGATTGCGGAGCCATTTGGTTTTAAAAACTTACGTGTGATCAAACGCAACAATTTCTATTACATCACAAATATCCCTGAATGAAAAAAATAGCCTGCATCACATTGGACATGGAGCCGGATCATGGTGACCCGGAGAAGAAAATTCGCTTGCTCGAAAACCCTGAATATTTTGAGCGCTATGTGTCTATTATCAATAAATATAATGTCAAGCTAACCATGTTCACAGTTACCCGCCTTTTTGATTCATATGGTGACTTGCTACATAAGCTTGCTTCACGTATTCCACTCGAATTCTCTGCTCACTCACATACACATGATCCCCATAATGCCTGTTCATTAGATGAGGTACAAAAATCGCAAGCAGCCTATGAAGGGTTCAATGGCGGTAAGCCACTCGGCTATCGTGCCCCTATTGGGCGCATTGATAAAGATGGGCTCGGACATTTACTTGACCATGGGTTCGAATACGATGCCAGTGTATATCCGTCTGTCCGTCCGGGCGAATTTGGGTATTTCAACTTACACATGCCGAATATGCCATTCCGCATTACGCGCAAAGACAGCAAGTCGCTTGTGGAATTCCCATTTACATCCATTGAAACTGTCCGCATCGTATTTGCACTAAGCTACGCAAAGCTTTTAGGCTGGACCGGTTATTCTTTGTTAATAAGGCTTTTTGGTTTACCTAGGATCACTTTATTACTTTCTCACCCCCATGATTTTTATTTTGGAAATATCCCAAATAAAACTGTTGGAGGGCTGGAAGGTTTCGCTATGGCTCGAAATACTGGCAAAGAGTTTGAAATTTTCGAAAAAATGCTTCAAACACTTCAAAAGCATGGGTATGAATTCGTTTATTTAAGTGAAGCTTATCAACAAGTAAAAAATACAGACTTAAAAACCTTTGCATGGGAAGACTGGAAGTAACTTCCTTTTATAGTGTTCGAGGATGAAAAACCTACTGCAAGACCTCAAATCAGCAATTTCCCCAACAGCCGATCTACGGACAGAGGAATCACGCCGCGAACATACCACTCGGGCTGTTTTTACTGTTATTGGTTTTAGTCTTGCTCTCTCAACCCTAGCAGTCACTACCCTCGATCTCATTGCTCCCAAACCTCAATACTGGCCGATATTCCTAATGGGTGTGTTATTAACCATCCATGTTATTGGATGGTATCTGCTCCAAAAAGGGTACTGGAAAACATCAAGATATATTCCTCCCGTATTATTTTTCATCGCAGGTGCATTTCTAACAGCCAACAAAGAATTTGATGCGATTGCGGTTTTACAATTTATTCTCTGTATTTTACTAACTGCAATTTTATTCAGCACATCCACTCAATGGGTATCAATCATTGTAAGTGCAGGTGCATATTTAGGAGTTGCAGCTTTTTTTAGGTCGCCTAGTTCTTATATAGAAGGACAAATTCGATACATAAGTGTTGTTATCTTTGCAGCAATTGGAGTCGTACAACAAATCACATCTGGGGTTATTAGTCAAACCATCAAACGAATGTCTCTGGAAACAGAGACTCGAAAAAAAACAGAAGAACTAGCATTACAAAAAGAACATATTCTTTCAGCCATTGCACAATCTGCCCAGCTTTTGTTAGATGCGAAAGACTGGAAAGATAAGATTGACGAAATGCTGGCATTGTTAGGCAACGTTTCTGGAGCAAGCCATGCCTATTTATTTCAAAATCACACAGACGAAAATGGAAGGTTGCTTACAAGCCTGCAATACGAATGGAAAAACCCAGAGCAAGATCACTCCTCCAGCCCGGATGCATTTCAAAATATTCCCTTACTCGAAGAAGAAATGATCTCATGGTACAACCAGCTCATCACTGGGCAGCCATTTTATGAGTCTACTGATTTTTTCCCACCAGAGTGGGCTGAGCAAAACAAAGATAGAGAAGGAATAAAAACTTTACTCGACGTGCCAGTCTTTGTAGATGGCGAATGGTGGGGAGTGATAGGATTTGACGATTATCACCGTGTTACCCCATGGTCACAAGCTGAAGTAGATGCGTTACAAGTCGCAGCAAGCATGTTGGGCTCAGTAATCAAGCGTCAAAAAAGCACCGATGAACTAACCGCATCTGAGGACAAATTTCAAAAGACGTTTCAACAAACATTGACTCCCATGGTTATTGGCAGAATCTCTGACAAGATAATTTTGGATGCCAATGATGCTTTCGCAAAACTTACAGGATATTCGCGCGCAGAAGTTATCAACCGCTGGGCATCTGAGCTGAATCTTTGGCAAAACAATGAAGAACATGCACTTCACCACAAACTCATTCGGGAAAACAGTTTTATCCATGAGTTCAAAACCACTTTACGGAAGCGAAATGGTGATTTGGGCACAGTTCTTCTTTCCGTTACGATTATCAGAATAAATAATGAAGACTGCTTGCTATATACCATTTCTGATATTAGTGGGTTGGAAAAAGCCCTAAACGACCTTCAAAATAAGAACTCAGAACTAGAGCGCTTTACATACACAGTTTCTCATGACCTTAAAGCTCCACTTATTACCATTGGCGGCTTTATGGGGCTTTTAGAACGAGATCTGGCTTCTGGAAACATCGAGAAAATCAACAATAGTGCCAAGCGTATTAAAGATGCTGTAGCAAAAATGGAAAGGTTGCTGAACGAGCTTCTTGAGCTTTCGCGCATTGGAAGAATGGTCAACGAACCGACAAAAGTTGCATTTGAAGAAATCGTGCGAGAAGCTCTCAGCTTGGTACAAGGTCGCTTAAGTGCAAACAAGATCGAGGTCCAGATAGAGCCGGAGTTACCTTTCGTCAAAGTAGACCGGGCAAGAATCGTTGAGGTCGTCCAAAATCTATTAGACAATTCAGCAAAGTTTATAGGGGAACAACCAAACCCTCAAATCAATATTGGGGTGCGAAGAACAATGGATGGCGAGCGCGTGTTTGTTGTATCTGATAATGGGGTTGGTATTGAACCTGTTTATCATGAACGGGTGTTTGGGTTGTTCAATAAATTAAATGCAGATACAGAAGGAACAGGAATTGGGCTGGCGCTGGTGCGTAGAATTATCGAGTATCATGGAGGGCGCGTTTGGGTTGAGTCTGAAGGGAAAGGTAAAGGAACTTCGTTTTGTTTTACACTTCCACGCCCTTAAACAAAGAACTCCCAAAATGGGAGTTCTGCTTGTGCGCTGGAGAGGACTTGAACCTCCACGGCTTGCGCCACACGCCCCTCAAACGTGCCTGTCTGCCAGTTCCAGCACCAGCGCGTAAGCAGGCAGTATTATAATCGTGTTACTTTTCTTGTCAAGCAAATCATAGAGGAGATTTTTCATGGCTCGTATCGTAGTTGACGCAATGGGAAGTGATGAACACCCCGGACCCGATGTGGAAGGTGCCATTCAGGCAGCCCGGGAATATGGGGTTGAAATTATCTTTGTTGGTGACGAAGCAAAAATCAAGCCAGTCCTTGAAAAACAAAATACACAAGGGTTGAGTGTTCGCGTGGTGCATGCGCCTGAAATGTTGACGATGGAAGATAAAGGCGAAGCCTTGGTGTTGAAAGCACGATCAAAAGAGCCGAAGAACTCGATGGCAATCGGTATGGACCTTGTTAAGAACGGAGAGGCAGATGCCTTCGTGACGGCTGGAAATACCGGCGCAGGTATGGTTACGGCTCTCTTCCGCCTCGGACGCATCCGCGGAGTGGATCGCCCAGCCCTAGCCCCCATCTTCCCGACAGCCAAAGGCACCTGTGTTGTTTTGGATATTGGTGCCAACCCTGATTGCAAACCTGAAAACCTTATTCAATTCGGCATCTTGGGAAGCATTTATGCAGAAAAGGTTCGTGGCGTAAAAAGCCCAAAAGTGGGTTTGGTTTCAAATGGTGAAGAAGAAGGCAAAGGCAATGAGTTGGTCAAGGGTGCGACTCCGCTGTTCAAGGCATCGAACCTTAATTACTATGGCAATGTTGAAGGGAAGGAAGTCATTGGCGGCGCTGTCGATGTAGCAGTGACAGATGGCTTCACCGGAAATGTGATGCTGAAAACCTCTGAAGCCGTTGCCAAACTTATTACAGACACCATCCGTAACCTGATCAAAAATGGAAACCTTCAAACAAAGATCGGCGGATTACTTGTCAAGCCTGCTTTAGGTGCGATAAGAAAATTACTTGACCCCGGTGAGCAAGGTGCAGCCCCTATGCTTGGCGTAAACGGATTGGTCTTTATTGGTCACGGGCGTTCTGATGCATTCGCCATTAAGAATGCTGTCCGCGTGGCAAAAGAAGCCGTAGACGTAAAAGTGTTAGACGCAATGAAAAACGCAATTGAAGAGAGCCTCAAGAAATAAACATGAAAATCATTAAAAACGAAAAATTGATCGAACGAAACGGAAAGATCGGCAATTGGATTAGTTTAGGTGCCTTGTTAGTATTAGCCGGCGGCATGTATATTTCCTTCACCCACCCTGAATGGTTTGTCTATTCGTTGATTTGTCTTATTGCTGGTTTTATGTTAACTCAAATTGGCATGTATATGGGCAACCGTTGGGGGCGGTCACCACGCCGAGATGAAAAAATCGATGCAGCACTCAAAGGGATGCACAGTGAATTTAGCATGTACCACTACTCCACGCCAGCTTCGCATTTACTAGTTGGTCCAGCTGGGGTTTGGGTCGTTTTACCATATCAACAAGCTGGAACAGCTTATTATGAAAAGAATCGCTGGAAGATAAAAGGCGGCGGTTTTATGCAAGGCTATATGCGAATTTTCGGACAGGAAGGCATTGGTCGCCCTGATATTGAGGCAGATACAGAAGTTGCATCTGTGAAAAAGTTTTTTGAGAAGAACATGGAAGGGTCTGCTATTCCTGAAATAAAACCTGTTTTGGTGTTCACAAACGAACAGGTTGATGTTGAGCCAGGCGAGTCTCCTATTCCAGCAATGAAGCTGAAGGATCTTAAATCGTTCATGCGTGAAGAGTCGAAGAACCGAAAATTGACAAGTGTGCAGATTCAAGAAATAAGTCACACTTTGGAATCATAAGGCAAAGTAGGCTTAATGTTTCGTGCTATTTCATCCAAATCATTCAGTCAAATTTGGGGTTCCCTCGCCGTACTGCTAATTATTATAGTCTTTGCATTATTACGATTACGCTTTTATGGAAACCCTACTTTATCAATTGCAGGAAATGACACGATTTCTTATGTTGAATCATCACAAGCTTCTCTTTTCTCGGCAGAAATTTGGACTGGGCGCAGATTATTTACAACAAACTTGATATATAAAGTATTTAAGCCTGAAAATGGGTATGAGATTAAGGTCAACGGCTCACTAGAGACCACAAAACGAGTATATCAGCCTGGGTTTGACAAAATTGTTATTTTGCAAACTGGTTTATCAATTCTAGGGTGGGGATTGTTAGCTTGGCTAATTTCAGAAAACCTGCATAGCCGATGGGCAAAAATTACAGGCACGATACTTATCCTAGCTTTTGCATTCACTCCACAAATTGCAGACTGGGATAGTATTTTGTTATCTGAGTCTTTAACTTTTTCACTATTTGCGCTGCAATTTGCTTTGCTAATAAAAATAGCATTCGCTCTTTATAAAAATCCGGATGCTTCTATAGTAGGTTGGATATTCATTTGGGCACTGGTCTCTTTCCTTTGGACCTTCCTGCGTGACACAAATATGTTCACATCGATCGTAACAGTCTCGCTAATAGTACTATTAATGATTTCACCTACATATCGTAAAATTAAACTATTAAGAGGCATTGTCATCTTTCAGGTTTTCATGATGCTACTAGCATTTTTGACAGCACGATCAAGTGCTCGTGCAATGGACCAAATTGATAACCTATATATTGACGATATACTTCCAAACCCATCCTTGGTTGCTATCTTTCAAGAAATGGGCATGCCTGCAGAGTCATTCCAAGACCCGAAGTTTGGACCATGGCTTCAAGAGCACGGCAACGTAACTATGATTCGTTTTTTGCTGGCACACCCTGGCTTTGTTGCTCAAAAATTAACAAGGGACTTTGCACCTGCTTTTACCGAAATCAAACAAACTTACTTTAATGCGCGCGAACTTAACCCCGCCCGTGATTATTTGTTTGATATAGGGAACGCTTTGCACCCCGAAAATACAACTCCTTTTCTGACAAGCCTACTTATATTGACCGGCATTGTTTTAGTATCTTTTCAAAATATAGCAAATAGTCGTGTCTGGGCATGGTTAGGTCTGTGGCTTTTCGTGTCTGCCACTCTTACATTGATTCCAACAATTTTAGGTGATACCTGGGCGTTGAACCGTCATGCTCTTTACTCAACAACAATTTTCCGTCTTATTCCATGGGTGTTTTCAGTAGTCTTGATAGACCTAGCTATATATAAAAAAGATATTGCATCATAATAAGATGAATTTCATAAAAAAATACCTTACAGCCCTAATTATTCTAATAATTTTTACGATTGGAATATACTTTCGCATATCATGGTACGGCGACCTACGTTTATCTGTAGCAAATGCAGAGACTGATAGTTATATGTCTTCTGCAAGAAATTCTATTTTTTCGTGGAAAATTTTTGCAGGGCAACGTCTATTTACCACAAATTTAATTTACAAATTTGCTAATGACCCCATCGAATGTCCAATTACTTCATATGGAAAGCCAGGGATTGGAGAAGAAGTTGAACGGAAAGTTCAAGCCTGCTTTGACAAAGTTGCTCTTCTGCAAAACTATCTTTCCATATTGGGTTGGTGTTTTCTTGGATGGGTAATTGCCAGTAAAATGCAAACCCCTATAGTGAAAGTTTTTTCAGCTTCTGCTGTTATGTTATTTGGTTTTACCCCTCAAATTGCCGAATGGGACAGTGTACTTAGTCCTGAGTCATTATCACTCTCTATTTTTGCTATCGTGTTAGGAATTGCTATTGAGCTAGCATTTGCAGTAGCCAAGTCTGATGTAGCTTTTTCAACCAAAAAAGAAAAGGTATTAACAACCTTTTTATTAATTAGCTTTTTGCTATGGGTCTTTGTACGCGATGTACATCTTTATGCTATTCCAATAACATTAGCTCTTATAACGCCGTTGTTTTTTACCACAAAGTTTAAATCGTCAAAAGTAGTATTTACATCATCCATAATACTGCTCTTTTTCTTTGTTCTTGGATACCTCTCAGCACGTGACAGCCTACGCGCTACCCGGTATCCGTTAATGAATGCTCTTGATGAATATATACTGCCCTATCCATCAAGAGTTGAATTCTTTAAAAAATATGGAATGCCTGAAAAAGAAGCCGCAAGTTATTTTGATGCCCCTATATATCAAGCTTGGGCAGATAAAAATGCTACAAAAGCTTATGCGGTTTTCCTTGTGAGTCATCCTGGGTTCGTCGCTACAACACTTTGGGAAAACATGGATCTTCTCAATGGAGATTATGTTCAGCCTTATTTCCTAACCGAAGAAATAAAAAATCGCGATTTTCTATTAGTGATTGGCGAAATGTTTAATGCAGAGTCAGGAATTGTCTATTTACTTACATTCTTAATAGCCATTATTTTCCTTACCAAGTTAATAACCAACAAGTCAACAGTTTTATCACCTTGGGTGTGGCTTGGCGTATGGATGTACGGTGTTGCTATTGCCACCCTTCTAATCAGCTATTTTGGTGATACCGCTGGGTTACGTCGCCATATCATGCCTTCGGTGGAATTCGTACGCTTACATCTGTTGGTGTTCTTGTTACCTATCATAGATATTGCTTTATCTAAAGATACAAAGTTAACTTAATATTATTGCTTCAATAATTTTATGAAATAGTCTTTATGGTACACTTGTTCTAATATGACCACCATCGTTTCATTAGACATCGAAACCACAGGCTTAGACGAAGACCGCGATGCGATCATTGAGATCGCCGCGGTTCGTTTTAATGGCAAGCGCAAAGAAGCAGAATTCAACACCCTTATCAATCCCGGCAGACAAATCCCTGATTTCATTACCGGGCTCACTGGCATCGACAATGCCATGGTGCGACAAGCACCGCGTATTCAAGATGTCGCCCACGAGTTGACCGCCTTCGTCGGGGATGCGCCCATCCTTGGTCATAATGTCAAATTCGATGTTGGCTTTCTGCGCAAGAAAGGCATGTTCGAATATCAACAAACGATTGACACCCTCGAACTTGCATCGGTCCTTCTCCCAACCGCAACCCGCTACAATCTCGGCGCACTCGGCAAACAGCTTGGCATTCCCCTCCCCGCCACCCATCGTGCACTGGACGATGCCCTAGTCACACATGCTTGTTACATAAAACTTTTTGAGTTTGCCCAAGAACTTCCGCTGGAAACACTGGAAGAGATTGCAGACCTCGGCAATTTTGCCTCATGGGACTCGAACTGGGTTTTCGAACAAGCGTTGCGAGCCAAGATCAAGGAAGGGATTAAGCCCAAGCAGACAAAGATCCGCGCCTCATCCAAGCCGATATTTGGTTCGGATGCCGAGCAGAATGCCCCGCCGGTCACGCGGACGGAAGAGCCCATTCCGCTGGACCCGGAAGAAGCTGCTGCGGTTCTGGAATACGGCGGACCCTTCTCGCAATACTTTGAAGCCTATGAACATCGCGGCGAGCAAGTGGAAATGCTCAAGGCGGTGGCAAATGCCCTCTCCACAGGCGGACATCTCCTCGTCGAGGCGGGAACCGGTGTAGGTAAATCCTTCGCGTATCTCGTGCCAGCCGCATTATTCGCCTATCAGAACAACACACGTGTCGTTGTATCCACCAACACGATTAACCTGCAAGATCAACTCATCAAGAAAGATATTCCAGACCTTCAAGCTGCATTGAATTTAAACGTTCGCGCAGCTGTATTGAAGGGACGTTCAAACTATCTTTGCCCGCGCCGCTTTCAATACCTGCGCTCTCACGGACCCAGCAACGCCACCGAAATGCGAGTGTTGGCGAAACTTATTGTTTGGCAATTGAGCAACCCCAGCGGCGACCGCAACGACCTGAATTTACAAGGACCGCTTGAACGCGAAGTGTGGAGCCGCCTCTCTGCAGAGGACGATAACTGCACCACCGAAGCCTGCCTCGGCAGAATGGGTGGAACCTGCCCGTTCTATCGTGCCAAACAAGCAGCGCAAAATTCGCACATTCTCATTGTCAATCACGCCTTGCTTCTATCGGATGTTTCAACCGGCAGCAAGGTTTTGCCTGAATATGATTACCTGATCGTGGATGAAGCGCATCATATGGAAACGGCTGTGACCAATGCCCTTTCCTTCCGCATGACCCAAGGTGACTTGGAACGCATGCTGAAAGAATTAGGTGGTTCATCGGCTGGGTTGCTCGGTACGATTCTGACCGATACACATGATACGTTACGCCCTTCTGATTTTGGTTTATTCCAACAAAAGACAAAACGCGCGACTGACCAAGCCTTCCGAGTAGAACAGCTCTCCAAGGAATTCTTTTCATATTTAGGCGAGTTCATCAAAGCACAGCGTGAAGGACAACCGCAAAGCAACTACTCCTGGCAAATGCGCATCACTCCCGCCGCGCGGACTTTGCAAGGTTGGGATGATCTCGAAATGGTTTGGGGGCAGATCAGCGAGACCATGGCAAACTTGCTCAAGACTCTCGATGAGATCTACAAGTCTCTCGGCGAGCTCTACAACGACGGGCACGACGAAGTGGAAGATGTGATGGGCAGTTTAGGAACGCTCATCCGCCGCATGACCGAAGCGGAGACCGCCGCCTCTGGCTTGATGCACAACCCCACCAATGACTTGATCTACTGGATCGAAGTCAACCCTCGTGGAGAACGCCTCTCATTGAATGCCGCACCACTTCGAGTGGGACCGTTGATGCAGAAGCATCTTTGGTACGAAAAAGCCAGTGTCATTCTCGCCTCTGCCACATTGACCACCCACGGCGAATTTAACTACATCCGCAACACGCTCGATGCCGCCGAAGTGGACACACTCGCACTCGGCTCCCCATTTGACTATGAGTCAAGCACCCTGCTTTATGTGCCCAGCGACATGCCCGAGCCGAATGCCTTTAATTACCAACAAATTCTAGACCGAACCATCATAGCCACCGCCAAAGCCACGGGTGGGCGGATGCTCGTGCTGTTCACCTCCTACGCTGCGTTGAAAAAGACCTCACAAGCCATTACAGGCGCACTGGCGCGGGAAGATATCTTCGTCTTCGAACAAGGCGAAGGGACATCTCCCACCGCTTTGCTCGAATCCTTCAAAACCACAGACCGCGCTGTGCTCTTGGGAACTCGCTCCTTCTGGGAAGGTGTGGATGTACCCGGTGATGCCCTCTCGGTAGTCTTCATTACCAAGTTGCCCTTTGAAGTGCCATCAGACCCGATCATTTCGGCGCGCTCTGAACTCTATGAAGACTCGTTCAACGAATACTATTTACCTGAAGCCATTCTCAAATTCCGGCAGGGATTTGGTCGCCTCATCCGCACTGCATCTGACCGTGGCATCGTCGCTATTCTTGACCGGCGTGTGCTCACCAAACAATATGGCAGAATGTTCTTAGAGTCTCTGCCCCAATGCACAGCCCGGCAAGGTCCAATTGCGAATTTGCCAAAGATGGCAGGTCAATGGCTGGGGATGTAAAATAACAAATATCAAAAAGTGACAGTCATCTTAAAGATGACTGTCACTTTAATAACTCAGAGTTCAAACCATGCCAAATATCTACTTCACCCTCTTTGAAATCATCGTCTACATTCAGTTCGCCCTTTGCCTCAACCATGCCCGCAAACAAGGCACAGCAAACTTACTGAAACTTGCCTTCGGCATTCTCTTTGGCGTTTCTCTCGAGCTCGCCACCATTCGACAATTGCATGCCTATGAATACGGTCAATTTCTGCTCATGGTCTTGGATGTGCCCCTTTGCATCGGCGTGGCATGGAGCTGCATTATCTACACCGCCATGGAATTTTCAGACGCCAGCAGCCTGCCCTATTTCTTCCGCCCGGTATTAGATGGTCTCCTCGCCCTCAACATCGACCTTGCGCTCGATGCCGTCGCCATCCGCTTCGGCTTCTGGGATTGGGGTCAAGGGCTACAAACCCAATACTTCGGCGTGCCCTATGCAAACTTCTGGGCATGGTTCTGGGTCGTCTTCTCGTTTTCCCTCGGTTATCGCTTATTGGCAAGAAACACCACCTGGGTCGGAACCTGGCTCGCCGCACCATTAGCATACATCATCGGTCTGACAGGAGTGATTGGGACGAATGCCCTGATCGTATTCGTGGTGCCTACCAGCATACGCCCCATTGTTATTCTGATCACCCTCGCCTCCGCCCTGACCCTTGTGCTGCTTCGCCGCCCAAGCTTTTACCTCCGCCGAGTCGACCCCATCGCCTTTTGGATTCCGTTTCTCACCCATATCTACATTCTGATTGCAGGGCTTGTCTCCGGCATGATTCTCAACCCCATCATTTTGCTAATCGTGGGCATTCTCATGTTGGCGATCTCGTTCTATCTGCATTCAAAAACAGCCAAAGAAATTTTCCGCCCTAGCCAAGGGTAAATTTATCCATAAAAAAGAAGCCGTCATCTACGTGACGGCTTCTTTTTTATTCAACTGATCTTCGCAGTATCGCTTAGGTCTTGGTCATTCAATTTCAAAAAGGCATCCACGACCTGCGGATCAAAATGCTTGCCTGAGTCTCCGCGAATCTTCTCTTTCACATCAACAGGG
This sequence comes from Anaerolineales bacterium, assembly GCA_046328915.1. Taxonomy (GTDB): domain Bacteria; phylum Chloroflexota; class Anaerolineae; order Anaerolineales; family Villigracilaceae; genus Villigracilis. The sequence goes on along the minus strand of JAXLVR010000012.1, from coordinate 78,798 downwards.
TCAAGACCTTTCCGGTACGGGCGGTCAGACACCAAGGCATCCCACACGTCGATTACCGCAAAGATTCGCGCCGCCAACGGAATATTTTCTCCGCTCAACCCGCGCGGATATCCCGTGCCATCCCATTTTTCATGGTGACAATATGGAATGTCCAAGGCAGGGTGCAAGAAAGGAATAGGGCTAAGCATCTCAAAAGCGTAGACTGGATGCTTCTGGATGATCGCCCGCTCCTCCGGAGTTAGAGCCGCAGGCTTGAGCAAAATCCCATCAGGGATTGCCATCTTGCCAATATCATGCAAGAGCGCACCACGATGCATATGGACGAGGTCGTCATTATCCACTTCCATCTTGCGGGCAAGCACTTCCGTCAACTGCGTAACGCGCTTGGTATGCCCTTCCGTTTCTTTGTCACGTAAGTCCAGCGCCCGCACCCAACCCTCCAGCGTGGATTCATACGTCGCGGCGTTCTCAATTGCCACCGCCGCCTGATTCGCAAATGCAGAGATCAACTCCAGATCATCATTTCCAAAAATTCCAGATTGAGCACTATTATCCACATAGATCACGCCAATCAATTCATCTTTGATCTTCAACGGCGCACATAAAATGGACAAAAGCTGATACGCCGCCACGCTTGCTTGTTGCTCAAAACGCGGGTCGTCCTTCGCGCTTGTGGTCAACACCGCCTGACCATCTCTCAAGACACGGCGAACAATACCTTTGCTGTAGAGAAAGTCATTCTCGGTCAGATCTTGATGATCGGCATCACGTGCGATCTGCACTTGAAAATCGCCGGTCTCGTCACGCAGCATCAGAAAACCGCGTTTGGCTTTCATCAGGAGGATCAAAGAATCCATAACAGTGTCTAACACGCGCTTTGTGTCGAGAGAAGAATTGATGACACTGCCAATGCCCGCCAACGCTTCCAAACGCTCTTGCTGAAGTTTGAAACGCGCTTTCGTGTCTTCTTTGAGCTGTGCCAAACTACGAACAAGCTGTGTCAATTCAAGATTGATCGAAGATACCTGCGGATTCCCAATACTGGTAAGCCTCACCATGGTCTGCATCATTTTGCGTTGAATTGCTTCGAGTTCATCGAGGATGCTTTCTTCAGTACGAATATTAGCCATGGAGAATCTCCTATCCACTCAAGGATATACAAACCTATAATTTCGGCAACACGATAGATTGTTGACCCTGATACTTGCCCTTTTTGTCAGCATATGAGGTCTCGCACTCTTCATCGGCTTCAAAGAAAAGGACCTGAGCCAAACCTTCATTTGCGTATATCTTGGCAGGCAACGGAGTGGTGTTCGAAATTTCCAGGGTTACATAACCTTCCCACTCTGGCTCAAAGGGCGTCACGTTCACAATAATGCCGCAACGGGCATACGTCGATTTACCCAAACAAACCGTCAACACCTTGCGTGGTACCCGGAAATACTCCACGGTACGCGCCAAGGCGAACGAATTTGGCGGCACAATACATACATCCCCTACAAAATCCACCATCGAATTTGTATCAAAGTTCTTGGGGTCTACCGTGGCAGAAAAAACGTTCGTAAAGATTTTGAACTCATTCGCCACCCGAATATCATACCCATACGAAGAAACACCATACGAAATAACACCCTGCCGCACCTGCTTATCCACGAACGGCTCAATCATTCCGTGCTCCAATGCCATCTTACGAATCCAATGATCTGGTTTCAGACCCATGCTCTGCTCCTTAAGTGATTTAAGTTGATTTTATCAAAAACGAAAGCTTCTCGTTCACCCAAAACCCTTTTGGTATAATTTTGGAATATGGCAGAAAAAACTTATCGTCAGACCATTAATGAGTGGCGCAAAGAACGCAATGAAAGTATTCGCAGAGAAAATGCCTGGCTTTCATTGGCTGGGTTATATTGGCTAAAGCTCGGCAAAAATCAATTCGGGTCCGACCCCAAAAGCGAAGTTCATCTTCCAGAACGTATTGCAGCCAATGTAGGAGCGTTTGAGTACAACGGCAGGTCTGTTTCCTTACGCACCAACCCCGGGCAAAAAATCACGGTCAACGATAAGAGCACAGATTTTGCCATTCTTCAGCCCGATATTTCAGAAAACCCAAGCTACATCAAATTGGAAGATATTCAAATGGTCGTCATCCAGCGTGGAAATCGCATGGGCGTCCGCATGTGGGATAACAAGAGTGAGAAGCGCGCCTCTTTCCCCGCCCGCACCTGGTACGACATCGAAGAAGCCTTTCGCGTCCCTGTCACCTACACCGCCTACGAACACCCCAAGATGGCATACTTCCCAGATCTAACAGGCGAAAAGGCTGAATTCCCTGTGGAAGGATACGTCACCTTCGAACTCAACGGCAAGTCGCACCAATTGGATATCAACAAAGAAGATGACGAAACCCTTTTCCTGCGTTTCTGGGATGAAACCGCAAACGACGAAACCTACCCAACCGGTCGTTATCTCATCGCAGATATCGAAGCGGACGGAAAAATTTACCTAGATTTCAACAGAGCCTATAACCCGCCCTGTGCTTTTACCGATTTCGCCACCTGTGTCTTTGCCCCCAGTCAAAATCATCTGGATATTAGGGTCACAGCCGGAGAGACCTATCCACGAGATATTTTCAAATAAAAAAACGCCGCTTGAAGCGGCGTTTTTGATTTTTTAGTTTAGACGAACAAATGCAAGAAAAAGTCTGGCACAAAAAAATCGCCAATCCCAAATCCCCACTTCAATACACAACACGCGATGAAGATCGCCACACCTAAGCCGATCAATACATAATCGCGCGGAGCATATTTCAAGTCTTTAAGCCAGGTACGTGGCTTAGTACCGAACGCCCGTAGGTCCATGGCGTCGATCACCTCTTCGCCCGTCACCGTAGATTGCATCACCACTGGGATGATCAAAGGTGCAAGACGGCGCAAACGTCCGGCAATGCCCCCTTGCAACTTCTCCATCTCGTATCCGCGTGCACGTTGAGCATCCATTGTGATGGCAAAATCACGCGCAAAGGTTGGGAGAAAGCGAAAAGCAAGGTCCATGGTAAATGAGACCTTATCTGAGGCGCCCATTTGCCGAAACGCTGTCCCATAAATATTGGGGTCCATTGTGTAAGGAATGGGAAGGGCAAGGACCGCCATCGTCAACATACGGGTCATCTGGTTCAAGGCGAACCACATCTTTGAAACCGTCACTGGCACATCCCAGCCGATATCGGTAAAAGGAATTTTGATGGGAACTTCAAAAACAACAGGAGAAGGAAGGTTGGTCACCGAGGAAGGACCGCCGCGCCCCGAAAGGAGCCCGTTCAAGCCTACGATGAAGAATACCAGAATACCAATGTAGATCCAGGCACGTTTCACATCTCTCCACTCAACTTGTGCCATAAGATACAGGGTCAGCGAAACAACAAAGAGCGGAATCAAGATGCGAAAATCCCAGATCTCAGGGATCGTCAGTCCAAGGATGACACAGAACATGAAGATCAATCTGGTTCTTGGATCCAGGCTTTGAATGAACGTATTACGCGGACGGTACTTCCAGGTGACCAACATGAGTTTTAGCGACCTCGCCTCGACGCAACCGCAGCGAACGCAACCATCAGAATGGGCAGAAGGACAATGGTCACAACAGCATTTCCGACAAAGGCAGGCACAAAGTAGCCGACCAATGCAGTATTAATGTCAATGCCGCCCACGAACATTTCTGTGAGAGAGGCAAACAAAATACCTACTGCAATACCGATCAAGCCATAAATAACTGCCTTGATGATATCGCCCTGTGCACGGAAGCTCTTGATCTGAGAAGCGACCAAACCGGCAACCAAACCGATCAAGCCATTGCCAAGGCTCCAGTTCCAGTAGAAGCCCCAGCCGCTAAGAGCGTCGCCGAGGGTGTTACCAATGAAACCAGCCAACAAACCAACCCAAGGTCCATAGGCTGCGCCGAAGAAGACCAACACAGCCACTGCAGGGCGGAAGGTGATGTTACCCGCTGCAGGAAGGGGGAAGATATTGGTGATCCAGGAAAGGACACCGTACAGTGCAGCACCGATCGCACCGTACACAACCTGACGAGTTCCAAATTCCCAAGTGCTTTTATCGTTCATGACTTCTCTCCTTTTAAAAAAGTGAAATGATTCGAACGCTGACCCTGTTTAAATTAACCCTGCCTACGTGTTCACGTTGCAGGGAAATTTATGGTGCATACGCCGCCAATGATTCGGCGGGTAAAAATCTTCCAGTTTTTGAGAGTAGATCTAGGTTAAGTTTCAGAAGCGACGTAGGGCGCACACGATACTTCAACAACATATCTACATCCTTCAAAACATCCTGCGGTTTGCCATCGGCTACGATATGCTTATCTCCAAATAACAACACGCGGTTGGCATAGGTTACAGCCAGATCTACATCATGAGTAATGAACAAAGTAGAGGCAAAGTTGGCAGACAGAACCGATTGCGTATCTTCAGAAGCATCACATAAGGTGTTCATAAAATGCGTGTAATTCGCAAAGTCTTGCCCAGCTGTCGGCTCATCCATGACAAGGATTTTCGAACGCATTGCCAACACGGCAGCAATGGTCGTGCGCTTTTGTTGACCAAACGACAACGCCAGAGGCGGATACTCAATGAATTCGTTCATGTTGACCGTAGACAAACTCTCATCAACAAACTTGGGGATTTGCAACGGGTCATATGCAAGGTTCTTGGGACCAAATTCCAACTCTTCGCGCACGGTTGGAGCATACAGCATATGTGTAGGGCTTTGGAAAACATACCCAAGCACATGCGCAATCTGCGCCACACTCATCTTGCGAGTATCTTGTCCTTCAACCAGCACTCGCCCTCTGGTGGGTTTTAGCAAACCAATGGCATGCTTCACCAACGTAGATTTGCCTGCCCCGTTCGGTCCTAACACAGCGATCAGGTCACCGGGGTATATTTTCAAATTGACATCTTTCAAGATCAGTGGAAGTTCTTCATCGTACTGAAAATCCACATCTTCAAAGACGACTAAAGGCTCGCCTCTTTCTTCGACCTTAGGCTGGGCGGGCGGTTTGACATCGATATCCAACGCCTTGACTCTTTGCACGACCCAAGGCGCAGGCAACTTAACCTGAGTATGGTCGAGCTCTTTCGGTAAGTCTTTGATCGCTCCCAAATACTTGACCTTGCCTTCTTCCATGTAAAGCAAACGGTCTGGTTTAATGCTGATGGCATCTTCCACACGATGCTCCACCAGAATGACCGTTTTGCCTTCATCTGCCAAACTGCGGAAAACTTCCAGGGCTTCATGAGCAGACGCGGGGTCGAGAGAAGCGAGGGGTTCATCCAATAAAAGAATGGATGGGTTCATGGTCAACACACCGGCGAGCGCTACCTTTTGCTTTTCGCCGCCAGATAAATTAAACGTTTCGCGTTCGCGCAAATATTCAAGTTTAAGGCGTTTCAGCGCCTGATCAACCCGGCTTACGATCTCACTGCGAGGTAGCCCTAAGTTTTCGGGACCAAAAGCGACCTCATTAAAAACATTGCTGGCAACGATCTGACGTTCCGGGTCTTGTAACAACGTCCCCACTACCTGCGCCATCTCAGGGATCTGCAAGTCGGCAACTTCTTTGCCATGCAGCAAAACCTTACCGCTGCGGTCACCGCGATAACTGCGCGGAATCAAACCGTTGATACAGCGCGCCAGAGTGGTTTTGCCACAACCGCTGGAGCCTGCAATTAATAACAACTCGCCCTGTTTTAGTTCCAGAGAAACATTCTCCAAGGCTAATTCAGGACGGGTTTTATATTTGAACGTGAGTTCTTCGATGACAAGAGGTTGATTAGACATTACTTCTATATTTTACTAGGAAACCTAGCTTTCACAAAGATTTTTTAATTTCCAACTAGTTCAACCAAAGCTTCGTAATTAGCAGGAATGACTTGGGGCGCGCTAAACGATTCGGTGATGATGGATGGATCTTTCATGCCATGACCGGTGCACACCACTACAACCCGCTTGCCCTTCGCATCAAACCTGCCGGCAGCTGATTCTGCAATCAAACCTGCCACACCCGCCGCCGAAGCCGGTTCCACCCAAACCCCTTCCGAAGCGAGGATTCTTTGTGCATCCAAAATCTGCACATCGGATACAGCCATAATTTTGCCATTGGATTCGTGTGCCGCTTCCAGAGCTTGTTCGCCACGGGCGGGTCTGCCTATACGAATAGCGGTAGCAATCGTTTCAGGCTTGTCCACGGGGTGACCTAAGACAAGCGGAGCAGCGCCTTCAGCTTGAACACCGAGAATGTGCGGGAGTCCTTTGTTATATTGTTTGAAACCTGCCCAATACGAGGTGATGTTGCCAGCATTACCAACCGGCAAACACAGCCAATCTGGTGCAGAGCCAAACTCATCACAAATCTCAAAGGGGGAAGTTTTTTGCCCTTCTATACGGTATGGATTGATGGAATTTACCAAAGCAATGGGTGTCTTTTGCGTGATCTCCACCACCAAGGAAAGCGCATCGTCAAACGAGCCTTGAATTTGAATCACTTCCGCACCGTAGGCAATGGCGCCCGCCAACTTCCCTACAGCTACCTTGCCTTCGGGTATCAGCACAATGGATCGCAAACCAGCACGTGCGGCATAAGCAGCAGCAGAAGCGGCTGTATTTCCTGTAGAAGCGCAGATGACGGTTTTTGCGCCACGCCCTACGGCTTCACTGATAGCGGCTGTCATACCGCGGTCTTTGAAAGAACCCGTGGGATTCAAGCCTTCAAATTTGATGTACAACTCGCAGCCAAATTCACTTCCCAAACGGGGCATGGGAATAAGAGGTGTATTGCCCTCATTCAACGAAACAATCTGGGTATGGGCGGGTAGGTCGAGGTATTGTCTATAGCGATGGATCAAGCCCTGGTAGGTCATATCAACTCCAATGTGTGTAGTGAGGCGATTATACTCACCTCGCTTGCAAACTGCTTATTTTTCCACATTTGCAACGCAGGTATTATATAATGTCCCGCATGATAAAGATCCGAGTCCCTGCTACGTCTGCGAATCTTGGTCCTGGTTTTGATTGTTTGGGGTTGGCGTTGGATGTTTGGAATGAGATCGCCTTTGAGCCTGCTGAACAATTAAAATATCGTGCGAGCGGTGAAGGCGCCGAGAAATTAAATAAAGGAAATCGCAATTTGCTTACGAAGGCATATGCCCGTCTGCATGAAGTTTGCGGCAAGAAAATGAACGGAGTTCGCATCGCAGCCCGAAATGACATTCCCATGAGCAGCGGACTCGGTTCAAGTGCGGCTGCGATTGTGGCAGGTCTTTTCGGGGCGAATGAAATGCTCGGTAAGCCTCTTCATAAGGATGACCTCGTAAAGCTGGCAACAGAGATGGAAGGACACCCAGATAATGTTGCACCTGCTCTGCTGGGTGGTTTAGTCGCTTCGGTGATGAAGCAGGAAGAGATCATCACACGCAGATATGAAGTCCCTGCATTGACCGTGGTGGTCGTCAAACCAGATGTAGAGTGGCTCACCAAAACAGCCCGAGCTGTATTGCCAAAATCTGTTTCGCGTGCAGATGCCATCTTTAACATCGGTCGAGCTACTCTGGTTGTTGATGCGCTTCGTGCTGGTGACCTTGACCTCCTCCAAAAAGTGATGGATGACCGTATTCATCAGCCGTATCGTTTGCGCCATATTTCTGGTGGAATGTCTGCTTATAAATGTGCTAAAAATTTTGGCGCTGCCGCCTTGTCTGGCGCGGGTCCATCCATTATTCTTTTTACTCAGCCAAATCAAGCAGAGCGTGCGAAAAGAGAGATTCAGTCTGTATTTGAGGAGCGTGGGATAAATACAAAAGGAATCATTACCAGTCCTAGTAAAAAAGGGGTTCACTGCAAATAAAAAGCGGACTTGAAAAAGTCCGCTTTTTATTTATTTCTTTGTTTTCTTAGCAGTTGGTTTTGATTTCTTCGCCATCGGCTTATTGACAGAACCTGCCGGAACGGTTTCAGCAACATAAGGTGTATGCAACGCTACAGGTTCAGATTTACCACGAACGCGAAGGTTAATCATTTCAACCATCACAGAGAAACCCATTGCAAAATAAACATATCCCTTTGGTATGTGTTGGTGCAACCCTTCCACAACAAGGGTAAAGCCGATCAACAACAGAAAACTTAATGCAAGAATCTTGATCGTGGGGTGATGTTCCACAAAATCGCCAATGGGGGCTGCCACGAAGATCATAATAGAAGCCGCAATAATCACAGCAATGATCATGATAGTAATATGGTCAACCATGCCAACCGCAGTGATCACTGAGTCAAGTGAGAATACGATATCCAACAACATGATCTGAACGATAACGCTCACAAAGTTGGCTGCCACTTTTGCAGAAGCTCCTCCTTCTTTGCCTTCTAATTTTTCATGTATCTCATGGGTGCTCTTCCATAACAAGAAAAGACCACCCATGATCAGGATCAGATCACGCCCGGAAATACCAATGCCGTCATGTTCGCCAAACCAAGGAATATGAAAGAAGGGTTCTTCGAGGCTGATGATCCACGAAAGGGAAAGCAACAAGAGAATGCGTGTGATAACCGCAAGCATAATGCCGGTAGTACGCGCACGAGGCTGATCTTCTTTCGGCAGCTTGCCTGAAAGAATGGAAATAAAAATAATATTATCCACACCCAAAACTAACTCAAGCGCGATCAGTGTAATCAGCGCAATCCAAGAGGCTGGGTCAGAGACCCAATCAAATTCAAAGTGCATTACTTTTACTCCTAAAAAAGATTAGTGCTATTCTACCAAACCAAATAAAGACTCGGAGGAATTTGCAGCCTCCGAGTTTAATTCTGTCACTAATGCACCTCGTGTTGATATAAATAATTAAAATCGCCATATCATCCGCGCAGGGCGGTAGTTATCCAAGTCGTAGATATCAAAGTAAGCGCGAGAAGGATTGGTTGGGTCATACATTACCATCACCTTCTTTCCATATTCACTAACCATCTGACGGTTATGGGGGTCTGATTCAGTGGGCACTAAAATAATATTGTATCCATTTGGAACTATTTTCTCCCTGAATTTAGTCTTAAATGCCGGGGCATTTTCCGGGGTGATCTCCACTTCAAAATCAATAATAAAGGGGTTGCCATGCTGACGCTTACTTGGGCTATGAATTACTTTTGCATCGATAATTTTCCCGGGTTCCAATAAACCACCATTGTCACGAATGGATTGCCGATACGCTTCTTCTTTTGCCTGTAGTTCTTCAGTTTCTTTTTTAAACAGTTTTCCAAATGCGGAGAAAATCACTACTATAGGCACAATAAAAACAAGCGCCAGCGCAATAAAACCGCCGTAAATGCAAAGCAAAGTCCAATTTATATTTTCCATTTAAAACCTCTTAAAGAGTTTTATTGCGTTCTGTATCTAAAACAGCCCACTTGGGATTCTGCGGGTCAAAACGGACAAATACTTTCTTCCCCACAGAGTACTTCTTAACGGCAGCATCACCGATCAACACATTACCTTCTGCCTGAAATGGAGAGCCGTCTTTGGAGGTAACCTCAAAATAAATATGCACTGCGCGCGAGTTTTTCAATGGATATGGAAGGTTTAAATCATCTACACGGGCGATGAGAGCCTCAGCTTGCTCGCCACGAATCTTGAGGTATTCATTGCTTTCAGTCAGTTTATTAAAAGCTGCCCGCCGACCATTTATTTCGCGTTCTTTCATGGCAGTTTCATGGTCTTCATCATAATGGTCTAAATAGGCTTTTTGAGGGTTTTCTGGATCATATGTTACCCAAACTTTGCGACCATGTTCTGTGAGCATTTCTTCATTATTTGCTCTAACAAAAGAAGGTCTATAAATTTCGTTTCGGAAGCGTGTTCGAAATGGCGGAATACCCTCTGAGAAAACATCCACCTCAAAATCAATCAAATGCCAAGAATGATCTCGGCGATTAAGTCCGCCCCAGGATACGACACGTTTTGCAGATACAATCACAGCCGGCGCCAGAACGCCGCCTGCTAGGAAAATAGCATCTTTGTACTTTGATATTTCTTCAATTGCCTTGTTTATTTCTTCGATCTCACCGTGCGACTCTGTCTTATCAAAAAACCCCTCTACAAACTCGGTCAGGTTGAAGCCTGTGACCATTAATACAAGCACAATGACAAAAATATAACCCAGTATCGCCTGCCAACTAAAGAAATCTACCACGTCTTATTCTCCAATAAGTAAACTGCGCCTCACTATACTATAGCAAGGCGCAGTTGGTAGGGTACTTAAGTCTTGGTTCTTTACTTGATCTTGAACATCTGGGTCAATTTCATCGCCAGATTCAGGTCTCCAGCAAGTTTCAGTTTGCCCTGCATAAAAGCAGCCATCCCATCGATTTCGCCAGTGAATATCTTGACATAATCACTGGAGTCAGCAGTCAGTGTCATCTTTGGGGAAGCATGTTCACCCTTGGCGACTTCGCACTTGCCGTCTTTGATGGTGGCGTACCATTCGCCGGGTTCTTCGCCAGTGAACTTGAATTGGATGGTGGCATCCAACCCTGCCGCTTTTTCGGGAATGAACGCGCCGGGCATTTTGGACATGAGGGTTTCGATTGTGAGAGCCATTGTTGGGTTTCCTTTTTATATTTATGGTTGTGTAGGGGCGAGGTAACCTCGCCCCTACGAAAAATTATTGCAAATTCTCAAAGATTGCCGCAGCACCCATGCCGCCGCCGATGCACATGGTGACCATACCATATTTGGACTTGCGGCGCCCCATTTCGTAGATAAGTTGGGTGGTGAGCTTGGAGCCAGTGCAGCCGAGCGGATGTCCGAGTGCGATCGCGCCACCATTGACGTTAACCTTCTCGGGGTCAATCTCGAGGGTCTGCATCACGGCGAGAGATTGAGCCGCGAAGGCTTCGTTCAACTCGAAGAGGTCAATGTCATTCATGGACAGTCCCGCCGTCTTCAAGACCTTCGGAATCGCCGCTACGGGACCGATACCCATCAACTCAGGGGCGACTCCGCCCACGGCGAAGGCAACGAAGCGTGCCAAAGGGCTGAGTCCCAGTGACGCCGCTTTTTCCGCAGACATGACCATGACCGCCGAAGCGCCATCCGACATTTGAGAGGAATTTCCAGCGGTGACCATGCCGCCTTCTTTGAAAGCAGGCTTGAGTTTGGCGAGCCCTTCCAAAGTTGAGTCGCCGCGTGGACCTTCATCGCGCTTGACGGTGAAATTTTTCTTGACAACTTTGCCGTCCACATATTCATTGAGTTCAACATCGAGTGCGACGAGTTCTGGGTCGAAGAGACCCGACTCAACGGCTCGCGCCGCCTTTTGGTTGCTCTTGAGCGCGAACTCATCCTGCGCCTCGCGGCTGATGCCATACTTGGCGGATACATTCTCGGCGGTGAGCCCCATGTTGGTGTAGTAGTGCGGCAACTCCATCGCAAATTGCGGATTGGGCGAAAACTTGTATCCCATCATCGGCACCATCGACATGGACTCGACACCCGCACCGATGCCAATTTCAATATCACCTGCTTTGATGGCGTGAGCAATGTGTGCAATGGACTGCACACCCGATGAGCAATAGCGGTTGATGGTCTCGGCAGGGACAGTATCTGGCAGACCTGCACGAATGGAAATGGTACGTGCCACGTTCATACCCTGCTCACCTTCGGGGAAGGCACAGCCAAAGACCACATCTTCAATTTGAGCGGGGTCAAGATTCGGTGTGCGATTGAGTAATTCTTTCAACACCGCAGCACCCATTTCATCAGGACGAACCGTTGCCATCCCTCCACGCTTGGCTTTACCCACGGGAGTTCGGACTGCGCTAACGATAACGGCTTCTTTCATTATGTTCTCCTTTTGTACACGGATTACACTGATTTCACGGAAAAGAACGGATTTTTTTCTTTATTGAGTTAGCCAAGATAACGAACCTTTACGTTCGTTATCAAAAACTTTTCGCTTGAAGGTCGCGGATTTTCCGAAATTCATCACGTAGCCAACTTCGATTTTGGTAGCCTTGAGATAGTTTAGCAATTGTGCCTCATGCTCTTCGGCAATCTGACTACCTGCTTTCAGTTCAAGAATAATCAACTCATTCACAACAAGGTCAGCAAACAACTCGCTTACAACTTGCCCACGAAAGTAAACACTGATCGGGAACTCGTCGTCCACTTTTAATCCAATCGCTTCGAGCGCGATTTTCATAGCCTTGCGATAGGTCTTTTCGCTAAACCCAAAGCCCAACTCATTATGGACTTCATAAAAGACCTTTATGATTTTCTCGCTCAACTCTGAATGCTTGCCTTGAAACGTCGGTTGTTGTCCTGAACCGAACTTGTGCATGGTTATCACTCCAAGATTTACCGAATCAAAAGAGAAATCCGTGTAACTCCGCGTAATCCGTCAAATCCGTGTCCAGATTTTTTAATTTCTTAATGGTTTGCCACTCTGCAAAATTGACCACATTCTGGCTTGGGTTTTTTCTTCACCACAAAGAGATAAAAATGCTTCTCTTTCCAGATCCAAAATGTACTGCTCGCTCACCCAGGTCGGCTTGGTGATATCGCCGCCTGCGATGATATGCGCCAGTTTGGTCGCGATGTGTGAGTCGTATTCGGTAATGTAATGACCTTCCTTGAATGCCCAGGCGCCGACTTTCATCGCACCAAACATGTCACGCCCAGCGGCGTAGATGAGTTCAGGTGTAGGCGGTCTATACCCCGCGTTGACCATGTGCAGCACTTCCTTCTTCGCTTCGGTGAGCAGATGGTCACGGTTGGTCACAATGCGGTCTTGCGGACCCAAGATGCCCATGCCGCGTGCTTCCTCAGCCGAGGTGGCAACCTTCGCCTGACCAATTTGCAGGAACGCCTTTTGAATGAACGGGAACGGTTCGGCATCGGGAACTTTCACCGCAGGGTTAATGATGCGGCGCATATATTCTTTTGTACCCGCACCCGCAGGGATCACGCCCGCGCCGAGCTCCACCAAGCCAATGTAAGTTTCAGCAGCCGCAACCACACGCGAGGCGTGCATGGTCACTTCACACCCGCCGCCGAGTGCCAGCCCAGCAGGTGCAACTACCACAGGCTTGGGCGAATAGCGCATGCGCATGTTCATATTTTGCAAGCGGCGAATGGCATCATCGAGTTGATCCCACATGCCTTGCTGCGCCGCAACGACCACCATAAATAAGTTCGCGCCCGCGCTGAAGTTATCCGCTTCACTGCCAACGACCAAACCGTCGAAATCGGTTTCGAGTTTATCCAACGCCTCAGAGGTGATCGCAAAAATATCATCATCAAGCGCGTTCATCTTGGTGTGGAATTCCACCAAGCCCACGCCATCGCCAATGTCAAATAACGTCGCGCCTGCGTTCTTGCTCACTTCTTTCTTCGTGCCGCGCAAGTCCTTCAAAAACACAAAACCTTCGGGCTGCTTGAACTTCACATACTTGCCCTTGGCAACGTCATACGCGCCAACTTTATTCGTGCCCTTGTATTGATAGAAGGTCTCACAACCGTTCTTCAACATTTCATCCACCCACTTCGCGGCAGGGTAACCATCCGCCTTCATGCGCTTGACCGTTTCTTTCACGCCGAGCATGTCCCAAATCTCGAACGCGCCCGCTTCGTGCATAAAGCCCCAGCGGACTGCATCATCGATCGGCTTGGCTGTGTCTGCCACTTCGGGGATGATGGATGAGACGTATTGGAAACTCTGATACGTGAGCGCCTTGACGAGTTTGGCAGCCTTATCATCCGCCTCTAACATGACCTTGAGCCTGTCACCCAAACCCTCGACGTCTTTAGCCGCCTTGACCGAGTCGAAGCGCGGCTTGCTCGCGGGGACATGCTCCAGCGTATTCAAGTCTAATGAGTAGAACTGCTTCTTCCCATCCGCATCACGGACTTCCTTATAGAAACCAACTTTGGTTTTGTTGCCGAGCCACTTGCGCTCCATCAACGTATCCATCAGTTTTTGCGGCTTTTCGGCAGCGAGATATTTCTGCCCGAGTTTGTCATGCGGAATCAAGGGTGCCAGATTCTTGCCCACGTGGTGCCACACGTCCACACCGACCAAATCTATCAGCCTGAAAGTGGCTGTTTTTGGGCGACCCATTAGAGGTCCAGTAAGAGCGTCTACTTCATCCACGGTGTATTCATTGTTGAGGATGAAGTCCATCGCAAACGCGCCCGTACCAAACGCCACGCGATTGCCGATGAAGTTGGGCGTGTCTTTGCAAAGCACAATGCCCTTGCCCAAACGATACTCACCGAAGTGTGAAATGAACTCGGTCACTTCTTTGGAGGTGTCAGGCGTAGGGATGATTTCCAAAAGTTTCAAATAACGCGGCGGGTTGAAAAAGTGAGTGCCGAGGAAATGCTTCTTGAATTCCTTCGAGCGACCTTCCGCGATCGAAGCGACGGGAATGCCAGAGGTGTTCGTCGAGACGATCGCATTCGGCTTGCGGACTTCGTCAATGCGCACCATCAAATCTTGCTTGATCTTGAGGTTCTCGATGATGGCTTCGCAGATCCAATCCGCTTCAGCGACAGCACCGAAATCATCTTCAAGATTGCCGAGTTTGACCAACGTCTTCAACTCGTCGCCCATCAAATTGGCGGGGCGGGCTTTGATACAGCGATCCCAGCCTTCTTTGACAATTTTATTTTTATCGGGCGAATCTTTTGCGACAATATCGAGCAAGGTTACAGGCACGCCAATATTCGCCAAATGCGCGGCAATGGCTGCACCCATTGTGCCTGATCCGATGACAACTGCTTTGTGGATGTTATACTGTGTCATATTTTCTCCTTGTCGGTACATTGGGAATCGGTAAATTGGTACATTGGTTTTAAACCAATTCCCAATCTACTAATTTACCAACCTACCGCAACTCCGCTCCCGTATACCCCAAAATCTGCCGTGCCACCACGAGGCGATTGATCTGACCTGTACCTTCATAGATATCGGTGATCTTCGCATCGCGGAACCACTTCTCGAGCAGGAATTCGCGGCTATAGCCGAGGGGTCCCATAATTTCAACGGCTTTCTGCGTGATCTTGGTGACAACATCA
Organism: Anaerolineales bacterium; assembly: GCA_046328915.1. Lineage (GTDB taxonomy): Bacteria > Chloroflexota > Anaerolineae > Anaerolineales > Villigracilaceae > Villigracilis. Next base: position 63,669 of record JAXLVR010000012.1, on the reverse strand, counting down.
CCCGCGCGCACTTTGCTCATGGAAGATTCAAGCGCATTGGATTTTTTGTTATCCGCCATCCAAACCGCTTTCAAGGTCAGCAGCCACGCCGAGCGGAGTTGGATTTCCATATCGATCACATCCTTCTCGATCGAGGTCAACTTGGTGCGCGGAAGTCCATAGCGGATCTGCACTCCGTTCTCAGCCAGCTTCTCTTTGAGGAATTCAAGTGCGGCTCTTGCCACACCGATACCTGATGCCGCCACGAGCGGACGAGTCGCATCGAAGGTCGCCATCGCACCACGGAAACCCGTTGTGTCGCGTTGCACTGTTGGCTGACCAAGAATATTCTCGAACGGCACACGCGCATCGACAAGGGAGATCGCCGCCGTATCACTGGCGCGGATGCCCAGTTTGTGCTCCAGTTTGGTGATCTTTACCCCAGGCGTCCCAGCCTCAACGACAAAGGCACGCATGCCTGAACGTCCAGCAGTCGGGTCAATGCTCGCCCAGACCACGATAAAACCTTTGCCAAGTTTTTCGTATTCATTGAAGGATTTATCGCCGCCCGTGACGAAAATCTTTTCGCCATTGAGAACCCATTCGTTGGTCTTTTCATCAAGCACAGCCCGCGAACGGATGGCGGAGGTATCCGAGCCTGCGCCAGGTTCGGTCATGCACATGGCAGCGTAGGTCGGTTTGTCGTCATTGAAGCGGGCAAGGAACTTGGCTTTCTGTTCAGGGGAACCCGCCGCAGCCACAGCCGCCGCGCCAAGTCCGCCACCAGGGGTGATGAGGTAATAACCCACATCCCCCCAAGCCAGCATTTCAATTTGTGAAGCAAGTTTTTGATACCCAATCGGAGGGCGCTTCTCTTCGCCTTCTTTAGGTTTCGGTTCCGTAATGGTCAAGCCACCGCCGCCGCCCATGGAGCGCATGGCAGTGTGCATAAATTCAACGTAATCCCACGGAATGGCATGTTCGTTCTCGTCCATTTCACGCGAGGTGCTGCGCATCATATTCTCTGCGACAGTCTTCAACATCGCGTTCATTTGCACGATAGGTTTCGGGGCTTCAAATTCGATGGTCATGTTTACTCCTGTTAATCTCCAATTACTAATTACTAATTACTATTTACCGTATATTGTGATTAGTAACTGGTAATTAGTAATTTACACAATCGCCAATCCCAACAGCATCGGGAAACCACGCCCATTACGCATGAGCAATTCAACAGGGTTCTCGCGGATGTAGCCGTGACCGCCGTAAATTTGCACGCCGCGGTCGGTCACCATCATTGCCATGTCACACGCGCCAGTAAAGGCGAGATAGGCAGAGGTGCAGGCATCTTCTTTACCGTTGTCCAATTGCCAGGCGGCTTCCCATGTCATCAAACGCATGGACTCAAGTTCGACTGCCATTTCCGCCAGCATGAAGGCAACGGCTTGTTTCTGCGCGATCTTCACGCCGAAGGCTTCACGTTCCTTGGCATAGTTCTTTGCATAATCCAGCGAGGACTTGGCTACGCCCAAAGCGGCAGCAGCGGAGGCAATGCGCATCGAAGCAAGGATCAAGCCAAAGTCGTGTCCTGAAGCGCCGCCGAGTCGTTCGGCGGTCACATTCTCGAGTTTGACGCGGTACATGGGCAGGGCATTGAGTCCCATCAGTTTTTCGCGTTCAGTAGAAATGGATAAACCCACCGCCTCTTTCTTGACGATGAAGCCTTGAGTGACCCCATTGAGATTCGCGTACACGATGAGCGCTTCGGCGTCTTTGGCAAATGGCACGAAGGATTTTTCGCCATTCAACACGTAAGCACTACCTTCGGCTTTTGCAGTGGTCTTGAGTTCGTTGGGGTCGAAGTTGAAACTGTATTCGATGAGCGCGCCAGTGTAAGGAGCCCACGCACCCTCGATGATCTTCGGAAGATATTCCTGCTTTTGTTCTTCGCTGCCACCCAACAAAATGGGAGTGGCAAACAGCGACGGGGTCATCACGGCGAGTGCGCCAGCCAGGTCGCCAAACGCCATCTCTTCCACAGCGAGGACATTGGTCACGGCGCTGCGATCACCAAAGCCGCCATACGCCTCAGGCGTGGACGCTTGCAACAGACCGAGCTCCCAGCCTTTGTTGACGAGCTTTTGCGGCATTTCATGGTTTTCTTCGGCGTCATGAGCCGCGGGACGCAGGTCATTGGAAGCAAACTTCCCCACCGCGTCGATCAACATTTGTTGTTCTTCATTAGGTTCGAACGAATACATTTGTCTTCTCTCCTTTTACATTTGGCGCAAAGCAACTATTTCAACATGCCCTTCAAAATAAAATCCGAATACTCATCTGCAATCTGCTCAATGGATTTGGATCCATTGGGGTGATACCAAGTTAGTGTCCAGTTCAAGGTACCCATAATCGCGCGGACAGCAAGACCCGTATCACTGAGTACAAATATTTTCTTCTGCACACCTTCTTCGAGAACGTCGTGCCATAATTTCTCAAACTTGTCGCGCAGTGGCACATGGCGGGCGTGGCTTTTCTTATCCAGCGAACGGTGCTCGAACAATAAGACCGAAGTAAGGTCAACATTGTCGGCGAGACCGGTAAGGTAGCCGCGAATCATTAATCTAAGTTTTTGGTCGGGGGAAATATTTTGGGTGGAGATGGCAGCGATATGCTCGGTGAGCATTGCCAGGGCGCGGTCTAGCAGTGCCAGCAAAATCTCCTGCTTGGAAGAGACGTGGTGATACAAACTGGCTTTCTGCACATTCACCGCCGCCGCAATATCCGACATGGACGCGCCATGAAAGCCTTTCTGGCGAAAGACCTGTGCCGCCGCATCAAGAACATCGTCTCGAGTCATCGTCTCTCCTTCCCTACCGAACGGTAGGTAGGCAGAGTTTACTACCGCCATAACGGAGAGTCAAGAGTATAGAAAATCAAAACAGCCTTCAAGTTTGAAGGCTGTTTTGATGGGGAAAATAAGATTAAGGTTTTGGAATACACAACCCATAGGGAACGTACAGATCCCAGCAGTCTGAACTGGATGAAGAGTCTCCTCCAGAGCCTGGGTCCTTCGGACCTGCCTGCTTTTCTGGAACGACGCAATTTGAGCCATTGTATTCAAATTCGTTCACGACGTTCCCGTCTTTGCTCACTTGTATGGAGGCAGGGAATTTTGTGGTTACAGGGAAGGTACAAGTCAGAAGAGTGGCATTGCCTTCATTAACCTTGCAGTTCATGGCTTCACCGCCAATAATCACCTGATGGTTAAATTCTCCAGCCGAAAAGCCTTCTACAAGGCGCATATTCACGGAATGGGAAACAAGATCACAATAGGTCACGTCGCCGGTCAGGATCGGAGTGGGAAGTTCGGCAGGCGGCGCTTCGGTCGGAGCCTCGGTAGGGGCTTCAGTGGGAGCTTCGGTTGCCGCCTCAATGGGAGGCTCGGTGGCTATGGAAGCAGCACTTGCTGGTTGTGAATAATCGTCTGGATACTGAGACTTACATAGCTTTTCAAGGTCTTCTTCTTTTTCTACAGTATTAAAAGCGCCAACAGTGGCTTTAAAATTTGGATTTGCGTCACTTATAACCTTACCTCCCTTTTTACATGTGTAAGAACATTTTGCTTCTTCACTTCCTTCTTTTGTACAAGTGACTGATTTAAGATTAGGGGTTGGAACACCCCAGTCACAAGCAAAACTCATCATAACCAAAGTAAATACTGCAAAAAATATCCTAAGATTTTTCTTTTTTATGAAAATCACTTTAATGCTCCATTGGCAAACAAATTTCAAAAATTATAACAAAATAGGATAATTTTTGTCTGACAAATCCATATTCCCAGCAAAGTAAGAAGGGTACGTAAAGTTTCTTTCAATCTACACGTCTGCATATAAAAAATTACAGGAGCGAGACCATGAAATATTTTGTAACCGGTGCGACCGGGTTCGTTGGCGGCGCGTTAGTGAAGAAACTCAGAGCAGCCGGGCATGAGGTGAATGCCTCCGTCCGCTCGCCGGAGAAGGCGAAGGAACTGCAAGCTCTCGGCGTGAAATTGTTCAAAGGCGATGTGACGGATAAAGAGTCCATGCGTGAGGCGATGACCGGTGTAGATGGGGTCTATCACGTGGCGGGCTGGTATAAAGTCGGCACAAGAGACAAGAGCGGCGGCGTACAGGTCAACGTCAATGGTACGCGCAATGTGTTGGAACTGATGCAGGAGTTAAAAATCCCTAAAGGGGTATACACCAGCACTCTAGCGATCAACTCTGATACAAAAGGCGTACTCGCAGATGAAACGTATCACTTCACCGGCGAACACCTCAGCGAATATGACCGTAGCAAAGCAGAAGCCCATAAATTAGCTGATGAATTCATCAAACAAGGATTGCCACTCGTCATCGTCCAACCGGGGCTGATCTATGGACCCGGCGATACCTCCTCTGTCCGCGCCTCTTTGCTGGACCTGTTGAAGGGGCGCCTGCCCATGTTGCCGCGTCAAACCGCCATGTGTTGGGCACATGTAGACGATATTGTGAATGGGCATATACTTGCAATGGAAAAAGGCAAGGTTGGCGAAAGTTACATTATCTGCGGTGAGAAATATGAGCTTTACGAAGCTTTCAAACTCGCCGCACAAACCGCAGGCGTCCGCGCACCAATGGCGGCTGCGCCTGGAATGATGAAAGCCATGTCGGTGCTGGTCAAGCCGTTTGACGCCATCATGCCTGATTCCTATACATCCGAAGGGCTGCGCATCATCTCTGGTGTGACCTATATCGGCGACAATAGCAAGGCAAAACGTGAGCTTGGGTACAATCCGCGCCCGGTGAGTGAGGGCTGGGTGGAAACGGTGAAATACGAGAAGCAGCTATTGGGGCGATAGGTAGAGTCAACTTTGGCTGAAGCCAAAAGCCAGATGGATAGAAACAGGCGCGGCACGAGAAAGAAGCGACTTGTTTCATCCTCTGGCTTTTTTTCGTATATTGAATCTGCTATAATATGTTTATGGCACTACCCAATCCTGAAACCACTCCTCAAACTCCCCCCCCATTAACTCCTGAACAATTGGCTGAATTGCGCGAACAGGAACGCAAGCAAAAACAGATCATGGCTGGCATTATTGCCGTGGTGGTCTTGCTGGTTGCCTTGCTCGGCATTGCAATTTACTTCCTATTGCAACCCACCACCCCCACCGATAAGATCCGCGATGTGTTCATTATTGTTGTGGCGCTTGAAACCCTGGTGATCGGCGTGGCGCTGATCGTGCTTGTCATTCAACTAGCAAGCCTCATTAACCTGTTGCAAAATGAAGTGCGCCCGATCCTTCAGGCAACTAATGAGACCGTGAACACCCTGCGTGGGACGGCTGAATTTTTGGGAGAAAATTTTGTTGAGCCCGTGATCAAGCTGAATGGCTATCTGGCAGGGTTGAAGCGTATGTTAGAATTGTTAGGTGTAAAACCTAAATAAAACATAACATCATCTGACTAAAAAGGAGAACTACCATGTCTGACCGTGATGAATTTGGAGCCTTTCTCGTAGGGTTTGTGGTCGGTGGGCTCACCGGCGCTGTTGTCGCTTTGCTCTTTGCTCCTCAATCTGGTGAAGAAACCCGTGCCTTGATCAAGGACAAATCGATTGAATTGCGCGATAAAGCCCAGGTGAGCGCTGAAGAAGCCTATGCCCGTGCTGAAGCGGCTGCCAAAGAAGCCCGCGCTCGCGCTGAAGAGCTTGCCAAAGAAGCCCGCACCCGCGCTGAAGAACTTTCCAAAGAAGCTCGCACCCGCGCCGAGCAACTTGCAGCCGAAGTGAAAGAACGCGGCAAGGGCGCCATCGAAGCCGTTCGCAAGACCAAGAAAGACGGCAGCGAAGCTGCTCCGATCTAATTTTTATTGAAACAAATGAGGGTTTGACTTTGAGTCAAACCCTCATTTTATTTCTACCATGCGCCACTTCATGCGTTTTTTCTTCAACCTACTTTACCATCCGTTTGCCTTCACATATGACCTGGTGGCTTGGGTGGTTTCGTTCGGGAAATGGAATGACTGGGTCCGCAGCATTTCCCCACACCTCGAAGGGACTCGCCTCCTCGAACTGGGACACGGTCCCGGTCACTTGCAGCGCTTCTTACTGGATAAGGGGCTGAGTCCGGTTGCCCTTGATGAATCTGCCCAGATGGGACGCATTGCAAGTCGCCGCCTTGGTGCAAAGCAAAAGTTGGCACGCGGACTCGCTCAAACCTTGCCCTTTGCAACGGGCTCTTTTGAAACAGTGGTATCCACCTTTCCTAGTGAATATATCTTCGACCCCAAAACACTGACAGAAATAAAGCGGATTCTGGTACATGAAGGGAAATTGATCGTGCTACCGGCGGCTTTTCCCTCAAACGGATTCCTCAAGTGGTTGTATAAAGTCACTGGCGAAAGCCCGGAAGCCTTAGACGAGGCGTTGAAAGACAGGCTAAAAAGTCCATTCGTGAATGCGGGGTTCCAAGTAGAAATACAATTAGTTGAAATGAAGTCAAGCGCATTAGTGCTGATATTGGCAACGTCTATTCTTCATAATTCCTAAAGTCTTTTTTAATACGGGGGTGTAAAATATGCCGACTTTATGAAAACAAAATCTAAATCCACCCATCCCTTATTGCTATTCTTTAACTTGACGGTTCTGGCGGCTTACTTCCACGCCCTGATGGAATGGTTGTTCTTTGTCACCCAGTCATCGTCGCTATCTACACTTTCGCTGCTCGATAAAGCTGAGGTTTTATTCTCCACAGGCGGAGTGATCGTCCTCCTTCTATTGGCATTCCTGTTCATTTTGGCTCTGCCAGCCTTGAAGTGGAAATTTATTGGCTATATCCCTGCGGCGTTGATGGTATCCGTCACCGCTTTGGTGATGATCGACAACTTCACTTACACTGTTTTCAAATTTGGCATTGTTTCTACCATGGGCGCATGGCGCTTGCTATATACAGTCGCTTTTATTTTGCTTTTTTATTGGGTATTCCGCTTTGTAGAAAGACAAAAACTTTGGAAAGGCGCTTCTTTCCTTTCTTTGGCATTGATCGCCATTTCAACCTTTGTCATCCTCTCGATCTACAACTCCCGTTCCCCTTACATGAGCGACTTCACCACAGAGACGCCTCAAGCGTCGGCAGATCGCCCTAACATCCTCATCCTCGGCAGTGACGGGTTGAGCGCCAGCTACCTTTCTGCTTATGGATTTGAAGGTAATACTACCCCCTTCATTTCTGAACTCACCAAAACGTCACTCGTGGCGGAAAACGCTTTTCCGAACGTTTCCAGCACCACCGGCTCTACCACCACAGCGCTGACGGGGAAAATGCCTGCCGAGGTTCAAGTCTTTCGCTATCCAGATATCCTTTCAAAAGAAGACTCTTTTGAGCACCTGCCCGCCATTCTGAAACATCTAGGCTATCAAACCGTGGAGCTTGGCACTACCTATTATGTAGATGCCAGAAAACTCAACCTGGTGGATGGCTTTGAAATGGTAAATAACGTTTCTGTAGATAATCCCATATTAGATGCCATTCAACCGTTATTGGGAAATTCCCCTTCTGCATATTTCTTGCAAACCGTAGCCGAACGCGCCAGTGACCGGATTTTCCACATCTTCTTTATTAAAACCATGGAAAACCCCTTCTTACAGGTCAACAACCCTAACGCACGCATGACCGATGAAGAACGCACGCAACAGATCATCAACTTGCTTGAAACTTCAGACCGACCTGTCTTCGTGTTCTCTCATTACATGAACACGCATGGTCCACTCTTTTCTACAGACGACAAAACAGTCGTAGAAAATGAAGATAGTGCCGAATCAGAAAAAGAATGGGACGTGGAACTTTATAAAAAAGCCATTCGAACCTTCGATGACCACGTCCGCGAGATTTACACGTATCTTGAAGAATCTGGCAAATTAGATAACACCATCATCGTCATCTACACCGACCATGGATACCGCTATGTGGTCAACCAGCGAATTCCGCTCATCTTCCACTTCCCTAACAATGATTACGCCGGTACCATTCAAAATAATACCCAGATCATTGATATGCCAGCCACTCTATTGGACTATATCAATGTAGACCAACCCGAGTGGATGACCGGGGCGTCACTCTTACAGGGCGAGCCGCCCGTTATGCGCGAGATCATCAGCACCACGGCTGGTTCGCCAAAGAAGATCAAACCGCCTTTCTATCAGATTAAAAGCCTTCAAATGATCGTCTGCCAGAAATGGTATTCGTGGAATGTGCAAGATGATGAATTCAAGGCTGGCGAGGTCAAAAGTCACACCGCGAAATGTGACCCAAATCTTTTACCCTCTGATGATGAGATACGCCAGAGAATGATTGAGTATTTCAAGAAATACAACTACGATACCAGTTCCCTTGAGTAACACACAGAACTCCCTTAATAGCTAAGGGAGTTCTTATTTCTCGCTTCATTAAGTACGCTATAATCCGCGCATCTTCTTATAGGAAACTCCATGAAACGCTACTTACTCTTTACGGTTTTCATCTCTGGTATGACCACACTCGCCGCCGAGCTTGCGGCAGGACGCTTGATTGGCAATGTGTTTGGCACCAGCAACCTCGTTTGGGCAAGCATCATTGGTTTGATCCTCATTTACCTCACTCTCGGTTATTTCCTCGGCGGTAAATGGGCAGATAAAGACCCAACTCCGCTGGCAATGTATCGCATTTTGGCGTGGGCAGCGTTTACAGTGGGGCTCGTGCCTTATATCGCTGTGCCCGTTCTCAGGTCCGCGGCGAGCGCGTTTGAGGCGTTGAGTGTCGGCATCATGGCGGGGTCCTTCATCGTGGTCCTCATCCTCTTTATTGTGCCCATCACTTTACTTGGCACCATCTCGCCCTATGCCATCCGCCTCTCGGTGGATGACACCAGCAAAGCCGGGCAAATCTCTGGGCAGATCTCTGCCGTGTCCACGCTCGGCTCGTTCATTGGCACATTCCTCCCGACTCTTGTTTTTATCCCAACCGTAGGCACACGCCTAACCTTTGCCATCTTTGGGATGACGCTGCTCATTGTTGCACTGGTTGGGTTGGCTCGTTTCGCCAATACGCGCGAAATGCTCAAACTCATTTGGATGCCCATTTTGCTCGCGTTGATCGCGTTCATCTTTTCAAACTCTGCTTTGAAAAGCAACAAGGGGCAAGTGTACGAAACCGAGTCTGAATACAACTACATCCAAGTCCAAGAGTCGAATGGCTATACATTATTACGTCTCAACGACGGGCAAGGCATTCACTCCATTTATCACCCCGATAATCTTTTCTACAACGGACCGTGGGAGCTCTTCATGGTGGGACCCTATTTCTACGAAAACCGTTCCCCCGATGACATCAAAGAGATGGCGATCATCGGGCTCGCCGCAGGCACAGCCGCCCGCCAAGCCACCATCGTTTATGGCGAAGACTTACACATTGACGGCTACGAGCTCGACCCAAAGATCGCTGAAGTTGGTTACAACTATTTTCATATGGGCTCGCCAAACTTGAATGTCATTCTCGGAGACGGGCGTTTGAACCTTGACCGCTCCACAAAAAAATATGACATCATCGCTGTGGATGCCTATCGCCCACCATACATTCCTCCGCACATGACGACGCTTGAATTCTTTGAGATCTGCGCTTCTCACTTAGCCGATAACGGAGTGCTGACTCTCAATGTTGGGTCCACGCCGGGAGATCGCCGTCTCATTGACGGGCTTGCCACCACCATGGCACAGGTTTTTCCCTCCATTCACATTATGGATATTCCCGGCACGCTCAACACCATGATCTATGCCACCAAACAGCCCACCACTATGGACGCATTTCTGGCAAACACCTTGCGCATTGCAGAAGACAAAAGTTTAAATCCATTGTTGGTCACTACCATGTCCTCTGCCTATGCAAACCTAAAGCCCGGTTACGAGACCACAACTGTTTTTACCGACGACCTCGCACCCATTGAATGGATCGTCAATGATATGGTCGTGAAATTCGTGCTCGAAGGCGGATTGGAATTCTTACAATAATGAAACTCCCTACACTTCTCTCATACCTTGTTTCACTTGCCACTCCGCTCGTATTGATCGGGTTGGCGTTGCGCATTTTGCTCACTCCACTTTATTACACAATTGAATACAACATGCCGTATTTCCCCGCAGACGAATATGGTTTTACCAAAGAAGATCGCTTGAAATGGGCAAAACCATCGGTGGAATACCTTGTCAATAGTGCCGATATTTCCTACCTTGGAGATCTTAAATTCGACAATGGCACACCCATCTATGGCGAAGCGGAACTTAGTCATATGCACGATGTAAAGAATGTGGTGCAAGGAGCCTTGAAGGCTTGGTATCTTTCCATCGCAGTTCTTATCTTGCTTGCCATTCTCGCCCAACGCAGCGGATGGATGCCCCTTTATGTCACCGGTCTGCGCCGCGGCGGTTGGTGGATGATCGGGCTCGCAGCAACACTCGGCTTCATCGCTGGTGCAGGCATTTTGCTCAACCCCGATATCTTCTGGAATTTCTTCGCCTGGTTCCACTCTTTATTTTTTGAAGGTGACTCCTGGCTCTTCTATTATTCAGATACCCTCATTCGCCTCTTCCCCATCCGTTTCTGGCAGGACGCTGTCATCGCCATGGCAGTGATCGCCTTGGGCGGTGGGTTGGGATTGGCTTTCGGGTTAAAAACAACAAACTAAATCTTTCTGCAAATTTCATGCTTAACCCTGCACTGAGCGACATTTCTCGGAAATCGTTGTCATCGGTTCGGGGTTATTTTTTTAGGAATGCGGGCAGTACATCCACTCGTTAGACGGAGGAAATATGCATCTTACCAACGATCAATGTCTAGAACTATTTGGGTCTCCTCGAGCAGACCTTATCCGCATTGCAGATGCACACACATTAAGTGTGCAAGCCTGGCTTTCCTCACGCAGCCCAATTGCAAAGACATTTAAGGGCATTGGAGTAAGGGCATCATCTACTGGGTTGAAACTGCCGCTTTTAAATCTTGCACTTGGCGCCAATTTCCCTGAAGGGACAGACCCATCTGAAATCGAAAAAGAAGTTAAAGAGGTGATCGATTTCTTCGCTGAGAGAAATGTCCCTTGGTATTGGTGGATGAATGCAGAACCGCGCCCTGCCAATATGGCTGCATTTCTTGAAAAATTCGGTTGCGTGTACGATGCCCCTCCATTGCCCGCCATGATCGCTCCATCAAAACAAGATGTCAATACTTTCCCAAAATCAACCTATCCTGTCTTTGTATGGCGAGCCGCTTCCAACAAAGATCTACAAATGGCAAGCAAGATTCGACGAGTAGCCTTCAAGTTCACAGAGGGGGAAGCATTGACCTATTTTGAAGATATGGCTCAAGATTGGTTATCAGACGAAAGTCCGGCACGGTTATTCCTGGCAGGTCCGCGAGAGGGAGAGGCGGTTTCTATCGGTGCAATCATCCAAGCAGAGGGCATTCCAGGAATTTATGTCATGGCAACGTTGCCTGAATTCCATCGCCAGGGGTATGGGAAAGCCGTTCTTAACCGGTTGCTTGCAGAAGCGGCTCAATGTGAGGGTAAAATAGTCGCCCTAACCGCCAGCTCGGCTGGAGCCGGGTTATATGCTCAATTTGGCTTTAGGCATCTATTTGATTTCAATTTTTACTCAATTCCAGATGAAGTATAATTTCGTTACAGGAGCCCAGTTATGTCCTTCAATTTATCTTTAGAGAATAAAGTAGCTATCGTTACCGGTGGTTCACGCGGAATTGGTCGTGCCATCGCGCTCGAATTTGCCGAACGCGGCGCTGCCGTGGTGGTGAATTACAACAAATCGCCTGAGTCTGCTGAAGAGGTGGTGAAGAAAATTCAAGAAGCCGGTGGGAAAGCCGCCGCCTTCCAGGCAGATGTCTCTGATTTCAAGCAGGCAGAAGCGTTGGTCAAGTTTGCGATTGATACCTTTGGCGATCTGCATATTCTCGTCAACAATGCTGGCATCACCCGCGACCAACTCATTATGATGATGCCCGAAGCCGACTGGGATGCTGTGATCAATACCAATCTCAAAAGCACCTTCAATTGCTCAAAGGCTGCCGTCAAACACATGATGCGCAAGCGCACGGGTCGCATTATCAATATGGCATCTGTGGCTGGACAAATGGGCAACCCCGGGCAAACGAACTACTCCGCCTCCAAAGGTGGGCAGATTGCGTTCACCAAAGCGTTGGCACGCGAAGTCTCCGCCCGCAATATCACCGTCAACGCCATTGCGCCGGGATTTGTAGATACTGAAATTCTCGACGCCATGACCCCCGAAGCCCTTGAAACCGCACTCAAACTCGTGCCGCTTGGGCGCAAAGGTAAACCCGAAGAAATTGCTTTCACCGCTTCTTTCCTCGCCTCCGATGGCGCCGCGTATATTACCGGACAAGTCCTCGGCGTGGATGGCGGTATGGCAATGATGTAAACAGGAGTAATCATGACAGAATCTACGCAAGGAAAAACCACGGTTTCCCCCGAAGTGTTGACCACCATTGCCAGCCTCGCCGCATTGGAAGTTCCCGGCGTCAGCCGACTGGCACCGGTCAGTGGCGGCGTGAATCGACTCTTTCGGCGCGGCACCAGTGATGGCGTCCGGATTGAGGCGAAGGACAACATGGTTCAAGTAGACTTGTTCCTCATCCTCAAAGATGGAGTCAACATCCGTGAAGTGGGACGAAATGTTCAAGCGAATGTTGCCCGCTCGGTTCAGGAAATGGTCGGTATGGAAATAGGTGAAGTCAACGTCCATATCGAAGACATTGATTTTGAAGGGGACGAGGCGTAAACGAATGAAGCCCCGAACTCGGGCGCGTGCGCTCGCCCTGCAAGTGTTGTACGAAACCGATCTCTCCGCACACCTTCCGGGTGATGTGTTGAAGACGCGGTTAGAAGAAACCACCCTGCCGCAAGACCTGGCTGATTTTGCGCGCGGCATTATCTTTGGCGTGCTGCCCATTCGCGATAATCTTGATCGCGTGATCGCAAAGTATGCACCAGAATGGCCTCTGGAACAGATCGCTGCCATTGATAGAAATATTTTGCGCATGGCATGTTGGGAATTTGCCATCTCGCGCGATACACCAGTAAAGGTTGCTATTAATGAAGCTGTGGAACTCGCCAAGTTATACGGGTCTGACTCTGCGGCGCGTTTTGTGAACGGTGTACTCGGCACGTTGGTAGAACATGAACAAGAAATCTATCAAGTTCTAAAGAACGAAGTACCACAAGAAACAAATCTGGAATCGTAAACAATGGAAATTCTTGGCATTGGAATGCCTGAACTTATTTTTGTAGTGATCATTGCGCTGCTCATTCTCGGTCCGAAAGATATGCAGAAGGCAGGCAAGACCATCGGAAAGTTTTTACGTGACATCATCACATCTGATGGTTGGAAACTTTTTCAACAAACCTCACGCGATATTCGGACTTTGCCCAATCGCCTGATCCGCGAAGCGAATGATGATCTGGAAAAGGTCAACCGGGAAATAAAGAACGCCGTTTCTACCCCAGACCCGGCACGACCTAACCCCGCAAACTCACGTCCGCAGCCTCAGCCTTATTCTGCCACTCCACCAGTCAAATCGGGTGGCGAGAATATCATCCTCCCCGACCCACAAGAGAAAAACAACCCCGAAAGCGAAACCACGAAAAATGCGTAAGTTCTTTAAAGGTGTTTGGTGGGTAATCACCCTTCCATTTCGCCTTGTCTATGCCATCCTAGCCTTCCCATTTAAGGCAGGCTATCGTTTTTACAAGTTATTAAACTCTGAACCCGAAGAACGCCCCATTGCAGATGTCTTTGCGGATTTGGTGACTGAAAAAGAAGTCCGTGATCAATTATGGGAACAGGTCGAAGCTTTTCGTATGCACCTTTTACGATCGATCATTGCGTTGTCCATTTTTGTGATTGCGGCATTCTGGTTTGCCGAACCTGCCATGGCTTTTCTCTCAGAGCCTGTTGGCGGGCTTGAAAAGCTGCAAGCTATTGAAGTTACAGAAGAAATCGGGGTCTTTATGCGTGTGGCAATGACCATTGGCATTGCCGTTGCATTCCCGTATATCGCTTTTGAGTTTTGGTTATTCGCCGCACCGGGGTTACGCCCTCGAGAAAAGAAACTTGGTTTGGTGGGTATTCCACTCGCGACCTTTCTTTTTCTGGTTGGTATGGCGTTTACATTTTATGTTTTATTGCCCACTGCGCTGCCGTTTTTAGGGAGTTTCACCTCCATCTCACAGTTTTGGTCGGCACGCGAATACTTTTCATTCGTTACCGGCTTGATGCTGTGGATCGGCGGCTTCTTCGAATTTCCGCTCCTTATTTATGTGTTAACTGCCATGGGCTTGGTCAACCCTAAATTCCTTGCAGACCAGTGGAGATTGGCAATCGTCATCATTGCCGTGCTTGCGGCTGCCATCACCCCCACTGTCGACCCGGTCAACATGGGGTTGGTTATGATCCCTATGATTTTGTTATACTTTATCAGCATCGGTTTAAGTTATCTCGCCTACGCCGGGCGAAATAAAAATGCCGAAGTTCAGGAAACAGCCAGTGACGTTGAGTTAGGCTAGGGTTAGGAAAGAAGCGCACTGATGCGCCTTGAGGAGAAGAGCATGAAACGTTCGACTATTCCCATGCGCCGTTGGATTTCCGCGGCGATCGTTTTGACACTTGTTAGTCAAGCTTGTACTATCTCTCTGTTCGGGGTACCGAATGGAGATACAGGCTCAACAACGCCTGCCCCGGTTATTGCCACCAACACCCCCTACACTGTCACACAAACCACGTTTATTGCCACACTGCCTGAGCCGCTTCAAGCAGGGGATACTCTTGCCATTTCCGTAGTGGATGAGGTCACCGGGCTGCGCTTTAATGAAACCAAATATCCCATGACCGCCCGTGATAGCCTGACATACACCGTGTCTCTGCCGGTGCCGGTCAATTCGGTGATCAAGTACCGTTATGTCCGCCTCGGGGGTTCAGGTGCAGTAGAAGATACAACATATGGTACATCTATACGTTATCGTTTATATAGTGCTGCCAGTTCTGCTGAAGTACAAGACACCATTGCCGATTGGAGCGATAAGACCTATGCCCGCCCAGTAGGAACGATCCTTGGGCAGGTGTATAACGCAGACACAGGGTCTCCGATCCCAAATATTCTCGTCACTGCAGGTGGCATTCAGTACATTACAGACTCTTTGGGGCGTTTTGAAATCTCTGGCTTACCCGTAGGGACTCACCAATTGGTTGCTTATAGCCTCGACGGTTTATATGTTCCGTTCCAACAGGGTGCGATTGTGGCAGAAAGCAACCCTACCATCGTGGACTTACGCATTAAACCGGCACACCTTGTCAATGTGACCTTTACCGTCACCGTTCCAGAAGATACAGTTCCCGGTGTTCCTGTACGAATTGCAGGGAATATTCTTCAACTGGGCAATACCTTCGCAGACTTACAAGGCGGCGTGAGCACTGTCACAGACCGGATGCCGGTGATGAACCTGCAACCAGATGGAAAATATTCCATCACTCTTGGGCTGCCCGCTGGCACATATTTACAATACAAATACACTCTTGGCGACGGCTTTTGGAATGCCGAACATCAATCAGATGGCAATTGGATCGTGCGTGAATTCCTCGTCCCCAGTCAGGATGTGACCATTCAAGATACAGTTTCAACCTGGCTTGCTTCCAATCAGTCAGGTCCTATCTTATTTGAAGTAGGCGTCCCATCGGTCACACCACCCGGAGACATCATGTACATGCAATTCAACGCCGCCGGTTGGATGGAACCCATCCCCATGTGGCCGCTTGGAAATAATCGTTGGGCGTATAAACTATACGGACCGCTAAACTTCCTCGGTTCTTTTTCGTATCGCTATTGCCGGAATGGTCAGTGCAACAGTGCTGATGATAACCAAACTGTTGGAGAATCTACAGCAGGCAGAACAGCAAGCACCAGTCTGCTTGGGCAAGATATTCAAGACAACGTCGGCTCATGGAAGTGGTTTGAGAACCCCGAAAGCTTTGCATTGGTTGGTAATACCATTACCCCACGAGCAGCGGGTTTTTCTGCCGGAGTGGAATATCAAACCTATTTCCGCCCGAACTTTTCATCATACGGTCCGCAGGCGTTTGCAAACACAAAAGCCATCGGAGCCAACCTTACCGTCCTTACACCAAGCTGGACAGTTTCAAGTATTGCACCTTTGCGTTTTTCCACTCAACCCGGCAATGATCCATTCTGGATCGATACAGCGATTATGGTTTCTCAGGCGAAGGCATTAGGATTAAACGTCTCACTCTTCCCTACACCGCACTTCCCGCCTTCATCTGATAACAGCGCACCAGCCAGTGACCAGTTTTGGAAGAATGCCCCCAAAGATGCCGCTTGGTGGCAAACCTTCTTTACACGCTATCGTGCCTTCCTCGTAAACTATGCTGATCTTGCAGCTCAGAGCGGGGCTCAATCCCTCATTCTGGGTGGTGATTGGCTTACTCCAGCCCTCCCCGGCGGACTTCTACCCGATGGCACGTCTTCAAATGTCCCTGCAGATGCTGAGGCGCAATGGCGTTCCATTCTGCAAGATGTGCGGACACACTTTAAAGGTCAAGTCTTATGGGCATTACCCTATGAAGTTTCAAGCTTCACCACCCCAGTAAGCTTCCTGCGGGATGTAGATGGTATTTATTTGTTATGGTCAACACCCATTGCAACGAGTGCCACCGCCACAAAAACAGACTACACTAATGAAACTGGTCGCTTGCTGGATAATGAAGTGGCACCACTAGCATCATTATTGACGAAACCTGTGATTTTGGCAGTGTCGTATCCTTCTGCCGCCGGAGCGCCAACAGGCTGTATCTCAAATGGAGCCGGAGCCTGCCTCGACTTTGATGCACTCTCTCGCCCCAATGCTGACCTAACCTCCATTAGCTTAAACCTACAAACCCAAGCTGATATCTACGAAGCCATGCTCAGTGCAGTCAATGCCCGCCCGTGGATCTCTGGTTTTGTAAGCCGTGGATATTTTCTCCCCGTCACTCTACAAGATAAATCAACATCCATTCACGGCAAGCCCGCTGCGGATGTGTTGTGGTATTGGTATCCAAGATTTTTAGGAACCGTCCAATAATTTATTTTCTTCATCCATGAAGCAGACGCAGAGTTTCGTAACTTACTCTGCGTCTGGTGTATTAAGTACTGCCACAGAACTCATGACCCTGTGGAAAAAACCATTGGAGGAACTATGAAAAAATTCGGCAGGTTTTTAGGGAGGATGCTGATCGGAATTCTGATCATCGCTGTGGTGGTCGTATCGGGCGGACTCTTTTATTTCAAAAGCTATTTGCCTAAAACAGTCGCGCCAAAATCTTTTCCACAAATCGACGGAGAGATTAAAGTGGAAGGATTAGATGGAGAAGTGAATATCTACCGCGATGCGATGGGTATTCCGCACATCTACGCAACGACCGCTCATGATATTTTCTTTGCGCAGGGCTATGTTCATGCGCAAGACCGTTTCTGGCAAATGGATGCCTGGCGTCATATTGGCTCAGGTCAACTTTCTGAAATGTTCGGCGAAGGTCAGGTGGAAACCGATGCCTTCTTGCGCACCCTCGGCTGGCGAAAAACTGCCGAAGCTGAATGGGAACAGCTTGACCCCGATGCACGTGCCATTTTAGTATCCTATACCGAAGGTGTAAACGCCTATCTCAAAGATCATAGCGGCACCGCCCTCAGCTTGGAATATGCTGTGCTAGGTCTGCTCAGCCCAGATTACGTCATTGAGCCGTGGGAACCTGTCAACTCATTGACATGGGGCAAAGCCATGGCGTGGGATCTGCGTGGCAATATGGGCGAAGAAATCGAACGCGCCGAATTGCTAAAAACTCTCACACCCGAGCAAGTTGCATTGCTCTACCCCGAATATCCTGAAGACCATCCGGTGATCGTAAACAAGATCGGGGAAGGCGGACAAACTGCCTCTACAAACAGCGCAAATAGCTTTGACTATTCTGCACTCAATCTTGATGCACTCTCACACAACGCCTCTTTGCTGGACCCGGTGCTGGGTCCGCTTGGCGATGGAATTGGCTCAAACTCCTGGGCTGTCTCCGGCGCATTGACCGACACTGGCAAGCCCTATCTAGCCAATGACCCGCATCTCGGCATTCAAATGCCTTCGATCTGGTATCAAGTTGGTTTGCATTGCGTTGAAAAAACAGACAAATGTCCCTTTGAAGTGGCTGGCTTCTCGTTTGCTGGTGTTCCGGGCGTCGTGATCGGGCATAACGATAAACTTGCCTGGGGCTTCACCAATGTAGGACCAGATGTAATGGACTTATACATTGAAAAGGTCAACCCAGAAAACCCGAACCAATACGAAGTCAACGGTAAATGGGTAGACTTTGAAACCTATGAAGAGACCATCAACGTTGTTGGTGGCGAACCAGTGACCATCACGGTCAAAAAGACCCGCCATGGACCAGTCATCTCTGATACCTATGGTCCAACAAAAAATATTGGTGACCCAGAAGATACAAGTTTCATTCCGTTCAAAGACCGTGTTGGTGGTGTGGAATTGCCCGATCAATATGTGATCGCTCTTGCATGGACGGCTCTAACTCCATCCACGCCGTTTGAAGCGATCTGGGGATTTGACAAAGCGCAAAACTGGGAAGAGTTCCGCGAAGCCGCCAGCGATTTCCATGTACCCGCTCAGAACTTGCTATATGCCGATGTGGAAGGAAATATCGGTTATCAAATGCCGGGCGATATTCCAATTCGTAAGAATGGTGATGGCACCTTGCCTGTTCCCGGTTGGACGGATGATTACGAATGGGAAGGCTTCATTCCGTTTGAAGAATTACCCTACGCGCTCAACCCTGAGGAAGGGTATATTGTTACTGCAAATAATCAGGTTAATCCCTGGGATTATCCTTACATGATCACTAAAGATTGGGATTATGGTTATCGCGCCCAGCGTATTGTGGACATGATCAAAAATGCGCCCGGCAAGATCGACAAAGAATATATCCAATCCATGCAGGGTGATGCAACAGACTTGAATGCAGAAAGTATTGTGCCTGTTTGGAAAGAGATCGATTACAAAGCCGCGAGCACAAACGAAGCCTACGCAATCGACCTGATGCAGAATTGGGACTATACCTGTAAAGCCGATTCACAAGCCTGTGCTCTCTTCCAACGGTTCTGGTGGAATTTAGACCAGAACACCATCAACGACGATGTGCCTGAGCGCAATGCAGTCAGCGGCGGCTCGAAAGATTTTGAAACCTTCCGCCATCTCTTGCCAGAACCAGATAATTTCTTCTGGGATGACAAATTTACGACCGATGTTACCGAAACTCGAAATGACATTTTCATCGCTTCGTTGGTTGAAACAGTTCAACAACTGGAAAAGGATTACGGAAAAGACCCCGCCAAATGGCCACGTTGGGGCGAATTGCATACTGCCACATTTAGAAACGGCACGTTGGGAGAATCTGGCGTCTTCTTGATCGAAGACCTCTTCAACCGCGGACCTTTCGAGACGAATGGTGGTCAGAGCCTCGTCAACGCCACCGGCTGGGACTTGGGCACTTCCTTCGAAGTGGACTGGTTGCCATCCATGCGCATGATCGTAGACTTTAACAACCTGAACGATTCGCTCACGGTTCACACAACCGGACAATCTGGTCATGCATATCATCCGCACTACGATGATATGGCGTTGTTCTGGGCAGACGTTTCCTACTACCCAATGTGGTGGGATCAAGAGTCCATTATTGATGATGCCGAAGGGCATTTGGTGCTAAAGCCATAAAACAAAAAAATAGGTCACGCTTCGAGCGTGACCTATTTTTTTAACTTGAAAGCAACCCACCCGCCCACTAACAACCCCAGAAAACTGGCTGCCAGATCCACCAAGTCAAAGGTGCGGGAGGAGAAGTAACGCTGTGAGAATTCTTCGAGGGTGATGGCAAGAGCGAGAATCAAGCCCACTGAAAGAGCAACCCGGCTACGGGTCTGGTCGGGAAGCGCGCGAAGAAATGTAAGGGTGAGGATAAAGTTCAGAAGTCCAAACAGGATGAAGTGACCGACCTTATCTCCATTGGGAAAATCATAGATCGCGCGAATAAAGGGCGGCAAGGCATTCTTATCTGCAAGGACAATGATCGCAATAATAAAAAGTGTGAATAAGACAGCAAGATACTTCATAAAAAAACAGGCTGGGCTTGGAACCCAGCCTGCCCACTGTAGAGCTAACCAAGCACTTTGATAAATTCGCCAATGGACCATCCGCCGCCTGCGATGAGGAAGCCAAAGTAAATGATCGTGGCGATATTAGCAATATGCCCAAAAATGACCGAGCCGCCATCGCGTTCCATCATGCCAAGCGCAAAAAAGATTAATGCCAGCGCGGGCAGGGTATTACTGAACGGGATGAAACCAAAAGGCGCCATAAGCAGCAGTGCCGCAAGGATGAAGCTCAAGTTATTGAAGATCGTCATGCCGCCTTCAGCAGTAAGTTTGCTCAAACGGCGCGGACGGCTGATCTTTTCAAGACGGTGCAACCAAATGATGGCACGCTTGAACGCCTCTTTCAATTTTGGCGCAGAAAGTTTTCGGTTCGCAATCGGTTTGGGTAGCCAAAGCTTTCGCGCAAAAAGATGTGTAATACCGATCAGGAGAATGCCTGTGCCAAAGACCGTGCTCACACCAGGAATGGACACTGGCACTAAAAAAATTAGCGACATAAAGATGGTGACCAACATAAGGCTATCGGCACCAACAATATCCATGATCTCGACCAAAGTCACATCTTCGGCAGGAAGCTTCTCAACGATCAACTCCATTTTTTCGGCAAGAGTCTCCTGCTGAAGCAGGGACTCTTCCTTGGAAGACAATTCCATGTGATTCAACTTAATATCCTCAGTATTTTCTAAAGTAAATAAATGCTTGCAGAACGCTAGGTCTATTATTTTGCTGCGCGACGTGCCTTCCACCATTCATAGATCATTGGCACGACTGAGATCAAAATGATGGCAATGATTACCAATTCAAAGTTCTTTTTCACGAAGGGGATGTTTCCAAAGAAAAAGCCAAGCAGCGTAAAGAGAGTCACCCAGCTAATACCACCCACAATGTTATAGGTAGCGAAATACGAGTAGGACATTTTTCCAATGCCTGCCACGAATGGAGCAAAGGTGCGCACAATCGGAACAAAGCGCGCTAGAAAAATGGCTTTACCGCCATGCTTCTCAAAGAACGCGTGTGTTTGATCCAAGTATTCTCTCTTGATCCACTTGATGTTGTAGGCGCGGTCGCCGAGGTAATGACCAATAGAATAGTTGACCGCATCACCCAAGACGGCAGCCACTGCCAAAAGCCCTACCAGTCCCCACACATTGAAGGAGCCAAGTGCTGCAAACGTGCCAGCAGCAAAGAGTAGAGAATCACCGGGCAGGAATGGCATCACCACCAAACCTGTTTCTACAAAAATAACTATGAACAGAATGCCATAGGTCCAGGCACCGTAGGTGGTGATAATGGTTTGCAAATATTCATCGAGGTGCAAAAAGAGGTCTATCGCACTTTTTATGAAGTCCATTTATTTTTTACTCGCTTTCATGATTTTTTTGAACGAACGGGCGGAGATTATACACTGCTTTCATTACGTGGCTTGATGCGGCTAAGCCAGTCACCAACGCCGAGAAAAACCAAACTACCAATAACTCCCATCCCAATATCCAATACTCCAAATTGGAGCAGGATATATCCAATCCACCTGCTGACGCCTTGTCCAAGCGCAAACCCCGCTATGCTTAGGGCGAGGTGAAGTAACAAGCGCCAACCGCCCCCGCTGCGAAGGGCATGGAATAGGGCACCGATCAACAATGCCACAACCAATGCAAACAAAATGGCTGGCAGATTCATAATTTATGGGTTTAGGTGCTTGACGAAGAAATCGGCAATGGCGTTATAGCAAGTGACGCGGTTGTTGTATTTCAACACATCGTGACCCTCATCTTCAAAGACGAGCAATTCAATGGGCTTACCACTTGCCTTCAACTCGCGGACCAGGTCTTCTGACTCAGCCGCCACCACCCGCGGATCGTTACGTCCTTGAATGACAAGCATGGGCGCCGCCATTTTATGCAGATGGGTCTTGGGGGAGCGTTCGATCAAGTCGGCGCGTTCTTCGGGTTTATCAATATCGCCAATGGCAAGTTTGAAATACGGTTTCCAAGTTTCAGGGATCCGTTCAGAGAAGGTTACCAAGTCATACGGACCGAACATATCGCATGAGGCTTTCCATAACTCAGGGTGCAGACCGGCTTGCATGAGGGTCATGTAACCGCCATAGGAACGTCCCACCACGGCGGCACGGTTCACATCGAGGCGTTTGTCATTGGGCAAGACCTTCGTCATCGCGTGGACGTGGTCAAGGCGATCCTGACCACCCCAGTCACGGTCAACACGCTTGGTGTACGAAAGTCCATATCCAGTAGAGCCGCGCACGTTTGGCACGAAGACGGCAAATCCGCGCAGGGTGAGGAATTGAATGAGTGGCATCGAGAACCAGGCAAAGTTCGGGCGTTCCTGTCCCTGCGGACCACCATGGATGTAACATACTACCGGGCGCGGACCTTTGAATCCGAGCCCTTTGGCAGGGAGATAAAGCCGTGCGGAAACACGCAAACCATCATGGGAGAAGAAAGAGGCGTCTTCCCCTTTGGAGAGCAATGCATCGGGGATTCCCAAAATCTTCTCGTTGGTGTGCAGGTATAAATCCGCTCGCTTCTTGCCTTCAATAGAATAGATCTGTGTCGGCGAGATGGCGGTACAAAGCGAGAAGGTGTACATATCCTCGACTTTGTCATAATCCAAATGTTCGAGCGTGCCGCCATCGAACGGCTCCTGACCGATCAAGACATGCTTCACTTTCAGCTCAAGTTTTTCTTCATTGAACGCGCATTCATACACCCACGTGCAGCCATCAATATTGTATTGAAGGATATACAGGTCATCGTGAATATGCGCGAGCCCTTCCATTTCGCCGATGCCTTTGTGAACCAAACCTTTTACTGCAATGGGCTTTATCACACCAGGCTTCTTCAAAGCGATATAGCCAGGGCTATACGTATCATCAAAAACCGAGCTGCTTACGACAACCCCTTTCCCCGAAGGCGAGAAGACCGAACTGCCCAAGCCATTCAATGGAACATCTTCACCTTCGGCTCGGTCTTCTAATAATTTGCCATATAACGTTTCCAGCTTGCCTTTGTTCCATACACACAAAACACCATCCCCCACAGAATAACCTGTTCCCAACAACAGCTTGTTATGGTCGCGTGAAAAATCGCCAACCCCAAAACCGAATTCACTTTCAGCGATCAAGGTCAATTCGCCGGTCTTTAAGTTGCCACGATATAACTCGTTCCACGGCTTGTCACGTCGCTCGGCACCCAAATATACAATGCCTTTCACGCGGTCACACTCACCCAGATGCACACGATAATCTTTGAAGAAATTATCAAACGCCGGTTCGGGGAAACCACCATCCAATGAAAGCAACATCGGCTGATAATTTTCATCGCCATTGTTGTCGATCATCACCAAAATTGTATCAAGTTCAGGAAAGGCATAAAACGCGTGTCCGCCGATCAACTCGGGGTTTTGCAAAGCGATGTTTGGCGGCAACAACGGCTCAGGCACACTGCCACCGTGATACATGGCATACAAACTCAAGTGCCCTGAAAGGTTGCTCAAAAAATATACCCGTTCATCGGCATACTGCGGCGCAACAAACAACCGCGCAGACATCAAAGACTCAATTCGATAGCTCATGTGATTCTCCTTTTAGTCAAAGTTACCATCAACTTCATTTACACCAAAAATTTACTGTCACATATCAATCCGGCTACACGCAAAACCATTTATTGGATAATCCCACCACCGAGCATTTTCTCCCCTACATAAAATACCGCCGCCTGACCCTTCGTCGCATCTCGCACAGGCGCATCAAACGTGACCTTTGCCTGATTCCCCTCCACAGGCTCAACCAACGCCGAAACCTCTTTCGCCGTATAGCGGATCTTCACATCCGCGCGGAACGGCTCCGCCGGAACTTCTCCACTCACCCAGTTGACGTCACGTGCCATTAACTCAGTTGTACCCATTTGCTCTTGTGTACCAACGATCAAAGCATTGTTTTTAGCATTCTTTGTAATCACATAAAGCGGAACCGCTGAAGCCACACCCAATCCCTTGCGCTGACCGATGGTGTAATTCGCCAAGCCGGTATGTTCACCAATTACTTTACCATCCGGCGTTTCGATCACACCCGGCTGCAACATCTCTGGCGCATTGCGCTGCAAGAAATTGCGGTAATCTTCGCCCGCTAAAAAGCACAAGTCCTGCGAATCTTTGCGAGAAGCCGTCGGCAGACCAAATCGTTCTGCAATCGCCCGAATCTCCGGCTTGGGATAATCTCCCACCGGGAACAAGGCATGCTTCAACTTATCCTGTCCCAAGACATGCAAGACATAAGACTGGTCTTTAGAATGGTCAACGGCTCGAAGCAAATTCCGCATTCCGCCTTCTGCATTCTGAATTCTTACATAGTGCCCCGTTGCCATAAACTCCGCCCCCAACGCTAAAGCATGATTAAGCAAAAACGTCCAGCGGATTTGGCGATTGCACATCAGGCACGGATTTGGCGTCTCGCCGTTGGCGTATCCATCCAGAAAATATTGCACCACCGTCTCGCGGAAAACATCCTTGGCATCCACCACATAAAAAGGGATGTCCAATATCCCAGCTACACGTCGCGCCTGCGCCATGGAATCAGGCGTACAGCAACGGTTGGACTCTTCCTTCCCCGGCTCGCTCCACAGGCGCATCATCATCCCGGTCACGTCGTAGCCTTGCTCCTTGAGCAAAGCCGCCGCAACCGAGGAATCCACGCCACCAGACATGGCGACGACAACTTTCTTCTTTTCAGTCATTGAACAAATTATACCCAGTTAAAATTTCTCTTGCCCGCCGGTCTTAGATAATGTATATTCAGGTCACACCACTCTAGGAGATTAAGACATGAGCGCTAAAGCAGATATTGTCATTGAAAATGCAAAGGTCTTTACCAGCAACAAAGAAGCACCTTCTGCAGAAGCCGTTGCCGTAAAGGGAAACCGCATCATTTATGTAGGGACAAACGAAGGTGCTAATGCGCTTAAGGATACCAACACTCGCGTCATTGATGGACAAGGACGCACCCTGACCCCCGGCTTCATCGACTCGCATTTCCATTTGCTTTGGGGCGCCATCTCGATGGGTGGAGCACAGTTATACGATGCCAAAGATGTCAACGACGTGAAAACTGTCCTATTGGAACATGCCGAGAAGAATAAAACCGCCGAATGGGTTGAAGGGCGCGGCGTGCGGTACGACGTGATCGCCAACCGCCACGAACTGGATGCCATCATCGCCGACAAGCCCATTTACATCAACGCCTATGATGGGCACACTTCTTGGGCGAATACCAAAGCCTTGGAACTGGCGGGCATCCTCCAGCCGGGGAAAGAAGCGGAAGGCGTCGGCTTGATCGTGCGTGACGAGAACGGTCTCGCCACCGGTGAATTGCGTGAAACCGCTATGGGGCTCGTCTCTGATCTGATCCCCGAAGCAAGCGAAGCACGCAAACGTGAACTATTGAAGATGACCATGTCGCACATGAACGCCACCGGCGTGACCAGTGTCCACAACATGAATGGCGATATGGAAGAACTCATGACCTTCGCCGCGGTGGAAGATGCGGGCGAAATGACCGTGCGTGTGTATGAGCCCTATCACATCAAACCCGAGACGACAGAAGCTATGTTGAGCGAAGCCGCCGAGATGGCAAAGGTCAAGGGTGAATTTGTGCGCGGCGGCGCAGCAAAATTCTTTATGGATGGCGTTTGGGAATCGTACACGGCGCTGAATGTTGCCCCCTATGCTGATATGCCCGATGCCAAACCCGATGGGATTTATTCTCTCGAACACTTCACACGCATGGCAACCCTGTGCGACAAAATGGGTATGCAAATCTTTGTCCACTGCTGCGGCGATGGAGCAGTGAGGCGAACGCTCGATGGGTATGAAGCCATTCAAAAGGCGAATGGGAAGCGCGATAGCCGTCACCGCATTGAACATATCGAGGTCTATCATCCAGATGATCTACCGCGCTTCAAGCAGTTGGGCGTGCTGCCCTCCATGCAGACCAGCCATGCGCCCTTTAGCATCGCTGAAGGCGATGTGTGGCCGACACGTGTTGGAAAGCAACGCTGGCACCTTTCGTTTGCCTGGCGCGATATTTTGAATGCCGGCAATCAAATCGCGTTCGGCAGTGACTGGCCTGTGGCACCCTATAGCCCGATGATCAACTTGCACGTTGGTCTCAATCGTGAGGCGTGGGCAGAAGGCGTGCCATCGCACAACCTGACACTTGAAGAACTCATCATTGGGTACACCCGCGATGCTGCCTATGCCGAGTTCATGGAAAACGAAAAAGGACAGATCAAAGAAGGCTACCTCGCTGATTTGGTCTTATTCTCACATGATCTATTTGCTTTACCCAAAGAAAATATCATGGAAGCCAAGCCCGTCCTGACCATGGTGAACGGCAAACTTGTATTTGAAGCATAGAGGTATTCATGGGAACTTACGCCCTGCGTCGCATCTTACAAACCATTCCCATACTTTTCATCATCAGCATTTTATTATTTCTGATGGTGCGTGCCGCGCCGGGCGGACCTTTAACAGCCGCTCGCAGAAACCCGAATATTTCAAAAGAGCAGATCGAAGCCATTGAAGAAAAGCTCGGGTTGAATGATCCCCTTCCCGTTCAATACGGGCGTTGGCTTGGCGACATGCTGCGAGGCGACATGGGCGAATCGATTAAGTTCCGCCGCCCCGTTTCAGAGATGATCGGTGAACGCGTACCCAACACCTTGATATTGGTCGGCGCCTCCTTTCTTGTGACGTTGTTGTTTGCCATCCCCATTGGCATTCTCTCCGCTCGGAAGCCCTACTCTACATTTGATTACGCCATGACGACCATCACCTTCATCGGGCAGGCAATTCCGGTGTATTGGCTTGGGCTGGGGCTAATCGTGATCTTTTATGTCATCATCAAAAATCCGCTGACGGGAAATCCGCTTTTCCCGGTTGGTGGGATGAATACACGCGGCATGGATGGCAATTTACTTGACACACTCTGGCATTTGGTTCTACCCGTCACCGCCCTCAGCTTGGGTTGGGTTGCCTGGTATTCACGTTTTCTACGCTCCAGCATGTTAGATGTACTACACGAAGACTACGTCCGCACAGCCCATGCAAAAGGGTTGACAGACAGCCTCGTGTATTACAAACATGCTTTGCAAAATGCAATTCTGCCGCTAGTCACGTTGATCGCACTTGATCTGCCCAGCCTCTTTGCAGGCGCGCTCTTTGTAGAAACCATCTTCTCGTGGCCCGGCATGGGGCGTCTCTTTTGGGACGCAGCCAAGGGACGGGATTACCCCGTTCTACTTGGTGTGGTGATGCTCACTGCTGTTCTTATTATCGTATGTAACATCATCGCAGATCTGGCATATGGCTGGCTCAACCCACAGGTAAAATATGAATGAGTCGAGTCCGCTTACGAAAGAACAAAGCATGGCGACAGTTATTACGCGCCGCTTCTTCAAGCACAAATTGGCGGGTGTGGCGATCACGGTCTTGGCATTGTTGGTGTTATTTTCTGCTTTGGCAAGCCTGACGCCTTATGAGCCTACAGAGCAAAACCCAACTAATATTTTTCAGAAAACCTCTGCAAGTCATTGGTTTGGCACCGATGAACTTGGGCGAGATGTATTTACACGCATCTTATATGGCGGGCGTGTCTCTTTGGCTGTTGGTTTGCTATCGACTGTATTGTCTATTTCATTGGGAGTTGTGGTCGGTGCGCTAAGCGGGTACTTTGGCGGGTTGTTAGATTCAACCCTGATGCGCATTACGGATGCCTTCCTCACCTTCCCCACGATCTTTGTGTTGATTATCTTAGGTGCGTTCTTACGAGAACAACAGTTGTATATTCTGCAAAACAGCATATTTGTGGTCATCATCATTATCGCCGCGCTCTCATGGATGTGGCCCGCCCGCCTTGTGCGTGGACTGTTTCTGGTGCTGCGCGAGAAGGAATTTGTCACCGCCTCACGCGCCATGGGCGGAAGTGATCTACGCATTATCATCCGCCACATCTTGCCAAATTGTATCGGTCCCATTTTGGTGAGCGGCACATTACAAATGGCGTCGGCGATCATCACGGAATCTGGGTTGAGCTATTTAGGGTTTGGGGTACAGCCGCCCACACCCACCTGGGGCAGTATTTTATCCACGGCGCAGAATCAGGTTTTCCGCGCACCCTGGTTGGCGTTCTACCCCGGCTTAATGATCTTCGTCACTGTGATGGCGATTAATTATATTGGCGATGGGTTAAGAGATGCATTCGACCCATATGTGATCCATACCAAGACGCAATAGAGTTTACAAAAAAATTAGTTTAAATGCCCATGCAAAACAAAAAACACAAATTCTTAGTAGTCATCATTTCTGCAACCCTTGCAGGTTGCGGGCTTAATCGTGCGCCTCTCCCTACTCCTTTGCCAACCTACACACAGCCAAGTACATCTACAAGTGTCCCTTTTACTGAAACAGCCATATCAACATCCACACCAGAAGTTGCGGCGACATCAACAACAGTTGCCACAGCTACCCCATTGCCAGTTTGCAACCCTGGCAAAACAATTGAAAGCACAACAAACGGCTCATTGCCAAGTTACATTGACATTGTAAAAGTATCCACGAAACTTAGTGGCAGCAAATTCTCGGTTACATTTACAATGAATTGGCTGCCAGATGAGATCATGATCGATCGCAACATCCTTGGTTATGGAGCAACAGAGATCGCTTGGGGCGTTGCCATTGATGTAGACAATGACCCAAACACCGGTTCCTCAGTCCCGCTCACAAGTTCAGGCTATGGTTATGATTATGTTCTACAAGCCGCGAACTTCAAAGAAGGTGAAGAAACACAAGACAGTCTGCAAACTCTTTTCAGTGACAAAACCAATGTATGGGAAATATTTTCAGATGGCAGTAATACGGTACATTCTTCAGGCAATATTAAAGTAGATACAGCCACCGCCTCTTTGACGCTAAGTGGAGATATAAAGGGTATCAAGAAAGATTCCTATCTACAATTCTTTGCCATATATTTCCCCACTGCATCTCAGCAGTTGACCGATGAAATCTGTCAGCGATGACTATAGAACCAGTCTCTATATCCAATGCAGAGCATTATATTTGGGCTACGGTCTGTGACGGCTGGCACCTATTAAAGCAAGATGGGTTGAGCATTATTCAAGAACGTGTGCCTGCTGGTGAACGAGAAGTGATGCACTATCACCAGTCTGCCAGACAATTCTTTTATATCCTAGAGGGAGAGGCTCAAATGATATTTGAAGACCAAACCGTCACCTTGAAGAAAGGCGAGGGCTTGGAGATTCAGCCACAAGTCCGGCACCGATTCGAGAACAACTCCAAAGCAGATGTCCACTTTTTAGTCATATCGTCACCTCAAACAAAAGCTGATCGGGTAAACGTCGAATAAATTATTTTCAAGGAAAACAAACAACACGAGCATTCAAGAAGAGCTTCTTCAGGTTTACAAAAATTCACAAACATCCATCACATCACAGCTTGATGAAATCGACAAGAATCGCAAGATATACCCATTGTGGACGATTCGCGAGATCATCGCCCACCTCTCGGGTTGGGATGACTCTGTAATTGGAATGTTGAATGCACTTCTCAAAGGCGAAACACCCCCTGTTCCAGCTGCACACGGCACAGATGTATATAACGCCGAAACCGTAAGCACACGGGAAGGGTTGAGCTACGATCACGTGATACGAGAATATTACAGCACCCGCGAAAAACTCAATTCTCTCCTCCACCAAGCCGATGATAAGATATTAACCAAAACATCGACATTGCCCTGGGGTGAAGAAGGGTCTATCGAAATGCTCGTACGTTTCTTTTCAGAGCATGAAGCCGAACATGCTGAAGATATCAAGAAATTCATAAAAGCAGCATAACAAAAAATAATACACGACCGAAGAAACCGCCAGCCTTGAAACAGGCTGGCGGTTTCTTACAGAGCACGCATAATAAAAACGAATACGATACAATTACTCCTAACTATGAAGTCTCGCATGCTCGCGATTCTCAATATCCGTCCCGGCGAAGAACGTAACGTCTTCTTGATGCTTGCCCAATATTTCTTTATGGGCGCTGCCATGCTTTTCGTTCAATCTGCATCACTGGCATTATTTTTTACTGTCTGGGATTCAACCGCATTGCCATATATCTATCTTGGCATCGCCATCATCGTTTCTTCCATCACTGCCATTTTCCTGAAAATCTCTGAGCGCACCTCGTTGGCGCGCTTTTTGATTCTGAGTGTTTTATTCGTGCTGATTGGCAGCATTGTCCTTCGCATTGGTCTTGCATTTACGGCATCAAAATGGTTACTACTGGCATTGCCTATCTGGTCGCAGACCCTAGTCAATATCACCGTCACAGCCTTTTGGACCCTCGCCGGAAATATTTTTGACGTGCGGCAAGGCAAACGCATCTTTGGCTTAATGAATGCGGGTTCATGGTTATCGTATGTAATCCTGGGTCCATTCACTACCCCGCTTGTGAATTTACTCGGCACAGAAAATCTTTATTTGGTGATTGCTGCTTGTCTGTTGATCGCATTCTTTTTGCAACAAGCGGTGCTTCGAACCAACCCAAGCACGCAAGTCGCCCCAGAGTTTGAGCAAAACCAACGGCAGCAAACTTCCATCTTACAGCTTTTCCGTATTCGATACATCGCCTTAATTTTTGGGCTCATCACCATTTGGCGCATCGCCTACTTCATTCTTGACAACATCTTCTATGACCGTGTGGCATTACATTATCAATCAGCCGATACGATGGCTGGCTTTATAGGCGGATTCTTCGCCATCACTGGCTTACTTGGCTTCATTACTGATATGTTCCTGACGGGGCGCATCATTTCTCGTTTCGGCTTGCATGCTGGTCTTTTAGCCACTCCTACACTGACACTTCTCTGTATGGCGGCATTCGCCGCCGTAGGCATAGTCAAGCCAGAAATGCTCACCGCCCTCTTCTGGCTGGCAGTTGCCGGGAAATTCACCAACGAAGGCTTGGGCTTCTCACTCGACCAAACCGCAGACAACTTACTCTACCAACCCATCCACGAACGGATTCGCGCGCGCGCACAAACGGTGACAGAAGGTATTATTCAGCCCCTGGCAATTGGTTTCGCGGGCGGCTTACTTTTGCTATTCAATACCATCCTAAAATTCAATGCCATCCAACTTACTTATATTTACCTTATCTCTGCCATTATTTGGGTCATATTGTGTATTGCGCTTGTCCGTGCTTATCCTGTAGCGCTAACAGACGCTTTACACAAACGCCGCTTTGGAGATAAAGGTATTCTTCTAAACGATGCAGGCAGTATTCAAATCATTCGTAATGCATTAAAAAGCCAACACGCCTCTGAAGTTCTGTATGCTTTAGATCTATTGGAAAAAGGTGAAAGCGAAACTCTGATCGACGAACTCGAAGTGCAGGTCCGCTCGCCCATGGCAGAGGTGCGCAAGGAAGTTGTTGAACGCATTGAACGCTTGAAGATCACGAAACTGCTGCGAGATATTCAACTTCAGCTTCGCACAGAGACGGACCCCAGAGTACGTGAAACTGCATCTCGCGCACTCATCGTCCTAGGCGCAGATTCAAGCACCGCCCTTAGCCTGCTTGCCCAAGAAGATGCTGCCACTCAACGCGGCGCAATGATCGGGGCATTGCGAATATTAAGAGATACAAAAGGAAGCAATGCATATGAACGCCTCGTAGCGTTGGCAAAATCTGACCAAGCACAAGACAAAATAACCTCCGCTCAATTGATGGCAGAAGCTACCAACCCTGCTCTATGGGAAGTTCTCTTGCCGCTTCTGAAAGACGGAGATCTGCAAATAAAGAAATCTGCCCTAAGAGCAGCGGCAAAGTTTCAGCACCCGGCGTTATACCCAGCAATTATTTTAGCGCTCGATTCTCCATTAACCCGCAGCCTTGCCTTCAATGCCCTTGTTGAAGGCAAAAACGACGCTCTTCCGTCTATTATTGAGTCGTTAAAGAATGATACTCTACATCGCCGCATCCACTTGAGGTTGATTCGCGCCTGCTCGCACATCAAAAGCGAGGCTTCGATCCATGTACTTGAGGGATTGATCCATCATCATAATGCAAGCATCCGCACCCGGGCGTTGACCGCTTTGCACGATTGCAGATACAAGCCACAGGGAGAGTCCGCTTTGCGAGTGAATGAACAGGTCAAGTCGGAGTCCAGACGCGCTGCCTGGTTATTGGGTGTCCTGCACGATTTGGGGAAATCATCCAAAACAGAAGTGTTGATGCGGGCGGCGAGTCATGACCTGGATGCCACGATTGAGCGTCTATTTTATCTTTTTGAATTTCTCTATGAACCACAGTCTATTCAAAGGGCACAAAATGCAATTCAGCGTAACGATGCAAATCGCAGGTCATATGCCATTGAGGTATTAGACACTACGTTGAGCAAAGACCATAAAAAAGCATTTATTCCTTTGGTGGAAGCTTTTGAGCCTAAAGAAACCCTTGAACGAATGGGCGCTGAATATAAACAGACTTTCTTGCCACCCGCCGGACGTGTTATTGATATTTTGAACAACCCATTGGCAAAAGAAAATCCGTGGTTGGTGGCTACCGCCATAGAATTTACAGATAGTATTGGGATTGTGTTAGATAATAATGTAACAGAAGCTTTGAGCACTTCAAATGAATCATTACTGGCACGCATGGTCCTTCAGAAAAGGAAAGGAACAACAATGTTATCTACTGTGGAGCGAGTGATCGTGTTGAAATCTTTGAGCATGTTCGAGAAAACACCAGATGAAGCGCTTGCTGAGTTGGCAGATCTGGTACATGAGATGATCGTGCAACCCGGAGATGAGATCATTCGCGAAGGAGAAACGGGCGACAGCTTATACATCATTGTAGACGGCAAAGTAGAAGTAGTGGACGACAATCGTGTGCTGAATCAACTTGGAGCTCGGGCTGTATTCGGTGAGCTTTCCATGCTGGATTCTTCGCCCCGCACAGCAACGATCCGCGCCATTGAAGAAACATCGCTTTTGCGGCTCGATCAAACCTCTTTTTATGAGATCATGAGTGATTATGTAGAAGTTGCCATGGGCACCATTCAGCTGCTAACTCGTAATCTGCGTGCCCGCACTGGCGATGTAATGGAATTAAGTAGAATGTTAGGTCAATAAAAAGGAGAAAAAATGGACAAGGTACCTGCTTTAGATGCAAAATTAGTAGAAGAATTTGTGGGCAATGCGCATGGGAATTTTGCGCGTGTAAAGGAATTACTCGAAAGCGAACCTGCCTTGGTCAATGCGACTTGGGATTGGGGCGGTGGTGATTTTGAAACCGCACTCGGTGCTGCTGCGCATATGGGCAATAAGCAGATCGCCAATTACCTGCTAGAACATGGTGCCCGTCTCGATATTTTTGCGGCTGCCATGCTGGATAAAGTAGAGGTGGTCAAAGCTGCATTGATAGCGTATCCTGAAGCGGTCAATACACCGGGTCCGCATGGGATTCCGCTTTACGTGCACGCAGAAGCTGGCGATGCAAAATCTGTTTTGGAATATCTCAACTCTCTTGAAGGATAGTACCAAAGGGTTCTTGGGCAAAGCCAACCTGATGGCTATAATTTGAAAATAATAAATCAGGAGAAGAAAATGAAAAAGAGAAATCAAGTCGTTATCGGATTAATTGCTGCGATCATTATGCTCGCATGTGCTTGCCCTGTTTCAGGGTTGCCCTTTGGTACTGAAGAACAGCCAACGCCGGGTCTTCCAGTTTTGCCTCCCGTTGCAACCATCGAGTCCGCTCCGGCGACTGAGGCACCTCTACAACCTGCTGCCAATGCAATATTCAGTGATGATTTCAGTTCACCCAGCGCCGAAATGGAAACCTATTCAGGCGATGGCGGAAGTGCAGGAACCGAAAATGGTGTGTACGTTATTCGCTCAACTGCTGATCTTTGGCAATGGGGCAAATCCACATCCACATTTGATAATGCAATCATTGAAGCAGATGTAACCATGATAGCGGGTCCGACCAATAACAATGCAGGGTTTGGCATCATCTGCCGTCTAAGCGAACGGGATGACACCTCGATTGATGGTTATATGTTTGCTATCAGTGGTGACGGATATTACTCCATTCGCCATATTGTTTCAGGCAACATGAATGCCCTTGCAGACTGGACAGAATCCAGCGCAGTGAATCAGGGGAATGCTTCCAATCATTTGCGTGTGACTTGTAATGGCAGCGACCTGAGACTTGAAGTCAACGGGCAAGAAGTCGCTTCAGTTGTCGCGCCGGTAGATGGTCCCACCAGCGGCACGATGGCTTTCGCTGCCATTTCCTTCGAAACCGACCAACCCTATGCAGAAGGTCACTTCGATAACCTCATCGTCAGCCAACCGTAATAAATCGTCATATAAAAAAGGACGCGCCGATCATGGCGCGTCCTTTTTTATTCTCAAGCAGAGCGCATTTTCTGCCTACGAAAAGCGGACTTGAAAATACGGTCAAAGAAGCCTTTGTAACCGTCTTTATCATACAGAATCATATAGTCTGCAGGTCCATACTCTTTAGGTGAAAGCATAATTGCAGGGTTTGGATTGATCTCTAAAATGAAGAGCTCTCCTTTCTCGTTCATACGCACATCACAGCGCCCATAGCCAGCAATGCCCATCGCTTGGAACATGCGCTTTCCTTCGTTTTGAAGCTTTGCTTTCAATTCAGGGTCTGTGACTTCTTTAAAGTCGAAGGGAATGTTGTAGTCCCACTTAATATCAGTATGCCAGAATTCTTCACCCACAGGGAAGATCAACTCCGCAGGCGGGTACACAAACGGATTTTCAATGTCGTCGGGGTTATCTACCACCAACACATTGAATTCTTTTCCAACAATAAATTCTTCCATGCGGGCTGCGCCAAATTCGCTGCACACCCGTTTCACCTGTGTTAGCACTTGTTCGAGTGTATCAGCACGTGAATCCTTAAACATACCGGTGCTGCCATAGCTTTTGGGATGCTTAATCATGATCGGAAAGCGCAAATTCTTCACCAGCTGTTCAGCTTCTTCCACGCTATAGACACGATAACCCTTTGCAAAACCAACTCCATTGGCATCGGCAACGGACTGCATCTCTTCACGGGTAGGGTCAAAGCAGCGGGAGTCTGCACCAGTAAAAGGAAGATTGAGCGCCTCTAATGCTGCTACGACTTCGATTGCTTCATACCCAAGTTCTTCATCTTCTTCGTCTTCGAACTCGTATCCTTCACAAACATTGAGGAAGACATCAAAATCTCCAGACTCAGCCAATGCGCGGATTTTCTCCGCCACCGGCGCGGTCAAAGTGACCATCTTCCAGTCGTAATCTTTTAGGTAAGGTGCGGGGTTGAAATCTTCAATATACTCATCAGACAAAACACAGACACGCATAGGGTCTCCAAGTTTTTACAAGATACGCAACAACAGCCGCACATAGGCAGCTGTCTGGTTACGTTTGCGATTATCCACCCATTTCCGATTCAGCAAATGATTTTTTAAGAAAAATAGAGCAGATTCCTCTGCTCTATTTGGTCTCAGTCACCTTGCGGATGCTGCGCGGTTGCTCGGTGTTGTAGCCCTTTGCAAGGGTCAGATGATAAGCAAACAGCTGCGCCGGCAATATGCTCACCAATGGCGAAAGCCATTCAGGCGTCTCGGCGGGAATCCTCAACGGCACCTGTGCCAACGATAAGGCTCGCTTGTCATTGGAGATCACCACCAACTCAGCAGCAATCTGTTCCCGCAGTCTTTGTAACATTTGCAGCATCGAATAAAATACTTTGCCTTTCGCGGCTACTGCAAAAACGGGGTAGCCGCTCTCCACCATCGCAATCGGTCCGTGAGCGAAATCAGCCGAAGAATAAGGCTCTGCAATAATATAAGTCA
This sequence comes from Anaerolineales bacterium, assembly GCA_046328915.1. Lineage (GTDB taxonomy): Bacteria > Chloroflexota > Anaerolineae > Anaerolineales > Villigracilaceae > Villigracilis. Next base: position 27,388 of record JAXLVR010000012.1, on the reverse strand, counting down.
ACTCTTTCATTTTCAACGCCCACTCAAAAGCCGTTGCATAATTAAATCCGCGTCCCAGCACAACGGTCTGGTCAATATAACGATAGCGCTGAGCTGCTTGCGCAATAAAATCATTTTGCGTAAGGGCTTCTTTCATCCAACCTGAAAGCTTATGTAACTCATCCCATTGTTTTTGTTTACCACTCAATGCGGCAGATAACATCGCCACTGCCATCAACTCAGTCGTGTACGTTTTTGTAGCAGCCACAGCTTTTTCTTTACCTGCTCGAAGCTCCAAAACAAAATCCGAAGCGTTTGCCAACGGCGAATTAGGTTCATTGGTAATCGCCAAAGTCATGCAACCTTGCCGCTGCCCCTCCTCTAACACACTCACAATATCAGGCGACTTGCCCGATTGCGACACGCCGATCACCAGCGCATTCTGTAGCTTTGGCGGCTTCTTATAATAGGTAAATAACGAAGGCGTTGCCAGCGCCAGCGGAAGTCCATTCACTGCGCCAAGCAAATAATTGGCATATCTCCCGGCATTATCCGAAGTGCCGCGAGCCGCAAGAAAAACATAGCGGATATCGCGCTTCTGAATTTCAGCCGCAATTTTTTCTACATTCTTTCTTTGGGAGGAAATTAAGCTTCTGATACGCTCAGGTTGTTCGGATATTTCAGAGAATAACGACATGACAAAACTCCGCGCCTCATTCCAAGCCGGGAATGGCTACCGGCAAACGACCCATCATCTCGCTGTAACCAAATACGGCTTTAGCCACCGCCCGCATGGACGGTTCCAAAATGGAATATGTACACACGAACGTAGAAGCCTGCGGGAAAACCGCCAAGTCATAAGGCAGGCGCAAGGCAATATTGATAACGGGTTTCTCCAACTTCAACAACTGTCGAATAAACTCTGCCTGCTTTTCTTCAGCAAAGGCGTTGATCGTCCCCATCACGATCACATCATACTCCTGTACTTGCTGTAATATCTTAGCAGTCTCTTCGGCATTTGGTGCAAGCGAAATCTTGAACTCATCGGTTCGGGCATGATACTCACGAATCGACTCGGCAAGTTTGGGCTGAATATAAGAAGAGGTATCAGCCGGGGTCAGGTCTTGAGGGACGGGAATGATGACAGCAATACGCTTTTTGGGGTCCAATTGGAGAGGTAGATATTTCTTCTGATCCCGAACCAATGTGATGGATTTTTCGGCAATCTCATTTGCCACTTGCATGTGTTCGGTGCATTGAATAACGCTTAATTCAGGTGAAGTGGCATTCTTTGATAGCCATTCTTTCAAGTGGGCAATGCGGTCCACAGAGGCTTGCAAATTCTCTTGAGAGAGTTCACCGTTCTGAGCGCCTTCCAGCAAAGATTCAAATGCCCGCCTCTGGTCAAGCGGGTCGCTGGTCATGAGCAAAATGTCCGCACCAGCTTGGGTGGCTCGCAGAGAATCTTCGCGAAGCAATTCACCCTGACGAATGGCTTGCATATCCATGGCATCGGTGATGACAACGCCCTTGTAACCAAGGTCCTGACGCAATAGTCCGTTGATGATATTGGGAGAAAGAGTTGCGGGCGGTGCGTTTTCGCCGTCGATGGAGAGAATGCCGAGGTGAGCGGTCATCACCAGTTTGGCATCCGCTTGCAGCGCGGAGCGAAACGGAGTCAATTCCACAGCGTGGAGTCGCTCACGCGAGTGCGGCACCGTTCCAAGTCCATGATGCGAATCGCTGGCGGTATCTCCGTGACCAGGAAAATGCTTGACCGTCGCCGCCACTCCTTGAGATTGAATCCCTTCGATCATGGCAGCCGCCAGTTCCCCCACAAGGGCTGGGTCTTCGCCAAACGAACGCACACCCACAACTGGATTATTTGGGTTGATATTGACATCGGCACAGGGCGCGTAATTGACGTTGATACCGAGCGCAGCCAGCTCGCGCCCAAGCACCTCGCCAGCCTTGCGTGCAAGTTCAGGCGAGCGAGTTGCACCAAGAGCCATGTTGCCGGGCAAAGGTGTGCCATCGCCAAACGCCATGAGTTGACCGCCTTCTTGATCGGTGGCGATCAGCAACAGCGGCAAACCCAGTTCATGCGCAAGGTCTTGCAACGATTGATTCAATTTTTTGATCTGCGCGGGTGTATCCATGTTGAATGGACGGAAGAGGGTCACACCACTGGGATGATAGCTTTGAAATGCCTGAACGATCTCAGGAGAAAGGGTTTCCTTGCCGCGAAACGCTAATAAAAGTTTCTGACCGATTTGATGTTCGAGATCCACGTTAGCCTTTCAAACCAGAGACAACAACGCTTTCAAGGATGAAGCGTTGAGCAAAGAAAAATACGACAATGAGCGGAGCGGTGGTCAGCACAGCGGCAGTCATGATGGTGGGCCAAGGCTGAACCGTTTGGTTGATGTTATAGAGTGTTGAGACGTATACAGGCAAGGTGTAGAGGTCAACGGTCTGCAAATACATGAGCGGTGTGAGCAGGCTGTTCCACAAACCGACGAAGAGGAAGGTGGCAACAGTTGCCATCGGCGCTTTGACGAGCGGCAGGATGATCTCCCACCAAATTTGAATATGATTCGCACCATCCACAAACGCAGACTCATCCAACTCTTTTGGAATCTGCGACATGGATTGACGCAGTAAAAAGATCATCGCCGCGCCGCCTGCAAAATAACCGGGAATGATGAGCGGATTGAATGTACCAATCCAATCCAACTTATTGAAGAAAACATACTGTGGCACAATCAGAGCCTGTGGCGGGATCATCATAGTGGAAAGCATCAGGAAGAAGACTACGTTGCGCCCGGGCCAATCGATACGGCTGAAGGCATAGGCAACTGCTGCAATGGAAAGGAGCGTACCCACCAATGCCAGTGTGACGTAAAAGACCGAGTTGAAATAAGAACGCAGGAAGTCTTGATTTTGGAAAATAGCGGTATACGCTTCAATTGTCGGCTGGCGCGGAACCCACACGACACCGGGCGAGTTGGTTTCCTCCACTGTTTTGAATGAGGAGGAAATCATCCAAAACAGCGGGAAACTCATGAGGACCGTCGCGCCGGTCAACAGGGTGTAGAGCACAATGCTTTTGATAATAGGAAGGTATTTTTTCATTGCGCTCTCCTAATAAATATCGTAGGTCACCCAGCGGTCTTGCAAGCGGAACTGGATAACCGTAACGATCATAATAATGACAAGAATGACCCATGAAATGGCAGAGCCATAGCCGATCTCAAAGTGACTAAAACTCTTCTGCCAAAGGTAATAGACCATGGAAATGGTCGAAGAGACGACCGGTTGGTTGTCGCGATACAAAACGAAGATCGGTTCAAAGATTTGTAGGGCACTGATCATACCCACAACAAGGTTGTAAAAAATATACGGGGTAAGCAGTGGGAAGGAAATCTTCCAAAAACGTTGCCAGGGAGTAGCTCCATCCACTTGGGCGGCTTCGTGCAATTCTTTGGGAATGTTGTTCAAGCCAGCGAGGAAGATCAACATCATGGCGCCGCAGCCCCAGACCATGAGTAAAACGACAGACATCTTGGTCCACAGCGGGCTTTGCACCCAAAGCGGAACGCGGTTATCCGCAGGGAAACCGGCTTCGATTACCTTGGTCAATAAGTTGTATTTGCCAGTGTTCAGACCGAGGAAGAATGCCGCAGAAACTTCTTGAATATAGATCACCGCACGGTTCATATAATTAAGTGGAGGAACCGCCGTAACAATACTGCGAATAATTTGGTTAATAATGCCGGTGCCGGTGTTCAACATCAATCGCCAGCATAAAAGGACAGCCGTGTTGAAACCGAGGATAACAGGGAGGTAAAACGCCATGCGAAAGACACGTTCTCCGCGCATTTTTTGGTTTAGCAAAACCGCCAAGAACAATGCCATACCAATCTGCAAAGGCAGACCAATGACAGTTAGGTACAAAGTGTTGATAATAGAAGCGCGAAAGCTTTGGTCATCGAAAAGGATAGTCTTGTAATTCTCCGCCCCGATCCAGGTAGTCGGCTCGCCAGAAGCGATACGATAGTCGGTAAAGCTCCAATACAGTGAAAAGCCAAGCGGAACGATGACGAAAATAAGAAAACCAACGATCCACGGAGCGGCAAAGAAATAGCCCGCAAAGGTACTTTCTTGCTTCTTCAGAGATGCGCCGCGCCATCTTGCGATCGACTTGGCAAGATACCCCAACCCATAACTACATGCAATGATGAAGACGACTGTCAATGCTGCCATGAGCAGCACATTCAGATATGGATTTTCAGGCATGGCATCTCCTTTTTAAACAGGCTCGAATGGGGGCTGAGCCCCCATTCGAGCGATAGTGCAACAAAGATTTTTACTGACCGAGAGCGGCAGTATATTCTTCCTGGATCTTGGCGTTCACTTCATCAACAGTGAGTTCTTCGGTGATCAACTTGCCGAGAGCATCCTGCATGATGGTGGAGAGCTTGGCAGCTTCCTTGATGCCAGCGAAGCCGACACCATACTGGGAAGCCAATTCCGCTTCGCGCTGGAGCTGGGCAGATTCGGTCACGTAGCCGTACTGTGAGTCGTTACGGGCAGGGATAAGACCCATGGTCTCATTCCACTTGTTGTTGCCTTCCTTGCTGAAAGCCATCTTGAGCCATTCGGCAGCAAGTTCTTTGTTCTGGCTGTATTCAGGAACGGCGAGCCAGTCATTGAACGCGAGCACGACAGGCTTACTGTTGGGGAAGTTCTCGGGGTCACCGTAGAACGGTTCAATGGTGACATTGTCCCAGATCGGGCGATCAAAGGCAGGAGCAGCCCAACCAGAGTGTGCGAGACACACGGCGCCGTTATCCTTACCAGTGGCATCGTCAACGTCAATGACAGAGCCCTGACCAGCGGGGAGAGAACCGACAGCGTTCACAGCTTCGCCATAGGTTGCCTGGCGCATGTCAAGCAAGAACTGAGTAGCAGCCAACGCTTCAGGAGAGTCGAAGTTGGGGGTGCCATCGGCTTTGTAAAGTTCGCCGCCGAGGGAATAGAACACGAGCAACCACCATTGCCAGTCTGCCATCGAGCCAGCATCTACAGGGACGAGAGCTTGCTGAGACAAAGAGTTGGTGGCGGGGTCGATCACAGAAGCCTGTGAAGCAAAGGTCTTCCATTCTTCAAAGTTCTTGGGGGTGCCAGTGGTCCAACCAGCAGCTTCCATCAAGTCTGTGCGGCAGAACACGTAGCGTGGAGCAGTGAAGATCGGCAAGCCACGCAGGGAACCATCGTACTTGGCATTTTCAAGCGCAGGACCAAAATTGGAAATTTCATCCCAAGCGCCTTCGCCGAGATATTCGTCCATGTTGGCGAGGTTTTCACCATACAGGGTGTTCATTTCGGAGCCGAGGTTGATGATATCGGGACCTTCGCCAGCGGCAAAGAAACCGCTGAAGGTGGTATCCCAACCAGACCAGGAACCTTCGGTGATTTCAACAGTCACGCCAGGGTGAGCCGCTTCGAAGGCTGGGTTGATCTCTTCCTTCAACCATGCGATGGTGTCAGGAGTATAATCAAGTAGGTAAACCTTCAAGGTTACCTCTGCGTTTGCAGGGGCTTCCGTTGCAGCGGGGGCCTCTGTAGCTGCAGCTTCAGTAGCAGCAGCAGCGGGGGCTTCGGTAGCAGCGGGTGTTCCGCAAGCAGCCATAAGCATGCTAGCCACTACCAAAAGGGACAACAGTACGAACAGTTTCTTTTGCATCTTTCTTCTCCTTATTTTTTATTTTCTTTTCCTGAGCAAGCGTTTTTCTTCACTAACGCTCTTTCCGAATAAAACAGGACTCAACGCATCCTGATAATTCGCTGATTCACATCATCCACAAATCGCTGCATAAAGTCGCCAATAAATTTTGCGGGGTCAATACTTGCGTCATTCATCAAGGCGGTCATATCAACACCATAAGACAACCCATCCGAGTTATCTACACCATGCGACTCAAAATAAGTCGCATTGGCACGGCGGCGCCCCATTGAAGCCAGGTCATAACGTTTGCCGCCCACGATCTGCGAGTCGAACACACCCAATAAAGCGAACTGAAGATTTTCATGACGCGACAAGTCCATGGTGACCTTATCGGAGTCGACCATCCAATCCAACGCGCGCCAGACTTCACACCCCACGACTCTTTCGGGACGTTCAGCCGGGCTCAGCTTTCTGAGAGCTTCAATCACTCTGAGAGCGACTCCCACATGCGTATCGTGCTTGTCTGCCAGGTTGTGGGTGTAGACCACCTTCGGTTTCGTAGCACGCAGAATTGCCAAAATATCATCCACTGGCTCCGGGCGAGACGCATCTTTGATGACCTTGCTTGGAATATCCAGCATAATTTGCGCCGCAAACTCACCCACAATCGCCGCCTTGCGCTGCTCCTTAAATCGGATCAGGCGCATCTCATCATCAGAATAATTCTCGTAAATACTATTGCGCGGAGAACCACGTCCATCCGTCACGACCACGCCGGTAAACCACTTATCCTTTTGCTGAAAGCATTCAATGATCGGCTGCGCTGCCATGATCTCAATGTCATCTTGATGCGCGGCAAGGCACAGATGTGTCGTTCGTGAAAGAGCCTTCTCTTCTGGCTCGTTATCAGGGATATAGATTTCTGCTGTATTGAGATGAAACTTCATTTATTTTTCTCTGCTCCCTGCGCCGTCCTCGGCGCAGATTTTTTTGTTACCACCGCCGGGGACGGCGGTTGAGCCATTTAGACCACCGGCAAACTTGCCGCCGCAACGGACTGTCCCACGCGGCGAATCTTTTCATCCGGCAGGTGTAACTCAATCTTCTTCAACAATTCAGGGAACTCGGCTTCGAACACTTTCTTCGCGCCTTCGATCAACAAATCACCACCGCGACCGGAGGTGCAACGTCCCAAGATCAAAACGTGCTTGATGTCGTAAAACTCAGCATAGTGAGCAATGCCATACCCAAGATAAATGCCCATGCTCTGCCAAATCTTGGTTGCGCCATCTTCACCCGCTTCCAATTTCTTTTGCACAAACTTGAGCTTCTCGGCATCCGTCACATCAGCAGGGACTTCAATGCCCGCTTTCGGCGCCAGACGAAACACACACTGTTGCGAAAAGTATGAAGCGCCGCAGCCTTTATCCCCAGACCATTCTTCAACAGGCGAATTCGGGCTGTAATCAATCGGCGCAAACGCCAATTCATTCAACCAGCCCATGATGTGACCTTCCATGTTCACATACCCAGCCGCTTCACTTGACCCCAATGCAATGCCCAAGATGCCGTTATCTTCGATCGACATCGAACCCGCCAAGGCGGTCACATCACCATCGTTGATCACTTCCAATGGCACACTCATCTCATCGCGGATGCGCAGGAACATGTTTTTGATATCGCCAAATTTTTCAGCCGGAATGCCACGGAACAACGAAGCCACCATCGGGCGATTGTCCACATAAATGCCTGCCGAGCTGCCGCCAATCGCATCCACGCGCGGCATTTTGCTCGCGGCGGTTTTCAGAGCGGTCATCACTTCTTGATAATGGTAAGAAGGGTCGGTGTTCTTGCGCGGCTCCCAGATCACTTCTTCGCTATAGATCGCTTCTCCATCCACCACCGCGCTCACTTTGCGATCGGAGGCGCCGAGGTCAAACCCAATGCGGCAACCCGCTAAATTTCGCCCAAGCAGTTTCCCGGTCTCGCAAGAGGCGGGTACTTCATCCGCCGTGCAAATCACAACAGAAAATTCCTTTTCGTACACTTGCTTCCCCATGAAGTGAAAGTCAAATTTTTGCACGCCATCGGCTGTGTACATCTTGCGAATGTGTTCGCCAATTTGCTTGGGCGCGCCAACATACACAGTATGTCCACCACGTTGCCAAAGCAAAAACTTCACGATACGTTCGATGTATGGATAGTTGGATTCGAAATCGGGATGACCTTCAGGGAAGACGACGGTTTCAAAACGCGATACTTCGCCAGCGCCTCTTTCCAAGCCGATCACGGCTCGCACACCAACAGGCTGGGCATTTCGCCGAAAGTTTTTGTCTGCCAACACTGCCGGACGAAAGCCTTCATCCAACGGCGGTGTGACTTTGGGTTCGATCAATTGCATGGATTAGTTTTCCTGTTGAAACAAAAGTGAGTAATCATCGAGCAGCAAGAACGCAGACGCGCCGAGGATGCAAGCGCGATAATCTAGCGTGCCAAGTTCAAGCTTTGTGTTTTCAGAAAGACGAGCCAATGCCGCATTGCGCATGGAGTTGTTGACTTCATCCATCCACGAGGTACCAAAGCGGGTCATATCCCCCGTGATGATGATTTTTTGGATGTTCAAAATGCCGATTAGGTTTGCGAGAGAAATGCCGAGATAGTGCGCCGTATTCTGGATCACCCATTTGGCTTTTTCATCCCCCGCATCAAACGCAGATTTCGCTTCATCGAGCGATTTCAAATTCAACTGGCGCAGTACCGCGCGGGCGCTGGAGATGGTCTCAAGACAGCCATGCTTTCCGCAACGGCACAACTCGCCGTTCTCTTGCACCACCACATGCCCAATTTCACCTGCCCCACCCCCATCGCCTTGAAATAACTGTCCATTGACCAGAATACCTGAGCCAATGCCATGCTTCACATTGACCACGATCAAGTTCTCGTCATGAGCATGTGCGCCGCCATACACAAATTCGCCGATAGCAGTTGCCTGGCTGTCATTCAAAATAGAAACGGGAATCTTGTACTTCTTTTCCAGTAATTGCCCGAGCGGCAGGTCTTGCCATTCCAAATTGACAGCATTGACCACCACCCCTTCACGAGTATTGACCAAGCCCGGAGCGCCCACTCCAATTCCAACGATGGGTTTGATGCGTTTCTTCATCAATTGGTCAATAAGTTGATAAACAAGGTCGAGAGCGTTCTTGCCGTCCTCATCATGGACGGGCGCTTCCACCATTTCTTTGATTTCCCCACGTAAATTTACGATCGCGCCGATGAATTTATCTTGCGCGAGATTTAAACCGATCAAATAGCGCGAGTCTGCCACGATGCTCAGCAAAATCGGCGTCTTGCCGCCGATCGACTCGCCTCTGCCAACTTCCTCGACCAAGCCTTCTTCCAACAAGTTGTTCACCACATCTGAAACTGTAGTGCGCGTGAGATTCGTGACGCGTGCCACTTCCGCCCGGCTAATGGACTCATTGGCAAAAATGGTCCGTAGTACAAGGTCACGATTGTGTTGCTTGGTTTGTTGGTGAGTTGCTTTTTTCATGGTTTTACATCAAAACGCCTACTCGCAGAGGTATCTATACTTTGTAAATTCACTGTACTAACAAAGTCAGTATACAGATTTCCCTACGAAGAGTCAAGCCTGAATCTCTTGACACTTTTTAGGAATCTATATAAAATAATTTAGGCAAGACTAAATTTCAAAGCAATAGGAACCACCATGCCAAAGACGATGACCCGCTCCGCACAAGATTATCTCAAACGCATCTACGAACTGACCGAGTGCGGCCAACCTGCCAGCACGAATGATCTTGCGCGCGAGTTGGAGATCAAGCCAGCTTCTGTTACAGGCATGGTCCAAAAACTTGCCGCCGAGAAACCTGCTTTGGTCGAATATCAAAAGCATCAAGGCGTCACCCTCACCCCCACCGGCAAACGCGCCGCGCTCGAGGTCATTCGACATCATCGTCTGCTCGAAACCTGGTTGGTTCAAACCCTTGGCTATTCGTGGGATGAAGTCCACGAAGAGGCGGAACGATTGGAGCACGTCATCTCGGAGGATTTCGAGCGGCGCATTGCTGCTGCGTTAGGTCACCCTACTCGTGACCCGCATGGCGAAATGATTCCCACCGAAGACCTGAAAATGCCCGTGGATGACTCGATGCCTTTATCGTCACTCCGCCCCAGCCAAGTCGCTACGATCTTGCGCGTTGTGTCGCAAGACCCCAAACTTTTGCGTCACCTCGAAAGCTTAGGTCTCACCCCAGGCGTTCAAGTTGAGATCACTGAATATTCTTCATTCGACAACAACCTCACCCTCATGGTCGGGAAAAAGGTCAATGTCTTAGGCTTGAATATCACGACAAAAATATTTGTAGAAATCAAAAAATAATTTTATTAGTAGAAAGAAGGCTTTACATGAATGAAACTGTTTTTAGAATTTTTGCAGGAGTTATCCTGTTTTCCGGAGTAGGCATCTCCATCTACTTCCGAGCCAAAGCAGACCGCGCCTCGGGAGAACGCCTCTCACGCAATGCAGACGGCACACCAATGATGATGGTCATTCGCATTCTAGGGCTGGTGCTGTGGCTCAGCCCATTGCTGTACTTAATCAACCCGGCATGGATGGCTTGGTCCAAACTCAACTTGCCCGAATGGACCCGCTGGCTTGGTGTGGGTGTTGGGCTCTTGTGTGTGAGTGGAATTTACTGGTTGTTCACCAGCATTGGCAGCGGCATTACGCCCGTCAGCGCAACACGCAAAGAACACCAACTCGCCACAAATGGAATCTACCATTGGGTACGCCATCCACTATACAGCATTGGCTCTTCTTTTATTGTCTCATTCGGAGTGATGGCAGATAACGGATTCATCATTCTGATGGGTGTCCTCGCCTTCATTGTTATGGCGATCCGCACGCCAAAAGAGGAAGCCAATCTCATTGAAAAATTTGGGGATGAATACCGCGAGTATATGAAACGAACTGGAAGATTCTTTCCAAAACTTCTATTCAAGTAATTAAGGAAACCATTATGTATTACACCATCGCTGCTATTGCATTGCTCGTGCTCATATTCATGCCGCGCATTGGGCTATTGGCACTTTATAAAAATTATCGTGCCACACAAGTCCGCGAACAAGTGGAAGATGCGCTCAAACATCTGCTTGACCGTGAACGTCAGGGGCGTCATGCCTCTCCCGAATCATTGGGCGGCACGCTCGACCTTCCACGCGCCAGAGTGACACATCTCATTCAGGATATGGAAGCGCAAGGGCTGATCGAGTCACAAGGGAATGAATTACATCTCACTACAGAAGGCGAACGCTGGGCGTTGCATGTTATCCGCGCACACCGCCTGTGGGAACGCTATCTAGCAGATGAAGCCCGCATGCCGCTAAACAAAATTCATGATGAAGCGCAAAAGCGTGAGCATACTCTCACCGAGGCGCAATTAAACGAACTTGATGCTGCACTGGGTCACCCCACTCGCGACCCGCACGGCGACCCGATCCCGACGCGTGAGGGGAAAATGAATCAGACTGAAGGAAAGCCTATTACGGCGTGGCAGGCTGATCGTCCGGCAAGAATCGTACACCTTGAAGATGAGCCCGCCCTCGCCTATCAACAGATTCTGGCGGCAGGTCTCCGCCTCGGGCAAGACATCCGTATGATCGAAAAAACACAGAACCGCATTGTGTTAAGTGACGGCGAGAATGAGTATCGGCTTGCGCCTGCTGTGGCGTACAACATCCATGTTGCTGCGTTGCCTGAAAGTGAAATGCTGAAGCGCGAAGCTGTTCCGCTTTTTGAATTGGAGCATGACCAGCGTGGCGAGATCGTGACTCTCGATGATGCCGTGCAAGGCTTCACGCGCCGCCGCTTTCTGGACCTCGGGCTGACTCCTGGAACCGTCATTTACCCTGAGCTGAAAAATTTCTTCGGTGACCCGCGCGCCTATCGCGTGCGCGGAACGTTGATCGCCTTACGCAAAGATCAAGCCGCACAAATTTGGGTAAAACCCATATAAGGAACGTATCATGTCTAACACAAAAACCATACTCCCTACTGAACATTGCGAGACCTGCCCTGCTTTTACCCAGCTCGAACAAATGGGAATCAAGGTCGGCGACTTTGACCGTGTCGTTGCCTTAGCAGGAAACCCCAACACCGGCAAATCTACATTATTCAATGCGCTGACCGGGCTCAAGCAACACACCGGCAACTGGCCCGGCAAGACCGTCACCCGCGCTGAAGGTGGATTTGAATTCAATAAATTACGCTACAAACTGGTGGACCTGCCCGGCACCTATTCGTTATTGTCTGCCAGTCAGGATGAAGAAGTAGCGCGTGATTTTATTTTGTTCGGTCAACCCAGTTGCACCATTGTTGTGACCGACGCTACTGCACTTGAACGCAATTTGAATCTCGTGATGCAAGTGATGGAAATTACCGAGAATGTCGTCGTCGCCGTCAACCTCATGGATGAGGCTCGCCGCAAAGGTCTCGAAGTGGATGCACGTTCCCTCTCACGAGACTTGGGCGTGCCCGCCATTCCAGTCACTGCACGAACAGGCGAAGGGATCCATACCTTACTAGGCGCTGTTGCAGAAGTGATCGAAGGCAAAGTGGAAGTCAAGCCACTGCGCGTGAATGGCACCCCTGAATTTCAGAATGCCGTCAATGAACTGGTACCGATGATCAAGCAACTTGCGCCTGGCATCCCCAATGCCCGCTGGTTGGCGATCCGCTTATTAGATGGCGATGCCCGTGTGCAAAAAGCCATCACCAGCGGCGAACTTGAAGAGATTGTCTCACGGCAATACCAGCAAGACGCTCAATTCAGCAAGAAGATGAGCGTGGAAGGACGACAATAATATGGAAAACTTACAACCCAATGATGTTCTTGCCAAAGCGGAGGCATTACGAAATAATTTATCAACCGGCTTTCGCGATGAGATCGTCAAATCCCTTTATAGCGAAGCAGAAAAGATCGCACATCGCGCCGTCAAAACGGCAGACAACAAAAAATATGACTTCGATCAAAAAATAGACCGCCTCGTCACCTCCCCCATTGTCGGCTTGCCGATCATGGTCATCTTACTCGGTTTGGTCATCTGGCTGACGGTTTCCGGCGCGAACGTCGCTTCAGAAGCGATTGCCAAAGTTTTATTCGGTCTCGGTGACCTCGGTAAAAATCTATTCAACACCATTGGGGCGCCGTGGTGGCTGACCGGCTTCATTTTTGATGGCGTCTATCTCGGGCTTGCCTGGGTCATCAGTGTGATGCTACCGCCCATGGCGATCTTTTTCCCCGCCTTCACCTTCCTCGAAGACCTTGGCTATTTACCGCGCGTTGCATTCAACCTCGATTGGATGTTCAAAAAATCTGGCGCTCATGGCAAACAATCTCTGACCATGGCAATGGGCTTTGGATGTAATGCTGCAGGTGTGGTGGCGACTCGCATCATCGACTCGCCGCGCGAACGCCTGATCGCCATCCTGACCAATAACTTCGTTCCATGCAACGGGCGCTTCCCAACTTTAATTATGCTTGCTACCGTCTTCGTGGCATCTGCCTTCCCCGCAGCCTTGACTTCCTTTATTGCCGCTGGGACAGTTGTCGGCGTGGTGTTGATCGGTGTCGCTTTCACTTTTCTCATGTCATGGATTTTGTCCCGCACCGTCCTCAAAGGCGAAGCCTCCGCATTCACACTTGAGTTGCCGCCCTATCGCAAACCAAACTTCGGACGCATCCTCTATACATCCCTTATCGACCGCACCATATTCGTTCTCTGGCGAGCTATGCAAACGGCTGCTCCTGCTGGTGCCATCATTTGGCTTCTGGCAAACATCCCGTTTGGAGATGGTAATCTCGCCAGTGCTATCGCAAACTGGCTCAATCCGTTTGGCGTGTTACTTGGTCTCGACGGCGTGATCCTGCTTGCCTACATCATCGCCATCCCTGCCAACGAAATCGTCGTCCCAACTATGATGATGATGTATATGGGTGCCGGCATGATGATCAATGGTCCTTCCTCTAATGCTGCCATTTTCGATCTACTGGTTCACGGCAATGGCTGGACAATCCTCACCGCAGTCAATTTAATGCTATTCGCACTGCTTCATAACCCCTGCGCCACCACGATCATGACCATTTATAAAGAAACCAAATCGTGGAAGTGGGCAACTGTCAGTGTGGTGATCACACTGGGAACCGCCATTCTCGTTACTTTCCTGACCGCAAGTTTCGCCAGAATGATGGGTTGGGCATAATGCATTTCCTCAAAATTGGACAGTCGCCTGCATGGCGACTGTCCAATTTTTAATCCCCTGTTTGTCGGATTGTGCCTGTTAGAGAACCAAGCTAAAGTAGCCCTATAGGAGAAAAAAATGAAAAAATATCTTTGGGCTGGGATGCTTATCCTCGCCATTAGCGCTTCACTCATGGGCTGCGGACCTGCAACTGTATCATCTGCTAACTTTGCGGGTACATGGACAACCAACCTTGGAACTATAAACTTCTTGCAAGATGGAGATACGATCACGGGGAATATGGAAGGATACGGCGGCAATTGGAATGAAACCTTTACTGGCACTCTCAATGAAAATGACGAAGCCATCTTTCAAACTGAGGTCTTAGGCAGTTTCACCCTCGTTCTCAATGGCGAGAATACATTCAAATCTACCTCTACAGAATTATCCTTTTGCGGCATCCGCGGCGTGAACCAGGAACTTCCACAAGGCTGTGGTTTTAGCGGAAAGTGGATCGTTCCTTCCAAACACGTTTTTCTTCCGGGCAGCACTATGGTTCTGAAGCAAGTTGGTGAAAATGTGAGCGGCGAGATATTCGATGAAAACGGTAACCCCTATGAAAGCTTCAACGGCAAAATGGAATGGGGCAAAGGCTGGCGAGCCAATGGCGAATTTGGCACCCGGGGCGCAATATCCTTATGGATAAACTCAGTAGAAACCGGTTTCGAATTTATGAGCGAAAAAGGAAATATTCAACAACTTTGTGCTGTGCGCGAAGGAGTAGATAAGGCGTATTTAAGCAGTTATTATTGCGAACCTTAATCCGTAAAGCTCCTGTCAAACTTCATATTGACAGGAGCTTTTTTACGATGTAATATATGAATACTTGCTCATATATTCAACTATGAAACTAAACGAACTCAAAGCCATCAAACTTGCTGAACTCTTCAGCGCCCTCAGCGACGCAAGCCGTATCCGTCTTATCGCCCTACTCATGGACGGTGAAATGAGCGTCCGTGCCCTTGCCGAAGGGGTCGGCATGACCGAGTCTGCCGTCTCTCACCAGTTACGCGGGTTGCGTCAAATGCACCTCGTCCGCGCCAGGAAATCAGGGAGGCAGGTCTTCTACTCTATCGACGATGATCATGTCTCGCGTCTTTTTGCGCTTGGTCTTGACCACGTCCAACACGGATAAATCCATGCATTCCCATCCTCATACCCATTCACACATTGGCGACCTCACCCAGCAAACCACCAAACGCCTCACACTCTCCTTAATTCTTACTGCGGCATTTGTAGTCATTGAAATCGTGGCAGGCGTCATTGGCAATAGTCTCGCCCTGCTCACCGATGCCGCGCACAACTTCACTGACGTCATCGCGTTGGGATTAAGCTGGTACGCGTTGCATCTTGCCACAAAGCCCGCCCACGCAGGCAAGACCTTCGGCTATCACCGCGTTGGGATTCTCGTTGCCCTCATCAACTCGACTACGCTGATTCTGATCGCCATCGGGATCTTCTTCGAAGCCTACAAACGCTTCTTGTCCCCGCCCGAAGTGGATTCGACCCTCCTGATCGGGGTCGGCGCTGTGGCATTTATCATCAACCTCGTCACCGCCTTGATGGTCAAAGAAGGCAGCGAACATGATCTCAATATGCGCAGTGCCTTCCTCCACTTGATGGGAGATGTCATGTCCACGCTTGGAGCGGTCATCGCGGGCATCATCATCGCCTTCACAAAGTGGAACTGGCTCGACCCGCTCGTCAGTGTGTTGATTGGCGTGTTCATCTTATACAACGCCTGGAGCATCCTCAAACAGACCATTCACATCCTGCTCGAAAGCACCCCCGAAAACATCAACATGGACAGCATGGTCACAGACTTGCGCAACGTAAATGGTGTGCTCGGCGTCCACGACCTGCACGTGTGGAGCATCAGCGAAAACCTGCGTATGCTCACCGCCCACGTCATTGTAGATAATGTCTCCGTTGGTGAAGGCGTAAATATTCAGCACAACATCAACGAACTGCTTGCCCATAACTACAACATCCAACACGCCACCTTGCAAATGGAGTGTGAAGGCTGCGGGAATGGGTTACTTTATTGTGAGATCCGCGAGCATCAGCACGAACACGTGTAGGTATTCAAATGGAACAAATCCAAACCATTGAAATCCCCATCGCAGGCATGGACTGTACCGAATGCACCCAGCACGTGCAGCACGCCATCTCCGGCGTGGACGGTGTCAAAAAGGTCGAAGTCTTCCTTTCTTCTGAGAAAGCCATCGTACAGTTGAATCCTTCCGTCGCAAAGATGGAGAGCATCCGCAGCGCCGTAAAAAACGCCGGGTATTCCGTCGCCTCAAAAGAGGATGAAACCAAAACGCCCAATGCCGCGCTGGCAGATTTTTCGCGCCGCATGTTCACCGCTTTCGGTCTCGCCTTTGGCGCGGTCATCATTATCGTTGTCCTCGGCGAATGGCTGGGGCTGCTCGATGGTCTGACGCAACTCATCCCCTTCCCCGTTGGCGTGGCACTCGTTCTGCTCGGCGGCGCACCGATCTTTCTAAACGTCATCCGTGCTACGCTCAATAAACAGATCATCGCCCACACATTGATGAGCATCGGCGCAATTGCCGCGCTCATCGTCGGCGAATGGACCACTGCCATAGTCGTCATCTTCTTCATGCACATCGGCGGCTATACCGAACGTCTCACCGCGGAAGGTGCGCGCCGTGCCGTGAAAGATCTCACTGCAATGGCACCCCAAACTGCCCGCATCGAAAAAGACGGCATAGAAAAAGAAATTCCCATCGCAGACGTACAACTCGACGACATCGTCATCGTGCGCCCCGGCGAAAAGATTCCTGTGGATGGTGAGGTCATCGCCGGTCACGCGGCAGTGGACCAATCGTCAGTGACGGGAGAGGCGATGCCGGTGGAAGCAGGCATCGGGTCCCAGGTTCGAGGCGCGACCATCCTTAAGCAGGGCACGCTCAAAGTGCGCACCCAAGCCGTGGGAGCACAGTCCATGTTCGGGCGTGTCATCAAGATGGTCGAAGAAGCCGAAGCACACCGCGCCGACGTGCAGCAATTCGCCGATAAATTCAGCGCATATTATCTGCCGGTTGTTGCAAGCATTGCCGCGCTCACATTTTTATTCAGCCGCGATCCGCTCGCAACCGCGGCGGTTTTGCTCGTGGCATGTTCTTGCACCATCGCGCTCGCCACGCCCATCGCCATGCTCGCCACCATCGGCATGAACGCGAAACATGGCGTGCTCATCAAAGGCGGCAAATATATCGAGACGCTCGCGCGCGCCGATGTGTTGTTGATCGACAAGACCGGGACGTTAACACTGGGCAAGCCGGTCGTGACGGATATCATCGCGCTGAACGGCATGGATGAATCTGCGCTTCTTTCCCGTGCCGCATCTGCGGACCGTTACTCCGAGCATCCCCTCGCTGATGCTTTGCGCCGCTCCGCGCACGAACGCGGACTTGTGCTCAGCGAGATCAAGAATTTTGAGTCACACACCGGCAAAGGCGTGCAATCGACCGTGGACGGCAAAAAAGTTTTCGTTGGCAAATCGGTGCATGCCACTCCTGAGCAAGCCAAAGAATTTGAAGCACAAGGTAAAACGGTTTTGTATGTTTCGATAGATGATTCTTTGGCAGGCTTTATCGCCGTCTCTGATACGTTGCGCAACGAAGTGCCAGATGCATTGCGAGAAGCAAAACGGCTTGGCATCAAAAAGATTGAACTACTCACAGGCGATAACGAACGGACCGCCTCTTCTGTGGCTGGCGCTTTGAATATCTCCTATCGCGCCGGTTTAATGCCAGAAGATAAAATCCGCATCGTGAAGGAATATCAAGCGCAAGGACATATCGTCGTCATGGCTGGCGACGGCATCAACGACGCGCCCGCACTCGCACAAGCCAACGTCGGCATTGCCATGAAAGCCGGAACGGACATCGCGATCGAAGCCGCTCACATCACCCTCCTGCGCGAAGATTGGACACTGATTCCGCAAGTGATGGCTGCTGCTCAACGAACCATGCGTGTGGTGAAAGGCAATCTCGGTTTCACAGCGGCGTATAACATCGTCGGCTTGGCGCTGGCGGCTTTTGGTTTCCTTCCACCTATACTGGCGGCTACGTTACAATCTATCCCTGATCTGGGTATTCTCGGCAATTCTGCTCGGTTGTTGAAAAACCAATGACTCGCCACAGAGATCACAGAGAACATAGAGAATTTATTTATTTTTCTCCGTGACCTCTGTGTGCTCTGCGGCTAATTCTTTCCAAAGGAAAACGCCCATGTCTGAAGCTACCAAAGCACAACAATTTTTATCCCTGCACAATAACGGCAAATTGCTCATCCTGCCCAATGTGTGGAATCCCATCGGTGCGCGGATGTTACAAGCCAAAGGCTACCCAGCGGTTGCCACTGCCAGCGCCGCCATTGCCGAGTCACTTGGATATAGCGACGGCGAACAGCTCAAACTGGACACGATGCTGGAGATGGTTGCACGCATCGTCCGCAGCGTAGACCTGCCCGTCACTGCCGATTTTGAAGCGGGCTATTCAGATAGCATCGAAGGCTTACAGGAAAATATTTCACGTCTGCTCGATACCGGTGCGGTCGGCATCAACTTTGAAGACAGCTTCGACGACAGTTCCCACCTGCGCCCCATCGCCGAACAAGTGGAGCGCATCAAAGCCGTCCGCGAAGTTGCCGAACAACGCGGCGTTCATCTCGTCATCAACGCCCGGGCAGACAGTTTCTTTGCGGAAGGTTTTTCATCTGGCGAAGAACGTATTGAAGATGTCATCACCCGACTGAATGCCTACATTCAAGCTGGTGCGGATACAACGTATCCGGTTGGTCGCGGCGATAAAGAGACCTTAAAAATCTTGCGCAAGCGCATCTCGGCACCGATCAACGTACTCGCCACAGCCAAGACCGCCAGCCTGAAAGAATTGCAGGAACTGGGTATCAACCGCGTCAGCTTTGGTCCGTATATCTTCCGCTCGTTGCTGGCGAAAATGTCCGCGATGCAAGATGAGATCCTCAACATGGGCGGATACGACATCGTCATGAATGGAATTTGGTCAGGCGGCGATGTGAAGAAGTTTTTGATCCAAGGAAAAGAATAAACGAAAAGAGACGGTTTGCACCGTCTCTTTTTTATTTCACAATTACGGGTTGGTCTGTTGACCTTGCCAGCCACCCATCATACCGTGACCATAGCCGCCAGTCTGTCCCTGCGGACCAGTACCGGTGCAGTTGCCGATTCCGCGCATGCCACCCATGCCTTGCCCATGCGAGAGCATCCAATCTGCCTGCTCCTGGGTGATGACGTTTGCCGTCACCCCTGCATTGACCGCATTCGCGCGGACTTCGGTCATCACGGCGGGGAATTCTTCCGCGGTTATGCCAGCCGAGAGGGCAATGTCGTACATGGTTTCGCCAGCAGCAAGGCGGGTGTTGATGTCGTTCACGTTCAGGTCAAGTTTCTTTGCCCATTCCACCACCATAAAGGTGTGAAGCGGACCTTCGCCGTTCATCATCGGTCCCTGACCATTAAACGGAAGGGTAACATCCTGAGCAAAAACCACACCAGCCCCCACCCCTATTACAGCTACTACTGCCAAAACCAACGCAGCGATCAAAATTGTCTTTTTCATTTTTAACTCCTTTTCTTTTTCGAACGTACGAGCCAAAGTGTAAAACTCGCATGTAAAGGTTCTGTAAAGAAAAGGTAGCGTTCAAATGAAGATTTTCAGGATAAAAAAACACCCGCCTCTTACAAGACGGGTGCCAGTGTTACGCATTTCAAATCCCTGCATTGCTCAAAACTGTGGATAGTTCTGAGATCAACGCCGTGAGTGCGGGGTGATCCAACTCGAATTGTTGCATGGCTTTTTGCATTCGAGCAAGAACAGGTGGAGTCTCCACATCTGCCTTGTCAAGTAACTCTTGCACATCCTGTTGCAGGTCTTGTAAGAGTTTGAGACTGTCGGCATCAACCTTGTCCACTTTTTGGAGCTCGGCATGGACTTGTTCCAGAAGTGCGTCGAGTTTTTTGTCGTTCATGGTTGGCTCCTTTCGAAAGTTTTTTCACTTTCATTGTACAACCAAGCGGGAGACGTTTCCAGTGAGTAACGTCATGGAAACACGATTATGACAAGATCTCTTTTTCCGCCTGCTCCACTTCGGCGTAGATTCTCTTTACTTCCTCTTTCATTTCAAGCGAAACACCGGCGGTCTGCGGAATGAATTTGACCATGTCTTTCGCCTGCCGCATCAGGTCGCGGACACTGGCGATATACGAGAAATCGCTTTTGCCGAGCCCTTCTGTGGGCACGGGCAAGTCGCGGGCTTGTTGAATCAATTTACGGGCGCGGGTGATACGCTCAGAAGCGGGAATGAGTTTTGCCATGCTGGAATTATAGCCGGGTTGAACGATAAAATCCTGAAGAGCACTATAATATTTGGGTCTATTCAAAACAGAAAAGGAAAATGTTATGGGACTCTTTGGCTTCGGCAAGAAAGCAAACAAGAATGCACCCGTGCTCTCAGCAGACGAAGTGCGGACGAAAATATTGGAATTGAACCGTGAAACGGCGCCGTATCAGATCATTGACGGCAAAGACAAAGGCGTGGACTTGATCGCCGAGTGGAAGATCGTGGATGCCAAGTGGTATGAACTCTTCGCCAAGGCGAATATCACCAAGGTCTTCCGCATCTATATGAAGTTCGACCCGACAAAGAACGAAGTGCGCACCAAGGATGAGGAATACACGGTGGAATGGCGAGCAGGTGTACCGTCGCTTTCGATCGCGGTATCCAAATTTCAGGGGCAGATGACCTCGGTAGAATTCGGGGCGGCGTATGCCTTCACCGAAGAGTTGAAACCCGGCGTGGTGTACAACTATCGCTTTAGCACGAACGAGATCAAGAAACCCATTCAAGAAGCCGTTGCCGCCTGCGGCTGGAACTATAAAGGTGTGGCGTTCGGCAAGCTGTAGCAGAAAATTAAATAGCCCCATCCTGAAAACAGGACGGGGCTATTTTTTATACTCGAGTTTGTTTATTTCAAATTACGCCTTGCCAGCCAGCGGAAGCCCAAGGTAAAAAGGGCTATTATCCCCACAGAAAACAAGGTATCTCCCACATTTGAACTTGAACTCACCAATACAAAGAATAACAACATCAGGGTCAAGTGGAATAATACATGAAAAACGATCCTGCCTTTTTGCCGGGGGGCGTAGAATAAAAACGCGCTCTCCCATCGGTCTACATGATCGTTTTGGCGCAGCGGGATCCAACGATACAACCCCTGCCACCCAAAAAGAAGGAAGGGCGCAATCAACAATATACCAAACGGCAAAAACCAAAAAGTATATCCCACTCCATTCACCGCAATGCCTGCCAAGTCTAAAGCCTTCCCTGAATTTCCATCAGGCATTAATACCGCGAAATTGGAAAAAGCAATAACGCATAGAAAACCCATAATAACCAACAAAGGGTATAAAGCAATGGAACCGCCGAGACGTGTGCGAAGCCCACGCACAGCAAAAAAGATTATGACGAGCAGGAATATGCCATTTAGCGCTGCTATGAAAATTCGATAGATATATTCCGTGCCAAAGACTCCTGAAGCAACCAAATTTACAAAAGACAGTATGGAGATCAGGAGAGCACCACCCCCGATAATGCCCGTCAAAAGATAAAAATACTGGAGCGCGTTGACTGTCAACGGGAAGACCTCCTGTGTGCCGGTGGGTGCCACAGCCAGTGCCTTTAATAATTTTTTCGGCTCAGGGAGAAGCTTCGCCAATTTATCTGCCGAGCCCATGCCTTTACGAAAGTCGATCCATTGAATGCGTTGGAGTTTTTTATCAATATCCGTTACTGCTTGCAACAAAATTGGGTAGACTGCTACAGTATCTGGGTCGTATTCTGTCGTTTTCTTAAACGCCGAAATTAAGACTAGAACCGCCTGAGGAACTTCTCCCGGTTCAATAGAACGGTGACCGTATTTTTCCAACGTGCGGCGCAAAGCAGCAGCATAACGCCCATCTTCCGGGGCATGGTCAATGGCAAAGGTGACCGACTGCGGATTCTTTTTATCGACCGCAAGCGGGTTGGCAAAACGGACATGAGCCGCCACAGGCGTGGCGCGCCGCTGCATGAGCGGAGTGAGCAGCAGTCCAACGAGAAACCAACCCGCCAAGACGCCCAAAAACAGCATCCCTTCCAAGTTCATTTTTTCTCGCAGGAAATAAAGAATGCTCCCTTCTTCAAAAAACGATACAACGGAAATTAATTGAAACAAAGGGAATAAAACAGCCAAAGTCGGGATGACACGAGAGAAACTATAGTCTCTTTTATAGATCTGCCAGGGTAGTGGGATGAGAATAAAAGGGACTATGATCGTCCACCAGGAAGGCAGGGAGAGTATAAGGACGATCACGCTAAGGGCAATTGATAGCCAGAAAAGCAGGGGGGCTTTGAATCCGCTTTGAGGTGCGGGGGATGTCACTGCTTGCGGAGGGGCATCGAGCAGAGCGATGAGCTTCTGGAGGCTGGCTTTGTGATTGACGCGGAAATCCACCCACTCACAGCCTTGTAACTCAACCGGCAAGGGATAGGCTTCAAAGATCACCAAAATGATGCGCTTTTTATGTTCGAGCGCCAGCCGCCATTCCGGTTCGACATTTTTTGATTGGATCGAATCTTTGGAAACAACTAACAACAAGGTTTCTGCCTCGGTAATGCCCGCCAGGATTTGTTGATACCACGGCTGGGCAGGGACCAGGCTTTGATAATCTAACCAAATGGAGGAATAGCCATCTTTTTGCAGTTCAGCGTACAAACGGTCTACAAACGGGGTCTGGCGACGTGAATAACTGATCATCAAACTAGGTTTCATGAATGAGCTTCCTCCGTAGGTTGATTGAATTGGTTTTGTTCTATTATATGGGGAGAGGCTGAATCAACCAAGCGGCTGTATGGTTTCGATGATCTTCGTTTGGTACCATGCCCTGCCGGAGAGATTCTCGAAGAAGCCATTGTGACCGCCATGCGGGTGGATGATGAGTTCGCTGGTGGCTGAGAGCTTAAGATCGTAGAAATCAGAGACCGGGATGATGGGATCGTCTTGGGCAGTGATAACCGTGAGCGGCGTGGAAAGAGCCGCGAGCGCATCGCCCGTGACAGCATAAGCGCGGAAATATTCTGCGGAGGTGGGATAGTCGCTATAGCGTTGGATCATGCGCTCGGTCATCGCGGTGATGGTTGGGAGGGAAAAGACATCGTCGAAATTGTAGCGTTCGGGGAAGAGCGCGCGCTTCTTGCGCATGGAGTCGATCCACTTTTGGCGGAAGTGTTTTTGAATGAGGGGATATTTATCGATGGCGTAGGTGGACTTTTCAGGGTCGAGCACGGGGCTGATGCTGAAGATGTGTTTGAGGTTTGAGATGGGGGTCGTGATGGACTTGCGGGCGATGCGCAAGGCAAAGTTGCCGCCCATGGAAAACCCTGCCAGATAAAAAGGAAGCTGCGGCTCATAGTGGGAGACTTGTTGCACGGCACCAAAGACTTCATCTAAAAGCACGGCGTAAAAGATGCCCGGGTTGAGGTGATGGGTTTCGCCGTGGTCGCGGTAGTTGAGGCGGAAGATCGAATAGCCGTGTTCATAGAGGAACTTGCCGGTGCGCAAAATATACGCCGAGTTGACACTGCCCTCCCAGCCATGCAAGAGCATGACCACGCCTTTGGCGGTTGCCTTGGGCTGCGGCGAGTAAAAGCCCTGCAAACGGATATCCCCTACCGGGTTGAGGATGACCTCTTGAGCGTTCTTCAAAATGGGATTATTACGCTGGGTGCCATATTTATAGCTGGCAAGAAAGGTTTGGGCGAAGGCACCGCGGATGTAAAAGGGAGGGGTGAAAGCTTGGTTCATAAGGCTGGGATTCTATCTGCCTGAGATTGAGGTTGTCAATTGGTCTTTTTTAGAATTCGAGAAGGATTTAATAACTTCTTTTGCCGCAGAGGGCACAGAGAGGGATGAGAAAAGATTATGCATTTATACGGGCTTCCACAAATGTAAGCAGGGTTAGACAAGTTCGGGAAATGAGGGGAATCCCGTATTTTCTGTTTTGCAAAGTTATTATTTAATGACGGGGTGTGGACAATTTTGCCCTTCTTAGAAATCTTTTCTTCATTCATTCTTGTTCATACAGCTACTCGCTTTTGAGCCCTTCTGCTTGCTTTGAAGGCACTTTTGCACAATTCATCATTCTAAGCATAGGAGCATGAATGACATACACGATCGTGTACAACCCAGGGCTGGATGTTCTGGAGGTTTGTATCACTGGGAATGCTGGCATTAAAGAAAGCCGTGAGATCATTCAAAAAGGCGTGGAACTTTCCAAACAGCATCATTGCCGCCGCGTGCTGGCGGACGTGCGCAAAGCGGACCTGACCTTTTCGATCCTCGAGTTGTTCACCATTCCGCAGTTAGCCCGTGAAGCACGGACGGCGATTGGGCTTTCGATCCATCTGCATAAGCAGGCAATTGTGGCGAATGAATACAACCCGTCCTTGAAATTCGTGGAGAATGCCATGAACAACCGCGGACATGTGATGAAGGTGTTCGTAGGCATGGACGATGCCATGAAATGGCTGCAGATCTAGACCACAAGATAGCAGAAACGAGAGAGAATGACACATACCGTTATTTTCAATGCCAAGCTTCATATCGTTGAGATCAAGATTCAAGGTGCATACCGCCCAAGCGAGGGGAAAGAGATCTTGGTCAAAACCTTGGAAATGGTCAAGGCGTACGATTGCCCCCGCACCCTAGCGGACATGCGCGAGGCGCAATTGAAATTCTCAATGCAAGAGTTGTATCGAGTGCCAAACTTGGTGCGAGAGGTGGCGACGAATTTGGGTTTGCCGCCCTTCAGAAAGGCACTGGTAGTGCAAGAATTGACCTCAGAGGTACGCTTCTTTGAAAACGTGATGCTCAACCGCGGACAGAATGTGCAGATCTTTCTAGATATCGAAAAAGCAAAGACCTGGCTGCTTAGGTAGCGAGAGAAATATCATTTTGAATAACGTCTAATGAGCCAATGCACTGGGAACAAGACCAAGAAACTTCCAGACAAACAAAGACAGAATACCACCATCATTGCGACAGGACCAAATGGAGCCCCAAACCATGGAGCTATAAAAGCAAGCAATAAAATCAAATGAAATACTCCATGAAGAAAAAGGATTCGGGTGTCTTTTGGTGTGTAAAGTAAAAACATTCTTTCAATCATATTGCTAATCGCTGCCTGCCTGCGCGGCAGCCAACGATATATATCCTTCCAGCCAAAGGTTATAAACATAACAGAAACTCCTAGCCCGCCTAAAAATACAATCCCTAAAAGCACAATATTAAGGAGATAAATATCTTCAAAAAACCTTACAGTAGAAAGCAAATTTGAAAAATAAATACTTGCTTGAAAAAGCAAAAGAACGGTCAATGGATAGGGTGAAGAAATCCCCCCGCGTCTAAAACGTAATCCTTGTATGGAAAGCAGGATCATACCTGTCAATAATGTTCCTTGCAAAGCCAAAAACACAACCTCAAAAAAGAGGTCTAAACTTGTTTGATCTTTGAAGACCGTAAACAATAGGTTAAGGATGGCGGCAAGAATTGATCCACCACTCAATAAACCGACCAGGATGTAAAAATATTGCAATACACTCACCGCAATAGGGAAAATCTCTTGTGCCCCGGTGGGCGGAACAGCCAGAGCTTTCAACAACTTTTGTGGTTCTGGCAATAATCTTGCCAGTTCGTTTGCATTTTTCATACCCTTTCTAAAGTCAATCCACTGAATTCTTTGTAACTTCTCTTCAATGTCTGTGACTGCCTGTAGCAAGATCGGAAACACACTTTGCTTATCTGGGTCATATCGTGTTTCTTTTTTGTAACTGGATAATAAGACAAAGACCGCTTCGGCGGGTATATCGGGGCTTGCGTAGATATGCCCATGTTTTTCCAGAATTTTCCGAAGATCGTCTGCGTATTTTCCGTCTTCTGGGGCATGATCAATAATAAAAGAAACCGACTTTGGAATGATCCCTTTGGTAGGAAGCGGATTTGCAAATCGCGTGAACGCGGCTTCGGGTCTAGCGCGCCGTTGCATGGCTGGAGAGATCAAAAGCAAGAGCATCACCCAGCCTAGTGGGACAAATAAAAGAAAATATGAAATATCAAAAAGATGGTTGATAAAAGGCAAAAGTGTTTCTGAATATGCTGGCGTAAAGATCGCCAGAGCAGGCAAGCTTATTAATATTGGCATAACCCGTGAACGTGAATAATTCCTTTTGTAAATATGCCATGGTAAAGGAAAAATGATGTAGGGCACAACGACAGTCCACACCAATGGTATTGTGCCTAAAACGAGGAATATACTTACAAGCAAAGAAACCCAAAATGTTAGTGGAGCACGAAACCCTTTTTGTGGCACTGGCGGCGCGACGGTTCGTTCAGGGTAATTCAGCAAGCCTTTAAGTTCTTTAATCCCTTTTCGATAATTCACCCGAAAATCGACCCATTCGCAATTGCTTAACTCCGGCGGCAGCGGCACTGCCTCAAATATTGCCAGAATGATACGTTTTTTATGTTCCAATGCCAGCCGCCATTCTGGCTCGACATTTTTAGAAGAAATTGAAGATTGTGAAACGACAAGGATCACGACCTCTGCGCCTAATACGCCTTTCTCGATCTGTTGATACCAAGGCTGGGCAGGGACAAGGCTGTGATAATCCAGCCAAATGGAATAGCCTGATCTCTGTAAGTCGTCGTAAAAACGATCTACAAAAGGGGTTTGTTGCCGCGAATAACTGATCATTAAATTTTTATTCATACAATAATCCTTGTAATTTCTACAGAGGCGGTTCTCTTTTGGGTAGAGAAGGAAATTTTACTCTTTTTCAGATGGATCAAGGTAATACACATGTCTTATATACTTATCCACAAAAAGAGACAGTCACCTGCGAGGTGACTGTCTCTTGGTTTTTGATCTATGTCTTTCAGGGCATTTACAACAGGCAAAAAAGGGTAAAAAGAAAGCTAGGAAGGGGTTTTTATCTTTCCTACACCTTCATTTTACTTGCCTAAATAGTACCACGTGCTTATAATCAAAAAAGATAAAAACGGTGGAAAATATCCGGCAAGTCACTAACGCTGTAAGGCATACCCTTATTAACAAGAAAGCGAGTGATTTAGATGAATACCCTCAAAAGCTCAATCCACATACTTTATACAGAGAACTCAAGGCGAGATGAGTTTGATAAAACCATTGAAGCTATTAAGGCGTTAAGCGTTTTTAATTACTATGTAT
>JAXLVR010000011.1:0-111897 GCA_046328915.1 Anaerolineales bacterium | reverse complement strand
GTTTGCAATATATGAAAGAAAAGTAGATTATTTCATGTGTTGCCTAGATTGCAATTATTTTCTTTTGACAATTAGTTGCCCAACGGTTTGCGTTACCTGCGCTGGGGCGGGGACGGCGAAGCTGTCCAGCTGGAAAAAAGCTAAGGCGTAGAAAACTGCTTGAGATTTGCGCAGAATCCCCAGCGTCAGGTGCACGCTTTGTTCGGCGGCTCTGTGAACGCATGACTCGTTTGCCAAAAACTTACATAAACCTTTGCATTACAATCCACAACTCAGACCATGGTTGGCGCAAACCTTTGCAAAGGAAAAAATCTCGGAGTTTGCTTTCTTCGTTGACCACACCATACTGATTGACAATCTCACCTGCCAGTATACATGAGTTGAAATATTTTTCCGCTGTTTCTTTAGAGTAGCCGACGACAATCAATACATCAATATTTTCGGTGGGTGCACTTTGTAGCCAGAACGAGTTCGCAGGGCTGATAACTTGGGGAAGATTATACTCACCACCATATAACTCCAGAGCGCCTGCTTCACCGTAGTTACCCACGAGAAGCCCCGCACGAGATTTTTCATCTGCGGGCAGGGCGTGATATACATTTGCGACTTTCTCATTCAATTCGCGCCAGCCGAGTTGTTCGGAGAAATTGTCGTGGACTTCGTAGGAGATATCCCATATGGGCGAATTGATGGGCGCAACGGGTAACATCAATGCTACACCGACAGCCAAGCCCAATGTAAGGGAAATCCAGTTCGAGGTTAAATAGCGAAGTGAATTTTTAGGAGAGAGAGTTTCCAAATGGCGCTCAAATACTACTGCGCCTGCCGCGATTAACATAGGGTAAATCGGAGCAGGATAATAGCCGCGTCCTTGCATGAGGAAGAAAATAGTAACAGGGATCAGATACATCCAGCCGAGTATCCGATATTTTGTTTCGCGGAAATAAAAAAGCAAGCCTGAAATCCAAAAAGACAGCATAAACGGATTTGACATTAATAATTGATCGATGAAATAACCGTTGGCGCGACCGAGATTTACATCCCGTTCATGGATAGATTTTTGAAATTCAAGCGAGATGAAGTTGTGTTGGATTTGCCAAATGATGTTGGGCGAAAAGATGACAAAGGCAATCACTGCACCTATCCACAGCCACGGAGATTTGAGATGTTTTCGTGTTTGTGTTAGCAAAACCGCAAGAATCAAACCAATGACATGCACGCCCATCGTGTAGCGTGTCATCATACCCAAACCAATAACCGTGCCTATCGAGAGCCACCAACGGGGGTTATCTGTTTTAAGCAGGCGGATGGTAAAGTAAGCGAGCAATACAACCCATAGAAAATCGAAGGCGGTGTATTGAAATAGTGCGCCTTGAATGAGCGTGAACATGCCGATGCCCGTTCCAAACGCGGCGAGAATTTGCGCCTTACGCAAGCCGCCGAGTTCCTTTGCCATCAAACCCGCAATAACCATCACAATGGACTGCGATAGCGCCGAGAAAAAACGAAAGCCGACTAACGATATGCCGAAAAATTTAAGCTCAATACTTCCAAGAAACGGAGTCAGCGGTGGGTAAGCAATGAAGCCCCAAGCAAGATTACGTGCGTCGTGAAGCATAGCAAGTTCGTCACGATGAAAGCCATATTGATTGTTGGTAAGCAAGTGTAGAACCAGTTTTATGGTGGCAAGAAGAATAAGAATGAATAAGTCGAATTTGGTAGAGGAATTTGCTTTCATTGTTTACTTCTTGAGGGCACTTTGTTGCATAACAGCCGCCGAACTATGTTTTATACAGCTTGCTGTATAAAACCCCATTTTGGGGGTATATACAGCGAAAACGCTGTATAACACCTTATAGATTCCATAACAACATTATACAAGTCCAGACAAAAAAGGACAAGAAACCAAGCAAAACCAGCCCACTTTCAACTCGCGAACCCCTCTGGCATAACCGCTTCTCCGCCTGCTCACCCCTACCTCCCTCAAACACTCTTCGACCACCCTCCATACAAGCTATAAGGTGTCTATATGGTGTCTATAAGGTCCCCATAGTCCTTCTACAACCATCATCCACTCATCCTTCGACGCTCCTTCGACACTCCTTCGACTATCCCCTACTCCCCATTCACCCTAATGAAACTGTAATCCCCCTCCCCAACCTCACCAAACCGCAACGGGTATAATCCAGCCCATGGACTTTTTTCTCCCCGAAGACAACCTAACCCGCGCCGTTCCCGAAGAGACCCGCATCACAACCTTCACCGCCGAACCCTATCCAGATGGGCGCCGTCTGCGCGTCAACCTCGAAATCACCCCCTTTCAAAAAAGACCTTATATCGAGGTCACCCTCACCAACGCCCAAGGCGAAGAGATCGCCTCCACCAGCATCGTCGAACCCCTAAGCTGGAAACTCGAATTCACCATGCACGTCCGCGGCGAACTTCAAAACCCCTACACCCTCAACGCCCGCCTCTACTACCCAGAAAACGGACCCTCCGACCAGCCCCATCAATTCTCATTTGATATAACCCCGCCTCCATCCTCCCCCGAACCTGATACAAACTAAATAGCCTTTTCCATGCCTTGGCATTTATCTACCTCCATGCTTAATCAATTCGGCAACCTTAGAAAATATTCCATGTTCATCCGCGCAATCCGTGTACCAAAAACCGTAGCGCTTTTCATCGTCACCAGCCTTTTCCTCTTCGGCTGCTCCCAAAACATCGAGCCCACTCTTCCCACCGAAGAACCCAGCCTCTCAACCAACACCCCCGTCCCAACCCCCGTAGACCCCGCTAGCGAGACCGCCTTCCTTTCTATTGAAGAGAACGGCTACGCTCACCTCTTTATCTTCCGCTCCCTCAGCTCCCAACTCACCCGCATCACCAGCGGCGCATGGAACGACACCGCCCCCGCCCTCAACCCCGAGCGCACCCACCTCGCCTTCGCCTCAGACCGTGACGGCGACTGGGACCTCTACACCCTCGAACTAAAAACCGGCAGCATCAAACAAGTCACCAACACCCCCCAATACGACTCATCCCCATCCTGGTCACCCGATGGACAATGGCTCGCCTTCGAAACCTATCAAAACGAAAACCTCGAGATCGCCGTCGTCAATGTGACCACTGGCGAAACCATTCCCCTCACACAACACCCCGCCTCAGATCATTCCCCTGCCTGGGCGCCTGATGGTCGCAATGTCGCCTTCATCTCCACCCGCAGCGGCAACAGCGATGTCTGGCTCGCCAACCTAGACCTTACCGGCGAAGACCGCTATACCAACCTCAGCAACACTCCATCTGCCTCTGAAAACGCCCCACAATGGAATCGGAATGGCACACAGTTATTATGGTCTTCCGTTTCATCCCAAACCATTGGCTTTAGCGGCTTATATATCTGGAACGCGCAATCGCCAGAGCGTGCCGCCTACTGGGTCGGCGATGGCAACCTCGGCACTTGGAACGAAGCCGCAAACCAAGTGATGGCAGCCGTCAGTGCGCCCAACGAAACCTACCTCACCGCCTACGACCTCAATGGCAAGCTCCTGCTCGCATCGATTCCCCTCAGCGGGCGCGTCCGCGGACTCACATGGGCAAGCGTCGATCTTCCCAACCCCTTGCCTGATTCTTATAACCAAGCCGCTGCCGAAACTCCTGCCGCATTATGGGCACCTGTTCTCATCCCCAGTGGTGATATTCCCAATCAACGCTTGGGCGTTGCTCCGTTGGAAAATGTACAAGCGCCTTATCCGCAACTGCATGACCTTGTCGATGAATCCTTTAACGCCCTACGCCAACGCACATCTGCCGAAGCCGGTTGGGACGTTCTCGCCAGTTTAGAGAACGCTTTCGTGCCTCTCACCACCAGCCTCGAACCCGGCATGGACGAAGACTGGCTCTACACCGGGCGTGCCTTCGCTATCAACTCTCTTATGGCAAACGCCGGTTGGATGGTGACCGTGCGTGAAGACATTGGCGCTCAAACCTATTGGCGTGTTTATATTCGTTGTGCCGTGCAAGATGGCTCCATGGGCGAACCCATTCACAACTCGCCTTGGAATCTGAACGCCCGTTACGATCTCAATCCGCGCACCTACGAACAAGGTGGCGATTACGCCCCCGTCCCGGCTGGTTACTGGATCGAAATCACATCCCTCGCTCAAACCTATGGCTGGGAACGTCAGCCTTCTTTGCCCAATTGGCGCACCTATTACAAAGGCGCACGCTTCACCACCTTTGCCAATACTGGCGGGCTGACCTGGTATCAAGCCATGCGTGAACTCTACCCCGAGCAAGCTTTGGTCACCCCAACCAAGGTGTTGCCGCCAAGTGCCACTCCCACCAACACGCCTACCATGACGCCCACCATTCGCCCCACCCGCACTCCACGCATGACCTTCACACCGTCGCTTTCGCCTACGGTTACGAACACGCCACTGCCGCCCACTGCCACCCCAACCCCGCCCACTGTCATCCCTGATGGATAAGCCAGTCATTGCAAAGAGTGCAATGACTCGTATTCATCTCTTTGGGATTAAGATAATTCAAATGACCTTCAAACATTTTCTGTCTTCTTTAATACTGCTTCTCTTCCTGTCGTCTTGCGCCTACGAGATTAGCGGAACCACTCCCACGCCTGCGATACAGCCTGCAGCGCCAGACCAAACCGAAGTCCCGTTTGAAGCGTTTATCACTCCATCCCCACAACCCTTTCAATTTAACCTTCCCACTCCTGGTGCAGAGCCTATCACCAACTGGCGTCCACCGCTTTACCCCGTGCCTTGGGCGGTGGGACCCTATGACCATTTCTACTTTACCCGCCCCATCGCCGCCGACCAAACCAACTGGCCCATCGCAGATTATCGCTATGGCGGCGTTTTCTTTGGTCGCGATATTGTGCACACCGGCGTGGACATTCCCTCGCCTGAAGGCACGCCCATCATGGCCGCCGGACCCGGCACCGTGGTTTGGGCAGATTGGGGCTTATTCCGTGAAACCCCCGGTGACGAAACCGATCCCTATGGCATGGCAATAGCTATTCGCCATGATTTTGGCTACAACGATCAACAGCTATACACCATC
This sequence comes from Anaerolineales bacterium, assembly GCA_046328915.1. Classification (GTDB taxonomy): domain Bacteria; phylum Chloroflexota; class Anaerolineae; order Anaerolineales; family Villigracilaceae; genus Villigracilis. The sequence continues at coordinate 106,812 of JAXLVR010000011.1, read as the reverse complement.
TATGCTCACATGAGTCAGATGATCGCTTTTGTAGGGCAGCATGTAGAAACAGGGGAGGTCATCGGCTTGGTCGGCTCTACCGGTGCCACCACCGGACCTCACGTTCACTTTGAAGTACGCTTCCCGCATAATTCTTTCTTCTATACCTACAACCCCGAGTTGTGGATTGCTCCGCCTCAAGGCTGGGGCGTGCTGGCTGGGCGCATCATGGACGAAAATGGGGAGTTGATTCAACAGATGGAAATTCTCGTTGCCCCTGAGCGCGCCTCGCGTACGTTTACCGTGCGCACCTATGGCAAGGGCGGCGCCGTCAATTCAGACCCTTATTATCAAGAGAACTTTGTGCTCGGCGATCTACCCGCTGGCATTTATAAGATCTCATTCAAATACGATGATGAACGCGTGCAAACCTGGGTGGAAGTGTTCCCTGGGCAGGTGAGCTACTTTACCTATAAAAATAAAGAAGGCTTCACCATCGCCCCTCCACCCGTGCCGACCTTGGACTTTGTCCCCCAATCTTTGCCCGCCACGCCGACACCCACGCCGTAAAAAAACTTGTTCTCTGTGAACTCAGTGGCAAATTCTTGTAATGTAACCAACCCCTCACATAACCTTGACGAATAGAACAACTGTGCTATACTCTCGGAAATACTTAACCTACTTAACCCTAATTTGAACTGATACCTTCGTGGTTAAGCAACAAAAGGAGACTAACTCATGGCCAGAAAAAAAGCTGCATCTTCCGATGCCGCACCCTCACAAAATATCGACAATGCCAAACGCGCGGTTTTAGATAAAGCCGTTGGCGATATCCTCAAACGCTACGGCGACGGCTCCATCATGCGTCTGGGCGAAGCCCATGCCATGGTCACCGAAGTCATCCCCACTGGTTCACTATCTCTTGATATCGCCCTCGGTGTTGGTGGCGTCCCACGTGGGCGTGTGGTCGAAATTTACGGTCCTGAGTCTTCTGGTAAGACTACTCTTTGTTTGCATATTGTTTCTGAGTCTCAAAAGATGGGCGGCACCGCAGCCTTCATTGACATGGAACACGCGCTCGACCCCGTCTATGCTGCCCGCCTCGGTGTGGATATTGACAACCTGCTCGTCTCTCAACCCGATACCGGCGAACAAGCGCTCGAAATCACCGAAACCCTCGTTCGCTCCGGCGCGGTCGATGTCATCATCGTCGACTCCGTTGCCGCCCTCGTACCGCGCAACGAAATCGAAGGCGATATGGGTGATGCCAGCATGGGTATGCAAGCCCGTCTCATGTCTCAAGCGCTCCGCAAATTGAGCGGTGCCATCAACCAAACCAAGACCACCGTCATCTTCACCAACCAACTCCGCCAGAAGATCGGCGTCATGTTCGGCAACCCTGAAACCACCACTGGTGGTCAGGCGCTCAAGTTCTACGCCTCCCTGCGCCTCGATGTTCGCCGCATCCAATCCATCAAGATGGGCGAAGAAGTCATCGGCAATCGCACCCGCGTCAAAGTGGTCAAGAACAAGGTTGCGCCTCCGTTCCGCACCGCCGAGTTCGACATCATGTTCAACGAAGGTATTTCCAAGGCTGGTGATGTGCTCGACCTGGCGACCAAGTTCGAGGTCATTCAGAAGCGCGGCGCATTCTTCTCCTATGGCGATATCCGCATCGGTCAGGGACGCGAAAACGCCAAAGACTACCTGCGCAACAATCTTGATCTCATGGGCGAGATCGAAGGCGTCATCCGCCAGAAATCGATCAGTGGTGAGATTGCCCTCCCGCTCGACATGGGCGATGGAGACAGCGGCGGCGAAGAAGCCCCAGCCGCGAACGAAGAAGAAGCATAAAACGTAGGGACGCGGCTCACCCGCGTCCTTTTTATTTGGGTCTATGTATAATCTCTGCATGACGCCTCGCTTCTTTCTCCGCCGCTTCTTGATTCTTCTCCCGATCATTTCTTTGGCTGTGGCTTGTTCCACGGCATCAGAACCAACCCCATTTCGCCCGCCAACTGCCGTACTCCCCACACAGATTCCTCCAACTGCAACGCCGATTCCATTTACGCCAACCGTCTCCGTGACTCTCACTCCCACAGTGGACGCGGGTCCCTGCACGAATCAGCTGACCTTTCTCGATGACCTCACCGTGGAAGATGGCACCGCCTTCGTTCCGGGTGCCCCGATTGATAAACAATGGCTGGTGCAAAATGACGGCACTTGTGATTGGGATGCAACCTATAAGTTGAAGTGGGTGGGCGGTTACACGTTGCGAGTCGCTGAAGAACAACCACTCTTCCCTGCCCGCGCTGGCGTGCAAGTGACTTTGCGCATCGTCTTCACGGCACCCGCCGAATCTGGCACCTATCAAACCACCTGGCAAGCCGCCGACCCAAACGGTAATCTCTTTGGGGATACGGTGTATATGGAGATCATTGTGCAATGAAAATCACACGATATTTAATTGCATGCTTTTTTGTATTCCTTCTTACTGGCTGCGGACCCGTCCGCTGTGGAGGTGATGATGATTGTCTGCGTGTTTTATTCGTGGGGAACAGCTATACCTACGTCAATGACCTCCCAACCACTTTCTCCGAACTGTCTCGCTCTGGGGGGCATAAAGTAGAAGTAAGTCTCGTCGCTGAAGGTGGCTTTTCTTTTGAAGACCATGCCAAATCTGCTGCATTCACCGAATCATTAACCGCCAGCCAGTGGGATTATGTGGTGCTGCAAGAACAAAGCCAGACTCCCTCCGTTGAAGATTGGCGGGTGCATTTTATGTATCCTGCCGCACGCACTCTGGTCAAGCAGATTCGAGCAAGTAATGCCCAACCGCTTTTCTTCAGCACATGGGCACATCGCGATGGCTTCCCCGAGAATGGCATGAAAAATTATGAGTCCATGCAATATCAGATCGATCAGGGATACTTGCGCATTGCCCGTGAATTGAATGTGCCTGTCGTGCCGGTTGGGGTGGCGTGGTTTCGGGCGCTCAATACTCATCCCAATCTGCAGCTTTGGCAGGAAGATGGCAGTCACCCTTCTGAGCAAGGCACTTATCTTGCGGCTTGTGTTTTTTATGTGGTCTTATTCAAAGAAAGCCCGGTCGGTTTGAGCTATCGTGGCAACTTAACCGAAGAAATTGCCAGTCAACTCCAAACTGTGGCAGAGAGTATTCTGACGAATCCGTAGTATTAAAGCAAAGGAGAGACCTATGCCTGCAACATCTGAATTCCCGATCGTGTTCGAAAGTATGCGTGCCATTCTGAAACCCTATGCCAAAAAACTAACGGTCAAGAATGACACAAGCGGACTGTACTATTTGGATGCAAGCTACAGCGAAAAATGGAAGCGGGTTCTTTTCTTTGCCTCTGTGCAGATCAAAAAGAGTTATGTCTCGTTCTATCTTATGCCGGTGTATATGTACCCCGATTTGCTGAAGAATATTTCCCCGGAACTCCGGAAACATATGCAGGGAAAATCCTGTTTCAATTTCAAGAAGGTCGAAAAATCCCTGTTCAATGAGTTAGGTCAACTCACAAAACAGGGATTTGAACGGATGATGAAGGAAGAATATTCTTAGTTCACGCTCATGAAACCGAAAAGCTTGAACATGCCATTCATGAATTTGTGTCCGCCATCGGGGTTGAGGTATTGATTGGGACACGAACCAGGGATGACGGTGATGCCATTGGCTTTACACACATCTACAGCAGAGGGGGAGACGCTGGTGGTGCTGGCGGCGAGACCGGGTTTGGTGCCCATCATGCAGTGCATCCATACGTGTTTGACGCCCAAGTCCACACATTGTTGGACGATCTGATCTGTCACTTTAGGGTTGGCGAGGATGAAAACTGCATCCGGCTTGGTGGGCAGAGAGGCTAGGTCGGGGTAGCAGGCGTCGCCTTGGAAGGAAGCGATGCGCGGGTTGACGGCAAAGACTTCATAGCCCGCTTCCTTGAATTTTGTGTATGCTGCATTGCATCCCGTTTCGCGCTTGTCTGAAACGCCGACGACGGCGATCCGCTTTTGGGCGAGGAAATCTTGCACTAGATTATCGAGTGTGGGCATTAGACATTCTCCTTGATAATGAAACCTACGCTATGGTGGGCGGCGGGTTTCATCCATAAAAATTATAAGGAGAAAGGTTACGCCTTCAATATGACGAACCTCCCGAAATTGCTGAATTTCTCTTACAAATTTTTTACGATTTCCGACTATAAATAGGGAAAATCCCTCATCTTTCAGGAGGCAACCATGACAGATGCCCAACAATTTACTTTCAAGGCAGAGACCAAACAACTGCTGCAGATCCTCATTCATTCCCTGTACAAAGACCGGGAAGTTTTTTTGCGTGAATTGCTCTCGAACGCTTCTGATGCGATCAACCGCCTGCGCTTTGAGATGCTGACCAACCAAAATGTGCTGGATGCTGATGCGGAGTTGAAGATCCATGTGAAGGTGGATAAGGACAACCGCACCATCACCGTGCAAGATACCGGTATCGGCATGACGCAAGAGGAACTGGTAGATCACCTTGGTACGATTGCTCAATCGAGCGCACGCAAGTTTTTGGAAACCGCTCAGGAAAAAGGACAAGACGCTTCCGGCTTGATCGGTCAATTTGGCGTGGGTTTTTATTCCGTCTTCATGGTGGCAGAGTGGGTGCGGGTCACCTCACGTTCCTTCCGTCCAGACGCCCAAGCCGTGACTTGGTACGCTACGGGTGACGATACCTACCAAGTCAGCCCGGCGGAGATGACCGAACGCGGCACACGCATCGAGATTAAACTGAAAGAGGATGCCGCTGAATTTGCCGAAGACTACCGCCTGAAGAACATCATCCACAAACATTCGGATTACATCGGCTTTCCTATTTATGTGGGCGATGAAGAGAAACCGGTCAACAAGCAGACCTCGCTGTGGCGCACGGCTCGCAATGAAATTACCGCCGAGCAGTACAAGGACTTTTACCGTCAGACCACGCTCGATTTTGAAGACCCACTCATGCACGAGTTGGAATAGCAGGTCAGAGGCGGGTGTTTTTTACCCGCGCTCAATCTGACTGATCACGGCGACATCGACATTGGCGTTTTCTGCCAGTTCGAATTGGGTTAAGTTGAGGTCTTGCCTGAGGTGCGAAACGAGAATTCCAAATTCCTTGCGGTTCATGACGACTCCTACCAAATAAAAGTGACTCGAAAAAATTTTTGAGCCGAGTCTAAACTCTTTTGCTGGACTTTTCAACCCTAAGTCGTACAATATTTTAGTTGTTTATTTCCAATCCATGCTAACTCGCCTCATGTAGTGGGGGAGGGGAACTACATTTGGGACCTCAGCCTTAAGGCTGAGGTTTTATTTTAAGTAAGTCTCTTACGAAATTTTTACGATTTGCGGCTATAAATAAGGAAAATCCTTCATCGTTCAGGAGGCAACCCATGACAGATGCTCAACAATTTACTTTTAAAGCAGAAACCAAACAACTGCTGCAGATCCTCATTCATTCCCTGTACAAAGACCGGGAAGTTTTTTTGCGTGAACTGCTCTCGAATGCTTCTGATGCGATCAACCGCCTGCGTTTTGAGATGCTGACCAACCAAAATGTGCTGGATGCTGATGCGGAGTTGAAAATCCATGTGCAGGTGGATAAAGACAACCGCACCATTACCGTGCAAGATACCGGTATTGGCATGACGCAGGATGAGCTGGTGGATCACCTCGGCACGATTGCCCAGTCTAGCGCGCGCAAGTTTTTAGAGGCGGCAAAAGAAAAGAATCAAGACGCTTCTGGCTTGATCGGTCAGTTCGGCGTCGGTTTTTATTCGGTGTTCATGGTGGCAGAGTGGGTGCGGGTCACTTCGCGCTCGTTCCGACCAGACGCCCAAGCCGTGACTTGGTACGCTACGGGTGACGATACCTACCAAGTCAGCCCGGCGGAGATGACCGAACGCGGCACACGCATCGAAATTAAACTGAAAGAAGATGCCGCCGAATTTGCCGAAGACTACCGCCTGAAAAATATCATCCATAAACATTCCGATTACATCGGCTTTCCCATTTATGTGGGCGATGAAGAGAAGCCGGTTAATAAACAATCATCGCTATGGCGCACGGCGCGTAATGAGATCACTGCCGAGCAGTACAAGGACTTTTACCGTCAGACCACGCTTGATTTTGAAGACCCGCTGATGCACATCCACATGGTGACGGATGCGCCGGTGCAGTTGTATGCGCTTTTATTCTTCCCGGCGAAATCTGAGCGTAATATGTTCTCCCTTCGCAAAGAGGATGGATTGAAGTTGTATTCGCGCAATATTTTGATCGACGAGTACAACAAAGACTTACTGCCGGAATATCTGCGTTTCGTACAAGGCGTCGTGGACTCGGAAGACTTGCCGCTCAACGTTTCGCGTGAGACGGTGCAATCGAGCGGGCTGATGCCGAAGCTCAAGAAGGTGTTGACTAATCAGGTCATCAAAGAGTTGGAGACCCTGGCAAAGAAAGATGCCGAGAAATACGCCGCATTCTGGAGTGAGTTTGGCGTGTATCTCAAGCAGGGCATTGCTGCCAGCCCGGCAGATACGGATACCATTACTCCGTTGCTACGTTTCAAGACCAATACCAATCCTGAAACATGGTCTTCGTTGGATGAATACGTCTCGCGCATGAAAGATGGGCAGAAGGTTATCTATTACATCGTGGGTGAAGACCCCAAGGCAGTGCTGAGAAGTCCACATTTGGATGCGTTCAAGGCGAACGGCACCGAAGTGATCCTGCTCACCGAGCCGATGGACTCGTTCATGCTGATGGGCTTGCGCAAGTTCAAGGACTACGAGTTGAAAAGCGTCAGCGGAGCCGATGTTGATGGGGCGGAGCAGCCCAAGGTGGAGTCTGAAGCGGAGAAGATTCCGGAAGGTGACTTTAATTCGCTCATCGAGAAATTCAAGCAAGTGCTTGGCGAGCGAGTCACAGACGTGCGTGCCAGTACTCGTTTGGTGTCATCTGTTGCGAGGTTGGTTGATGCCGATGAAAATTCCAATCCAGAACTTCAGCGCGTGTATAAATATCTTGGTAAGGAATATGAAGTGCCCAAGAAGGTGTTGGAGCTGAATCCTTCGCATGTGATGTTGAAGGACTTGTTGAAGACAGATGGTGATTTACAAACCATTATTATTGAACAGGTCTTTGATAGTGCGTTGCTGGTGGAAGGCTTACATCCCGACCCTTCGAGCATGGCGGAACGTGTGCAGCGGATCATGGAAGCCGCGTTGAAACAAGACCGTTAAGCATGACATTCATCACTTTGCGAAAACCTTTCAAGATTAAACCGTTGCAACTATTTTGTAAGGAGTTTGTGAAAGACACGCATGTTATAGTGTAATCAAGACATCCGAAAAATGGCAAACCCGGTGAAAGCCGGCGACGCAAAGCTATGGGTCTACCGTCATTCTAATGACCATGACCGCCAGGCCGCCGAAGAATACATTGTTGCATGCTATTGCCTGGCTTTGGATAAGCCAGGCTTTTTATTTCGGGTGGCTATTTCAACCTTCATGTTTTACAAGGAGAAAAGCCATGTTCAAAAACTTAAAGATCGTATTTGCTGTGATTGCCGTTCTCGCGATCGCAATTGCATCATATGCATTTGCTGCCTCGAACACAGTTCCAGCTACCAAAGCCGGTGAAGGAAGTGGCGCGGTGACGGGCTATACAGTCACGAGCGTTGTCTATAACCTGAATGCCACCGACCCTTCCAAATTGGACAGTGTGGCGTTTGATCTAGGTGCCGCCGCCGCGACCGGTAAAGTGAAAGCTCAACTGGTTGCCAGTGGCACTTGGTATGGCTGTACGCTCGATACGGGCACGGTTTGGGAATGCACCACCACCGGTCTCGATGTTTCAACGATCGATCAGCTGCGTGTGGTTGCTGCCAGTAACTAAGTTCTGAGCTCCTCTTTGCCAGACCCGTTCTGCACCTAATATAATGAACGGGTCTGGTATCTCCCTTTGAGTTCCATGATGAAAATTAGCAGAGAGCAATCTTTTTCTCTGACGGTTGTATCTACTCTGTTTTTTCTTGCCTTGTTTTGGCTGACGCTTGCTCCGAGCCAACTTGGCGGACCTGTGACGTATGTGATCGTCAATGGCATTAGCATGGAGCCGGGGTTTGTGCTCGGTGATCTCGTTCTGGTTCGCAAGCAGGTAGCTTATGGAATAGGGGATGCTGTTGTATACCGCGACCCAGACCTCGGTCAATTTGTTTTTCATCGCATTGTTGGTATTGATTTCGACCATTTTGTTTTGCAAGGCGATAACAATGGCTGGCTTGATTCGTATCACCCAACTCAGAATGAAGTTGTTGGGAAGCTATGGGCACATATCCCAAAGTTTGGCAATGCAATCACTTGGATGCGGGTGCCGGTCAATGCAGCTGCTACGGCGGGATTGTTTGGAGTTTTGCTTATGATGGACATGTTCAAGAAAACGCCTCGTGCCAAAAGGGCGAGTGGGTCGCCGTCTATTCGGGTGGGAGCAAACTCTCAGCTGGGTCTTACGATCTCTGCCACATTGACCTTGCTTTTCTTCATACTAGGCATCTTTTCATTTACACGCCCCATTGATTTGCCTGCTGCCAATACTCCCTATCAACAAATTGGTGATTATTATTATTCAGCAACAGGGACGCCCGGTGTATACGATAAAGATGTAGTGCAGACTGGTGAACCGGTCTTTCCGAAACTGACTTGCTTTCTCAATGTTGGCTTTACATACACACTTACTGGCGATGGCATCCAGAATGCAACCGGTACACAGAGTATGTATGCCCGCATCATGGATAAACAAAGTGGCTGGCAGCGTACGATTCCGCTTTACCCAGAGATGCTCTTCAATGGTACCTCCAACTTTATGATGGCTACACTAGACCTTTGCCAAGTGGAGGCGATTGTCAACTTGGTGGAAGCTCAAGCGGGCTTAAAACAGATCGCCTATACCTTAGAAATCGTCAACGAGGTGAAATTCACGGCCAATATGAATGGACAGGTTGTTAGTGATGCCTTTGCTCCAGTGATGACCTTCAACTATGACAAGATCCATTTTTTCCTCGCTGAAACCGATGGTGCAGATCCGTTGCATACGGTTCAGGCTGGGATGGCAGGCAGCAAGACCGCTCAGGTAAATTCCATTTCAGTAGTAGGCATCACGATTCCAGTTTGGGTTCTTCGGATCGGAAGTGGATTTGGCTTTATCCTTTCTTCTTTATGGCTTGCCATGCTTGGCTTTGAAATGCTTCGCGATGCCAGCCGTACAGAAGAAGGTTTATTCCAGTTGAAGTATGGTGGCATGATCGTCAATGTGCATGAACAAAATCTGGATCCCTATTCCACGATTGTGGATGTAGATACGATAGATGATTTGGCGCGCCTCGCAGACCGTCATGGCGGAATGATTCTGCATATGCAGCGCAATTTCCTTCATTATTACTTTGTTCAAAGCAATGGCACCATGTATCGTTATGTGGTTACTAGTGGTAAAAAGGGTGTAGCGGCTGTAGAAGAGCCAGCTGTAGAGCAACCCACGCTTGTGCAATCTCAGGTGTTTGAACCTGAACCCGTTAAGAAAGAAGAAAGAAAGCGGCAGGTGTATGAGATGTTGCCTCGGCGGGTCGCTGCCAAACGCGTTTCAGCTCGCAGAGTAGAAAAAGCTCAAGAGCCTGTGAAGCAAGCACCGGCTAGAGAAGAAGCGCCGAATTACATCCTGGATACAGGCGAGATCGAGTTCTACATCCCGCAACAAGAAGAGACCTATGTGATCGAAAGAGTCAGGTTCTAATGCGATTGCTTTGGCGCGGCATTCTCCTGTTCTTGGGGTTGTTCGTGGCGGCATCAACACTGACCGCGATTGCAGCGACGAACACTGTGCCGCTTACCAAAGCAGATGATGAAACGATTTCTTTTCAGATCAATCATTTGCGTCCTTCGGCGTGTGCAGGGTTGACCTTGTCTCATTTGGTAACAGGCACTGGCATCATAACTGGCACCGAAGGCAACGACTTGATCCTTTCTTCATCCATGCTCGATACGATTGATGGACTTGGCGGGGATGATTGCATTGTGACAGGTGGGGGAGACGATATCCTTGTTGGCGGGGGCGGCTCAGATATTTGCATCGGCGGAGATGGCTTGGACACTTTCCTTGATTGCGAAAGTGCCATTCAATAACTTGAATAACTATAAAAGACAGGCATTTGCCTGTCTTTTTGTTGTTGACTGCGCATAAGCAATAGAATCCGGTGATTTCAGCCCTTTCCACCAAATAAATTTTCAATAAACAAAAATATTTTGTATTTCACCAAAACTATTGACTTAAACAAAAATATTTGCTATTATGCAGACATTGGAGCCCCAAATGCCACAAATTCCTCAATCCTGCCCTAGCTGCGCTTCCCCGCTCGTCGTCACCCAGCTCACTTGCACCTCGTGTGGCACCGGTGTGGTGGGCAAGTTCGAACTCTCGCCCTTCTTCCGCCTCTCAAACGAAAGTTTGAAGTTCCTCGAGGTTTTCGTACGAAACCGCGGGAACGTCAAAGAGATGGAACGCGAAACCGGCGAGTCGTACTGGACGATCCGCCGTCAATTGGACGAAGTCATCACCGAGATGGGTATCGAAGAAGAACCCAAACCCGATGACAAATCCGCCAGCCGCCAGGAAATTCTCGGCAGGCTGAGCCGCGGCGAGATCAACGTGCAGGAAGCCACCAAACTTCTCTCACAACTCAAAGGAGAATCCTAATGAACGGACAAACAGAACGCCTTATGGTTTTGGATATGCTCGCTGAGGGCAAGATCACTGCCGACGAAGCCGAACAGCTCTTCAAGGCGATGGAAGAAGAACCCCAAGAAACCAATGCGGATGAAACCCCCGCCTCCGACTCAGCCGAATGGGTTCCCGGTCTATCGCATTTATCCAAACTGTCAGGTTTATCGTCTCTCTCTTCGCTCTCTCCCGCCGACCCGGAGAGTCCGCGCAACGCTCGCACCCGTGAATTGCTTGGCGCGCTCAAAGAAGCCGGTATTGACCACGTCACCATGAGTGACCTGCAAGAAATGAAGATCCACAATCTCAGCGCTGACTACGTCCGTGAAATGCGCGGACTGGGCGTGGAGCCCGACGGGATAGGGGAGTGGATACACCTGCGCATTCACGACATCTCCCCGCGCTACGTGCGTGATCTGCGCGATGTGGGCGTCACCGACCTCGATGTGGAAGAACTCGTAGAGTTGTACCTACAAGGTGTCTCCGCCAAGTTTATCGGCGGCTTGCGCGACCTCGGCATCAAAGACCTCGACATTGACGAGATCAAAGAGCTGAACAATCACGACGTTTCACCCAAGTTCATTGCCGAAATGCGCAGCCTCGGCTTCAAGAACCTCGATGTGGATGAACTCATCGAGCTCGCCATTCATGACGTTTCCCCCAAATTTGTTGCTGAAATGCGTGATCTCGGCTTGAAAGACCTTGATATTGATGAACTGGTAGAGCTCGCTACTCATGATGTCTCTCCGCGTTTTGTCGCCGAACTGCGTGAACTTGGCATGAAAGACCTCGATGTAGATGAACTGATCGAATTTGCTAATCATGATGTTTCGCCAAAATTTATCGCCGAATTACGTGCCCTTGGGTTAACAGACTTCGATGCTGATGACCTGATTGAACTCGCCAATCACGATGTGACTCCCGATTTCATCGCCGCCATTCGTGAAGTGGGCCTCAAAGACCTCGGCGCCGACGATTTCATTGAGTTGCGCAATCAGGGTATCACTCCCGGCTACGTCCGCGCGATGGTGGAAGCAGGGTTGAAAGACGTAGATGTCGATCAACTCGAAGAATTAAAGAATCACAACGTCACCCCAAAGTTTGTGCGTGAAGTTTTAGAAATGGGCTTCACGGATGTGGATGTGGATGGACTGGTTGAATTAAGCATTCACCACGTCACCCCGCGCTTCATTCGTGATGTGCGCGAAAAGCTCGGCGAAGACCTCTCCCTCGAACAGATTCTCGATATCCGCTTGCATGGCATCGACGAAGACCTGATGGAAGAGCTACAAGCCGCTGGCGTGAAGATCAAGAAGACTACAAAGATCAAAATCTAATTTTGGCTCCACTATGACTCCCTTCCGGTACAATCACTCATACTGGAAGGGAGTTTTTCTTTTATGAACATACAAGACGCCTATAACGAATGGTCAGATATATACGACTCGAATGTCAACCGCACACGCGATCTGGACGCCGAAGTAACCCGCCTCCTCCTTAACGGACAGCGGTTCCCGTCCATTCTAGAGATCGGCTGCGGGACGGGGAAGAACACCGAGTTTCTTGCGACCATTGGAGAGGCTGTGCTTGCTTTTGATTTCTCCGATGGGATGATCGCCAAAGCCCGCCAGAAGGTGACCGCGAGTCATGTCCGCTTTGAGCAAGCCGATCTCACCCAACCGTGGAATTGCCTCCCTGATTCCTCAGACCTCATTACGTGTAACCTAGTCCTTGAACACATCCAAGACCTGAATCACATCTTCGCCCAAGCTGCGCGGACCTTGCGCAGTGGTGGACAGTTTCTTATTAATGAACTGCATCCCTTCAAGCAATACGGCGGCACCAAAGCTCGCTTCGAGCGCGGCGCGGATATTGTCGAAGTGGATGTTTTTATTCATCACATCTCCGAGTTTATCCACGCTGCCGAAGCGAATGGACTGAAGTTATTGAAATTTGACGAAGTCTGGCATGCCGATGACGAAGGCAAACCGCCCAGGCTGGCTTCGTTTGTGTTTGGGAAGTAACTTAATCATAATAACTTTTGTATCTTGTTTAATAAAAGGAGACGGTCACCTATGGAGTGACCGTCTCCTTTTATTTATCAGAACCCGTTCGCTTTCACGATCTTGCCCAGATAATGAGCACTGGGTTTTACGGTTCTTTGTTGCGTTTTTAGGTCGACGGCGATCAAGCCGAAGGTTTTGCTAAAGCCCATGATCCATTCGTAGTTATCAAAGGCAGACCAATAGAAGTAGCCATCTACACGTATGCCATCTTGAATGCAGGCGTGCAAGCCTTTGAGTGCGCGCTCAATGAACTCTACGCGGCGGGTGTCGTCGCCGGTGCCGATGCCGTTCTCGGTGATGACGATGGGAATGTGCAAGTCTGCGGCAACCTGGCGCACCACACCGCCCAAGGCTTCGGGGTAATACTCGTAGCCCATCTGTGTGCGCTCGGATGTTTCGGGTACAGGCAAAGGTCCATTGGGACCGACCACTTCACGGGTGTAGTTTTGAAGCGCGAAGTAGTCATCGTCTTTGAGAATGGGCAGATACTGCTTGAAGAGCGTCTCCCACATGGATGCGGCTTGCGCCTCGCCCCCCGGCGCGGACTGAATCTCATGCAGAGCCAGAGAGAAGCCTACCTTTATGTTTGGTTTAAGGCGTTTGATCTCAGCACGGGCGAGTTGATGCGCTTTCATCGCCGTTTCAACAAAGTTGCCATTGTTGATGTATGTATACGGAAAGGGATGAATATCCACGCTGGCATCCAAGCCAAAGGCGAGCGCTGCCTGCTGAAGCCAGGAAGAAGAGGCGGGGTTTACATCCTGAACGCCAACGGGAGCATGCTCAGAAGCGGGTTCACGCGTGCCCATGATGAAGGCGAGCAGATCGGGCAAGTTGACTTCGTTGAGGGTGCAGATGTAGGGAATGAGATCGCCGAGTTGTTCAATGACGTATGCCGTGTACTTGGCAAAGCGTTCCGGTGTTTCTGCGCCGGTCCAGCCGCCGAGTTTCATCAGCCAGCGCGGAGAGGTGAAGTGATGCAAGGTGACCATGGGTGTGAGCCCGGCTTCGTGGCAGGCGTTGAGGACATCGCGGTAGTGTGCGATGACGGCGGGGGAGAACATGTCTTTTTCCGGCTCGACCCGTGCCCATTCAATCGAGAAGCGATAGGCTTTGAAGCCCAACTCTGCGAGGAGTTTTATATCTTCGCGGTAGCGGTGATAATGATCGCAAGCATCGCCCGAGGGTTCGCTGACGATGGTGCCGGGGATATGCTCGAGCACCCAAAAATCGGAGTTGACGTTATTGCCTTCCACTTGGTGGGCGGCGGTGGCTGTGCCCCAGAGAAAGCCTTGCGGAAATTGATGTTTGAGTGCCATGCGAGAGTCCTTTTTTAGAAGTTGAATTATGAGGTTAGATTCGGTTTGTTGGTATTGCCCCAGGCTTCCATGGCTTTCAGAATGGGGGCGAGTGTGGTGCCTTTTGACGTTAATGAATATTCCACTTGTGGAGGCACAACCGGATAGACTTTGCGATGAACGATACCATCTTGCTCTAGTTCGCGCAGTTGTTGGGTGAGCATCTTTTGGGTGATCTTGGGAATGGACTTCTTCAATTCGCTAAAGCGTTTTTTATCTTGAAACAAGATCCATAAAATGATGGGCTTCCACTTGCCGCCAATAATAGAAACAGTGGCAGTGACCGGGCAGAAATAAGTTTGATCCATATGCGGTATCCTTTTGGGTACTATGGCACAAAAAAGTGCGTACTTCCTTCTTTGATCTCGTGATTATATAATGCGCCTCGTTGATCGGCAAGTTATTCATGAAATTCAAGGAGAAGAAATGTCTACACTCGAAGAGAATAAAGAAATTGCATTGAGCGTTTCGCGCGCTATTTTGAATGGGAAATGGAATGAGTTGGATACGCTTTTGGATGATAGCTTTACCTACACAGGGGATGGCTTTCACTTCAACAAGAACGAGTATATTGGTTTTATGCAGGATATGAAAGCCGCTTTCGCAGGCTTGGACATGAAGTTCCCGAATATTGTGGCAGAGGGACAATTTGTTTCCATTCGCTTTATTTCTACAGCCGTGAATACTGGTAGTTTTATGGGCGCCCCTGCAAATAAGCGGAACCTTGAAATTCACGGCATTTTTATGCGGAAGATCGAGAACGGTAAAGTGGTACAAGAATGGCAGACTACTGACCTATTGGGTGTGATGCGTCAGATCGGGTTTGGGGCGTTGTTTGGGTATGCGCTCTTTGTAGGGTTGTTCAAAGTAAAACAGAAGCCGCCGGTTCGTAAGTAAGGCTTGATCGTTAAAAAGAGACAGTCACCTTGCTGGTGACTGTCTCTTTTTTGATTATTATGCTGGAAGTGAATCTTCTGTAAACGATTTGGCAGGCGGAGCCGCCCAGAAGAAGCCGAGCATGATGATGCCGCCGACGGGTATGAGCAGACCAAACAACCACCACGGACTGGTGCCGCCATCGCGCAGGCGACGTGCGCCGACTGCCAATAAGGGGAGCAAGGTGGCGATAAGGAAGACACTGCCCAGGGTTTCACTTAGGTAGGTGCATGCCGAGGCGGAGAGAAGGATGAAGAGGGCAAACCACCAAAATTCGGGGCGTGAGGCGCGACCTGTAAAATCAGCATACTTTAGAAAGCAAACGCGGATCGCGTCTTGAAAGGTTTGCGGGTCTTGTTCAGAGAGGGGGGCGTTTGTAGCGTTGGTCATGTGTAGCTCCTTGCCGATGCGATGCATGGCTTCTTTGAAAGTGGATTTCGCCCAATCCCAAAGACTGGACGTGCCGCTATTTTCTATGCCTTCGCCTGCGCCCGCAACTGTGGATTCCCTCAGTTTGAGCACCAGTTCCATGCGTGAGTTGACTTGTTGTTTGGCGTAGATATTTTTTAGATGAAATTCGACGGTACGTTCGGTGATGCGGAGTGTATGCGCGATCAGTTTGTTGCTTTTGCCTTCCAGTAAAAGAGCGAGCACGTCTTGCTCGCGTTTGCTGAGTGAAGGTTGTGGGTTCATACAAAGTTCCTTTCTAAGGGTGCTGTTCTCTAAAGTGAAGCTACGGATTGCTTTCGTGTCGTTTCGGCGGAGATGGCGAACTGCTTTGCCATCATTTAAATCTTATCGCTGCACTGCCATATGCGCGTCTTACTTATATATTCACAGTAATCCCCATCCATGCTGATGCCCACATCAAAGGAGATCGTGAATTCATCTCCATTTGATAGAAGTTCATACTCATACTGAGCCGCCCTGGCAGGTTGGGGTATGGAAGTTAAATAGTTTGGAACAAGTGCATCTAGATCGGATGGATACCTGCCTGTATCTGCCTTGTATTGTTCCAAGGCTTGTATCAATTCCTTTGCTCTTTCCTGCCCTTCTTGGGCTGTGGGTTGATCGAGCATGTTATATAGCTGAGGAGATACCGTAAGAACGCACCCAAGGCATAAACATGCGCTGAGCACAAATGTTGCCAAAACGATAATAGCCTTGTGTGTTTTTTTCATTAGAGAAAGTGTTCCGAAAGATATGAAGAGGTTTGGTGCATTGTCCCGACACTCTTCGGGATGCTTTATTGGGAAGTTTTATAGTAGAAAGGATTACTTGCTTATTTTACACTCCAAAATTGGTCATTTCATCCTCTCACCGGAGGATTTAAAACCTCTCAAGGAAGGATTGCAAACGTGTCTAGAGAGGTTTTAAAAGACTTCTAAATGTTTTTTAAAAGACATTTAGAAGTCTTTGGGAAAACTCTTAGAAGTCTTTGCAAAGACATTTAGAAGTTTTTTTGCGTATAGACAGTTGATTCTAGAAAGAGCTCAGCTTCAAATTTAAAAGATGTACTGTCATTTTAAAAAAATGTCAGTACATCTTTTAAAAAATGACAGTACATCTTTGGGAAAATATCAGTTCATTTTTTTAAAATGACGGGTCATTTTTGCCGAGAAGGGGGGAGGAATTGGGTAAACCTGACAGGTCTCACGTGGACGATGACTAACCATATCCGCTGCATGGACATGTCTCACGATTTGCCTGACTTCTGAGGAGACCTGTCAGGTTTGGTTGAATAGAATAAAATTCTAGTTGTATTTTATTGTGAATGTGTATTCGGAAACATGGAGGTTATAATACATAAACACTTTCTACTTTTCTAGGTATTAATTCAGGGAGAACACTATGAGTGATCTTATTATTCGCCGTATCAAGGGCTTTTTGATAAAAGAGTTTGAGGGTTTTATAGATTTGTCAGATATAAAAACCAAAAGCTCTGAAGAACAAGAGAATTATTTACTCACAAGAAGTCTAGCTGCCTGCATTTTGGCTTTCATGGCAGAGATTGATAAGAAAACTGCTGCACAGTATGTAATCGATGACTATGATGATAATGGAATTGATGCTATATATTATGATGAAGAAACAAACATTGTTCATGTAGTGCAATCAAAGTGGGTCGAAGCAGGTGTAAAAAGTCCAGATCTCGGATCCCTGAAAAAATACGTTTCTGGTTTTAAGGATTATTTGGGGGGGAAATTTGATAGGTTCAATAAAAAACTTTTGAAGATGAGGTCTACACTTGAGAGGGCACTTGACAATACAGATGTGAAATTTTCACTTTCTGTAGTTTATACAGGAACTCAACCTTTATCCGCACATGGTATTAGAGAATTTGATGATCTATTGGAAAAAGAAAATAATCCAATAGAAGTAGTTTCTTACCGCATTTTTAGCCAGAAGGAAGTTTATGACATCATTTCTGGTTCATTTGGAGACGAATCAATAAATATTGATATTACCCTTAGAGATTGGGGATATATCAGTGAACCTTATGAGGCTTATTATGGTCAGGTTTCTACTGAGGAAATTGCAAAGTGGTATAGTGAGTATGGTGGGAGATTGACATCTAGAAATATTCGGAATTTTAAGGGCGATACTGATGTAAATGATGCAATGAAATTAACACTGACTCGCGACCCAGGAAAATTTTGGTATTTCAATAATGGAATTACCATATTATGCAAATCAATAGAGAAAAAACGACTTGGGGGAGCAGATAGAGATATTGGATATTTTGTAGGCATTGGCGCGTCAGTAGTTAATGGCGCTCAGACAGTTGGAAGTATTGAATATGCAGTATCAAAAGGATTTCCAAAAGCAAAAGAGGGGAAAGTTCTAGTCCGATTTATTTCTCTTGAAAACTGCCCTCCAGACTTCGGTATTGAGGTTACCACTGCTACCAATACACAAAACCGAATTGAACGCAGAGATTTTGCGTCTTTAGATTACAACCAAGAACGGATTCGTACTGAAATGTCCTTGGACTTAAATAAAATATACGCTTATAAAACAGGAGAAAAGGTTCATAATTATCAAGATGGTTGTGACATCGAAGAAGCTACAATAGCTTTGGCGTGTGCGTACCCAAAAACACAGCTTGCAGCTGGAGCAAAGCGAAATGTCGGTATGCTTTGGGGGGATATTACGAAGCCTCCATACACCTTGTTATTTAATAATGCACTTACTGCATCACGAGTTTGGACATGTATAAAAGTGGCGAGAGTAGTAGAAGATTTTTTAAGCAAGGAACGTGAAACAGAAGATGGATATCGACGAAGAATTGCAGTTCATGGCAATAGATTTATTTTACATCGAGTTTTTCAAATGCTACCTCAGGAAAAATTCGATGACATAAACTTTAATATTGACACGGTCGTTGATGAAATATTAAATGAGACTCAAAAGATACTTTCAAAAATAACTGAAGTTATACAAAACTCATATGGGACAGTTTATCTAAATACTTTCTTCAAAAATGCATCTGCTTGTGAAGAATTAAGTGAACATTTACCAGAATTGCCACACACACCGAAAATTCCCTATTTCGCAAGCGCGAATGACGAAACTCAGCAACTTGAGCTATTTTAGAAAAATGTCAAAATTAAATAAAAACTGAATTGTTACCTTATATATGTAGAGGTATTATGTCAAGATATGCTATTTACAATACTAACAGTAGAAAAGTCGCATCTGTAATTTTCGATGCTTCAGATGATCTTGCGCAAAAAGCTCAAATTCTTTCCGTGTCAGGATCGCAAATTGGATATACAGAGCGTATGTTTGGTAATATGGTAAAGGTTTTTAATAACTCTGGCGTTGAAGTAGGATTCGGTAAATCTAGTATGCCTAGCTCAACATCAAACATTCAAGGGCTAATAAGTAATTTCTATATTACTGGTCGCAACCACTTAGTTGGAGGCGTGGTGGAATATGAGTATATAAAAGAAGCAAAAGATCTACTCGACATTGCTCCATCAATTACTAAAGGTAGAGTTGTGAAAGAAGATACTTCAGACCTTGAGTACTTTATTCGATCTCAACCTAAGTGGCGAAGTGCAGCAAGAGGGGATGAGAAGTATATTCAATTTGAGATTGACACGGCGATACATTCGCAATTAATTATTGGTGGCTCTTCTTCTTGGGTTTTAGGTCTCGTATAAGATTGTATATAGTCTGCTTAAAACTATACTAAATAAGAATGGTTAATATTAGTAACAGAGACAGTCACCTTCAAGGTGACTGTCTCTTTGTTTGGCTTTCAATTCATCGGTCTTTTGAAAATGAGCTGCAGGGTGGTTCCTGTTCCGTTCATAGGGCTTATCCCAACCAGTTCCCAGCCTTCATGCCCAGATTGATTTAGAAAATCCGTGAGCGTGGGTCTGCCCGCGTAGGTAGTGACAAATCCGCGCAGTGCCGTGCCGATCATGGCGCCATTGACTTCAATCACCTCGTTGTTTTCAGCGAGAGCGTACAAATATTCCCAATTTTTCATGTTCTTTCGTTCCTTACCATTTCCTTATTTAATTTTTTCTTTCCTCCCCCAATTTCGACGGTACTTCTGTCGAAATTGGGGGAGGTGCCTGCGATAGCAGGCGGAGGGGGCGGGGTCTAAAACCCTTCTGCCACGTATTCGCCCCATACGCCTCTCAGCGTATTGCAGATTTCGCCGAGGGTCATATCGTGCTCTACACATTCAATGAAGAGCGGCATCAAGTTCTCGGTGCCTTTTGCGGCTTCGACCAATCGTCCGCGCAGCCGTTCTACCGATTCCCGATTTCTCGATTCCCGTAATCTCTTCAACTTCTCGCGCTGACCCAACTCAATCGACGTGTCCACTTTCAAGCGTTCCAAGGTCAGTGTTTCATCCACGGTAAATTGATTGACGCCCACGATCACTTGCTCTTTCCTTTCAATCGCTTGCTGCGCCGCATAGGCTGCGTTCTGAATTTCGTTCTGCATAAATCCGCGTTCAATGGATTGCATCGCTCCGCCCATTTCGTCGATCTTGGCGATGTACTCCAACGCACCTTTTTCAATTTCATCGGTCAAATGCTCGATCAAGTACGAACCCGCCAACGGGTCAATTGAGTCTGCGACACCGGATTCATGCGCAATGATCTGCTGGGTTCGTAACGCCACGCGCACAGATTTTTCGGTGGGCAGCCACAAGGCTTCGTCCATGGAATTCGTGTGCAGGCTTTGCGTTCCGCCGAGGACAGCGGAAAGCGCTTGGAGAGTCACACGCACGACATTATTTTCTGGCTGTTGCGCAGTGAGAGTCGAACCGGCTGTCTGCGTATGGAAGCGCAACTGCCATGAAGACGGCTTCTGTGCTTTGAAGCGTTCGCGCATGATGCGTGCCCACATCCGTCTCGCCGCGCGGAATTTGGCAACTTCTTCGAGCAAGTTGTTGTGTGCGTTGAAGAAGAACGACAATTGCCCGGCGAAATCATCTACATTCAATCCAGCCGCAAGGGCTGCTTCTACATAAGCGATTCCGTTCGCGAGGGTGAACGCCACTTCTTGCACGGCGGTCGAACCGGCTTCGCGGATGTGATAACCCGAGATCGAGATCGTATTCCAATACGGCACCTCCTTCGAGCAAAACTGGAAGATATCTGTGATCAGTCGCATCGACGGCGCAGGGGGGAAGATATACGTTCCGCGGGCTACATATTCTTTGAGAATATCATTTTGGATCGTGCCACGCAGCTCACGCATGTCCGCGCCCTGGCGTTTGGCAACCGCAATATACATCGCCAGCAACACGCCCGCCGGAGCGTTGATCGTCATCGAAGTCGAAACCTTATCTAATGGGATCTGATCGAACAACTGCTCCATATCTTTGATGGACGAAATGGACACACCGACTTTGCCGACCTCTCCCTGTGCAATCGGATCATCCGCATCATACCCAATTTGAGTTGGGAGGTCGAACGCAACCGACAGCCCCGTTTGACCTTGTGCGAGCAAATAGCGGTAGCGCTTGTTCGATTCTTCTGCCGTCGAAAAACCCGCATACTGGCGCATCGTCCAAAAACGCGAACGATACATGGTCGGTTGCACGCCGCGGGTGTAGGGATAGTCTCCGGGGAAGCCAAGCTTCTCTTCGTAGGTTGAATCCGCTTCGGTCGGGGTCGCGAGGCGCGGCACTTCGATCCCCGCACTGGTTTCAAAACGTTCCTTGCGCTCTTTGAACTTATCCAAAGACTTCTTGAGTGTGGTTTCTTTCCATTTATTGAACTGTTCTATTAAAGTCATGGTTTCACCTTTGTTTTCGTGGTGACTGCCCCTCAAGTATAAAGCGAACCCCGAATAACTTGTAGGATAAGTGACACCCCCTGCCGCGAAAAACCTCCTTTTTTCTACATTAACAAAAATTAACATGGTTCTTGCATTTTTGTTAAATTAGAAAGTCGTATATACCTGTAAAATAATTAATGTAACAAGCACTGCATCAAGGTTCTATACAACATTGCCAAAGCCCTTTCCAAGTCATTGTTCCTGTAAACAGCGACACAAGACTATAAGCCCTTCTATCTAATAATATATCGAGAGGGGAAATGAATTGGGCATACAAAATCCATAAAGAGCCGCTTCTTACTCCGCTCATGCTTGGGCAAGCCTTTCTGAGAGCCATCCCTTCGCTGGAACATTTTGCATTTGTGCCTATGGGGTGCGCCTAAAGATGGGGGATTGTTGTATATGAATTCCTGAAGAGATCATCGTTATTAATTTTTGTTCACGCCGTAGAAGAGTTTTAACTTTAGGCTTTTTGACACATAAAAGGACAAATAACAATGAAGCGTATCATCGTTGCCGGAATTTATCGAAGCGGAACATCGCTGCTCACAGAGTTGGTGCATCGTTGGGGGGCGTATGCTGGGCGGGAAGAAGATATTTTCAAAGACGAATTTGGTTATATGGAGCATTTCGCCTTACAGAAATTAAATGACGAACTCCTAAACAATAACAGTCGCGTTCCCACACCCGTAGAGACCTTGCTTGAAAAAGCAGCCGATGCTGGCTTGCGAGAACGTGCCTTGAGCCTCTTGTCTGAAATGGATCAAGAAGCACAGGCAAATCATGCCACAGCATGGGTTTGGAAAGACCCACGCTTGCCCTTGGTTCTGCCTTTCTGGGCAGATATCTGGGGCGATGTTGTATACGTCATTCCTGTACGTCACCCCGTAGAAACGATCTTTTCTGCCGCCAGAATGGATGGTCTCGACCCGGATCAAATTCCGCTCTCGGCGGGTTTGGCTTACTGGCAGTTTTGCATGTTGAACCTCCTGCAGTTTACTGCCAATACTCCTCGCAAACTATTTATGGGCTACGACCAACTCACCGCAAACCCTGCCCGTGAATGTGAACGCCTTTGCCGTTTTCTCGATGAACAATGTCAGGTCAATAGCGACCCATCAGACCGTATTCGTTATATGACTGAACAGGTTACAGCCGGGGAGCGCCACTTTTACCATCCGCACTCTCTCGCAGAAGTGGAAACGTCCGCCCGTGAACAGCGTGCTTTGTATAACTTTTTGCGCGTCAAAACCATGTATCCCGATGAACCTTTCCAAAAAGATGATTTCGCTATGTACCCAGGCTGGCTTGAGTATTTGTCTGCGATGGATATGTTGTTTTCTGCCGGCGAAACGGGGGAATAACCGATGGCTCCCATTTCTCTTGAAGCATTTCTCAACCTGCCAACAGACGATCTGGCAAAGCTTGTCCGCGGTGATGAGGCAAAAACTTGTGTCTTTCCTTTTAATGGAACCCGCCGTTGGTTTTTACTCGAACATGGGCGCAACTTTGATACGAAAGAAGCCGCCAAAAAATATATAGAAGCCACAACTCAAGCCTATATCAACACATATAAGTTGGTTTTCGAGCATGGGATTGATCATATTGTGGCACCGGCGTTTGGCGGTGAGTTGTTAACGAATCGCGGAGAGGAATACATGCGGCAGATCGGTGTGAGTTTGTCGCTGTTGGCTGTTCACCCAGATTTTGTGAACTTTTACAAGGAATATGATGTACGCGTCCACTTTTATGGAGAGTATCGCAAGCAGTTTAAAGATACATCCTATGCGTACATCATCGATCAATTTGACGAGATCACACGTCAGACGGCAACGCATGCATCACGAGCCTTGTTCTATGGGGTCTTTGCCGAAGATGCCACCAACACAACCGCAGAGCTTGCCATACAACATTTCCAACAAACCGGTTCACACCCTACTCGGCGCGATTTGATTGAACGATATTACGGCGAGTTTATCGAAAAAGCCGATATTTTCATCGGCTATGAAAAGTTCAATGTTTTCGATTATCCCATGCTGGCATGGGGAGAAGAAAGTTTGTATTTTACAGTTGCTCCGTCTCTTTATATGAATGACCGCCAATTGAGAAATATTCTCTATGATTTTCTTTATCTACGTCCCGTGCAGGACCCTGATTATTTCAGCATGCCGAAAGCAGATTTTGAATCCATGCACAGATATTATGAAGCGAACCGCGAGGTCACCTTTGGAACCGGCGAGATACGCGGAGGAATTTGGTACGCAACTTCACCTATAAAGAAGTAGAGTTCATTATGCCTAACATCGACGAAGAAATAAAGAAATTGCTTGGCGGCATGGGGCCTGGGCGAATGAGTAGCACCGCCTATGACACTGCCTGGGTGGCAAGGTTAGGCGAAATCGATAAAGGTCTAAGCGACCAAGCCGTGGATTGGCTGGCTGAAAACCAATTGCCCGATGGCAGTTGGGGCGCAAAGGATGTGTTTTATTATCATGATCGTGTGATCAGCACACTGGTTGCCATGCTCGCAATCAAAGAACATGGCAAGCATCCTTCTAATAAAGTTCAGATCGAAAGAGGGTTGGAAGCCCTTGATCATATCACCTCTGCGGTGGAGCATGGCTTTACTTCAAACCTCAACGTCTCCACCGTTGCATTTGAGATGATCGTTCCGGTTTTACTTTCTGAAGCAAGAGAGCTTGGCATTATTAAGCAACAAGGCGAGCGGATTTTAGGTCGCTTAAGCAAGATGCGTGAAGCAAAATTACGCAAGCTTGCCGGGTATAAGATCAACCGCTATGTCACCCCGGCTTTTTCTGCTGAAATGGCTGGCACTGATGGTCAGCAGATTTTCGATATTGAGAACCTACAGGAAGCGAATGGCTCCGTAGGGCATAGCCCTTCGGCTACAGCTTATTTCGCCTTACGGGTGAAGCCAGGCGATGCAAAAAGCATAGATTACATAAAGAGTTCTTTTGGGGAAGATGGAGGCGCTCCGGATCTATATCCGTTTGATGTGTATGAACGGGCATGGGTCTTATGGAATTTATCGCTGACGAATTATTTTGATGGAGATAATCGTTCTTTGGTGAGCCCGGTTTTGAACTATCTTGAGGCGGCTTGGAAGCCCGGGCAGGGAGTTGGCTTTTCTGCCGATTACAGTGTGATTGATGGTGATGATACGATCATTACTTGCGAGTTGTTTAAGAAGTTTGGTTATCAGACTGACTTAGATGCCATGTTGTCTTTTGAAGAAGACGATTACTTCAGTTGTTATCAGTTGGAAGTGGGCATTTCCCCCAGTGTGAATATTCATGCCTTGATGACATTAAGTGACTTTGAATACCCGGTAGATCATCCCACCGTCAAAAAGATATTTAGATTTTTGGAAACACAAAGAACAGGAGATGCCTGGATCGATAAGTGGAACTCCTCCGTGTTCTATACCTCGGCACATTATGTGATGGCTTGTGCAAAGTTTAAGAACGTCGTTGCTCAACCCACTGTGGATTGGATCATAAAGAATCAACGTGCCGACGGGTCATGGGGCACATTTGGCTCCACAGCAGAAGAGACAGCATATTGTCTTCAGGCACTTTCAATATGGTCAACGCAGGTTTCTAAAGTGCGATCTGATGTCATTCAACGAGGGCGAAGATGGTTACTTGACCATTATGAGTCTCCCCATTCGCCTATTTGGATAGGGAAGGGGCTGTACAGCCCAAAACTCGTTGCACAGTCTGCCATTTTAAGTGCAATACTATTAACTGATTTGTAATAAACATTCCATGCTTTAATGTCGTTTGTATCCTTAATCTGATCGGTGGTGCCTATGATATTGAACCTACAAACCAATTGGGAGAAAATTAATAAGTTCGATGGGCTTGACCAAGATACAGCTCGGCGTGGTCGCCTGCTTAATGTTCTTCTGACAGGCATGTCTATACTTTGTCTGCTAGGGATCATTACTATTGTAGTGGTGGTCACCAGAAATGGTACCTGGGGAAAGCCTGGCAATGTCAGCACCATTATTGCAGCTGCGGTCTTTTTGGTAGGTACGATTGGGCTAGGTTACTTAAATCAACGTTCGGTACGCCTGGCAACATTTTTGTTTTTGGCACTATTGACACTCGTGTTCATCTTTAGCGATGAACCTGCTCAGCTTGCAAATGGACGTTCTTCCTTTGTGTTTTTTATTCCTGTGGCGGTTGCTAGTTTATTATTATCCCCTGCCAGTAGTTTAATATTCGCATTTGCAGGGTTTGGCATTATGGTGTGGCTGGCAGGCGAAGGGAATGTCTTGCCAAACGTATCCACGATTTCCGGTTTGTTTATGTTTGCGCTTGTATCGTGGCTTTCCGCCCGTTCTCTTGAACAGGCGCTGACAGATCTGCGCGCCACAAACCAAAACCTCGATCAATTGGTGGAACAAAAGACCCGTGAACTTGCAAATACACTTTCACGTGAGTTGATCGTAGCAGGGCGCAATCAGGCGATCTTGAACTCGATCGCAGATGGTGTGATCGTGTTTGACGAGCAGAATGTGGCGATCCTTGCCAACCCTGCCATTAGTCAACTGACAGATGTTCCGATCGATAACCTTGTCAATCACAGCATGGTGGATTTTATATTGCACGATGCCGTAGCTTCTTCACGTGCCAGTTTGCAGCATGTGTTTGAAGACCCGGAAGAAGAAGTGGTTACGGGCGTGCGTATAAACTGGGGAGCCAAAACCCTCTCTGCCAGTATTGCACGTGTGAATGATGCAGACCAAAAGACCATTGGTACGGTGGCAGTTTTCCGTGATATTACTCGTGAAGTAGAGCTTGAGAAGATGAAAGACACATTCATGGGGATTGTTTCTCATGAATTGCGTACTCCATTGAACGCGATCCTTGGATATGCCGAAATGCTAAAAGAAGGGGTCTATGGCGCGGTTAACGAGAAACAAGCCAATATCGCAGAACGTGTAATGAACAGTACCCAGCGTTTGCTTGCCATCGTTAGTGATTTGCTGGATCAGGCACAAATCCAATCGGGTAAATTAAAGATTCGGATGGTGTCTTGTAAGCCGGCGGAGTTATTGGAATCTTTGCACGGCGTGATGGATCGCATCGCTTTGGAAAAAGGGATCGAGTTCCGAACAGACTTGGACCCCGCCATGCCGCAGGTCATTATGGGAGACCCGCAACGATTGCAGCAAGTGATGATCAACCTTGTGAATAACGCTATTAAATTTACAGAAAAGGGGTATGTCAGTGTCAAGATTTTACGGATGGATGCAGACAGTTGGCAGATCCGCACAACAGATACAGGTAGCGGTATTCCTGCCGAAGCACAGGAATACATTTTTGAAACATTTCGTCAGGTTGAAGAGAGTGCGATCCGTCAACATGGCGGAGTTGGGCTTGGGCTTTCCATCGTCAAGCAGTTGATTGAATTGATGAAAGGAAAGATCACCTTGGAAAGTGTGATGGGTAAAGGCAGTACCTTTACAGTGACTTTACCCATCGTAATAAATGATGATTCGCAACCCACGGTTACAGATCCAGATAGGAGAAACTATGAATAACCCTCTCGCATTGATTATTGAAGACGATGAAGACCTTGCCGAGATCTTTGGGCAAGCACTCGTTGCAGCCGGATATTCTACGGAGATCATCCGTGATGGGCTAGCTGCCCAAACCCGTATTAAAGATATATCCCCTGCAGTTATTACTCTGGATATGCATATCCCTCAAGTCTCTGGTGATCGTCTGCTCCAGCAAATACGTGCTGATAAACGTCTGATGAAGACGCGCGTCGTGGTGACCACAGCAGATGCGATTATGGCAGAGAATGCGCGTGGTATTGCAGATCTGGTCTTGATCAAGCCGATCACATTTTCTCAATTGAGAGATCTAAGCGCCCGCTTGCGCCCTCATGATGAATAACTAAGCCAGCGGGGCTTGTTTATGACCCCGCCTGTATATAATGCAGGCGGGGCATCGCGAATATAATCACATATACCCATAAGAATATTAATATAGATACATCAAAGGGTATCCATAATCTTCCTGTGCTACACTTATGGCATGGAAGTTTGTTATTTAATTGCTTTTCCCGATACCGAACATAAAGTTGCGCCCGTCAAGGAATCGATCAGGGGGTTGAAAGATGCGCCATACTTTCAGCCTGTAGATATTGACCTTGTTAGCCTTGGAGACGAAACTGTTTTGATCGAAGGTCATGCTGTTTCTGTGATCCGCCACCAATACGATGAATATGTGCAAATGGTGGAAGCACGGTTTTTGCTAAAAAATCCATTTGACTCATCGGCTCTGCAGGAACGCAGTAAGATTGAAGATGCGCTTAAAAGCAAATATATTCCGGTGGAACATCGCCAAAGCGGTTTGTTCGAGGAATATACAATCCTATTAGTGGATGAGGTGAAGCAAGCACCCGATAAATGGATTGATAAGAACGCCCTCGATATTTCCCGTTTTATTCGCTCTCAACGAGATACGTTTGATAAGAATGAGATCGCTGAAATTCTCATGTCGCGTACGCGTTATTCTGCCACCGAGTTGACTCTGGTTGATTGGGAAGGTGCGGTCATTGTTGCGCCTAATGGGGATTATGATTCGGATGTTGTCTTATTGAAAATTGGCAATTATCAACTTTTGCGTTATCGCATGTTGGATCACTCCATCGAAAACCTTTTGGATAAGATCAACGAATCTTTCTTTGAAAACAAGCGCCGTCCACGCGCCACTCGCGGACTTATCCGCCAGATTGCAGAGCATAAACTCGAAGTGATGCTGGATTTTGAACGTACCGAGCAGACCCTGCTTTTGATCGGAGATTGGTATACTGCCAAATTATATGAAGCCATTCAATCGGAGTTCTATCTCAAAGATTGGAAGGAAAGCTTGCGTGCCAAGCTCGATAATTTGGAAAGCATTATGCAGACCATTAAAGATAATTTATCGGTTTCATGGGAAAATTTAATGGATCAGATCCAATTATTGCTTTGGATGGTGATGCTGATAGGTTACCTTTATCTTTATCTTTTAGATGCGAAATGGATCACGATCCCTTCAAATTAATGGTATATCCGCGGAGGCGGAATGTCAAAAAATATAAACTTTACTGTTGTACTTATTACATTAATTGCTTTTCTTTTTTTAGGTTTATATCTGGGGAAGGGTATAACTGCCCCGCTTGGACCCGATGCCTATTCCGCCTGTGCTGTCTCTATGAATGAAGTGATTGATAGTGGGAAGGGGGATGTTTATAACTTTACTGGCGTGACCGAGTTTGATGAACCGCAGTTTTATTACCTCGCCTCCTACTCTGTGGATGGGAATGAGATTACAGATCCCGTTTTGAAGACCATTCCAAAAGATTTTCAGGATGAACAACAAGACTTGGCACTACAACAAGAGGCTTGGCATATTTTTACGTCTCTGATCCCAGAACAGAATCGGAAAATGGTCGCTCAATTCAACGTCTTTACAGACGGTTTTTCAAACACCCTTGCCGCAGTAGACCAATCAGAAAAAGATCTTTCTCAATGGATGTTAGAGGTGGATGTAGCTGATCTTAAAGATAAAGATGCTCTGACCTATACCCTGGTGCATGAATACGCTCACTTGTTGACCTTAAACTCATCGCAGGTCACACCCGATACAGACACTTATAAAGACCCACTCAACCCGGTCTTGCAAAAGGAAAAAGCGGCAGACTGTTCCACTTATTTTGTTGGCACTGGGTGCACTCATCCAGATTCATATATGAATGCTTTTTATCAGCGTTTCTGGTTCGATGTGAATGAAGAGTGGCAGCAAGTGGATGCCTTGCAATACGGTGCAGACGATCTCGTCCCTTATTACAACGCACTCTATGCGTTTTACCTCAAGCATCAAGATCGATTTGTCGATGATTATGCTGTAACGCATCCTGCTGAAGATATTGCTGAGTCGTTTACCTATTTTGTCTTTAACCCCAAACCGGTAGGGAATTCCATTCGAGACCAGAAGCTCGCTTTCTTTTATGAATACCCAGAACTGGTGCAATTGCGCGAGGATATTTTGAGCGGTGCATGCTCTGTGAAATAATGAGGATTTTGTGTAGAAAATATCGTAAAGAGACTGTTAATTCGATAAAAATTCCTTATGGTATCCTTGGAAAAAAATCCAAGGATATTTTGATGCCTCGTCTTAAATTTCTCTTTGCGCTTTCTGCGCTGATCCTCTCTTCTTTGGCTTGTGTCACATTGTTTGGAGAAAAATCCGCCTCGGCTGGGATGATGCCTGGGATGGCGATACCGCCTACGGCTACGCCTGAAGCGCTTTCTTGTCCATTGATCACCAATCAGATTGTGGATCAAAACGCCACCATGGATCTTTCCAATCAGCTTCCTTTGGATGTTGCCAATTCATCTATTGATAGTGGGGACGAAACGATCTATTTGGTGACGTATACAGTGGACAGAAATGAAATCCGCGACCCGTATTTTGAGCAGGATGTGCCCGCGGATCTTGTAGATGAGCAAAATGACACGGCATTGCACCAACAATTGTGGGAATATTTTTCTACTGTGATTCCATTGGAAGCTCGCCCCACGTTGGCAGAATTTTCCATTATGACCGACGGCACAGATAATGTTTTGGCTGCTGTCGCACAGACCTACGATGACCCGAACCGTTGGTCTTTAGAAGTGGATGTTGCCGATGTTAGCGATTATTACTACCTAACCTTTACGCTTGTGCATGAGTATGCTCATTTACTCACCTTAGGTCCAGACCAAGTGCCCCCCAGCCTTGCTGTTTTCAATAATCCAGATGATAGTGATCTATACTTGCAGGAAGTTGCCGCTTGTGTCACCTTCTTCCCTGGCGAGGGATGTTCCAACCCTGATTCGTATATGAATGCTTTTTATGATCAATTCTGGACGGATATTTATGATGAGTGGAATACCATTAATGCTGAAGAAGATGAAGACCGTTACTATGAGAAACTTGATGATTTCTATAGCAAGTATGAAGATCAATTTCTAACA
The DNA here is from genome assembly GCA_046328915.1 of Anaerolineales bacterium. GTDB lineage: Bacteria > Chloroflexota > Anaerolineae > Anaerolineales > Villigracilaceae > Villigracilis. Next base: position 76,300 of record JAXLVR010000011.1, on the reverse strand, counting down.
GACTACTCGGTGACACACCCAGCTGAGGATATAGCCGAAGCCTTTGGCTTCTTCGTCTTTGCAGATAAGCCAGATGGCTCTACTATTGCAGAGCAAAAGATATTGTTCTTCTATCAATATCCTGAGTTGGTTGATCTACGAACCAAGATTCTGAACAATGTCTGCTTGAACTTTCCGCAATAATTTATGAAAAAGATCCCCATTGTTGAATCCTATTGGGTGGAAGAAGGTCATTTTCTGGCGGGAGAATACCCAGGTAGTTATGACCCCGAAGGGACCCGCCATCGAATGGATGCTTTCCTTGAAAGCGGTATTCGTACATTTATTGACCTGACCCAGCCGCATGAGTTGACACCTTATGAGCCAATCCTCAAAGAACAGGCTCGCATAAGAGAACAGATGGCGGTTTATTACCGCTTTGCCATTCGCGACCATGGCATCCCTTCTGTGCAGACGATGACCTTGATTCTCGATACCATCGATGATGCAATTGAAAGTGGCAGCCCGGTGTATGTCCACTGTTGGGGTGGGGTAGGGCGGACCGGCACGGTGGTGGGGTGTTATATGGTGCGGCATGGGTTGACTCCCTTGCAAGCCTTGGCGCGGGTGGATGCTTTGTATAAGACCCGCCCGCAAAATTATTTTGCACACTCGCCTGAAACGGATGAACAAGCGGACTTTGTCCGCAAGTGGCGGGAGGCGCCGGGGTCTGGGCATAAAGCTAAACAGCGTTTTTGCGAGGGTTAAGACTCCGTTGCAGGTGTGGGTTTTGCTTTAAGGCGGTGCTACGATTGGCAGAACAAGGCTGAAGCGAGGTAAAGGTTGGGTAGCACTGACCAACTCTACATCCCGTATGAAGCGGGGTTTCATCCTCGATAAGTAAGACTTAAGCGTGGGGAGGCTGTCTTGAAATGGCAGTATAATTTCCGGGCAGTTTGGAGGCATTTTGGATACTTTGGAACAAGAGCCGTTGGCAGCGGAGTCGAAACCAGCGGAAGAAACAACGAATTGGAAGCGCTTCGTTCTGGATGTGATTGAGACGTTGGTGCTGGCAGTGATTTTATTTGTGGGCATCAATTCTGTTTCGGCACGTGTGCGGGTGGATGGGTTTAGTATGCAACCCACGTTGCAAGATGGTGAGTTCGTGCTGGTGAGCAAGTTGAGCTATAAGTTTGGTGATTTTCAACACGGCGATATCATTGTTTTTGATTTCCCTTTGAACCCAGATGAAGAATTGGTGAAACGTATCATTGGCTTACCCGGTGATCATGTGGTGGTGCGTGACAGCCATGTGTATGTGAACGACCAGATGTTGAATGAAAACTATATTGCCCAGTCGCCGCTCTATTCTGGCGATTGGATCGTGCCCGATGGAACCTTATTCGTGTTGGGCGATAACCGCAACAACTCGAACGACTCAAAAGACTGGGGCTTGTTGCCTCAGGGAAATGTTGTAGGGAAGGCTGTGTTGATCTACTGGCCCCCAAAATTTTGGAAAGTGTTAGATCATCCGGAGATGGCTGTTTCTCAATAGAGCTTTTCATGGACGAATTGAACGCATTAACTCCTTGTAATGAATGCCACGCGGGTTTACTGCATCCACGTCACGTCACGTACTTTACATGGCTTGGTAGTGAGTTGATTACGGTGCCGCATTTCCCTGCCTGGGTGTGTGATGTCTGCGGGCGGCGTGAGTATGATGAACGGGCGATCCAATGGCTGAATATGATTCTGGACCCGAACGCCGGTAAGCCCACTCCTTCACGACGGAACACTCCGCCTCGCCCTCGACCTCGAACGGGTTTCCATTCTCCGATCTCTGAATCTTAACCTTAAGGTTTTTCCATGTCACTTGAAAACACTTCTCCTCGTACATACCGTTTTGTGCTCGCGGATATTCTCACTTCTGGGTATCGCGTAGCGGGCAAAGTGGCAGTGACTACGCACGGTGCCATGGGCTTTTTGAATGATATCAATCATTCTACGTTAGAGATCCATGACGCTCGCATGGCACGCCTGCACATGCCCACCAAATTGGTGGATCATTTTGAATTGGTGCGTACCATGAAGAACCGCATTCATGCGGTGTGCTTGCCACGGCGTGAGGACTTGGGTCCGCAGGCAATTGTGCGTGGGGGGTATATGAATGTGGTGGAATATCAGGTGCGGATGACCACTTCCATGTTTGAAGTGGATGGCGTCATGGAATTGCCGGGTCGCTTTGATTTTGCCAGCCTTATTTCCGAAGGGACGCGCGAATTCCTGCCGATCTTCAATGCCACTGTAACTGCGATCCTCATCCCAAGCTTGCGGGTGCAAAGCGCAGGGGTGCTGGTCAACCGCAAAATGGTGGAACTGATGGCGCTTTTGAACCAACGCGTGAAGCCAGAATCTACTCCCTAAATTTGCTTGACGCATCCCAAAGTGGATGATAAAATCTCGCCCGCTTAAGAAATGCCCCCATCGTCTAGTGGACTAGGACGCAGCCCTTTCAAGGCTACGACCGGGGTTCGAATCCCCGTGGGGGCACAATTGGCAAAGACCGCTTCACATGAAGCGGTTTTCATTTTAATTATTTAGCCCTTTCATACCATCGAGGTACGCGAGGCTACGACCGGGGTTCGAATCCCCGTGGGGGCATAATTTAGCAGCAACCGCCTGAGAAGGCGGTTTTTGTTTTAACTTGCTTCGTGTCATGCTGAGCGAGAGCGACACATGCACCGCAGTGCGGATGCAGTGCGGTGAGCATCTCTAGAATAATCTCAGAGTCCTTTCGCTATCGCTCAAGGTGACAATCTACCCGCATCTATTTTAACTTGGTATAATCTCGCCAGTTCGATATTAAAGACAAGCGCAAAGATAAGTAGTTTAGCAACGGTACAGAGAGTCGCCGGTCAGTGTGAGGCGAACCGCCAGAGGATGAAATCCACTTTGCCCAGTCGTTCTCGGAGAGACACATGTCATAAGAGAATCGGGAGCGCCCGTTAGCGCGCATCCAAGGTTATGCTTCGGCATAGCGAAAGCAGGTGGCACCACGAGACGCCCCTCGTCCTGCAAACGGAACGGGGCGTATTTTATTTAATGCCTTTCACCGTAGGGGCGACCCGTCATGGTCAAATCAGTTGACTTGCTTTCGCCGGAAGGTTCGCCCCTACAACAGAGGGCAATTACATAATGCACGTGGAGGTGCAACATGCTCGATATCAATTTGCTTCGTGAAAACCCAGAGATCGTCCGCAAGGCATTGCAAGACCGCCAGGACAACCCGGCACCCGTCGATTCTATTTTGGCGTTGGATGAAAAGCGCCGTGGTCTGCTCAATGAAGTGGAGCAGCTCAAAGCGGAGCGCAACGTCGTCTCGAAAGAGATCGGCAAAATGAAAGACGCCACAGAACGCCAGTCCAAGATCGAGGCGATGCGTGTGGTGGGCGATAAGATCACAGAGTTGGATAAGGTCGTGGCGGAGGTCGAATCCGAACTGAATTACCTCATGTCCACGCTGCCGAACATTCCTGATCCGCGCACGCCCTATGGCAAGGACGACAGCGAGAACATCGTCATCAAGACGGTGGGGGAGCCGCGCACGTTTGACTTCACCCCGCTTCCACACTGGGACCTCGGACCTGCGCTCGGCATCATTGACTTTGAACGCGGCACCAAGCTGACCGGTTCCCGGTTTTACGTGTTGCAAAAAGCCGGTGCGCGTTTACAGCGTGCATTAATTGCATGGATGCTTGACCTGCACACTCGTCAGGGCTATCAAGAAGAATATCTGCCATTCATGGTCAAGACCGCAACTGTGTACGGAGCCGGTCAACTGCCGAAGTTTGCTGATAATCTCTACAAAGACCACGAGGAAGATTACTACTTCGTGCCCACGGCGGAGATTCCGCTCACCGGTTTGCACATGGACGAGATCATGGAAGAGAACTTCCTGCCGCGTCAATACACGGCGTACACGCCTTGCTTCCGCCGCGAGAAGATGAGCGCCGGGCGCGATGTGCGTGGCATCAAACGCGGACATCAATTCGACAAGGTTGAGATGTACATCTACTGTAAGCCCGAAGAATCAGAGGCGATGCATCAGAAGATGTTGAAGGATGCCGAAGAAACTTGTGCGCAGTTGGGGATTCCATACCGCGTGAAGCAGTTATGCACGGGTGATATCGGCTTTGGCGCGACCATGACCTACGATCTCGAACTGTGGGCGCCCGGCTGTAACGAATGGCTCGAAGTCTCATCCGTTTCGAATGACACCGACTTCCAAGCCCGTCGCGCGAACATCAAATACCGCCCAGCCGATGGCGGCAAGGTCAAATTTCCGCACACGCTCAACGGCTCAGGGTTAGGCTTGCCGCGTGCTCTCATCGCCGTAATGGAGAATTACCAGCAAGCCGACGGTTCGATCGTCGTCCCCGAAGTTTTGCGCCCGTGGATGGGTGGCATTGACGTCATCAAGCCGTGACCATAAAGAACCAAACGGGTTAAAATTCGTACATAAAGGCATCGGAGGTTGAAAATTTCCGATGCCTTTTCTTTCAAAGGAGAAACGATATGAATCCCGCCGATTGGGAATTGTTCGGGCAAGTCTTGCTAGAAGTAGTCACACTTACGGTTTTAGTGTTTGGTTTATTAGGTTTGTTGATGCCGGTCTTCCCCGGATTGGTCGTGATGTGGATCGCCACTTTGATCTATGCCATTGTACAAGCGGGGCTTGGTAATATGACCTGGGTTGGTTGGACTCTTTTCGTACTCATCACTTTATTGATGATTGGTGGCAATGTGGTGGATAACATCATCATTGCCAAACATATGCGTGATAAAGACGTGCCGTGGAGTTCCATCCTTTGGTCTTTCGCGGCGGGGATTATCGCCAGCTTATTTTTCACACCCATTATCGGAATCCTTGCTTCACCAGTTGGGCTTTTTCTGGCGGAATGGTATCGCCTCAAAGATCGCCCCGCTGCCTTTTCCAGCACCAAGACTTGGCTCACCGGGTGGGGTTGGTCTGTCGCTGCACGGATCGGGATTGGCATCGTCATGATCGCTTTCTGGGGGCTGTGGGCATGGAACACCGGGTAAACAGGAGCATCCTATCATTCCGTTTGTGTTGAGTGAGCCGGGTCAACTGCTCTTGAATGTGTTGACCCTGACCGCGCTCATCTTGAGTTTGTTTAGTTTATTTTTTCCGCTTTTCCCCGGTCTAATCGTCATGTGGTTTGCGCTCTTGCCTTATATCGGGCTTGAAACACTGACGGGAAATATGCATGGCGGAAGTTGGTTGATTTTTGCCGTGATTACAGTTCTCATGTTGGGCGGCAGCGTAGCGGATATTTTCATCATTGATGGTCATTTACGCGAGAGGCAAGTGCCCGGCAGTTCGGTCTTCTGGTCTTTTATGGCTGGGCTGATTGTCAGTTTATTTTTCACGGCGCTGATCGGAGTCCTTGCTTCGTTGGTCGGTTTTTATATGGCAGAGTTGAGCCGCTTAAGAAACGAAAATGCAGCATTTGACTCTACCAAAGCCTTAATGATCGGGTGGGGGCGTTCTGTTGCCTTACAAATGGGAATCGGTGTAGTGATGATTGTATTATGGGGCGTTATAGTGTGGATGACAAACTAATGTATATAAAATAAAAAGACAAAAGGTTTATTCCCTTTTGTCTTGTAGGGCGGGTTTTCAACCCGCCATTTAATTTAAGCAAAAGTCAGGCTAAAAGCCTCACCTACGATTATGCTTTTGCCTTCTGTACCATCTCAATCAACGCGGACTTGAACTTTTCACCTATATCATCCTTGCCCAAAGGCAAAAAGATCGACCCCAGTTCACTGGCGTCTGTGAACTGTCCATTCACATTCATGCCGGTATCGGGGATCATTTTGTAGAATGAGCTTTTCTCGTAATCTTCCACAGTAATATTCCGCAACTGCATAGACTTGATATACAGCGCATTCTGGTCCACATTATCAGCAAGGATGAGCCAGCGGTCAGTGAGAACAGCGGTTTGAATTAACAACTTCGGACCCGGTCCGCCGCCGAAGAGTCCCTTTTTGATTTTTTCAGAGGTGGAGACGATGCACATCACCGGGTTGGCGAGAATATCGCCAAGGTTGTGCTTTTCGATATACGTTTGAACGCTCTTGATAACATTTGCCGGAATTTCCCCGAAAGCAATTTCTTTGGTTGAACGATTGTAATCACCCATAACTCTTAAAACCTTTTGGACGCGGATAAAACGGATTTCACGGATTTTCACGGAAGTTTTTTTCTTTCCGTTTCTTCCGTGAAATCCGTGTACAAATTAATTTTAGAACGAAACCGGCTTGCTCAACATTGCCGTGAGCAGTTTGACAGAATTTTTCAGATCCTCGTAATCCACCATCTCCGAAGCGGAGTGGATATAACGGCATGGAATGGACAACGCGCCAGACATGACACCTGCACGCGTAACCTGAATGGCTTTCGCGTCCGTAGTTCCCACGAGCAAGACTTCGCGCTGATAAGGGATCTTCGCCTTCTCTGCGGTGCTTGCCATCCATTCGACCACGCGCATATCAGAGAGCATGCCCGGGTCGCGGACTTTCACGCACGGACCCTTGCCCAACTCCATAGACATTTTCAATGAAGCCGGTGTATCCCCTGTGCCAGTCACGTCAATGGCAATGCCGATCTCGGGGTCAATGCTGAAGGCGGCAGTGCCGGCTCCGCGTGTACCAACTTCTTCTTGCGTCGTGAAAACGAAATACAGATCATGCGGTGTGACTTTGATGGACTTCAAGGTCTCGATCAACACCACCACCCCCGAGCGATCATCCATAGATTTGGCGATCAGGCGATTCCCCATTTCCATGTAGGAACGTTCAAATGCGCCGAAGTCACCGACCTTTACTGGGCAGTCACTGCGATTGGAGGCACCTACGTCAATATACATTTTGCTGAGCGAAGGAGCCTGGTCTACTGATTCGAGTTTGTCGAAACCGATCACGCCCGTCACGCCGTTCATGAATCGCACACGCGCACCAAGCGTATAACGACCAAACACGCCGCCGTTGCTGGCGAAACGAACAAAGCCGTTCTTGTCCACATGGCTAACGATCACGCCGATCTCATCCATATGAGCCGCGAGCATGATGCGCTTGGAATTCTGCGCCGCCACGGTCGGTCTCTTGCGGACGATCAAGCTGCCCATCGCATCCACGCGAATTTCATCAGCAAATGGTTTCACTTCTTTTTGAATGATCTTACGAACCGCAGCTTCATAGCCCGAAGGCGCATACGTTTCAGTGAGTGTCTTGAGTAATGATTTCATTGGTTATTTTCCCAAAGTGAATTTTTCACCAGCAGCATAACTCTTGCTTTCGTTCTTCGTAAACACATGGGCTTTGGCTGTGCCCATCACGGTCCAGGTTTCGTTGGCTTTGCCAATGATAGCTGTGTTCTCGTCAATGCCGAGCAACACTTCGCCATCGTGCAAGCGATTGCGCGTGACGGAAAGCAGCGGTTTGCCGAAGATCGGAATGGCATCGAAGTGGGGGAGGATAAAAGCCGCTGGAACCAGACCAAACACCGGCGTTGTGCGCGAGCCGAGCATTCGAAAATCTGGCACTTCACGCCCGAGGATCATCGCACCGGCGGAGCATCCGGCATAGATTCCACCGCGCTCAAACACTTTTTGTGCAGCTTGCCAGACCAAACTATCTTTCATAGTCTGATACAGGTACATGGGATTCCCACCCGAAAAATAGACGAGGTCCGCCTCTTCCACCGCCGCGGCATGATTCAAATCGTTGGCAGTTTCTTTGTCTGTGACCTTGAGCGCCTGCACATCCGCACCGAGTGCCGAGAAGTGATCCATGCCCATCTTCATCCAACGACCAACGCTGGCATCGCCTTCTTGCCCCGCTGCCGTGGGCAGACAGACGACGCGCGGCTTGCGTCCATTCGCGCTGCAATTCGCAAGCAGATAGGCATCCACCTCGTTCATCACAGGTAGATATTCACCGGAACCGAGTAAAGCGATTAGTCCGTTCATGTTTTATCTCTTTAATAAAGCTGGAGTCATTTCTTGTAAAGCGACATGCAATAAATTCAATGTATTCTTCCAATCGTCCACCCGCGAAACGCTGATGGGACTATGGGTATAGCGATGTGGCACCGAAACCGAGACGACCGGAATGCCCGAACGCGCTTGTTGGATCGCGCCAGCATCCGTGCCGCCACCGCCGGGTTGACGGAACTGGTATGGAATCTTGTGCTTGGTGCCCATTTCTGCAAGGAAGCTCACGAGGCGCGGATCGCTGATGACGGGGGAGTGCGCCGGGTAAATGGAAGGACCAAGCCCCAACTTGGTGTTGTATGTGTAATTTTCTTTGCCTTCGTAATCAGGCAGGTCGCGTGCGGGCGTGGAGTCGATGGCGATGGCAAGATCTGGGTTGAAGGTGTAGCCCGCTACCGTCGCGCCGCGCAAACCGATCTCTTCTTGCACGCTAAAGGCGAGGCATAGCTCAATAGTCTCGGGCGCGTTCTTAAGCAGTTCGATCAAAATCGCCACACCGATGCGATCATCAATAGACTTGGACATGATCGATGGACCGACACGCTTGAACTTCGTGGCAAACGTAGCGCGGTCGCCAACTTTGGCTTTGCCTTCTGGACCCAAGTCAATGCGCATGGAGTCTTCGCTGACCGTATGACTGCGTTCACTGGCATCGGTGAGGTGAATGGGCTTGGCGCCAATCACACCCGGGACATGGTCTTTGCCGACAATAACTTGCTTGCCAACCAAGTGGCGCTCGTCAATGCCGCCGACAATGCGGAATTCATAGAAACCTTCGCCGTCATCATGTACGATCATGAAACCGACTTCGTCCATGTGGGCATCGAGCAGCACGCGCAAAGGCTTGCGCCCCGTGCCTTTTTTACGCACTAATACACTGCCGAGCGCATCCACTTTTACTTCATCGGCATACGGCTTGACTTCTTCCAAGACAATGCGGCGCACTTCGCCTTCATCGCCAGAGACAGACATGGCGTTGCAAAGTTTTTCAAGTAATTTAATTTGAGGGGAGCCAATGGAAAGCATCAATTAATCCCAAACGATTCTTTCAAGAAAGTCCGCTTCGAGTGAAGCGACGAATTCAGCCATCAAACGACCGGCGCGTTGAATATCTTTCAAGGCAACCAACTCCACAGCAGTGTGCATATAACGCTGTGGGATGCTCACCACCATAGTCGGAATACCTTCCGCGATCAATTGCATTGCATCGGCATCGGTGGATGAGTATTCGGGCATTAAGTCATCAGCGATGGGAATCTCCACTCGTTCAGCAACTTCTTTGAAGCGCTGATACAAAAATGGGTGAACACTGGGCCCGATACCTAACGTCACGCCTTTGCCGAGCGGGAAGGTTTGGTATCCGCTCGCGCCGGCGCCTCTGCCGAAGGTCATATCGAGCGCGATTGCGATTGTTGGGCGCAGTTGGAAGGTGCTGCTATAAGAACCACCGAACGATGTTTCTTCTTGTACTGTTGCCACTGCCCATAAATCCCAGATATGTGATTTGGATTGAAGTTCTTCAAGGCAGACGGTGAGCGCCGCCACGGAGGCGCGATTGTCGAGCGTGTGTCCGCTCACGGTTCCTCCGGACATTTCAACTGGTTCTGTGCCGAAAGAGATTCTGTCGCCCACGCGGACTCGCTTCGAAACTTCGCCCGCGAACAGACCTGTATCAATGAATAGATACTTCATAGGAATCACGCCGCTGCCTTCACCTTCGGGCAAAAGATTACCAGGTGGCATTACGATGACACCATAGAGTTCTTCCTTCGTCCCTGAAGCATGGACGATGACAGGTGTGCCGGGCAGAACACGTGAGTCGATGCCGCCAACGTTGGTGAAATAAATAAAGCCATCCACAATGCGGGTGACCATCATGCCGATGGCATCCATGTGGGTGGCGATCATCACCGATGGGCGGGAAGAGGCTGCGGCTTTGGATGCGCTTTTCTTTAGCGTACCCTGCTTCAGTCCATGAATCGAGCCGAGGCGACTTTGGGAGATATCATCAACCAGCGGAGTCCACTTTTTTTGGACGAGGTCCGCTATGGGGGCTTCATCCCCAGAAACACCGGAGACAGAAATAATCGATTTTAGGAAGGGAAGGATATCGCTCATGAAGTTATGGGGTGGGAGATGGTGTGAGAGTGGTTGTAGGCGTAGGTGTGTTGCTTGGAACAGCTGTATTGGTTGGGGTGTTCGATGCTGTGGGTGTAAATGTATTTGTAGGTGTAAAGGTAAGGGTTGATGTGGGTGTAAAAGTAAATGTGTTGGTGCTAGGCAGGAAGAATGTAAGGGTAGCCGTAGGCGTGGATGTAGTTGTGGGGGTGGAGGTGATGGTTGGTGTAAACGTAATGGTGCTAGTGACGATTAATGGGGTGTTACTGGCAGTAGCAGTATTCGGTGTGCCGGTGATCGTCTCTGTGACGGATGGGGTGGGGGTGATATCGCGCGGGTTGGGTACGAAGGAAAGACAAACGAACCCGGCGCAATAACAAGGAATGGATGCAATAATAATTGCGAGAAGCCGCATGCGGCGGCGTGCTTGAGGTGTTTCGGCATCTAGCATAGTGGTTCGATTATAATCCATGCGATTGGGTAGTATTTAATGATTCCTCTTCACCTTCGCATTGCTGGTTTTCTTTCGTATCGTGACCCTGTTGAGTTGGATTTCAACATGGTAGACCTTGCTTGTATCTCCGGTCATAACGGCGCAGGCAAGTCTTCTTTGTTGGATGCATTTACCTGGTCTTTGTTCGGAGAAGCTCGCGGCAAAGGGACAGATGTCATCAACCTTAGTCAGGATGTGAAAGCCGCCGAAGTTGCGTTGACCTTCTTATATGAAGGCAATGTATATCGTGTGCAGCGGACATTGCCACGCAGTAAAAGCACGGTCTTGGAATTTCAAGTGCTTGATAAAGGGAAAGATGAAGACGATGGTCGTTGGCGACCTTTGACTGAGAAGACGACCCGCGACACACAATCTCGTATTGAACAGACGTTGCGTCTCGATTACGAGACCTTTATCAACGCCTCGTTCTTTTTGCAGGGTAAAGCAGATCAGTTCACGCAGAAGAAAGCCAGCGAACGGAAAGCGGTGTTGAGTTCGATTTTAGGGTTGGAGATTTGGGATATTTATAAAGACCGAACCGCCGAACGTCGCCGTGAATTGGAAACCGAAGTGACCGAGATCGATGGTCGCATTGCGGAAATTGACGCCGAACTTGGCGAAGAGGACGAACGCCGACGCCGCTTGAGTGAATTGGAAGAAACGCTCAAGCAGTTGAACACCGCGCGTGAGGCACAGGAATCTGCGTTGGAAAATATCCGACGCAATGCGGCATTGGTGAATGAACAAAGGAAAACCGTCGCAACTGCCGAGACTCAGTTGAAACGTGCGCAAGATGCGTTGACATCTATTGAGTCTAAGATCTCTGCTAAAGAGAATGAACGTGCAGAGTATTTGGATCTGTTGGAACGCGCAAAGGACATTGAGTCTGCGTATAAGGCATGGCAGAAGGCGCGTAAGGAATTGGAAGCGTTTGAAGCCAATGCGGCGGAATTTCGCGAACATGACGAGAAACGTCAGCCTTTGTTGCGCGAGATCGAAGTAGAGAAAGCGAAGTTGGAGCAGGAGGGGGAGGAACTTGAAAAACAGTTGTCAGTTGTCAGTGGACAGTTGGCAGCAGTAGATGATTTGGAGCGGCAGTTGAGTTCGACTCAGTCTGCTCTAAAGGAAGCGGAAGCGAAAATTCAGGAGCGCGCTGAATTGGAAGTAGAGCGCAATGAGGCACGTGAGCGGCAGGCAGGACTGAAAGCCGAGAATGAGTCTCTGCGGCGGGAAATGGATGAACTCAAGAACCGTATCGATGCCTTGAAAGTTGCCGACGGCGCGGAATGTCCGCTATGTGGGCAGCCTTTGAGCGAAAGCCATCGCAAATCCACACTCAAAGAGTTGGAAGAGTCTGGTAAAGATAAAGGTGATACCTTCCGCTCAAATAAAAAGGAAGCCGAAGACCTTGTTGAACAGATTACGAATTACGAATCACGAATTACAAAATTAACCGGTGCAGATAATGAACGTCTGCGCTACTCCAATTCCATTTCGCAGCTTACCTTGCAGTTGGAGTCTATTCAACAGCAGAAACAAGAATGGGATAGGACCGGCGCGAAACGGTTGAAGGAAATTGAGAAAGTGCTGGAAAGTGGAAAGTATGCTAGTGAAGCGCAAAAAACACTCAAAGCATTGGACAAAGAACTTTCCAAACTTGGCTATGACATTTCTGCGCATGAAGCCAAACGTAAGGAAGAGAATGAACTGCGCGATGTAGAAGATGAGTCGCGCAAGTTAGAGTCTGCACGAGAATTGAGTAAGCGGATCGGCAAAGAGATCGATGAATTAAGTGAAGAAAGAGAAAAGAAGAAAGAAGAAGTTGCTGAAGCGGAGAAAACTTTTGGCGAGGCTCAGAACGTTTTAGCCGAATCTGAATCGGGTGCGCCGAACTTGCAGGATGCCGAAAGCAAGCTCTTTGAACTGCGCGAGGATGAAAACCGCGTGCGTGACGAAGCCGGGGCGGCACGTCAGCGAGTGGATGTGTTGGCAACTCTGCGTAGCCGCCGCGCGGAGTATGAACGTCAACGTGAAGAGATCAGCCAGAATATTGTGCGCCATAAATCGTTGGAGCGTGCTTTTGGGAAGGATGGTGTTCCGGCGTTGCTCATTGAACAGGCGCTTCCGCAAATTCAGCAGAAAGCCAACGACATTCTCGAACGTCTCAGTGACGGCACGATGACGATCCAATTCGTCACACAGGCGGAGTATAGAGATAAGAAGCGTGATGATTTGAAAGAGACGCTCGATATTCATATCAGTGACTCTTCAGGCATGCGCGATTATGAAATGTATTCGGGCGGTGAAGCCTTCCGCGTCAACTTTGCGATTCGGCTTGCGCTCTCCGAGATCCTTGCCCAGCGCAAAGGCGCGCGCTTGCAAACGCTTGTCATTGATGAAGGCTTCGGCTCACAAGATGCATTGGGGCGCCAGCGCCTTGTCGAAGCCATCAATGCCGTCAAAAATGATTTCGCCAAGATTTTCATCATCACCCATCTCGATGAGCTCAAAGATGCCTTCCCGAATCGTATCGAGATCGAAAAGACGGAGCGGGGGAGTTCGGTGCGGGTGGTATAAAGTCATAGATTAGTAATTGGTAAATGGTAAATACCAATCTCTAATTACCAATTACTATTTACCAATGCTCTACTTCATCCTCTCCACCATCCTTTTCCTCCTCGCCCTCATCATCATCTACTGGATTCATAACCAATATCATCTGGATATCGTCGTCACGCCGGTGCCTGCGCCCACGTCCGCGCCGAAGGTTTCGGTGTGTATCCCGGCTCGCAACGAAGAGACCAACATTCGGCGTTGTGTTGAGGCGGTTCTTCGTCAAGATTACCCAAACTTTGAAATCATCGTTTTGGATGATCGCTCCACCGATTCCACTCTGACTCTATTGAAAGAGATCGCATCCCGCGACTCTCGTCTCCTCCCAATTAGCGGCTCAGACTTACCCGAAGGCTGGGCAGGCAAACCCCATGCTTTGTACCAAGCCTCAGCCGTGGCGAAAGGCGAATGGCTCTGCTTTGTGGATGCTGATACCTTCCTCGCACCGAACGCGCTTTCGGCGGTGTATGCCAAAGCGACAGAGACACAAGCGGATTTATTCACCGTGATGACCAAGCAAATCCTCGGCTCCTTTTGGGAGCGGACGGTGATGCCATTGGTGATGACCGCGCTCTCTGTGGGATTCTCTCCGCGCAAGGTCAATAATCCGTCGCGCCGCGATGCCGTGGCAAATGGACAATTTATTTTCATCAAACGTAGTATCTATGATTTGATTGGCGGACATGAAAGAATCAAAGACCAAATTGTGGAAGACAAAGCTCTCTCTGAAAATGTAAAGTGGAACGGTCACCGTTTGGTGGTGGCGAATGGCATGCAACTAGTCAGCACGCGTATGTACACTTCGTTGGAAACCATGTGGGAAGGTTGGACGAAGAACATCTACCTTGGCTTGCGAGACCATCCGTCACTGTTGTTGTTGGGTGCGTTTGGTGCAACGTTGGCATTGCTCGCAGCATTGTTCCTGCCGGTGTGGCCGTTGCTGGGGTTAGGGTGGTACTTCAATGATGGCGGTTGGATGGCATGGGCTGTAATCCTTGAGGCGTTGTTGGTGTGGGGATATTTGGTTTACATCCGCGCCAGAATTGCGCAAGAGATGGAAATTCCGCGCTGGTATGCATGGACGACTCCGTTAGGGGCGGGGGTTTTTGCTGCTATGATGTTGACCTCTGCATGGAAAGTCATTTCGGGGCAGGGGGTTACCTGGCGTGGTCGAAATTACAAGCCAAAGTAGTGATAAATGTCATCTTGATAAATATTAGTGGAGTTGTTATATTTCGTAATCTCTTGTTAAAGATAACAAAATATAACATATGACTACAACTTCCTTAGACCGCGAACAAAAGATCCTTGAACATCTAAAGACGCACAAAACCGCCTCGATCCAGGAACTGGCAGAGGCTTTTGGCGTGTCGAATATGACCATCCATCGCGATTTACACAAACTAGCGAGTTCAGGTCATATTGTAAAGAAACATGGTGGAGCTACACTGCCCAACCCGGGTGGAAAGATGCAGGAAGAAACTTCTTCTTGTGCCATGTGTGGAAAACCAGCCACTCAAAGAACGATTTTTATTGTGAAGTTTGATAATGGGGAAGAAATGCGGGCTTGCTGTGCCCATTGTGGCTTAATGATGCAGAGCCGTGAAAAGAACGTTTGGCAATCACTTACTGTTGATTATTTATACGGACATATGATCAGCGCCGGGCAGGCGTTCTACCTTGTTGGAAGTGAATTAAACATCTGTTGTGTTCCAAGCATTCTTACGTTTGGTTCTAAAACAGATGCTGAAAAGTTCCGAAAGGGATTTGGCGGGCAATTACTTGATATGGAAGAAACCATTCACCATATGCATGGAATGATGCACATGCATTCAGACATGTGATTCATAAAAAATAATTTGTGAGGAATAAGAGAATGAAAAAAATTTTTGCTTTTCTTTTTGCTAGTGCGCTTTTATTGAGCGCGTGTGGGGGCGGCATGGCAGGTGGGGATGAACATATGGATGGGGAAGGCGTGGAAGCTCATGACTATTGGGTTCGCGCTGCCATGGCGGGTGGCAACAGCGCTGCCTACATGCTTCTTCATAACCATGGCACAGAAGATGATGCACTCATCAGCGCCAGCTCTGATGTAGCGGATGCGGTTGAATTGCACCTGAGCCAAATGAAAGCTGACGGCACCATGGAAATGATCCAGCAGGAAAAGATTGCTTTGCCTGCCGATGGTGAAGTGGAATTGAAACCCGGCAGCTACCACATTATGATCATCGGTTTGAAGAAAGACCTCATGGCTGGCAGTGAAATTACGCTGACCTTGACCTTCGAAAAAGCTGGTGAGATCACTTTGACCGTCCCTGTGAAGGATGCCGCAGATATGGGTGGATCTGATATGGAAGGCATGCACATGGATATGGCAACCCCGACTCCTTAATTTATGAATACGCGTCTTCGCCAGACGCATTCTCCCAGTTCCCCGCCCGCAAGGCGGGGAACTTGATTTTTAGCCAAAGGATAAGAAAATGAAAAACACCTTACTTACGTTTTATATTGTTTTCTTGGTAATTGCTGCTGGTTTTGGGGTTGGTGCTGCTACAAATGCGGGGATATTGATCCCGGCGGCAGTGCCTTTTGCATTGGTATTGATTGCCCTCTTATACTTCTTAAACCCTAAGCCAGAATTATTGGCTTGGGCAGCTCTAACTGCCGGGCTTTTAGCAGGCACATATTTAGTCACTGGAGATGCGATTGAGTATGTGATTTTTATTGTTTATTTGATATTGACTATGTTGGGAATTTTCAAATCTCCCTATTTCCTTGCCTTTGCCTGGTTATTTCACCCCTTATGGGACTTTTTACCACGTACCCTACCTGCACATATGCACGACTTGCCTTTGGCTTGTGCCTTTTTTGACACTCCAATTGGTTTATATTTATTATGGGGATCGTGGAAAAAGCGCTGGGTGCCATTTGGTGATGATGCTTCCAACAGAGCGGCGCTCCTGCGTAGCGGAAAGGCAATTTTCATCGGCATTTTGATTATGGCGGTTAGTTCTGCCATCGTTGCAGCAATTGGCTCAGGGTATTTGAACTGGGTGGCATTGGCAGCTTCTCTCATTATTATCTTCGGGTTCCGCTTTATGGGTGAGACTGCAGAACTGATCTCATGGGCAGTGCTTACAGGCTGGTTGGGAATGACCTATGCTCATACCGGTGGGACGGGGGATGCGATCTTCTTTTTAGTTTACGTGGTTGTTTCTGCATTGGGTGTGTTCAAGTCACCCTATTATTTAGGGATTGCCTGGTTGGTGTTCATTCCATACAGTTTCCTTCCGCACCATGCTCATCATATGTCTCCAGATTTTGCACTGGCAACAGTTTTTTACTGCCTGCCCTCTGGTCTGTATTTGCTATGGGGCGCGTGGAAGAGGCGCTGGCAGGCATTTGATAGTAATCCTGTGCCAACAACTGTATTAGCGAATTAAGATAAGAATTTTATGGCGAAGATGAATTCAGTACAACCTACATCAGTGTATTAAGATTATAAAAATAGGAAGATAAGATGAAATCCCTTAACTTATTCAAGGAGCGCGAGAATGTGAATAGCCCTGCCTTGTATTGGGTTGGTGTTTTGGTTGGGATATTAGTAGTTTTCATTTTTATCTTTCTACTTCATGGTAGCAGCAATGTTGATCTACCTTCAGAGTATTCTGCCAAAGATATTTTTAGCGATCAAACGGTTTCACTACATGATTATCATGGCTCTGCGGTTGTGGTTATGAGTTGGGCAACCTGGTGCATGGATTGCAAGGAAGAACTCGCTGCTTTAGAACGCCTTTGGGTTTCGGAGCAGGAACGTGGACTGATCGTAATTGCGGTCAACCTTGACTCTATAAAAGCTAATGAACGAATCAAGAGTATGGTCACTCAATATCAGTTAACCTACCCCGTCTGGCGCGACCCGGAAAATACATTCTATTCAACCTTCAATGCGCCGGGAATTCCAACTACAGTGTTATTGGATAAACAAGGAACAGTGCTACGAGCCTGGGTGGGTCCCGTTGATTTTAACGATGCGAAGGTAGCTTGAGATAGAAAGAGCTATGGAGTAAAACAAAACCCCGCCTGTCTTGGTGGGGTTTTGTTTTGGGAACAATTTATATGGGAAATGCGTTTATAGAGAAAGGAGAAAATCATGAAGAAGTTTATTTTAGGGGTTTTGACTATTATTCTAGTTGCTTGTTCGGCGGGGTCAGAGCAGGATAAGAATCTCAGTAAGTGGCAGGACGCTGGCATTTCACATTATCAATATGATCTTGTAATTAGTTGCTTTTGTCCGTTTATGCAAGATATGCCGTTGACCATTGAAGTTGCAAATGGGGCAGTGGTATCCATCTCACGGGCAGATGGCACTGAAATTTTAGCTTCAGATCCCAACTATGAGTATTATGTAAAGTATGCAACCATCGATGGCGTTTTTTCTGAATTAAAGAATGAAACCGCAGATGCTGATGAAGTTGTTGTAACATATGACTCTCAATATGGCTTTCCCACCGAAGTTTCCATTGACCGTATTGCAGCCGCAGTTGACGATGAAATGTCTTTGCAAGTAACCAATTTTGAAGTCCTAAAATAAAAAGAGCGCAGCGTACGCTGCGCTCTTTTTATACTTCGCCAAGCAATACTTGGTCAGGTCCGCGATTGATTTCCCAAGGATAGGTGATAAACGCATCTGTGACAGCAGCGTAATAGTCAGGGCGGACACTGCCAAATAAATTACGGTACGGGTTGAAATGCAACACACAAGTTTCAGGGAACCCGCCCGCGGCTGAAACACGATTCTTGACGGCGGTGATCGTTCGACCAGAACCCCAAACATCATCCACGATCAAGGTAGGGCGACCGCGTAATTTGTCATCAGATGGGAATTGAATGAACTCGGGCCATACCATGAATGCTGAGGATTGCTGGCTTTGAGTCTGTGCCGGGAAATCCACCGCCGCAGTGAGGATGTGGGTGATATCCATCGCCTCTGCCAACATCCCGCCGAGGATAATACCCCCACGAGTGATCATCACCATGGCAGTAAATTCGCGGCGAAATTGCGGAATGAGGTGGTCAATAAGTTTGTCCACTTCTTCCCATGTTATGGCTTCTTGGCGGCGGGGTTCAGGTTTCATATTTATCTATTTTATCAAAAGACCCTAAAGGATGTTGACCTTTAGGGTCTCATCATATATTTTTATTTAGGATGCAAGAACCGCTGCAAGCGGAGCCGGAGCCTGTACCTGCGCTGCAGAGAATCCCTGCGCTGTGGCTTTTTCCACCTCACGAGCCCAAATATAAAGGCAGGTGTGATACGCCGTGTTGGTGTAAGAACCGAATATGCTTGCCACCATCACAAAAGTGAAGAAGATCAAAGCGCCGATCACAATACCGACTACCGAAATGGCAGTATTTCCGCCAGAGGCGAAGGCAAGTCCGCCGCCAATGGCAAAGGCGAGGACCAAACCGATCATGGTGAAAACAAACCCGATCAGTCCGGTAACGAAGCGCACACCGATGGTGCTGATTCCGACCAGGAGGAAATTCTCCTTGGTGATCTTCCAGATGCGCTGCATGCCATCCTTGAGATTCAAATCGTCAATCACCATGGCAGGTAAGACCAGAGCCGCTGCTTCGGTCCACAAGGTCTCCAGCAAACCGGTTGCAGAGCGGGCTATGCTTGCGCCTACGCCACCTCTACGGTTGCGTTGAGCCGCGCTTCGAATCAAATTGACAACAGTAGAGGCAGCTGCCAGAGTGAGGATGTCAAAGAAATCACGGCGGACGATCGCCCAAGCCTTGTCCATGCGCCCATCACCTTCGGAGAGATAGCCATAGATGAGGTAGACCGTCATGGCAGAGAAAACATATGTCACAATAAATTGAACAAAGACCAAAACAGCCCCCATGGCATAGATGATGATATTGCCAAAATCGCTATTTCCAAACATAAAGGCTGAAATAGCAATCGGGATAATACCGATCACAGAAATAATCGCGCTAACGATCAAGGCATAAATGGAAGGCTTGAGAAGATCCTTATCTTTGAATGCCATGCTCCAAGCTTGTTTTAGAAACGACCAACCGCGTGAAAAACTTTGCATATTAAACTCTCCTCTTCAGAATCCGAACTTTTGTAAACAAATTATAGCAAACTTACGGAACTGGTTCCCTTCCTTTTTAGGTGTGCATGTATAATCGGGCAATTCCAACCTCAGGATATGCCATGAAAAATAAATTCCCATTTTTAGCGCTGGTTGTCGCTTTGCTTCTATCTGCTTGTGCATCTGCCGCTACCCCTGTGCCCACGCCCACGCTTGACCCCATTGCCAAGCAGGGACAAGCCGTATTCAATGCGCGCTGTGCCACTTGCCATGCCCTTGTGCCCGACACTATCATTATCGGACCTTCTCTTTACGGGGTTGCCACCCGTGCTGAAACCCGTGTAGAAGGGTTAAGTGCAGAGGAATACATTACCATGTCCATTTTGCGTCCTGGTGATTATGTAGTAGAAGGCTTCAATAATGTAATGATCACCAACCTTGCCAAGGAACTGACAAGTGAAGAGCTGAATGCTCTCGTTGCGTTTCTGATGACAATGAAATAACCTGTGATACTGTTCGCAGGAAAAAACTGAATACAGAGGAGAGTGTATGAAAGTTTGGATCAAACGTATATTTATTGGATTGGGCGTTCTTTTGCTCTTGGGCGTGTTGTATGCCGCCTTTGTGCCCCTTCCGCCTGCCGTAGAATTGCCCGAAGAGAAATGGGGAGCTGGCTCCAGTAGTGTAGAACCCGCATGGAGCGGATTACAACGTGATTTCCCTGCTTCGAACGAAACAGCAGATAACCCTTCAACCCCTGAAAAAGTGGAATTGGGTCGCCTCCTTTTCTTTGACCCGGTCCTGTCTCAAAACGACGACATGTCCTGCGCCTCGTGCCATCACCCCGATCTCGGATTCGCCGATGGCAGACCGCAAGCCTTTGGCATGAATGACACGCCTTTACAACGCAGCGCCATGAGCCTGTGGAACGTGACCTACAACACCAACTTCTTCTGGGACGGACGCGCTGCCACCTTGGAAGCTCAAATGGAAACGCCCATTACCAATCCAGAAGAAATGGGTGCTTCTCCTGAAGAGATCGTTGCGGAGTTGAAAGCCATTCCTGAATATGTCGATCTGTTCGAAACGGCTTTTGGCAGCGCAGATGCAGTGACATTTGAAAATGTCCAAAATGCGATTGCTGCCTTTGAACGCACTTTGGTGACCAATAACTCACCCTTCGATCGTTATGCCACCGGCGATATTAATGCGCTTACCCCCGCCCAACGCCGCGGACTTGGTCTCTTCCGCTCGGCGGCGACACGCTGTTTTGAATGTCACGCTGCGCCTACCTTCAGCGATGACTCGTTCTCGGTGACGGGTGTGCCCGACCTTCCGGGTCAGGATCATGATGCTGGACGTAAAGCTGTTGAAGACTCCAGCTTGGATGGTGCCTTCAAAGCCCCGACCTTGCGTAATATTGCTCTCACGGCACCTTACATGCACAACGGTGCTTTCAATACCCTTGAAGAAGTGGTTGATTTCTACGCCAAAGGCGGCGGACGCGATGCCGGTGTAGAGAATATCGATATCCACGTCCTCGGCTTTGAATTGACCGATCAAGAAAAAGCGGACTTGGTCGCCTTCCTCTATGCTTTAACAGATGAAAGCAACTTGCCGGAGATCCCCACTTCTGTGCCTTCAGGATTGCCCGTGGTGAAGCATGTCGATAACCCGGCGCGTGAAGTTGTCAGCGCCACGAATGTTTCTGAAACCGAAGCAGCTTCCACGTCTGCGCATGAGCCGGTGACCTTGAGAGTCGAGCTCGGTCAGACCATTCAGGAAGTTGTCGATCAGGCATTGCCCGGTGACACCATCGAAGTCCCTTATGGAATTTATGAAGAACATGTCATTCTGGATGTGAGTGATCTCAAGTTCTTTGGTATTCCGAATGAGAAGGGTGAGTGGCCCATCATCGAAGGCAATGGTACCGGTTCAGATGGTGTCATCGCTTCTGGTAATAACTTTGAGATGGCGTACTTCCAAGTGAAGAACTTTACCAGCAATGGTGTTTTGGTTGAAGGTTCAACGCATGTCTACCTTCATGATATGTACATCGAGAATACGGGTGTATATGGCGTGTACCCAGTGCGCTGCACCGATGTGTTGATCGAACGCATTGAAGGTACATTGATGAATGATGCTGCCATCTATGCTGGTAAATCGAAAGATGTTGTCATTCGCGATACACTGACCTACGGTAACGTGATTGGCGTTGAGCTGGAGAATACCGTCAATGGTGAAGTGTATAACAATGTTGCTCACGATAACACCATCGGCATTTTCATTGATCTCTTGCCGCAACTACCTTCCAAAGTTTCAATGAACACCAAGGTCTATAACAACGTCTCTGAGAATAATAACGGTGCCAACTTTGGCAAGCCCGGTTCTGCGGTTTCGCTCATCCCGCCTGGCACAGGAATGCTCATTCTTGCAGCAGACCACGTGGAAGTGTATGACAATACCTTCAAGGGCAATAAGACCGTTGGCTTGGCTGTTTTCAATCTCACCATTGGCTTCTCGCCTGAAGAGATCGATGTAGACCCCAACCCCGACCATAACTTTGCACACGATAATATTTACGAAAACAATGGCTACGATGCTGACCCGTTCGTGAAGAACATGCTCGGCAGTGGCTTTGACATTGTATGGGATACCACCGGCGTGGATAATCGCTTCGACGAACCGAATGCGAAAACTTCCTTCCCGCCTGCTTTGCCCGCCAGCACTTGGCCCCAGCCATTGTATAACTTATATTGGCGTGTGTTGCACTTTGCTGTTGGTTTGATTGGTTAAAGAAAAAATGCTCGTTTGGGGCTGAACCCCAAACGAGCATTTTTATAAGATATTGATTGGGTCGATCTCAATTCGCCAATCATTAAAACGCAAGTCTTTGAGTACCGCTGCCGGGTCGGGTCCACGCAAGACCACCTGCCAGCGGTACTCTCCATTTTCCTTCGCAAAGAAACAGGGGACGGGACCAATTAATTCTGTTTGACGAAACCCGCCCGCCTCCAACTTGACCTTGAGCTTGTTTGCCAGCTTCTTGGCTTCTTCTTCCGCCTTGAGCGCATCTGCACTACGGTATTCCAAGCGAGCTAGTTTGGCGAATGGGGGATACCCCAATGAACTGCGGTATTCCAATTCACGTTTGTAAAAACCATCCACATCATGCCCTGCGGCAAACTGAAGCGCATAATGTTCCGGTGCGAATGTCTGCATAACGACCTTGCCACCGCGTGAAGAACGCCCAGCTCTGCCTGCCACTTGAGTCAATGTTTGAAAGACACGTTCGCTGGCAAAGGGGTCAGGCAAGTTCAAGCCAACATCGGCTAACACAATCCCAACTAATGTAACCAGTGGCAAGTCCAAACCTTTGGCGAGCATTTGCGTGCCCACCAAAATATCGGCTTGATGATTGGCAAAGTGGGTGAGGATGATCTCATGCGCGTCTTTTTGACGGGTCGTGTCCCAGTCCCAGCGCAAGGTGCGCGCTTGTGGGAACATAGACTTGATTTCGGCTTCTACCCGTTCGCTTCCCAACCCATACTCGCGGATTTGATTGCTGGCACAAGTGGGGCAGGTTTTGGGCATCTGGCGGGTATATCCGCAGCGATGACAAAGCAAGTTTGAACGTTTCAGCGGTTCAGCATGGAGTGTCAGCGGCGTTTCGCAATTTGGACATTTCAGCGTATTGCCGCAATCACGGCAGAAAATATAAGTAGATGTTCCGCGCCGATTGAGATAGACGATGGCTTGTTCTTTACGCTCCAAGACTTCGGCTAGTGACTCGGCTAATGGTTTCGAGAAAATGCCGCGGTTGCCGTTCTTCAACTCTTCACGCATGTCCACTACTTGCACCGGCGGCAACGTCGATTCGGTGACGCGGTTGGGCAGGTCGAGCCGTGTGATTTGGTTTTGCTCCGCAAGGAAACGTTGTTCAATGGTGGGTGTGGCAGAGCCCAGCACACAAACCGCGCCGCAAAGTGTTGCATAGTCTTGCGCGGCGGTCACGGCGTTGTAATAGGGCGGCTCGCTTTGATAGTATGAACTGTCGTGGCATTCATCTACAACGATGAGACCAATATTGGGTAACGGCGCAAACAATGCTGAGCGTGCGCCGATGATGACATTCAACTTCCCATCACGGGCGCGCCGCCAAGTGTCGTAGCGTTCGCCTTCAGAAAGTTTCGAGTGGACCAACCCCACCTGCCCGGGAAAGCGCGAGACAAACCTCCGCACGGCTTGCGGGGTGAGTGCAATTTCGGGCACAAGGATCAACACCTGCTTGCCATTCTTTATCACCTCTTGTGCGGCACGTAGATAAATTTCGGTCTTGCCAGAGCCGGTAACGCCGTAGAGCAGGAATGCGTGATGCGTGACGCGTGAAGCGTGGTGTGTAATAGCATTGAGCGCTCTGACTTGCTCAGGCGTAAGTTCTAACTCGTTACCCGTTTCTTGTTTCTCAATTCTTTCCAACGGGTCGCGGAAGATTTCATTTTCAAAGAGGCGGATCAGTCCGCGTTCTTCGAGTTCTTGCAAATCAGAAATATTACAGCCAGTTTGGGCATAGACCCATGAAAGATGAATCGGTTCAGGTTGTTGGATGAGGAATCTCAGAGCCGATTCACGCCGTGCTTGAGTCGCCTTCGTGGAGCCGAGTGATTCCATCTCTGCCTCTGCCGCCTCTGGCGTGACTGCGAGTTGGGCAACGCGAATATTCTTGGGTCTCACTCTGGGCTGGGGCAACACATTCTTTGAAGTGAGCACACCCTTTTTGACGAGCATGTTGGCGGTCTTGCGCCAATCCACTTTGGCAAAGTGAGAGTCGATCTGGCGCCCGCGGAGGGATCCGCGTTCGGCGAGCAGGCTTAACAAGCGTTTCTGAACAGCAGACTCGCTTACGGGTAACTGGTTATTGGTCACTGAATACTGAACATCTGCTTGTTGACTCAACCCAGTGGGAATCATCATGCCGATGATGGCGGAGAGTGGATTCAGCGTAGAGTCCGCTAGCCGTATGGCAAGAGCAAGTTGGGGCGGGGTGAGAAGCGGAGCAGGGTCGAGCAGGTCGAGGATCGGTTTGAGATTCGGTACGGAAGAAGACTCGGTCAACTCGACGATGATGCCCTGCACATTTTGATTCCCAAACGGGGCTGTGACGAGACAGCCTGCCTGAAGGTGTGGGGCGAGTTCGGCGGGGACGGAGTAATCGAAGACGCCAGAGATTGCAGGAATATTGACGGCAAGACGGGCAAACATGAGACGATTATAATTGTTTCAACGGAGGCTGACCTATGAGCATTGTAATTCTTGTGGCAGGCGCGGTGATGATCTTGATCGCGCTGGGGATGTTGGCAATGGTTTTTATGAAATCAAATCAGGTAAACCTGACGGAGAAGACCGATGGGAAACCTGAATGGATGCATGCCATGCCGCCCAAAGAAACGGTAGAGGCAACTATGCAAGATGGGGAAGGGGTGACACTATACAACTTTGATGAAGGCGAGAAAGTGGCTGCGCCTTTTGCCGAACAGATCGAGGATGTGTTGCGTGCAAAAGTAGATAGCGACCCGTATCTCAAATCGTTCAACGTTGATTTTGGAACGGCTGCTGATGGCGGTTTGGAGATTTGGGTAAATGGCGAAAAATATGAAGGGGTTGCCAACTTGCCTGATGAAAAGCTAAAGCAATCTTTGTTGGATGCAGTAAAAGATTGGAATAGTAGAAAATAGTGATGTGAAAATATGCCGGAGATTTCTCCGGTATATTTTTTAAACTCTCAAAATAACCGCAGCGCCATACCCAACGACCGAAGAATAGTCACCAGTGACATCTCCTGAGGTTGCCTGTTTAAGAATTTGGACTTTGTTTGCTCCTAGTGCCTTGGCTGTCCATTGTACTGTCGCCACAGCGGCATGACCGCATGCAAAGCCTTTGCCGGTTTGTTCTGCTTCAAAGATCATAGAGGGGTCCAGTACGGTGAAGCATTTGAGCATTTCCTGGTCGAGCTGGGTTGCAGTCTGTTGATCGTAAAAATGAGAGAGATCTGTAGATGCAACTAAAATCGCATTTCGATTTTTCATAACCTTTGCGAGCGCTGTTCCAAGCTGTTCGGCTACAAATTCTTCTTGTGCACGGATCATGACCGGCAAAATTTTAAACTCGTTTTTTATAACGCGCTGCAAAAAGGGCAATTCGATCTCTAGCGAATGTTCTTTATCGTTTGCGATGGGAGTAATGGGGATTTGGAGATGTGATTGAAGTTCGTCAATAGCGGAGCTGTCCACTTCAATATTCCCTAAGGGAGTATTGTAGGCTTGGTGCTTGGTCGTCAAAAGTGGATGCGGGTCGAAATTATGGAAAGGGGAGAGGATGACAACAAGGTCGGGAGTAAGTCCGCGTAGGGTGGCGAAGGCATGCGCGGCAACGGACCCTGAATAGCGGTGCCCTGCATGTGGAGCAATAACGCCAATGACTTGCCCTTGAATGGGCGGAAGTTTGGCATCTCGTAGATATTCATCAATACTATTTGCCAATGCCTCAGGGTTTTTCGGATACCAAGTCCCTGCGATTGGAGAAGGGCGTGCATCAAGGAAGGTCATGATTTTATTGTAGCACTCGGGGAAATAAAAAATCCCCGCGAATTTTCGCGGGGATTTTGCTCTTACTGAAATTACGGAATACGATAGGAAGCGATGGCGTTGTTGATTATATCCAAGACAGCCTGATCTGCGCTGTTGTTCCAAACAAGAGTCCACATTAACCAGGTGCGCTTGTCGTCACCACGGACTTCGAAGAAAGAAATACCAGAGTAGTTACCGCCTTTGGATGTCCATTCGAAGCGTTCAGAACCGTCTTTCATAATCTGATCGCTCTTGATGCGAATGTCACCATTGTTGGTGCCGGTGCTGCTGTAGTAGGTGTTGAGCAGGTCCAACGCCACAGCTTGACTGGTGGAATTGTTCACTTTTACACCTTCGTTGGCGAACATAACAAGGCTGTCGATGTATGCGGATCCATCTGGGGAGGTGAAGGTGTCCAAGTAGGCGGTCGCATCGGTGTAGAGGGTATCGCCAAGGTCCTTATATTCATGTTGCCAGTCACCGGGGAGGTCAAATGCCCACAGATTGTTCTGGTCGGTGTAAGTTAACAAAGTGCCATCGCTAGGCACTTGCTGACCCTGGTCTTGTGGCTGTTGTTGTCCTTGGTCTTGCTGGGCGGGCGGATTGGTAGGGACGGGGGGCAATGTGGGGTTGGCGGTGGGGGTACCCGAACCACCACATGCAAGGCTGACGGCTACCAATAAAGCCATAAAGCCAAATAAGAAACGGTACGATTTCATAATTTTGTATTCTCCTCTATTTTGGTTGATTATGGATGCAAGGATACCCTATAACCTAATTTTTTTGAGGGGTACCATAGTCCCATTTTACACGCCCTGTCTGTGATTGCATACATTAAAACAGGGCACTTATTAAGACCATTTGCCATGAAAAAATCGCAGTATGAAACTTAACTTTGGTTAAAAAGTTCCATACTGCGAAGTTGATTTTAAGATGAATTTTACTTGGATGTTTTACGTGGCTTTTTGGGTTTCTCAGGCAGTGTAGGTTCTTCAGGCGTGTTTTCCACAACGGGCTCTGAGATTATTTCGGGTTGAGGTTCTTCGATTTGAAGAGGTGCAGGAGCGGTAGATGCTACTGCATCACGTGTTTGATTATTGTTAATTTGCGAGAAATAAGCTTTGACTGTCAGGTCGTTATAGAAGATCAAGGATAAGATACCAACCACCGTTGAAAAGATGTTTCCCATGAAAAATGTGAGTATCTGAAATACAGCGATGGCAGTGGAAGGCTGAACCGGTTGTGGTTGTGCGCTCAGTAATTTGGCTGCATAGATGATCTCAAACGCCCCTAAAATGGTAGGAAGGATGGTGATTGGAAGGCAGATAACCCCCACAATCGTGCCAAGCGCAGTGGCAGATGCAACAAAGCCCCAAAGAAGGTTTATAACACCACTGGCAAGGGTCATCCATGCAATGGCATTAAAAAGTCCGGGTTTTTGTTCAGAGAAAGATGCGTTCATATAGTGCTCCTTAAGATATGCTTGTTGAATATAACGATTGAGCACATGATTGGTTGCAAATCATTAAGGCTGTTGAAAGGTCAGCAAAAGTCCGCCTATATACGTAGCGCCATTAGGGTCGGTGCAATCTGGCGCACGAACATCTGCTACAAAGGCTCCACCAGTTACCACGCGGATGTTGTAAGTCGTATCTGCTTCCATTAAGAAATCAGCATATCCATTCCCAAGCTCAGGTTTAAAACCTGTAAAGAAACGGTCTTCGCTTTGGTTCCAGGTCACAATAATTTCGGCGCCAGGCACTTGTTCTCGTTTGGAATTTAAGAGCATAAACTGCATCACTCTAGACATTCCTGGGTCGCAAACGGTTTCTTGATTGACCAAAACAAACGGAGCGCCAGGTCCGGCTGTGGGCGTAAAAGTAGGGCGTTGAGTCAATGTGGATTGAACAATGGGCGTTATGGGAGTCTGTTCAAAAGGAAGAGTTGGCGCTGCCGGAGTGAATGTCGCCTCTTCATTGACCTCAGGCTGGTCGCCGCTTTCAGTAGGTGTGGATGTGAATTGGGCATTGGGTGTGTTGAACGTTGGGAAAGGCGTAGGGGTAAATGGTTCACTAACATACCCCTGTTGCAGGTCAGTTGCTAATTGTGCCAGCGGACGTGCTTCGTCGAACGATTCACCAGATGCTAACATTCGTTGTGCTTGTGCACTCAACTCACTGACAGGGTCAATATCGCCAAGCAAGTCCAGCCGGGCTTTGGCGCGGGGCAGATCTTTGTTTGAAGCGTATGACGCAGCGATGATGATGCGGTATTGATCTTTGAAATCTGCGCGCAACAATGCCGGATGCGCATCTACGTAGGTGACAGGGGCGAGAAGCCATGAGTACGCCAGACCAAGCCCAAACCCGATCAGAAGCGCAAATACAAGTTGAGCAATGAAGTTCTGCAGGAATTGCTTCATGGGGTCGTCCCATCCGGCTGGTAGGTTTGCATGGCAGTTAGCAGATTTTGCAAGGCATTTTGCTCATCTTGGGTAAACCTATTTCTTTGAGCGTATGTCAATACAGAAGAGACAATTTCAGCGGGAGGCTGACTGCCGAGTTGAGCAATGCGGCGCGCGGCGGCATCTGCATCGAAATCGGTTTGATAGGCTTCGGCGGTCATGAGCACATAATCGACACGATAATCTTCGCGCAGAACATCTGGCGTGACATCGGTGTATTCCACAGGGCTGAGAACCCAGCCATATACGAGCCCAAGCCCAATGCCAACTGCCAGCGCAATGAGAATCGTTATAATTTTTGATGAAGACATGGGGAAATTATACTGCCTTGATTTAGACCCACTTTAAAAATATCCGAGCAGGCGACCGGCGGCACCCGAAGGCTCTTCCTTACCGTTGCTATCTTTCGATCCTGGCGGGATTCGAAAGGCTTCGCCGCGCCGGGCCTGCCCGGACAGGCGCAAGGATACCCGATGAAGGGGGGTGTGTCAAATCACAGATTGTTTTCTTTTACGAATTTCAAAAAGACTTCAACAAGTTTGGGGTCAAAAAGGACGTTGGCATTTTCGCTCAGGTAATCAATGACCTGTTCGCGTGGAATGGCTTTGCGGTAGGGGCGGTCACTGCGAAGCGCATCCCAAACATCTACAATGGCAAAGAGGCGGGCGGAAAGCGGAATATTTTCGCCTTTCAACCCATGTGGGTATCCACTACCGTTCCAACGTTCATGATGATAGAAGGGAATATCTAAGGCAGGATTCAAGTATGCAATGGGGGAGAGCATCTCATATGCATACATGGGGTGCTGCCGCATGCGCTCCCATTCGGTCTCATTGAGCGGACCCGGTTTTTGCAGAATTTCATCTGGGATGGCGATCTTGCCCATGTCGTGCAAGAGCGCTCCGCGTTTGATGTGGGCGAGCTCTTCTTCACTGAACCCAATTTGTTGTGAGACCCGAATCGTGATCTCGGTAACACGTTGCGTATGCCCTTCAGTTTCGCGGTCTCTTAGATCTAATGCGCGCACCCATCCTTCGATAGTCCGTTCGTAGGCGTCTCTTAGCTGGTTATGTGCCTGTTGAAGAGCTTCTTCGGCATGTTTTCTTTCGGTAATGTCACGTGAGGCTGCTTGGATTTCAACAACTTCATTTGTGGTGTGATCGGTGATCGCCCGGGCAGAAGTTTCTAACCAGACGAAATCTCCATTTTTGCGTTTGGCACGATGTGTAATCGTGTAAGGGATATCGCTGGGTCTTTGAGAGAACAGCTCACGGATTTTAGATTGATCTTCTGGGTAGACCAGGTCAAAAACTTTTACCC
This sequence comes from Anaerolineales bacterium, assembly GCA_046328915.1. GTDB lineage: Bacteria > Chloroflexota > Anaerolineae > Anaerolineales > Villigracilaceae > Villigracilis. Next base: position 46,502 of record JAXLVR010000011.1, on the reverse strand, counting down.
CAAGCATTTCTTCAGGTTGGTACCCAAGAATGTTCTTACAAGCGGGAGAAACATAAAACATTTGCCCGCTTGTGTTGATGCGGGTGATCATATCGCTGGCGTTCTCAGCAAGCAGACGGAAGTGCGCTTCACTTTCGGTCAGTGCTTCTTGCATGTGAATGCGGTCTGCACGAGACTTCCATTGATCGAGTGCCTTCCGTGCCAGGTGGGGCATATCCAACATCGACTCGGGGGATTTCACCACATAGTCCAACGCACCAGACTTTAACGCTTCCACGGCGATGCGTTCATTGCCATAACTTGTCATTAAAATAATAGGGGTTGTGAGCGGGTCACGGTGATTGGGAAGCAATTCCATGCTTTCCCCGTCTGGAAGGCGCCAATCTGCAATGATGAGTTTGGGCTCACTTACCCGCATGTGCTCCCGTGCTTCTGTAAGAGAGCGAACACGGTGGATCTGAAATTCTGAGCCTTGATCTTCAAAGGCACGCTGAATTAACTCCGCATGCGGATCTTCATCTTCAACTAAAAGAATATGGATGATGTCATTCGACATGAGGGATTATTTTAAGCGCGCAGTTGTTTGTTCCAACCTAACCAGTAAATACCGAGGTCTTTCATCAGGTTGCTAAAGTCTTCAAATCCTACTGGCTTTACAAGGTAACTATTGACATAATGTTCATATGCATGCGTCACGTCTCGTTCAGCTTCAGACGTTGTCAAGATCACAACAGGAATACTTCTAAGCTCATCCTCTTCTTTAATGATACGTAACACTTCAAGACCATCTACACGTGGTAGACGCAAATCTAAAAGGATCATATGAGGGCGAGGGCTGGTTTCGGGGTCGCTAAAGTTATTACGACGTAATAGGTAATCCAGTGCAGATTCCCCATCGGTTACATGCTGAATCCGAGTAGGAATATGATGACTCTCCATGGTACGGATAACAAGTTCCGCGTGGTCAGCATTATCTTCAACGAGCATGACAAGGATCGGTTCGCCAAGCATGATGGATCTCCTAAACAGCCATATTGTAAACGATTTACGCATAACGGGTGGGTACATTTAAATTGACACGTTCTTAATTCTCTACAAGACTGTTAAGTGTTCACTTAATATATTAAAAAAGCCATGAGTTGTCTTTACGACTCTCTCTGCAACTCACGGTATAATTTCACCACAATGACTGAAAGTGCATTACTAAACGACCGATATCAACTCGAAGAAGTTTTGGGCTCTGGCGGCATGGCGAACGTGTATCGTGCACGTGACGTGGTGCTAGACCGCCCTGTTGCTATTAAAGTTTTACGAAAAGAATATTCCACCAACGATAACTTCCAAAAGCAATTCTGGCTGGAAGCGCGTTCCGCGGCGAATCTTTCGCATCCCAACATTGTCACCGTTCATGATTTTGGTGCAGCGGATGATTTGCTCTATATCGTTATGGAGCTCGTACCAGGCAAGGACCTTAAACAACTTGTCCGCGAGCGTGGACGTTTCCCGTATCAACAAGGCATTCCGCTCATGATTCAAGCCTGTGCCGGGGTGGGGTATGCACACCGTGCTGGGCTGGTTCACTGCGATATCAAGCCGCACAACATGCTCGTATCCAAGGATATGCGTCTCAAGGTCACAGACTTTGGAATCGCCCGCGCCTTGGCAACCATCAAACCCGGTGAGAGAAACGATGTAGTTTGGGGCTCTCCGCTTTACTTTGCGCCTGAACAAGCTGCCGGCGAAGCGCCTACCCCCGCATCTGATGTTTACTCATTAGGCGTGGTTCTTTATGAAATTCTGACGGGTACGACACCTTTTACCGCCTCCTCTGCCGATGAGTTGGCACGTTTGCATATTTCGGCGCGTCCATTAGCAATTAGCGAATACGTTCCCGATGTTCCACCTGCTCTTGAAGAGATCGTCATGAAGGTGCTCTCGAAAGAACCGGCGGCACGTTATCGCACGGCTGACCAACTTGGGCGTGTTTTGCAAAAGTTTGGAACGGAACCCGCGGCACCCGTCACTCCTGCCAAACCCAAGCAGGAACCCGTTGCCTCGCCACCGGTGATCACCATCAAACAGGATATTGCGGAACGACTTTCCCCTCCGAGCCAGCCTAGACCGCAACCTGAACCTGCTCAACAATATTATCAACCTCAATACCCGCCGCAACCGATTCAGCCCGAGCCTGCTCCTACCTATCGTCAAGAAGAGGTCTACACTGAACCCGTGGATTGGGTGGCAGTGGGGCTTGGTTTGATGGCTGTCCTTGCATGGGGTGGTCTCATCCCCTTCGGCTTGATGATCTACCTTTCTTATTTTCCGCCAAGTTAAATGGACAGACCTGACAGTTCACATCAACTCGTCAGGTCTTTTTGATAATGACTAACTATCTTTTAGCCCCTTCTATTATTGCCTCTGATTTTGCTCACATTGCAGATGAAGTTGCCGCTATTGAATCTGCCGGCGCCGACTGGATTCATGTTGATGTCATGGACGGACACTTCGTCCCCGATATCACCATCGGACCGTTATTTGTCAAAGGGTTGAGGCGAGTTGCCAAACTTCCGCTGGACGCTCACCTCATGATCTCCGAGCCGGAGAAATACATCCCTGCATTTGCAGAAGCAGGTGTCAACAACATCACCGTCCATGTAGAGACCTGCCCAGACCTGCCAAAGGTGATTGCACAGATCAAGTCTCATGGTTGTACGGCTGGAGTGACCTTGAACCCAGCAACCCCGGCATCTGCAATTGAAGCCGCCCTCCCGCTCGTTGACCTTGTATTGGTCATGAGTGTGGTCCCTGGGTTTTCAGGGCAGAAGTTCATGCCAGAGATGATCGCTAAGGTAGAAGAGATTCGTGCGCGATTAGATGCACTTCACTCAAAGGCTCACCTTGAAGTAGATGGCGGTATCAATGCAGAGACTTTGCCCTTGATGAAAAAGGCTGGCGCAAACGTTTTTGTAACAGGTAATGCAGCTTTTAAACACCCACAGGGGAGTGGGGCAGGGGTGAAGGCATTGAAAGAGATATTGAATAAGTAAGGGTAAAGCGCCCTGTTCATTTCATGGTTAAAACAAAAATCACGGCGCTTACGCGCCGCGATTCTTGAGTCAAAAAAGAGCGAACCTTATGCTGCTGATTTGCCGAGCGTTTTGATGCACTTGGCGCACAGCGTCTTCTGCACGAGGCGACCCTTTTCCATCACCGAAACCTTCTGGAGGTTGGGTTTGAACGCGCGGTTGGTGGCACGCTGGGAAAAGGAGCGGTTGTGACCGAAGGTAGTTGCCTTGCCGCAGTGATTGCACTTTGCCATGATTGAAATCCTTTCTTTCTCGTCTTTCCTTGCAAATATCGCTTAAGTAATAATGAGTTGATTTTACTCAAAATTGCACAGAATTATCAGATTTTGTTATTTACCAAGCAATGCGATACTCTGTAATTCCAAATGCCCTTTTCGAAGGCACGGCATTTTACCATAGAACGCAACCAACTTCAAGATAAGATGTTAAAATAGGAACAGGATAATCAAAATGGGGCGGCTGAGCTGGTTTTGCCGGTCCCGAGTATGCGCGAACAACAAAAATCAGACGTTTAGGTCTGAAAATTAAGGAATGAGGAATCTATGGGCGAAGAAACAACATCCTTGGGCGGGATCCATGTCTCACCGAATGCGGTGGCGACGATTGCGTATCATGCCACTTTGCAATCTTATGGTGTGGTGGGGTTGGCTCCAAAGAATCTGGCAGATGGTATTGTCTCTACGATTACCCGCGAGCCTTCGCGGGGGATCTCGGTGAAATATATGGAAGACGAGATTCATATTGATATCAATGTCGTGGTGGAATATGGCACACGCATCAATTCGGTGGCGGAAAGTGTGGCGAACACCGTTCGTTTTCATGTGGAAAAAGCATTGGGTTTACGAGTTAGCAAAGTCAATGTGCATGTAGCGGGATTGCGCATTAGCAATACAGACTAGGAGAAGAGCGATATATGGCAATCGATACCGCGCGAGTTGAGAAATTCCGCAAGCGTACCATTGATGGACAGGCTTTCAAGCGCCTCGTAGAAGCCGGGACGACCTGGTTGCGCACCAATCAGCAGGTGGTCAATTCATTGAATGTGTTCCCCGTTCCCGATGGCGATACAGGCACGAATATGAGCCTCACTTTGCAGGCGGCTTGGAATGAGATTAAAGACAAGGGGACGCTTCATCTTGGGGAGATGGCGGCAGCATTTTCAAAAGGCGCGTTGATGGGGGCACGCGGAAACTCTGGCGTAATCACCAGCCAGATCTTGCGCGGATTTTCGCGCGGCGTGCATGAGATCGAGACTTTGGACGTTGAAACCTTCATCAAGGCATTGGGTGAAGCACGCGATACTGCTTATAAAGGGGTCGTTAAGCCGGTTGAAGGGACGATCCTTACCGTCATTAAAGAAACGGCAAATGCGGCAGAAGCAGCTCGCGGGTCCGTTAAAGATGCGCTTGAATTGCTTGAGCTTGCCGTCAAAGCCGCAGACGAAGCGGTCAAGAAGACGCCTGAAATGCTTCCCATCCTAAAACAAGCAGGCGTGGTGGACTCTGGCGGTAAAGGCTTATTCTTCTTTATGGAAGGGATGCTGCGCCATATTTACGGCGAGTCTTTAGAGACGCCTACTATGCAGGTGCATGCGCTTTCTGCTGTTGGTTTAGAAGATGCGTTGGAAGTTGTGGAAGAGGGGCAGGATTACGAAGTGGTAGTGGACTTCGTGCCGAATGGTGAACTTGACTTGCATGGCTTCTATGCCAAACTCGAAGAAATGGGCACGTCTATTCAGGTGGGCGAAGGGGAGGGGATGTATCGCATGCACATCCATGTGCCGACCGAAAACCGTTATGTGCCCATTGATTACATTATGGGCATTGGTACGGTGACGAAGGTTGCCATTGAAAACTTGATGGCACAGATGGATGATATTCAGAAGAGCAAATCTACACAGGTTCAGTTTAGTGCTGTGGAACCCGGTAATATTGCTGTAGTAGTAGTTTCACCAGGGACGGGCATTAGCCGTATCTTTGCAAGTTTGGGTGTGGCAGCTGTGGTAGCAGGTGGGCAGACCATGAACCCATCTACACAGGATATTCTTAGCTCGTTTGAAAATATGCCGACAGATAAAGTGATCATTCTGCCAAACAATAAGAATATTGTGATGGCGGCGAATCAGGCGAAGGATGTAACGGTCAAGAGTGTTCAAGTGGTGCCGACCCGTACGGTTCCGCAGGGACTAGCCGCGATGCTGTCATTCGACCCTAGCGGTGACGTAGAAGCGGTTGCCGCGAAAATGAACAAGGCAATGGGCAACGTCAAAACCGGTGAGATTACTGTGGCGACCCGTTCCGTTGAAATTGACGGTGTGACCGTGAAAGATGGTCAGGTCATCGCTCTGTTGGATGGCAAACTGGTGGCTTCTTCTGAAACGGTTGAGAAGGGCGTCTTCGACTTGCTGGAGAAAGCAGGAGCGGGTGAACATGAAATTGTCACTCTGTTTTATGGCGCAGAATTGCCTCATGCAGAAGCCAACCGCGTCGCAGATGCGATCCGCGAGAAGTACTCCAACCTCGAAGTTGAGGTGCAGGAGGGCGGTCAGCCGCACTACCAGTTCATTCTTTCGATTGAATAATCTAAAAAAAACGGCGGACACTTGAAAGTGCCCGCCGTTTTTTTTATTTTGCTTTTGAGCCGGTTTTGAACAACCGATATAAAGATTTGATCAGTTCCACACTTTGAATGATGATCACGATTGCCATCACAATAGGGAAGGTGTAGGTTGCGATCGTCACGAAGACTTTTGCCTGCTCCGGTGGGAAAGATCCATTCAGGAGAGACTCTGCGCTGAAGCCGATGATGCCCGGTGTGCGAAGGATGATCACCGTTAGGGCAAGGCTGGCAACTTCGATAATGATCTTGAATACACGCGATACCCAGGTCCACAGAGCATTCCGCAGTAAATAAACATCAAGCAGAATTTGGGCGACCAATGTAAGGTTAATCCACGGCACAAATTGGAAGAATTTCTCTGAGAACAAGGAGATGAAAACCGAGTCCTCTCCGGTAAAGAAGAACATGCCAAGCCATTGTGGATAGATATTCAAAATTGTCAGGGCGACGAATGTGAACACGATCTCAGTGATCAGCTCGAAACGGCTCACAGAATCAGGATCAGGCTCTTTGGCGAGTGAGGCGGGGTCCCAATCCTTTTCATCATTGAAGCCTCCAATTTCCTTATCCGGCAAGACGCGTTCAATAATAACGAATACCAGCACCACGTTTCCAAAAGCGGCAATGGCGGCGGAGAACGCACTTCCCAATCCCTGCCCGATGATCTTCACAAAATCAGCGCCCATAAAGGGAGTATCGGTCACGGCTTGAATACCTGCTAAAACAAGCATGACACTAACCACAACCGTAAGGACGATCTTCAACACAAAGAGAAAGAACGGGAAGAGTTTCGGTCCGATCAAATAAGGGTGTGGGTTATAGGTCGAAGCCACTTTTTGTGGCGAGCCATATTCTTTTAATACTTCGATCTCCAACGCTTCATCGCGGGTGCGTCCGCTGTTTTGAACACGGTCTTCCAACATATCTTCCAGCGTGGACTTTAATTCTTTCTCAATATCTTCACGCCCATTTAATAGCGGCAAATTCTTTCCAACTTCAGAAACATAACGGTCAATAAGGTTCATGATACTTTCCTTTCTTTATGAGAGCATCTTGTCCATCACAGAGACAATGCCAGCCCATTCTTTTTTCATCTTTGGCAGAAGTTTTTTACCCTCTGCGCTAATCACATAATACCGACGTGGGCGTGCTTCTTCCAACTTCCAAACCGACTCAAGCAGACCCTGCGTTTCCAACCGGCGGAGGAGGGGATACAACGTACCTTGATCCACTTCCAAGCCGAGCTCGGCGAGTTTCTTCAACAGCGAGTACCCGTACTCAGGCGAGCCTAACTGACTAAGCGCCGCCAACACGATCACCCCGCGCCGTAACTCCAAAACAACATTTTCGAGAGATTCTGTGTTTGCCATATCTCATCCTTTACGACATTATACTGTGTGAAATACAGTATGTCAAGATTAAAGTATCAGGTGGTGCCGCTGTTTCTGAGCCAGGTTTTCATCGCAATAGATCGGCTGGCAATGACATTTTCAAATATGCTACACTTTGCCTTATGAAACTAGGAATTGTCGCCGACTCAACCGCAGACCTGCCCGCATACCTTATTGAAGAACATCAGATCCAGGTGGTGCCAACGGTTCTTGTTTTGGATGGAAAAGAATACAAAGACGGGATTGGAATCTCGCGCGAAGAGTTTTATAACCGCCTGCCTACGCTTCAATCCCCGGCGACAACGGCTGCACCGTCCATTGGAGATTTTCTCACGCCCTATCAGGCTCTGTTCAACGCCGGCTGTGACCATATCCTCTCCATTCACGTTTCAGGTAAATTATCAGGTGTGGTGAATATAGCCCGCCGTGCGGCTGAAGAATTCCCCGGCAAAGTCACCTGCGTGGATAGCGGCTCGCTTTCGATGGGCATTGGTTTTCAAGTACTTGCCGCCGCCGAATCCGCGGACCTTGGCGTGAAAGCCGCTTTAGAAGCGATAACTTCCACAGAGCGAAGGACGAAGGTCTTCGCCGCTCTGGATACGATGGAATATCTCAAGCGTAGTGGGCGTGTACCTGCTGTAGTTGCCAATGTTGGTGGCTTACTTTCTATCAAACCAGTGGTGGAGTTACGCACTGGCGAGGTCAAACCGATGGCAATCAATCGCACGACCAGTCAGGCAGATGCATTTATCTTGGGGAAACTTTTGGAAGTGGGGGAGATGGAGCGTTTGGCGATCTTACATACCAATGCTGAAGACCGTGCCCAGCGTTTATTACAGGAAATGATGGAACGTGCTCGCATGTCCGTGCCGAGGGATGTACTTTTTGTCAATGTTACCGCAGTGATCGGCACCCATCTGGGTCCGCATTGTATTGGGTTTGCGGCTGTTAAGAAATAAAAAAACTCCCTTGGGTTTAGACCCAAGGGAGTTTTTAGGCTTACTATGCAGATGGTTCTTGAACAGTTTCTTTACTCTTCCAAAACAAAATAACCAAAATTCCAATCGCCAATACAATAGTCACTGCCAAGCCGCCTTCAGGACCAAACTGACCGCCGGTGAGCCAATCAGCGCCACTTTCTACGAGGTTGATCAATGTGCCGCCGCCCGCACCATTTCCACTTACTTCCAAGCCGAAGAAATTGCCTTGCACCCAATTCCAAACGGTGTGCAAAGCGCTAATGCCCCAAAGCGATCCCTCTCGCATAGCATACAGACCGGCAAATACCCCGAACAATGCCAGGTTGATGATGGCAATTACGCTCAGGTTGGGGTTGAGTCCATGCAGGATGGCAAAGATGATGGAGGACATGAGCAGCCCCAGCCAGGGTTTATAGCGAGCGCCAATCACGGGTAACACCCAACCGCGCATCACCACTTCTTCAGAACCGCCTTGAATAATCCACCCGATCAGCACGAGAAAAACGCCACCCACGGCTGGCAGCCCTTGATAGGCTGGGTCTCCTTGTTCAAACGAGACACTCCCAAACAAGGCAAGGATTCCCACCGCAGCAGCGAACATGATGGCGCCGAATAAAAATCCGCGCCCGTATTTGATGAGAGCATTCTTAGTCTCATACCCAAGAGTCCAAAAGGGGCGTTTTTCAAACCATTTGAGCCATGCCCATAAAATGACATAAGCAAGCCCAAAGGCAAAAACAAGCTGCATGCCCACCCAAAAGCCGATCACTGTATTGGGGAAGCCTTTCAACGAGACTTGAAACATATCTTCAAAGCCATAGACCGCCTGCAAAATAAATGCGAGCGGAATAACTCCCAGCTGTGAAAGCACAACAAAAATAAAAGAAAGCGGAATAATCACCGCGATGTGGGTGAGGCGCTTTCCTTGCCGTGCCAGTTCAAAAAGCCTGCTGTTATTGAACCAATTCATGATTTTCTCCTCGAATAAGTATTAATAATTTGATAATAGTGTCAATTTGTTATTAAGTCAAGCCCTTTTAGTAGGTTTTTGGGGATAAGTCGCAAATTCAAAACTATTCGAGAGATATTGAGAATGGGTATATGCCCGCCATGATAAAATTGAGCATTATGCAACCGTCTTTGGAAAAACTACGCAAATTTTTTCGACTCGAACACGAAAACAAATACGAAAATACCGCCATCATCGGCGGACTTGCCAAAATGCTGGATTATTGGGAAGGGGAAGCCCGCGCCGATGGCGTGGCGGAAGAAGTTATTCAAGCTGTCGTTTCGCGTTTACGTGCCTATGAAAAGTTGAATCCCACCGGGCGGGCGGATTCACTCAAGGGTTTGTGGAAGCGCATCAGTGAAACCTACCCAGAAGCGGGTCAAAAGCCAAAAGCGCAGACCCAGCCGCAGAGACCGAATCCACAGCCGCAACGTCCGCAGCGAAGCGATGATGAGGTGAAGCCAAAGGCTGATAATGCTGAACAACTTGCGACGCAGAATCAAAGTCAGCCGAAGCAGCATCCTCCCCAACAGTACCCACCGAAACAGCAGAGACCAAATTCTCCGCAACGTTTTGAATCGGCTACGAGCGCCAAGCACAGCCAAACGCCTGCCGCGTTGGGCGCCGCTCTCACGGTCTTGAATGGTGTGGGGCCCAAGAACGCGGAATCTTTGACAAAGCTCGGCATGCAAACGCTGGGCGATATGTTGTATTTTTTCCCGCGTCGCTATGAAGATTATTCGTTGCTGAAGCCGATCCAAGATTTGATGTACAACGATGTGGTGACGGTGTTGGGCACCATTCAAAGTGTACATAATCGCCCGATTCGCGGCGGTAAACAAAATATTATTGAATTGATCCTTGCGGATGGAACAGGTGCGTTGAAGGTCTCGTTCTTTAATCAGCCCTGGCTGTTGAACCGTTTCAAAGTGGGTGATGCCATTTCTGTCTCTGGCAAGATCGATCAATATCTGGGTCGCATTATTATGAACAGCCCCGATTGGGAAACGGTTGAGATGGAAAATCTCAGCACCAATCGTATTGTGCCGATTTATTCGTTGACAGAAAAGATCACGCAAAAATGGCTGCGTAACCAAATGAAGCAGGTCGTTACCTATTGGGCACCTGCCGTTGTGGATGCACTGCCGGATACTATCAAGCATGATGCTCAGTTGATCTCTTTAGGCGAAGCGCTTACTCAAGTCCATTTCCCTGATACACAAGATCGCCTCAAAAAAGCGCGGGAACGCCTTGCCTTCGACGAAATTTTTTATTTGCAAATGGGTGTGCTGCGCCAAAAGCGCGACTGGCAAGTGGTGGAAGGCAAGCGCTTCACCGTCTCAGACGAGTGGCTGGGTGCGCGTTTAGCGGCTTTACCTTTCACCCTGACCTCTGCCCAACAAGAATCGCTCAATGACATTCGCCACGACCTTGACTCTGGCAAACCGATGAATCGACTTATCCAAGGCGATGTAGGTTCAGGAAAAACCGTCATTGCGGCATTGGGCGCAGGCGTTGTTGTCTCTACGGGGGCACAAGCCGCCATTATGGCGCCTACTTCGATCTTGGCAGAGCAACATTATCGTAACTTTTCGAATTTATTAGCAGGCGAAAACGGTTTCTTGCAAAAAGAAGAAGTGCGTTTGTTGGTGGGGAATACCCCTGAATCTGAAAAAGAAGCCATCCGCCAAGGGCTTGCCGATGGTTCGATTAAGATCGTGATTGGCACGCATGCGGTGATTGAGCCGGATGTGCAATTCAAAGAATTGCAGTTCATCGTTATTGATGAACAACATCGCTTCGGGGTGGAGCAACGTGCCGAGTTGCGTAGCAAAGGCACAAACCCGCACCTTCTGGTGATGACAGCGACACCCATTCCGCGCTCGCTGGCATTGACCGTGTTCGGTGACCTTGATATTTCTGTGATGAACGTGATGCCGGTGGGCAGGCAGCCCATTGCGACCTATGTGTTACGCCCGCAGGAACGTGAGCGAGCGTACACGATGATCCGCTCGCAGGTGAAGAATGGCAATCAGGCATTCATTGTGTATCCGTTGATTGATGAAAGCGAGAAGATCAACGTCCGCGCGGCTGTGGATGATTTTGAAGCTTTGTCAACTCAAGTGTTTCCTGACCTGAAACTTGGTCTTTTGCATGGACGTATGAAGCCCAGCGAAAAAGATGAAGTGATGCTCAAGTTCCGCGATAAGGAATATGACATCCTGGTCTCGACGACGGTCATCGAAGTGGGCGTGGATGTGCCTAACTCGACGTTGATGCTTATCGAAGGTGCAGATCGTTTTGGCTTGGCGCAACTTCACCAATTACGCGGGCGGGTTGGGCGTGGTTCTGTGGCGTCTACTTGTTTGCTTATCCCTACGCATGAAGATGCGACGGAGAACGAACGTCTACAGGCGATGGCGAACACCAACGACGGTTTCGAACTTGCAGACCTCGACCTCAAATTACGCGGACCCGGCGAATTTCTTGGAACGCGCCAGGCTGGGTTTGCATCTTCATTGAAGATGGCAAGCATTACCGATGTAGTGTTGATCGAAAAAGCCAGAGAGCAAGCCAAGTCTCTGTTTGAGCGCGACCCAGACCTTTCTCAACCTGAACATGCTTTGTTGGCTGAAGCCTTTGAACGGTTCTGGAAGGGAACGAGTAGCGACGTGTCATAATATTTGTAAGGGCGGGGTCTCTCCGCTCCTGTTATGAATTCAATACAATGGGCGAGTGAACCTCGCCCACTACGCCTAAAAATGGAGAACAATGGTTAGAGCCTTATTTCCCGGAACGTTCGACCCCATTCACTACGGTCATATGGATATTGCCAACCGTGCTTCGAAGTTATTCGACGAGGTCGTGATGGCGGTATATGATAAGCCGTTAAAGAATCTGTTGTTCTCGCCTGAAGAACGCATGTCCCTAGTCAACGAGGCGTTTAAAGATAACCCCAAGATCAAAGTTACCGGATATAGCGGCTTGACGATTGAATTTGCAAAAAAGATCGATGCGCAAGTTATTGTGCGTGGGTTGCGCGTCTTCTCTGATTTCGAGTTCGAGTTTCGTATGGCATTGGCGAATCAGCGCCTTGCAGGGGCGGCTGTGGAGACCGTGGCGCTCATTACAGCCGAGCAGCATACTTTCCTTTCATCATCCACAGTACGGGAGATTGCCATGCTTCAAGGCAATGTCTCCAGCATGGTGCCGCCGCACGTGGAGCGTGCCTTGAAGGAGAAGGTCGCCCAAATGGGGGAACAGTCTCTGCCGAATGCTTTGCGTGATTAATGTGCTAGAATTAATGAAATCAGTTTCCTTTTGTGAGTAACCTATGGACATTCTTCAATTAATCGACCGTTTGGAAGAACTCTTCAACGATGCGAAGGCAGTGCCTTTCACGCATAATGTCGTTGTGGACGAAGACAAGATGCTTGAACTCATTGATCAAATGCGTATTGCCATCCCAGAAGAGGTGAAGAAAGCGCAGCAACTCGTTGCCCAGCGCGATCGTGTGATGGCGCAAGCACAAGAGGAAGCCAACCGCACATTACAGATCGCGCGCGATAAGGCAGATGGTCTCGTCCAAAAGGATATGATCGCGCAAGAAGCTCAACGCCGGGCAGACCAAATTTTGGCACAGGCACGCGCTGAAGCAGAAGGCGTCCGCGCTGATGCAGATAATTATGTGCTGGATACGCTTATACAGTTGCAAGATCAGATTGCCAAACTCAGTAATCAGGTCAACAACGGTATTCGTGTGGTGCAAGAAGAGCAAATGCGAAAAGTGACCTCTGTAAGTTCAGAAAAAGAATAGAAGACTAGAAACGAACATCCCCGTCAACTTGACGGGGATGTTTTTAGTTTCACGCTTCTTTCTGGACCTTGAGCCTTAACCGCCAAATTTGAATCCTGCTACAAAGAAAGCTGTTGTGAGAAGCAATAAAGTAGGGAAGAATTTCATAAGGCTTTCTCTCGAACCAATTTGCAACCCTGTTTTTTGAAAAGATAACAATAGCCCGGCAAGACCAATCAACCCGCCGCCAATCCCTACAAGTGCAAACCAAGGTTTCGCCTGAGTTTGAATTGCAAGGATAATGGGTAGCAAAAAGATCATGAGCCCTGCTACCCCGTGCGTGACTGCAAGAGTGATCACCGGGAGTTTGTTTTGCATGTGAATAGACCGAGTCAACGTAACGGCGAGAAAACCGATGATGGCGAAGATCAGGTATCCGGTCCGCAAAGAGGCGAGGTGCTGCCAAACGAGCCCAACAGATAGGCTGAGCGGAATGATCGTTGAGACGATGACCACGATGGGCAGGTCCAGCACCTCCATCCCTAAAATGAAGATGAGTAAGGCAGCGACGAGGATTACCCCAAAGGCGATGGTATAGGCAACGATGGGGAGGGCGGTAAAGCCGTCGATACCTGCAGAAACTTGATAAGAAGCCAGTAGAGTGGTTAATAACAATAAAGTGCGATCGCGTGAGGAAAGTTTCATTTAGATAACTTCAAGGACGACAAGGATCATTGCTGCGAGCATGTAAACGGAAGCGTATTTGAAGAGACCGAAGTTAACGAGATCGGTGGGTTTGAAGGTCATGGCAATTGCGAGCACCAACAAACCGGCAGAAAGCACACCCAGTAATCTCAGGAAGCCCCAGTCCATACCGATGCCAACTCCTGCAGCGACCATTGCCCCAGCAGCAAGGACAGATGAGAAGGCGATGGTGAAGCGAGTGATATCTAGTCCATACGTAGAAGGGAAGGTAGGTACTCCTGCGTCTGAATAGTCTTTTTGAAATTTCATGCTAAAGGTGAGGGTGTGGGTGGGGATCCAGAGCAAGATGCCGAATGCAAGCATAATGCCGATCCAATCAATGGACTCGAGCCCGAGTACGCGCCCTGCAAGGATGGGCATGGCGCCAGAGATACCGCCCCAAACAATGCTCCAGCAGGTGCGGCGTTTGAGCCACATGCTGTATACAACTACGTCGAAAAACCAACCAGCGAAGACAACTAGTCCATATAACCAGTCCATGCCTACTGCCCAACCAATGCCAATAACCGATGTAAGTATGCCAACCGTCAAGACTTCTTTATCAGTAACCAAACCCTTGGATGTGACACGCTTCTGTGTACGACCCATTTTGGCATCAATATCACGGTCCCACCACATATTGAGAAGGGTGCTGCCTGCAATGGCAAGAAATAAACTGACAGATAACTGAAGGATGGTGGAGATATTGAAGACAGGGCAGCGCGCACTCATATAGCCAGCCAAACCGGTAGCAAGTAATAGACCGGATTGCGAGGGTTTGGTCAATGACCAGAACATGGCAAATTTAGAAGTAGGAACAGAATCCCTAGTGGACATGATTTCTCCTCGAGTTGGATTATAGACAAAAATTCTCTAAAAAGATTGGCGTAGTATACCTGTCTGTATTTCTCTCTGTCCATGTGATAAATATCATAATATTTAATGAAATTGGCTTGTTGAGGAGTATTTTGAGCAAAAAAGCACTTACTCTGAAAGGTTTCGAGCACGGAAATGCATATATAATTTAGAAAAATAGCCTAAATAACTATGTATCAAAGACTCAAAGACGCGCTTTTTACCATGCCAAAGGTCCAAAATGAGAAATTCATTTCATCGTTGGATGAATGGCGGGCTGACCTCTTAAATTTAATTTTGGGCGGGATTTTTATCTTTTGGATTCTAGCATTTGTAGGCAGTATCCGAAATGTTATTGATTCGTACAATAAAAGCCAGGATTTATTTAACGAGCCCGAACTTATAGCGGTTTCGATCATCTTGTTCTATGGCGTAGTCACTTTATTGGTTGGGTATGTTACATTTGCGCGCAAATTAAATATAAATATACGTGCAGGCATCTTACTTTTTAGTTTATACGCATTAGGGGCAAGCGGAATGTTGCTTACGTCGTTTAGTGGGGATGGCAGGGTCCTTTTATTCGCGTTTGTTATTTTTTCAGGAATATTCTTTGATTTGCGCCATAGTTTGGCTGCATTTTTGATAACACTCTTAACTTTATTGTTCATTGGCTATGTTCAAGTTTCTGGCTTGATGGTGGTCCCACCAGAGTGGCAAGTTAATTCTACAAACCTTGGTGCTTGGTTTAGTGGAGGGCTGGTCTTAATCGTATTGAGTGTTGCTGGCATTTACTCGATAGCATATCTTTTGCGATCCTTTGAGATAAGCCTCAAAGAGACAAAAGATGCATTAGAGCGTGAGCAGCGCCTTGGCTGGGTCCTACGCACAGTGAGTGAAATTAACCAGATCATTATCCGCGCGACCGACCCGGAAAAAATGCTAAAAGACGCCTGCGAAATGCTAGTTTCTGGGCAGGGGTACTCATTTGCATGGGCAGGTTTATTGGATTCAACCATGGACACCCTTAATCATGTTGCGCATGCTGGAGATGTCGTAAGTGAAAGCGAATTTATTACCCGCATCAATTTGGACGAGGGGTTAACTTGTGCCATTCAGGCGATTCGAACCCGTTCCTATTTTCTTGTGGAAAGATCTGGGGCACAAGACCCATGTGCAAATTGTCCAAGAAGAAATAGATTTCCAGACCGCTCTGCCATTTCCTTGCCTTTGCAGCGAGATACAAAAATTTTTGGTGTGTTGGTTGTTGATCATGCAGAACCATCGGCTGCTTTTGATGAGCAAGAGATAGCTCTTCTTATGGAATTAGCAGAAGATCTTTCCTATGCGCTTGAAAATCTTGAGGCATCCAAAAAACTGGATAGGTTTGCTCGTTACCAAACACTCTTGAATGAAGTGACACAATCAGCCCTCTTGGCTTTTGATCTTGAAACTTTACTAAAGGAATTTATTGGAAAGCTCGAAAAGGCTTTAGAGGCAGATGACTATTATTTTGCGATGTGGGATGAAGAGCGCGGAGTCCCTTCTAAATTTATTTTTTCAGAGGCTCTTCAAGACGCTTTTCTGAATCCACCAAATTTAGAATCTGAAGATAAGTTCTTCACCCGGTCTATTTTGGATGAAGGGCGCGTGCTTGCCATTCAAGATGTCTTTAACACCCCTTATATCAGCCCTAAATTTGCAGTAAGGTTCAATTCCAAGTCAGCTATGGGAATTCCATTGATTGCCGATCAAGTACGAATCGGAGCATTGATCTTGGGGTATAAGGAAACTCATGTCTTTACACCAGAAGAAGTCGCCCTTGTTGAACAATCTCTAAATCAGTTTGTATTGGCAATCCTTAAGGTCAAATTTAACGATGAAATTCGTGGCAAGGCTCAGGAATTAGAACAGCTCTATACTGCGGCTCAAGATATGACAGCCAGCCTTATGGATCCTCAGGCTTTGCTGAAGGAATTGGCACGTCATATGACTGAAGCATTGAATGTGACCAGCGCATATATCACTTCATTCGATGTGCAAATAAAACTGATGAAAGTAGTAGCCGAGTATTGGAGCAAAGAGGCAATTACGGCAGAGATTAAGTCTGATTTAGGTAGAGAGTACCCAAGTGATGATTACTCTACAATCTTTCAGGCTATGTTAGATGGAAGGACCCTGGTTATTAATGCAGATCAACCAGGGTTGACCCTTGAAGAGCATAAGCAATTTATCGACTATCAAATTCAAACCATGATGTTTGTTCCGATCTATTCACGTGGACAATTGCTTGGCACTGTTGAGCTTTGGGAAAGCCGTAAGCGCCGAGAATTTAATCAGGCTGAGATTCGCCTTGCTAATGCCATGACGAGTCATGCAGCGAATATTATTGAGAATTCAACCTTGTTTGCATTGACCCGAAAGAGGGAAAGCGAATTAAGCGCCTTGTTGTCTGTTAATCGGGCGATTTCATCCAGCTTACAATTGCCTGACGTCCTTCGTGAAGCGGCCACCACCCTTGCACGTATGATGCGAGTGGACTTTTGTTCTATTTCAGATTATCTCCCTGAAAGTAATTTGCTCATTACGCGTGCGATTTACTCGGCAGAAGATGATGTTAGTGAACAAGGCGATATTGGAAAAGAATTTTCATTAGACCATTATCCTGCAACTTTGTATGTGCTTCAAACTGGGAAACCGCTGGTTACCCGTATGGACGATGTGAATGCAGACCCTGCTGAAGTCCAGCAATTGAAAAGAGATGGGATGTTCATGTCGTTGTTGATTCCGCTGCGGGTGCGTGGATATTCACTTGGCTTGGCGGAGCTATTCACATCCGATGAGAGCCGCTATTTCCAGCAGGAAGAAATTCAATTTGCCAGCACATTAGCAGATCAGGTGGCTATTGCCATTGAAAATGCATATTTATATGAACGGTTGGAGCAGCGCGAGACTTACTTCCGTGCACTAGTAGAAAATTCCACAGAAGGCTTGGCAATTCTTGATCAACAAGGTGTCGTACGCTATTTGGCACCCACAGAAGAACGATTAACAGGGTACACCGTTGATGAAATTGTTGGCGGAAGTGCATTTAAATATATGCACCCCGATGATTTGCCCAAAGTGATCGAAGTATTTGAGCAGGGGATCAAAAACCCTGGCTTGGTCTTGTCTGCGCAATATCGCTTGAAAATGAAAAATGGGGGATGGGGGTTCTTTGAAGTAAGTGGACGTAATATGTTGGATGTCCCTGATATTGCAGGGGTAGTGGTCAATTATCGAAATGTTACAGAGAGAGTTCAATCGGAAAAAGCTATTGAAGAGTCTGAAGAAAGATATCGCACGATCTTTGAGTCTGCGGGTATTCCTATTTGGGAAGATGATTATTCGGAATTCATGGCAAGCATTGAAAACTTGAAGCGTAAAGGGATTACTGACTTTATTAAATATTTCACTGAACACCCAGAATTTATTGAGCAGGCTGCGGGTATGATCCGTATTACCGGGGTTAATGCGGCTGCAATGAAATTGATGGGTGCAACCACAAAATCGCAACTTATTGGTACCCTGGATACAGTTTTATTCTCTCAACCGTCAAATAGGTTTATTGATGATGTTTTAGCATTGACAGATGGACGCAGGCATATTGAACGCGAGAGCGAACTGTTTACTCTTTTGGGTGAACGTAGAGATGTATGGGTTACTATTAATTTACCGGAGCGGGCGAAAGGATATGATCGCGTCCTTGTTAGCACATTGGATATCACAGAGAGAAAACAGATCGAAAATGCACTGATCGAGAGCCAGGGCAGGCTCCTTGGTATTGTGTCTACAGCACCTAATGGCATTATCACAGTGGATGAGGATGCTAGAATAATTTTAATGAACCCAGCAGCAGAGAAGATATTTGGTTATCTTGCTGAAGAAGCTTTAGGCAAGAGCCTGAATATGTTGCTTCCTGAACGCTTCCGCAGTTACCATGAGATGTATATCCATGCATACGGGGCGAGTGGCGTTTCGCACCGTAAGCTAGGTAGATATGACTCTTTATATGGATTGCGTCAAAATGGAGAAGAATTCCCCATAGAAGCATTTATTTCTCGTTATGAAATGAATGGAGAAAAATTCTATACAGTGATTTTGCAGGATATTACAATCCGAAAGCAAGATGAAGATAACCTGCGCCGCCGTGCAGAAGAATTGCAGACTTTGGTCATCGTTTCTTCTGCACTTCGTTCAGCAGTTAAAGTGGGTGACATCATCCCATTAGTAGCACGCTATTCAGCAGAGATCGTTGGTGGTACCTATAGCACCATTTATCTTTTAGACCAGCCTTCCGGAGAGTTGATCTCACCCGGGTGGTTTTCAGTAAGAAATGGGGAAGATATTAAAGCGACTACTGCACCACTACTCCGAAATGCTTTTGGGAAGGGCATTACTGGGCATGTAGCCAAAACTGGCAACATTTACATCACAGAAGACTTGCACAATGACCCAATTGCTTCCATCTTGCCAGATGAAACAGAAGCCTTACAAGATGCTCGTAGCGGTATTTCTCTTCCGCTTCTTTCTCAGGAAATGGTGATCGGTGTTCTACATGTGAGATTGATAGAAAAACACGTTTTCAGTGAGACAGAAATTCGTTTGCTTACCGCCATTGCAGAAATGGCGGGCAACGCATTGCATCGTACAAAACTTTACGAACGAACAGTGCAGCAATCGGATGAACTGGCGCAAGCATATGACAACACACTTGCTGGTTGGGCGCGCGCTTTGGAATTGCGCGATGAACTGACAGAAGGACATACTCGCCGGGTCACCGAACTAACGTTAGAACTGGCGCGTACCATGCATATTTCAGAGAATGATTTGATTCAGATCCGGCGTGGCGCGATCTTACATGATATTGGTAAGATGGGCATTCCTGATGCAATTCTCAATAAACCCGGACCATTAACTGCGCATGAATTACGAATTATGCAAATGCATACCCAGTATGCATATGAAATGATTTCTTTTATCCCATTCTTGAAACCTGCCAGCGATATTCCTTATTGCCATCATGAATGGTGGAATGGGAACGGATATCCGCGTAGCTTGAAGGGTGAAGAAATCCCGCTGTCAGCTCGAATCTTTTCGGTGATAGATGTTTGGGACGCATTAACTTCCGACCGTCCATATCGTGCTGCCTGGACAGCAGAAAACGCTTTGAAATATATTCAAGATGGTTCTGGCAAGCAGTTCGACCCAATGGTGGTCGAAGCATTTCTAAAGCTTATTAAGAACCGTCAGCTTTGAGTCTGTATCCATCAATGCTTGAACAACCTCACGTTGTTGGATTAGTTGCACAAAACCATTTTCCAGCCATATAACAGCAGGTTTGCGAGCACCGTTGTAATTTGACGCCATACTCAGGTGGTATGCTCCCGCTACTGGTATCGCAATCAAATCTCCCTCTTTGACGTTTGGCATGGGCAGGTCTTCAATAATAATATCCCCAGACTCGCAATACGGTCCCGCAATGGATACGCGTTCGCTTCTTTCTCCGCCCGGGCATGATACCGTTAAACAAGAATATTTTGCCCCGTAAAGCGCATAGCGTGGGTTATCTGCCATACCGCCGTCGGTTAGCAGCCAAGTTTTATGCCCCCGCCTCTTTATTGCCCCAACTCGATACAGTGCCACCCCAGCTCGCGCAACGAGACTGCGTCCTGGCTCAAGGTGTAAATGCGGGAGAGTAAGCCTGCGCGTTTGGCAGCCTTCTACGACAGCTTCAGAAATTCCGCGGACGTAACTTTCAACGGAGGGATTGGGTAGTTCATCTTCATGATATGCCACGCCCCAACCACCACCGGGACAAAAATGCCAATCACCTGTAAACCCGATCTCTTGAGCAAGGTCAAGCGCTAAGTCAATGGCAGGGAGCAGGGGTTCCGGGTCTCGAAAGTTTGATCCTTGATGAAAATGAAAACCTTTTAAGGGCAAGTGATTTTCTTTACAAAAGATTGCTGCCTCAATGATTTCCTCATAAGTCATGCCAAACTTGCTTTCATAGTGTCCTGTTTGGGTATGGGCATGATGCGTAGTAACAGAAACGCCGGGTAATAGTCGCAGCCATAAATTTGGACACACAGATTGGGTGTTTGTCAATAAATCCTTAAGGCGGTGAAGCTCACTGAGGTTGTCAACAACGATCGTGGATGCATGTATTATGGCAGCGTTGAGGTCATCTTTAGACTTGTTGACCCCATGAACCAGAATATTTTCTTTTGATACCCCGGCTGCCGCAGAAATGGCAATTTCGCCTTCGCCAGTGCAATCAACGGTTAAGCCATGCAATTGAGTCCATTGTGCAATGGCAAGGCAGAGGAATGCCTTCCCTGCATAGGTTACTGAAGCAGGTGAGGGGTAGAAAGAGGCGAGCGCAGATTTATATTCACGCGTGGCTGCATCCAATGTCGCTTGGTCATATAGATAGAGAGGGGTTCCATACTGTTCTGCAAGTTGTGTTAGGTCGTGACCGGCTATGTTTAATTGGTCATGTATGATCTTTGTTGTGATGGGAAAGAGGTCGATTCTATTCATAGTCATTGGCAAGTTTGATCTGGTTTCTGCCATGTTGTTTTGCACGCATGGCTGCGTTGTCTGCGGTCACTAAAATTTCTGCAGGTAAAGAAGCATCTTGGGGATAGGTAGCAATTCCGATGCTGAGCGTATATCCTGGAATTCCTGCTGAACTACTTATTTCTTGAGGAGCGCCCGCAACAGTACCTTGTTGTATACGTTGCGCGAAGGTCATTGCACTTTGTTGGTCACAATTTGCGAGGATGATTGCGAACTCATCACCGCCATACCGCGCAGCTATATCATATTTACGAAGATTTAGCTTGATGATATTGGCAACAGCTTTGAGCCGTGCATCTCCGGCAGGGTGCCCCCAAATATCATTGTATTGTTTGAAGAAATCAATATCGAAAATAATGAGTGACATCGGCGAATGATTTCGCTCTGCTCTTTCAAGTTCAGCATGCAGTGCTTGCTCAAATACATGGCGATTTGAAAGCCCGGTTACGGCATCGGTCGTTGCCATTCGTTTGATCTCGGCATGTAAACGGGCGTTATCCACCGCGATCGCAATGGGACCCGCAATTGTTGCCAGCAAAGTAATATCACGTTGGGATAATTTGTTGGAGTTCCTGGATTCTACATTTAACATACCTAATACAACATCTTCTTTGAGTAATGGGATACAAATTTCACTGGTGATGTTGTAGTCAGCTTTAAGAAATATTTTTTCTCTAGATACGTCTTCAATGAATTGAATAGTACGAGTACGATAGGCTCTTCCTGACACCCCTTGGCTGATATGGATTTTATTGATCACCATTTCCTTTGGATATCCCATTTCTGCAGCAAGGTGTAGGTATTCACCTTCAAGAAAATAGATGCTAACGTGAGTGTATCCAAATGATTCTTTGAGGCTTTTAACAACCGTTTGACTGATGATTTCTAGATCAAGTGAACTGGTGATAAGTTTTGAAACATCTTGAATAGTTTTTAGAGTAAGTAGGTCGTTTTGCGTTTGTGCATGTAACTTTGCGCGTTGTAAAGACTCAGCAATCTGACTTGAAAGTGTTTCAAGGGTAATAACATCCAGTTCATCAAAGGCATGTAGTTCAAAACTTTCAACATACAAGACACCATATAACTCATTTTGTTTGAAGATCGGTGTACAGATGACCGATCCAGATTTGGTGCTTGTAGAATAATAATGTGGGTCTTGTGAGACATTTGGCGATACATAGGTCTTTTTGATGCTGGCCGTGTGACCAATAATTCCAGATCCCACTTCCTGTTTGTACCCAGGGCGGTACTCGAATTCCTCTGTGCCAAAGATAACGGCGATCTCCATCATATTGTCTGGTGTCAATATAGAGATTGCGGTCTCTGGATAGCCGAATTGTTGGGTAATGGCATCCACAGCGCGTTGAAGGATTTCAACTTCATCAAAACTACCTGCAATATACCTTCCTGCTCTTTCTAATAGAGAGAGTTGCTGTGAACGGAGTCTTTCTGCACGCAACAAGGCTTGTTCCTTTGTAATGTCGTGCAGAACAATGACTCTCCCTAGAAGTTTTTCGTCCTGACTCTTAACAGGGGTTACTTGAGCTTCCACCCATCTTGAACCATCTCTAAAGTTGGTTTCTAATTTGAGAGTGTCTTGTGGTGAATCCCACACTGTTCTAAGTTGCTCAGAAAATGGCAATGCAGAAAAGATGTTGGGCTTTTCCTTTTGTGCCTTGGCATCTAATAACCCAGTTGCAGCCTGATTGAAGTCTGTGATTTTGTTATCAGTATCCACAATAATAATCACATCTCGAAGATTTTCCACTACAAGGGAGGCTGCCAGTGGAAATAAATTTGAGACCCCAAAGCGGAAGAAGCCCCAGGCGATCAAAGGCGCTGACAGAGCAAATGTTAGCGGAGTCGGGTCTACATCCAGTTCTTTTTTGAAAAATAAAAAGAAGATGTTCGCGAATGCTGTTAGTGATACCCCAAACAAGACGATCCCTGTTTTAGGACGCAACGCCTTTTCATTCCTAAAATGGACAATGACATAAATAATTACAGCAATGCTGATCTGAATATAGGCGATGATGGTATAGATCCAGAATCCTATGCCATATTGAATCGCTAGAAGTGCAGGGCTGGTATTTGATAAAGAAAATGAGGACCAAATCAGATGATGAAACTCATTGGTTAACCCAAGGACAAACGTGATGACACCAGGAATGGCTAAGAGAAACACTCGTCCACGTTGAGACCACCAAGCGCCAATACCTGTATACCGTAAGGCAAACCCCAGCCAAAATGGGGGAGCCATGGTCATGCCGAAAAACAACGCTTTTTGGGCTGCTATCTTTACGGGGAGAGCAGGGTGAACGATTTCAACAAAGTAAGCAGCAGCCCAAACCACCATTGCCAATATTAGCGTTCCCAGCGTGCGAGCACCGGGCGTTTGCCAATTAACAAAGGCGCGAATCGCAATCCCCACTAATATGATGACCAAAATAGTTAACGAGACTAGATATACTGCTAATGCAGGGTCCATATGGAAGAAATGTGGCTATTGATCAAAAAAAAGTGTCCACCAGATTTCCCAATTTTGCATCGGAGTTGGCACAGGGATGGGCGTCTCTACGATGACCGGGTCACTGCCGGGCTGTTCAACTGGGATGACGGGCTGGTCACCTTCCTGTAGATAGTGTCCATCGGTACGTGCCCACTCTTCCACCGCGTCGGTAGAGGCAGCGTATGCAACCTGAGTCTGTAACGCGATCTGAGTTTGCACAGCTTGTGTAGCCTGTGCTCGCATTTCGTCGCGTTGTTCGTTCAAACGGTTTAATTCTTCGAGGCGAGAATTGAATTCAATAACAAAAAGAACGAGAATGAAAATGCCCGCGAAGACCGCAACGCGCCTGAACTTGATGGGGAACTGGTTCATGCCATTATCTTAACCTTAATCCCTTCCATTGGCAAACCATTCAATTGTGGTAAAATCTTGCCCCGCAGGTCGTTGTACCCTTCGACCTGACATCAAATTTTGCCAGAAAGGGCTTAAATCATGAAAGTATTACTCATCAAAGACGTTTACAAACTCGGACGCGCCGGCGACATCAAGAAAGTTGCGGATGGCTACGGACGCAATTTCCTTCTCCCTCAAGGGTTTGCAGTTCTCGCTTCTGAAGGAGCCATGAAGCAGGTTCAAAAGATCAAAGCGCAAGCTGAGATCCGCCGCAATACCCAGAACAGCGAACTCAAGGGCGTTGCTGACCTTATCAAAGATGTGACCCTTGTCTTCCCTGCCAAGGCTGGTGAAACCGGAAAGCTCTATGGCTCCATCACCACTGGCGATATCGCCGCTGCTCTCAGCGAAAAAATCCGCTTTGAAGTCAAGCGCCAGCAGGTGGACACCCAGCCCATACGCACACTCGGTGAATTCACTGCTCACGTCCGCCTCACCATGGACTTGGTTCCTGAACTCAAGATCATTGTTCACCGCGAAGGTGAAAGCCCAGAAACGGTGACGGGTCAACACGAAGAACCTGCCAAGGCTGAAAAGAAAGAAGAAGCCGCAGCAGAAACCAAAGCGGAATAACAAAAATGTCAAAACATCACCGGCGCAAGTCGGTGATGTTTGTAATACAATACTTCCATGCAAGAAACCATTGGTCAACGATTGAAGCGCGAGCGTGAGGCACGTTACCTCTCGCTTGAACGAGCAGCAGAAGAAACTCGTATTCGGCGCGTCTTCCTTCAAGCCCTCGAAGCAGATGATTATTCGGTCATGCCATCTGCCGCACAAGGGCGTGGTTTTTTGCGTAACTATGCCGAATATCTCAGCATCAATATCGATGAACTCATTGCTGAGATTCAGCGCAACCCCATCCCACCTGCCGAAGTCAGCGGACCTCTCCCACAAGTCAACTTAGCTGAGACAGAACTCCCTCCATTAACGGAAGCAGAGGATGAAGAACCCGCGCCTCCTTTCTGGACCCGCTTCCTGAAGCGCAAGCCCAAAGAGGAATCTACGCCTGAAGCATCTCAAGAACAACCCGCTGAGATCACACAGATTTTGGAAGAGCAACCTTCAGTTGTTGAAGAAGAAAAACCGAAAACACGTGGCAGGAAGAAAAAGGTTGTTGTAGAAGAAACAATAGAACCTATTCTTGAGGCGAAGGTTGAAGAACCTGAGGCTCATCCTCAACCAACGCGATCAGCGGAGGCTCCGCCAGATGGTGAGGAACAGGTTGAAGTCCAGGAAGAGCCGAAGCAAGCTTGGTGGGGAAGAGCCGTTTCGTTATTTAAGATAAACATCCTAAAGCGAGACTCAGCATCAGAGGTTGTGCTTCCCGAAGAAAAAGAAGAAATACCTCCGCTTGTAATTGCCCCTGTATCTGACAAGCCAGCCGATGTGATCATGGCAGAGATCGGCGCGATGCTACGTGAACGGCGCGAACTGATCAGTTTGACGATGGACGAAGTGGAACGCCATACGCATTTGCGTGCGGTTTTTGTAAAGGCGTTGGAAGAAGGCGCTTTTGATAAATTGCCTTCCACTGTACAAACTCGTGGCATGCTTTCGAACTATGCCAGCTTTCTTGACCTTGATGTAGATGCAGTGCTGTTGCGTTACGCAGATGCTTTACAGGCAAGGCGCCGCGAAAAATATGCAGAGACTCCGCGCGAGAAGATTCAAATGCAGGTCAACCCATCGATGCCGGTGTTGAGAACTTTTATTGCTGGCGACGTGCTTTTTGGCGTGATTATGATTGCGGTCATTGTCTCGTTGGCGATTTGGGGTGTTGGGAAAGTAGTTAGTTCAGATCGAGAAACCCAAGTTCAACCAACCTCTCCTTCTATTGTAGATGTGCTTGGAAATTTAGCTCAGCCCACAACCTCTCCCGAGGTGACCTTTGTGGCTGTTGATGACCCGGCCATTGCCAATGCTGGTACTGCTGTTGTTGGAAATGTGACGCCTGAAGGTTCAGAAGTGGCGTCTACTGCAAATGTTGCTGTGAATGTATATGCATTGGAACGAGTGTTTGTTCGTATCTCAGTGGACGGGGAAGTTGTATTTGAAGGTCGTCTGGCGCCTCGTGAGAGTAGATTCTTTGAAGCGAATGACCAGGTGGTTATCCTTACTGGGAATGGTGCTGCTCTGAGAATCACATATAATGGAGCAGACTTGGGTCTGATGGGTGGACCCGGCGAAGTGGTGAACCGGGTGTATCTTATTACCGGTGTGGTTACCCCAACCGCAACCATCCCACCAACACCAACTAACACGCCACTCACGACCCCGACCCTTACACCAACGGTCACGCCTACGGGAACGGCGACTCCTTAATATCAGTTTTCATTTTTATCGTCAGGATATAACGTGTCT
Source organism: Anaerolineales bacterium (assembly GCA_046328915.1). GTDB lineage: Bacteria > Chloroflexota > Anaerolineae > Anaerolineales > Villigracilaceae > Villigracilis. The sequence continues at coordinate 20,075 of JAXLVR010000011.1, read as the reverse complement.
AAAAATACTTTTCATTTAGTTTCTCTTGGTTGCTCAAAAAATACAGTCGACTCAGATTCGATGGCTCAGTTATTGACCAGCGATGGGTATAGTTTTGTAGAAGACCCATCGAAAGCTTCTGTGTTGATCGTGAACACCTGCGGATTTATTGGTCCGGCGAAGGATGAGTCTTATCGAGTGTTGGGGGAGTTGGCTCAGGTAAGAAAAAGAACCAAGTTCTTATTGCGGCTGGTTGTTTAACTCAGCGTTACGGTGTGGAAGTGGCGAAGAGAGTGCCGGGTATTGACGGCATTATCGGTACACGTCGCTGGATGGATATTGTGCAGGTGGTGGAAGATGCTCGCAAAGGCAAACACCCGGAGCCTATTTATCACTTGCCAGAAGCCGCTACGGTCGGTTCCGATGAACACGGTGCCATGCGCGTCAGCGTGACTGGACCCAGTGCCTATCTCAAAATTGCGGATGGTTGCCGCCGTCCGTGTGCGTTTTGTGCGATTCCACTTATTAAGGGCACTGCGGTTTCCCGTCCGGTTGAGTCGATTATCCATGAAGCACGCACTTTGCGTGATAACGGTGTTCGCGAACTCATTTTGATTGCGCAAGATTCGACCGATTATGGTCATGACCTCGGTATGAAAGATGGTCTTGCGACCATGCTTGAACAGTTGACCGATGCCGTGCCGGATATGGATTGGATCCGCATCATGTATTCGTATCCAGGCTATGTCACAGATCGCATGATCGAAGTAATGGCAACTCGCAAACAGATCTTGCCGTATCTTGATATCCCGCTGCAACATGCCCATCCCAAGACCTTGTATCGCATGAAGCGCCCGTCGAATATGGATTGGGTCCATAAGACGCTTGCCAAAATGCGTTCAACCATTAAAGACCTTGCTATTCGAACAACATTCATTGTTGGATATCCCGGCGAAACCGATGAAGAATTTCAAGCCTTGTACGATTTCGTGGAGCAGACCCGCTTCGACCGTGCCGGAGCTTTTCAATTCTCCTTCGAGCCGGGTACTACATCCGCGCCTTTAGGTGACCCGGTTCCTGCTGAAGTGAAGCAGGAGCGTTATGAACGGTTGATGGAATTGCAGCAGAATATTTCGTTGCAGGTCAATCAATCCTACGTGGGGAAGACCCTTGATGTTTTGGTGGAAGGATTTGATAACGGTATCTCGGTGGGGCGCTCCTACCGTGATGCCCCTGAAGTGGATGGATATGTGGTTGTAGAAGGAAAAGCCAAGGTGGGAGATATCGTCCCTGTGAGAATTACCGGGGCATTCGCCTACGACTTGACAGGTGTTTTGGTTGAGCAACAGAATTTGATCAAGTTGTAAGATACTGAAAATAAAAGGTCGGAAGTCTCACAGACTTCCGACCTTTTTTGATTCACGATACTCTTGCAAAAGCGGTTGCACCCAGTATTAGAGCCGAGAGTAAGAGGTTCAACCTCAATAACAAGGTCTCCCGTTTTTGCAGACGGGCGAGCTCGGCTTCATCTGCTTTATCTTTCTTTAGGAGAGTCCGCTGAATGGAGGGGAGCACTTCCCAAGTTTGAATAGCGCTGACCACGACCATGATGACGGCAAAGCCGTGCTTGATGAGGATGGACAGTGACCATTGTGTGCTGATGGAAAGAAAGCCATCATAATGCGGGCTAGTGCTTAGTTGAAAGAGCCCGGTCACTAGTAGTATTCCCATACAGAACCAAGCCAAGGGTTCAAGTCGTTTTTGCAGGGCGGTGATAAGGCTAAGTTGGTCGGGCAGCTTCAAAGTCCGTGTGGAGGCGGGCAGGAAGAGCAGATTGATGGCTGCCAGGCTTCCAATCCAAGTGACGGTTGCCAACATGTGCATCCAGTAGATGAATGCTAGAACTGGTGTCGAAGGCGCATCCATGATTAGGGAGTAGGAGTGGGTTCAATAGGGGCTTCGGTAGCGGCGGGTTCCGCAGGGTAGCAAGCTGCATATGCCTGTGCTGAGTTTGCTGAAGCCTCCCCATCTAAAACACCATAGGATGATGCTTTTTGATATTCTTCGTACGCGCCACAATATTCACCAGCGGTAAAGGCTTCATCTGCTAGGTTCAACATGGCTGTATAGTAGCGTTGACCCGCAGTCATTGTGCCATCCCACATGGAAGGCCAGCCGGCAGCCACTGTTTCGAAGTACTTGGCGGCTTGTTCCCAATCTAAATCCCAGAAACTAGCACCTGTCATATAGGCGCGAGCCCCATCACGGACACCTTTGGCTGCATTGTCGAGCGGACCAAAGCGTTCAGCAAGAGTAATGAAGTAGATACCGCCTTCCAAGTTACCTTCTTTTGTGATGAGGTCATAGCCGCGGTTGCGTAGGGCGAAATAATACATGCCATCTACTTGTGCGGTTTTGTAGGAAGGGTCAAGTTTACGAACGGTATCCAGTGCTGTAAGAGCGCCGTTCCAGTCCTGTGCACGAGTTAATTCTTGCGCACGGGCAAAAGCACTTTCTGCGCCGCTGAAATCGGGGGTAGCTGTAGCGGTGGGAGCAGCTGTTGGAGTGGGGACACTGCTCAATACAAGAACTTCGGTCAGCTTTTCTTGCACGCCGGGGAAGTTCGGGTCACGTTGAATGATGTATTCCAAACGCTGGCGGGCATTTTCGTAGCGACCGAATTGAATATCTACCAAAGCAAAGGAGAATTGTTCAGTAAGTTGTGAGGTAAGAATGGATTGTTCGGCATTCTTGCGGACATTGAGACCGGTGTTGTAGCCTCCAAAGCCGCCCAAGCTGATTAATAGAAGAAAGCCTAGAACACTTAGAAGGATCGAGCGCCAACGTGAAGGTTTTTTGACCTTAAGCGGTTGGGTATCTTCTTCTTTATAAGGTTGTGAGGGTTGCGTCCCACCGAGATCGGAACGACGACTTGCTTGTGTGGATTCGAGTTCTTCAGACATGAGCGTGATTATACATTCTTTTGATGGGTCAGTTTTTTTTCTTAATTGACATTTATAACTTCAATAATTGCTTTGCTTCGTTCCAGACGATGGCTAAGGCAACCACACCACCGACTATCATGCCTATCAGTGCTGTGATGATGGCTCCGCCAGGCAGGTAGAGAGCAACGAGGTAGGTTACTACTCCGCTGACGACTGCGGCAATCAACCCTTTGAAAACGACATCACTGGTATGGAGCGGTTCATGCGTGCGCTTGGAGAGCCAACTTAAGATGAAAATGGCTTCAATCAGTAAAGCAATTTCAGCAAAGGCAATGATCGGTGCTCCAATATTTTGGAAGAAGGTGACGCCGAGGATGCCGATGACGAGGAAAATCGTAAGCCGAATGCCAATAGCATATAAAGGCACTAGAGGTTCTTTGCGTGCATAGAAAGCGCGGATGGCAATCTCGTGAATGGTGTAACCGGTTAATGTGGCGAGATAGGCGCGGGTGGTCCATGTAATGAGGGTGGATATCTCTTCGCCAAAGCCGAAGACTCCGCGCACGAGGGGATGGATGCCTGCCGCCATGATGGCGGCGATGGGTAAGGTTAAGGCGATGAGGACTCGGAGGGCACGTTCGACCGTAGCGCTGAACCCGTGCCAGTCTTGTTTTGAGGCGAGCTCTGCAAGGGCGGGGAGCATGGCAGTGGCGATGGCGGTCCCAAGCACCGTCTCCGGCACTTGCATGATCATCCAGCCGTAGGTGAGGGAGGTGACTGCGCCGACTTGGTCAAGACGTGAGGCGAGGTTGTCACGTGCGATAAAGATAATCTGAATGCCTGCCATGGTGAGCAGACGGGGCGCCATGAGTTTGAGCGCTTCTATTAACCCGGTGTGACGAATATCCAGAGCAGGCGTCCAGCGGAAGCCATACATGAACAGACCCGGAATTTGAATCAGTAAATGAAATGCTGCACCGATGATAACGCCATAGACCAACCCGTAAATGCCGAAGCGCGGAACGAGAAAGATCGCGCCGAGAATTTGACCTACGTTGTACATACTGGGTGCGAGTGCGGGTAGAACGAAGTGTTGATTGGCGTGCAAAGACGCCATGACCAAACCACTAATCGAAAAGATGATGGTACCAATGAGATTCAAGCGCATCAACTCAGCAAGCAGTTGACGTTGTTCGGGTCCGAAGCCGGGAGCAATGCCGAGGTTGGCATTTACGATCTGTTCGGCGAAGATGGCAATGACGATGGCGAATCCGCCTGTTACTAAAAAGGCGATGTTTGCCACACGCGAGAATAAGTCCCAGGCGGCGTTGCGGTCTTTGGTGGTGAGGTATTCGGTAAGCAAGGGAATGAACGCCATGCCCAATGCGCCACCCGAGATGAGCGCAAACAATAGATCGGGCAGGTTATTGGCTGCGTTGAAGGTATCGAGCAGATGTACTTCGTCTGAATAGATGCGCGAGATGATGCCCGTACGAACGAATGCCAGCACTTTATCCACAAGAAAAAAGGAGGCGACAATGAGAGAATTGCGAGTAAGGCGTGATAGTTTATTCATGTTTTATCAATAGGGGGATATTTTAGCGACACAACAGTCTAAAAAGTGTACCATAGAGAAATCGCCTCGAAAAATTTGATATTCGAGGCGATTGAGAGTATATGGCTTATGGAATTAACAAAACTTTTCCTTTTGATTGCCGACCTTCAAGGTAACGATGTGCTTCAGCAACATCCGCGAGCGGATACGTTTTATCGATGCGCACTTTCAACTTGCCAGAAGCGAATCCAATTGAAAAGGTCTTTCGTGCGCCACAGAAGTTCATCGCGGTCTGCGGTGTAATGCCCAATGGTGGGACGTGTGAGGAAGAGCGAGCCTTTTCCATTCAAGATCTGTGGGTCGATCTGCGGAGCGGGACCCGACGACTGACCATACAGCACCATATACCCGCGTTTGCGCAGGCAGTTCAATCCTTTTTCAAAGGTATCTTTGCCGACCGAGTCGTAGATTACATCTACACCTTTATTGTTTGTGAGGCGTTTGACTTCCGCTTCGAAATCAACCTGTGCATAGTTGATGACTTCATCCGCGCCGGATTCTCGTGCCAGAGTTGCTTTCTCTTCGGTTGAAACCGTTCCAATGACTCGCGCGCCGCGCAGCTTGGCGATCTGCACCAACAGTCCGCCCGCGCCGCCGCCCGCTGCATGGACAAGTGCCGTGTCTCCCTGTTTGAGTGGGTAGGTGCTGACCGCGAGATAATGGGCAGTGATTCCTTGTAGCGTGACAGCCGTGGCAGTTTTTATATCGACATCATTTGGAACCGGAACCAAACTCCACGCAGGGACGATGGCATATTCCGCATAGGAGCCTTGCACACCGGCGTATACCACACGGTCACCAGGTTTGACTTCGGTGACATTCGCTCCCACAGCATCGACAACGCCACCACCTTCTTGACCCAATGTGAGCGGAAGGGAGCCTTGATAACGCCCGATGCGGTGATAGATGTCAATAAAGTTGACACCCACCGCCTCAAGCCTGACCCGAACCTGCCCCTCACCCGGTTCAGGTTTCTGCACCTCTTCATAGTTCAAAACCTCAACTCCGCCATACCCATGCACACGAATTGCTTTCATGGAAAATACCTCCATTTTTTGTATATTGTCACCCTGAGCCGTTAGGCGAAGGGTCTCTAGGATAATCGTAGAGATTCTTCACCGCACACCGTCCTGCGTTCGGTGCAGGGAAGAGCAAGTGCGCGGTTCAGAATGACATTAAACAGATTCTATCTTCGTATCCCAAACATCGCCATCGCGCCAATTCGCTTCCACCCATTTTGACACAGTTCCCAACGCGGACTGTAAAAACGCGTGGTCATTTCCCACCATCGCGCAGACGATGACGGCTTCATCCCAAACATCGTGTTTATCCATCTCAGCCACAGAGACGTTGAACTCACGATGCAGGCGTGACATAAGCGGCTTGATCTGTCCGCGTTTGTCTTTGAGGGAAGTGCAGAGGGGCAGGCGTAGGTAAATAGTGAGGGTGGCGAGCATAGTTTAATATTTACGAATCAAGCTTTTTTGCTTTTTCTTCAAGAAAAATTAAAATAAAACGGATTATGAAGGCTATTGAAGTTATTATGTAAAAAAGTATTATCACTTTGTTATTAAGAAGACTAGGATAATTTTTTTGTAGATATGCATAAACTCCAGCAACTATTACAAGAACGATAAAAGAGATCGTTCTTAGTGTTTTATAGAATTTGATTTTTACTTCAATGTCTTCGATTTCAAAACTCTCTAATTTTCTAGAGACTGGTTTGGCGATTTTCAATTTTTCAGAGAAAGGAGCGTTTGCCTCACTATCTGGTTCTTTAAAAAAGGCGTTTTCCTTATTCCCTATTTCGCTTTCATCATTCTCATTATCTTCGACCTCTTCTTCGTCCTTGATTTCGTATGCTTCATATATCTTTTTCATATAATGGTTTGAATACCAGACGCCATCAATGTTTTTGTGATCGCCTTCGCTTTCATCTTCATCTTCATCGTCTTTTTCTCTTATTTGAGTGTAAAGTACAAAAATAAATAACGATACAAACCCGAAAATCACGATCAATATTATGGCTGCTACTTCATTGCCAGATATAAAAAGAATCGGAATAACTGAGATAACTAATATTAGAACAATGAAAATTGTGATACTTTCAAAACTAAAGAAGTTATTGCTTTTCATATGGTTTTCCGAATGATTGATTTTTGAATTTACGAATCGCGCATTACGTCTTACAATCCCACACATGGACATTGAAACCCGATACAACCAAGCGCTTGATTACCTGTATTCCTTCGTGGATTATAGCCTCAAACATTCGTCTGAACTTGCTAAAGCGGACTTCAATTTGGACCGCATGTTCGCATTGATGGGGTCGTTGGGGGACCCGCAGACGAAGTATCCCATCATCCATGTTGCGGGACGAAGGGCAAGGGCTCCACGTCCGCGTTGTGCGCGGCGGGGTTACAGGCAGCAGGGTACAAGACCGGGTTGTATACGTCTCCGCATTTGGAAGATTTCGTCGAGCGGATTCGCATCAACGGCGAGCCGATCTATCATGAGCAGTTGATCGAGTTGGTGGATGAGATCAAGCCGCATGTGGCAAAAATTGAAATGCTGACTACCTTCGAAATCACCACCGCGTTGGCATTTATGGCATTTGCCAAGTATGGATGTACTGCTGCCGTTTTTGAAGTCGGCTTGGGTGGGCGGTTGGATGCGACCAATGTGGTTACGCCGAAGGTTTCGGTTATCACATCGCTTTCGTATGACCATATGGCTGTCCTCGGCAATACCTTGGCACTCATAGCAGGGGAGAAGGCGGGTATTATCAAGCCGGGCGTGCCGGTGGTTTCGTCCCCGCAAAAGGATGAAGCCCTCGAAGTTTTGCTTCGCGTAGCCAGCGAGAGAGATTCTGAGATGACTCTTGTAGGACGCGATGTAGGGTTTGAGATGCAAGGGACGTCTTTAGGCGGGCAATGGTTGGCAATAGACGATAGGCGATGGACCACGGATGATGGAAAGTCTATGGTCGATGGTTCATCATCTATTGTTGAGCTTCACATTCCATTACTTGGCAAACATCAAATTGAGAACGCTGCCACGGCGTATGCAGCTTTGAAAACCAGCAGGATTCCGATTACAGACGAGCAAATAAAAACCGGCTTTTCTCAGGTACAATGGCGCGCTCGCTTTGAGGTGGCAAGGGTCGAACCGCCGGTCATTTTTGATTCTGCCCATAATCAAGATTCGTTCGAGAAGCTGCGCGAAACTCTAGAAGAATATTTCCCCGGCAAGAAGGTTTATCTTATCTTCGGAGCGTCTGAGGATAAGAATATTCCTGGCATGTTCGCGGAGATGAAGGCGAAGATTCAAAAAATTATGATCACGCGCGCCGATCATCCGCGGGCTCTCAGCGTGGAGCATATTGCGGGTCTCGCCGATCAGGCAGGGGTGGAGTGGGAGGCGGTGGTTCCCGTCAAAGATGCTTTGCGGCGCGCGTTGGAACTATCTGCAAAAGATGGTAGTATCGTATTATCCGCTGGTTCGATGTTTGTGACCGCGGAAGTGATGAGAGAATGGAAATCATTAAATAGCTAAGCTCAGCCGCCGTACCCTAAAGGGCACTTTCCTCGGCGGCGTTGCATAACACCTTCGCCGGGGACCGCGAAGGGAGCATAGGTAGAATGGAAGTCGTTGAATGAATCAACCTTGGAATGAAGATGAATTTGATCTGACGCTCTCGCAGCGGACGGAGGAGTTGTACCGCATCCCGAATATGGAGCCCAAAGCCGACGGCTTGATCGAAGCGGCGGTGTTGCCTCTGCGAGATATGGTCATTTTTCCGCGCATGGTCTCGCCGATCTTTATTGGTCGTGAGGCTTCGCTGCTGGCGTTGGAAGAAGCGCATGAAAAAGAACAGACCGTTATTGGTTTAACCCAGCGTGACCCGGATGTGGAAGAACCCGGTGCGGAAGATTTTCTGCCCATTGGTGTGGAGATGGCAGTGGGGCGTTTGCTGGATATGCCTGACGGCTCTCACTCCGCGCTCGTGCAGGGTCGCCGCCGAGTGGAGATTGTCGAGTTCCTGAGGCTTAAACCATATATCCGTGTGCGTGCGCGAATTATCCACGAGTCGACTACTGCTGATAGACAAACTCAAGCGTTGATGCGCTCGGTGTTGAATCAGTTTGAGCGTTGTATTCAGTTGGATCGGTCCATTCCTGAAGAAGCGCATGTCTTCGCCTTGAACATTTCCGAACCCGGCTGGCTTGCGGATATGGTGACCACCTCACTGGGACTCACTTACGAAGCCAAGCTGCGTCTGTTGATGATTCTTGAACCCAAGGCGCGCCTCGGACAACTGAATAACCTGCTCGCTGCCGAAGTGGACGTACTTGAACTCGAAGATGAGATTCACACCCGCGTCCAAAATGAAGTGGATAAGAGTCAGCGTGAGTATTACCTGCGCGAGCAGATGAAGCAGATCCAAACCGAGTTGGGTGAGGGCGATATCTTCACCCGCGATGCTGTCGATCTGAAGAAACGCATTGAAACTGCGACATTGCCAGATGAAGTTCGCAAGGTGGCGTTGAAGGAAGTGGAACGCCTCAACCAAATGCCGCCCATGGCACCGGAAGTCGGCATCATCCGCACCTATTTGGATTGGATTCTTGACCTGCCGTGGAGCAACCTCACGTCAGATAACCTTGATGTGAAGAACGCGGCAAAGACTTTGGAACGCGATCACTTTGGCTTGAAGAAAGTCAAGGAACGCATTTTGGAATATATCGCCGTCCGTTCGTTGAAGCCGAAGAAAGAACGCCAGCCGATCCTTTGTTTCGTGGGTCCTCCCGGCGTGGGGAAGACCTCGTTGGGTCGCTCCATTGCGGATTCGCTTGGGCGTAAGTTCGTGCGTGTCTCTTTGGGCGGCGTGCGAGACGAAGCCGAAATCCGCGGACATCGCCGCACATACATCGGCGCGTTGCCGGGGCGCATCATCCAAACCATGAAGCGGGCAGGGACGTCTAATCCGCTGTTCATGCTGGATGAAATTGATAAATTGTATTCCGATTTCCGTGGCGACCCGGCTTCGGCGATGCTCGAAGTGCTCGACCCCGAACAGAATTACGCCTTTAGCGATCACTACCTCGAACTGCCCTTCGACCTTTCGAAGGTCATGTTCGTGACGACTGCCAACTCGTTGAGCAATATCCCTGCGCCGTTGCTCGACCGTATGGAAGTGATCGAATTTCCCGGTTACATTGAAGAAGAAAAACTTGAGATCGCCAACCGCTATCTCATTCCGCGCCAGATCGAAGAGAACGGCATTGACGAACTCGGGCTCACCTTTGAACTGCCGGCTCTCCAGCGCATTATTCGTGAGTACACCTACGAAGCCGGTGTGCGCGGACTGGAACGTGAGATCAGCCGCGTGTGTCGCAAAGTGGCGCGCATGAAAGCGGAAGGAAAGAAGTATCCCACCGCGATCACGGCTGAACTGATTGAAAAATTGTTGGGTCCGCAGCAGGTCTTCCCATCCGAAGCGGAGCGCACGGACGAAGTAGGTGTTGCTACCTCCTTAGCATGGACCGAAACCGGCGGCGAGATCATGTCGGTAGAAGTCGCCATCACTGAAGGCAAAGGTGGTTTGCAGATGACGGGTCAGATGGGGGAGGTGATGCAGGAATCCGCGCAAGCCGCGATGACCTACATCAAGTCGCGCTCGTCTGTCTTGAAAATTGACATGGACGTGTTCGAGCGTATGGATATTCACATCCACATGCCCGAAGGTGGCATTCCGAAAGATGGTCCCTCCGCAGGTATTACGATGGCAAGCGCTATCATCTCCGCGCTTACGGGTCGCCCCGTGCTCAAACACGTCGGCATGACCGGCGAGATCACCCTGCGCGGACGCGTCCTTCCCATCGGCGGTGTGCGCGAAAAAGTTCTCGCCGCCCATCGCGCCGGGCTGAAGACGGTTATTTTGCCGGAGAAGAACATGAAAGACCTGGTGGAACTGCCCAAGACCGCCAAGTCTGAAATGAAGATTGTTCCGGTCAAGCATATGGACGATGTCCTCGATATTGCGCTGGGCAAGCAGAAGATCATTGATCCGCCCAAGCCGAGGAAACGTCAGGACGATCAAGGCGAAGAATAACGAATAAAAAACGCATGGAAAGGTAACCCTATTCCATGCGTTTTTATTTTACAATTGCCCCGCCATGAACTTCACACCCATTCCCCTTAAAGATAAAGTAGTCCTTATTACTGGTGCTTCCTCGGGCTTCGGTGAAGATGCCGCCTGGTTGTTCGCGCAAGAAGGTTGTAAGGTTGTGCTTGCCGCCCGTCGCATTGACCGACTGCAAACCCTTGCTGCAAAAATTCAAGATGCTGGTGGCGAAGCCATTGCTGTCCCTGTGGATATCGTCAACCCTGATGAGGTTGATAACATGGTGCAAACCTCCATCGACCTCTACGACCGCATCGACATTCTTTTTAACAATGCTGGCATTGGTCGTGTAGGTTGGTTCGAAGAACATGAACCAGATCGCGATATCGACCTACTCATCAAAGTCAATCTTATTGGCACCATGCGTGTCACTCGTATGGTGTTGCCGCATATGATTGCTCAGGGCGAAGGTCACATTATCAATATGATCTCAGTAGCAGGGCTGGTTTCACCTCCACTCATTACAAGCTATGCTGCCAGCAAATTTGGGCTTAAGGCATTCAATAATTCCTTGCGCCGCGAAGTGACTCCACTTGGTATCAAAGTAAGTGCAATCTACCCCGGACCTGCTTCTACTGAATTTGGCTCACATGTTGGCAAGAACTCAGCCTATCAGTCCGTTCGTTCCGGGCTTGGCGTTCGGTTAACGTCCGCACATGTTGCCAAACGTGTTGTGGATGTTGCCAAACGTCCGCGCCGCAAGCTGGTCATTCCGTGGTGGTTCCATTTTGTAGATTTTCTCGAAACCTACTTTCCCATCGTTGTGGACTGGGGTTCGTACCTCTTTTCAAGAATCAAACATAAACAAAATTAGGAGACTCTCGTGACTCAATCTCGCCTCGACAAACTCACCGCTTCACTTCGGACCTCAGACCTGGATGCTGTTATTCTGAATCCGGGTCCTACGCTGAAATATCTTACCGGTATCAGTTTCCACTTGATGGAACGTCCGGTGGTTTTATTCGTCGCTCCCGGCAAAGATCCCGTACTTGTGCTCCCCGAACTTGAGCTCCCCAAATTGGACTTGTTCCCATACAAAGTGCAAGGCGTCGCATATGGCGAAAATCCCGCAGAGTGGGATGACGCTTTCAGAAAAGCCGCTCAAGCCTTGGGCGTGGATGGGAAGCGGATTGGCGTCGAACCGCGCAATTTACGCTTGCTGGAATTCCGTCATGTCAAAGCCGGCGCTCCCGAAGCGGACTTTCCCGATGCCAGCGATGTCCTCGCGGATCTGCGTCTTCGCAAAGATAAAGCCGAAGTGGATGCCATGCGTAAAGCGGTGAAAATTGCGCAGGATGCACTTGAGGCGACGGTTCCGCAGATCAAGATCGGTATGAGTGAAAAAGAAGTGGCTTCTGAATTGGTGATGCAACTGTTGAAGCACGGTTCTGATTCTGAATTGCCATTTCCTCCCATCGTCTCTGCCGGACCCAATGCCGCTAACCCGCACGCTTCCCCATCTGATCGCAAACTTCAAGCTGGCGATTTGCTTGTGGTCGATTGGGGCGCTGCTTATGATGGCTATATCTCTGACTTGACCCGCACCTTCGCTGTGGGGGAGGTGGATGCTGAATGTCAGAAGATCCATAAACTTGTGCAAGAAGCGAATGCTGCGGGGCGTGCGGTTGCCAAACCCAGTATCCCCTGCGCTGATGTAGATAAGGCAACTCGTGATGTCATTGAAAAAGCGGGGTATGGAAAATATTTCAACCATCGCACGGGTCATGGTATCGGCATGGAAGGACACGAAGCTCCCTACATGCGCGGCGATAATATGCAAATTTTAGAACCGGGTATGGCATTTACCGTGGAACCAGGAATTTACCTTACCAATCGCAACGGTGTGCGTATTGAAGATAACATGGTCATCACCGAGAACGGTGCAGAAAGCCTCTCTGATATGCCGCGTGAGATTCGCGTGGTTGGGTAAAAACCTTAGATAGTCTGATGTTCCATAATTCAATCTTGCGTGCTCAACCAGAACACGCGGATATACTCACGCATATCACCATCGCTGCCAAAAGGCATTGGAACTATCCCGAGCATTGGATTCAGATCTGGTTGCCATTACTGACCATTACACCAGAATATATTTCTGAAAACGAAGTCTGGCTCAAAACAATTGATGACGAACCGATCGCCTATTATTCATTGAAATATGACAGGCAAGAATTATGGTTGGATAATCTCTGGGTCTTGCCAGAACATATGGGTAAGGGCATCGGCAAAGAATTATTTATCCATGCTATACAAAGAAGCCGTGTGCGCGGTGTATTTGTAATCAAGATCGAAGCAGACCCGAACGCTCAGTCCTTCTATGAACACATGGGCGCAAGAAAAATAAGCGAACATCATAGCGAAATTGATGGGCATCCACGCATTTTGCCAGTTATGGAGATTTATATATGACCACATATTGTGACTATTGCAACTCTCACCCTGAAGATACTTTTAATAAGATCTATCATGATTCCCAGTATGGCTTCCCTATTGATGATGATAATGAACTATTCGAGCGCCTTGTTTTGGAGATCAACCAAGCTGGGCTTTCGTGGATTCTGATCCTGAAACGGGCAGAGAACTTTCGCAAGGCATTCCATAAGTTCAATATCAAGAAAGTGGCAAATTACACCGAAGCCGATAGAACCCGGCTCTTGAGCGACGAAGGTATTATTCGCAATAAGCTAAAGGTCAATGCAGCCATTGTCAATGCACAGAAGATTCTTGAATTGCAAAAAGAGTATGGCTCATTCAAAGGCTGGCTGGACGCTCATCATCCGCTCACTAAAGATGAATGGACTAAACTTTTCAAAAAGACATTTGTCTTTACCGGCGGTGAGATCGTGAACGAATTTCTAATGTCCACGGGCTATTTGCCCGGTGCTCACCAAAAAGATTGCCCGACCTTCAAAAAAGTGGCAGCAAAGAAACCTGCATGGATGCATCCATCAAAAAAACGTAAATCGTAAATCGTATGACATCCACCTTTGCTATTGCAGGTAAGCTTGCTCGTGAATATCTTCTCCCGCTGAATGGAAGTCCACGTTTGGATTCTCCTGGCGGGAATCTTTTATATGCAATGAGCGGTTTGGCTGTATGGGATAAATCTGTTGCGTTAATAGCGAGGGTGAATCGGGAGTATCCACAGGAATGGATAAAGGATTTTCAAACTCGCGGTCTCGATGTAGAAGGTGTTTACGTTGACCCTGAAAGCGATAGGGTAGATATCCGTAGTTTCATTGCATATACCGACACGAATGAACGCAGCAGCACTAACGCTGTTTCTCATTTCGCCCGTCGTGAAATGACTTTTCCAAAATCTTTACTTGGGTATCACCCCCCAGATACAACCGTAAAAGATTTGCGCGAGACCGATCCACTTTCTCCAGCGGCACGATTTGTTCCAAAAGAATATCGTAGCATTGGTTTCTTGCACATTTGCCCCTTTGACTTTACCAGCCAGAGTCAAATGGTGAATCTTTTCAAGGGTGGCTCAAATCAGATGATCAGTTTAGACCCTGCTCCCGGTTATATGAAACCAAAATTTTGGCGTGAGCTGCGTGTCGTTTTACAAGGTGTCACTGCATTTCTTCCATCCGAGGAAGAACTTCGCGCACTCTTTTGGGGTGAGAGCCACGATCTGTGGGAGATGGCACAACGCATCAGCGAACATGGACCTCAGATTATCGTGATCAAACGTGGATCACAGGGACAGTTAGTGTACGATGCCGCATCCAAGCGCCGTTATGAAGTGCCTGCCTACACAGCCCGCATCATGGACTCGACCGGAGCTGGTGACGCTTTCAGTGGCGGATTCCTCGCTGGGTACCAACGCACGAACGACCCATTGCAGGCGGCTTTACATGGGAATGTCTCTGCTTCGCTAAAAATTGAAGGCGTTGGCGCATTTGCCACATTAGATGCCATGCCCGGTTTGGCAGAGGCACGTTTACATGCCTTAAAAGAAATGGCAAGAGAAATCTAACAATTGACGATTTGGAATTGACGATTTACGATTGCAGCCATCATGACACTAGCCAAAAAAGTCCTCGATCTAGCCATTCAAATCCAGCAGATCTCAGCGCCTACCTTTGCAGAAGGACAACGCGGAGAATTTATCCGCGATCTGTTTGCACAGGAAAAACTTGACGATGTTTCCATGGACTCATTGGGAAACGTCTATGCGCGGTTGCCGGGGAAACAGAAAAAAGCTCGGGCGTTGATCGTATCAGCTCATTTAGACACGGTGTTTCCGGCGGGAACCAAGTTGCAGATTAAGGAAGAAGCGGGCAAGGTTTTTGGTCCGGGCATCGGAGATAATTCCATAGGAGTCGCGGCATTGTTCGGAATCCTTTGGGGAATCCGCGAACGGAAGATCGAACTTAAGCATGATGTTTGGTTTGTGGCGAATGTGGGGGAGGAAGGGCTCGGCGACCTGCGCGGAATGCGTGGCGTGGTGGAGCGATTTGGTGACGATGAGATTGGTTATTTGGTGTTAGAAGGCTTGGCGCTTGGACACGTATATCATCGTGCCATTGGTGTAAGGCGTTATCGTATTACAGCCAAGACTCGCGGCGGACATTCATGGTCTGATTATGGTCAACCTTCGGCGGTGCATGAATTAGCGGCGATGGTCACACAATTGACCCAGATCCGTTTACCGCGTGAACCACGCACGACGATGAATGTTGGAACCATTCATGGTGGAACGGGTGTGAATGTGCTGGCAGCAGAAGCCAAGTGCGAATTAGACCTACGTTCAGAAGACCCAACAGTGTTGGCGAAGATTGTTTCACAAGTGGAAGATATTATCCTGCATTGGAATCATGAAGGGGTAAAAATTCAAGCAGAGGTCATTGGAGAACGACCTGCAGGGCAAATTCCTGCGGACCATGCCATGGTGAAATTGGCCGTGGATAGTGTGCAGGCTCAGGGAATTGAGGCTATCTTAACCACAGGCTCAACAGATGCGAATATTCCCTTGAGCAAAGGGTTTCCGGCTGTGGTGATGGGGATTACAACCGGCGGTGGCGCGCATACGATGGGTGAATATATTGATACTGAACCCATTGAGCGTGGGATGGAAAGTTTGATACGGTTTGTAGAGACGTCTTGAACATAATTGAATCAAAAAGGCTTCCCATCAGGAAGCCTTTTATTTTTTTACTTTAGTCCAAGCACTTCAAATACTTCTACCGGTTTCGAACGTCCTTTGACATTGATCTCTGAAAGCGGTTTGACGTTGACTTCATTCTTTACCCGTTCATATGCATCTTGACTAATGATGATCTGATTGCGGGCTGAATTTTCCTGTAAGCGTTTTGCAGTGTTGACCGTATCACTGATGGCGGTGTATTCAAGCCTTTTTTCAGTACCAATCAAACCGAGAACGGCATCTCCGAAGTGAATCCCTACACCAAAAGCGAGATGTGAGTCACTGGAGAGTTCTTTATATAAATTCTCAATCGATTCACGAATGGCAAGCGCAGTTTTCACAGCGCGTAATGTATGGTCTGGTTGTGGGATGGGGGCATTGAACCACGCCATGATGGCGTCGCCCATGAACTTATCAACGGTACCTTCTTGTGCAAGCACGGCATCTGCCATGGCAGCAAGGTATAAGTTGAGAATGCTTACCAAGCGTTCTGGTGCAAGATGCTCACTATATGTAGTGAATCCGCGGATATCAGCAAACAAAGCCGTGATCTCCGTGCGTTTACCGCCCAGTTGCAAACCGTTCGGGTCGAGTTGGTCGATGACGGCGGGGGAAACCATGCGTTCAAACAAGCGACGCTGCGCCTCTAACTTCTTTCGTTCTGTGAGGTCGTCTAAAACGATTGCTACACCTTGAGTCTTTTGGCTTGCGTCTTTAAGTGGAGAGAGATTCAAGCGCCAGTCTACATTTCCGCGTTTCGGCAGGTTGTGGCTGATCTCCAGGTCTACAATGGGTTTATCGGTTTTGCGAACTTCTGTCAGATGCGGAGTCAACTCACCGGAGACAGAAGCAAGCGCATCGTTAAGGTAATGACCGATAATATCCTGATTGGAAGAGCCAAGGATAGTCTCTGCCGCGCGATTGGCGAGTGTGATCTTGTCTTGCACATCTGCTGTAATCACGCCGCTGGCGATGGAAGCAAAGACATTGTCCATCAGATTCTTTAGTGCGGTTACTTCTTCGAGCGTGCCTTTAAGCGAAGAGAACAACCGGGCATTATCAATGGCAACAGCTGCCTGGTTCGCAAAGGCTTCCAGTAGGTCTTTTTCGGCTTCAGCAAAGATGCCTGCACGAATGCGATTATCGGCGTAGATCACACCGATCAATTCATTTTTGACTTTGAGGGGAACACATAAAATGGAGCGTAGGTTGAATGCAACGATACTTTCCTGCCCAACAAATCGTTGATCTTCCTGTGCATTGGTGGTTACCACCGACTCGCCTGTATCAATCACGCGTTGAACCACAGAGCGGCTGACATTTTTCTCAGACGGGTTGATGGATTCCATTTCCCAGTTGCGGGCAACGCGATTGATCATTTCGCCGCCCTCGTTACGCAGCATGAGAAAACCGCGCTCCGCTTTTGTGAGGCGCACAATATTGTCCATCACGATGCGCAGTACTTCATCCAACTCTAGCGATGAGTTGATGACCTGTCCTGTTTCTACAAGTGCCAGCATATTGCCGTGTTCGCGTTGGAACACTTCCATTTTGCTGCCAACTGTTTCCAACGTGGACTGCAAGTAATGCAACTGCTCTAGTAATTCCTTAGGCAACTTTAGTTTAGAAGTGCCAAGTTCCGCGCGAATCTTACCGGCAAGCACGGCAAGAGCAGAAAGTTGATCATGAACGGTGCGAGGACGAGTGGAATTCTCCATCATGGGGCGCTACGAGGTTTCCTTAATACCCTCATAATTGTATCCCAAGATGATAATTTTTAGTTTACTTTGTACGGTTTTAATAAGGATTGTCTGCGCGGCGCGGCGTGCAATGGCTTCGTCACCGCCATTAGGGGTAAATAGCTCGGCTTGAAGCTCATAAAGGAGGCTATCAATAGCAGTTGATGCATCTGGCAACACGCTCTTTAGAATTTGTGCCCTTTCCGCTGCCGTTATATGCATTGGTTGTGGGCGTTTCATTAAACGTAAACTCAAATTCACATTGTGGAAGTGCCGCTGAATTGCAGGTTGATCTGCAAAATTCAGCCAGCGCCTTAACCAACGCGGAGCGTTCCAGCCACTGCGCTCAATGACTTGCTTCATAATAGATGCCGCAGTCACTTTGGGGGCGAAGCGCCGTTTAAGAACCATTGCTAATAGGATGAAGAACACGCCTCCCAACCACGGGAGGAGCGACTCTAACCATCCCAGCCATGCCTCCGCTGAAGCTGCCTCTCCGTTTGGAACATCCGGTTCTTGGTCCGGTGTAAATTCCACATCAGGTTTGAACTGTGGTTCGCTGGGATTATTCCCAAATGGGACGATGGGTGCCACCTCTTCGCGCTCAGGTCGTTCGATGGGTTCCTGGTTGGTAGTAGGCTCGAATTCGATCCAACCATATTCTGGAAAATATACTTCAGGCCAAGCATGCAGGTCTTTCTCACGCACAGCATACAAGGTTTTCTGAATATTGGGCTGCCCATGAGCATATCCTACTGCCAAACGGGCAGGGATCCCCACACTTCGCAACATGAGGACTTGTGCCGTGGCGTAGTAATTACAAAATGCTCTCTTCGCATCAAAAAGGACATATTCGAGTGGGTCTACCTCTTCATTGGGAAGGTAGATCACACCCGTATATTCAAGCTCTTTCCGTAAATAGTTTGTGACCGCGACTGTCTTATCGTATGGAGTTTTGTATGGTGCTGTGATTTGGCGAGCTAGTGCCTGAATACGCGGCGAGAAATCTTCTGGCAATTGAAGGTACTTTTCTTGTACCCAGTCTGGATATTCGTCTCCACTTAAGCGCAATTCCTGTGCAGACGGGTTAGCGAGTAATGAGCTTACACGATACAAATCCCCCTCTTGTAGTGGGGGAGATGTGCGAACAGCCATAATATCTAAGATGGCATCTTCGCCAGTTTGGTTTGACACATCCGATGAAAGAAGGATGGTATTTTGATTAATCCAAACCGGTTGTGGGGGAATGTAAACAGTTGCCTGTCCAGAGGACATTACATCAAAAGTAAAGGATAGCCTTTGGCGATCTGCGGTATCTGGAACAGGAATATCACCCTTGGCAGGATTCTGGCGGACTTCCGAATTGCTGGTTGTTACCCAGCGCCCATCTTCATAATAGTCATAGACCTGTCCACGCCAGTATAAGCGTGGAAATTTCTTTGCTTCTAAAGGAACATATACCTGAAAGACGATCGAGTTCCCTTGAGGTGTTTGAGTACCCAGTGCTAGCTCCGGGCGGAAATTCCTCGCCTTGGGTTGATTCTCTTTATCAACGGAAGCGAAAACATTCTTAAAGCTATCTTGCGGAAATATCTGACCATATACCTCACGCCAGATCTCTTTTCCTTCAGTAGTGGACGGCAGAATATAGGGTGTTCCCCATGCCAGTAAGATCAAAACCGTTGCGGCAGCCACCGTTGTATTTGTAATATCTAACCCGCTATCACTAGGTACTTGCACTCTTTCCTTTGACCATTTTCTACGGTCTGCAAGATATTTCAAGCGACTAAGTAATAATAATGCGAGGAAAAAATAAACTCCAAGCATCCATGTATAGTCCTGACTGGTGTAGTGATAAATGTGAATGATCAACATCAATACACCATTGGGGAGCATGGTACCTAAATAATTGGAATAACGTGTTAACTGGAAACCACTATAAAGGCTTGCGAACCAGTATGGAATACATAAGAGAGCTACGACAAAAAATTGATCTTCCACTGCTCTACCGGCAAAGAGCTCGCCTAGCGAAGTAAACATTCTTCCAAGTAAGATAAAAAGCTTATCTAATAAATAATCCTGATCTTTATCGAATGAAATTGTCCCCAATAATTGCCAGACCAAAATGACAATCGTATAGCCAATAATAAGAAATACAACCGGTTGTTTCTTGAATTTGCTGTATCCCAGCCCAAGCCCAAGCGCGAATCCCAACACTGCCACATTGCGAACTTGCCCCAATCCTTCTGCCCAATCTGCAGTTTGCAACCGCCAGGCAGAAAATAACACGGCAAAAAGCATAATGAGACCTGAGATCCAGTCCCAATTACGCAACGATGTCTTTTCCATTCTTTGAGTGTACAATGGGTTGCATTGTTACGTCAATTCACTTCATAGAAAAACCCTACTGGAGGACTAGATGCAGACCCTTATTGACTTTGGTATATCTTTCATA
>JAXLVR010000010.1:0-118558 GCA_046328915.1 Anaerolineales bacterium | reverse complement strand
GTGCGGGCCAAACATCCTCACCTCGAAAGATTTGAATGCAGTAGGCACGTCTTTTTTTAAAGGCTTGAATGCTTTTCCGTTTAACATCTCGCCGCATTATCCACTGGATGGGTATGGACAGTCTGTAAAAGATGACTGGCTCGCAGATTATCACTTCTTTTACGATAACCCCGTCATTATGCTGTGTGATGGAGCGTATGTCAAAAGTGAAAAAGGCAAGACCAGCCTCGTCCGTGGTGAGGCGTATATTTTGAGAAAAGACTCTGAAAAAGAGCGGCTGGACGAAGGTCAACTATCAAGTAACAGGAGGAAGATATGAATGAGCAATGGATGCCTGAGAATAAAGAAGAACTTATTTTTGCCATTGAAGGGGAGTGGAAGTTGCTGATCGACCTTGCCGAATCGCTGACGGACGAGCAGATCACCACACTGGACGAAGGCGGTTGGTCACCCAAAGACAATCTTGCCCATCTCACTGAATGGATGAACATTTTGATGGGGTATCACATGGACAAGCGCCCTTATTACGATGTGGTTGGGGTTTCGCAGACAGCGCTGCCCGAGTGGAGTGTTGAGGCGATCAATCCCATCCTGTTCAAACGCAATCAACTCCGCCTACGCGCCGAAGTGATGGACCATCTCAAACGGGTCTATGGGCTTTTGATGAAAAAGTTAGACGAAACACCGTTTGAAGAATTACTCGCCCCACGGCATGCAGACCGCCCTGATCCTTTGATTTTATGGATTTTGGGCGATACCACCGAACATTTTCAAGAACATCGCGAGACTATTGAAAGAGGAATCAAACCCTAAATGATCGCTACTGACGAAAAAGATATTAACGGCTTAAGAGCCGCGGGCAGGGTGTGTGCCCAAGCCATGCATTTGATGATGGAAAGCGTCAAGCCGGGCATGACCACGCTTGAGCTGGACCAAATTGGAGAAAACTTTCTAAAGAAAAATGGCGCCAAGTCTGCGCCGCGTGTGATGTATAACTTCCCCGGCGGTACCTGCATCAGCGTTAACCCGGTCATTGCCCATGGCATCCCTGGTGAGCATATCATTCAAGATGGCGAGCTAATTAACATTGATGTCTCTGCTGAATTGAATGGATATTTCGGTGACACCGGCGCTTCGATGGTGGTTGGCACTCCCAACCCTGAATATCAAAAAATGCTGGATGCCACCAAAGCGACCTTGGATAAAGTCCTTACGTTGGTGCGGGCTGGCAAACCGCTCAATATCATTGGCAAGACCGTTCAGCAGGAAGCCAATAAGAACGGCTATAACCCCATTTTTGATTTGACCGGGCATGGCATCGGACGTCAACTGCACGACAAGCCATCCGCGATCTATAACTTTCACAAGCCAGATGACCGCCGCACACTGGACAATGGCTTGGTTCTCGCCATTGAGCCTTTCTTCACCACCGGGCAGGGACACGTCGTCGAAAAGTCAGATGGCTGGTCCTTGAAAACCGTAGACAATACCATCGCGGCTCAATTTGAGCACACGGTCATCGTTACCAAGGGTGACCCGATTATTTTGACTCTGCCCTAAAACATCAATCTGTTAAATCAAAAAGCATCAAGTATTACGGTTCCGTAATACTTGATGCTTTTTTTGTTATCTAAGATCGTCAATCATCTTATTCTTCCTTCATCCACCGCTTAACTGCCTCATGTGGGTGTTCGTAATTCCGCATGGACTCTAATAACTTGGCAGGTTCGTTCTCAAGCGAGATCGCCTGCCTATGTTCTGAAAAGATAAAGCCTTCCGCAACGGCATGGTCTATGGCGGCAAAAAGAGGGGCATAGAAGTTTTTCACATTGAGCAAGCCAACTGGTTTTTCGTGTTCACCGGTTTGTGCCCAGGTAAGCGTTTCAAAAAGTTCATCCCAAGTGCCGAAACCGCCAGGGAGGGCAATGAAGCCATCCGAAAGCTCATGCATACGAGCTTTGCGTGAACGCATTTCAGCGGTCACTTCCATGCGGGTGACACCGGTATGTGCTAATGCCGGGGTGTTCATTGAGGCGATGATCACGCCGATCACAGTACCGCCCGCCGATAAGGCTCCATTTGCCAATGCGCCCATCAGCCCGGTCTTGCCGCCGCCGTAAACGACTTGGATTCCGCTTTGGGCGAGAGTGACACCCATTTGGAAGGCTGCCTTTTTATAGTCCTCATGGACGGCGTCTGAAGAACCACAAAATACACAAATTGATTTCATCGTGCCCTCATTTTTTCTTTTTAGAATGGTTTTCGCCTACTCTACCACACTGTAGGCAGGTTAGAGTTATGTAAGTGCAAGCTTTGTGCGCTTGACCCTGTCCACTGACGGGATGAAAATAAGCGTCATGGACTATAAAGACTATTACAAAACCCTTGGCGTAGACCGCAAAGCAAGCGTAGACGAGATCCGCACGGCGTATCGTAAGCTTGCCATGCAATATCACCCTGATAAGAACCCCGGCGATAAAAAAGCCGAGGATAAATTCAAGGAGATCAACGAAGCCTATCAGGTTTTGAGCGATGAACAAAAGCGCGCTCATTATGACCGCTTGGGCAGCGCCTACACCAACTATCGCTCCACGGGTGGGCGACCGGGTGATTTCCGTTGGGACGATTGGTATCAGCAGCAGGCAGCGGGTCAACGCGGTGGTGTGAATATGGAAGACTTGTTCGGCGGCGCGGGTGGAGCCGGTGGATTCTCTGATTTCTTCCGCACCATCTTCGGCGAAGCCATGCGCGGACAAGGTCGAGCAAACCCGTTCGTGCAAGATTCGCCGGGCTATGAACAGGAATTGAGTATCAGTTTTCAAGAAGCCTTTGAAGGCACGTCTCGTCAGTTGCAGAAGCAGGATGGCAAGAAGTTGACCGTCCGCATACCGGCTGGAGTGAAGACCGGCTCAAAGGTCCGCGTGGCAGGTGCGGGTCCAGATGGAAGCGATCTTTATCTGTTGATCCAGATTGAAGAGGATGGTCGCTTCGAGCGAGATGGAAGCAACTTGACCACGACATCCACAGTAGATGTGTTTACCATGATCCTCGGCGGCGAAGCAGATGTAGATACGCCAACTGGTAAAGTGAAATTGAGTATTCCGGCAGGAACACAACCCGAGCAGATTTTTAGGCTTGCAGGACGAGGAATGCCAAGTGTAAAAGATGCAAATGCGAAGGGTGATTTGTATGTGAAGCTCAAAGTACAAATTCCGAAATATTTGTCGTCCAAACAACGGGAGTTGATCGAAGAAGCCTCCCGCATCAAGTTTTAGGAGTTCAATTAATGACGAAATATAAGCTCGTGATCCCGGTTTTGGTATTGGCTGTGCTTGCTTGTCAGACGCCGGTTTTTACCGCACAACAGAACCCGGCAGATACCACAAACCAATCCACGACTTCAGAAGTGATACCGACCATAGCGGCGCCGACGAGTCTTGAAGCCTCGAACCCAGCGGCTGCGCAAGATGTATTGGTGACTCTGTTTGAAACTGTTAGCCCTGGCACGGTGGCGATCTTTACTCAAACTGGGCAAGGCTCTGGTTTTGTGTATGACACCCAGGGACATATTGTGACGAACTTCCATGTGGTTTCGCAAGATGCAACCACTGCTGTGGATGTTGTTGAAGTTCGCTTCCCTTCAGGCTTTATGGCATATGGCAGCATCGTAGGCATTGACTTGGATTCGGATCTTGCCGTTATTAAAGTGGATGCACCCGCTGAAGAACTTAAGCCTGTGCCGCTCGGCGATTCATCCTCACTCAAAGTGGGTCAGACCGTGGTTGCCATTGGCAATCCTTTTGGCTTGCAAAGCACGATGACGGTGGGCATTATCTCTGCCTTGGGGCGCACATTGGACTCTGAACGCTCCAGCCCAGATGGAAATTTCTTCAGCGCTGGCGATATTATTCAAACCGATGCAGCGATCAACCCAGGCAATTCGGGTGGTCCGCTCTTCAACTTGAATGGGGAGGTAATTGGCATCAATCGCGCGATCCGTACCTTTAGCCAGAACGATGCGGGCGAACCGGTCAACTCGGGCATTGGCTTTGCCATCTCCATCAACATCGTCAAACGCGTGGTGCCTGTTTTAATCGAAACTGGAAATTATGATTACCCGTATTTGGGTGTCTCTTCCAGCAGCGGACTCAGCCTCGATGCGATTAAAGCCTTGAACTTACCGCAGTTTACCGGCGCCTATGTCACTTCGGTAGTCTCTGGTGGACCCGCCGACAGAGCCGGGCTTCAAGCCGGTGACCAGCCTACGAATTTCCCGGGCTTGATGGCTGGTGGTGATCTGATCATCGCGATTGATGGTAGAAGCGTGCGCACCTTTGATGATCTGCTCGCATACCTCATTACCAATAAAGGACCCGGCGACACCGTGGTGCTGACCGTTCTGCGCGGAACGGAAAAAGTGGATATCTCGATCGTGTTGGATAAACGACCGTAAAATAAAAAGCTCCGATGTCTGAAAGACATCGGAGCTTTTTTTATCCAAATCGCTCTTCGCGCCAAACATCGGCACGGTTATGATACCCGGCTTGCTCCCAAAATCCGCGCTTGTCACGCGGCATGAATTCTATGGAGCGCAGCCACTTGGCACCTTTCCAGAAGTAGGGCGTTTCCAGATCTTCTTGCCCGGGGATGAACCCCACTACGCCTCTTAATGGATAGCCATGGTCAGGCGTGATCGGCTCGCCCTGAAAGTGAGTAGCCAACAGGAAGTTATCTTGTAATACTACTTCCAACGGCAAGTTGACCGTAAAGCCATATTCCGCATGTTGCATGACATGAGTGGCAGTTGGCTTGATCTTAAAGAAGCCTTGTTCCACCAGAGTTTTCACCGAGACCCCTTCCCAATCAGTATCGAACTTGCTCCAACGGGTCACGCAATGGATGTCCATGTGCAATTTGGTGCGTGGAAGTTGATTGAATTCATCCCAACTCCAGCGCTTTTCTTCTTCCACTTCGCCCCATACGCGGAAATCCCACGCGGCGGGGTTGAATGTAGGCACGGGTCCATAATGCAAAACAGGGAATTTCTGGGTTAGCGATTGCCCGGGGGGAAGACGACCTTCTTCACGGACCTTATCTTCCTGTTTGCGGCGGTCAAAACCTTCGAATTGGAACATGGTTACCTCACTTTACTAAAGTCTGCCTGTGCTGGCATGGAATAGACACAAAAGAAACGCCAGATGTTACCCTGCAAAACTAATAATTGTATAAGAAAGATTTGCTAAAGAGTCTTGCAGTATCTAAGATGCCTTCTCTCAAAAAATCAGTGACCTCTGTAGTTTTAACTCGCTGTTACCGAAATTGTTCTCAAAAGATGTAAATCAAATGTAATGAAAATACCCTCTGGTCATGGATGTAATTGCTCTTATAATAAGCCAAATTTTCAAAGGCGCAAGGAGATAGTTTTATGAAGCAACCCACGTTCAAGCAGAGATTTCAATATTGGTTCGACAATTACATGTCCAAAGGGACACCCGCGTTATTATTCGGTTTATTTGTTCTTTCTGCCCTTATTATTTTCGCAGCAGCCGCTCTTGTTAAGTTGACAAACACAGCTCCCAATGGCGAAAGCCTGCTCCAGATTGCTTGGATGAGCTTACTGCGCACTCTCGACTCTGGCACCATGGGCGGTGACACCGGCAGCCCGTTCTTCCTTTTCATGATGCTCATTGTTACCTTTGGCGGCGTTTTCGTAGTCAGCGCCCTGATCGGTATTCTCAACAACGGACTCGAAGATAAACTTGACGAACTCCGCAAAGGACGTTCTGTTGTTCTTGAAAATGACCATACGCTCATTCTTGGCTTTACCCCGCAAATTTTCACCATTATTTCCGAACTGGTCGCTGCCAATGAAAGCCGCAAAAGTGGTGCCGTGATCGTTGTGCTGGCAGATGAAGACAAGGTTGAAATGGAAGATGCGATCAAAGAACGCATCGCTGATACCAAGAATACTCGCATCATCTGCCGTTCTGGCAGCCCCATGGATATGACCGACCTTGAGATCGCCAGCCCACACACCGCACGATCTATCATTATCCTTGCCGATGGTGATGACCCCGATACCCGTGTCATCAAATCTGTGTTGGCGATCACCAACAACCCCAATCGCCGCAGTGAGCCGTATCACATCGTCACCCAAATTCGTGACCCACAAAATATGGACGTGATCAGACTGCTCTCTGAAAAAGACACTGTCCAGCCTATTCTCACTACTGATCTCATTGCCCGCGTCGTGGCTCAAACCTCTCGCCAAAGCGGTTTGTCTGTGGTCTATACCGAGTTGATGAACTTTGGTGGCGATGAAATTTATTTCAAGCAAGAACCCGGTCTCTCTGGCAAAACCTACGGCGATGCTCTGGTTTCATTTGAAACCTCCACGGTGATGGGCATTCGTCGTGCCGATGGTACGATCTTGATGAACCCCGTCATGGACACCCGCATTGAACCCGGTGACTCTATCTTTGCGATTGCCGAAGACGACGATAAGATTCAAATCGCATCATCCCGCCTCTCTCTGGAAGAGAACCTGATTCAGCGTTCTGAAAATCGTTCCAAGCCCAAGCCTGAGCGCGGACTCATCCTTGGATGGAATCGTTCAGGTTCCATCATCATTCGTGAATTGGATAACTACGTTGCCAAAGGCTCTGAACTTTTAGTCGTCTCAGATGTGGACGGACTCGAAAGCCAAATTCAACGCGAAGTAGGCAAACTTAAGAATCAGAAGCTTAAGGTGATGGAAGGTGACATCCGCGACCGTGCCTTGCTCGATGAATTAGGCGTGACCGAATATGACCATGTTATCGTTTTGGCGTATAGCCATCTCGATGTTCAAGATGCAGATGCCATTACACTCGTCACACTCTTGCACTTACGCGATATTGCTGAGAAAGATGAAACACCCTTCTCCATCATCAGTGAAATGCTCGACCTGCGAAACCGCGAGCTCGCCGAAGCCGCCAAAGTGGACGACTTCATCGTCAGCGAACACCTTATCAGTTTGATGCTCGCCCAGCTTTCTGAAAATGCTCAACTAAAAGATGTCTTCACCGACCTCTTCGACCCCGAAGGTTCAGAAGTTTATCTCAAGCCAATTGGAGAGTATGTGGTGACGGGCGAAGCAGTGACGTACTCCACTGCTGTAGAAGCTGCCAGACGCCGTGGCGAAACTGCCATCGGATATCGTGTTATGAGCGAAGTCCATGATGCAGAAAAATCTTATGGCGTTCGCACCAACCCGAAGAAATCTGAAAAGGTCACCTTTGCACCCGATGATAAATTGATCGTCATCTCTGAAAACTAATTCTGAGTAACAAAAAACACCCCGAACAATATTCGGGGTGTTTTTATATGCTGGTTTTACTGATCCGGTGCCGGAACGAAGGCTTCTACTCTTGCCCACAATTCGCGGATATTGATGGGCTTGGACATATACACATCACAGCCAGCGGCGAGCGCTTTTTCGGCATCACCTTTCAAAGCATTGGCGGTCACTGCGATGATCGGTGTGTATGCCAGGTTATGTTTTTTGCTCGAGCGCAGTCGTTTTGCTACTTCATAACCATCAATGTCTGGTAAGTTGATATCCAACAAGACCAGATCAATATTATTCTGCTCTGCAACTTCAACGCCTTTATTTCCGGTAAAAGCTTCAAGAAGAACATATCCGCGTGACTCAAGCGCACGTTTAACCAACATCATATTATCCGGATTATCTTCTATGCAGAGGATGATGTTTCCCATAAATTGTTCTCCTTATTCTTTACCTTTTTCTTCGAATTTATCTTCAATGACCCCGATAACTTTGTCCACAAATTTGCGTGTGGGTAGGGAGCCTTTTTGATATACCGCTTCAATATGCCCATTGAGGCGAAGCCGTTCCTGCTCTGTGATGTCCTTGGCACTGACGACAACCACAGGGATGTCTCTGGTGCGAGGGTCAAGCTTTAATTCTTCCACCAATCCAAACCCGTCGATCCCGGGCATGGTCAGGTCGCTTATGATCAAATCTGGTAATTTTTGTCTTGCTGCAGAAAGACCTTCCCAGCCATCTTTGGCGTGGTAAATACGATAATTCTTTCTGCCTTCCAATAAGCGCTGAATAAGAAGGGCATCATCTGAATTATCGTCTACAAGCAAAATCGAAGTGGTCGTTTCGTCGAGATTTTCGAGCGCGGCTTGCAACCCTTCACGCGGAGCAGGGGACTGGTCTTTGCTGAGATGAACATCTACTGCCCATTGCTCACCTAGAACGTGCTTTTCAACTGGAAATGTATGTCCCGTGCAGTTAATGGCTACAAGTTCATCTTTGCTGATGATACCTTGGTCTGATAGCTTTTGAAAACCCGCAAATGCAACAGAAGTAGCAGGCTCAACCGCCATGCCTTCACTTTTTGCCAGCTTTTTCATGGCTTCATAGGCTTCCAAGTCTGTAACGGATTCCATTACGCCACCGTATTGCTGTGTGAGGTTCCATAAGTAGGTATACGCTTTACCGGGGTCACCTGTGGATAGGATGGTGATGCGTGTATCAGGAATGACGGGGGCGGCAACATCTTTACCTGCTTTGAAGGCATGTACCATGGGGGCGCAACCTGCAGATTGAATGATGGCAAGTTTTGGAACCTTGCTGATCAGCCCCATGCTGAACATTTCTTTGAAGCCTTGATAAACACCCAGTGGTCCCAGCCCGCCGCTAACGGCTTGAATGTACCAATCTGGTGCGCGCCAGCCGAGTTGTTCTACGATCTCATAGGCGATAGTCTTCATTGATTCACGGGCAGGTACAGAACTTGCACCACGGTCCAGGAGCAGATTTTTGCGTTGCGCAAATTGACTGGCAATCTGTTTGGTCTGGTCGTAATTACCACTGACGCGGATCACCTCTGCACCAAAGAGAGCGGCTTCACGTAGTTTTTCCTGCGGCACAAGGCTGGTCATAAAGACCCATAACTTGATGCCCGCACGTGCACACGCGGCTGCATATGCCACGGCTGCATTGCCTGTGGAAGCAATCACCGCTTCACGGATTCCATTTTCGTTCATGGCTGCTACTGCAACGGCTGCTTGACGGTCTTTGAAAGAAGAGGTTGGGCCGTAGCGCTCATCTTTGATGTAAACAGATCCATGCCCGAGGTCTGGGGCGAAGCGATTTGAAAGCCAAAGCGGAGTTCCACCTGCAGGGTAAAGATCCAATGCTGATGGATTTTTTAATGGCAAGACATCCTGAAAGCGCCACAAGTTATTGGGACGATTGGGAATGCCGCGCAAGATTTCTCGCTTGAAGCCTTCGTAGTCGTAATGAGCTTCGACCCATTGAGATTCACATTTTTCACAAATGGCAGGCACGAATGGTTTATAGGCTTGTTGATGGTGGCAAAGATTGCATTCGAGGTAAAGCGGGTTTGCCATTTATTTTTCTCTTTTCTCAATCAGCTCTGTAACGCTTGTTTCAATGGGCAATTCTATAATGAAGGTAGAGCCTTCTCCATCAATGCCGGTGCTTTCTGCCCAAAGACGACCACCATGCATTTCAACAAGGCGCCGGCTGATGGGTAGACCTAAGCCTGTTCCACCTACTTTGCGGGTGGTAGTGGTGTCGACCTGAGTAAATTCCTGGAAGATCGCTTCAAGTTGATCGGTTGGAATACCTAACCCATTATCTTTGACCATGATCTGAATATGTGTGTCATTCAAACGATTGACACTTAATGCGATGGAGCCCTTCTCTGTGAACTTGATGGAGTTATTCACAAGGTTGATCATAACCTGACGAATACGAGTGCTATCGGCATAGATCTCGATCTCGCGATCTGATTCAGGGTCAATGTAAAGTGCAAGGTTCTTGTCACTTGCGAGGGAGGATGTAATGCTGGTGACTTCCTCAAGAAGGTTATTTACATTGAATGTTTCAGCATGTAAACTCATACGCCCTGATTCGATCTTTGCCATGTCAAGCACATCGTTGATGAGATGTAGCAAGTGCTGTCCATTCTTTTGAATGAGGCGCAGGTCGTTATCCATATTATTGGTCAACGGACCGTCTAACCCTTCAAGCATCACATCAGCAAAGCCAAGGATGGAGTTGAGTGGTGTTCGCAACTCATGCGACATATTCGCGAGGAAGGAGGATTTGAGACGATCCAATTCGCGAAGCTGGGTTACCACAGATGCCTGTTCCTGATACAACCGCGCATTTTGAAGCGCTACGGCTACTTGCGATGCAAGCGTGGCATAGATATCAGCATCTTCTGTGGTGAATGCATCCAATTTATCAGATTGGATATCGAATACACCTAATACGTTTTCACCAACCAGCATGGGGATAGCCATTTCAGATTGTGTGTTCGGCAGCAGTGGGTTGGGGAGATACCCTTCTTCTTTGTGAACATTGTTGATGATCACGGCTTGTCTTTCTCTGGCTGCACGGGCTACAAGCGATTTTTCAGTTTCTATGTCAATGGACATACCGGTCTGCAACATCTTTTGACCGACTTCTCCTGCACCTGCGGTGAGCACCAATTCCTCATTGTCTTTTAGGTAGATGTGAGCATGGTACAGACCAAAGCGTTCTTTGGAGATGTTTACAACGGTCTTCAAGAGTTCATCTGGATCCAACACAGTAGCCGTTGTGGTACTAACCGTTGCCACTGTGGAAAGATCAGATGCACGGTGCTGGATTTCCTCGAACAACTGCACGTTTTCGATCGCGCTGGCAAGTTGTTTGGCAAGGGTTTCGATCAATGTAACATCGTCATTATCGAATTTGCGGGTTGGGTCATTGGTGTCAATTGAAAAGACGCCGATGACTTTATTGCGCGAGAACATAGGCGTGACCAGGACGCTCTGAATATTCCTCTGCTTCATAATGGCACGGATCGGCTCAAGGATCGGGTCTGTTTGGGCATCTTCAACCAAAACAGTTTTCCCAGATTTGATCGAAGAATTCGTAGCTGGGTTGACGGAGATTGGCATGGCGCGCCCGGCTAATTTAGGCATGGACGGTTCAGCATAACTTTCGGTGACCAAGGTCAACATATCACCTTTTTCGTCCAAGAGTAGGACGCCTGCACTAAAGCCTTGCATCAAGGTGCGGAATTCATCAGTAGCTGTTTGGAGGATGTGCAACCTGTCTTGTGAAGTGTTTGCCACTTCCATCACGCGGTTAAGCACTGCTAGTTGTTCGGCACGTTTGGCAATGAGTTCTTCAGCTTCTTTACGCTCGGTGATATCCGAATGAGACCCAGCCATACGGTAGGGAGCGCCATCTGGTTTTCGCATGGCTTTACCTCTTGCAAGGATCCAGCGATATGAACCATTCTTATGATGGAACCGGAATTCAACGTTGTAGTCGTCAAGTTTACCGGTCAGATAGTCATTTACGACGCCAAGAACACGATCATGATCCTCAGGGTGTAGCAGGGCTTCAAAATCGGCAAAGCCGTTCATTAATTCATGTTCTTCATACCCGACCATGGCTTTCCAACGGGGAGAGAAATACACTTCATTGGT
This sequence comes from Anaerolineales bacterium, assembly GCA_046328915.1. Lineage (GTDB taxonomy): Bacteria > Chloroflexota > Anaerolineae > Anaerolineales > Villigracilaceae > Villigracilis. The sequence continues at coordinate 107,032 of JAXLVR010000010.1, read as the reverse complement.
TTCGATATTCCAGTCCCATAGACCATCATTGGAACCTTCCACTGCAAGACTATACTGTTCTTGTGCTTTGCGAACAGCTTCTTCTGCTAATTTGCGGCCTGTGATGTCCTGATTGGCACCGTACCAACGGAGAATGTTTCCATTCTCGTCACGCTCTACGTTGATGTTTACTGAAATGTACCCGAGGCTGCCATCCGGGAAAATGATGCGATGTTCTATGTGCTGTTTGAAGTGAAGCTCTCTGGTGGTCATGGCTTTGCCGATTTCAACCCCAACGAGAGGGGCGTCTTCAGGGAACACAAATCGTTCTGCATATTCAGCAGATGACATTTGATAACTTCCAACTTCTTCAACATTGGTGCGGAATACAGAGTAGAAATGGTCGTTGAAGGTAAAGGTATCTTTCCCGGCATCATATTCCCAGTTACCGAGGCGGGCGATATCCAATGCTTCAGATAAGCGGGCTTCCTGTGTGCGCAAAGCCTCTTCTGCCATTTTACGTGCAGTAATATCTTGATTTGCACCATAATAACGTGTAATTTTTCCGTTTTCATCCCGTTCCACGTTAATGTTGACAGAGATATATCCTGTTGTCTCATTTGGAAAGATAATACGGTGCTCTAATGAAGCGTTGTATTGACGCTCCTTGGAGTTAAGGGCTTTTTCAATTTCGACACCAACAATAGGCAGGTCATCAGGGTGTACAAACCTTTGAGCATATTCCGCAGATGAGAGTTGATAACTTCCAACCTCCTTTACAGATGTGCGGAAGACGGAATAAAACTGATCGTTGAAGGTAAAGATGTCCTTTTCAACGTCGTATTCCCAGTTGGCGAGGCGGGCGATGTCAAGCGCCTCAGAAAGGCGGGACTCATTTGTACTTAATTGCTGTAATGTGACTTCAAGAGCCTTACGATTGTCGTTGCTTTGTTCGAACAATCTTAAGTTTTCAATATGACTGCTTAGCTGATTTGAAACAGCAGAAAGTAATTCAAGTTCTTCATCACTGAGACCTTGAGTGGTTTCAATGGCAATTTCACCCAGGCTTTGATTTTGAACTTGCAGCGGGATTGTCGCTTCATTGGTGACTTTTGTGATACCTGTTTCATTGAGCGGTACTACCTTGTGGTCTTTATAGACAAACCCTTCTTCCAAGTTCTCACGCATTTTCAGATATTCATTCCAGCCTTCAACGGTTAAACGCTTGGCGCTTAATTCTGCGTCCTGCCGGTATTTATCTGATTCTGCTAATAGCCTTAATGTGTCAATGTGAAGTGAAAGCTGGGAAACCACATTTTGTACAATGTCCTCTTCTGCAGGGGTCCAGGTGCGATTCGGTGCATCCATGATTTGAACTTTGCCTATTTCTGCACCGGCAATGTGAATTGGAGCACTGAGACTATTAGGGTTGTTCTCAGCATTTGACAGGAGGGCGGCGCTATCCTGGTTGAAACTGTATGTGATTTTTTCTTCCCGTTCAATGGCGTTAAGGAAGTTATTCCAGTTTATGTAGGACTGTCTCTTTGATTGAGCTTCAAGTTCCAAACGAGATTGTGTAAGTTGTTCAAAGAGAGCCGCATTTTGGATCGCTACAGCTAATTGCCCGGCTAATGCTTCAAAGGCATCCGCATTGCTTTCTGTAAGTCCGTTTGGTTGATCACTTTGCATATCCAACACGCCTACAACCCGGTCTCCTGCAATTAAGGGCACAGACATTTCAGAACGAGTAAAGGGAAGGAGAGGGTTGGGGAGGAAGGTTGGATTGTCTGTAGTATTTTCAACGATCACAGTCCGCTTTTCAGAGGCGGCACGTCCATTTAATGAGCTAGGGTTAACCATCAAATGGTGACCGCGTTTGAGCAGTTGCTTGCCTACAGATCCAGTACCAGCTCGTAAGGTAATAGTGCGCCCGGAGGGGTCTGTGATATAGATCTGGGTATAGTACAAGTTGAATCGAGAACGAATAGTTTCTACAGCTTCTTCAAGCAACCCATAAAGATTATCGACCTTACCAGAGATGATCTTGCCAACCTCTGTTGCCAATTCGAGGTCATGTGTGCGGCTTTCAACCCGTTCCTCAAGGTTTGCAGACAGTTCTTGTAGATTCTTATTGCTGATGACGAGAGCTTTTGTGCTTTTGTCAATTTCTTTGAATGTATTCTCAAGAGTACCGGATGCGATCGTTAATAAAGCGCCTTCCAAGGCAAGAATGATGCCTGTAAATATAAGGTTATTGTCAGGCAATGAAGTGGGAACGCCAATATTTGGAGCAATAAAGTTCATCGCGACCGTACTGATCGATACTAGAATCACTTGCCAAGGATGAAGAAGTAGTCCTGCAAGGGTGACGATCAATGCCAGCTCGATGACAGTTGCAAGTGTAAAGCCACTGACAAAGAGGCTTGCAATTAAGATGGCGTAGATTACGCCAATTAACATCCAACTGACAACTTGGAGATTGCCACGGCGTAAGAAATAAAAAGCAAACAATAGAACAAAAAACTCGGAAACCAGAATTCCCAACCCTAGAAAAGAGTTGGTGCCATTCCAGTTTATGAAAATAGCAATCAGCGCTAGAATGGCAGTTGAAACAATACCAAGCAAAATCTGATGTTGCAACTTGGCAATGCGGTCTTTTGCCAGATCACCAAAAACCGGAGGGGTTAATAAATTGCGCAAGAATCCGGACTTGTGAGGCACTTCTACAGTTTTTTCTTCTGCTACAGGTATGACGTTTTCAAGCTTTAACTCTGTTGCAACTGGCTTTGCGGATTGTTGTAACTTTTCTTCCAGCTCACGGATGCGATTCTGCATGGCTTCCACTTCGCTGATACTAGCGTAGGAAGGAAGGTTTTGCCCGGAGAACATTTCATCAATACGTTTTTTCATGGCGTCATCAGATGGATTTGGAGTATTCATAAAATTCTCCTCTAACGGCTTTCTTTCGTGACGGAGTCTGGTACATGGAGCATGATGTGAGATTCTTTTGCGCCAAGGGCAGAACCCAATTCTCGGATGGCTACCTGCAAGGCTTGATCTACTGAAGAAGTGTTCTGAATCTTCTGGTTGATCTCATTAATGATATTTTCACGCTCTGCCTGACTTTGTGCTTCCATGTATGCATCTGCATTTTTCAAAGCAATTGAAACTTGGTAGGCAATGGATTGAAGCAATTCAATATCCCTTTGCGTTAAACTATTTGGAATATTGTTTTGCACATCCAGAACCCCGATCACTTCAGTATCTGAAAAGATCGGAACAGCAACTTCAGAAGCAGTTTCAGGTAGAAGCGGATTTGGCAGCCAATTTGCATCATTTGACGTATCGGGCACCAAAACAGGAGTGCCTGTTTCCGCCGCACGACCAACCAAACCACGTCCTTTGTTGATCTTGTGCTTTTGTTCCAGCATGGTTTGCCCGGCTTTTCCAGTTCCGCCAGACATCATGAGGTTGCCGCTTTCTTTGTCCAAGAGGTAAATATGGACGTGGTAATAATTCAAATAGGATTTGATCTGCTCTACAACTTCGATCAAGAGCCGTTGTTTATCCAACACCGAAGATAAGCGGCGACTTACTTCTGAAATAGTGCTCACTTCTTTGGCACGGCGTTCCAAGTCGACAAAGCTCGACCTCAATTTTAAGGTCATTTCATTGAAGCTTGTTGCCAGATCGCCGATCTCATCATTTGTTTGGGCAGTTGCTTGTAAATCTGTATTTCCATTTGCAATTTCTTTTGCCACACTAGAAAGTTCCGTAATGGGTCGGCTAATGCTTCTTGCCATCAAGAGAGCGAGTGCTGAAACGATGACTAACAATGCAAGACCGATGGTGACCTCAATACGTAATTGTTCCTGCAACGGTGCCTGGTAAATCGATTGAGCCTGCCCAGCTAGAACAATCCAGTCTTTGTTTTGAACAAAAGCAGTCACTGCTTCTTCCCCTTCTGCTTCAACTGTAAAAGTAGGCGTTTGTTCTGCATTTCTTAAGTGGGCGTCCAAATCAGGGTCGTTTGTAGTTATGTCTTCAACAGAACCTTCCAAAATACGCCCAGCCTTTTGTAATTCTTTCAGTTTTTCATCAGATGGGAGAACCAGTATTTTTAGAATATCTTCTGGCGCATCTGTGATAGCTAGTGCAACATGATTTTCATCAAACAGGTCAATGACAAGCCCTTCTATATTCGAGTCGTGAGCGGTTTTGATTAAAATGTCTTGCAAAATAACTGCATTATAGCGAATTCGTACAATACCTAGAGCCTTGTTGTTTTCGTCGAAAATGGGGGCGCTAAAATAGATCGAATACTCTCCTTCATCAAGTTCAGCATTAGAAATATAGGGAGCCTTTGTTTCTACGGTTTTAACAAAGAATTCTTTTTCTTTTTCCTGCTCGCCAATTTGAGTTGGGTCTGTATCGATCAAGTTAACACCATTTAGATCCATAACGCCCACCGAAGTGATATAAAATGGGTCTAACAGTACAGTGGCTTGAAGGTTTTGATAAACTTCTTGCTCTATTTCACTCCCTTTTCGTTCTGATGCCGGTAACAACAGATACTCTTCAAATTCCGCAAGCGCTGCCGTAGATTGAATATGATCTAAGCCGCCGGTAAGAAATATATTAATGTTACTTGCTGCTAGGTTTGCTGCACTTCCTAATTGTTGATCGGCATCTTCCTGTAAATGCTCACTGTTAAAAGCTGTATTTAAGTAGATAATGATTCCCAATGGGATGAGCGACAAGAGAAGAAAAGCGAATACTAGCTTTACAGATAGGGATAATCTTAATGGTTTCATGTGCTTCTATCCTTTACCTGTTGTATTGATTTTTACTTTTGCTTGAGTGTTGAGGGCACGCCCAACCTCGCGGACAGCCACTTGTAACGCACGCTCAACCGAAGTTTCACTAGTAATCTTTTGGTTGATCGAGGAGATTAACGCTTCACGTTCTGCGCGCTGCTGGGTTTGTGCGTAAGAACGCGCATTTTGGATCGCGATGGCAACCTGATTTGCAATCGATTGAAGAAGGTCTACATCTTCCTGCTTTAAGCCATTTACTATGTTCTGTTGCACATCCAAAACACCTAAAACCTTATCACCAATGGCAATGGGCACAGCCAATTCTGATTTGGTTTCAGGCAATAAGGGATTTGGCAACCAATCTGCATCTAAGGATGTATTTTCTACTAGAACTGGGGTGTTTGTTTCACCTGCACGACCTACCAGACCTCTGCCTCTTGCAATTTTATGTCCACGCTCCAACATGGTCTGACCCGCTTCACCTGTTCCACCCACCATGATTAGTTCGTTGCCGGCTTCATTGAAAAGGTAAATATGGGCATGATAGTAATTGAACGCACTTTTTACTTGTTCTACAACTTCTACGGCAAGTTGTTTTTGGTCTAGGATCGTTGAAATGCGACGGCTGACCTCTGTTGAAGCTGCCAACGCCTTGGTGCGGTCTGTGACGCGTTGTTCAAGCGTATTGACCAAGTCACGTAGACGAGAGGTCATCAAATTAAAACTGTTTGCTAATAGACCAATTTCATCTCCACGTATGATATTAACTTCGTTGGATAGGTTGCCGCGAGAGATGCCCTCTGCTGCATTCGCAAGTTCGGTAATTGGTGTTGTGATTTGACGTGTAAGAACGAAAGCGGCTGCGCTTGCAATTGCGATCGTAAAGATTGCGACTACAAGGTTGACTTGAAACAAATTGCTGGAAGACTGAAGTGCTTCTGATTCATCATGCTCCGCTATAACCGCTGCCTTTAATTCGGGGATCCAATGATATACCCCAAGTACCGGAATATTTCTATAATCATTGTAAGTAGCTTGACCTGTTGTTTGTCCTTCAATGGCATTCGTGACGCCATCAGTACGGATATAGGTCTTGCCAAGAATGGTTTCTTGAAAGCGTAGATTGGTGAGTACGGCAAAATTTGCATTGACTAAATAGGTTTCGCCCGTTTCCCCCAAACCTGCACGTTCGCTCATAATGTCATTCAAAGTAGAGAGATTGACACGACCAGCCAAAACCCCAAGTGCCTTACCGTTTTGTCCGACTAGAGGCTGTGAAATAATAATGGAATAATTCGAAAAAGAAGGTTCAAAGATTGGAGAGTTGATATAAGGACCCTTGATGCCTTCTGTGAAAAAGACCTGATTGCTAAAAATCTTGCCTTCCTGGTCTTTGATAGTAGAAAGCGCAACGACACCATTGGTGTCCATAATAAAGATTTCGGTAAAGTACCCGGAAAGTCCGTTGTAACGTCCAAGATCAAATCGCAACTTGGCTTTTTCTATAAAGACATCGTTATCTTCTTCGGCATTGATCACATTTGCAACTCGTTGAACAGATGCCTGATCTGCAAACACAAGTTCAAGGCTTGTCTGCAAGGTGTTTAGCCACGTCCGGACTTGGTTTTCTTTTAGAGTAGCAACAGACTCTAACTGATCAAATGAGTCAGTGGTCAAACCACGTGAACTAATATATGTTGAGGTTACTGTTGTTATTAACGCTGGGATAAGCACCAGTAATATGCTTGTGATAAGTAAGCGCGTTTGCAGTGACATCGCTTGCAAGCGCGTACCTAAAGGTTGATTGGCTTGGTTTGAAGAGAAAAATTTCTTCATGAAACTCTCCGGACAAAATTAGTGAAAATCTGGTGTCTTATCTGCTTAATAACTGTTTTGAGCTATGAAACATACCCGTGTTGAAGTTGAAGGTACAACACGGGTATGGCATTGGAAATTACGGAGTTGCGAATTCGTTTGTGTACACAGTGGATAAATCGATTGGCGTAGAGATTAGACCAAATTCAACAAGAATATTTTGGGTGTTTTCCCAAATATTTTCATTCATGGTGCCGATCTGTCCATCTCCAGAGTTGATGAACGGGATCTGGGCTTGCATAACAGCCTGTTGATAGGAAAGATCCAGGGTTTCGTCATAGGTCAATGCTAACTGAGCAACCGCGTCTGTGTTCTCAATAGCATACTGATAGCCTTTAATGGTCGCCTGCACAAAGCGGCGGATTAGGTCAGGGTTGCTCTGTCGGAATTCATCCGTTGTAAAAATAGTATTGATATATATATCGTAGCCATAGTCTTTGTAGTAGATGAAATTCAAGTCGTCGCCAGCCTGACTTGCCATAACTTGTTGATCTGTAGCGAACATGCCGCTCATGGCATCCATATTGCCTGCTTTAATTTCATTCGCTCCTTGAAAATCCTGAATCAAGGCATATTTCATTGTGGTGCGGTCAAGATCGGTTCGGCTCATCAAAGCAAGGAAGGGCAGGTCGTTAAAATTGCTGAGGTCCAGCGAATAGACGCCTACGGTCTTGCCTACTAGGTCAGCTGGTTTGGTAATGTTATCTTTTGTCAGTGATGTGATCGCAAGCGGGTTTTCTTTGAAAATGGTCGATACCGCTACAAAGTCCTGCCCGTTGGCACGAGCCGTGATAAGGCTATCACCGCCTCCGATACCGAATTGGGCATTTCCGTTACTAACTTCATCGAATTGATTGATGTCAGGTCCGCCTGCATTTAGGGTCACTTCGATATTCGCATCTTTGTAATATCCCTGATCGACTGCTGCATAAAAGCCAGAATACTCCACACCGTGGAACCAGCCTAATTGAACAGTGACCTTGTCCGGCTCGGCATTGGCGGAGCCACATGCCCCGAGAAGCAGTGCTGACAGAATGAAAACAACGGTAATGATGGAAAAATATTTTTTCATGTTTAATAGCCTCATTCTTAATGATCTAATTTTTATTAATGGGCAACAGCACACTAAAACATGTGCCCTTCCCAACTTCGCTCTCTACATTAACCGTGCCGCCGTGCTCAACTGTGATAGCTTTGACAATAGCCAGACCTAATCCGTTGCCTTCCACTTCACTGGCTTTTCCTGTACGGACACGATAAAACCGATTAAAAATAAATGGCAAGTCTGTAGCAGGAATGCCATACCCATTGTCTTTAAAATGGATGAGTAGATTTTCTGCTTCGATCACAGGTTGGATCTGAATAAGCCCGCCTCTGGGTGTGTACTTAATGGCATTCCCAAGCAAATTGCGGAATGCTTGCCGTAAATGTAGTGCATCTCCGCGTACTTGAACGGTAGCAACGGGCGGTGTAAATTCAAGCTCTTGTTCTTTCCCGCGAGCTTGCGGTCCAAATTCGTTGACCACTTCATCTAACACATCTTTGATATCAACAGGCTCATGCTTTTGAGTAGCATTTAAATCTGCTTGTGCCAGTGACATCATGTTTTGGATCAATTCGCTCATGTTCTTAACGGAGTGCTGGATTCGGTCTACAAATTCCATTTGACTCTCATTAAGCGGACCTGCCTGACTTAATAACTGCGTAAACCCGCCGATCGAAGTTAGCGGATTTTTGAGGTCGTGCGAAGCAGTGGCAATGAACTCATTCTTGACTTGATCTAGGTCCTTGAAGCGGCTCACATCATGTAAGATCGCTACAGTTCCACCGTCTTCAATGGGGGCAACAAAAGCCGTGAATGTACGTTGGTCATTCCAAACGATCTCTCCGGAAATGGACATTTGAGCAGCATGTGCGTCGTCGATCAGTTTGATCAACCCGTCATACCCATGTTCGGTGGGGAGCTGCTGATTCAATTTGATGGGGTGTGTAACAAAGAGTTGTTCACCAGCAGGGTTGAGCAAGGTTAGGTTGCTATGGTCATCAAAAAGCAAAATTGCTTCTGAAGCGTGTCTTAAGATAGCAGCTACCTTCTTTTGTTCTTGCATTACAACAGAATACAAGCGTGCGTTTTCAATGGCAATTGCAGCCTGGCTAGCGATTGCTTGTAATAAGAGCAAGTGGTCACTTGAAAAATAGCTTTCCTGTTCATGCGTCAAAACAATCAAGCCCAACAATGAATATCGCCCAAAGATCGGCACTACCAATGCCGAGCGGATATTCGCCTGAGAAGCTATTTGCCAGAGAGGGTCATTGACTGCATCTTCGATCACAACCCCTTGGTGGTTTTCTTGTATAAACTGAATAAGTTTAGCGGGCGGAGTTAGGTCTTCAGCGGCGCCAGAGGGATTCAGTACCACTTCATACTTTTCCTGAATCTCTTTTTCTTCGGTATCTAAAATATACATATTTGCTTGAATAGCCCCCAAGGTTTCAGCAGTGCGTTTTAGCAAAACATTTGCCAGATCTTTCGTATCCAAACGAGCACTTAACTGCTTTCCGATCTCAGGCAGAAGATTCAATTCGCGATTACGACGGCGGGTCACATCTTCTGCTTCTTTCACGCGCAGCTTGGTGCGAATGCGTGCCATCAGTTCATGGCGATCAAAAGGCTTGGTTACATAATCATCTGCGCCAAGGTTCAAGCCAGATTGCACGTCAGATGGGTCTAATCGAGCCGCAGTAAGAATAATGACCGGAATGTGAGCAATTGCCGGGTCTGCACGTACTTCTTCAAGAACTGTAAAGCCATCCTTGTTGGGCATATTAACATCCAAAAGGATGAGGTCTGGCATTTCATCACGAATTTTATTCAGTGCTTCCAGCCCGTCACGGGCAACCACTTGGTCGTAACCTTCATATTCAAGATAACGAGCCAATAATGTAACGTTATCCATGATGTCGTCTGCGACAAGAATCTTAAATTTGCGTTTGGTAGTAGATTTTTTACCAATGGGGTTTGCCGCATGCTTCATTTCGTTCATAGCGGCAGTAGCGATCTGGCATATCTTTTCTGGGCGCACCGGTTTGATGATGACGTCATTCACCTTCAAACGCTGAGCCGTGACCTTAAGACCCGGCACATCATAAGCCGTAACGAGATATGTATATGAAGGTCTGCCTCCGGGGTGGTTTTGCATTTTCTCGATCAATTCCAACCCGGTCATTTCAGGCATGATCATATCGGTGAAGAGAATATCCACACCTTTGTCTTTGACCTTTTCAAGTGCATCACTCCCACTGACAGCCGAAACCACATCGATTGTGGGTCCAAGCTGAGCGAGTGCGCGTGCAAGCGTGGTTGCCGTATTGGGGTGGTCATCTACAACGAGGATGCGCACCATTTCCTTGGGAGAAGATACAGGGGTATTCATCGCCATATATTCTCGCCTGATTCCCTGCAAGGACAGTTAGGTTGGATGGGGTAAAAGTTGGGAAAAGTTGGGAACGAAAACCCCGTCTCAGGCGTGGACCGGAGGCGGGGTTTTATCCATTGAGTATGGAATTCTCTCGATCCTTATCCCCTAATCTGTGACCAGACGGTATCCCATCCCCCGCACATTGATCACGTGAACCGGGTTGCGCGCATCAGCCTCGATGATCTGACGTAATTGGTGAATGTGCCATTTGGTAAGTTCCTGCGCTTCACGTAGGTCGGTCTGATAGCCCTGCGCCTCAGCCACAAGGGTTTGATAATCCACTACATCTGGCGAATGGCGCGCCAGAACGAGCAAATAATCAAAGGAAGTGGGGGGCGTGTTGAGTGGCTCATCGTTAAGCAATACTCGTTGAGTATGTAGATCCAATACGAGGTTGCCGCGCTTGAGGAAACGCTCTTTTTCAAACGTAACCGATGAAATCGGCTTATTGGTCGCTTCGCCGTTGTCCAATTCTTTTAGTTCGGTTTGCAAGAGTTCGATCTGCGACAGGATCTCGCGCTTGCGCTTCTCATGTTGTTGTTTGGCTAAAATGCTTCTGGCGCGTTCGATAATTGCTTCTGGCTTTATGGGTTTGAGAAGATAGTCTGTAGCCCCTTGTCTTAGCGCTTCCACCGCTGAGTTGACATCTGGCTGGGCAGTAAAGAGAATGACGGGCAACGTTGGGTGTTCTGTGTGAATGACCTTGAGAGCATCCATACCATGCATGCCCGGCATACGCAGGTCTGTTAAGATCAGATCAAATTGGGTGGTGCGAAGATAACTTAACCCCTGTTCAGCACTTTCAGCTGTTGTTACTTCAAACCCGGCTTGTTGCAAAATGCGAGCCAGCGTTTTGCGAATGGAGGCTTCATCGTCGATGATGAGAATATGCCCTGTGAGGTTCATTCTAACTCCGGTGAAGCAGGTTCAATGGGTAAGTAAACTTTGAAAGTAGCACCAATGTCAGAATTGTTCTCTGCTGTGATGCGTCCGCGATGCTTGATCACAATATCGTGTGAGATCGTAAGACCAATCCCTGTGCCGCGCTTTTTGTTGGTAACGAATGGGTCAAAAATATTGGGCAATATGCTTTCTGCAATACCTGCTCCTGTATCAGAAACAGAGAGCATGATCTCATTTGTTTCATGCAGGTTCATTGTGCTAACGGTGAGCTTGCCGCCTTCCGTCATGGCTTCAACTGCATTCATGAATAGATTCAAAGTGACTTGCCGTATTTGTCCGGGCAGTGCCATGATTATTGGTATATCTGGCTCTGGGTGAAATTCAAATGCCACATTGTTTTTGCGCAAATGGGTGGCAAGTAAGGCATATACATCTTCAATGATATTGTTGACATGAGCGGGCTGCAGATCTTCAGCTTGTGGGGGACGATAGGTCTCTCGTAGACGCTCGATCAGGCTTGCCATGCGTTCTGATTCAGCCAATACGATTTCGAGGTCGTTTAACCCTTGTTGTGAAAGTCCCTTTTCTTCTTTTAGAAGGAATAGGGCATTTTGAATGGCTTGAAGAGGATTATTCAATTCATGAGAAACAGAAGCCAACAGTCGCCCCATCACGGCGAGACGTTCGTTTTGTACAAGTTGGTTGCGAACCGCTTTTTCTTGTTGCAAGGATGTTTGCAGGTTCTCATAAAGCTCAGTCTTATGTAACGCCACTGCAAGCTGATCTGCCACGGTTAATACAAGCTGCTGATCACGTTGGGTAAATTGTCGGGCGGCAGTTTGTTGAATATCGAGAATACCGTAAAGTTTGTCACCATTCCGTACGGGTATTGCCATTTCTGATTTGGTTTCGGGTAATAGGGGGTTGGCAAGGTAGAACATAACCCCATCCACATTATTCGTGAAAAATGGAGTGCCAGTTTCTGCGGCATACCCAACAATGCCAGATCCCGCACGGATTTCATGTCTATTTTCAACCAGCATTTTACCAATCGTTCCACTTGCAGCTTGTACAACAAAATTCCCAGTAGCAGGGTTCGGTACATACACTTGAACGTGATAGTAATCAAAATTATTTTTTAATAGTTCAACTGCGTCATTTAATAATTCATCAGGGTCTAGAGCTACCATGCCCTTATTGATTTGATACAGGGCATTCGTCTCTTTTAGTGCCTGACGAGTTGTTTCGATAAGCAAGGCACTTTCAAGCGCCACAGTTGTCGCATTTACTAGGGGTGTCAGACGAAGAATGGTTTCTTGTGAAAATTTATTTGGGGCATCCTCATCAATATATAACAAGCCTAATAGTTCTTTGTTCCACAACAGCGGAATACAAAGGTGCGAACGTACCCACGCCAGCCCAGGGATGCTTTTCCATTTTTCATCCTGGGCTGTGTCTGTTATGATCAATGTCTGCGGGTTCTTAAGCATATACTGATCTAAAGGATACATTTCTGTATTTTTGATAAGGTTTTTGAATATTTCATCGCCCCTTGTTTCGTAACCACGCCATGCTGCTGTTCGCAGCATATTGTTCTCTAATAAAGCGATATTTGCGCCGCAACCAGGCAAAAGTCTTTGAACTTGATTTAAGATCTCGATCAAGACTTTATCTAATTCGACATGGGAGACTAGTGCCAAGGTCGCTTCTGCGCTCGTCTCAGCACGTAAGCGTTGATCATGTTCAGCTTCAAGAAGACGTTCTCTTTCGATTTCTGCCAGCTTCCGTTCAGTGATATCTATACCAATTGATTGATATTCCACTTTGATGTCGTTCTCGTTGGTAATCAAGCGGTCTGTCCACTGCACCCAGCGTTTTTCGTTCTTATGATTTTTTTCTTGAATTTCATACACAATAAAGGGTTTATCAGGGGTGAGAGTGGAATAATTTGTTTTAACGAGGGTTTTCTGTTCTTCACTTTCAAACATATCAAAAAGGTTTTTCTTGACAAAATGGCTTGGAATATCGCCAAAGAAATCCGCATATGCTTGGTTGACATATGTAAGTGAACCGTTGGGTTCAAAACGACAGATCATGGCAGTGATATCTTCAGAAACGCTGCGATATCTTTCTTCACTACTCCGTAGTGCTGCTTCTGCAAGAAAACGTTCTTTTAATTCTTGTTGAGCAGCATCATAAAGCCTGGTATTTTCGATCGCAATAGCGGCTTGTTGCCCAAGTTCATTGAGTAAATTGATCTCGCTTTGTGAAAAGGCATATGTTTTTTCACTTTGTATACTGATTGTTCCAAGTTTTTGGCTGCTACTAATGATGGGCGTCACTAAAAGAGAGTTATATTTCACATGTGAGATTAAGTGGATAAAACGCTCATCGGCATGAATAGAAGGAATATACACACTTTTCCCTTCTGACATGGCAAGCCCTGCGGCACCCTCTCCAACGCGCATCTTGCCGCCAGTTTCGCCGGTCTGCTCATACCCTGAGACTGCTTGTGGAGTAAGGTATGCATTGCTTTTGTCCATAAGGTGAATAACAGCTTGCTGTGCCTTAGGAATTAGCTCTCTGGCAGCATGTACAATCAAATCAAGCACATTTGATAAACCAATATGTTCAACCTGGCTAAGCGAGGTGGTAATTTGAGCAAGAGTTTCTTGTTCTTTGAGGCGTCTTTTGAGTTCAATATCCTGTTGTACGCTCCACATGGCAATGGCGATCTGCCTGCCGGCTTGCTCTGCTCTTTCAATTTCACTTGTATCAAAACGGTGCGGTGTGTTATATGCAACAATAATCGCACCTAGTTTTTTGTTTCTATATAAAAGTGGAATCCCAATCATAGATCGTGCCGGGAACATCTTTGCCACTTCTGGGCTGATATAAGGAGAGTTATACACATCTTCTGCTACAAGAGCATGTTGTTTATCAATTACAGACCTACTCATATAGCGCAAATCGCTGGAAAAATTAATGGACGTGTATGGCTGTGCCATTTGAACAGTGGATGCCAGGGGGACAGGTTTGTTTGCTTCTTCATCCCAACGTGTCAAATAACAATCATCTGCACTGAGTAGTTCTTTTAACCCTTCTACTAAACTGTCGATGGAACCATCTATATCTTGTGTAGCAATGATCGAAGTAGTAATGGAATTCAATAGATCTAAGTAATGTTCACGAGAAGACAGCTTTTCTTCGATATTCTTTCTAGCCGTGATATCTAACATAAACCCCTGACGGATAATGGGCTGTCCTTTATTGTTTAAGATATCTACGGCTTCATCAAGAAACCAGCGGACAGTTCCATTTTTTGATAGCAATCTGTATTCTGAACGAAAAGGTTGATTCTTCTTGGCAAACCCTTCAACCTCTTTCAGCACTCTTTTTTGATCTTCTGGGTGGATCTGCTCAACCCACAAATTTGGTTGCGCCACCCATTCTTCTTGCGAAAATCCCAGAGACTGTATCTGCGGACTAATATAAGTAACCCCAATATGTTGGTGAAGATCAGAAATATAAACGATCGCTGGGTTTTGCTCCACTAGCGTACGAAATTTTTCTTCCGTTTCTTTCGATTGAATAGCCGCTAAAGCCACTTCCGTTTCTTTTCTTTTAGAAATATCCGAAACCGAAGCTAAGATGAATTTCTTCTTTTCTATTGTGACGGGGTTAAGACCAATCTCCACCGGAATTTCCTGTCCGTTCTTGTGCAAGCAGTAAATATCAAGCCCTGTCCCCATCTCCCTTTTTTGCGGAGACTTTAGGAATGCTTTTTTCTTTTTCTCATGTGAATTTCGATATCTTTCTGGAATGAGAGTTTCAAAGCTTTGGTTTATTAGTTCGGCACGAGTGTACCCAAATAGATTTTCAGCATGATCATTAACCACTTGGATATTGCTATTTTCATCAATGGCAATAAAAGCAACAGGAGCAAACTCAATAAATTGCTGAAATAGACTGCTTTCAAACCCGCTATTTGATTTTGATCTTTTGGCAGGGTGCTTTGTTGCCGCTATTTTTTGTGTAGCAGGCTTAACCTTTTTGACACTATTTGTTGACTTGTTTTTTGCCATGATCTACTCTCTTAATATGTAGGGATGAGAGCACTAAAGAAAATAAAAACCCATCCCGGTAGTGCTTTATTTTAGCACTCCAAGGGATGGGTTATCGCATTCGTAACTAGCTTGTAAGGCGTTATTTGGCGTATTCGGTGGCGCGGGTCTCGCGGATGACCGTCACGCGGATCTGCCCCGGATATTGCATAGTTTCTTCGATTTTCTTGGCGATATCACGTGCAAGGCGGGTCGAGCCGAGGTCGTCGATCGTATCCGGCTTGACGAGGATGCGGACTTCACGTCCCGCCTGGATGGCGAAGGCTTGCTGCACACCTTCAAAGGACATGGACATTTCCTCGAGCGAGCGGATGCGTTTGATGTACGCTTCGAGATCTTCACGGCGAGCGCCGGGGCGTGCGCCAGAGATGGCGTCGGCGGCTTCAGCGATGACAGCTTCAACGGTCTCCTGATCCACTTCATGGTGGTGAGCAGCGATGGCATTGACTACCACAGCGTTCACACCATAGCGCTTACAGAATTCCGCACCGAGACCGGCATGCGTCCCTTCCTGATTGTGATCCATGGCTTTGCCGATATCGTGCAGGAAGCCGCCCAGTTTAGCGAGTTCCACGTTCGCGCCGATCTCAGCAGCGAGGATGCCAGCCAGTTTAGAAACTTCCACGGCATGGGCGAGTTGGTTCTGACCATAGGAGGTGCGGAACTTGAGGCGACCCATCATGCGCAGAATTTCGGGATGCAAGCCAGAGACATTCGCATCGTATGCGGCTTGTTCGCCAGCTTCGTTGATGATCTTCTCAACGGCACGGGTTTCGTCTTCGATCACTTTTTCGATGTGTGCGGGATGAATGCGTCCATCAAGGATCAGTTTGGAAAGAGCACGGCGGGCAATTTCACGGCGCACCGAGTCAAAGCAGGAGATGGTAACAGAGTCAGGCGTGTCGTCCACGATCACATCCACACCAGCGGCTTGTTCGAAGGCTTTGATGTTGCGTCCGTTACGACCCACGATGCGACCCTTCATTTCTTCGCTGGGCAGGGTGACCACGGCGCGGGTCACTTCAGCCACATGTTCAGAGGCAACGCGCTGAATGGCATCGGCGATGAGTTTGCGGGCGCGCTTCTCGCCTTCTTCACGGGCTTCGGCTTCTATCTGACGAATGATGCGTGCCATATCGCCACGGGCTTCTTTTTCCACGGCAGCGAAGAGATCTTTGCGAGCTTCTTCGGGGGTCATTTGTGCGATCTCTTCGAGCTTCTTCATTTGATCTTCGAACAATTTCTCGGCTTCGTTATGACGCTTGTCAATTTGTGACTGGCGGCGGTTGAGATTCTGTTCGCGTTGTTCAATCTTGTCGTAACGGCTGTCCACTTCAGAGCGGCGTTTTTCAAGTCGCTCGGTATCGCGGTTTAGTTCGATGCGGCGTTCCTTGAGTTCGCTTTCAGCAGCTTGAATGATCTTGGTGGCATTATCCTGCGCACCTTTGACGATCATATTCGCCTGAGTTTGAGCAGCTTTCAAAATATCGTCGGCACGTTCCTGGCGTGCCTTAGCGGCACGGTCCACTTGATAGCGGTGGAAGAAGTACCCCAATGCAGCGCCAATGATCAGCGCCAAAATTCCTATCAGAATTATGATGATCGGATTCATGTTCATTCCTCATCTTCGTATTTTGTATTTTCTGTGTGCGTCTCGTTCCAAATACGGGTGACGGTGGACGAAACCACAGAGTATGGAAAGCCGCGCCTTGCAAGGTATTCGGAAAGTTTCTTACGAAACTCGCTCCATTCCAGACTTTTGAGTCTGGGTGCCCGTTTTCGGGCTGTTTCATACGCCAGGGCATTTTCGTCTACATTGGCAACGGCGTTCTTGACCGTTTCCTCGTCGAGCCCTTTTTGACGAAGTTCCATCGTCAGTGCGCGGCGGCTGCGTGGGCGGAATGTGTTGCGATTTTCAACCCACGCCTGAGCAAATTCATTGTCGTTGGCTAACCTGTTCTCCCGCAGACGAGTCATCGTGTATTCGATGGCATCTTCGGGATACTCGTGCTTTTTCAGGTTTTGCCGAATTTCCTTCTCTGAACGAGCACGATAGCTAAGGAACAGGAGTGCTTGTTGCAATGCTCGTTCACGTGCATCTTCATTCTGTAGGGCGGCGATCTTCTCATCTGTGAGAACATCGCCGATTTTGAGCCATGCAGCTGTAATGCGTGCCAACCCGAAGGCAAATTCCCCGTCCAGGTAAATGTTTACCCGATTGGGGTTCTTCCGTTGTACTTCGAGAGCGGTTATCCTTCGCATTTTGTTTTTTTGCGTGCTTTGTCCCTCGAAATTGAGAGCGAGTAGTCTTAAACACGCACAGCCGAGGCTTCCGACAGAATCGGTCTCGGCTGTGAACAGGTCTGGGGTTGGGTACCAGGCTCTGGGTTCTAAAAAGAGGCGCTCCCAGAGATAGGTCGAAATCCGTGGCGGGGTTCCGTCACGTTCGGCACTTGTAGATTTTAAGGTGAAGCCAGGTGGCTCAAGTTCGTATTTCTATGGTCGGACTTCACAAGTTAACTCCCAAAATTGGGGGAGGATCGTGCGCGAATTTTCCAGATAGTTTCAAGCAAAAGACCGCAAAGCGGAAGGTGTCTTAAGTTTCCTTAATTATACATGAATTTTAGTTTTTGTTAACATTGGTTCTTCATGACAAGGTCTGAAGCTTTGTGTTTCATTTTTGTTATAATTTCCAAAGGTGCATTAACTCAAGTTGCTATCGTAAAATTAAGAATTTTGTTTCAGGCTCCGCTAATTCACGCAAATCCTGTATGTGTTTTCGTGAAAATTTGCGGCTGAGTTTTTTGGTTTTCAACATAATTTTGAAGATTAAATCCTTAGGTGTATTAGCCTAAAATGGAGGTGAAATGATTGATCGTCAAACAATAGAAGCGTATGATATTCAGCGTGTACGGCGCTTGGTTGCGTTTATAGGGATCTATGTCATTTTAGTAAGCCAGTTCTTGGTCTTTTCAAAACCAGTAGAGGAAACACTTCTTCCACCTTACACGTGGTTGGCACTGACTGGAGTATTCATTCTAGTCTTGAGCCGTTTCTTAAAAGACAATTCACATATTCGACGACTTTCTGAAATAAGCTTTTTTAGCGATCAAGTGTTTTGGATAGTTGCTGGCGCTTTGTTTTCAGCCTTAGGAGCATTGGCAACTTTTTTCTTTGCAAAATACACTAGAGTGAATTACATCCCTGTGGTTACAGTATGGCTTTTAGGGGCTGTTTGCTATGTCTACGCTTTCTTTCAATCAAACTCTGCTAATAATTTCAGAGTATTTCAAGATTGGTTTAGAAAGAACAAAACAGAGATATTTTTAGTCTTGCTAATAACTTTGGCGGGATTTGTAGTTAGGTTTTACAAATTAGGAGATTTACCGCGCGTTTTGGATGGTGACGAAGGGGCGGTGGGCTTAACTGCACAATTGACAAAAGAAGGCGTCCTGAGTAATCCATTTGCGTTATGGGATAACTTCGGCGCACTCTATTTACAGTTGATAAATTTTTCTTTAAAAATTTTTGGTATTAATGCCTTCGCTTTACGATTATTGCCAGCAATTGGTGGGGTGCTAGCTATTCCAAGTGTTTATTTGTTGGGGCGTCAGATCGGTGGTTGGCGAGTTGGTTTAATTGCAGCGTTTCTTATCGCATTCTCTCATTCGCATATTCATTTCAGCCGAATTGCCTCAGTCGCATATATTCAAGGGACATGGCTGGCGCCTCTTGAATTGTATGTATTATTAAGTGGGCTTGAAAAACGCCAGACATGGCGAACTGCATTAAGTGGTGTCCTGCTTGCAATTCATTTTTCAATATATCTTACTGCCCAGGTAGTGGCAGGCATGTTGGTTGTTTTTATAGTATTAGGCTTCAGCTTTTATAGGGATTGGTTCAAGTTTCGTTTAAGACAAGTGTTCGCATTTTTTGGAGGTTTTTTTATAACGATTTTGCCTGCAGGGTTTTATTTTATGCAAAACCCCGGCGACTTTTTAAATCGATTGAATAAAGATGGCACGTTTCAATCTGGCTGGCTACAAAACACTGTGCAAATTACAGGACAGAGTGTTGTAGAAATCTTATTCGGTAGGGTTACACATGCTTTCCTGTCTCTCATCTACTACCCTGCATTCGATTTTTATGGTTCGCCTGCACCCATGTTGAGTATGATTTCAACAGTAATTTTTTTGGCAGGGCTAGGCATTGTTTTGTGGCGCTTGAAGCATCCTGCTTACTTATTGTTGAATGGCTATTTTTGGGCGGCTACTGTAGCGATTGGAATATTTGCTATTCCCCCTAGTGCTGATTCGTATCGCATGTTGATGGCATTGCCTGCTGCTATGATCATGGCTGCCATTGGCTTGGAAGAGATTCTTGAGATGCTTGGTATAACATGGGAAAATAAGAGATATGCTTATACTGTTTCAGTCTGTATCGTGTTTGTAAGTTTGATTGTGTTTAACTTATGGACATATTACTTTGATTTTGCTGGACGCTGTCGATTTGCATCTAATACAGAAGGAAGATTTGCTTCCTATTTTGGGGGGCAATTGGCTGAGATTGATAGTGAAAAACAAATTTATCTACTTAGTGATGATATTTTTAAGTATGGTACACATCCATCTGCCTTTTTCCTGAGTAAAAGTCGTCAGGCATTGAACTATAGCGATCCGATTAGCCAACTGAATCCTGTTTCTGGTGAGGTTTTAATTGCTCCGCCAAGCCGTATGGAAGAGTTGGAAGAGTGGGCACGAGCTAACCCCGGTGGTGATTTACACTATAAATATGATTGTGAAGACCCAATACTTTTGATGTATCAGATTCCTTAAAGAGTCCAATTGGATTTACGCGAATATGAGCTAATGTATCAAGTAGAAGATCGTCATTGGTGGTATATGGGAATGAGTACCATCACTCGCTCTTTGTTGAATCATTGGACGCCAGCCCAAAAACTGAACATACTTGATGCTGGTTGCGGGACAGGTGCTGCCATGACCAGTTATCTTTCTGAATATGGAACGGTGACTGGCATTGACCTGTATGCAGAAGCCTTGTATTTTTGCCGTAAACGAAATGCCAAACGATTGGCGCGCGCTTCAGTCCTTGACCTGCCGTTTGCTTCTGCTTCCTTTGACCTAATCACCAGCTTCGACGTTTTATACGAACGGGCTGTTTTGGATGAAACTACAGCCTTACAGGAATTTTCTCGCATCCTTGCTCCGAATGGATATGTTCTCTTACGTTTGCCTGCATATGATTGGCTGCGAGGTAAACATGATGAACGTGTCCATACCAACCGTCGTTATACAACCAAACAAGTAGCTGGTTTGCTTGAAAAAAGCGGGCTAACCCTGCGGCATTTTTCTTATGCAAATACCTTTTTATTTCCTCTCGCTGTAGTAAAAAGACTCAGCGAGAGGTTTTTTCCTCCCGAAGAAGATTATTCTGACCTTTCTTTGAATGCAGGGATGTTTAACTCTGTGTTCAAATTTATTCTTGCAAGTGAAGCACCGCTTGTATCAAAATATGGCTTGCCTTTTGGATTGAGCGTCATTGCAGTGGGGCAAAAATGAGCCAAAAGAAGATTTCAAGCTTAAGTGCTGTTTTCCCTGCTTATAACGATGGCGGGACCATAGCCAGTATGGTAGTGGCTGCCAATATTGCCTGCCGACAGGTGACCGATGATTTTGAAGTTATCGTAGTCAATGATGGTAGCTCAGACTATACGGCGACCATGCTTGAAGAAATGCTTGGTAAATATCCTCAATTGCGTGTCCTGACTCACCCGTTAAATCAAGGCTATGGAGCAGCATTAAGAAGCGGATTTGTCGCTGCCAAAAAAGATTGGGTCTTTTATACAGACGGCGATTCGCAGTACAACCCGCTCGAATTGGTTAACCTGGTCAATGCCTTGGAGGAAGGCGTAGATTTGGTCAATGGCTATAAACTGGCGCGAAATGATTCCTGGATGCGAATTTTGATCGGGCGGGCATATCATTATCTGGTGAAGTTTCTTTTCAATATCCCTATTCGAGATGTAGATTGTGACTTTCGTTTAATACCACGCAGGGTACTTGCTGAGATTAATCTAAAAAGCGTAAGTGGCGCAATTTGTCTTGAAATGGTTAAAAAGATCGCAGACGCTGGGTATGTTTTTGCGGAGGTTCCTGTCAATCATTATTCCCGAAAATATGGGGTGTCACAATTTTTTGTGCCTTGGCGAGTTCTACGCACCCTTCGCCAGATTACTCAGTTGTATTGGATGCTTGTGATACGAAAAGAACATTTGAAAAATAAAAACTGATGGATGTAAATTTAAAGTATTTTCAAAAAAATGTCCTGATTACAGGGGGGGCGGGTTTTATTGGTAGTAACTTAGCACGCACACTGCTTGATTTAGGGTCTACCGTTACAGTCTATGATAGTTTTGAAGCCGATTCTGGGGCAAATCATGTGAACTTGGAAGGTATCGAAGATCGTATTCAACTCATTCAGGCAGATATTCGTGATGAAGCAGCCATGAAGGCAGCTGTACATGAGCAGGATTTTCTTTTTAACCTTGCCGGGCAAATGAGTCATATCGGTAGCATGCAAGATCCTTTTAAAGACTTATATGTTAATACAGTGGGACAGCTAAATCTATTGGAAGTTTGCCGGCAATATAACCCGAATATACGAATTGTTTTTGCTGGAACCCGTCAGGTATACGGACGTCCGAAATACCTGCCTGTGGATGAGAATCACCTCCTGACACCCTTGGATAACAATGGAGTTAGCAAACGTGCTGGCGAGATGTATCACATCGTATATCACCATGTGCATGGAATGGCAACTTGCGTGTTGCGCATGACGAACACCTACGGCGAGCGGATGCGCATCAAGGATGATATGTTGACCTTCATCGGTTGGTGGATACAACGAATTTTGACCGGTAATGAGATACAAATATTTGGTAATGGAAAACAAATTCGTGATTTCAATCATGTCAGTGATGTGATTCAGGCGATGTTGTTATGCGCTGTAAGTCCTGTGGCGGAAGGGAAAATCTATAATCTTGGCGGTGAACCGATCAGTTTGATCGATCTGGCGCAATTGTTGGTGGAAGTAAATGGTAGTGGATCATTTGTTACGGTTCCATTTCCTGAAAAACGTAAGCGTATTGATATCGGTGGCTATTATGGCGATTATTCATTGATCAAAAATGAGATCGGTTGGCAGCCCCAAGTTTCACTTCAAGATGGTCTGAAACGGATGCTTGCTTTTTATCGAGAGAATAAAGTACATTATTTGTAGAACGGATATGGTGTGTGATGGAAGAGATTCCGGCAATTGACCTCAAGCGACAATACCAATCCATTCGTCAAGAAATTGATGAAGCGTATGCCAGAGTAATGTCTGCTGGGAATTTTATTTTAGGGGCAGAGGTTGAGGCGTTTGAAAATGAATTTGCGGAGTATTGCGGGGTTTCGTTCGCGATCGGTGTTGCTTCGGGGACGGAAGCTTTACAGTTGGCGCTTATGGCTTGTGGTGTAGGTGAAAAAGCTACAGTGTTGACCACGGCTCATACAGCAGTGGCAACTGTCGGCGCGATAGAGGCGAGCGGAGCGCATCCAAAGGTGTTGGATATTGATTTATCCCGATATACACTTGACCCTGGTTTGCTTGAACAATCCATTACGGATGAAACATGCGCGATCGTTCCGGTTCACTTATACGGCTGCCCGGCACAAATGCAACCGATCTTGAATTTTGCTCAAGATAAAAATCTGTTTGTAATTGAAGATGGCTCTCAGGCACATGGCGCTTCATATTGTGGGCACAAAGTGGGGTCCCTTGGTGATGTGGCTGCTTTTAGTTTTTACCCCACAAAAAATCTTGGTGCTTTTGGCGATGGCGGTGCTGTGGTTACCAATGACCCAGCCATTGCTGAGCGCGTGCGGTTGCTTCGTCAGTATGGTTGGAAAGAGCATTATGTCAGTTCGGTGAAAGGGATCAACAGCCGATTGGATGAATTGCAAGCTGCGATTTTAAGAGTTAAGTTGCGTCATTTAGATCATTGGAATCAGCGGCGAAATCAATTGGCAGATTTGTATTTTGAATTACTGTCAGAGACCGAACTTGTGTTGCCGCTTCGCCCGCAGGATGGAGAGCATGTCTTTCATCAATTTGTGATTCGCCACCCGCGCCGCGATGACTTGCGAGAGCATCTACTCTCCAAAGGGATTCGTACCTTGGTGCATTATCCGGTTCCGATTCACCTTCAACCTGCTTATAAAAACCTGAAGCTGGATTCTGGCGATTTGCCTTTTACTGAACAAGCTGCGCGGGAAGTGCTTTCATTGCCCATGTACCCTGAGTTGACGGAGGGAGAGGTGCGGCGGGTAGCTGAGGCGATACGGTCATTTTTCTAAGCCTGCGAGGGATTGATAGGCTTTGTGCGGAACTTTTTCTCGGATAAGGGTAAAACATAATAGGGCTGTCTAAACTCCCCAAATTATGACAAAAGCAACTATTCCCGCCTGTAAAGTCGTGCGATAATTTTGCTGATAGTTGCTAACTAAACTTCTGGAGGCTGTATGGCTAAATTCACACGTGAAGATGCTCTTGAGTACCATCGTTTGAAAGGCAAGCCTGGCAAGGTGGCGATTGTGCCCACCAAGCCAATGGATACCCAACGCGACCTAAGCTTGGCGTATTCTCCCGGTGTAGCAGAGCCGGTGTTGGAAATTGAAAAGAATCCTGCGGATGCATATGAATATACATCCAAGGGGAATTTAGTGGCGGTGATCTCGAATGGAACGGCGATCCTGGGTCTTGGTGACCGTGGAGCGTTGGCAAGTAAGCCAGTGATGGAAGGAAAAGGCGTCCTTTTTAAGAAATTTGCCGATATTGATGTTTTTGATATTGAAGTTAACTCGCACGACCCAGATGAGATCATCAAAGTGGTTGCGGCGATTGCCCCGACATTTGGCGGTATTAACCTTGAAGATATTAAAGCCCCCGAATGTTTTTACATTGAAGAAGAACTTAAGAAAATGTTGGATATCCCCGTCTTTCATGACGACCAACATGGTACAGCGATCATCTCCTCGGCAGGTTTGGCGAACGCATTGGAGATTGTCGGCAAAAAGCATGAAGACGTTCGTATCGTGATCTCAGGTGCAGGCGCTTCTGCCATCTCTTGTGCAGAGTTGGCGATTCGTTGGGGGGTGAAGCGTGAGAACATCATGCTGTGCGACAGCAAAGGTGTGGTGTACAAAGGTCGCAAAGAAGGTATGAATAAATACAAGGAACGCTTCCTTGTTGAAACCGATGCGCGGACTCTCTCCGACGCTTTGCGCGGTGCCGATGTCTTCTATGGTTTATCCGTCGCAAATGTGATGACCCCTGAGATGGTCAAAAGCATGGCAAAAGATCCAATCATTTTTGCCATGGCAAACCCAGACCCAGAGATTCGCCCTGAATTGGCGAAAGAAGCTCGTAAAGATGTCATCATCGCCACGGGTCGTTCCGATTATGCCAACCAAGTCAATAATGTGTTGGGCTTCCCCTTCATCTTCCGCGGTGCGTTGGATGTGCGTGCCAAGCAAATTAATGAAGATATGAAATTTGCCGCTTCGAAAGCGTTGGCAGCGTTGGCAAAGGAAGATGTGCCTGATTCAGTCATCCGCGCGTATGGAGGCGAACCGATCAAATTTGGGCGTGAGTACATCATCCCGACTCCGCTGGATCCGCGTGTCTTGCTGTGGGAAGCTCCCGCCGTGGCGGAGATGGCGATGAAGACCGGCATGGCGCGCAAGACCATTGACATTGACGAATATCGCGAACAGTTGGCGTTCCGTCAGGGCAAGGGTGAGCGGATTCGTTACTTCTTCCAGAACAAGGCGCGGTCATCAGGTGGCAAGAAACGCGTGGCGTTCGCAGAAGGCGAAGAGCAGAAGATCATCCGTGCGGCATATCAGATTCAAGAAGAAGGGATTGCCACCCCTGTTTTGATCGGACGCAAGTCTGTGATCGAGAAAGAACTCAAAGCACTCAGCTTCGATTACAAGCCAGAAATTGTAGACCCGGATAATTTTGAGAAGCTGGAAGCCTATGCCAAATCTTTCTATGAGTTGCGCCAGCGCAAAGGCATGACTGTCGGTGACTCGCTTAAGAAGGTGCGCGATGTGAATGTGCTTGGTTCGATGATGGTGAAAATGGGCGATGCCGATGCCTTCGTTTCTGGCTTGACCTATGATTATCCAGAAGTGATTCGCCCGGCGTTGCAAGTGCATCACACCGCCAAGGGTGTGGCACGCGCGGCAGGCGTGTATATCATGATCGTGGAAGACAAGGTCTTCCTCTTCACCGATGCCACTGTAAACATTGACCCTACTGCCGAAGACCTCGCTGAAATCGCCATCCTTGCGGCGGATTATGCCAAGAAGATCGAGCTTGACCCGCATGTGGCGTTCCTCTCATTCTCAAACTTTGGTTCCACTCCGCATCCGCTTTCAGATAAAGTTCGCAAAGCGGTGCAGATGGTCAAGTCTCGCCGACCTGATCTGCGCGTGGACGGCGAAATGCAAGCCGATACCGCCGTGGTCCCTGAGATCGCTGAAGAGCGCTACCCGTTCAGTGCGGTGAAAGATGCCAATGTCTTGGTCTTCCCGTCACTTGAATCAGCGAATATTGCTTACAAGTTATTGGCTCGTCTCGGCAATGCCAAGGCAATCGGACCCATCCTCTTGGGTGTCGGTGCTCCGGTGCATGTTCTCCAAACTGGTGACGATGTCAACGCCATTGTGCAGATCGCTTCTGTCGCTGTGATGGATGCGATGGGGCGGTAGCTTAGAGATCGGTAACTAGTAATTAGTAAATGAGACCCTGGGTATAGCGCCCGGGGTCTTTTCATTCCCTTTCGTCAAAAGTGTATAATC
Organism: Anaerolineales bacterium; assembly: GCA_046328915.1. GTDB lineage: Bacteria > Chloroflexota > Anaerolineae > Anaerolineales > Villigracilaceae > Villigracilis. The sequence continues at coordinate 80,927 of JAXLVR010000010.1, read as the reverse complement.
CAACTCACTTCACCCAAGGAAATGATTTCGTGGATAATCTCGAGAATATTGCTCGTAAGATCACAACCGTATTGTTCGCACAGCAATCGCTGGCTTCTGCTGGGTTTATTGCAGCAGCAACCTTGAATTCCATTGTCGGCAAGGAACTCAGCCATAACTCCAGTTGGGCGGGTGTGCCAACCGCTGTCTATTTGTTGGCTGGTGCATTCTCTGCGTTTATGTGGGGATATGTTTACGATGCCATCGGGCGACGATATGGACTCTCTGCTGGGTTAAGCACGGGTGTTATCGGTTCTAGCTTGACCTTTTACTCTATCGCCATCCATTCCTTTCCCTTGTTCCTAGGCGGGATGGTCCTCATGGGCATAGCAAACTCGGCTGTGCAGCTTGGTCGTTTCGCTGCGGCAGAGGTCAACAAACCTGAGCATCGCGGGCAAGCCATTTCCAATGTTGTCATTGGCGGCACGGTCGGCTCGATCATTGGTCCATTCGTGGCAGGTCCAGCCGGGAACCTCGTCGGTTCGTGGGGCATTGATGAACTGGCTGGCGCATACCTCGTTGCAGCAGTTTTATTTGTGATTGGAGCTATTGTTGTATTCACTGGTCTGCGACCCGACCCGCGTGAGATTGGCAAACAGGTGGCAGAAAAGTATCCAGAAACACTGATCAAGCATAAACACGTACGAGGCTTGCTTGAAATTTTCCGTCAGCCCGCGGCTTTGGTCGCTTTGTTAAGTATGGTGCTGGGTCAAATGGTGATGGTTCTGGTCATGGTCATTACATCCCTGCACATGCGCGGACATAACCATAACCTTTCCGATATTTCGGCTGTTATCGCATCTCATACGTTTGGCATGTACGCATTTTCGATCTTCTCTGGGCGTCTTGCTGATAAATGGGGGCGTGGAACGGTCATTTTGATCGGCTCAGTGACTCTGGTGATTGCCTGCATTGCAGCCACGATCTCACCCGATGTCCTTCCGCTTGGCGTGGCATTGTTCCTATTAGGCTTGGGCTGGAACTTCTGTTTCGTCGGCGGCTCTACTTTGCTTGCAGATCAACTCTCTCCAGCCGAACGCGCGCGCACGCAGGGCTTCAATGACCTGCTCGTGGGTCTTGCTTCAGCTATGGGTAGTTTGGAAAGCGGTTTTATCTTCACCTCACTCGGCTATAACATGATGGCATACGTCAGCGCCGCAATAGCATTGATCCCACTTTTAGTGGTCCTTGTGTGGATGATGAGAAAACCTGCAAATCTTAAGACTGCTTGATGAAAAAAAATAGTTCGTGCCTTAAGCGCTATGTGCTTCGTATATATCTCTCTCAGCCAGAGGCACTGCATAACGAATTCGCCTTTCCGTTTATTAGTCAATTCGGTACTATGAGGTTGTACGAAATCAAATGAGGGAGCTCTTAAGATTATTGGGTTGGTCAAATACAAAAAGCGCATTTCTTGCAGCGATCTTCGCTTCTGTCCCTTTGCTTTTTTCTAATGCATTTTTGTATGGCTTCCCAATGGGGTATGCAGGGTTATTTACTCAAATGGCGCAACAGATCGCAGATGCGAATTTTGTCTTGCCAAGTATGTCACCATTTTACGGACCGGGCGGCATCCCTTTTGCATATCCGCCTTTGGGCTTATATCTTCTTGCTGTTTTTATCAAATTGACGGGCAAATATTACATCTTCCTCCGTTTTCTCCCGCCAATTTTCAGCCTTATTGCCGTTGGTTTAACCTTTTTCCTGGCACAGAAATTTTTTAAGCAGCCTTTTCTCTCTATGCTAATTGCAGTGCTGACCGCTACCTCGGTGGATTTGTATGTAGCGCATACTTGGTCTTCTGGTATTGTGCGCGCACCAGCGTTTATTTTTACGATTCTGGTTCTATATTTTTATTCACCCAACCCTGATGAACGATCTCTACAAAACATCTTTTTATCAGGGTTGTTTTTCGGGCTTGCGGCAATAAGTCACCTTGCCTATGCTTTGTTCTGTTTCTTCTGGATCGTGGTCTCCTCAATTTCTTTCCACGACTGGAAGAAGACGGTTGTTGACCCGTTTTTGGCTGGGCTTACTGCTCTAGCTGTCGCCAGTATTTGGGTTGTCTCTGTTGCTGTGCGTTACGGCTGGAATGTTTTCTTTGGAGCATTTAATTCCCACAGTGGGGACGAATCGATAGTGGAAGCTTTAAACTTCACCAGCCTTGTGCATTTGTTTCAGGTCAATCTTGCGCCGATTCTGTCAAATCCGCTTTTGACGATATTGGTTCTAGTAGGTGGCATATATTTGCTGCTTCATAAACAGTATCGTTTTACCTTTTTCGTCTTGCTGATTGTTTTGGCTTTTCCTGAAAACGCCCGCTTTGTGTATTGGCTCGGGTGTTTCATTGCTGCTTATGGACTTTGGTTTTTCTCGGCTCAGTTCTATGATTGGCTTTTGAAGCAAACGAAACTTTCTCAACCTGTTTGGATGGCAATTATGATCACCTCTGTTCTTGGCTTCCTATGGTGGGGCGGACTTTCTTCCATTTTGCGTTTTGAGCCATTCTTGAGCAATTCTGCGATAGAACTTCAGGAAAGATCATCAGAGATATTTTTCAAAGATGGGGCTTATCTGGCGTTGTTGATTCAGGATGAAGCTGAGTGGCTGCCGTTCCTCGTTCAACACGAGCCGTTGGTATCGCAGTGGGGAAGCGAATGGCTGGGTACGTATAATGAGCAGACTCGGTTGATGTCCCTGTTTCAGGGGTGTAGAAAAGAAAAAGATTGGGCTTGTGTTAATTCTGTACTGACAGAAACAGGCTCCAGCCCTGAATACGTTATTACTTATCGTATTGATAAAAAAATGAATGAGCAGATCGCCCAAGATGGCAGGTGGCGAGAGGTTTTTTCGAACGAACGATATACGGTTTGGAAAGTAGGAAATTAAGATAAAAAAGAAGGTCACGCAATGAGCGTGACCTTCTTGATATGCCGAGCAAGACTCTGTTTATTCAGCAGAGGAGGAACCTTCGGTGCTCTTCTTGGAAGAAGAGGAATCTCCAGAAGGTGACTTGTGGTCAGTGGCATAGAACCCTGAGCCTTTGAAGATCACTTTGCTAGGGGTAATAACCTTTTTCAATGTCTTCTTACGGCACTCGGGGCAGGTCTTCAATGGATCATCGGTGAAGGATTGCTGGCGTTCGAATTGCACTCCGCAATTCTCGCATCGATAAGTGTAGACGGGCATACGTTCTCTCCTTGCTTCTTACTGTATATTTCTTGGATACAACTGCGGCATTATAGCCCTCTTGTTAGGGGGTGACAAGCCTACAGAAGCGGCATGTTATAATTTTCTTACAATTTCGCCGACCTGGCACCTTGTTAGATGTAAGTGGATGGGAAAAGTTGCAATCCATAAGGTGAAGGTTTTGTGGAGCAATCATGCTGAAGATAGAGATCGTTTATTGTGCGGTTTGACATTACACCAACCGGGCCGTGAGTCTGGCACAAGAATTGTTGAAAGATTATGAGCATATGATCGAGGGTATCACCCTCGTTCCCTCGGACGGAGGCAGGTTCGAGGTCAGCGTGAACGGGGCGTTGGTCTACTCCAAATTGCAGACCAAACGTCATGCTGAGGCTGGAGAAATCCTCGGTATTATTTCGAAAATGGTTGATTAAATCTGTAGGGCGGGTTTGTAACCCGCCATGTATTAAGTTCAAAGATTTGTCAGGCTAAAAGCCTGACCTACAATATACAAGGACAATACGAATGGCAAAAAAAGGACGAGTATTTTCGGGCGCCCGCCCCACGGGACGCCAACATTTGGGGAATTATTTGGGCGCAATTCAAAACTATGTGGACTTGCAAACAGATTATGACTGCGTGTACTGCATCGTGGATGTTCACGCCTTGACCACAGTAGAAACCACACAAGAATTACGTCAGAATACGTTTGAAATGGCATTGGACTGGCTCGCAGCAGGCATTCGCCCAGAGGATTCGATCTTGTTCGTGCAGTCGCATGTGCCTGAAGTGATGGAACTTCACACCTATCTTTCAATGGTCACCCCGCTCGGTAAGTTGACCGACCTGCCGACTTTCAAGGAAAAAGTTCGCCAACAGCCTGAGAACGTCAACTATGGCTTGCTTGGCTACCCGGTTTTGATGACTGCGGATATTGTTTTGTATAAGACAGATATCGTCCCGGTTGGCATAGACCAAGCGCCACATATCGAATTTGCGCGTGAGACTGTCCGCTCTTTCAACTATCGTTTCGGCACAAAAGCCTTGATCGAACCGCAGGTCAAGCATACCGAAATCAAGAAAGTGGTGGGCATCGACGGCAAAGACAAGATGAGTAAGAGCCTCAATAACCACATCGAATTGGCTCTCACCGCCGAAGAGACCACCAAACGCGTCCGCGAAATGGTCACTGACCCGGCACGTCAACGCAAGACCGACCCCGGCAACCCTGATGTTTGTAATGTGTTCACCATGCACAAGATCTTCTCCCAACAAGAAGAAGTGGACATGATCAATACCGAATGCCGAAAAGCCGGCATCGGCTGTGTAGATTGCAAACTGCGCTTCGCTGCCAACCTCAACAAACACCTTGAACCCTTCCGTGCCAAACGCGCAGACTTTGCCTCCAAACCTGCCGAAGTGCAGGAAATCATCAACGACGGTGGCAAACGGGCTCGTGCCATTGCCAAGGAAGTGATGAGCGAAGTCCGCGAGGCGATGAAGTTACCGTAGAGATTTAGTAGGGGCGCGGTCTCCGCGCCCTTGTCCTATCTAACTTGGGCGGGGAAACCCCGCCCCTACTTGGGCGGGGAAACCCCGCCCCTACATTTTCAAAAATGCGCGTCCTTATCCAACGAGTTTCCCACGCCAGTGTTACCGTAGAACAGCAGACCATTTCCAGTATCGGAAAGGGTCTGCTGATTTTATTGGGCATTGGTCACAGGGATGGGGAAGAGCAGGTTCAATTCCTTGCCGAAAAGACTGCCAACTTGCGTATTTTTGAAGATGAACAAGGCAAGACCAACCTCTCTATACTAGATGTGAAAGGGGAAGCCATCGTCGTTTCCCAATTCACGCTGTATGCCGACAGTCGCAAGGGACGTCGCCCTTCCTTCATTGACGCGGCGTTGCCCGAAGTTGCCGAACCATTGGTCAACCGCTTTATCGAACTCCTCCGCTCACATGGTGTGCCCACACAAACAGGGAAGTTTGGTGCTCATATGCAAGTGGAAATTCACAATGATGGTCCTGTCACCATCTGGTTGGAGAAGTAATGAAACGCCCTAATTTTTTTCAAAAGTTTGTGCATCGCTTTTTTATGTTGAAACCCGTTACGGCTTTCTTTGCCACCCGCACCCATGTTATGGACGGGTTTATCTTGAAACTTACCGGCGGAAAATACACCCTCTCTGAGATCCTTGGCTGGAACATTGCCCAGATCATTACCACTGGGGCAAAGACCGGTGAAAAACATACCAGCATTCTCATTGCTGTGATGAATGGTGAGAAGATTGCTATCATTGGCTCCAACTTTGGGCGCAAACCCAACCCCGGCTGGTACTACAACCTCAAAAAATACCCTGAATGTGAAGTCCGCTTGAACGGAAAAGCGAGCATGTATATGGCACGTGAGACAGAGGGCGAGGAGCGTGAATCCTATTGGAATCAGGCGGTTGCTCTTTATGCTGGCTATGAAAAATACAAAGAAAGAGCCTCCCACCGGCGCATTCCGGTCATGCTGCTTGAGCCCGTTAAATAATTGCCAACTTTGGAATTTAATGATAAATTAAGGCTTGAAGGATGCAAGAGGTTTTCGTTGCGGAAGGAAGAAGACAACGGCTCAAAGCAAGACCTTGAGCCGTATTTTTTTTACCACCCGATGAATGCAATTGCGTCACCCAATTTTTTTTCATTTTGCTCAGGAGGCAAATATGGCTGAACGTATCATCGGCACGGTTAAGTGGTTCAACGGAACCAAGGGTTATGGTTTCATCGCTCGCGATGGCGGACCCGACGTATTCGTCCACTTTTCCGCAATTCGCGGCGAAGGCTTCAAGAACCTGCAGGAAGGCCAGAAGGTGGAATTCACCATCGAGAAGGGTCCCAAAGGTTTACAGGCCGCGGATGTTGTGGTTCTCTAATTCTGCAAGTAATTAATTGAACCTAATGAAAGAGCTTCGTCGTGAGACGGAGCTCTTTTTTTTGATATGGAGTTTTGAAGTTCTACTTCAGGATGAAAACCCCGCTTCTTTCGGAACCCATAACTGGGCATCTGTTTCGACGGCGATTGCGCCCGCCTTGAGCATGGACTCAACATCCATCTCCGTCCACACGCCACCTGAGCCAATGATAGGGATTCCGCTCATCACCGCCGAGCGGACCATATCCAACGCGCGCGGGAACAGCGATTGCCCATACATTCTGCCAGTGACCAAGTTTCCGTTTTTGTCATACATTGCCCCACGAGGTGATGCAATGCTGATGGCGTTTGCGCCATTGTCTACGAGTTGACGCCCAAGGGTGAGTACTTGTTCATGAGGAAGTGCAAAAATCAAAGGCACTTCTCCCAAACACATTTCCAAGTTCATCAAGATAATGTCATCAGATAAGAGCGGTGCAAAGCCGAGTTGAACCGCCATTACGTTTTCTGCATTCTCCAACTCACGCACCATGCGTTGAGTTTCTTCCGGTCGATCTGCCATCAAGTGGACAATGATGGGCAAGTCGGCACGGTTCCATTTGGCAGAATATTTCTTAAGCGCGGCGTGAAAGCCAGGGTTGGGTAAGCCAGTATGGAGGAGAAATCCGCCTGGGAATTCGACCAAAGCCGGATGGGAAGTGGGCAGGCGCGGGCGCAGAGAGAGCGGATTCGTCACGAACGCGCCGAAAGAATCCAAGGCGATCCCATTGCGGGGGTCGGGTGTGAATCCCAACGATCCTGCTGCATTGATAAGAGGTTTGCTAAAATACAGATCGCGTTTCATAGTCATTATTTCGTCATTGCGAGGGCGATGCACTTATCTCATGGTCAAAGTGGAGATTGCTTCGTCGCAACCCCGAAGTACATCGGGGCAAGCGAACAAGAACGCTCCTCGCAATGACGATGATTGGAGTCCTATGCAGCCCTTACAAAATATTCGTGTGCTTGATCTCAGCCGTGTGCTGGCTGGACCTTATTGTACGATGGTTCTCGGCGACCTGGGAGCAGAGGTCATCAAAGTGGAGCCGCCCGAAGGCGATGAGACTCGCGGATGGGGTCCGCCGTTTGCGGGAGGGGAGAGCGCCTATTATTTGTGCGTGAATCGCAACAAGCGTGGCATGGTGGTGAATTTGAAAACCGAAGAAGGGCGGGAGGTTTTGCAACAACTCGCCATGCAAAGTGATGTTTTGGTGGAAAACTTTCGCCCGGGCACGTTGAAAAAGTTCGGGTTGGATTTTGAGACATTGCATGAATTGAACCCGCGTTTAATCTATTGTTCGATCTCGGGTTTCGGGCAGACTGGGTCGTTGAAAGATATGCCCGGTTATGATTTTATGATTCAAGCCATGGGCGGAATTATGAGCGTCACGGGCGAGCCAGAGGGTGAGCCTATGAAGGTCGGTGTGGCGGTGGCAGATCTGTTTGCTGGGCAGAACGCGGTCATTTCGATCTTGGCAGCCTTGCAAGCGCGGACGTTCACGGGGGAAGGTCAATTCATTGATATTGCTTTGTTTGATTCTGAGTTGGGCTGGCTGGCAAATGTAGCCAGCAATTTTCTGGTTTCAGGGAAGAACCCAAAACGCTATGGCAATGCACATGCCAATATTGTGCCGTATCAAAGTTTTCAAGCGCGCGATGGTTGGTTTGTGGTGGCAGTGGGAAATGACAAACAGTTTGAGTCGTTTTGCCGGGTAATTGGCAAGCCTGAATTTTCAACGGATGAACAATTTTCAACCAACTCGGCACGGGTACAAAACCGCGAGGTTTTGATTCCATTGCTTAAGCCGATCTTTATGGAAAAGACAGTAAATGACTGGCTTGCACTCATCGGTGACCAAATCCCTTGCGGACCGATCAATACCTTTGAACAGGTTTTCTCCATGCCGCATGTGAAGGAGCGGGAAATGCTGGTGCAGATGGAGCATCCCACCATTGGGGCGTTGCCACTGGTCGGCTCGCCGCTTAAGATGGGAGGCACACCTGTTTCATATCGTCTCCCGCCACCCTTGATGGGGCAGCACACCAAAGATATTTTGAAAGAAGTTCTTGCTTATTCTGATGAAAAAGTGACGGAGTTGATGAAAGATGGGTGTATCAAATAATTTTATTGGAGCTTTATATGGAAATCATCTATTCTGCATCACCGCTGAAAGCATTCTCTGGTAGCTTTCTGTTTTTAGCGTTTTTCTTTGCGTTGGGTGGGTTTGCTTTTCTCTCGGCGATTTTTAGTCGGCGTGATAGTACAGGCAAGCGAGTTGTAATGGGCTGTGGCTCGGTTGTTCTTTTATTGGTAGGGGTGGGCGGAGCGATTGCTACATTTCAGACCTACACCGGCGGGCAGACAACCGCATGGGTACACGTTGATAAAAAGCGGGTTGTAGAACGCAATTGCGATAATGCTTCTAATACCTGCATTGATTATGTCATTGAAGCCAGTGACGGGCAGAAGTATTACACCTTTGGCTTGGCAAAAGACACATGGGATTTAGTTCAAGATCAGGCTTGTTATGATTTCACCTATTACCCGGCTAAATCGTTGTTTGGTGATTTTTTACAGCAGGATAATCCCTACGCGGAATTGTATGAAACCACGTCAAATATCGTGGAAATAAGAACGGCTCGTTGCCCCTGACGCGAAACTATTTCTTGATGTGATACATCGTCAACAGCGGAGTCCATTGCTTGGTTTGGAGGATCAGCCCGCGTTGAGTCAGATGCGCGTCGAGGGCGTTGAGCCCGAAGTCGGTGTCGGGATGTCCCCAGCGGAAAAACGCGTCGAAGACTTTGATATCCACTCCGCGTGGTTCTTCAAGAAAGAGACTGCCACTCGGCTTGAGCACGCGCACGATCTCATCGATTGCTTTACGCCAATCAGGGATGTGATGCAATACGCCGAAGATGATGACCACATCTTTGCTGGCATCGGCAAATTGACTTAGGTCTTCTGCGCCTTGTACGATAAATTGAAATTGGGGGTATTGTTTTTTTGCAAGCGCAACTTGCTCTTCCATCACATCCAGCCCAATATAGCTTTTCGGCTTAAGCGCAGAAAGTAGATAGGCACCATAACCCGAGCCGCAGCCGATCTCCAGCACATCTTTATTTTGCAGGGATAGCCCCATACGTTTGAAAATGGGCATTTCAAAATAGCGTTGACCCACCTTGCGCGGCAGGGACTGCATGGCGTTGAATTCAGGGGTTGATAGTTTCATAAAAAAATCTCCGAGTTCATGAAGAACTCGGAGATTGATTTCTTACGCGGTTTCGATCAGACCCATGGCTTGCAGCATTTCTTCGTTGCTGCTGTACTTGAACCATTCAAGTCCGCGCTTTTTGGCTTCTTCTGCCTCGGCGGCTTCCAGCCGTTTGATATCGTCTTTGTAAACAATTGGCTTCTGCAATGCTTTGACCTTGGCTGCCACGGTTTCGGGGCTGGCATTGGCGGGCTGTTTGCTTTGTAGGTATTGCATCACGGCTTTGGCAGCATTGGTGCCATCGCGGCGGGCATACCCTACCAACCCTTCACTTGCCTTGCGAGACCATCCCCCGACGAAGATGCCTTCGGTTGTGGATTCATAGGAAACACCTTCCACCGGGAATTTCGGCTCTTTGTTCTTGCTGAATTCGCCCCATTCGGTTGGCAGACCAAAATTCGCATCCACCTGGTCACCGATGGCGAAGATGACTGTATCTACATCCAACGTGTGCTTATTGCCGGTGCCCTTGGCGCTGGTCTTGCCATCGCGTTCGGTGAGGATATTTTCTTCCACTTCGAGTTTGGTGAGCAAGCCGTTTTCGCCAATCATGCCAGAAGGGGAGGCAAGGAAGTCGAACTTGAATTTCGCTTCTTTCACCTTCGGGTCTGATTTGGCAAGGGCATCCATTACCTTTTGGCGACCAATCTGTGGGTCCTGACTGATCGCATCTAACGCCGGGCGAACCCGAGCCAATTCCTTCTCGAATTCATCCATGTCGAGGTACGCGATCAGGTGCTTCATTTCTTCTTTGGTGAAATTCACCTCTGCCGGACCGCGACGTACTACGGCGGTCACTTCTTCCACACCTTGATGGTTGATGAGGTAACGGGCAATATCCACCATCACGTTTCCCGCGCCGATAATCGCAGCACGCTTACCGTAGCGGAACTTGCGCTGGCTGAACGGCGGGAGCTTGTTATAGCCATATACGACGTCTTTGGCATGATACACGCCTTCAAGTTCTTCACCGGGCAAACCCAAAGACTTGGTCCCCTGTGCACCCGCGGCAACCAGCACCGCGTCAAACCCGAGCGCGCGAATTTCATCCAAGGTAAAATCGCCCTTCGTGCCAACCGCCACATTGCCATAATAGTCAATATTCGGCATATCGAGCGCCTGACGGAACTGCTTGCGCAGCCCTTCTTTCATTGTATGTTTCTCAAGATAGATACCGTACTCAGCCAGACCACCAGCTTTGATATCACGATTGAAAAGAGCAACGCGCACTCCGCTATTTGCTAATTCACGTGCCCCGAAAAGTCCTGCGGGTCCTGCGCCAATCACGGCGACAAAAAATTGACTCTCCACGATCTTCCTCCGTATAAAAAAAAGAATTACATTTTAGACAAAAACTATCAGGTTTTACCACAAACAGCATAGAATTTACAGGCAAAAAACCGTTCAATTCTTTTAGCACAGTCGAAGTATGCTACTAAAAAGTTACTTTCCAGATGTTAATACCGCATTAGAGATGTTTGTGTTCATTGTGAGAAACCCGCCCCATGTTCATAAGCATCTATGCTAATATTAATCCACGTACTATACCAAGAGGCAGTATGACAGACGAACCCATCAAAGAAGATCCTGTACAAAAATTCCGAAAGCTTATTGCGAGTTTCATTCCACTTTCACGCTTGCCCAAAAAAGCAGTGCATGAAGATCACAAAGAAGAAACACCTGTAGAAGAAGTAAAAGAAGAGGTCAAAGTGGACGAAAATAAAAAAGACGCTCTTTCAGTTCTACCCAAAAAGTCAACATCACAAAATGATATGCTGGGGTCGTTGCCCAAAAAGGGAACGTTGCCACCTAAAAAAGCGGATCCCAAACCGGTAGAGATGCCTGCTCCCGCCCCCAGCCCCGCCTCAACCCCGACCTCGAAACTGGCACCTGCTCCGGCAGGCGGATACTCCGCTTGGGCTCCTCGTTTATGGACGACGGCAAGCGTCATCTCTCTTACGATCAACGTCATCCTTACCATCGTGCTTATTATTCTGGTCATCAGCGTTTATCGCATGAAGCTGGATATGGCGAAGATCATGAACGCCACCACCTCCGTCATGGACTTGCCTGCCGGGTTGTATTCGAACTTCGAAAAGATGGAACGTGCCAGCATTCAAACGAACGTGGAAGTTAACACTTCCATTCCGGTCAAATTTGACCTGCAACTCAATCAGCAGACCAATGTAGTGCTCAGTCAGGATGTCACAATTCAAAATGCGCGTGTTACGGTCAATACTGGCGGTTTGAACATCTCGCAAGCCAACACCACCATCGTCCTCCCGGCAGGCACCACTCTGCCGGTCAATCTTGCGCTTACCGTCCCTGTAGACCAGCAAGTGCCTGTAACCCTAAACGTCCCTGTCGATATCAAGCTAAAAGACACCCAACTAAACGACCCCTTCGTGGGTTTGCAAGAAGTCATCAAACCTCTTTACTGTTTACTTGAACCCACCGCCGTCAATATGGATGGCAACTCGATCTGCCAGTAATACTTGCTGGTTGTGCACCGTCTGATGATGCAAACTAGAATAAAAAAACACTTTGGAGTTAAATGCATAAAAACATCACGCAGGTCCAGCTTAAGAACGGCATGAAGGTTATGCTCAAAGAGATTCATACGGCGCCCATCATTTCGTCGTGGATCTGGTACAAAGTCGGCTCACGCGATGAGTCCACCGGCAAGACCGGCATCTCCCATTGGACCGAGCATATGATGTTCAAAGGGACGAAGAAATTCCCCGGTGGCATTCTCGATAAAGCCATCTCCCGCGAAGGCGGACGGTGGAACGCGTCCACTTCCCGCGATTCCACCCGTTATTACGAGACCATGCCCGCCGCCAAGATCGACCTTGCCTTGCGCCTCGAATCCGACCGCATGACCAAGAGCATCTTCGATGCCAAAGAGGTTGGATCTGAGCGAACGGTCATTATCTCTGAACGCGAAGGTTCCGAGAATGAGCCTATGTTCTCGCTAGGGGAGGCGATACAACATGCATCGTTCCGTGTTCACCCCTATCATCACGAGATCATTGGGGATATGGCAGATTTACGTACCATCACCCGCGATGACCTCTACAATCACTATCGTTCCTATTACGTCCCGAACAATGCTGTCCTTTCGCTGGCAGGTGACTTTGATACCAAGTCCATGCTCAAGCGCATCAAAGAATTGTTCGAGCCGATCCCGAAGGGAAATCTCCCGCCGCGCCTTGCCCGTCCCGAACCGGAACGCAAAGGTGAACTCCGCTTAACTGTGGAAGGTCCCGGTGAGACGGCGTTCACACAAGTCGCCTATCCTTTCCCGAATGCTACACATCCCGATTATTTCGCTTTGCAAGTTCTCGAAAGCTTGCTAAATGGTGCCAGCGGACTTTCCTATAAAACCTGTCGCCTTTACCGTGCCCTCGTAGATAAAGGTCATGTAGTGGATATTTCTGGTTGGTCTGAATCCACCATTGATCCATTTTTGTATCGCATCACATTGGTGCACCGTCCAGATAAAAAGCCAGAAGAAGCTCTCTCAGTCTTGGATGATGAAATCAAGAAAATTCAAGATAAGCCTGTCTCTGCCGCAGAAGTGCAACGGGCGGTGAAGCAAGCCCGCGCCGTCTTTGCGTACGGCAGCGAAAACATTACCCATCAAGCCTTTTGGATGGGCTACACCTCCATGTTCTCTGATTACAGCTGGTATTCAACTTATCTCGATAAGCTTGCCAAGGTCACACCTAAAGACGTGCAACGTGTGGCTCAGACCTATTTCCAGCAGAATAAACGTGTGGTGGGGAACTACATCCCCAAAGGGAAGGCGGCGTAATGGCAACGAAAACCAAGTCCTCCATGCCCAGCCCTGAAGATGTGTATCAGACCACCCTTCCAAATGGCATCACTGTTTTGGCTCGCTCCAATTACAACAGCCCATCTGTGAATGTCGGCGGCTATCTTCCTGCTGGCGCCATCTTCGAAACCGATGAAAAACTTGGCTTGGCAGATTTTGTCACAGCCATGCTCATGCGTGGAACGCAAACTCGCACCTTTGATTCCATTTACAACGAACTCGAAACTGTGGGCGCAAGCCTCGGCTTTGATTCGGGAGTTCATAACTCCAGCTTTGGAGGGCGCGCCTTGGTCGAAGACCTTCCACTCCTAATGAAGCTTCTTTCTGAGTCTCTGTGTGCGCCAACCTTTCCAAAAGAGGAAATGGAACGTCTGCGCACCCAAATTCTCACCGGGCTTGCCTTACGCGCACAAGATACATCTGATATGGCAGACCTGCTCTTTGAGCAATTCCTGTATGCAGATCACCCTTATGGCAAACCATCGGATGGATATCCTGAGACCATCCAGGCGATCTCGCGCAAAGATTTGGAGACCTTCCATCGCCTCCACTTCGGACCTCGCGGCATGGTCATTGCCATCGTGGGCGCTATCCAGCCGAAAAAAGCGGTTGAGGCGGTGGCAAAAGTTCTGGGCGACTGGACAGCTCCAAGTCAGAAAGAGGCGCCCGTTCTTCCTCCGCTCAAGCCATTGAAGAAAACTGTCCACAAGCATCATCAGATCCTTGGCAAATCCCAATCGGATTTGGTTGTGGGCACAATTGGACCCACACGCAAGAGTCCTGATTTTATGGCAGCCTCTTTGGGAAATTCGGTGTTGGGTCAATTCGGCATGATGGGGCGTATTGGGAATGTGGTGCGCGAAAAATCGGGCTTGGCGTATTATGCTTATTCGAGTTTGCATTCCGGTATAGGTCCGGGCAGTTGGGAAGTGGCAGCCGGTGTGAACCCGAAGAATTTGAAGAAAGCGCTTGATTTGATCGATGCGGAGTTGCGTCGCTTTGTAAAGAATGGCGTGACGAAGGCGGAACTTGATGACAGTCAGGCAAATTATGTTGGACGTTTGCCGTTATCGCTTGAGTCGAATGGCGGTATGGTCAGCGCGATTCTAAATATTCACCGTTACGAACTCGGCATGGATTATTACCAGCGATATGAAAATATGGTGCGCAGTGTCACACGAGATGATGTGGTTGAAACCGCTCGCAAGTATATTGACCCAGATCGCTTGGTGATTGCCACTGCTGGACCGTAATATTGGGTTCGTAAACAATATATGATTCTTCGAACTGGTGTTGATCTGATCGAAACGAACCGTATCGCTGATGCTATTGAACGGCATGGCGAACGGTTTTTGAACCGCGTGTTCACTGAATATGAATTGAATGACTGCAAAGGGCGCGTCACATCTTTGGCGGCGCGGTTTGCGGCAAAAGAAGCGGTTGCCAAAGCCTTGGGCACAGGCATCGGTGATGTGAGCTGGCTGGATATAGAAATCCGTTCGGATGAGAAGAAAGCCCCATATTTGGTTCTATCTGGAGAAGGGGAGAGGTTGGCGAAACAGCACGGGCTAAAAACATGGTCTCTGAGTTTGAGCCATATTGAAAGTCAGGCAATTGCATTTGTTGTCGCAACGGAGTAAAAAAGCGCCTTCCATGATTTGGAAGGCGCTTTTGATTTCAGCTCTTGTTGAGAATGGCTTTTAATGTGCTAGGCTCAAGAGGTGATGAACTGTGTTCGTGGATGATTTTCCATGTCCCTTTTGTATTCTTAAGCACGCAGGTCATGCGATTTTGCATGGACCGCAACTCTGTTCCTTCTGCTGAAAGCCCTCTAAACGTGACGACCATGTGAGCAACCGCCATCTCGTTGGTTTCGGTAACTTCCAGCTCATTGAATTCCACCTTTACCAATTCATCGCCCAAAGAGCCAAACCAGCCAGTCACCATTCCACGCCAGGCGTCGATGCCATCGTACGACCACTTCTCCCACATATCGAAGACATAAATGTCGTGATCGTAAATCGATAGAAAGGCTTCTACATCTTTTGCATACGCGGCGGCTTTATAAGCATCAAGTACTTTTTGAATCGCAAGCTGAGACATGTTCACTCCTGTGTGAGATTGGAAAAGAAAGCCCCTCCCATATGCCAGTTTACGGGAGGGGACAAGGAGGAGATATAGAACGGCGAAAGGAAAGACTATATCTCTACTTGATAAGGAAATTATTTCTGGTCTTCGGTTCCGATCCAAAAGTGACCGGGCATGACGGGGCGATAAGCACGCACTACTAATTTTCCGAAGTCGAATTGACGTTGCCCGGCATCCATCATGCTGGGGTGCACAAAACATAGATCGGGTTTGCGTCCAAATTTCTTGCTGTAATAATCCATAGCTTTTTGGATCTTCACGCTCAAGGTTGTGCGTGGGTCATTGTCAAACCATAAAAGTCCAGTATGCATGAGATTGCCTTTCTCTAATCAATTCTGGGAAGCCAGAACTTAAGCAATTGATTCCCTTCGCGCATGGCAAATTCATCGCCCGCGCTGAGATGGTTTAGAGACTGATCGCCCGTCAAAATAAGGGCATGGTCTGCACTTTCTACAAACCCAAAGAGACGAGTACGAAACGACTCGAGCCATTCTTTTTGTTCTTCAGCCTTTTCGGTTTTCAATGTAATGAACGGCCATATGCGGCGGCTTGGTCCGCGCAGGAGCAGCCAGCGCAATAGGTTTTGTTGAGTAGGCTCGTCCAGCTTGATCAACGCATCGAGATCATCGACCAATACCAAAATCGATTGTCCATCGCCTCTATTATTATGCGCCCATTTCACCAGCGCTTCAAAAAGCTCTGCTGTGTTTTTCTCACCGATCTTATAAATGCCAGCATTGCTTTCGCTGTTGTAACTATTCTTCCACTCATCCGGGTTATTCGTCACGATTACATATTGAGCGACATCAGGCGAGTGGAGCATCTCTGCTGCACGAGCAATGGTCTGCAACAACTTTGTCTTACCGCTGGATTCATCCCCTGCGATCAGAATCGGACCTGGAACTGGGTCATACAAATTGAGCAGAACCGGCAACCCATCATTTGCCATGCCAAGAAAGAGTGCTTCTTGCGGTAGGGGAGCGAGTCGGCGTAGAACTTGGCTCAGGGTTGGCAATGCAGGCGTGGACGAAGAAAGAGGCGTAGCATTTTTTGCCTTCTCTTCGTCCATTATTTCTGTCAATGCACTAAGCATTAGGTCAAGATCATTAGTTTCAGTCATATTAGAACAACTGTTCTAATAATATATCAAGAGTTTTCCAATGTCAAGGGGGCAGTTTTTTATTTTCATGTTAAACACATTGCTACCAAAATTGCTTGACGCTGTGAATTGTTTTGGTATAATCTGTCCGCTTATTGACTTGCCGACGTAGCTCAATCGGCAGAGCATCCGCCTTGTAAGCGGAAGGTTACGAGTTCAATTCTCGTCGTCGGCTCTGGATTGCCGGAAGAGCAAAAGTCGGTAATCAATTAACAATGTATCCTGGGCAGTTACCCAAGTGGCCAAAGGGGACTGACTGTAAATCAGTTGTCAGAAGACTTCGGAGGTTCGAATCCTTCACTGCCCACAGCACCAATACGATGTTGGTGCTCCCCAAGAATGGGGAAGCAGCACGTAATGCCCTCATAGCTCAGCTGGCAGAGCACACCCTTGGTAAGGGTGAGGTCACGGGTTCAAATCTCGTTGAGGGCTCAGTTGCTGGAAAGCATTTCTTCACTAACTAATTAAGGAGAGCGAAACATGGCGAAAGGGAAGTTTGACAGAAGCAAGCCGCATTTGAACGTGGGAACGATGGGACACATCGACCACGGCAAGACGACATTGACGGCGGCAATCACGAAAGTAGCAGGATTATCAGGACAGGCAGATTTCAAAGCCTACGACCAGATCGACAATGCCCCTGAAGAAAAAGCGCGCGGTATCACGATCAACATCGCGCACGTAGAATACCAGACCGACAAGCGCCACTACGCGCACGTCGACATGCCCGGACACCGCGACTACATCAAGAACATGATCACTGGTGCGGCTCAGGTAGATGGTGCCATTCTCGTAGTGGCAGCTCCTGATGGTCCGATGCCCCAGACCCGCGAACACGTCCTCTTGGCTCGCCAAGTAGAAGTGCCCTCCATCGTCGTCTTCTTGAACAAAGTGGACATGATGGATGACCCCGAACTCCTCGAACTCGTGGAGCTCGAACTTCGCGAACTGTTGAGCAGCTACGGCTTCCCCGGCGACACCACCCCAATCGTGCGTGGTTCCGCCAAGCAAGCCCTCGACAGCGCTTCAACCGACCCGAACGCTCCCGAATACGCCCCGATCAAGGAATTGCTCCGCGTCGTGGACGAATACATCCCCGAACCCAAGCGCGAAACCGACAAGCCGTTCATGATGGCTGTGGAAGACGTGTTCTCGATCAAGGGACGTGGAACCGTGGTAACCGGACGTGTGGACCGCGGTATTGCCAAGAAGGGCGAACCGATTGAAATCGTTGGTTTGCGCGACACCAAGTCCTCGGTAATCACCGGCATCGAAATGTTCCACAAGGAACTGGACGAAGCGGTAGCGGGCGACAACGCGGGTATCCTCCTGCGTGGTATCGAACGTGACGATGTGGAACGTGGACAGGTGCTCGTGAAGCCTGGTTCTGTGACTCCACACAAGAAGTTCCTGGCAGAAGTGTACGTATTGAAGAAGGAAGAAGGCGGACGTCACAAGGCGTTCTTCAGTGGATATCGACCTCAGTTCTACATCCGCACGATGGATGTGACGGGCGACATCACCCTTCCCGAAGGTGTCGAAATGGTGATGCCTGGTGACAATGTGAACCTGACCGTAGAGTTGATCGTACCGGTTGCTCTCGAACAGGGTTCGAAGTTCGCCATTCGTGAAGGCGGTCTTACCGTCGGTGCGGGTGTCGTCACCAAGATCATTGCGTAAGAAACTGAAAGTAAGGTAGTAAAATGGCTTCGAAGAAGAAAGATGTTCGTCCGGTGATCACTCTGCAGTGCAACGACTGCAAGGAACGCAACTACACCACTGAAAAGAATCGCCGCAACGATCCGAACCGCATGGAATTGAAGAAGTACTGCGACCGTTGCAAGAAGCACACAGTACATCGCGAAACAAAGTAATTCAGTAGGGGCGGGGATACCACTTTGTGGCACAAGCCCCGCCCCTACATCCTAGGCCAGTGGCTCAATTGGCAGAGCTCTCGTCTCCAAAACGAGCGGTTGTGGGTTCAAGTCCTACCTGGCCTGCCTCAGGCACAACGCCGCGCCCCGCGGCGTTTTAGCCGTAAAAACCTGAAGGAGCAATACCTTGGCTGAGAAAGCAAAGCAAGTCAAGAAAAAAGAGAACGCCATCCAGCGTTATTTTCGCGAGACTACAGGCGAACTGCGTAAAGTTAGCTGGCCTACCTGGCCTGAAGCGCGCCGCCTTACTATTCTCGTCTTAATCGTCATGGTTGTTATGGGACTTTTTCTCGCAAGCGTTGATGCGCTTGCCAAGGAACTCCTCAACCTGATGCTTGGTGTGTAAGTTGAATTGAGGACGTAATGGATTTACCGGAACCGCAAGAGCAGTTTGAACAGGAACCGATTGAACAGTCTGAAGCACAATCTGTGCCTTCGGATTCTTCCGCTTCACCCGTGACGCCTGAGCCTGCTCCTGCAGTCGAGAAGATTCCTGCGAATCTGCCTCCTGTTGAAACCATCGTTGAAGGTCCGGCTTGGTTTGTGATCCACTGTTACTCGGGTTACGAGAACAAGGTGCGTCATAATCTTGAGCAGCGTATCGAAACAATGGGTATGAAGGATATGATCTTTGATGTGGTCATTCCGACTCAGGAAGAAATCGAAGTGAAAGATGGCAAACGCCGCACGGTGGAACGCCACATCTTCCCAGGGTATGTTCTGGTGAACCTCATTCTTACAGAAGAGTCTTGGTATGTGGTACGTAACACCCCCGGCGTGACTGGTTTCGTGGGAATGGGTAACAGCCCAACCCCGCTTCGACCCGAAGAAGTGGCTCAGATCGTCAAGCGTATGGAAGCTGAGTCGCCCACGGTCAAGGTTACATTCAAGCAGGGCGAGCGTGTTCGCATTATCGACGGACCGTTCAATGACTTCCGCGGTGTGGTTTCTGAAATTGATATGGAGCGCACCAAGGTTCGTGTGATGGTCAGTTTCTTCGGGCGCGAAACGCCAGTGGAACTGGACTTCTTGCAGGTAGAGAAGTCGTAACAGTGTAGGTAAAACTAAATAGACAGTAGCAGGCTAAAACAAAGCCTGATGCGTGGGAGTGGCGCTGAATGCGTCACGCCAAAACCACAGGAGTAAATGAAATGGCAAAGAAACTAAAAGCAATCGTACGTCTCCAGCTTGAAGCTGGAAAGGCAAATCCGGCTCCTCCGGTTGGTCCTGCGTTGGCAAGTCATGGTATCAACATCATGGCGTTCTGTAAGGAATACAACGCTCGTACTTCCAACCGCCCCGGTGAAGTTCTCCCCGCTGAGATCACAATCTATACCGATGGCTCTTTCACCTTTGTGCTCCGCACATCACCCGCTGCGGTGTTGTTGCGCAAAGCTGCGAAGATTGACAAGGGTTCCGGCGTTCCTAATAAGGAAAAGGTCGGTAAGGTGACCCGTGCTCAGGTTAAGGAAATCGCTGAATTGAAGATGAAAGATCTCAATGCGATCAGCCTTGAAGGT
Organism: Anaerolineales bacterium; assembly: GCA_046328915.1. GTDB lineage: Bacteria > Chloroflexota > Anaerolineae > Anaerolineales > Villigracilaceae > Villigracilis. The sequence continues at coordinate 60,866 of JAXLVR010000010.1, read as the reverse complement.
GCCATGTTGCAGATCGAAGGCACCGCCCGTTCGATGGGTATTACGATAGTTGACTAATTAATTGTGGGAGGACGGCTTCGGGCTGTCCGCTTGTACCACGGAGGATAAAATGGCTAAACACGGAAAAAAATACACGGCGGCTCTCGCCAAAGTTGATGTTGAAAAGATCTATGCCGCGAAAGATGCGGTGGCTCTTGCCAAGGAAACAAGCATTACCAAGTTCGATTCTACAATTGAAGTTCACATGCGCACCACGCTCGATTCGCGCCAGTCTGATCAGCAGTTACGCGATGTGGTTGTGCTCCCTCACGGCTTGGGTAAGACCGTTCGCGTTTTGGTTTTTGCTCAGGGTGAAGGCGCTGTGGCTGCCCGCGCTGCCGGTGCTGATTTCGTTGCGGACGATGACGAATCCTTGAAGAAGATCGAGGGCGGCATGCTTGATTTTGACGTCGCCATTGCTACCCCCGATGCGATGGGTAAGGTTGGTCGCTTGGGTCGTGTGCTTGGTCCGCGCGGCTTGATGCCGAACCCCAAGGCTGGTACCGTTGTTGGCGCTTCTGATATGGATCGCGCTATCAAGGAAGCCAAGGCTGGTCGTGTAGAATACCGTCTCGATAAGAGCAATAACATCCATGTTTCCATCGGCAAGGCTTCTTTCGATGCAAATAAGTTGTATGAGAACTACGTCGCCCTGATGGACGCGATCAACAAGTCTCGCCCGACCGGTGCGAAAGGCAATTTTGTGAAGCGCATTACTGTCGCTTCAACCATGGGACCCGGCGTGAAGGTCGATCCCAACGAACATATTGATGGAGAAGGATAAGCACGTTATCCTATAATTCCTAAACCCACTTCGCCAATGACGGCGGGTGTTCCTGAAGAGGTCGTGCGGAGTACGTGACCAAAATAGGAACTTAATATCCTGCTCAGGTGGAGACCCAGTAGCATTTTTCAGCACCTCCGTGCTGTTCTCCCGTGAGGGAGTGCGAAAAAGTCTTTGCCTGCGAGAGTGGCAAAGACTTTTTATTTGAAAGGAGGTGAATTCCCTTTGGCAATTTCAAAGCAACGCAAGGAAGAAGTTTTGGCTCAGTATAACGACTGGGTCAAGCGCAGCCAGGCGGTAATTCTCGTGGAGTACTCAGGCGCAAACATGAAAGCGCTCGATGGTCTCCGTGCGAAGATCCGTGAATCTGGTGGTGAATTCCATGTTGTCAAGAATACGTTGGCTCGCCGCGTTTTCGCTGACAATGGCATGGAAGTCCCCGGTGACATGCTCGTCAAGTCCACCGCTGTCTCGTTCGCGTTCTCCGATCCTGCATCCACCGCAAAAGCACTGACCGATGCCACAAAAGGCAGCGAGTTTGTGAAGGTGAAGGGCGGTTTCATGGCTGGTAAGTCATTGAACGCTGCTCAGGTGAAGGCTCTGTCTGACCTGCCGCCGCTGCCCGTTATGCGCGCAACATTGCTCGGCGTTTTGCAAGCCCCGGCTGGCAAACTCGTCCGCACGCTCGCAGAACCCGCTCGCGGATTGGCTGCTGTCATCAAGGCACATTCCGAACAGGCTGCTGTCTAGTTTTATTCAAGCGAGTTCCAAAACTCGCACCATTCAATCTAAATTATCAAATATCTTAGCAAGGAGTGCTAAACAATGTCTGACAAGCTCGCTAAACTCGTGGATGAACTTTCCACCCTTTCTGTTCTTGAGGCCGCTGACCTCGTAAAGATGCTCGAAGAAAAGTGGGGCGTTTCTGCCGCCGCTCCGGTCGCTGTTGCTGCCGTTGGTGGACCCGCTGCCGCTGCTGAACCTGTTGAAGAAAAGACCGAATTTGATGTGGTTATCAAGGACGCTGGTGCCAAGAAGATCGATGTCATCAAGGTCGTCCGCCAGTTGACCTCCCTCGGTCTCGGCGAAGCCAAGGCTCTTGCCGAAGCTGCTGGTTCCAAGGTTCTCACCGGTGTGGGCAAGGATGCCGCCATGGACGCCAAGAAGAAGCTCGAAGAAGCTGGCGCTCAGGTCGTCGTCGAGTAATCTACTCGGAACAAAAAAAGGGACTGTCCAATTTTGGACAGTCCCTTTTTGATTCTTACGCCTCTTTATGCAGACCCGGGACCTGTTGCTGAAATAATAGTCCCATCATTCCATTCGGGGTCATCTTCCAAAAACGAGCGGAAGATCAAATAGCGTTCATGTTGTTCTGAAGAATCGGCGTTTGCTTGATAGGTCGTTTTATCTTTGAAAAGCGCGACAAGAAAGTATTCGTTGGAGTTGGCGTCGGTTTGGAAGATATAGTCTGCGATCCAGCCGGGGATGATTGCAGAGCCGAACTCATCCATTTTCCTTTTGAATTCCTCCTTATTTACATCTTTTCTGACCCGAAAACGAGCGATGGTTCCGTACATAAGTCACCTCTTTTCTTGTACCGATAAAACGCTTTCAATAGATAATACACCCTGAGAATCAAAAAGAAGCGGTCTATTAGACCGCTTCTTTTATTATTTAGTTTACTAAGCTGCCAAACGTTCCATCTTACGGATGACCATAACGACTTTGCCTTTGATCTCCAAGGGTTCATTCTTTTTGACCATAATAGGCTTCATGGTGGGGTTGGCGGGCTGTAGACGGTAACCATCCTTTTCCTTGTAGAAATACTTCAGGGTGGTTTCGTTCTTGTCTGACAGCCATACGGCGACCATTTCACCGTTGCGTGCTTCCTGTGCCGGTTTGAGGACCACGATATCGCCGTCGTTGATCATGGCGTCGATCATGGAGTCTCCTTGCACGTGAAGGGCGAAGAGGTCTTTGCCTTTTTCTTTCGAAGGCATCAGTGAGGTAGCAATGTCCACGGTGTCTTCGGCAGTGAAGGGGTTGAAGTCTGAAGCAGGGATCGGAATGGGTTCACCTGCTTGAATGACGCCCAGAACCGGCACGCGCATCATATCGCCAAGCGGACTGTTGTTTACCAGCCGCATGCCGCGCGAGATCTTGCGATCACGCTCGAGCAAACCTTCCTTCTCCAATTGGTCGAGGTAGTAATTCACGACCGAAGTGGAGGAAATATCACAATGTTCCCCAATCTCACGAATGGAAGGGGGGTGCTTGTGTTCGCGCTGGTAAGACGCAATAAAGTCCAGAATTTTTTGGTGGCGTTCGCCGATACCTTTACTTTTTCGAACCATCATCATTTCAAGCCTCCTGCCAGGGGACTGGCGTAGGTACAGAGCATTCTTCGCTCATTTGTGCTAGTAATAATGATAACCGAACGCCTGTTCTGTGTCAAGGCATTTGGGGCTGCAAAATGGGGCTATAGCCAGGTTCGTCCACGCATCCAAAAGTACATCAGGATGGGCAGACCGATTATGACTGCCATCATGGCGGTGAATACCTGTTGGCTGGTCCAACCGACGAGGTGAGCGACAGGTTCGAAGAAATTCATGCCAAAAAAGCCCGTAATGAAGGTAATGGGCATGAAAAAGGTTGTGATGATGGTGAGAACCTTCATGATCTCGTTCATGCGGTTGTTGGTGACCGAGAGGTAGGTATCTAAAGCGCCGCTGACGAGGTCGCGCAGACTTTCGTTCAGATCGTGGAGGCGGACGAGGTGGTCGTAAATATCGCGGAAAAAGATGCGGTCTCTGGGATCAATCACGCGGAAGTCGTCGCGGGCGAGTTTGTTGAGCACTTCACGTTGGGGGAGCAGGATCCGGCGCATCGTCAGAAGGAGGCGTTTGAGAGCAAAAATCTGTTCCAGGATTTCTCGTCGCGGTCTGTCGAAGACCTGATCTTCAATTTGGTCAACTTGTGCATCAATTTGCTCCACTAGAGGCATGTAGGTCATAACAAGCGCGTCAACGATACGATAGAGAAGATGATCCGCTCCATCTTGCACATGACGAATATCGCGTTGGCAGGCAACCCAGGTATCTTCTATTGCAGTCAGTAACTGGTCATGAAAAGTGACGATATAGTTTTGCCCGAGGAAAACATCCAACTCATCAGGTTCTGCTTCAAATAAGCCATTTTCCTGTTTGTAGTTCAAAATGCTAAGAACGAGGTACAGGTAGTCGCCCCAGTCGTCTACTTTAGGGGTGTGGGTCTCTTTTAGGGCATCATCAATGGCGAGCGGATGGAAGCCAAAACCACGCAGAATGGGCTCTGCGAGCTCTTCGGGCTCTGCAATGAAATCTACCCATAGAGTCCCTTTCCGGTCACGTATGAGGCGTGGAAACTCGGCAGGGGGGATGTTTGTGCGGATGGGCTGACCAGGCTTGTAGTAGAGAGAACGAATCAAGGGTGACCTCCAAAGGCAACTTTAATATTTTAAAGCCAAACTCAATAATCTTCAAGTTGATATTGATTTTCTGAAAAAACTATTGACAAATTTTAAATCCGTTGTATAATTTTATTAGAAATCAAGATAAATTTATTGATTTTTCGAAAAAAGTCTTTAAAAATATCGATTTTCAGCTAAAAAATCACTATTTTTCCACATTATAAATCGGAGAAGCCTGTTATGCGACCTGCACCAACCCGTTGCCCGATCTGCCAATCTGAAATGGAAGTTGTTCGTTTGCACTGCTCCAGCTGCGATACCTCAATTGAAGGTAGCTTTGCTCTGGGGCAGTTTTCGAATCTCTCTCCAGAACAGATGGAATTTGTTTTCACCTTTGTGCGTTGCGAAGGCAAGATCAACCGCATGGAGCAAGAGTTGGGGCTTTCGTATCCCACCATTCGTAACCGCTTGCATGAAGTGATTCGTAAACTTGGTTTTGAGCCCGGCAGAGATGAGACCCCTGAAGTGGACGATGAAACCCGCAACAGTGTTCTCGATGATCTCGAATCTGGGAAGATCACAGCAGATCAAGCCATGCGCATTTTGCGCGGTGAGGAGGAATAAAACATGTCCAAAACGATTTCAGCAGGGCGCACTCCGAGAATTGAAATTGCATCTGTCAGCGGCGATCTGAGTCTGGTGGGTTGGGAGGGCGATGACATTCTCCTCAAGGCAGATGATGAAGGAATGAGCGTTAAGCAAGATGGCGATCAGGTCACTATTGCTTGCAAAGATGATCTTTCGATACGTGTGCCAAAAGGTTCGAGTGTCATTATTCATCGTGTTAGTGGCGATGCTTCTGTTCGCGGTGTGATGGGAACGATTGAGCTGAAGGAAGTCACTGGTGACCTTTCCATGCGGGATGTGGTGACTGTGGCGATTGATACGGTTCATGCGGACTTTAGCCTGCGTGGTGCAAAAGGAAGCTTATCCATCCGTAAAGCGGGTTCTGACGTTTCGATCCGCGATGTAGATGGCAACGTAAGCATCGACTCGGTGGCGGATGATCTCGCTTTACGAGATGTACGCGGCAGTGTTGCTGCGAATGTGGGTGAAGATGTTGTGATGTATATCAACCCGCAGGCGGGCAATGCATATGCCGTGAACGCCGGGGATGACATTTTATTGGTGATGCCGCCCAAAGCAAATGCCACCTTAACTTTGAGCGCCGACGACATTGATGTAGATTGGGATGGCGTTGAAAATGAAGAAGATGCCACCAGCCGTGTCGTGATGTTGGGTGACGGCTCGGCGAATGTGAACTTAAGCGCCGGTGGAGACATCCGCGTTTCGAACCGCTCTGATGCAGGCGACTCGGCGGAAGATTTTGGTAACTTTGCCGGTATGGGTATGGATTGGTCTGGCTTTGGCGATCGCATTTCCCGCCGCGTAGAACAGGCAACCGCTCGTGCTCAACGCAAGGCAGAAGAAGCCGCCCGCCGTGCAGAAAACAAAATGCGCGATGTGGAGCGCCGTGGACGCGGCAAAGTGGCATTCGGTGTGGGGCGCTGGAATTGGGATTTCTCTCCCAAGGGTGTGCCGGTTCCTCCCAAACAACAAGTTTCAGATGAAGAACGTTTGGCAATTTTGAAGATGCTTCAAGAAAAGAAGATTAGCGCAGAAGAAGCGGAAAAACTTTTAGCAGCACTTGAAGGAGGTTCTTAATGTCTTCAGAAGAACGCAGGAAGATCCTGCAAATGGTGGCTGATGGAAAGATCAGCGCGGAGGAAGCCGCAACCTTGATGCGTGCTTTGGATGATGTGGTTGAAGATTCAGCGGAGATGGAGATTATCGAAGTGCGACCCGCTTCCGGCGGAGAAGGAGCCGGAGCTTCTTATCAGGAAAAGAGTCATGCTCCTGAATTAGAAGCGGTCCGTTTGCGCGCTCATCGTTTCTCTGGTGCCTTCCTTTGGATCGGAACGATCATGACTGTTTTGATGGCTTGGTGGATGTTCAACGTTCAACAAAATTCCGGTTTGAATTTTTGGTTTTTCTGCCTGAGCCTGCCGTTAACCTTTGGTATTTTATTGATTGCCTTGGGCGCTGGCAGTCGTACTTCTCGTTGGTTGTATGTAAATGTAGATCGTTCGCAGTCGATTGACCAGGATGGTCCGCGGAAGATCTCGTTGGCGTTTCCTTTGCCGCTCGGTTTTGCCAGTTGGTTCCTGCGAACTGTGGGACGGCATATTGATGAATTACGCGATAAGAATGTGGATGCTATTGCTGATACCATCGCCTTGGCAAAAAATATGACTGAGCCGTTGATTGTGCATGTGGATGATGATAATGATGGTACGCAGGTGCAAGTTTTTATAGGATAGAAAATGGAAACCATCAAGAAACAACCCTTATTAAGTGGAATATTGATTTTGTTTCTAACGGCGATGATCTTCGCGAACATCGGCGGAAATATGTATGAAGGGTTGATGCCCCTATATTTGAAGGAATTAAAAGCAGGCATTACCGATATTGGTTTGTTTTTTACTCTAGCTCAGATCGTGCCATTGTTTCTTCAAATTTTAGGCGGCTGGGTTTCAGACTCTTTAGGACGTTTGCGCGCCATTGCAATAGGAAGTGTATTCGGACTATTAGGGTTTATTCCGCTCGTGCTTGCTGATACCTGGCATTGGTTGTTAATCGCAACGGCGGTCGGTGCGATCGCTCGTTCTCTCGTTGGACCAAGTTTTGATGCATTTATTGCTGAACATTCCAGTGAAGAGAATCGCGGCAAGGTGTATGGTATTTCGCAAGCGATCTTCATGATCGTCACTGTGGTTGGACCTCCGCTTGGCGGATGGTTGACCGGCGCCTATGGTTTCAAATTGATGCTCTTTATTGCGGGTGTCTTCTATGCTGTGGCTGTGGTCATGCGCTTGAGTATGGCACGCGAAGCTGCCAAAGGGGACAAAGAGAAAGGCGAGAAGAAGAGCTTGTCTTTTACAAGCTTAAAAGAAAACCTTGGTTCCATGGTTGCTCTAATCTTCTCTGGTGGTTTGATCACCTGGATGTTGATTACCGATGGTTTGCGCGATACGTCTTTTCAGTTTTCAGGGAATTTATTCCCGGTCTATATGCAAGAGGTTGGCGGTTTGTCTTATCAACAGATCGGCTGGGTGACTTCGATGTTCGGTATTTTTATGATGCTGAGCACCATCCCTGGCGGATGGCTTTCGGATAAAGCTGGGGAACGGGTGGGGATTGCCGCGGGCATGTTCTTGATGTCTGTAGCCTTGTTCATTCTGATTGTCATCCCGCAAGGACCTCAATGGCAATGGTTGTTCTTTGTCGGTTGGGCGGTGGCTGGCTTGGGAGCAGGAATATCTGGTCCGGCATATCAATCCTTGATTAGCAAAGCTGTTCCTCAAAAATTGCGCGGACTTGCCTTCGGCTTGTTCAGTACCAGTTTGGGGGTTGTATCTTTGCCAGCCCCGTGGATCGGTGCACAGTTGTGGGCGCGTTTTGGTCCGACCGCCCCATTCAAGATCACCGCTATTGTCATTTTGTTGTCGATCATCCCGATTTGGTTAAAGTTCAAGCTTCCCAAAACAACTGAAGAAGCTCAGCCAGCGGAAGAAAATAACGTCGCTATCGCGGCAGGATAAAATAAGCGTTCGTCTTGAACGGCGAAAGGAGAAATGGAACATGGCAAACGTAGAAGAAAGAATGAAAATTCTGAAATTAATTGAGGAAGGCAAGATCAGTGCGGAGGAGGGCGCCAAACTGCTCTCAGCGCTGAACGACTCGCGCAAGGGTATTCCCACCCCTCCGCGCCCGCCTTCTGCCCCCGGTGGAGCACGCATGCTCAGAGTCCGTGTGACAGATACTCGAACCGGGCGTTCCAAAGCCTCTGTTCAGATCCCGCTTGCCTTGGTGGATGCTGGGTTGAAGATTGGTGCTCATTTTGCTCCTGAAGTTCAAGGTGTGGATATGAGTAATGTTATGGAAGCGCTGCGTATGGGTGTTACTGGCAAGATCATCGATGTGACCGATGAGGAAGATGGTGAACACGTCGAGATCTTCGTCGAATAAACATTTTGTCGGTTCGTGTTTGGTTATCAGAAGGAGAGACTATGTTCCCATCACTATACCTTGTCCATCGCTTGATGTTATAGCCATCAACGCGCAAGAGATTTCTCTTGCGCGTTGTATCATTTTTATCTCCAATCATCAAAGGATACTTTCATGCAAGAGACAAAAACAAACCGTCCCAGTGGAATGTTCGCTTTTACCATTGTATGGTTGGGGCAGATTATTTCAGTGCTTGCCAGCGCTATGAGCCAATTTGGGTTAACGATCTGGATGTATGAAAAGACTCAAAGTGCTACTGCATTGGGAGTAATGCAAGTTTTCTTTATTACCCCATTTTTGATTATTTCGCCGATCGCTGGCGTGATGGTGGATCGTCATAACCGTAAATTGATGATGATGGTCAGCGACCTAACTGCCGGGCTTGCCACGGTTTTAATCCTTATTTTTCAAGCAATGGGTATTTTACAATTTTGGCATTTATATGTTGCCTCTATGATCTATGGGTTGGGGAATGCTTTTCAGTGGCCTGCCTATTCTGCGGCGATCTCAACTATGGTGCCAAAGGAACAGTATGGGCGTGCGAATGGCATGATGTCTCTGATAGAAGCGGGACCCGGTGTTTTTGCTCCGCTCTTGGCTGGAGCCTTGCTTCCATTGATTGGTTTGACAGGTATTCTTGTCATTGATGTTGTGACATTTTCATTTGCTGTTGGTGCTTTGTTGATCGTCCATATTCCCCAACCTGAACGAACCATGGAAGGCGCTCAGGGCAAGGGGAGTGTGTGGCAGGAGGCGGTGTTTGGGTTCAAATATATTTTTGCTCGCCCTAGTTTGCTTGGGTTACAGATGATATTTTTCTTTGGGAACTTATTCTCAGGCATTTTATTCACCTTATTGGCACCCATGGTCCTTGCACGAACAGATAGCAATAGTTTGATGTTTGGCACGGTTCAAACGGCAGGAGCTATTGCAGGCGTTGTAGGTGGGCTGATTATGAGTGCTTGGGGCGGATTTAAACGTAAGGTTCATGGTGTTCTAGGCGGATGGGCTATTACAGGGCTTGGGTCTGCTGTGATTGGCTTAAGCTTTGGTTTGCCGGCATGGGTCATAGGCATTGCCATTGCTGCGCTGATTAGTCCGCTTGTGAATGCGTCTAATCAGGCGATCTGGCAGTCAAAGGTCGCACCAGATTTACAAGGACGCGTCTTTTCTGCGCGGCGCTTAATTGCTTGGTTCACCAATCCTATTTCGCCTATCATTGCCGGGACGCTTGCGGATTACGTCCTTGAACCTCAGATGAGATCTGGTGGTACGCTTTCGCAAACGTTTGGCTGGCTGGTAGGTACGGGTCCCGGCTCGGGGATGGGGCTTATCATCCTTGCCTGCGGCGTGTTCTGTCTCTTGATCGGTGTGGCAGGATATTTCATTCCTGCTGTTTATAATGCTGAGACGCTTTTGCCAGACCACGATCAACTGGCAAAAGCAGAACCAGAAGCAGTCCCTGCATAACGCAAATTAAATAAAAGAGGAGTTGAGGTACCTCAACTCCTCTTTTATTTTCCTTAATCTTCTGCGGCTCTTGCTACTTCATCCGGTTCAAAGACGACTTCTTCTTTACCAGTGAGTTTTGCTTCAATCTTTGAGACGATCAGGCGTAGGTGACCGTTGTGAGCGACATAATCCAGGTCATCGGCAGGAACGGCTAGGACGGGGCAGAGGGTGAAGTTATCGATCCAACCTTCGTAGAGGTCGTTTAGGTTTTGCAGGTAATCGGGGGCGATGGTGCGTTCGTAGTCTCGTCCGCGGCTGTTGATGCGGTTGAGTAGAGTATCTACAGAGGCGCGGAGGTAGATCACAAGATCTGGCGGCGGCAGGAATTGAACTGCGGTTTCATACAGGTCGCGGTAGGTTTGATAATCGCGGTCGGTCATGTTGCCTTGCTGGTAGAGGTTATGAGCGAATATCTCGGCATCTTCATACACGCTGCGGTCTTGGATCACGGAATTGGGATGTTGAGCCAGGTTGAAGTGAGAGCGGAGGCGATGCGTCAAAAAGAAGACTTGGGAATGGAACGCCCACGAGGACATGTCCTTGTAAAAATCCGCAAGGTAGGGGTTTTGTGTGACGGGTTCGTAGAACGGGTCCCAACTCATTTGGTTGCAAAGCATCTGAACAAGCGTAGACTTTCCAACACCGATGTTTCCCGCGATGGCGATAAATCGTTTCATGGCATTCTCTCTAAGTGGATGTGGATTTATTGTTTACATCTTACCACTGGGATTAATTTTGGCACGGAGTTTTAAGAAAAAAGGCGGACGATATTTATCGTCCGCCTTAGGTATACGTATTTCTAAAACTTAGGGGATTTTACCCGCGAGTTCCATATCGATAATTTGGGTAAAAGAAGAAAGCGGTTGAGCGCCCACAATTGCCAAGCCATTGACGAAGAATGTGGGGGTGGATTGGACACCGAGGTTAAGGGCGAAATCCATATCCTGTTGGATGTTTTCATCATGCTTGCCGCTGTCGAGACAGGCGGAGAACTCATCCACGTTCAAGTTCAGGTCTGTAGCATATTGAATAAAGGTATCACGGGTTAGAGTTTCGCTGCTGAAGAGTTTATCGTGATAATCCCAATATACATTCTGGTCGTTCGCGCAGAGAGAAGCGATCGCGGAGGGCATGGCGTCGGGGTGAATGGATGTAAGCGGCAGGTTGCGATACACGAAGCGGATCTGACCAGGGTAGGCATCTAACAGTGCCTGATAGGTTTCAGAGTGGAAGCGGCGGCAGAACGGGCACTGGAAGTCGCTAAACTCTACGATGGTGATCGGGGCGTCATCTGGACCGAGGCTGGGGTAGCCTTCGGTGGGGATGTCGTAGCGGGTGTATTGCGGTTGTGGAGTGACTGGCACTTCGGCGATGTCGCCAGAAGGCTGTGGTGCCGCTGCGTTAGCAGCCGCGGCGGCGGGGTCTGCAGCGACGGTAACAGTGTTACTGCCGCGTCCCCAAATGACGAAGCCTAGCAAGAGTCCAACAGCAAAGGCAAGGACAACTAGCACAGAATAAAAGTGACTGCGCTTGAAGGTGATGAAATCTTCAGAGTCTGGGGCGGTTTCGATCACCGGTTCTTCTTGTTCGATTTCGATCACGGCGGGCGTGGATTTTTTTGATCTGGAAGGTTTTGTATTCATAGTGGCAAGATTATAGTCCTCTGTTTTGGATTTAAGCACTAGTACTTAAGTATTTTTCATTCTATTTCTGGAGAACCATTTTTCCTATTCCTGCGTATATCAGGTATGGAGGTTCTTCTTATGACAACAATAACTCAGAAAAAACAAATTCCCTGGTATTTGTGGCCCTTTGCCGCGATCTGGAAGTTGCTGTCTGTCATCGTAGAGATGACCGGGCGGCTTGTGGCGATGGTCCTTGGCATTGTATTGGTCATTGTAGGTGTGATTCTCAACTTGACCATTGTTGGTGCAATTGTAGGAGTGCCGTTGGGAATTGTCGGTTTGTTGCTTTTCTTTCGCGGGATGTTTTAGACAATTAAAGAGCGAGTCGCTTTGCAAAGCGACTCGCTCTTTGTTTAAGAAGCATCTGCTTTTTTGGGGGCAGGATTCTTTTTGAAGGGTAGAGTCAAGCCGCGGCTTGGGCGAGAAGCGAGGGCACGTCGAATGGCGGGGATGCGTAAAATCAGGAAGACCACAACGACCAATCCATAGATCGTGGGGCGGACGATATCGCCTGAGAAATTAAGGAGGTCGCCTTTTTTGCTCCAGAGATAGTGAAGCACTACCAACGGAGCGATGATGTACACCATTTGGTGGAGGCGCTTCCAATTTTTACCGAGGCGAACTTTCCAAATATCGAAGGAAGTTACCCCAAGTGGAATCAGCATCAGAAATGCCAGTGCACCTACAATGATGTAGGGTTTTTCAAAAACGGTGCGTGCGATCAAGCTCCAAGCTAAACCGTAATCGAGATTGATAAAGATCAATACATGGATGGTTGCATAAAGCAAGGCATACAAGCCCAAGGTGCGGCGGCGTTTTAGTAATTCAGGAAACTTGAAAAGCGTGTTGAGCGGCGTGCATAATAACGATAATACTAAGAGTGTAATAGCATGGCGACCTGTGCGCTGCTCCAGTTCTTGAATGGGGTTGATTGAGAACGTCCCCATGAATAATTCAGCGACGATCCATACCAGGGCAGACCAGGCATAAAGGTGAATGGTAATTTGTAACGGAGTATAACGATTGAAGATTTTCATGGCTCTAATAAACTTCGGAAGTCTTATGGCTTCCGAAGTTTCGTTTCTTTAGTAATTCAAGTTCAAGTCCATATCGGCATATAAGTCAGCGACTTGTTCACCATAGCCGTTGAACATCAAGGTTTCGCGGCGGGTGAGTTCACCAATGCGGCGTTCAGAGGCTTGTGACCAACGCGGATGATCTACCGTTGGGTTGACGTTGGCATAGAAGCCATATTCATTTGGCGCAATAGTGCTCCACAAAGTGGTGGGTTCTTTATCGGTCAATTCGATCTTGACGATGGATTTGATGGATTTGAAACCGTACTTCCATGGCACCACCAAACGGATCGGTGCGCCGTTTTGCGGGAGGATGGTCTCGCCGTAGATACCAGTTGCCAGCAAGGTGAGGTCGTTCATGGCTTCATCGAGGCGTAGACCTTCTTGATAGGGCCATGGGTAGAACGGGCTGCTTTGCCCCTTCATTTCTTCGGGACGATAGATGGTCTCAAAGCGCACATACTTTGCATTCGATGTGGGTTCAACCGCTTTCAACAAACTTGCAAGCGGAAACCCATTCCACGGGATGACCATACTCCAAGCTTCCACACAGCGCAAACGATAAACTCGATCTTCCTGCGGGAACATGGAAAGTAGATCTTCCAGACCAAAAGTTTTGGGCTTGCTCACCATACCGCCCACTTCCACGGTCCATGGGGAGGTGGTGAAATTTTTTGCCATGGGCGCTACGGCTTCTTTGTTTGTGGTGAACTCGTAATAGTTGTTGTAATTGCTGATCTCTTCGTAAGTATTGGTCGGGTCACCCAATTCATCGTTCAAGGAGGGACCGTTAAATTGTGGGGCAGGGGTGCCTGTCGCCTCGGGTGCACAGGCGGCAATCGCCATGCTGCCGGCAACGACACCCGCGGCTTTGATAAAGTCACGGCGTGAGAGATATACCTCTTTGGGGGTGATCTCAGAAGAACGAACTGGAATAGATTTAAAACGATGACTCATAGTCTCTCCGTGTTGAGGGTTAAGGATAACTTTCTGCGAGTAATGCCTGAATGGCAACTTCGGTTTCTTTATATCTACCTTCACCAATGTGAATATAACGGATATTCCCTTGTTTATCAATAAGATAAAGTGTTGGCCAATAACGATTTTTATAAGCTTTCCACGTCATACCGTCATTATCTTGGGTTACGGCATATTCAATGCCATTGTTAATAACTGCTTTTTTGAGATTATCAAGGTTCGCTTCATAGCTGAACTCGGGGTAGTGGTTGCCGATGATGACAAGCCCCTGGTCGCGGTATTTCTCGTCCCATTCCTTCAACGAAGGAATCACATGTTGGCAATTAATTCAGCCAAAGGTCCACATGTCGATGGCGACGACCTTTCCGCGCAAATCGGCGAGGCGCAGGGGAGAATCCACATTCAGCCAGGTGTTGTTCGTTAGTTCGGGGGCAGGTCCGAGGTCTGGCAGGGAGGCGTTGAAGGTGGGCAGAATAGGTTCCTGAGATTGCGAATCGGCTGGGCTGGCACAGGCAGTCAATAAAAACGTTAATCCAATCAAAAGTCGTTTCATTGTTACCTCAAAGGATGAGGTGATTGTAAGAAAACTTCCTTACGAAAGGATTACGCAAGCCTGAGAGTTTTATTAGGGAATGAGAAACGTGAACCGGCTGCCTTTGCCTGCTTCGCTTTCTACTTTTATCTCGCCGCCGTGTGCCTGCACGATTCCGCGTGAGATGGCAAGTCCAAGACCCGCGCCGCCTGTAGCACGGCTGCGGGATTTTTCTCCGCGATAGAAACCATCGAAGATGTGCGGAAGGTCATCCGCGCGGATGCCTTCGCCGGTATCCGAGACGCTCACTTCTACGCCAGAGTTGGTTCGCCGTGCTGTGACTTTTACCTCGCCGTGAGCGGGTGTGTGCCGAACCGCATTGCCAATGAGATTGTTGAGCACGCGCCCAATGCGCCGCGTATCCATGCGGACGGGGTCAAGGCTTGGGTCCACGCTGCCGCTCAAAGTCAGGTTCTGACGCGCGGCAAGTTCGGTGAAAGATTCAATCGTATCGGAGATGAGGTCTGCGAGCGAGGCGTTTTCAAAATTCAGTTTAAAGCCGCCAGCATTTAATTGCGCCATTTGGAAGAGGTCATCGATCAATGCCGAAAGCGAGCGGACGTCACGCTGCGCCGTGTTGAGATAACGCTTCACCGTTTCAGGATCATCCACCATGCCATCGGCGAGCGCCTCAAGAATGGCACGAATCGAAGCGAGTGGAGTTTGCAGATCATGCCCGACCCACGCAATGAGATCGGCGCGCATCTTTTCAAGTTCGCGTTGTTTGGCATCGGCGGCTTCGAGCTGCTCTGCCATTTTGTTGAAGGTCTGCGCAAGGGCGGCTACTTCATCGCGTCCCTGCACGGTAACGCGGGTTTTCAAATCGCCTTCGGCAAGCTGCTCTGCCGCGCCGCGTAATTGATGCACACGGTCTGTGATGGTGGACGAGAGAAAATATCCGAGCGCCATTGCCATGCCGCCTGCGAAAACGAGCAGAACAATTGCAAGTAAAAGATCGTGTTGGCTGGCGAACATCATCTGCGCTGAGAACCACACATTGAAAAACGTAAGCAAACTCGAAAGCGCATACACGCCAAGCAAAGACCAACGCAAGGTGGGGGAGAGGGTCATCCAACCGAGGCGATACGCGAGATAACCAGCCAATGCAGAGACAAGCGCGGTGATGCCGAGGAAGAGTGCCATCAAGCCAAGCTCATACATCGGCGGCGACATCATCAAATTGAAGATGACGAGCGAGATGACGAAGATAAGCAGAACGCCTGCTATGAATCGAAAAATATTAGATGATCTCATGGCTCGAATTTGTATCCCACGCCCCAAACCGTCAGCAAATAAGTTGGCGACGACGGGTCGCTTTCAATTTTCTCGCGCAGGCGGCGGATGTGAACCGTCACCGTGCCGGGGTCAATATAATCCGCGCCGCCCCACACACGCTCTAGCAATTGGTCACGGGTAAAAACTTGTCTTGGATGTCGCGCCAACAAATACAACAGATCGAATTCTTTGGCAGTTAATTCGATGGGCGATTCGCGCACCATCACCACGCGAGTGGATGGGCTGATGTGCAACTCACCCAACGCCAAGTCCCGCTCAGGCTCCGCTCCGGCTTGTTCCCGTCCAGTGCGCCTGAGCACCGCCCGAACCCGACTCACCAACTCTTGCGGACTGAACGGCTTGACCACGTAATCATCTGCGCCCATTTCCAAGCCAGAGATGCGGTCAATTTCCTCGCGCCGTGCCGTGACTATGATGATGGGCACATTTGAACAATCTCGCAGCCAGCGGGTGATGGAGAGACCATCCACTTCGGGGAGCATCAGGTCGAGAATGACAAAGTCGGGAATCTGTTTTTCGAGAATGGACATTGCCTGTCTGCCGTCCGATGCGATCTGCACCTGATACCCGGCACGCTTGAGATACAGGCTGACCACTTCTGAAAGGCTGGGTTCATCTTCCACCACGAGAATTTTTATTTCTGCCATGCTTGAAATCATACTTGATTCTTTTAACTCCGTCACGCAAAAATCAACTAACAGAGACTTTGTTCATACTTTCGTAAGAATTAGGCAGGGGTTTTGTAAGAAGATTTATCTATCATGCGGCTTCAAGAAAACACAAGGAGACTTTTGAACATGAGAACCAAAAATATTTTATTTAGCTTTGTTGTATTGCTTGCATTTCTCTTTACCGCTTGCGGCACTCCCGCTGACGATAGCATGATGAAAGAAGACCCCGCGATGACGGAAGAGGCAATGCACGATACTATGATGACTGAAGAAGCCATGATGACAGAAGAGGCTATGATGACTGAGGAAGCCATGGCGGACGATGCCATGATGGAATCCCCAGCATGGTTTGGCATTCCCCTTACGAATGTCCGCACGAACGAAGCTTTCACCATCGAAGACCTGCACGGCAAAGTGGTGCTGGTTGAAACAATGGCGGTCTGGTGCCCGAATTGTCTCAAACAACAGGCACAGGTGCAGGAACTTCACAACCTGCTCGGCGAACGCGATGATTTTGTCAGCATTGGTTTGGATATTGACCCGAACGAAGATTCATCCAAGTTGTTGAGCTTCATTGATGAACAAGGTTTCGATTGGGCATACGCCGTTTCCCCTGCCGATGTTTCGCGCGACCTCGCCTCTCTCTATGGCGACCAGTTCCTCAACCCGCCTTCCACTCCCATGCTTGTGATTGATCGTCACGGCACCGTCCACCCACTACCGTTCGGCATCAAAAGCGCGGATGACCTGTTGAAAGCCATCCAGCCGTATTTAGACGAAAGTATGTAATATTTCGATTATGTCATACTGAGCGAAGCGAAGTATCTTTACGATAGATTCAGAGACCCTTCGCTATCGCTCAGGGTGACATGGATTGGGCATTATGGAAACCATCCTCACCTCCCTCTCTCTTGGTTTGCTTGCCACGACCAGCCCTTGTGTGCTGCCGTTGTATCCGGGCTTCCTCGCATATCTCAGCGGTGGACAGGAAAAACTGGCGAACAAGCCATCACGTTACTTGCTCGGCTTTTTCGTCCTCGCTGGTGTATTGACCATGATGCTGGCGCTTGGCGCAATCATTGCTTTATTATCCATTTCCGTTGGGCAGGCGTTGGCGTACGTCATCCCCATTGCCGACCTGATCATCATTACCTTCGGCGTGATGCTTTTGCTCAATATCAACCCTTTCAAAAAACTCCCACAAATTCAAGCGCCGCTGATCTCGCATCCCTTTGCCAATGCCTTCATCTATGGTTTGCTCTACGGACCTATCGCCTTGCCTTGCTCCGGTCCGTTGGTGGTGAGCATCTTTGCACTCTCCCTCACCGTGGGCGATGCACTTGGCAAGCTAAACGTTTTTCTCTGGTTTGGCTTAGGATTTGGTATCCCGCTTTTGCTGCTGTCGTTCATCTCTGGCGCGGCACAACTTTGGATCACCCGTCAATTCGCCATGCGTGCACGGCTTATCAACTTCATCAGCGGAGTATTGCTTTTGGGGATCGGAATCTATGACCTGTACGTGAATTGGAGTTTGATCCAATCGTATTTCTAAAGCGAGAATGTCTCGCCTCTTCCATAACGGACAGTTGATTCGCCTCGGTAGAGCGTCACCCCGCCGTCACCGTGGACTTGCCATTCTGCATCTCCATCCGTTGACAACATGCCCGTGCGTTCATCGATGCCAAGCAAGGTCACATCTGGCAACATTTTCCTTAACTCACCTGCCCAGCCTTTTCCAAACGTATTGTGATGCGGCAGAACAAGTGCATTTGAAACCAAATTCAATCCGCGTTCAACTTTTCTTGAAGAAGGGTCAAAATAATATTCGCACATCACCATCGCCCCGGCACTGCTCCCGGCAATGATGGCGCCATTCTGATACGCCTCCAACGCCGCAGACCAACATATACTCTCTTTGAGCGTTTCAGCCAGATAATGCGTAAACCCGCCAAGCATATAAATTATTTTTGCCCCGCGAATTTGACCTGCAAATGCGGAATCGTTGGCTGTCTTTTTATCGATCACACCTGCAATTAAAACTTGCTTTGCTCCCAGCCGTAGAAACCAGTTCAACCCGAAATTTCCTGCGCGGTTGTGGTTCTTATCTGGTGCGGCGGCGGTAGGAAGGATACAGATGGGCACATCCACACCACCTGCCAACTCTATGGCGCGCAAGTCTGGCTCAGACATGCGCCCGCCAAACTCCGCGCCGCCTTCTAGCAAGAGATAACCTGCCATAGGCTAAAAAGAATCCAAAGCTTCTTGCAGGTTTGAGTAGACGTGCAAGTTTTGCAAAAAACCGGTAATGCTCAAAATATAGGTGACCTCTGAAGAGGCTTGCGTGATCTTGAAATTTTGAGATTTATAAGTTTCCCCTTTGTGTGCTTGCAACTCTTCTTCGGGTGTAAATGTTTTATATAGAGTTTGCAAAGCACGTAAACCGGCGCTGGTGATCATATCCAGCTTGTTGAAATCCAACAATAAAGAAGTTTTCCCTGCCTCAAATTCTGCCAGTGCTGCATTTGTAAATTCTTTTTCGTTTTCTCCGTCTAATACCCCTTCTATATGCAGTATCGTAACCTTGCCTTCTGTCTTAGTGATCTTCAATAAATCAGACATACTCTCTCCTTTGGTTTTAGTAAAACTACGGTTCAGTATTGATGTTCTCTTCGCCTCGTTCTGCTTGAATGCGCATTTCTGTTCCATCGGTACGCACATCCACCCAGCCATTGCGGTCGGTGCGCAGCAGAGAATAGCCTTCCAGTGAATCCAATACATCTTGAGAGGGCAAACCATCTGGGTCTCCAGCGTCAACATCTAAGACCACCAATTGCGGATTCAAATTCTCCCAAAGGTCAGGCGGATTGCTGGGCGCAAAGCCAGAGTCTGCGAGCAGGAGCACATCTACCTTGCCGATGGCATTTCCATATTCAAGCGACTCGAAAGTCCCTTCACTGACGCCGATGGGCAACAAGGCACGGAAACTGCCATATTCGACGAGTAACACGCCTCCACGCGGACCCGTGGCTTGCACCTCAATAAATGCGCCATCACCCAACTCGAGCCTTTGCCCTGTTTCTGCCAGGCTGACGGGGATTTCATTCTCTGCAAAATATTCATCCAAGGTGCGAGCAGAGAAAGAGGCTTGGACGTTTCCGCTCCACAGCACATTTTCGGGTACGTAGCGTTCCACCACGCGCGGTAGGGCTGCCAATTGATCTTCATCTGTAGAGGCAATGATGAGCCAGTCTAATTTGCGTGTGAAGAAGGGTAAACGGCGACCGAGTTCATCTGAAAGCTCAGAGGTGCTGGCACCGCCATTGATGAGGACGTTACGTCCCTCGGGGGTTTGGATGAGGATGGCATCTGCCGAACCTGCTTCTAGAAAGATGATGTGGAATTGTCCATCACCTGATTTTGCCGAAGCGCTCCAAAATGTGATCATACAAATAAATGCGATGGAAAAAGCTAAGGTCAATGCGATGGCTCGAAGCGATGAAGCCGCAGACTTGAACCAATTTTGGATGGCAGACCAGTTAAAGGTCACGAGAAGAAGCGAAGTGTATGTCATATAAATAAACCAAAGAGGAACGTCTCCAAATACGATCACGCCGTTCGGGGTTTTGGCGAAAAACTCTACCATGCGAATGGTGTAACCGGCGAAGGGCCACGCTACCCATGCAAGGAGTTGACCGATGGGTTGAAGGATGAGGCTGACGAAAACAGCCAGCCCGCCGAGAATCATCACTGCCGGTTGGACAGGCAGAATGAATGGATTGGCGATGAATGAGATCCATGAGAAGCGATGAAAATAATACAGCATCAGAGGGATGGTCATGATCTGTGCGGCGAGGGTGAGCATGACATTGTCATTGATGATGTTGGCGACGGCTGTGGCTTCTTGTTTGGTGATTTTTTCAAAGAAACGGATTGTGATATTTGAAAGCGGCTCTGCATATAAGATGAGCCCCATTGTGGCAAAGAAGGAGAGTTGAAAGCCTACATCCCATAAGGTGAGCGGATTCCACAATGCCATGAGCGCTGCTACGACTGCCAATGTGTTGAAGCCTGCATTGCGCCTGCCGACTTGTTTGGCAAATAGCGAGAGGCTGCCCATAATGGCTGCGCGCATCACTGCCGGGTCACCGCCGACGAGGAAGGCATAGAGAAAAACAAAGATGACGGCAAAGATAGCGCCCAGCCGTTCATTTTTTAGAGTCCACTTGAAGAAGCGGAAGAAGAGACCCGCAATGATGGCAATATTGAAACCAGAGATGGCGATGATATGAGCCGTGCCGGTAGTTTTGAAGGCGTCTTGTAATTTCTTGGGTAAGCCTGTATCAACTCCGAAGAGAATGCCTGAGAGCAATGAGGCTTCTGGGTCTGGAAAAATTTTATAGGTGTTGGCTACAAGCTGCTCTTTAAAACCATAGATCAATCTATAGATGGGGTTGCCATCTTCGCCGGGCAGGCGTGTCACCTCGGCGGTGGTCATGTACGAATGGATTCCCTGACGCGCGAGATAATCACGATAGGAAAATTCTTCGTTCTCGGGCGGTGTTTTCAACTTGCCGCGTAGACGGAGGCGCTCGCCGTATTCGTAGGTCTCATTAGGGTCCACGCGCACGAGTAGATGACCCGAAACAGGCAAGTCGCCATCGCCACTGTCCACGGCTTCTACGTTGAGGGTGAGGTTGGTGTAGGTGTCGCGATAGTCAGGCGCGTCTTCGATATAGCCTGTAATGAGCAGATCGTAACTGCGGTCGTTATAAAAGATGAGGTGAAAGGCGTCTGTATTGGGTTGGCGGGCTTGATAGTAAGCGGACCCTAGAAAGAAAAAAATAGGGAGCAGTGGAATAAATGGGAACGTGTTTAGAAAAGAGAAACGAGCTGCAAGTTGAGAGCGCCGAAGGAAGATATAAAGGATAAAAAAAGCGAGGGCGATCAACGTCCATGCCCAAGCGGGGAGGGGAAGCGTAGCCGTGATGACAATCCCTGCCAGGAAAGATAACGAGATCCACAATAAAGGCATGTGGAGATTCTACTTTAGTTTATCGGTCACCACGGCATACCGTGGAGGTGAATCAAAGTGCCATGCTGCCATTCGTGCATGGATTTATGAATAGGCATCACAAGGGTGGGACCGTAAAAGGTTTCCCAAGTTTGAGAATCAGGGTTGAGGTTATAAACGCTTTGATCTACACGCTGAAAACCAGAAGCGGCATAAAACCCCGCTACTTCTTCATGACAGCCGATAAAGCCAAAGTCGACACTTGAGTTTTTCAAAAGATACTCACGTAGTTGAGCGAACATGGCTTTGCCAAGTTTTCTGCCTTGATGGCTGGGGTGAATCGCCACAGCGCCAATGCCTGCAATCTGTACGGGCGTATCACCAACAGAGATTTGGCGGTATCCAAATTCCAAATGAGCAATGGGGTGATCGTTTTCGATAGCGATCAACCGAAATTCAGGTTTGGTGCCCCAGTATGAATTCGCGGTGAAGAAATCTACATAGTCTGGAAAGGAGGCGATCAGCATCTGTTGAATGTCCGCTTCGAGAGTGGGGGAGAGCTCGGGTTCAGGAATCAGTTGCCAGTTCATGTAGAGGCGAATTATAAAACCTGTCCCTTTTATCTCTTGAAAAGTTATAATCCGATATCATGAACCAATCAAAATTGATCCTTGTTACCGGTGCAACCGGTTATGTGGGCGGGCGCCTTGTTCCCAAACTTCTTGAAGCTGGCTATCGTGTGCGTTGCCTCGTGCGTGATGTGTCTCGTTTGCAGGGGCGCGTGTGGTCGAAAAAAGTGGATGTTGTTGCGGGCGATGCCCTGAATTTAGATGAACTCGCTGCTGCGATGAAAGGCGTCTCTGTTGCCTATTATCTGATGCATGGCAAACAGGGCGGTAAAGATAATGCAGAGCGCGACCTGACAGCCGCTCGTAATTTTGCGCAAGCTGCCGAAGATGAAGGCATCGAACAGATTATTTATCTTGGTGAGTTAGTAGACCCAACTTCGAATCTTTCGCCATATTTGCGTTCACGCCATGAGACGGGCTTTGTGTTGCGGCATGGCAAAGTGCCGGTCACTGAGCTTCGCGCTGGTATGATCATCGGCTCGGGTTCGGCACTCTTTGAAATGATCCGTTACCTGACAGAACGTGAACCGGTGCTCACTTGCCCGGCTTGGTTTTTTTCTCAAGCACAGCCAATCGCCATTCGTGACGTGCTTTCATATTTGGTGGATGCGCTCAAGACTCCAGATGTCGTTGGGCGAGTCGTCGAAGTGGGCGGACCTACGCGCCTCACCTACGCGGACATGTTGCTGGGATATGCCAAAGAGCGGAATCTCCGCCGTTGGCTGATTCGCACTCCCTTCTACGCCCCAAGGTTATCTGCTTATTGGGTACACATGCTCACACCGATCCATTGGCGGGTGGTGGCTCCACTCATTGAAGGCTTGCGTGCCGAGTTGATCGTCCGCGATGAGACGGCGAAGAAATTGTTTCCACATATTCAACCGATCGATTTTCAAACGGCTGTCCATCTCGCGCTTGGGCGGGTTCAACGCGATAACGTTGAAACCAGTTGGGCAGATGCGCTTGTAACCGAGGCTGGAGATGTGAAGCCATATGTCTTTACTGTAGAAGATGGCTTGTTCATTGAACGTCGGCAAGTGATATTGGAGCTTTCTCCTGAAACGGTGTTCCGTTCATACACTGGCATCGGCGGCGCGCGCGGTTGGATGTATATGGATTGGGCGTGGGCGATCCGCGGGTGGATGGATAAAGCCATTGGCGGTGTTGGTTTGCGGCGTGGGCGCCGTCACCCTGATGAGATCAACACCGGCGAAGCACTGGATTTTTGGCGGGTAGAGTTGGTGGAAAAATTCCGCATCATGCGTTTGCGCGCCGAGATGATCGTGCCGGGCAAAGCCTGGTTGCAATTTGAGTCCACGCCGTTGGAGGAAGAAAAAGGCAAGACCGTGTTCACGGTCACGGCTTACTTTGAGCCATATGGCGTGCCCGGCTTTTTATACTGGTATTCGATGTGGCCATTCCATAAATTTATCTTCGATGGTCTTGCCCGCATGTTGGCTTCGCGTGCAAGAGTATTGGCGCACGCATACTAAGAGGATGCTCTGTAAAAGGTTAAGCCTTTCACAGAGCATTTTTTGTAGTTTGGGGTTATATACGGCATGAATATCCTTTTCCCTTTCCTTGGTTATCTCCTCGGCTCGTTGACCTTCTCGATTTGGATTACGCGTTTTGTCAAAAATGTGGATGTGCGCGACTCGGGTTCTGGTCATGCCACTACGACCAATACGATCCGTCAGGCAGGGTTTGGTTGGGGAGCCTTGGTGCTTATCCTCGATATTGCAAAGGGATTTTTGCCTACGTATCTCGCTGCCAGATATTCTGGTGAGACGTGGGTCATTGCGCTGACAGCGACGGCGGCAGTGATTGGTCACTGCTGGCCCGTCTTTGCTCAATTCCGTGGTGGGATGGGCTTGGCAACTGCTGGGGGCAGCGTCCTAGCTGTCAATCCGCTTGCCTTTGTGATTTGCCTGGGATTGTTGATCCTGCTGGTCTTGGTGGTTCGGCATTCGGCACGGGCGAGCGTCTTTGCTGGGATTCTTTTTGCGCCAGTCTTGTGGTTACTTAGTATTCGGGATGTTGCCTTTTGGGTGGCAGTGGGGGCAGGGGCGGTGATCGCCATCCGCTTTTTGATCGATTGGAATCGCAAGTATCGTGAGTTGTGGTTGGATCGGGAGAAGAAAAACTAAAGGGGAGAAAATGTTGGTGAAGACCGAGCAGGTATCGGCTAGGAAAGAAGCGTAAAAAAAGGACGGTGTCACCGTCCTTTTTTATTCTCCAGTTAACCAGCCGAGAATACTTTTCTTGGGCAGGGTTTCTTCCACCCGTGGCATTGCCAGCAAAACCACGGTGATATTGTCGTGCCCGCCGCGTTCGTTGGCGAGGTTGACCAGGGTTTCTGCGGCGGTTTTCAGATCGCGCTTGCCGCGGATGATGTCTTTGATCTCATCATCCCACACGAGGTCCGTGAGACCATCAGTGCAGATCAAGATTGTGTCGCCGGGTTGAAGGTGAAATCCCTGATTGTTAAGCGACTCTTCTTCGGTTTCATTGTTATCGAGGCGGAGACGAAAATCTACTTCGGGGAGACGAATGCCGCCAAGATGGCGGCGAATGACATGCACATTGGGGTGATCGCGGATCTGGTCGGCAGTGATGATGCCTTTTTCATAGGCTTCCTGTACCCAGGTATGGTCAACGGTAATCTGTTGAATGTATTTGCCGCGTAACAGATAAATACGTGAATCGCCGACATAGGCGGTATATAGCTTATTCTCAATAATCCACACACAAGCACAAGTAGAGCCCATACCCTGTTCTTCTGCTCTGCCAGCTGAATGCGTGGCAATGGCCTGGCTGGCATCGTGGATTGCGTTTTCTATGATCTTGATGGGTTTACGGGCGTTGCTTTCTGCAACATGCATGCTGATATAGTTCACCGCCAACTCAGCGGCAACTTCACCCGCGCGATGCCCACCAATACCATCGGCAACGACGGCAAAGGTTGAGGGGCGCGGGTCGTCTTTGCTGATCTGGAACGACGTTACAGCATACCGGTCCTCATTGTTCTTGCCTGAGATACCAGCATGGCTAAGCGCGGCTATGTGCAAATGAGCAAGTGTAGTACGGATCATTAGTCTTCAGGAGTCACTAGGGTGATTCTTGGAGTTCTTGGCGGCGGTGGAGTCCGCAGCATGAAGCGGTATTTTAGTTGACCAAAGTTTACCATATCCCCATGCATCAGCCGATAGCCCTCACGGGGGATAGGCTCGTAATTCACCCAAGTACCGGCAAGCGATTGGGCGTCCATTAGCAAATAGCCGCCATCTTCTGTGGCGCGGATGCGCGCATGCACAGAGGAAATCGACGGGTCATCCAAAATTTGCGTACATTGCACCGGGTCTGTGCCGAAAACAATCTCATCCGCATTCAACTGAAGCGGCGGGACTGCGGCAACTTGCCCATCGGATTGGAGTCGAACGAGAGAAGCCGCCGCCTCTTGCTCCGACGTTTTGGCTGCTTTCGGCTTATTAGACTTGGTGCGTGGCTTTCGGCTTTTTTCTTTCACCACCACCGGAGCCGGTTCTGTAAAGGCTTCGAGAGATTGGGTAAGTGGGTCGTTCTGAACGCGGCGTTCTTCTTGCATCACCCGTAACGAGCGGAAGCGGAACCGTCCGCCAAGCAGAATGGCAAACAAGACCAACCCGGCAAGGATGATCGCTCCGAAGGTCAACTGCATGCGATACTTCGCAAGGAAGGCAGCAGGTCCGCTGGGCGGTTTGATGACGGTGACAACCACCGGTAAAGACAAACTGGTTTTACTTAACCCAAGAGAGTCCACGGCTTCTACGGTTAACTGATGTTCACCGCTGTTGGTGTAAGGCTTTAAGTCCCAGGTGAATTTTGTGAAGGGCTCGGTCGTGTTTTCATCCACGGCAATGCCATCCACGAGCAAGGTCGTACGTGCCAGCGGACGTTCAAATCCATCTGGAAATTCGACAATGATCTCAATCTCTTGCGATTCTGGTAAAAGGACTTCGGTATTGAACGGGTCTTCTTCTGGTGCCTGACGTGTGATCTGAAGGGATGGCGAAACCGGGAAGGCATTGGGCGGCTGAATATTAAGAGTGAAGGGCAATGTCTCTGAGTTCAATGGACCGACAGAAGACTGGTTTACTTGAACCGCTACATTATGGTCTCCAGAAGTATTGACCCGCGAGGTGTACGAGAAGTTGTAAATTCTGCGTAGGGGAGAGAAATATTCTTCAGGATCTGGGAAGCGTTCTTCACCAGAGAATTGGAACATGGTGCCGCCGGTTTGAATGGCAAGGTTGTTGAAAACGGCGGCGCTGGTGGTGGTGAAGGTGGTGTTCGCATCTACATACCAAACAAAGATGCGGATTTTATTTTCGATGGCACGTTGAATGAGCGGCTCAACCGATGCGGCAAGGTTGGGGTCTGTCATTTGCGGTGTGATGAATAGAACGGCACGCTTCACACCGATGCGCGGAGTCTGTGCGCTGACCACATCCAAGGCGCTGACGAGGGATTGAATATTGGGGCTGGCTGTGCGCAGGTCGGGTTGGAAGCCCTTCAAGCCGACG
Source organism: Anaerolineales bacterium (assembly GCA_046328915.1). Taxonomy (GTDB): domain Bacteria; phylum Chloroflexota; class Anaerolineae; order Anaerolineales; family Villigracilaceae; genus Villigracilis. The sequence continues at coordinate 34,455 of JAXLVR010000010.1, read as the reverse complement.
ATGAAATCGGCTGGCGCTGAATGGTTGATAACGGGTCCTGCCTGTGATACAAGGCTTAGGTCATCGGGCAGGTCTGCGGGGCGGGCTTGTGCCCATTGTTCAATAATCTGCTCGACACGCTGATAGCGCGAGATGCCATTGGCATTTTGTGCCCCTAAGGCTTCGCCCTGATTGAATGCCACCACCAATTGAAGGGGGATTGCCAGTTCGTTGAACGAATCGGCTGGGATGGGCTGCCCGTTCTCGACAAGGGTAACAGCTTCCGGCTTGAGTCCTGAGGCGAAGATGCCGTTGGCATCGGTCACATCCACGAACCCGGTCACGCTCGGGAAGTTGGATGCATCCACGTTGTATAAGGTAACAGACGCGGTGACCGGTCCCTGCGCTTGGGCAGGGACGATCACCACGCCGAGTAAAAGGCTAATTGATAGAAGAGGTAGGAATAGTTTACGCATTATCCTGCGCAAGGATGGGAGAATTTTCTTTGGGCTTGTTCAGTTGCAAGTATGAGAGTGCCCAAGAAGTTTTCGTGTAGGCTGTAAGGATACCATTTAACACCAGGAGAACTGGGAAGTATAAACCGCAGCAAGCCAGTGAAATCCATGCGGTGACCGGGATGCTACTGCCCATTTGGAAGTTGTTGGTAGCCATACCAATGGCTAGTGGTACGACCGCAATAATAACAGGGATGGCAATAATCACACCAATAATACCGCCGCCGATTCCAAGGACGAGCGAGAGCACGATCATGCCGACAATATCAGACTTGGCGATCTCCCAACCGCGTTTGAAGCTTTCAACGATACCAAGGTCTTCAGCCACAATGGCAGCTTGTGCTTGTTCCAAGATAACGTTAACCGCCCAACCCACCGGAACGAGCAAACAGATCAATGGGAGCAAACACGCCAACCCAATACCGGCTGTAGCGATTGTGATAAATATAAATGGTAAAAGGATAACTAAGAAAGCCAACCCAACAAGGAAGTTCAACCCGAAGAAGCGCCAGAAATAAGGCAGGCTTTCAGACCAAAGTTCGGCAAATATGAGGGAACTTGCGCCATTTTCTACTTTATAGACGCCCTTCAGAATACCGATACGACCGATCATGCCGAGGGCATAAAAGACCAGGGAGAGCAGCACCAACCCAACACACACAGCAATAATAATAAGCATGTACTGCTGGAAAAAATCTTTGGCTTGTTGAACAAATTGGTCGGCATTGCCTGAGTAAGAACCGCGGTCTGAGGAATTGGAATTGCCGTTTGAACCTCCGTTGCCGCTTGCAAAGCCCGCCAAAATGCCGAAGATCCATAGAACTTTATAGTTCCAAATAATCTGCCAGGATCGGGTAAGTATTTTTCCAAGATCGATTTTCATAACATTCTCCAAAATTACAAGGTTTCTCCCGAGGCGAAACCGCTTGAATCATACACTACTCAAAGGTTTCCGTCCACTTGGGAGGTGACAAAGAACGATCTGTGCCGTTCTATCCTTATGTACGTGGAGGGTGATTATGAAGTCGCATCTTTTGGCTCTTCGGTTGCAAAGATGACTTCTGGGGCAGGGTGGGAGAGTTGTAGATACGAAATTTCCATGGCGGCTGCTATAAAAGTACCCGTTATACCCGAGCCAAGTGCCATAAGTATTCCAAAGATGCAAAGAAATGGAATAAAGATGAGCATAAAGGTTCTGCCGGTTATATCCATGCCAGATTCCATGAGGATGGGTCCGAACATGGCGGGAATCATGATGGGGAAGGTGAAAATACTAGAGACAATCATGGCTCCGAAATAGGCGATCAACGAAACAATCACAAACTTCCACACATGATTGCGAACAACTTGAATGGCGCGTTTCACCGCATCTAATGCACCAAGCCCTTCATCAATGACCGCCACCAGTGCTCCATAAAGGACGGCACCCACTAAAAACGAAAGAGGTGTGAGCAGAATCATGATCGGTTGCAGGCAGATGGAGGCAATTCCCATGGTTACAAGTGAAAGAGCTGCCGTGCATAGGAAGAAGACTGTAAATACGGCGCCCAAACTGAGTTGAATAATAAAAACTGCCCCAAATGCATTCTGGAAATATTGAAAACTATCGCGGACCACATCCAGAAGCGCGGTGGAACCTTCGCCCCGTTCAGCTCGTAAGATGCCAAGCGTTGCTGCATTCATGCTGATCGTACTCAAGACAAAGCTAATGATCGACCCAAGAATGACAGCCCCAACCCAAAACAAAAGGATCAGGGGCATGGCTTCTTCGCTCCCATCTAAAATAAAAACGGGCAGAATAAAAGCCGCAAAGATCACAAAAGAAATGAACACCGGAATCATCAGGAGAAGCCAAAATGATTTATGCTTCCATGTGAGCTTTAGCGCGCGAGTTAAGACATTACCGTAATCGAATTCCATTTCCATCTCCCATTGTCAACCGAAAATCGCCTTACTCCCACTCGATCGTTGCGGGCGGTTTACTCGTTATATCATAGACCACACGATTGATCCCATCCACTTCATTTACGATACGGCTTGAAACTTTAGCCAACAGGTCGAACGGCAAACGCGCCCAATCGGCGGTCATGAAATCATCGGTCACTACAGCGCGGATCGCTGCCGCTTCTTGATAGGTGCGTTGATCGCCCATCACGCCCACAGAGCGAACGGGAAGCAATACAACGAACGCTTGCGAGGTCTGTGCGCCTTTTCCTAAAAAGCCCGCTTTGGATAATTCCTCCAGAAGGATCGCATCTGCCGCCCGCAGACGGGATACCCGCTCAGGCGTACATTCCCCGAGACAGCGCACGGTCAGACCCGGACCTGGGAACGGTTGCCGCCACACCAACCCTGGATTCAAGCCGAGAGCTTCGCCAACTAACCGCACCTCATCCTTGAATAAATATCGCAACGGCTCGACAAGTTCAAACTGCATATCTTCAGGAAGACCGCCCACATTGTGATGGGACTTGATCTTCTCTGCCTTGTTGCGATCCTTGCCAGAAGATTCGACCACATCGGGGTAGATCGTGCCTTGTACCAAGAATCTGGGGTGACCCACATTCTTGGCTTCGCGTTCAAATACGCGGATGAATTTTTCACCGACGATCTTGCGTTTCTTCTCCGGGTCGGTTTGTCCTTTCAAAGCGCCGAGAAACTCGTCAGCGGCATCTACAGTGACGAGTTCGGCACCCAAGCCCTCCCGAAATGCCGAAGCGACTTGTGAACCCTCGTTGGCGCGCAAGAGTCCCGTATCCACAAAGACACAGACGAGTTGATCACCGATGGCTTTATGCACTAACGCCGCTGCCACCGATGAATCGACGCCGCCAGAAACCGCTGCGAGCACACGCTCATTGCCGACCTGTTCGCGAATCCGTTTGACGCTTTCTTCGATGATGTTGGCTGGAGTCCAGTCAGGAGTCACGCCGCAGATATCAATGGCAAAGTGTTTGATGAGTTCGGTGCCGTTGGGGGTGTGATGGACTTCTGGGTGAAATTGCACGCCGAAATATTTGCGCTTCAGATCGCCCATCGCCGCATAGGGACTATTGCCACTTTTGGCGAGCGCGATGAAACCTTCGGGAAGTTGAGTTACTTTATCGCCGTGCGACATCCACACTTTGGACAACCCATCAAGTAAGGGCAGGGTCTCCCTGCCCAATGTCATGGTATCTGCATTCTTGGATGAGGGGACCTCGCCCCTACGACCAATGATCTCAATCTCGGCGTGACCATATTCACGCTGAGCAGAAGGGTCCACTTTGCCGCCGAGGGCGTGGGTGAGGGCTTGCATGCCGTAGCAAATGCCGAGAATAGGAAGCCCACTTTCGAGGATGAATTTTTGAATGAAGGGAGCGTTCTCTTCATAAACGGATTTGGGTCCGCCAGATAAAATAAATCCCTTCGGTTGGATCGAAAGGATTTTTTCTTGTGGGGCGTCCCATGGAAAGAGTTCGCAATACACTTGCGACTCGCGCACCCGGCGCGCAATGATTTGAGCGTACTGAGAACCGAAATCGAGAATGGCAATAGATTGATTCATGTATTTTTCCTGTGTCGAAAGTCAAAGGTCGAAGGTCTTTTGACGTTTGACCTTCGACCTTTGACATGTTAAGTGTCTGATATCAAATGAAAGTGCAAATGCGGAAAATCTTGATACTCTCCGCCGTTGACGATAAGGCGATAGGCTTTGAGATCAAGTTCTTTGACAAGGCTTTGCACCGTGGAATATAGATCTGTAAAAAAAGCGGTGTCTTGTGGGTCTAACTCTGTCAATGATGAAACCTGTCGCTTCGGGGTGATGAGCAAATGAACCTTATAGCTGGGAAAAGGATGCTGAAACGCAATCAGGTTCGAGGTCTCGCGGAGGCGTTTGACCGGGATGGCGAAACTCATATGAGCGAAGATCCAGCCGATAAGTGGAGAAAGAATCCAGAAGAGACTCTTAATCCACAAATGTGATCTTGCCATCATCCAAAGATTTGATACAAGCGATGGATTCGATTGGCACGCCCACAGAAGCGAGCGCGTTCCGCCCGCCTTCGAAGATCTTTTCGACCAATGCGCCAATCCCAACCACTTTGGAGCCAGACGCTTCAGCCAAACGCACCAAACCGAGAATGGTTTGTCCGCTGGCGAGGAAGTCATCAATGATGAGAACTTTTTCGTTGTTCGCGAGATATTCAGGAGAGACGATCAATTCAACCATGCGTCCTTTTGTGTGAGAAGGAGCGAGGGTAAGGTATACCTGATCGGGCATGGTGACGGGTTTGGTCTTGCGAGCATATACAACAGGCAAGCCCATATGGATACCAGTAGTAAGCGCTGGGGCAATGCCAGAGATTTCAGCTGTAAGGATCTTGGTTGCACCCACATTGGCAAAGAGTTTGGCAAAGGCACGCCCGCACTCATCCATGAGCACAGGGTCCACTTGGTGATTAACAAAACTATCTACTTTAAGAATTCCACCGCCGAGCACTTTCCCCTCTTTTAAAATTCTTTCTTGCAAAGCATTCATGAAGCCTCCGATTGTCTGGACAGATTATTGTGTGATTTTACAACCGGAATGGAAAAGAGAGAAGATAATTGAAGAAAAAAGTTGTCTGAGTACTTTTGTAAAATTTTCACCATACTTATCACGGTTTAATCCACTAAAAATGACTGTGTTAGAATCTTGCACTTGATGGATAAAACAAAATTCGTATTGGCATCCAACTCTCCGCGCAGGAAGCAATTGTTTGGCTTGAGCGGTTGGGATTTCACCGTCATCGCTGCAGATGTGGATGAAACACCATTTGAGAATGAAACCCCGCGCGACTATGTGATTCGACTGGCACAAGCCAAAGCTTCAGCGATTCAGCCCAAGGCGGAAGTGGATACGGTTATTCTGGGGTCTGATACTACGGTGGTGGATGGGAACGAGATTCTCGGCAAGCCTGTAGATGAAGCCGATGCGCGCCGGATGTTGAAACAATTACGCGGGCGGACGCATCAGGTTTACACGGCGATTGCCATCCTTCAAAATGGAAAGATGCATACTGACCTATCCATTATTGATGTGCCCATGCGGGAATATTCAGACCAGGAAATTGATGCGTACATCCAAACCGGTGACCCCATGGATAAAGCCGGGGCATACGCCATTCAGCACCCTGAGTTCAAGCCGGTCTCTTCTTTGGAAGGCTGCCGTGCCGGGGTGATGGGTTTGCCCATGTGCCATGTGTTGCGCACCTTGAAACATTTCGATATTTCACCCTCTGCAGATGTTCCATCTGCATGTCAATCTCTTTTACAGTATGATTGTAAGGTCTCGCCGTTGGTCTTGAGCGGTGAACTTGTTAATTAGGATTTGAAAGGAAACGTAATGAAGTCATTACGCTGGAAACAATTAGCTCTGATCGCTTTCATCATTGTCGGCTGTACCGGTTCTGGTTCAGGGAATGGTGTCGGTTCAATCTTCGCAACCGATACACCGCTTCCCACGCCACAAATTGGTATTACCCCAGCTCCCAATGTGGATGCTGCCGTAACCGCATTCTTCGATGCCCTGAAAGGGGATAACTATGAGGTCATGTATTCCATGCTGGCACAGTCCAGCCGCGATGCGTTGACCTTAGAAGACTTCTCAAAGCGTTGGACGAATGCCTTGAATGAAATGAGCGCATCCAGCTTTGATGTAACCATCCTTTCAACTTCTATTACCCCTTTTAATGCAGAAGTTAAATACAGCATTACATATAAAACAACGCTGGTTGGCGATATTCAACGTGAAATGTTGATGCGCCTTACGAATGAAGACAGCAATTGGAAAGTGGAATGGGACGATGCGCTGATCTTGCCTGAATTAGCAGGCGGCAATTTGCTGAAAATGGAATATAGCATCCCTGCTCGCGGCGACATCTACGATAGCAAAGGCTTGCCTATTGCTACTCAATCAGATGCGTTTGCTTTTGGCATTCAAACAGACCAAATTGATTACGACATGATCGGCGCTCTCACGACCGAATTGGGGCGCTTGTGCGGGTTAGATCCACTCGATATTCAAGCCCAGATCGACTCCGCCGGACCCGGTTGGTATTTGCCCATGTGCGAAGGGACGCGTGAAGAAGCGCAGCGTTTGCTTTCCATAAACCCTGGTGGGTTGGTCATTCAAGAATATAACTCGCGCTATTACTTCCGTGGTGGGCTGGCTCCGCAGGCAGTGGGATACACGTTGGCGATTCCCCAGGAAAAACTTAATCAATACAAGCGCTTGGGATATAGCGGCAGTGAAAGAATTGGGTATACCGGGGTAGAGCAATGGGCAGAAGATTATTTAGCGGGCAAGCATGGTGGCATCTTGCGCATTGTCAGCCCAACTGGGCAGGTGGTATCCACTTTAGGTCAGAGCCAACCTGCGCCGGCTGATTCGGTCTATCTCACGCTTGATAGCAATATGCAATACTATGCCCAATCGGCTGTGGAATACTTCCGTGGTGCGATCGTGGTCATGGAGGTGGATACAGGACGTATCATTGCCATGGCATCGGGACCAGATTTTGACCCGAATGTTTTTGATGGGAATAACCCCAACAATCAGGGGGTGGGGAATGTTTTGAATGACACGCGAAATCCGCTTCTCAACCGCGCTGCTCAAGGTCAACTGCCATTAGGGTCTGTTTTCAAGATCATCACTTTTTCAGCAGCCCTTGAAAGCGGACTGTACTTAAAAGATACAACCTATCCATGTGAATACGAATTTACCGAACTGTCAGATCAGATTCGTTATGACTGGACATGGCAACACTGTCAGGATCGTCTTGCAGGAGGATTATTCTGTAACACGTCAGATAGCACTCCTTCAGGCTTGCTCACATTACAACAAGGTCTAATGCGTTCTTGTAACCCATATTTCTGGCATATCGGAAATGACCTCTTTACAAATTGGGACCGCGGCAATGATATTGCTAACATGGCACGCGCCTTCGGTCTTGGCTCTCCTACTGGCATTCAACAAATTCCTGAAGAAGCGGGTCAGATCGATAACCCTGCCACACAAGTGGATGCAGTGAATCAGGCAATTGGTCAGGGAACCGTTTTGGTCACACCGTTGCAGGTGGTCCGCTTTATGGCGGCGATTGCCAATGGTGGCACGTTATATCGTCCGCAGATCGTAGAGAAGATTCAACCGATCGATGGTGACCCCATTCAATCGTTCAAGCCTGAAGCGCAGGGAACGCTCCCATTGCGCCCAGAAAACTTAGACATCCTGCGTGAAGCCTTGCTGATGGTGGTTGAGAATCCCAAGGGCACGGCTCGCTTCAATATGCGTGGACTTCAATTTGCAGTGGCTGGCAAAACCGGCACTGCCGAATCAGGTAGTGGAAAACCGCATGGTTGGTTTGCTGGGTACACCATGAACGAAGCCAATACGGGTCTGCCCGATATCGCCATTGTGGCGGTGGGTGAGAACATCGGTGAAGGTTCTGAATATGCTGTGCCCTTCTTCCGCGCCATGGTGGAGACCTATTATTACGGCAGCCCACAGCGTCAGTATTATGACTGGGGTCAGATCGGGTACCCGCCTTATACTCCCACCCCGCCCGGAGGCGGCGTCATTCCGGGAGGATAAAACAAGAGGCAGTTTATAACTGCCTCCGAGGAATTCACTTGGAAAATACCAAACAAGGACTCATCATAAAAGCCCAATCCGGTTTCTTTTGGGTAGAAACCGGATTGGGCGTTATTGTTTGTCAATTACGAGGCAAACTCAAGCAAGGCAGAGCCAAAGGCGATATTGCAGCGCTAGGAGATCAAGTGGACATTACCGTTCTGGATGACGGTTCCGGCGTGGTTGAATCTGTCAGTAACCGGAAACAACTCATCGCGCGGCTCGATCCGCGCCCGGGCGGGGTCTATCAACAGGTGCTTTTAGCCAATCCCGATCAGGCGGTCTTCGTCTTCGCTTGTGCGAATCCGAACCCCAAACTGCGAATGTTAGATCGTTTCCTGGTTATTGCTGAAAAACAAAAACTGCCTGTGATGATTGTGGCAAACAAGATCGACCTTGTTGAGAATCCTAAAGACAGTTTTGGCATGTATGAATCGATTGGGTATCGCGTAATTTATACATCCACTAAAAGTGAGACAGGGCTTGAAGAATTGCGTAACCAGTTGCGAAGTAAAATAAGCGCCTTTGCCGGACCCAGCGGAGTGGGCAAGTCGAGTTTATTGAATGCCCTACAACCTGGCTTGGGTTTGGCTGTGAACGAGATCAGCGCGGTCATGAACAAGGGACGTCACACTACGGTGGTGCGTCAGATGTTTGCTTTTGAAGGCGGTTATGTTGCAGATACCCCCGGTTGGAAATCTCTTGGCTTGTGGGATACTGAACCCGAAGAGATCGATGCCTACTTCCCTGAACTACGCGGACTTGTAGAGCAATGTCAATTTAGTGATTGCACCCATCAACACGAGCCGGGTTGTGCCGTTTTGGCGGCGTTGAAAGTTGGGAAGATTTACCCCGAACGATATGAGTCTTTTGTAAGATTACGTTCAGGCAAAGAATAATTCAATACACGATTGACGATTTTTGATTTACGATTAGACCAATATCTGGATACTGATGACTGATAACTGGAACTTACTTGGGCACGAATGGGCAGTGGATATGCTGCGCCGTCATGTAGCACGCGGTGAAACACGGCATGCTTACCTTTTCGCAGGCGCTCCCGGTTTGGGGCGGCGTACATTAGCTTTGCGCTTTGCGCAAGCCTTGAACTGTGAGAAACCCGTTGCGCCAGGTGAACCCTGTTTTACTTGCCGCACCTGCAAGCAGATCGAAGCCATGCAGCACCCTGACCTTGCGGTCATTCAAGCCATGGACGAAGATGGGGTGGGAAAGGAAGGCGGCACCCTGCGTGTGGATCAGATCCGCGAAGTGCAACGGACTTTGAACCTCAAGCCGTATCAATCTCCGTATCGCGTGGCTATGTTTTTACGTTTTCAAGAAGCAAATGATAATGCTGCCAATGCTTTGCTCAAAACATTGGAGGAAGCCCCGGCTCATGCAATTTTGCTTCTCACTGCCGATAACCCCGAGCAGCTTTTACCCACTATCAACTCGCGCTGTGAAATTTTACGTCTGCGCCCGTTGCCGCTCGAAACCATCGTCGCAGATCTGCTCGATCACGGCGTGGACGAAGATCGTGCCCGTTTGTTGGCTCACATTTCGGGTGGTCGCCCTGGCTTTGCACGCAAATTGTTGGAAGATGCTACGGTTCTTGAGAAGCGTGAAGAACGCCTCAATGACTTGCAGACCATCTTGCCTGCTTCGCGTGTTGAAAAATTTTCTTATGCCGATAAACTTGCCAAAGATAAAGATGGCATGCGTCAGACGATTTTGGTGTGGCTTTCCTACTGGAGAGATGTTCTTCTTCGCGTAGCCGGTGCGGAGACTCCGCTTATTAATGTGGATCGTAATATGGAGATCGAATTTCTTGCTGGGCGGTTGAGTCTCTCTGCAGCACGAAAAGTGGTCAGCGAGCATGAGTCCACGCTGGAGAAGATGGAACGGAATGTCAATTCAAGGTTACTAGCAGAAGTGCTGTTGATGGATCTGCCAAAGGTTTAAGTGAAACTTGAAACTACAAAACATTTTGTTTTGGATTTGCCTTATTGTTTCCATCCTCTTTGGCGTTATCACTATTGTGTATGGGGGGGATCTTCTTGTGAGCGGGCAAGATTGCAATAGCTTTGCTGATATGGGTTGCGCATTTGGAGGAATGTTCAGCTTTGTTATCATTCCTTATGGGCTTGCCAACCTTATTTTTACTGTTCTGACAGTGCTTTCCTTTCGGACGGCACGCCTAATTGGGTCTATCTTTTCCATGTTGTTGGGGTTTGGAAATTTGAGTATGTGTTGCCTAACACTGTCATGGACGGTGGGCGCAGATGTATCGAGCCTGACTACCAGTGAAACAATGTTTTTTCTTTTACCGCTGGTATTGCTACTTGGCGGCATGGGATTAATGGGAGTTGGAATACTAGGGTACAAAAAAACAAGGGAATAAACAATTCATTCGATGGCACTACGTAACTTCTTTGCCAGCTTCCCGAAGTGACTTGTATATCGTATATCATCTGTGCGTGGACGTGGAAGGTCAACTTCCACGTCCATTTTTATTTTGCCGGGGCGTTTGGTCAGCACCATGACGCGGTCTGCAAGGAAAAGCGACTCGTTGATGGAATGCGTCACCATGATGACGGTTTTTTGTTTTGCCTGCCAAATGTTGGAGAGCTCCGTCCACATGCGTTCGCGGGTGAGAGCATCCAGTGAGGCAAAAGGCTCATCGAGCAGAAGCAGGTCTGGGTCATGAATGAGCGCGCGCGCAATTGCTACCCGTTGCGCCATCCCGCCGGAAAGGTCGCGCGGATATGAATCCTCAAAACCTTTTAATCCCACCAGCTTGATCATCTCTCGTGCCTTGTTTTGAGATTTGGTATCTCCCGTTCCTTCCAATTCAAGCGGCAGCATAATGTTTTGCATCACGGTGCGCCAAGGCATGAGATTCGCCTGCTGAAAGACCATGCCGATTTTTTGCTGGTGCTGATACAGGAAATTCACATCCCCAGCAGACGGTTTCAAGATGCCAGCTAAGACGCGTAGGAAGGTCGTTTTGCCAGAACCAGACGGACCGATAAAACAAACAAACTCACGCGGATGTATCTCGAAGGAGATATTATCCAGTGCATTGAGCCCGCCGTTGTTATCGGGGTAGGTGACTGAAAGATTATGAACGCTGAGGATGGGTTTGGTAGTCATGTCTGCTTCACGTTTCACTTATCACAATGATAAGTGAAACGTGACTCGTGAAATCCTTATGGAATGAATTCGTTCGTGAAGGCTTTGCTCAAGTCAATAGCTTCTGGAATCAACTGCATCTTCACGAGTAAGTTGTTCATGTTTTCCCACGCTTGTGGGTTCGAGTAGCCAATGCGGTCTGCTTTCCAAAACTCAATCGATGTGTTCAAGACCTGCATTTGCACTTCTTTGTCTTGGTCTTTTAAATTTTCAACAAATTTCAAGCTAATGATATAGGCTTCTTCGGGGTTTGCGATCGTATCAGCAATGCCATGTGCCAAGGCGCGAGCCATGCCTTTGATAAGTTCAGGGTCGTTGGCTATCGTATCTTCGTTGGTTACGATGCCATTGGCAATTAAGTCCACGTAATCTGCTACGCGTAATTCAGAGAGCTTGAAGCCTTGAGAGGAAATCACAATCGGTTCATTGGCTGTGTAGCCTACAACAATATCGCTGTTTCCTGAAGCATAGGCTTCGACCTGATTGAAGCCGATCGCATCCATACTCACTTCTTTAGGGTCTACACCGCCTTCAAATAGCAGCGCTTCCAAGCCAATATAGTTTGCGCCGAACAAACCAGGCAAGCCGATCTTTTTTCCACGCAGGTCTGCGGGTTCTTTGATGTTTAACTCTGGCGCAGAAATAACAGAGATGGGGAATTCTTGATACCAAGCAAAAGCATACACTACCGGCAAGCCTTGAGAACGTGCCAACAAAACCTGTTCGCCTGATGCAACTGCGAACGGAAGTTCGCCCGCACCGGTCAACGCAACTCCGTCGGTCTCGAACGAATAATCGAATTCGATCTCGATTCCTTCTTCTGCAAAATAGCCCTTATCAATTGCGACGTAGAACGGCGCATATTGAATGTTGGGAATGTAGCCCATCGGCAATTTGATATGACGCAGTGCCCCCGCCTCATTCGTGGAATTTGAGCTGGCGCACCCCATGAGGGCGAGCGCCAACGTGAGCATGAGTAAAACTACTTTCTTCATTACAGTGTCTCCTAAAATATTTTCACGTTCTAACGTTTACAAGTTGGAACGTTGTTGCCATTTCAAAAATCTTCTTTCTAAGAGCGTAACCATGCCATACAAGCATAGCGCGAGAAAGACCAACATAAAGACTGCTACAAAAACCATGGACGTGTCGTATTGAAAATCGCCAAGCTGTAACAAAAAGCCCAACCCTTCCTGTGCATCGACCAGTTCGCCAACGATGGCGCCAATGACCGATAAAGTTGCGCCGATGCGAAGTCCGCCAAGGAGGATGGGGAGGGAAGCCGGCAATTCAAGCTTCCATAAGATTTGCCAACGTGTGGCACGAAGGGAATTCATTAGGTCATAAAGGGATGTGGAGACAGCCCGCACCCCCACAATCGTATTGACTAACACTGGGAAAAATACGATCAAGGCACAAATGATCACTTTGGAGAGAATGCCATCTCCGAGCCAGATGACGAGTAATGGGGCAATTGCCACGACAGGAATTGCCTGACTCGCTACTAAATATGGCGAAAGGACAGTTTCAAGAGTCCGCGATTTAGCGAGCAGATACCCAACGATGGTTGCGAAACAAACGCCAACCAATAACCCAAGCAACACCTCTGCTAACGTGATCCATGTGTGATAAAGCAAACTGCCATCGCCTAAGGCCTTCAAGAAGCGACTCCACACATCAATGGGGGAGGGCAGGATGAATTTGGGAAGTCCGCTGACTTGGACGATAAGCGCCCAAAGTGGAATGGCAAGCAATATGGAAAGGATTCCGAGCCAGCGAGAGAGGGTGTGCAGGGTTTTAGGTTTCATAAAATATTTTCGTAGGGGCGAGGTCTTCTCGCCAAATACATATCTTGTGCGGGGAACCCGCTGTAATAGAAAACAAAACGCCTCGGTGTAGAAAATAACCGGGGCGTAGAAACAGGCAACAATCCAGGCAGGAGGCGCGTGAATCCATAAATAAAAAACCCGAAAACAAAGTACGTTTTCGGGGTGAGAATCCACACAAATCCCACAAGGGGTTGTGCTTTTACCTTCTTATATCCAGACTATACTGTCGGCTCCGGAGTTGCGCCGGATCATGCCCGTTTTCCCAATGAGGAAAGCGAAGTACCTAAACAGGCTCGTGGGCTGTACCACCGATCGGGAATTCACGCGGGTTGCGTGTCACCCTGCCCCGAAGGTTGAGTATTCAGTTGAGGAGATTATACCCTCAACAAGATTAGGATTCAATTAGGCTTTGACGATGCATTCAACCGGACACACGGATGCGCACTTGGGTGAATCGAAGTGACCTTCACATTCGACACAAGTGGCTTGGTCGATGACATAGGTGATGCCATCACCTTCGGTAATGGATTCGGTGGGGCAATCGGGCAGGCATGCGCCGCAGGCGATGCAATCTTCTGTGATCTTCATGGTCATGGGAGTTACTCCTGAATGGATTTTGCTTGCAGCTTATAACTGTACATGAAGCATTACAGAAGTTTTAGTGACGAACATCTCCAATTCATGGAGAGTTTGTCACACCTTGCTTATTGATTGTTGAGAAGGGCATTTGCCATGGCAAGCCCGCCGCAGGCGCAAAAGACAACGACGAAGACAACCAGGTTGTAGATGATGATGTTTTGCGTGTTGGATTTGCCGGTCTTGCCGTTGTATTGGGTGTTGCAACTTTGGCATTTGACATGGCTCATCATTCTCGGACCGATAGCGCCGCCCCACCAAGTGTAGGTGATGGGCTTGGCATTCGATTGTCCGCATTGGGGGCAGGGGGCGTATTGAGTTTGGTTTTGCATGAGATTTTCTCCTGAATGTAAGATATATACATTATTTTATGAGAGATGGAGTAATGGACAATCAACCATTGGTATGAAAAAGTAGGTCACGCTTCAAACGTGACCTACTTTTCTTTATTTCAATTGTGCTTTGATTTTCTCTGCCGTATCTTTATACGCCGCGAGTTTATCTTTTTCTTTTTGCACCAACGCGGGCGGAGCTTTTTGGGCGAAGTCGCCGTTGAGCAAATTCTCCAAACGCTGAATGTGAGACTCAGCTTCCTTGAGCTCTTTTTCGAGACGGGTCTTTTCACTGGCGAGGTCCACCATACCTGCAAGCGGCAGGTAGATTTCCACAGAACCAACCACGAGGGCGGCAGAGTCGGCGGGTTTGTCTTTCAACGAAGAGACAATTTCCAATTGCGTTGGGTCGAGCCCCGCAAGGGTTGCAATGACTCTGGACTGTTGATTGAGCAAGTCCGCTTTGGTGCCGGCGGAGATGGATGCGGCGATCTTCTTGGAAGGTGCCACGCTCTTCTCGGCACGCAGGTTACGGATGGCGCGCACGATCTCTTGGATCAATTCAAAGTCTGCGGTCTTTTCGGCTTCCCAACCTTCGGGTTCGCGCGGTTCGGGCCAACGTGCCACGATCAACGCTTCGCGCTGGGTTTTGTATAACTCTGCCAGCGGAGATTCGCGCAATGCGGTGCGGAGGTGTCCCCAGATTTCTTCGGTCACAAAAGGTGTGAAGGGGTGCAAGAGGCGCAGGGTCATATCAAACACACGGGCAAGGGTGTGAGCCGCGCGGGCAGCACGTGTGCCGCCTTCGGCGAGTTCAAGCTTTGCCACTTCCACGTACCAATCGGCAAAGTCTGCCCAGAGGAAGTCATAGATCTGCTGACCAGCTTGCCCATATTGGAAGTTTTGGAATTGGCGTTCCACGTCGCGGATGAGGGTTTGCAGGCGAGCCCAGATCCAAGAGTCGGCTAGGGTGTAGTCACCAGGCTCGGAACCGGGTTGAAGCGAATTGATCGCGCTAATCACGAAACGTCCCGCGTTCCACACTTTGTTGGCGAAGTTACGGTTGGCTTCCACTTTCTTCACGGAGAGATTCATGTCGTTGCCAGGTGTTGCGCCCACTAACAAAGTGAAACGCAATGCATCGGTACCGAGTTCATCCATCACGGTCAATGGGTCAATCACGTTGCCTTTGGTCTTCGACATTTTCTGCCCATGTTCATCGCGGATGAGCCCGTGCAGATACACGGTGTGGAACGGAGCCACGCCGGTATATTCAAGTCCGCTCATAATCATGCGCGCTACCCAGAAGAACAAAATGTCATAGCCCGTTTCCATATAGGAGGTGGGGTAGAAGTATTTGAGGTCGGGTGTTTGTTCGGGCCAGCCCAGTGTGGAAAAGGGCCACAAACCAGAAGAGAACCATGTGTCGAGCACATCGTCATCTTGATGAATATCTTTCGAACCGCAGGTGGCACATTGGGTTGGGTCTTCACGTGCCACGGTCATATGCCCATCGGGGCAATACCAAACCGGAATGCGATGCCCCCACCACAACTGACGGCTGATACACCAATCTTTGATGTTATCCAACCAGTTGAAATAAATTTTCTCGAAGCGTTCGGGCACGATCTTGATGCGACCATCTTTCACTGCATCCAACCCGGCATTCGCCATCGATTCAATTTTCACGAACCACTGTTCCGAGATCATCGGCTCGACGATTTCACCACCGCGTTGTGAACGCGGGATGGTGGTACGGTAGGGTTCGGTCTTGATGACAAGCCCCGCCTCTTTCATATCCGCCCAAAGTTGTTTCCGCGCCTCGAAGCGATCCAAGCCTTGATATTTTCCGCCATTCTCGTTCACCTTGGCTTCTTTATCCAACATGGAGATCATTGGTAGGTTATGTTTTTGCGCAATGGCATAATCGTTTGGGTCGTGTGCCGGGGTGATCTTCAGCGCGCCGGTTCCGAATTCCATGCTGACGTATTCGTCACCGATGATGGGGATCTCACGTCCGAGCATGGGCACGATAGCGGTCTTGCCGATGAATTTCTTGAAGCGGTCATCTTCTGGGTGAACGGCTACTGCGGTATCGCCGAGAATGGTTTCGGGACGAATGGTCGCCACAGGGATGAACTCGTCAGAATCCTTCACCATGTACTTGAAGTAATACAACGTGGCATCTTCCTCGGAGTATTCCACTTCGAGGTCAGACACGGCGGTCTTGAGTCCGGGCGACCAGTTGATGAGACGAGGTCCGCGATAGATCATGCCCTTCTCGTACAGGCGCACGAAGGCTTCACGCACTGCGCGGCTGAGACCCTCGTCCATGGTGAAGCGTTCGCGGTCCCAGTCACAAGAAGCGCCGAGGCGGCGGATTTGATTCGTGATCATGCCGCCGTATTTCTTCTTCCATTCCCAAGTGCGTTCTAGGAATTTTTCACGCCCAAGTTCTTCGCGGGTCACTTCTTCCTTGCGAAGCAGTTCACGTTCCACCATAAGCTGTGTAGCGATCCCAGCGTGGTCGGTACCGGGCACCCAAAGCGCGGAATAGCCCTTCATGCGGTGATAGCGGATCATCAGATCTTCCACGCTAACGAACATGGCGTGACCAAGGTGCAGTTCACCGGTCACATTCGGTGGGGGAATGGAGATGACGAACGGCTTGACGTTCGGGTCGAAGTCCGGTTTGTTCGGGTCGTTGTGCGGTTTGAAATATTTGCCTGCCTCCCACATCGCATAAATACGAGACTCAGTGGATTTGAAGTCATAGGCTTTGGGTAATTCTTTGGTCATTTGTTCTCCTTGGCTCGCTTAGACGCCCAGTTCAATTTTGCGTCTGTCGTGCTCAGTCTTTGATAAAGTTCGCCTGTATGTTGTTGAATATGGCGGATGTTATAGATTTGTAGTTCTAATTTATTTGCAAGAGCACCAGTAGATCCTGTTTTTTCTTCTAATTTCATAAGCGGAATTTGTTCAAGCACATCCTGTTCCACTTGTGTAATTTTTTCCAGAATCTCTTTTTTTGTAAATGGCGTGCCTGGGTTGGAGTAGGGGCGTTGTTCCCAACGGGGGTAACCCTTATTTCGCGCCTTCAAATATTGATGAGTATAGCGTAGTGTGTGATAAGCCATATACCAAAACTTATCTTTATCATGTTTATCGTCCCATACCTCTGGCGGACATTGAACAACCGCTTGTTTCAGCATGGCAAGCGCTGCCAGATATTGAGATTGGAGAATTGGCTTGATGTTCATTTTTTCTTCCATTTTGATAAACAAAAACGCCTCGTCCTTTATGAGGACGAAGCGTAAGCTCCGCGGTACCACCTCGGTTTCCCATCAATGATGAGACACTCTGTAACCGACAACCATCGGTCCTTGCTGTAACGGGCAACCCCGTGCCGGTCTACTTTCTTGTGGATTTCTTCGGCAAATCAACTCAGACGACTTCGACACCGTTTTCCTGTGGAGACTTCCACCTTGCATCTCCTTCTCTATCAGGAAACCTTGTGTGTACTACTTCTGAATGGCTGGGATTATATGCGGTAGGGTGAGAGACGTCAAGAACACCGATAAGTTATGGTTTGGGTTTCCATACCTGAAAAGTTTGAACACCTCCCATATTCAGTTCAATATTAATCTCATCAACAATATTGTAATTTTGTTCAAGTGCCCAAGCATCAAAAAATTGAGCCTTATCTTTTTGAATGATAATTACGTCATATTGACGCTTTTCAATTCGACGATTAATTCCGGTGTTATAACCATACCCGTCCCTTCGAATTGTTTCATATGGAATATCTGTTAATATAGTATCTGGATAGGGGAATATGGTGTAAAAAATAATAGTCTGTCCTGAATCCATGGGTGCGTACCCAAGGGACATAATATCTGTAACCATTATTGGCGGGTGGACGAAAGAATCAACTCCATTTAAATACCCAAGGAGTTTGTTCCATTCTTTTGTACTTCTTTCTTGTAAGTATCTTGGAGACATGATTGATGATTGCCATGTAAATAAATTTATAATTACCAATAAAGCGGTAACTAAGTTAGTCTTGTTCTCCTGAATTAATTCACTAAAAGCTAGACAAATAAATAGCGGGGCAACCAATTGGTAAGCATAGCCTAATGGATTGGGAGCATGCCAACCAAGAATCGTCACAAATGCTAATAAAGTAATGCCAAAAGCAAAAACGATATAGTTTAGAGAGTACCCAAGCAGGGGGGCATTCCATTTTGAAATATTAATCTTATAGGACTTTTTTATGCTGTTGCCTTTGATCCCGTCAGCAATAAAAGTCATTATTATGATTATGATTAAAAACGAAAATGTATTTAAAAGAGAATTCAGTTGAAAAAGCAAGTGTTCCAGGCTTCTAGTGGTCTGAGAAACATTTGCCCAGATTGTACCTACGAAGTATAGTGGGAAGATGTTCTTAACAACAAGAATTGAAATCAATAGCGTGATAATAAATGATATTCCGTATATTAGTCCTTTTTTGGGGGAGACAAAAAGAAAAACATACGAAGCAACAATACCAAAAGATAAAATGAAATAGGGTTTTGTGTAGAAACCTGCAAGTGCCAAGAATATGCTGAGTATTAAACTTTTGGTGTCAAAAGAAAATAGGAATGGGATAAATATTGCTGCAACAAAGAAAAATGTTCCAGTAGGGGCAGGGTATGCGCTGATCCCTCCCAACCCCTGTACCCCTGCAAGACTGGTCATTACAAATGCTGAGCAGGCTAAGGCTATTAAATGGTTCTTTCTTTCCTTAAACGCAACAAAATAATAAATTACTGAAGCAAGAACAATAAAAACAAGATTTACTGCCCTATGAACCATAAGTGTGTTTCCAAACCACACAGCAAAGGGAAACACCATTAGGTTATACATAAATCCATAGAGCGTAATACCTAGTGGTTGGTTTTCAAGCGAGAAGGGATTCATACCTCTAAGGTAGAACCAAGTGTGGACGCTTGCCGTCCCTTCAAGGTAGGTGATTTGATGGGGGATTTTTAGGACCCTGTACATGAAATAGCCAGACCACAATAGAGAAAGGACTATTCCCGAAATTAGCAATACCTTAGAGAGTTTCCATTTTTTGAATATAGTTATATCAAAATCTAGAACCAATTTAATAATTTGTCTCATTAATGTATCCTATTCCTACAAAATTAAGGAATGGCATTTTACTTGGGTTCCCAAACCTCAACGACCCATTTTTGATTGGTGGCAGGCATGTATAGGATCAGTTGATCGACCATTTCATAGTATTGAGGGATTAATTCAAGGTTGTAGAAAACTTCCACGTCTTTTGTGATGATAATTAGGTCATACATTTGTTTTGAAATTGATCCGTTGATCGATTGCGCATATTGCGCTTCGTCGTCATCGTACTCTTTGTATGATGGACCTAATAAGAAATTATCTGAGTAAGGTTTCATTAGATAAGATGCATCAGTTTGTCCACCATCAGTTGGACGCATTCCTAATTCAACCATTCTTGATGTGAGAGTCGGTGAATTTAATATATTAAGGGAAGGATTTAAGTATGAAAACGCTTTCTCCCAAGCGCTCAAGTTTTTTTGACTGACCATTTCTGGATTCAGCGTTATGTATTGCCAACAAAATAAATTTACAATAATCACGATGGAAGAAGATACTCCAAAAGTTTTATTGTGATCATAATTTAAGAGAAACCAGAATAAAAAAGAAGGTACTACCAGCTCATATGAATAGGCTAGATAATTTCCAACATGAGAGCCAAGAACAATAATAAAAATTAGGGTGGATATGATAAATACATATAAGTGATAATCAAAATAGGTCTGCGCAATAAGTGGATGATCGAGATTAAGAATTTCAATTTGATAGTTGCTTTGAGGTGAAGGAGAGGTGCTCTTGCGCTTTTTTCTTTTTTCTACAAGCATTGCAATTGTTAGAAGTAATATAGGCGAGAAGTATATGGTAAGCCAAAATAACTGTGTGTATAGATGTTTGAAAGTTCTGTATGTATTTGAGACGTTACCGTGGATGATATTCGTGAAGTAAAGAGGTAACATTAACCGCATTGATGCAAATGCAATAGTAAAAAGGAAGAAAAAGAATATGCCGTAGTGTATTGCTTTTCTTTTTGATACGAATAAAAATAAATATGTGATTACTATTCCAAATGATAGAACAAAATATGCCTTTGTGTGAAAGGCTATCAATGCTAATACTGCACTTACAGTAACGCTATTTTTATCAAAACCTCTGAGGTATGGAATGAAAATGGAGGTAAGGAATAAAAATGTCCCCATTGTAGTCGGTGCAGAGCCTATCCCTCCCCAGCCTGTGAACGCAATGAGAAAGAAGGCGCTGCAAGCGGCTGCTAGTGGATATTTTCTGCTTTTATAAAATACAACATACCCACCAAATAATGCAGATGCCAAGATAAAGAGAAAGGTCACCCAGCGATGAATGTGTAATGTGTTTCCAAATAAAAAAGCAAATGGTAGTACAACAAGATTGTAGCTAATGCCATAAGCGTTGTAACTTAATGGTTGGTTTTCAAATGCATATGGATTCTCCCCATTAAGTAGCATGGATGTTAAGACTTGAGGGGTTCCTTCTCGGAAGCCAATTTGATAGGGGGTTGTGATGATTACCCTGGCAAAATAAAGAGACCATGCTATTGAGAGAAAAGCCCCTACAAGTAATATCCAAAAAGAAATTGGACGAGATTTGAGCGAAGAAAAGAAGTTGTTCATATAATTTGTGGATGTTTGTGTGAAAAAACAGGTTATTGAGCACTATACCATATATTTTATTGATGTTATTCTAGACATCCTTGTTTCATGGTTGTTTGACGCATAATCGTCTAAAAGGAAAACTTTATCATGCTTACAACTCTCGACTATATCTTTGCTGCCCTTGCTGCTCTCGCGGCGGGAGCTATCAACGCCCTCGCTGGTGGTGGGACTCTCATCACCTTTCCAGTGCTTACCTTTCTTGGCATTCCTGCGATGTCTGCCAATATTACAAATACGGTAGCGTTATGTCCCGGTTATTTCGGTGGGACCATTGCGCAAGCAAAAGATTTGAAGGATCAAAAGAAACGTTTGTGGTTACTTATCCCTGCCAGCATTATCGGCGGTATCCTTGGCGGATTTTTACTTTTGCAAACGGGTGAGAAATTATTCAAAGACTTGGTACCCTACTTGATTTTGTTGGCATGTCTGTTGCTCGCTGTTCAAGACCCCGTCCGTGCTTGGTTGACGAAGCGTATGGCAGAAGGGCAAGGCGCAAAGCTAGAACAGTGGACTTGGCTGCCGGTGGGACTTGCTTCCATTTACGGCGGATACTTTGGCGCAGGCTTGAGTGTGATTGTGCTCTCGGCTCTCGGCTTGACCTTGGAAGATTCACTGACCCGTTTGAACGCGCTCAAACAGGCGGTCGGATTCGCGGTCAACGTGGCGGCGGCGGTGTTCTTCCTGTTTTCGGGTCAGGTGATTTGGTCAGTTGCGCTGGTGATGGCGGTGGGGGCGTTGATCGGCGGCAATTTGGGCGGACGGCTGGCTGGCAAAATCAAACCGTCCACATTGCGATGGACGGTGGTTACGATCGGCGTGATCGTAGCGATCATTTATTTTGTGCGTTGATTCGTCATTGCCTGTACCGTGCAACAGGCACGCGTGCGAGGAGGGCGCTTTTCCCGACGAAGCAATCGTATAAGCATGGGTATGAGATTGCTTCGCCGTAAAGAACAAGAGCACGGCTCGCAATGACGGGAAGTTACTTCGGTAATACCAGTGGAGCGTCCATAAACGGATGCTCCACTATGTTTACAGGCAAACAATAGGCATTGGATATTTTTTCGGGGGTGAGCACTTCGCGCGGCGTGCCAATGGCATTTAATCGTCCACCGACCAATAATGCCACACGATCAGCATAACGAGCAGCGAGGTTGAGGTCGTGCAATGCAATCAGTACAGCAAGGTTTTCTTTATGTGCTAGTTCGCGAATTAATTCGAGAAGGCTGACTTGATATTGCAAGTCGAGGTGAGCTGTTGGTTCGTCGAGCAGGAGAATCGGCGTGGATTGGCACAAGGCGCGGGCGAGCAAGATGCGCTGAGCCTCACCGCCAGAGAGCTCGCTCACACGCCGATCTGCAAAACTCAAGGCGTTGACGCGAGTCAGGGAACTACGCACCAGTTCTTCGTCGTGGGAGGAGGCGTTGCCGAGAAAACCAAGGTAAGGTGTGCGTCCCATCAAAACTGTTTCCCACACTGTAAACGCAGGCGGTAAAGAAATCGCTTGCGGCACAACAGCAACGTATTTCGCACGTTGCATGGGATCGAGCGAATGAAAGTTGTCACCATTGGTATGGACTGAACCTGTGCAGGGAATTACTCCGCTGGCGGCGCGAATAATGGTAGATTTGCCCGCACCGTTCGGACCAATTAGCGCAAGTACTTCACCATTCTTAACGTCGAATGAGACGTCATGTAGCACTTGATGTCCTTGATATGATGCGGAGAGGTTTTGGATCTTTAACATGTTTTTCCTGTAGGGGCGGGGTCTCCCCGCCCAAAGGTGGGCGAGAGGACCTCGCCCTTACGATCAGAAAATCAAATACCAGAATAGTGCAGTTTCATTGGGTTTGAAATTTTTCAACGTATATTGGTCGAAACCGCCGAGGACAAAGCCACATGAGTCGTATAACTTACAAGCAGCGACATTGTCATCTTGTGTTTCAAGCATGATGCCGGGAAAACGCTTCTCTCTGGACCATTGAATGGCAGCCTCCATGAGAGCTTTTCCTACGCCGAAACCTCTGCACTGCGGGTCGACGATCAGGTCGTCAATATAAGCATAGCCGTTCCACCATGTGATGATCTTGATCTGACCGGCGAACTTGCCATCCACTTCAGCGAGAAAGATAACTTTGTCTTCGCTATTGACGAAGGTAGCAGGGTCGACCTCATCGATAGGGATTTCTTTTTCATAGGGCTCCACGGGTGTGATGCCCCAAGTTAATTTGCCACCGAGTATATCTAACAAGAGCTTTGCAGAGACAATGAACTTGCGGTCAAATTGATTGAAATGATGCAAATGAGATGAGTCGAGTTTGTATATCGTAATGGTCATATGTTTTACCAATATCCCTGATTTTTTACACGGCGGAGAACCCACAAAAAGAAGGGCGCACCAGCCAACGCTGTGATAATGCCCACAGGAATCTCTTGTGGGGCAAGTACAACCCGGGCAATAATATCGGACACCAAAAGGGCAGATGCCCCGCTGATAATAGAAAGTGGAATGAGTCGACGATAATCTCCACCAAACCAAAGACGCATAATATGCGGCACAACCAAGCCGATAAAGCCAATGATGCCAGAGAAGGCAACCGCCGCCGCCGTTGCCAGTGACGATGCGATGAGCAGGATCGTTTTCGTGCGAGTGACGTTTACACCCATTTGTTGCGCCTGGTCATCACCGAATTGCAAGAGATTGAGCCGATACCCAAAGAAAACGAGAATCCCCAACCCGATCACGAGATACGGCAGCATGGCGAGAATCGCTGTCCACCCGGCTTGACTGGCTCCGCCGAGCAGCCAGCCTAATGCGCGGCGAACCTCATTGGTGGAGCGGAGCATGAGGAAGGATGTCAGTGAAGTGGCGAAAGAGGAGAAAGCGACCCCAGCAAGAATTAGATTTGTAGTGGGGACGGTTTGCCCAACGCGGGCAAGAAAATAAACGATAAAGACAGTTAGCAAAGCAGAGATAAATGCGGCGGCTGGAATTGCCATAAGCCCCCAAAATGAATACGGCCACTGAATGGACATGGCGATGACTGCGCCAAGCCCTGCCCCCGATGCAACGCCGATGAGGAACGGGTCGGCTAAGGGATTGCGGAATAAGCCCTGATACGATGCGCCGCTTCCGCTAAGGGCGGCACCGGTGAGGGCGATCAGTACCGTGCGCGGTAAGCGGATGTTCCAAATGATGAAGGTAAATTTTTCTTCGCCGACTCCGCGCAGGATCTTCCACATCTCGGCTGGAGAGATGAAGACAGAGCCAATGGCAAGGCTGAGCACAATGGCGATTAGTAGAAAGAGGAGAGAGGAAAGAAAAGGTTTTTTCATGGTGTAGGGGCGGACGCAAGATCCGCCCCTTTTATATCAATAAATTGAATAACCGCGAAAGTCATCCCTACTTGAACAAATCAGGATGCAAAATCTTTGCCAAAGCTTCGAGACCATCCACCAAACGCGGACCGGGGCGGCTGATGAGGTTATCGTCGATGGGGAAGACTTGCGTATTTTGTACGGCGGCAATGGTACCCCAACCTTCGCGAGCAAACACAGATTCGGGCGTCACACCCCACATGGCATCACCAAGCAGAATGATGGAAGGATTCGCGACCACGACTTGCTCCAGACTTAATTGTGGATAGGAATCTGGCGCATCACTGGCAATATTGAAGCCGCCGGCACGTTCGATCAGTAGATTTCCAAAGGAACCGGGACCATACGTCCAAGGCTTGGTTGGGTCTGAGGCGTCGATTTCGTAGAAGACAGATGGACGGGCGCTGATGGGAGCGATCTTTTCATCCACAGCTGCGACTCGGGACTTGAGAGCGTCAACCAATTCAGTGGTGTCGTGCCCGGTCAACTGACCGACAATCTCAAGATTGGCGTACATTTCTTCAATGCTGGTTGGGTTTTTCAAGTAATAAACGGTGAGACCCAAATCTTCCAGTTGGCTGATGAGTTCGGGGGTGTTGATTTCCGCAGCGAGGACCAGATCAGGTTCAAGGGCAACGATGGCTTCAGTGCTATATTCACCCATGGAACCGCCAATACTTTCAATGGCAGCCACATCAGCAGGGTAATCCGAAAACTCATCGCGACCAATAACTTGGTCACCTGCGCCGACGGCGAAGAGAATTTCTGTATTAGACGGTGCCAGTGAAACCACACGCTGGGCAGGCGCGGCGAGAGTCACTTCACGACCGAGTCCATCAGTGAACGATAAACCTTCGGCAACGGCTTCAGTGGGGACAACATCAGTGACAGAAATTTCTGTCGAAACAGGGGCAGCTGTCGGTGTGGGTTGAGCCGCCGGAGCGCACGCAGCGAGCAGCGCGATCAATAATGTCAAAACGAAAGTCTTACGAAACATCTTTTTCTCCTAGTGTGTATAGTGAATCAAAATCCCCAGCATAGGCTGGGGAGGTGGGAGAGTCAATCCGGTGTGGACCTGTTCTCCACCTCCTTTCCGCGAGAAGTGGTTGAACCGATCAGAGCGGGCGACCTGGCTTGGGTAGGTCACGCTTGTAGCGTGACACCTTTACAGTTGCGCGACAGCGCCGGATTTGCACCGGACTTCGCCGCTTGCTGATTCGTTATGTTGAGGTCATTGTACCATTGCTTTTTGGATTACGGTCTTAAGAAGTCCGCGAAAGACATAGGCGTGAAATGGCGCAAGCACATACCAATATAAAAATCCGCCAAGTCCGCGCGGTGCAAAGTAAGCGGTTTGAATGAGACGATTTTCTTCCACACGCCATTCCATCCAGCCTTCGCCGGGGGTTTTGAGTTTGGAGTGAAACAAAATAAGATCCGCTTTTTGAACATCTACTTCGTAAAAATTACTTTGCTTTCCATCAATCGCACCGCGCAAACGCCATAACCAATTCGCAAACAACCAGTCTCCATCTTTATCGAAAGCTTTGATGACATTCATAATTTTTTCAGCAGAGAGATTCACTTTTACAGCACGATGATCGATGAAGAAACCTTCGTGTTTCAGGATTTTGACTCCGCTGGAGCCGTCATCCCATACTCGTTCTATCTTCAGCGGATGCAAACGCTTCAGAGCTTCGACGGTAGCTGTTTCGTAATCCATGAGCTTTACCTCAGGGAAAGCTTTTTCTGCATTCGCGTGCAAGATGATACTATCGCTCGAAAGCCCACCGACGAGTGCATACGCAATCGGGTATGGGACGGGTGTCATCAAGTCGATGCCGAATGCCATGAACCAGACAGGGACATAGGGAAGCAGAAAGAGACTGCGTTTAAGTCCGCGGGCGTTGGCGTACATTTTCATCAAGTCGGTATAGATGAAGACTTGCCGCATCCCGATCTCAAACACACCATCGCGCCCATTGGAGTTGGTCAAGGCTGCCAATAAGTAATCAATCACATTTTGTACAGCAATCGGTTGGGATCTGTTCTTCAACCAACGCGGACCGGGAATAATGGGAAATAGCTCCGTCATAAAACGGATCATCTCGAATGAGATACTGCCCGAACCTGCAATGACTCCCGCGCGGAATTCTGTCACAGGCACGCTGCCTTTTCGCAAGGTCACGCCGGTTTCGATGCGAGAACGCATGTGCGGAGCGATATGCTGTTCTGGGTCTGCCAAGCCGCCGAGATAGATGATGTGTTCCATGTCCGCTTGTTCTGCGGCGTGTGCAAAATTTCTCGCGCCTTCGAGCTCAATGGCGGTGTATCCATGTCCCCATGCCATGTTGTGGATAAGGTAATACGCCGTCTGCACGCCTTGCATGGCGGCGACGAGAGTCTCCGGTTCCATCACATCGGCGCGGACCATCTCTACGTGTTTGTACCATTCGCGTTTGCGTAAACGCTCTGGCTGCCTTGCCATCGCACGGACGCGATATCCTTTTTCAAGTAGTTGAGGAATGAGCAGGCTGGCAATATAACCCGTTGCGCCAGTGACGAGAATGAGAGGAGAGGGCATAAAGTTGTCTTTCACGTTTCACTTTTCAGGCTTCACTATGAAAAGTGAAACGTGAGGAGTGGAAAACTATCTTTCTACTTTGAATGGGGTGATATCCGGGTTAATAACTTCGTCAAATTCTCTGGCTGCGAGATGACCGGCGAAGACGGCTTGGGCGATGATGTTGGGCGCTTCAGCGTCGCCGATGATTCTCAGGGATTTGAGGCGTCCGTCTACGAGGGCGGGTTTGAGTTCGTGATAAAGCGCATCGTTGGGGATTCTGTCTGTGACCATGACGATGGCATCACAGGCAAGAGTCGATTCGGCGTTGGTGAAGGTTTGGGCGACGGTGGCAGTTGTCGGGGAGAAAGAGGCGAGAGCGTGGTGGGGGAGCAGAGTCACGTTTAGGCTGAGGAGTCGCTTGTAGATGCGCTCCTGTTCGAGGGTGTGTTCCGTCCACGCAGAGATGGTGGGAGCCGGTGTGACCAAGGTCACTTCGCAGCCGTTGGTGGCGAGTAACTCGGCGAGCACGCCGCCCATGTAGTAATGATCGTCATCGTAAATCAAAACTTTTCCGGTTGGCATTTTGCCATTCATCAAATCATCGGGTGTGAAGACATTCCCATTGCCTTGAATAGGACGCGAGTGATAGCGACCGACGCCATCTCGCCGCCAGGTTGAACCCGTGGCAAGGATAACATGCGGCGCATCGGCATCGAGCACATCTTGCGCGGTCATTGGGCTGGATGGATAGAAATAAATATTTTCGAGTTTGTTGATTTGCGTAAGACGCCAATCGACAACGCGCCGCCATTCGATGAGATTTGGAAGTTGAGACTCAAGCAAAACGCGCCCGCCCGCCTCACGCTGCGCGTCGGTGAGAATGACCTTGTACCCGCGCTGACCCAACGCCCGAGCCGCTTCAAGACCAGCAGGTCCAGCGCCGACGACGAGAATATCATCGTTTGATTTTTTCGGCGCAATGATCTCAGGGTGCCAATCGCGGCGGAACTCTTCGCCCATGGTGGGATTCTGCGTGCAGCGAATCGGCACGAAGCGAGTATCTCCTGTGACACAGATATTGCAACCGATACATTCACGAATGTCTTCGTGCCTGCCTTCTTTTATTTTGGTGGGTAGAAACGGGTCCGCAATGGACGGACGTGCCGCACCGATCAAGTCCATGATGCCGCGCTCAATGGCGGAGACCATGCTATCAGGCGAGGTGTAACGTCCCACGCCGACGACCGGTTTGGTGGTGAGTTGCTTAACGAAGGAGATGTATTTTTCCTGATGCCCTTCTTTGCCAAAGCGCGAGGTGATCGAGTCATTTTTCCATGCGCTGATGTTCACATCCCACAGGTCAGGCAGTTCGGCGAGCATGGAGACGATCTCTTTGGCTTCGCCATCGTGCTGCATACCCTCTGCGCCAAGGAGTTCATCCACCGCAAAGCGGACCGCCACAGCGCAAGTATCGCCGACGGCTTCTTTGGTGTCTTCGATCAACTCGCGGAAGAAGCGTGTGCGGTTTTCGAGCGAGCCGCCATATTCATCAGAACGGTCGTTGTCTTTGGAGAGTAAATGAAATGCCAACGTCATGTTATGTGCGGCGTAGCAGTAGATAATGTCGAAGCCCGCTTTCTTGGCGCGGATCGCCGCGTTGCGGTGCCACTTGCGGACTTGCTTCAAATCGTCCTTGGTCGCCGCCCGTGCTTGACCGGGTTCGTAGCCGCCTCCGCCTGTGATGCCCATCGAGCGCGGCGCGAACGCCGCGGCGCGGGAATATAAATTCGATGCATCGTGACTGTTGTAGGTCAACTCAATGCCAGCCAATGACCCGTGTTTGTGAACGGCATCGGTCATCAATTGCCATGCAGGGATATCGGCATCGTCCCAGATGCGACCTTCGAAATACGGCGAGAGGTCACTGGTGTAATGGATCTCTGTCTCTTCAGTGCAGACCACGCCCCAGCCTCCTTCCGCTTTCATGCCACGCATGGCAGCCATGCCCTGCGGCATGCGCCAGCCAAAGCCATTGCAATGCGGCACTTGATAGAAACGATTCGGCGCGGTGACGGGTCCGATCTTGATGGGTTGGAAGAGGATATCGTAGCGAGAGGACATTTTTGATTTCCGATTTTTGATTGACGATTTGCGATTGAGAACCATCTATCGTCCATCGTCTATGGTCTATTAAGAACAGTTTGAAAGTTGCGGGAAGATCGAATAACTGTATTCATCCAACAGGTCGAATGCATCATCTGGTGTAATCATCATGAAACTGATAACACGTGAATTGGTGTCATTCTTGACCCAATAATTCACCAGATATGGAGTGCCATCACTACTCACATCGAATTG
Source organism: Anaerolineales bacterium (assembly GCA_046328915.1). GTDB lineage: Bacteria > Chloroflexota > Anaerolineae > Anaerolineales > Villigracilaceae > Villigracilis. The sequence goes on along the minus strand of JAXLVR010000010.1, from coordinate 5,210 downwards.
ATACAAACGCAACCCCGCCGCATCGCTGCGACACTCGGTCACAAGTTCATAACTTTCATAATTAGCGAAAACGTTCGCCCAATTATCGTCGTTGAAATAATCATTTAGGTCAGGTTCTTCATATCCGCAGGGGAAGATTAATACTTCCATGAAGGCAACCGCTCCCAATGAATTGCTGAACCATGAAACCGAAACGCGATCTTCAGAAACCGTGTAGCTCTGCTCCCAATCATCTTGCTCGAACACTTGCCCCGTAAACGTCAGCGCGCGGTCAACGTCTTCTTCAGTGGGGGTTTGTGAGATACAAGCCGCTGTGACTGTAGGCAGGATCTCTGGAGTAGATGTGAGCGTAGGGGGAATTTGCTGCGGCTCTTGCGTAACTGCGGGCTCGTCGCCAGACTGGGAGCATGCCGTCAGAAAAAGAAAAATACATAACCACGATGCGAGTTTTGTCTTCATAGAATATCCCGTGCGATTGGATTTTTCTCGAGTATAGCATGCAGAAAGAAAAACGCCCGGCTCGAAAGCTGGGCGTTTTGACTAGAACTCGTGAATCATTTTTTGAAACCAAGCCACATCTTCACATTGATCTCAGAACGGAAGACGATGCGCTCGTTTTTATCTTTTGCATCGGATAGGGCGTTTTGAATTCGCTCCATGCCGGTTTGATAGTCCGCTTCGTTGAGCAGGGCAAGCTGAGAGGTGGCGCTGTGTTTGAGGAAAGGGTCTTTCAATACAGCATCGCCTACATGAATGTTGTGAATGCTCTCTACAGTTTGGTCAGAGATGTTTTCAAAACCTTCCTGCTCCATCCATTGCAAGACACGGTTGCCAGAAGGGTAACGGCGCAGGTCTGTATCGTAGACGTGGTCGAAATAGTTATAGATATACCAGTGCGATGGACCTTCATGCGGGTCATGCCCAATGATGGCGAGCGCTCCACCTGGCTTGAGCAGGCGGGAGGCTTCAGTAATGAACGCGCGATGATCCCCGAAATGATGAATGGCGTCCACGCAATAGAGAAGGTCAAAGCTGGAGGAACGGTAGGGGAGTTGGGTACCCGAGCCGCGGGTTAGGGAAAGAGGCGCAGGCTGTCCTTTGGACTGTTGCAGCATGCCCAACGAATAATCCAAACCGAAAAGCTTGCCTCCGGTCTGGTTCAATAGGTTTAACCAAAAGCCGGTGCCGCTGCCAACTTCCAAGATGGTCTTGGCTTTGACTTGTTTGGCGAGCTCTAGCAAGGCTTGACCGCGCTCCCAAGCTTGCGTATTGGGATAGCGTTGATTGTATTGTGTTGCGATCTGGTCGTAGTTAAGATAATCTTTTTGCATGGCATCAATTTAGATGCCTTAATGAGCTATTAACTTACAACAACAATCTCTTTAACTCTGCCAACTTGCCCATCTGTAAGGCGCACTTTAATGCCGTGCGGATGTGTAGGCGAATTTGTCAGGATATCTTTGACGATGCCCTTGGTGAGTTTGCCGGTGCGTTGATCTTGTTTCAACACGATTAGCACCGTGATACCGGGTTTGATGTTGGCGCGAGTTTGTCCGTTGGTCATTCATGCTCCATGGCGGTCATCCACGGGCGTACTTCGTAGATGAGCAAGCCAGATTGTACAGCGGGGTCTTCAGTGGCGAACGCTTCGATTTCTTCGTACGTGACTTCTTTGGTGGTAATCATCATGCCGCCTGCATCTGGCAACAGGAAGGGACCCCCAAGCTGAAGTTTGCCCTGCTGATGAAGTTTGAGATAGTGTTGCACATGTTCGCCAACACCTTCTTGTTCGCGATAGTCTACACCATATTGCCATTTGGGTCCGGGCATGTGCAGGACGACAAAACGAATGGGGCGTGCAGGTTGAGTAGACATTGGAAAACTCCTTTTAGTGGATGATAAACCCGCATCATACCGACCCTTTGCCGGATGCGCACCATTCTGGCGTAGTGTTTATTTGGGCTTTATCTCATTCAGAAAGACCGTAAAGTCCAAGTCGCCGGGCGAGGCGTTGAAATGGGTGAGGATGGCGGCGGCTTCACTGCGATGCTGAGAACCATGATTCACGACATGATACAAACAATGCCACAGGATGCGGTCACGTGGCTCGCCGGTATCGGTAAGATATTTCTTATGGCTTTCGATATCTGCATCGGTCAGTCCATTGATATATGCCCGCATAGCTTGTTCCTCAATCTGAGCACGTTCATGAATGGATTGAACATCCGCAAATTCTTCTGGCTTAATCTCTTCGTTGAATTTATTGTTCTCGAACAAACCGCGCCAACCAAACTCCGCGTCAATGATATGAACGAGGGTGGCGCGCAAATTTCCATAGGGGAATTCTGCTGGGGCAAGAAGTTGTTCTGGGGTGATAGGCTTCGCAGCGTTGAAGATGCGCCCGTTCGCCCAGTAGTTGTATTCAAACATGAGGTGAATATCTGAGATGTTCATTTTTTCTCCTTTACTTCTTGTCATCCTGAGAGAGCGTGCTCTCCGCGACCGAAGGATCTCTTAGACTGGCGTAGAGATACTTCCCCCTTCGGGGACGCGGCGCTATCGCTCAGCATGACATCCAATACATGAGGTGGATATCTGAGATGCTCATGTTATTTCTCTTCACTTTTTTCAGTATAGCACGGGGTCATCGGGATGTTCGGCATTCCACATGGCAACCACTTGCTCCACGGTTTTGCCGATATTTTTCTTATTTCGGATTTTTCCACTAAAGGAGCCGTTGTTTAACTGACGCTTTAATCTCCTATCCAAACGGTGCGCCGCATCGATCTCGCCCTGATAGTTGATATTCGGAAGGTAGCTTCCCAGCCCTTCGAGCTTGACTCCGCGCCCCTGAAGATTGAAATGGAGCACAGCATCTTGAAGACCCGTTAGGGTAGCGATAATGTCTGTTTTGCTTAATGTCGTGCGGGCTTCTAGAAATTCGGCAACTTCCCGCCAGCCAGCGGTTTCGCCATATTCAATTTGTGGACGGTAGTGGTTGAGTGCTTGAATTTGAGATGCCATGCAATTCCTCCTGATGTTTTTACAAACAAGTATCGACATTTTCCCAATATCCTGTCAGGATATTGACTATTTCCTTGTAGGATATTATAGATTTGCTGGCAGGATATTGTCAATTGAATAGAACATCTTTATAAACAAGACCTCCGAGGTTTTTAAAACCTCGGAGGTCTGAACGGCAATCAGTCTTGTCATCCTGAGCCGCGCTCTTGTTTTTGCGGCGAAGAATCTCTGGCATGGCAAAGAGTCTTGCCCGACATGGTAGAGATCCTTCGCTGTCGCTCAGCATGACACATCCTCATAATTATGTCATCCTGAGGGAGCGTGTTCTTCGTGACCGAAGGATCTCTTAGATTGTCGTAGAGATGCTTCGCTATCTCTCAGCATGACAAACGTTGATGTCATCCTGAGGGAGCATGTTCTTCGCGACCGAAGGATCTCTTAGATTGTTGTAGAGATGCTTCGCTATCGCTCAGCATGACAAACGTTGATGTCATCCTGAGGGAGCATGTTCTTCGCGACCGAAGGATCTCTTGGATTGTCGGAGAGATGCTTCGCTATCTCTCAGCATGACACATCATCATAGTTATGTCATCCTGAGAGAGCATGTTCTTCGCGACCGAAGGATCTCTTAGATTGTTGTAGAGATGCTTCGCTACCGCTCAGCATGACACCATCAACTCAACAACCCTCTCGCAAACATCAGCAGAGACTGGATATCGTTGAAATTCGTAAAGGGACCGACGGAAATTCTCACGGCGCCGGAGGATTTGCCGTCAATGCAGAGACGGAAATCATCAATAGACAGGCGGTCTTCATTGCCGGGGCGGGTGAAGCAGACATCCAACTCCACGCGCGAGATGCCGAGGGCGACTTCGCCTGCGCCCGGGTTGCAGAAGCAGCCGGTACGTAGGGAAATATTCACTTTATTGGCTTCGCTTTCAACGAAGCGGTGGTCGAAGGCTTTGCCGTTCTTGTCATAGAAGTTGACCGTGACGGCTCCGCCTCTGCCTTCAGTGGAGTTGGGTCCGAACAAGCGCACGAGAGGTTCGCCTGTGCTGTGTTTCATGGCGGTGAGATTTTCCAACAGCCAGCCGGTGAGGGTTTTGACTCGTTCTCCGATAACGTCATAACCAATTGCTTCAATATGCTTGAGCCCAATTTCAAGTGCAGGGATGTTTAGATAATCAAGCGTGCCATCTTCAAACGCGGGTGCGCCTTCAGCGAGATAGTATCTATCGCCTTGCACCGATGCGACGGTAATCGTCCCACCGGCGAACCAGGGGCGATGCAGTTTTGCCAATGCCGATTTTCGCGCGATGAGTGCGCCCAAGCCGGTAGGGTAGCCGAAGATCTTATAAAACGAGATCGGCACAAAATCCGGCTTGACTTTGCTTAGGTCGAGTTTGTTGGTGGGAACGTAGGCAGCGGCGTCGAGCAACACATCCCAGCCGTGGGCGTGAGCTTTCTCGATCCATTCGAGCGGATGCTTGACGGAGGAGAAGTTCGATTGGGCGGGGAAAGCAAACAGGTTGTGACCAGACTTGGAGGGGCGAGACAACTCTAATTCAAGTTGTGAAGCGTCAACTCGCATTTCAGGCAGCATGACCGGAATGTAGGTCACTTCCGCGCCACGGGCATGCGCGAATTCGCGAATCCCATTCACGGAGTTATGGTTGTCGAAAGTCAGGAGGTAACGTCCGTTCGGGAAAGGGTAACTCTCGCCGACAAGCTTGAGCGCACTGCTGGCATTCGATGTGAAGATGGCGAGATATTCATCGGGGTCGGCGTTGAAGAATTTGAGGATGTATTCGCGGGTGCCTTCGACGAGATGCGTGGCGGCTTGCGAAGTGGGATTGGTGGAATGCGGGTTGCCGAAGACGTTCTCTTGCAAAAGTTGATGATGCTTTTGAATTTGCGATTCAGCATAAATGCCGCCGCCGGTGTAATCAAGATAGACATGCTCGCCAGAGTCGAGGCGGGAATAGTCGGTCTTGCGGAGGGTGTCGATTTTTTCGGTCTGTTTGTAAGTGGGGTATTTTTGAAGGAAGGTATCGAATTCAGTGGACATTCGTGGGTCTCCTGAAATCTATTTAACCACAATTGGAAGTTGGGTGGGGATTCTTCCTTTGGCTTCTCTATCACCAAAGATAGGTTGTAAACCTAACCAAGGTTATATGTATAATCAG
>JAXLVR010000001.1:0-534538 GCA_046328915.1 Anaerolineales bacterium | reverse complement strand
ATGTATATGGCGACGAATATTCCGCTCTAGATGTCATGACGATTGATCAGGTAAAAGCCCAGCACTGCTCAGTCTCCGCCGCCACGACCACCGATACTACTAACTCCGCCGAAACAACGGCTCCCACCGAAGAACCCGCCGCCACCGAAGAACCAGCTCCTACCGAGCCGCCCGCTGAACCGGCTCCATTGAAGCCCTTCCTCACCGGCGCCTTCACTGCCTGCGATAACGCCGCGGGCTACGTCAACTTCACCATCGCCGACGATGCCCCCGCCTACGACCCCGCCACGTTCAAGGTCACCTTCAACAACTACCCGGTCTCTTGCGCCCCCGCAGCCAATAACCCCAAAGTCTTCACCTGCAAATATCCGCCCGCTTCCTACGCTCCGCCCGCTGGTGTGCAAGTCATCATCGGCGAAGAAATCGTCAACGAGTTCGACTTCAACGGCGGTGGCATCTGCGACCCCGCTCCGCAGCCTAACAACCCCAATCCCACCGAAGACCCTAACAACACCAACCCAGCGGCTCCCACCGAAGACCCCGGCGGCAGTGGCTAACGCATCCCTCTGCGCATCGTAAGTAAGCGAGTTCCAATCTATACTCATCCCCAAATAGGAGCCTTGAAGTACGCGCATGAAAAAACAATATCGATCCACCCTGCTGTTTATTGCCCTGCTTGCCATCACCCAGCTTATGTGCTCATCCTGGACCCGCTACGGCGGACCTAACGGATCTAACGGTATTACATTGTGTACCCATCTACACTACCAACTGAAAGATGGCACCCCTGTTAACGCAGGCAACACTGATACTAACGTTGTCAATGATTGCGTAGACGATCCCTCCCAGCAGGACTGTAATGACATGAACGCGGCAGACCCCACAACCCTCCCCGCTGACTATAGTTTGGTCAGCTACACCGCCGATGAGTCATTCGATTGCTCTTCCAATGTAGAAAAAGGCATACAACATCGAACCCTGTACGTCATTGTGCAACCCGACGCAGAACAACCTCTCATCGAAGAACCCGCCGCCACCGAGCCGCCCGCTGAACCGGCTCCATTGAGGCCTTTCCTCACTGGCGCCTTCACCACTTGCGATAATGTCGCCGGCTACGTCAACTTCACCATTGCCGACGATGCCCCCGCCTACGACCCTGCCACTTTCAAGGTCACCTTCAACAACTACCCGGTCTCTTGTGCCCCCGCTGTTGATAACCCCAAGGTTCTCACCTGCAAATATCCGCCCGCTTCCTATGCGCCACCCGCTGGCGTGCAAGTCTACATCGGTGAAGAACTGGTCAACGAGTTCGACTTCAACGGCGGTCCCATCTGCGACCCCGCTCCGCAGCCTAACAACACCAACCCCGACCCCACCGAAGACCCTAACAACACCAACCCAGCGGCTCCCACCGAAGACCCCGGCGGCAGCGGCTAACGCATCCTTCTACGGATCGTCCACATATTCTTTCCAAAGGAGTGTCCATGCCCCGCACCCTATCTCGTCCTCTGCTCGCCCTGTTTGTTCTTATCCTTGCCAGCCTGGCTTGCGGCACTCCTGCCGTCATCGAGAACGACAACGTTTCCTGTAAATTTAACAGAAACGCAGATTCCACAGTTTTTTATGAATGCACCTGTAAAACCGATTCGTCTCGTCCAGTGATATTCATAAGCGCCATCAACATTCAGTTTTACAGCCAGGCAGACCTTGCAAACTCCGCCTGTGGTATGGCGCCGCCCAACGCGCAATCTCAAATCGAGGCCACTGAGCCGCCCACCGAAGCAGATCCAACCGACGAACCTGCCCCCACCGACGAAGCTCCCACCGAAGCGCCTCTGCAACCGTACCTCACCGGCTCGGTCCGCGCCTGCAACCTGAGTGACCACTACCTCAACTTCGCCATCGCCGACACCGCTCCCACCACCGACCCGACAGCCTTACTGGTCACCCTCAACGACCAGCCACTCAAATGCTACATACCCAGCAACAACCCCGGCATCCTCACCTGCACCTTTGCCCCCCAGGCAAGCTTCCCCGCCGAGGTCAAAGTCAGCATCGCAGGCGAAGAGGTCAACCGCTTCACCTTCAACGGCGGCATCTGCGTCTACAACGACCCTTCTGCCCCCACCGAAGACCCCACTGAGGCTCCCACCGAAGACCCCGCTCCTACCGAGGCACCCCTTCCCGAAGGCTAACCCTTCAACGCCTATCAAATAGCTTTCAATTTGTCTGGCGACCCATATGTATTCCTCATGCCTATCGTATAATCGGGCATAGCAAGTCCAATTATTTCATTCTCATAGGAGAGATCAAATGGATAACAAGGTATTACAAATCATTGTTGCAATTTTCTTCCCCCCGCTCGCCGTCTACATGAAGAAAGGCAAGGTTGATAACGACCTGTGGATCAACCTCGTCGCCACCATCTTCGGCGGCATCCCCGGTATCATCCACGCCTTGTGGGTCATCCTGCGCTAAGAGAACTACCCTATACACAAAGTCCGCAACCGAAGTTGCGGACTTTGTCGTTTAATCACATAGCCCGAAGGGCTTCTCCGAACTGAGGCACCAGCCTGCTCTACTTTCCGATCAGCTTCTGCCACGTCAGCGGACCCACCACACCATCCGCCGTCAGCCCCTGCTTACTCTGAAAGCTCTTCACTGCCTCCACCGTCAGCGGACCAAAGATCCCGTCCACTTCGAGGCTGTAGCCATACTTCTTGGCGAGCAAGTATTGCACCGCTTTCACGGCGTCACCATTGTTGCCCTGCGAAACCGTTACGATCAACTCTTCCCACGTCTCCTGCCCTACCATCCCTTTTTCTTCTTCCTCAATTCCATTCTTGTTCTGGAAGTTCTTCACCTTTTCTTTCGTTTCGCTTCCAAAGGTGCCATCTGCGATCAGGTTGGTATAGCCACGCTGCCGTAAGAGATATTGAATGGCATACACATTATTATCTGTATCTCCTTGTTTATAACTGTGCCATACCACCAGTCCGCCGCGCTTGACCTTGATCTGCACAAAGAACGGACCCGACGATAACCCAAAGACCTCGCCTTTCTCATCTTTGATCTTCCAATTGCTTTTATACGTGCCAGCCACCGCCGGCGCGATCATATTGACCGACACATCCAGCGTTTCACCCGGCGCCACCGAAACCGCCGTCAACGGCTGAGTTTCCGGTCCGCTCATGCGCTCGCCCGAGTCGAACACCAGCTTATAGCCGGCGGTCCATGTGCAGGTGCCCACGTTCTTCAAGCGCCAGGTCTTCGTGAACGGTTTCTCTACAAAGAAAGTCGTATCATCCGGGACGGTCACATCGCTAACGAAGGACGCCAGATTGCAAGGCGTTCCGGTTTGAGTGGGGAGCACGGGTTGCAAGGTCCCTGCCTGGGCTGGGGTGGTTAGCGCATCTTGTTGCGGGCTGGCTGTGGCTTGCGGTGTGGGCAGGCTCTGCGTCCCAGCAGCGATCTGGGTCTGTGCGGCGAAGGTCGCCAGCGTGTTGATGTCGTATTCGGTTTGTTTGCCCGGCAGGTTGCATGCCGAAAGGATCAGGGGCACGATCATAAATAGAAGGGAGGAACGGATTCGCATGGGGAACTCCTTTATTAGCTAAAGTGTACTGCAAGAGAAAACGCTACGGCTCTATGTGTCTTCGGGCTGATTCGCGTACTCGTCCACCACCACGCCCAAGCCGTCTGCCACACGGTTGACGTATGCATAATAGGCTGTCGTTTGGTTAATGTCTAAAATCGCACGATCATCCCACCCGGCTTCGCGCAAGGGTATGATATCTGCTGCGGTCATATCCCAAGGGGTACGTGTAAGTTTGTCGGCATAATCGAGCATCGCCCTTTGTCGGGGTTTGATATCCGCCATTCTATAATCGGTCTTCATGGCTTGCACCAATTCGGGACTCTTCGTAAATCGCAGCAGACCGCGCGAATGATGCACAATTCAGTAGTGGCATTTGTTGATGCTGCTGACCACCACTGCGATCATCTCCCGCTCCGAGCGGCTCAGCGGACTCTTGGCATGCATCACCGTATGATACAAGTCAGCGTGTGCCCGCAGGGTCGGCGGGTTGAGCGAATGCACAGCCAGAATATTATCCACGCCTTGCTTTTCGGCATCCCATTCCTGCTGATAGTATTCTGCCAGTTCTCCCTCGGCTTCTGTTTCAGGTACGACATGAATCCATGCACGGTTTTCCATTTGCACCTCACTGAAAGAAAACAGCCTTCAGAGTATTTCCCGAAGGCTGTCCTGATTGGGTTGGGTACTTAATTATTCCACGATATTGATCGGCAGAGTATTGTTCGTCCCAAGCGCCGCCACCGACGATTTCTGCGCGATCTTTTGCGCAATATCGGTCAACGCTTTGGCAACCGGCGAGTCAGGGTACGCATCTACGATGGGCTTGCCCGTATCCCCGCCAATGCGCACGTTCTGGTCAATGGGTATACCGCCAAGGAAGGTCGTTTCAGTGGCTTGCGCCAATCGTTCACCGCCACCGGCACCGAACAAGTCCATTTTCGAGCCATCGGGCATTTCAAGATACGACATATTTTCAACCACACCCAGAATCGGTACCTCAAGGGTCTTGAACATGTTAAGTCCGCGCCCGGCATCTTCTAGGGAAACCAATTGTGGCAGGGTCACGATCACGGCGCCGCTCAGTGGGAGCGCCTGCGCCAACGATAGCGCTGCATCACCTGTGCCAGGGGGCAGGTCTACGATCAGGTAGTCAAGCTCGCCCCATTCCACATCGCCCAAGAACTGACGGATCGCCGAGTTGAGCATCGGTCCGCGCCAGATGAGGGGCTGCCCGGGTTTGACGAGCAAGCCCATCGAGACCATCTTCAGTCCATACGCTTCGGCAGGGATGATGCGCGGTCCGTTCGGGGGCGGCAGTTTCTCCACGCCCAGCATGGTGGGGGTGTTGGGTCCGTAGATGTCCGCGTCCATCAAGCCAACCCGTGCACCAGACTTTGCCAGCGCCACCGCTACATTTACGGAGACGGTTGATTTCCCCACGCCGCCTTTGCCCGAGCCAATGGCGATGGCATTGCGAATGGGAGTGTTCACCAGTCCACGCATGCGCCCGTCGTTGGGCACATCCGAGTCCATTTTGATGTCAATGGATTTCACGCCGTCAATCGTGTTGATCGCCTTGCGGCAGTCCGCTTCGATCTTGCCTTTGAGCGGGCAGGCAGGCGTGGTGAGCATAACAGTAAAGGAGACCTTCTCGCCTGAAACGTCCAAATTGCGGATCATGTTCAGGGTCACAAGGTCCTGCCCGAGGTCCGGTTCTTGAACCGTGCCAAGCGCTTTGAGTACAGCTTCTTTAGTAGGGGTCATTGAGTTTCTACCTATATAAATAGAATTCGTCACACCTGTACTTGCGTGCTGGTGCAAGTGTTGCGAAGGCGTTCTTGTTCTTTGCCCGAAACAATCTCTGCACAATCATGAGATTGCTTCGTCGGGCTGTCGCCCTCCTCGCAATGACGGAAAATGTAACTTACGCCGCAGGAGCCGCTGCAGAAGCAGACGCTTCAGCCTTGGCAGCTTTGGCAGCTTCCTTTGCCTTGCGAGCTTCTTCTTCCTTGTTGTAGTTCAACGGGCGGATCTCCGCATAGTACGAAGCCGGCTTGAGCAATTTCTCAAGGTTATACACATTGCGGCTGTACGAAGCGATGGCGAAATCGTGGTCCATCTTGATCGCATCGAATGGACAGTACTCGGCACAGAACCCGCAGTTCATGCAGATGTCCATGTCAATGTAAAAGTCCTTGGGTTCGGGCACAGGTTTGCCGGTGTTCGGGTCATTGGTGCGCACAATCCAAATACATTGCGGCGGGCAGACCTTGGCGCAAATACCGCAGGAGGTGCAGCGTACTTCCTTTTTCCCTTCTGTGCCTTCATCGTACACAAGGAACGGTACATAGCGGAATTCTTCCGGCTGGATCAATTGCTCTTCGGGATACTGCACGGTGAAGATACCACGTGTGTCTTTCGAAGAACGGTGGGCAATGCCTTCTTTTGTATAGTAGCGTTTCTTGCCCTGCATCCACCACGAAATATCATCGAGGTAGGTATCTACAAAGCGCTTAAGGGTGACGCCCAACCCTTTGATTATGCCTTTTCCATACATAGGTGAGTTCTCCTTATCTATCCACTTCACCCATCACGATATCGAACATCGCAAGCAGGGCAACAAAGTCGGCGATCTTGACGCCTTGGCACATGGTTTCAACGGCGGTCAGGTTGACGAACGAAGGGGCACGCACGTGATAGCGATAGGGATTCGGCTTGCCATTGGAGACGACATAGAAGGCGAGTTCACCCTTCGGCGATTCCACGCGACCATACGCCTCACCTGCCGGGACACGAACCTGATACTGCGGTTTCTGCGAGTTGATCGGTCCGCTGGGGATTTGTTTAAGAGCCTGTTCGAGAATGCGCAATGACTGGCGAATTTCATCGAAGCGGATCAGGTAGTTATCGTACATATCGCCGTTATGGCGTACGGGAATATCGAAATCAAAGCGATCATAGACTGAGTAGGGGTCGGCACGGCGCAGGTCATAAGGCACACCTGCAGCGCGCAGCACGGGTCCGGTCACCGAGTGGCGAATGGCTTCTTCGGCGTTGAGCACATGCACACCCTTCAAACGTGCCACCAACACTTCATTCTCATTCAGGAAGCGTTCCATTTCGTCAGTCTTGGCAGGTAGGCGTTCAAAGACCAGGTCTTTGATCTTCTGCATGACATCTTCTGGAATGTCGCGCACCACACCGCCAAAGCGGAAGTAGTTGCACATCATGCGTGCGCCAGAAACGGCTTCGAAGATATCAAGCACCAATTCGCGTTCTTCAAAGGCATAAAGTGACGGCGTATACATCGAGCCGAGGTCGTTGATGAGCATACCGATGAAGATGAGGTGGTTCTGAACACGGCTGAGTTCAGCCATAATCACACGGATATATTCTGCACGTTCTGCCACGGGAATCTTCATCAACTTTTCAACGGTCACAGCATAGCCGAAGTTATTTGCCATCGAGTTGAAGTAATCGAGGCGGTCGGTATACGGCATGATCTGGAGGAATGTATTGCGTTCGCCAATCTTGTCGTGGTTGCGGTGCAGATATCCCATCACCGGTTTGAGGCTGGTAATGGTTTCGCCATTGAGTTCCACTGCCACACGCAACACGCCGTGTGTGGAGGGATGGTGCGGACCCATGTTGACGACCATGTGTTCGCCCAGTTCTTTTCCGCGCATGTCTTCGTGCTTGATGCTCGATTTTTCGAGCGAGAAGTAAAGCTGGTCTTCGGTCTGAGGCTGGTAGTTATCGAGACTGAAGCCTTCGGGGAGTTTGATGTTATCGCGGAAGGGGTTCTTTAATTCGGAATAGGTATGGTTTCCTTCGGGCCAGCGGCTCTTGTAGGGTTTGGTTTCTTCTTCGAACAAGGCTTCTTTGTAATCCTTGCGAAGCGGGTGCCCTTCGAAACCTTCCCACATCAAAATACGGCGCAGGTCTGGGTGACCAACAAACTTGATGCCCATCAAATCCCAAGCTTCACGTTCCTGAAAGTCTGCGCCAGCCCACACGTCAATGAGGGAAGGCACTTCCACAGGGTCAACACGATCTACTTGAGTCTTGAAGACGATTCCAGGTCCGCCGGTGGTGCGGTGGGCGTGATAGACCACTTCCATTTTGTTCTCGGCGATATAGTCCACGCCGGTAACGGAGGAGAGCAGGTCAAAGCCGAATTCATCGCGCAAGGCGGTGGCAACTTCTACGAGGTTTTCTTTCTTGATGATAAAGCCGGAGAACCCGGGGCGGGCATCGGCGGTGACAGAGTCTGGGAAACGAGTAACCAGGCTTGCGCTGAGTTGAGCCGAAGCGTCAAGGGTTGAGGTTGAGGCGGGAGTAGCCATTAGGCACCTTCCTGTTTGGGTGCGGCGGCAGCTTCAATTTCCTTGATGCGGCGCACGTCAATGAGGTCCGGTCCGAGGATCGGCATAGGCACGTAGTTTGAGTCGACCTTGCCCTTTTCGTACCAACGTACTTTCGAAATGGATTGCTTGTCGATCTTCTCTTGCAGTTTCATCATGCCTGCGATCAACGCCTGCGGGGTGGGAGGGCAGCCGGGAATGTACACATCCACAGGCAGGAATTTATCGATTCCAGCCACTACGTTGTAGCCTTCTTTGAAAGGTCCACCGCTCGAGGCGCAAGCGCCCATTGCCACCACATACTTGGGTTCGGGCATCTGGTTGTACAAGCGGATGATGGACGGCAGCATTTTCTTAGTGACGGTGCCGGAAACCAACATCATATCTGCCTGACGCGGGGTGGGGCGCATGACTTCCATACCGAAACGCGCCATGTCGTAGCGGGCGGTTTGCGCAGCGATCATTTCGATCGCGCAGCATGCCAAACCGAACATTAGGGGCCACACCGACCAGCGGCGTCCCCAGTTATAGAGGCGGTCGATCGTGGTGACCGAAACCACATTCTGAATATCCTCCGGGATGTTGTAGTTTGGCAGGTTTAACCCTTCGTATTTATTTTCTTCCATGGATTAGCTCCTCGTACCAGTCTTGGTATATCGCGTATAGGATGTCGTCATTAGCAAGCTCAGGATCATCCTCAAATTCCGAAAGTTCAAGCGTCCACTTATAAATTTGTCCGAGTGTTACTTCTTCAATATTCACATCCGTATGCTTGCGACGTAATTCCATCGCAATCGCAAATGTGGCATCCCAATGCAAGCTCATGCTTCGAGGTGTCGTTCGCGAAAATAAAGAAAGAGCGGCAATGCAAATGAAAGCCCAACCATCATCGTTGCAATGGGGTATGCCCACCAATACTTCATCTTCAAGCGTTTGGACTCGTTATAAATGAAGGTCCACGCGGCAAAGACAGAGATACTGAGGTCGGCAACAAAAAGCGCGCCCCAATCGGTGGAAACCAATTGAGCCAGCGCAGCAGATGTGCTCATTTCGTTGGCAGTGTAAAACTTGAAGACGAAATAATAAGGAAGGAAGAACCCGACGATAGTGAGAATGAGGTAGATGTTCTTTTTCAAATCGGTGTAATCCTTCACAAGTTATCGGATTATAGCCACCGGACACAAAACAGTCAACCGAATTATGCAAAAATATATTTACATAAATAAAGAAGTGAATATAATCACTGTACCTGGATGACACCCTCGCTTCTCTCTTAATTTGAGCTTGATCCAGCTCCTTTGACCTGTCCCTCCCCTGATGCTTTGCGTATAGGCAATATGACCACTTCTCGCCAAAAAATTCTCACTCATCTCAAAAAAACTCGCTCTGCTTCGGCGCGTGAAATTGCACGTGCCCTGAAACTCTCCGCGCCGAACGTGCGCCATCATCTCAGCGTACTCTGCTCCGACGGGCGCGTGGAAATGATCAGCATCCACAACCGCGAGGGCAGGGGCAGACCCGAGAAAGTCTATTCGCTTTCGGCGGCAGCCTTAGGAGATAATCTCTCCGCGTTGGCTGAGGCTGTTTTGACAGAAGCAGGCAAAACGTTAAGTATGGAAGCGGTGGCGAGTCATATTTTGGATGCAAAACAATTTGCAGGTCACCCCATCAATAAGCGGCTCGCGTTGTTAGTCGAAAAATTAAATGAGATGCATTATCAAGCCCGGTGGGAAGCAGGTGCCGGCGGACCGCGTGTGATCTTTGGTCGTTGCCCGTACGCACGGGTGATTGATGGTCACCCCGAAATCTGTAAAATGGATGAAGCCTTGCTGAAAGCGGCTTTGGGGCGGGCGATCTTACCAACTCGTCGTGGAGAATCTCAGCACGGATTATGTCCATTTTTATTTGAGATCGGATGAATATGTTGACCTTTTTTGAATTTACAGAAGAAGATTTGCGTTCCAACCAGCGCGGGTTGATTACCCCCAGACAAAAACAATTTCTTCATCAATATGGCGAAAGCCTGGTCAGTTCTCATCGTAGTGGCTGGCCCGTGATTATTTTCTTTATGTTGTTGGGCGGCGGCATTATCCTTGCCATGAATCTTTCCAATGAAAGTACACGCCGTGCTCTTTTGGCAGACCCGATCAATCTGGTTATTTTATGTGCATCGGTCCCTTTAATTTTAGGCGTGTATGGTTTGGGTGCTATGTGGGCGAGGCGCACGGCTTCGCGGTTTAGCCAGCCAGATATGAAAGTGGCTGAAGGTGAGATTCGCTGGGATGATGAATATTCAGATTCGGTTGGGCGAACGTATATCTTGTATGTTGGCAAAACCAAATTTAAATTCGGCGAGAATCTGAGCCATGCCTTCCCATCCGGTAGGCGCGGGCGTGTCTTCTATTGCGAAGGGGCTCAGATCAAATTGATCTTGTCGCACGAGTTGCTTAATTAGCTTGGGGTAAATTCTTTTTGTGCCACTTCGATATTGGCAGCTTTTAGAAAATTAAGTGCATTTTCATCACTGCGATAGGCAACGCTATACACTATGCGTGCAATACCAGCGTTGATGAGCGCCTTGGTGCAGTTGATACAAGGCAGATGGGTTACATAACAAATTGCCCCTTTGGTGGAAACGCCGTGGAGTGCCGCTTGAATGATGGCATTCGTCTCAGCATGGATCGTGCGGACGCAATGTCCATCTACCATCAAGTGACCTATCTCATCGCAATGATCCTGCCCGGCAGGGGAGCCGTTGAAGCCGGTAGTTAGAATTCGTTTTTCACGTACGAGTACGCAACCTACAAAGGCACGGTCACAGGTGCTGCGTTCTGAAACAGCATAGGCGATTTTTAAAAAATAGGAATCCCAGTCGGGGCGCATAATAACTCCTGTTTTGAAAAGATAAGTTAATTCTAACCTCTCTGCCTCATATTGAGGAAATCTTTCTTAGAAATATGGGGTTACATATGAAAAGAGGTTAAAACAATGTCTGATAGTAAAAATAATGTTTCATTTTATGAACGTCCTAATGTTGTGAAAACCATACTTTCTGTTGGTAATGGTGTTCCAATGGGGATTGAGCGTGTTTACAATGCGGCTTTAGGGATTGGTGGGGCATATGGCTCTTGGGGCGAGTGCTATAGCAACTTTAATTTGCCTTCTTTTGTAGAATACCGACTTGGAACTGCATTAGATAAAAATGATATTCTTAATTTGTCTGAATTGGGTTTTGATTTTCGACAACATACCCCAGACCTCACGGTTGAGCAGCATCTTGAGCTTGAACTTGAAGTGGGCGCACGCCTCTTGCGAGAAGCACTGGAAACATTGAGATGGCAGCCTTCTGAAGTTGCCGGGGTTTTGATAGGCATGAGCGGTCCTATTGACAATGATTATGTAAAAAAGATTGCGAGTATGGCAGGAATCCCTGATTCCGCTTTGAAGGTAAGCGTTCACAAAGCATGCGATGGCTCAATGGGTGCTTTACATTTGGTGCTTAATCCAGAACTTTCTTCGGCGGGGCAAGTTAATGTGGCAAACCAATTGCGCGGTAAAAAGGTTTTGGTGGGCGGCATTGAAGGTCTTAGCCGATTTACTGCGGGTTCAAAAGATAAAAACGCCTTGCAGCTTTTTGGAAATGGCATGGGAGTGATTGGCTTGATCCCTGATGAAAATATGAAGTTACTTGTTGGCAAGAGTTTTGAGAATTATGATGAAGAGGGATTGTTAGCCGTCCGCATGTATTACCCACATCGTCATCCCGATCCGCAGGCTGGTCACTTGGTGGATGTAATTCAGGAAGGGGTCGATCACATTCGAATCTCTGGCTTGATGAATCAACCGAAAGATGGCGCTTCCATAGAAATGGCGGGATTAATGGGGATGGTAAAGCTATTTGTCCGTTCAGGGGTGCAGGTTGTAGAGGAAGTGTATAGAGAGTACTATGCCTTAATGGATAAACTCGGTCAATCGGGGAAGTCCATTACATTGGGAATAGTTCATCATGCCAATTTCAAGATAAATGCTTTGAAGGCGAAAAATTTATCGAAATTAGGGATCGAATACCCGATGCCATGGCTGCTGAATGACTTTGGCAATGTTAGTGCTGCCTCGAATATGATCGCTTTCCTAAGGAAGCTCCCCGAAATCAAACTGGGTGATCATATTCTTTTTGATGGATTTGGGGCGGGGACCTATTATGATGTAATGGCTATCTCAATGGGTGCATAAAAAGAGCAAAAAGAGACCCTGTCTAACAGACAGGGTCTCTTTTTTTATTCTACTGTAACGCTTTTTGCGAGGTTACGCGGTTGGTCTACATCCAACCCGCGGATCGTGGCTATGTGATACGCCAGCATTTGCAACGGCAACACCGTCACGATTGGAGAGAGCATCCAAGGGGCATCCGGGATCCAAAGCACATGGTCTGCCATGTTTTTGACCAGTTCATCCCCTTCGGTGGCAACCGCAATGACCATACCGCCGCGTGCTTTTGCCTGCTGAATTTGCGAGATCATTTTCTCATGCCAGGGGTCTTTTGGTGTAATGCAGATCACAGGCATTTCCTCATCGATCAGGGCAATAGGCCCATGTTTCATCTCACCGGCTGGGTAACCCTCGGCATGGATGTATGAAATTTCCTTCAGTTTCAATGCACCTTCATAGGCAATCGGCATGTTGATGCCGCGCCCAAGGTACAAACAACCCTTTAGGTCTTTGAGGGCGTGCGCCACTTTTTCAATGTCAGCTTCTGTGTCCATTACTTTGCCTGCTAAATCTGGCACGAGGCGCAGGTCAGCTACCAGTTCCCGGCGGGTTTTGTCATCAATCACGCCGCGCAGGTCTGCGAGCAAAATTGCAAGCATGTACTGGTCTACCAGAGGGGCAGTGAATGCCTTGGTGGAAGCCACACCAATTTCAGGTCCGGTTTGCATCGAGATATATCCATCTGCAATGCGCATGGCTTGAGACCCGATGGCATTGACGATACTCCAAATAATGCCGCCTTTTTTACGTCCCTCTTCCATGGCTGCCAATGTATCGGCAGTTTCACCTGATTGCGAGATGGCAAGGATCACCGTATTTTCATCCACGATCGGGTCGCTATACCGAAACTCAGAACCGATCACCACTTCCACCGGCACGCGCGCGATCTTTTCAATGAGATATTTACCGACCATCCCTGCATATGCCGCCGTACCGCAAGCCGTGATGTAAATGCGCTGAATACGCTTGGCGAGTTCCGGGGTCAGGTTCAATTCTGGCAGGCGAATGCGGCCTTCTTTGAAGTCTACCCGCCCAGCTAGAGTATCCGTCAGAGCACGAACCTGCTCATGGATTTCTTTCTGCATGAAGTGGCGATATTCACCTTTCTCAGCAGAAACCGCATCGAAGGCGATGGTGTGGATCTCAGGTTTTACTTCTTCACCATCCAGTGTTTCAATGCGTACACTGTCTTTGGTCACGATCACCATCTGGCGTGATTCGAGGAAGATCATTCTGCGAGTGTGTTCCAGAATGGCGGGGATGTCTGAAGCGAGAAAATTCTCGCCATCGCCCAGTCCCACTACCACGCCACCGGCATTCCCAATACGAGCAGCGATGATCTTATCCGGCTCATCGGTGGAAAGCAGCAATACTACGTTTGCGCCTTCGATCTGCTTGAATGTGCGGCGGGCGGCATCTTCGAAAGAAATACCAGCCGCTTTGTGATGTTCAGCCAAGTGGACGATCGTCTCAGTGTCTGTATCTGAATTGAACGTCACACCTTCGGCGGTCAACTCATCTTTGAGCTCCAAAAAGTTTTCAACGATCCCATTATGCACCACCACCATTTTGCCGGTGTTGCCAATGTGGGGGTGGGCATTGCGTGCCGATGGCGCCCCATGCGTTGCCCAACGGGTATGCCCAATGCCAGGCGCGCCCACCAATGGCGACTTGGCAACCAAGTCCACCAGCTGTTGCAGCTTGCCCGCATCTCTGCGCATATCGATCTGATTGTTATTGATGACAGCCACGCCTGCAGAGTCATATCCGCGATATTCAAGGCGTTTTAAGCCATTAAGAATTATCGGTGTCGCTTCACGCGGACCGATATAACCAACGATTCCACACATAGTAGGAAACCTCCAAATTTTGATTGAATTGAGAACTGAAAACCAGGCGCCTCACTACAAGGCGACACCTGCTCCTACAGCCCGATATCTTTGCCACGCCCAAGCCTTTTAAGCCACAATCACTCGCGGGTTTGTACCTTGGGTTTCATCTATGGAGGGAAAGATGGGCGGGTCATGGCAGACCCAGAAGGCTTCCGCTGATCTCTCGATTTTCCAACTCATTTTATTTGAGTCGTTAGCTCCATTTTGCAATGGAGAACCTTCATCCTCGTCAACTTTGGCTGTATTTTGCCAAAGTCCATGCGCTGTCTTTCCCTATTTAATGTTTTTGAAAACCTCCTTTCTTGTAGTTTTGGGATTATACCTGAAAATTATTTATTACAACAAAGCCCCCATCAAGAAGATGGGGGCTTTGTTGTATTTCTAACAGCCTTCAAAACAAGGTGTTGTCGTTGGCGTCTTGGACGGTGTTGGTGTCCTTGTTGGTGTTGGTGATATAACCGTTGGTGTCCTTGTTGGCGTCAGGGTTGGCGTATTTGTCCTCGTTGGCGTGAGTGTAACGGTTGGTGTAAGTGTCTTTGTTGGCGTGAGTGTAATGGTTGGCGTGCGTGTAATCGTTGGCGTGCGTGTAATAGTTGGCGTAATCGTTGGCGTGCGTGTAATGGTTGGTGTAAGTGTAATCGTTGGCGTGCGTGTAATCGTTGGCGTGCGTGTAATGGTTGGTGTAGCTGTAGGCGTAAATGAATTTGTTGGAGTTGCTGTATAGTTATTGATACTTGAGCTTACCGTACAAGTGCCCCAGCCTGGGAAATCAAATGTCAGGCTTACATCCCAAGCACCAACCCAAGTGGAGTTATTTGTATCTGCATCCCAAGTTACTTGTGTGCCACCACCATTTAGGGGCAAAGTGCCCGAAGTTGCTGTCGTAGTTAATGGAGATATCGTTATTCCAGCACCAGATGTCGCTGAGGGATTGTAGTATGTTGTTCCATTGAAAGCTACGAAGTCAAAATACTTTCCACCAGTCAACGTAGATGGATTCCAGCTCAACGAGGAGCTAACGAGGTATGCGGCTGCAAAATTATTATTGATAACACGCGCCTCAAAGCTATCGCCATTAAAACGTGTGCGGTTGATGAAAATATTTGAACACGAAGGCGCTGGTGTGTTTGTTGTAGTGGGTGTAGATGTAGGCGTTCGAGTTATAGTTGGTGTTTGTGTAATTGTAGGTGTACGGGTAGGTGTACGAGTAGGTGTAAGAGTAGGTGTTAATGTTGCAGTTGGTGTTAAGGTTTCAGTAGGTACAGGTGAAGGGACTGTAGGGATATTTAAGGGTAGGGGGGTATTAATAGCACGAGTTGCACGGAATTGTTCTACAATTCCTTCACGATACGAAGCAAGATGAATGGTAGGGGCAAATCCAAAAATTGGCAGGACTATAAACCTGAAATTGTAATCGGCTGCTACTACTACACGATTGCCAGGAGTTCCCGCGTGTTCGCTATGCGTATTATTTGGGAGACGGCAATCCGCGTAAACAGGGCGCGCCATTAGAGGAGGGGTGAAAACACGGCCATCTTCAGCAGAACAAACAGTGACATTAAAATATTCATCATCACTAGTTGTTGCAGTAGACCCGCGAGTAACATCTTTTAAGTTGAACCCAACTACGATTCTGCGCGTTTCATCGTATATCGAGAATACGCGTGGAGCCGTATCAATCTCTGTATCTAGGGAGCATAAGGATCCATCTGAGTCTTTGTCATAAGTAGCAACGTTGTAGATGCCACCGCCGTTACAATAACCCTGATCGTATTGACCCGTTGTAGCATAGCGAATACCAAAGCGGGTGGAGTTTTCGATAACAATCCACGCAAACAATAAGCGCGAATACTCAATAATCCCAACTACGAGGAGTAACAAGATGGGAATCACCAAGGCAAATTCAACCATTGCCTGTGCCTTGGTCTTTGTTTTTTTATTTTTTTGATCAGAATGGATAAGTCCCATAACTAGTTCCTCAATATTTGTTGACTATCTTGAGATTCTGGTAAAGATATTGTCTGCTATTTTACTAAAAATTGTTGCCAAACCACTTGAATCTGGCGAGTAAAAATATTCTCCATGATTGGCAGAAGCGCCACCTGCTGTCGTTGCTGCATACTGTAAAAGAGATTCACCCGCATTTGCATCACCCTTTACTTGATTTCGGATTTGATAGCCTAAGCCAATGGTGAAAACAGTCACCCCTTGTCCATTTACCGGGTCAGCAAGATAGTAAGCCGCATCTCTTGCATAGTCATCTGCGTCGTATAGTGGATCTGTGGGATTGTGCTTTGTAAGTACAGAAGCGTCTCGGCAATATGGATTGACAGGTGAACTCCAGGTATTACTTGGGCAGAGACCATCAGGATATCCCGGTTGTGCATCGGTGGCATTGGCAGGACCGCCGAACAAAGCAACGGCAACCCAAAGCGAATCTTCTCTTATTAAGCCATAAGAATATTCCAATCCGGCAAGGTAAAATGTTCCACCAATATTACTGGAGTTACACGAAGACACATCACCTGTATCGCGGTACTTAAAACACTCCAGCGCTGGGATAGAAGTTTCATGGCTAATGCAAGGTCCAGTTGACGGCTCTCGAGTAATATAGTTACATACAGGTGGCTCAAACACACGTAGTCCTGCAATGGCAGAACGTACATTGGTTTCACTATCCGATAGGTGAAGGACAGGCACAGGGTTCCGGTTAGTAGCATTTGCTTGTTGATTTGTCGAAGCAATTACAGCCACCCGATCGTATGGGAAGAACATATTATCAATAAATTCGTCCGCTACATTTTTTACATCAATTAACGGCGCACACGGAGTAGTGGCATTGCCATTACAAACAGCAGGGTCTTCACTACTATGATCAAGACGATTTTCATCTCCTGCAACGTAGGTCTCTTGCGACATTGAGCCAGATGTATCAATAATTAAAACAAGATCAATAGAAGCCGCTTCACCAACGGCTGAAGTCGTGATATTGCCCGACTCAATTCCAAGCACACGCATAAAACCAAACTGAACTGTCCGGGTTGCTTCCACACGAACTAGCTTTCTTCGAGGAAGTGTACAAAGATTGTTATCGTGCAAAGTACCGTCAGCTGTGGTATCTAAAATATTTGTGTTTGGATCTATTTTGCAACGATACACGTTAATATTGGACGCAGCAGAACTATTCAATCTTAAGAAGTTTTGCGCTGCAGTGGAAAGATCTGCACCAGTAAAACCACGACGAAATTGTTGTGAGGCAGAAATCGCAGCTGCATCTGTTGCGCGTTTTAGCTTGCCATATTCAATTAAAAGCATCCCCCCATCTGTCATTAAACCAACAATGGCTATGAGCCCAACCATAACCAATGCCACAAATACGATGACTTGACCTTTTTTTGCATTATTTCGATTTATACTCACCATGTAGTCTCAATCCTTATGGAGGTTCAGCCGCAGCTAATGGCATAATTGTATATGTTCTTAAAACAATAGGGTCTGGAACAAAAACAAGTAACCATGGTAGGCGTAATACCTGATGATAGTTATAATGAACTTCCACTAATAAAAGCCCGGCATTTGGGGCACCACTTACAAGTAAATTTTCAACTGCGCTATTTGTTGAAAAAATAGGGCTTGCGTTCCCATAAAGGTGATATGGACCAGCAGCTGGATAACGATTCACAACATGCCCGCCAGAAGTTGCATAAGCTGTAACAATAACATCATCAAGAAGTGGGTCAAGTGGTATACGACGTCCTTGATACGAAGGGTTGACTACTTGCGGATCAAGATTAGCACGTACCATTGCTACCGTGTTGGCATAGAATGATATATTATCAGTACCAGAAGAAGTAAAAGGGTCTTCATTACTATAGAACCGGGCAGCTTCACGAGTTGCATCAATTAATGATAAATAGTAATTCATTGCAAAGCCGAATTCTACAACTCCTGAAAGTATGAGCAATAAAATTGGCAAGCTAATGGCAAACTCAACCAAACTCTGCGCTTTTGTTTTGCGTGAGTTGTTTTTTTTGCCAAATGGAATAATGCTAAAAGACTTTTTCATTAATATATCTCGTGTTTCCAGTGTCGCTAAAGAAATTAGAGAAAAGAACGACCAATAGTTTATAAGGAAAGGGGGTGTATTGATGGGCGATTTACTATTAGACTTAACATTATTATATACTACTTCTTATAATCAAATACCATGCAATTAAATTGCAACACTTTCATTTCTGTAAGAAATGAAAGTGTTACTTTACCAAAACAACCTCTGGTATGGTTAGAGTATCCCAGTTCTGCTCATCTTTATAGTTGATTTCGATTTTGTCGGTCCCGTCAACTTCAATAGTGTAAGCAATAATTTGGCTGTGATAAGCAGCACCTCTCATCGAATCGAGCCCATTAAGCCGTACTTCTGCACCTGGTGCAAGGATTGTTCCCATAGTTTTCGATTCGTCGCTGCCATTTAATGCAATAATTCCGTGATTATCTGTTGGCACAAACATTAGGAGTCCGGCATTTGCCCCAGATTTTGGAGCGCTCAGATCGTACTGCGCATAGCCGCTGAATTTGACATTGCCGTCTTCTATTAAGAATACAACACTGTTCCCTTCTAGCACTTGTCCTTCATGTAGTTCAAAACCATCTTGAATGCAATACACTCCAGATTCTAAAATGGTAATTCCAGCAGGAGGGAAAACCCCATCTTCCCATGTGCCAGGCTTCATTGTTCCAGATTCATAATCAGGGGTTGCTATTTTATTTCCACACCCAACTTTCGGATATTGATAAGCTGGCGGATAAGGAATTGGTGCAATATTTGTCTCAATAGGGTAAGGGGTTATAAGTTGCGGTTTTCTTATATCTGCTCCGCCCACCACTGTAATCCGGCTATTGTCCAAAACCCTTACACTCCCACTTCCCAATGATATAAATGCACAATTGGGGTTGTTTGAGTTTACAAAAAGCCCTCCGCCAATGAGATTAAGAGTAGCTTCTCCATGTATCCAAAAACTGCGGTGCTTGTCACATTCTGATTTGGGGGCAAGGCTTATCAGTGCATAACCAGGGAACATTTCACCAATCTCAGATGGTTTGGACCTGGATACAGCTTGTGCAACACTAGTAATTGTAGGAACGCCAATAACAACCCCAAAGTAAGTACTTAAGTGCGAAGTGATGATAACCTCAATATATTCTGTGTTACCTTCATAGGGACCGCTAAGAGGTGGAGTATTTAACTCAACTATATTTGAGACACCATCATTGTTGTATCCGTTGGTAGCCGCTGTTGCTAGCGCAGCAGCTCGCCAATTTTGACCTTCAATTCTTGCTAAAGCAGCAGTAAGAGCAGCAGCAGATGCGGCTGTATCTGCACGACGACTATCAATGTATGCATTCGTCCCATCAATTGCAATTGCAGATGCCCCAATTAAACCGATAATAGCAAAAACAATCAGGATCATAGCCTGACCACGTTCTTTATTTTTTACAGAGAAAAATTTTTTTATTGACATGGTGGTTGAAGTATTACATTGGAGGCTGTACTTGAAATTTTTATAGCATTTTCTTCTAAAAATTGACCTATGAAAGGGAAGAAAATAGGATAGTTGTAAGTAATTCGCACTTGAATGTAATTTGCTACACCTTTTGTTATACCTTGACAATCTTCTCCCTTAACTATTATATCAACAGCGATATCTTCCTTGTCTCTTAAGTCTACTGGAGAAGAAAAAACCTCACCTAAATCTCTTGGTAAAATATTTCTTGCTCGATTTTCAATTTCAGACTTGTTGCCTGGGTTGAAAGACCCGTATAAGGCGCCTTCTTGTGCGGCGTCTCTAATGATTGAGTATGAAAATAATGCCATACCTATGTCGAATGTTCCTAATAAAATAAGAAGTATGACAGGTAGGCTAACGGCTAGCTCAACAAGACTTTGTCCTTTTTTATCAGGATATCTTTTTTTGATTTTCATGCTAATTTCTTGAGTCCACTGGATAATTCACACATCCTGGATTACCAATTGTGATGATAATACGTTCAGTACCATCTTCATAACTATATTCTTGATCGAAAAAGAACTGGATTTTTGAGTATCCTGTAGGTATAAATGGATAATACCCAGCAATAAAAGAGGATGGAGTGAATAGCTCGCCAGACCATTGCTGATTAGCTAATTCTATTTGTCGTAATTTAAGAGATGGTGAGCCACCTGTGTCGTGATTCCATTCTACATAAATAGAAGCAGTTGATAATGTATACCCTGTGTTGTTATAAATTTCCATCGACATGATGTTGCTATTGAACACTAATGGACCGTGGTCAACTGCATAATTGCCGGTACAAACGATAGACGTTGATGTTGCAGTTGGTATTCGCGAAGCTGTTGGGGTGATAGATGGAGTAAATGTAAATGTAGGTGGCAATGTATTTGTTGGGGTGCGTGGAAACGCGGTGCGAATTGCCTCGTAGGTAGCATTGTATGTGGGTTGAAGAGTTGCTTCTTTTGTAGAAGTTGCATTCTCTAGCGGAGTTTTTGTTGGCACTTTTGAAGGAGTGCTACTTTCTGCCGCGAAACCTGTAGGAAATGCGGACCCAAAAATAGGGACAGAGATCAAAAAAGTCCGCGCATTTGCTGAGACGACTTCCAAAGGTTCAATATTTGTAATTGGAATAATAGGCTCATAGGATGCGCTGACTTGAACGATAATGCGATCTCCGTTTCGAATGACATTGTCATCTATTGGGCAAGTGTCAGAATCCGGATCTTCATCCACATTTGGTATTGGGACCTGTTCTCCATCAGGAGTTAATCCACGATCGTAAGTAATATTAATTTCATCAAATTCAGTAAGAATTGCCGATCGATTTGCTGCAGCTCGAATACCATCACAATCTTGATAGTATGTGGTGTTTGTAATCGGTTCACCACTTCCGGCACCATATCTTGCTGCTTGGCGAGATGCGTTAGACACCGACGCAAAAATAAAAATTAAACGAGAAACCTCAATAATTCCGTATAGAATTATTATCAAAACTGGCAAAACAAGCATGAACTCAACCATGGCTTGAGCGCGCTTGCTTTTATTTGTGTAAAAAGACTTATTGATCATATATTTCAATATCTTGAAAATTAATTGGGCAACAATGCTTTCAGGACATTTGGGAAGTAGATGATTAGGCTGGCTCCAATAATAAAATAAGGACCATATGGAAGGAAAATCATAAGTGCATTTGAATTATATTTTCTCGTAATGACCAGTCCTGCTAAGAATAAAATACTGATAGCACCACCTAACAAAATACTAACAATCACCATAAACCAAATAAGAGGCCAACCTACTAAGAGACCTAAAACTGTAACCAGAATGACGTCTCCCTGCCCTAATGCCTCTTCATCATCAGTCTCGTATCCTTGAGCGCGCATGCGTTTAGCTCGTAGCTTTGAAAATAACATTCCAAAGAAATAGAAACCCAACATGATAACTAATCCACCTAGAGCACCAAGTAATGTTGGGGCTATTCCATGCAAAATGGTGCCGAGAGTGAGTGCAAGAGCTGCCCCGGCAATGCTGGTCGGATGAAGAATTAATCGATGTTCTACGTCTATGACGAAAACAACGCCAAAATAAATCATTAAAGCTACTCCTCCCCAATAACCAATTTTAGCTGGAAAATTTGTGTAAGTATAAAGACTCAGTAAGGTGATAATAATTTGAACAATCCATGCGCGAATGCGAGTGTGCTTTTGCACACAACTCTTAAGTAATAAATAATCAGTAAACGAAAATTCTGCACCGCATTTCAAGCAGACGGGCTTACTGAAACTCCTGGTAATTGGCAAAACATCTGAAAGATAGTTAATAGCCAAACCTGAAATCCAACCTACAATAAGAGGAATAACTAACGTAATTGTCATAGTATTATTATAATTCTAAAATTTTACCCCCAAGAATAGTGATATTGGTGTAAGTTGGTTGCAATGTTTCTGGTAAATTGCTAAAAACTTCATTACAATTCTGAAAGATTAGGAGCATACAAATGGAAGAATTCGTTATTGAAGGAGGAAACCCACTCAATGGTGAGGTCACCCCTTCTGGAAATAAAAATGCAGCCTTGCCCTTACTAGCCGCTTGTCTCTTAACCGCAGATCCGATAGTATTGCGGAATATCCCCCAAATCCGTGATGTGTTAGCGATGCGGAAATTAATAGAAAGCCTGGGTTCTGTTGTTGAAGAATTAGATGCGCACACATGGCGGATCACGACTAAGGAGCTAATTGCCTCGCATTTAGACCCGGAACTGTGTCGCCGCATCCGAGCCTCAATTTTAATAGCAGGCCCGGTTCTCGCACGTGCAGGTGGACTTAAGTTACCCCCTCCTGGAGGCGATGTTATTGGTAGAAGGCGGCTGGATACGCATATTCTTGCATTACAGTCACTTGGTGCGGACATTAGTTATAACAACCGCTTATTTGATATCATAGCATCTGAGTTACATGGTGCTGACATTCTCTTAGACGAAGCCAGTGTGACCGCTACTGAGAATGCTGTAATGGCAGCCGTTCTCGCAAAAGGTGAGACCTATATTCATAATGCAGCATCTGAGCCTCATGTACAAGAACTATGCAATTTTTTGAATTCTTTGGGGGCAAAAATTGAAGGAGTTGGTTCTAATTCACTTCATATTACAGGTGTTTCTAGTCTGCATGGTGGTGACTTTACTATTGGGCCCGATTTATTAGAAGTTGTAAGTTATATTGGCGCTGCTGTTGTAACAAAAGGTTCTGTTCTTATTCATAATGCTGGTGTAAAACATCTTGGGATGGTAAATCAAGTTTTTCGCAGATTGGGGGTTCATTGGGATGTTCAGGGAACTGATATTTACGTTCCAGCAGAACAAAATTTAGTAATTGCGTCAGACTTAGACGGCGCTATACCAGAAATCAAGACAAATGTGTGGCCGGCATTCCCTACCGACTTAACTAGCATTGCTATCACGGTGGCAACACAAGTCTCAGGCTCTGTGATGTTTCACGATTGGATGTTCTCGGGAAGAATGTATTTTACAGATAAATTAGTGGGCATGGGCGCCCGTATCATCTTATGCGATCCATATCGTTGCTTAATTCAGGGTCCTACACAACTTTATGGTGAAAAATTAGAAAGCCCTGATATTAGAGCTGGAATGGCGATGTTGCTTGCTGCCTTAGCAGCGGAAGGAACGTCAAAAATCCGAAATATTGTTCAGATCGAACGTGGATATGAAAAAGTGGATGAAAAGCTAAAGAAACTTGGGGCTAATATCTATCGCCAGACCGAATAAAAAATATGCCGCGAAAGCGGCATATTTTTTATTTTAGGGTTACTTTACTACAATAACATCTTCTTTTACATGGACATAAAATAGATGACTGTCTGCTTCCTTATTGTAGAAATATCCTTCAGCAGATTTTAAAGTGCCATTATTTAAAGTAATCCAAGCATAGGCATAATATGGACCTTTTGGAAGGGAGATATCTACAGAACCATTCTTGATAATGTGGTAAGGATTAGACGCCATACTACCGCACTGTGCAAATTTGTTCGGTGAATACATATACAATGATAAATCAACAACACCGTTAGTCTTATTTTGAAAACGTACTGTAGATTTGGGACCTGCTTCGGCTTCATTTAAGACACTATCACATTGTCCACCGCCACCAGAACTGGCAGCCGTAGTGGCAGTTGGAAGCTCGATAGGGGCTTGTGTAGGCAGAGGGAGCGGAGTGAATGTAGGTAGAGGGGTAGGGCTTGGCGTTTCCGTTGGTGGGATGGGAGTATTGGTTGGAATTGCTGCCTGAGTTTCAGCTACCATTGTAAAGGCGGAAGAAACCGCAGTGCCTTGTACCTGCTCTGCAGAAAGGGTAGGCTCAGCCGGCTGACCACCGCATGCAGCCAAAAGCACTGCAAACAAAGCCAGGGTTGGGATTAACTTTTTCATCATAATATTTACTATCTCCATTTACTGATTCGAAATTGAAAAACTAACTTTTCTTTATGGTTACCTTATTCTTGAAGAAAGAGATAACCAGATAACCATCATTATCCAAAGTGAAACTACCCTCAAATTGCCTGCCACCAACCCAGGCTACATATGTGTATTGTCCTGCTGGGGCACCTACATTGAAATTCTTATTGACTGGGTATTCAAGAATTGTTACATACCCGTCTTTAGTAACACAACGAAATGAAACATATACATCCACATGGTCTCTGTTATAAAGCCCCAGAGTTCCTGAAGGGAGGTTGGGAGGCAGTGTGCCATAGAAAGCAGGTCCGCCAGCTGAGGTGGATGTAACCAATGTATTTGTGGCGCTGGGCGTTTCTGGAATGCTTTCAGTGGAGAGCGTTTCGGTTACTGTGGTTTGCGTTTCTGCTGGAAGTGTTCCGGCGAGAAGGGTGGCAGTGAGTGTTAATAAAACAGGGTTGACCGTCTCTGTAGGAGTTGGCTGGGTAGGAGTAATTGTCTTGGACGGTGTGACAATCTTTGGGGTTTCGGTTGGGTGGAGGGTATTGGTTGGAATAGCCTGAAGCGTTTGTTGTGAAAGAATAGCTGCTGTGGCTTGTAGATCAGTTTCAGAAACGGGAGTAGGGTATTCCTGAGGCTGTGAAAGTGAAGGGAGACAGGCACTTAATAACAATCCCAACAAAGCAGAAATGAGCATCAACCTCTTCATACCCTAACTCCAGATTTTGTGATTTAGGCTTGCTGTCCCGCGACTTCCATGAATTGGCTGACCACATCTCTTAACATGCGTTCAGGGAGTGCACCAACTTGGCGGTGGACAACTTTTCCGTTTGAAACAAATAAAAGAGTTGGGATACCCTGAATACCAAATTTCTGCATCCATTGTGCATGATCATCAGTATTGACCTTTGCGATAACGATCTTGCCATCTAATTCTTTGGCAAGTTTATCGAGGGTTGGGGCGATCATTTTGCAGGGATTGCACCACGGTGCCCAAAAATCCACAATGACAGGAAGTTTCGATTGCATCACAACCTGTTCAAAGGCTTCGTCAGTGATATGAATGGGTTCTCCGGACATGTTTATTCCTTTTTTATCCTTCTTTTTTTCTTTCTTTTGAAGCTATATTTAGCCAAATGAGTATAACATAAAAAGCCTGCTGCACTATGCCCATGGGGTATAATCGCCGCCCATATGAGCATTTTCTCACGATGGCGAGAAGGACTTTCTCGTACAAGCAAAGCTGCATTTGGACAGATCGCAACCATCCTTGGTACCTCTGAAATTACTGAGGAAACATGGGATGACCTTGAAGCTACTCTGATCCAAGCAGATTTGGGGATCGAGACAGCTTCGTCTGTTTTGGATGCCCTAAAACGCCTCACACGGACCGAAGGCTGGACCCGCTCCGACGAACTTTTTTCTGCACTGAAAGCTGAATTACGTTCTCGCCTTATTCAGCCTCCAACTCTGGAATTCACAAATACACCTACCGTGATCTTAGTAGTAGGCGTCAATGGATCAGGCAAGACAACGACCATTGCCAAATTATCTGCTAAATTTGTAGGTGAGGGGAAAAACATAATCTTAGGCGCAGCGGACACATTCCGGGCTGCGGCGGTGGATCAACTTCAGGTATGGGGTGACAGGTTGAACGTCGAAGTGATCGCAGGCGCTCCAGAGAGTGATCCAGGTGCGGTGGCGTTTAGCGCCGTCCAAGCGGGTGTGGCTCGCGGCGTAGACATTGTCATGGTGGATACAGCCGGGCGTTTGCATACTCGGTTCAATCTCATGGAAGAATTGAAGAAGGTGAATCGAGTGGTTGGAAAAGCATTGCCAGGAGCGCCTCATCAGGTTTGGCTCGTTTTGGATGCTACAACTGGACAGAATGCTTTGCAACAAGCGCGTTCCTTTAAAGAAGCTGTAAATGTATCTGGTGTGATTTTGACAAAATTGGACTCCTCTGCTCGCGGTGGGATGGCGTTTGCTATTCAACGTGAAGTAGGATTGCCGATCTTGTTTGCTGGGCTGGGCGAGAAGCCAGAAGACTTGACCCCGTTTGACCCAGATGCGTTTGTGGATGGAATTTTGGTAAATAACTAGGAGTAGAGATGCAAGACTTGTTACAACGATTGAACGCTGCCAATGAGACCGTGCAACAGTTATTGGAGCGTCTTTGACCTGGTAGGAAAACAAAATCAGCTTTCACAACTTGAAAGCGAAAGTGAACACCCAGATTTCTGGAACGACTCTACAACTGCACAAAAAGTGATGAAGACCATTTCAAGCCTGCGAGATGAGGTGGGTGGTTGGACGAAACTTAAACAACAAGTTCATGACCTAACCGACCTTGCCTCGTTGGATGATGAGTCTCTTCGTGCAGATCTCGAGGCAGAAATTCAAAAAGTTGAACGTGATCTGGAAAAGCGTTCATTCGCTGCCATGCTTTCAGGTCCGTTTGACCATGATGATGCCATTTTGGCGATCCATGCTGGGGCGGGTGGAACAGATTCTCAAGACTGGGCAGAAATGTTACAGCGTATGTATCTGCGTTGGGTTGAGAGCCGTGGATTCACTGCTGAAATTTTAGACATGACACCCGGCGAAGAGGCAGGCATTAAGAGTGTCACGATTGCGGTGAGTGGACAATATGCATTTGGATACATGCGCTCTGAAAAGGGAGTTCACCGCCTTGTGCGTCTTTCTCCTTTTGACGCTGCTCATCGCCGACACACATCCTTTGCTTTGGTAGAAGTATTGCCGCAAGTGAGCATGGACGAGGCAGATGTTGAGATCAACCCGAGTGACGTAAAGATGGATGTGTTCCGTTCCTCTGGCGCGGGCGGGCAAAACGTGCAGAAGAATGCGACTGCTGTGCGCCTGACTCACATCCCAACCGGAATTGTGGTGACCTGTCAAAACGAACGTTCGCAGACGCAGAACCGTGAGTTTGCCATGCGAATCCTGCGCGCGCGTTTGCTTCAGTTAAAGCAGGCAGAGAAAGAAGAAGAACGTGCTGTTTTGCGCGGCGAATATACCAAGGCAGAATGGGGCAGCCAGATTCGTTCGTATGTTTTGCATCCATACCAAATGGTGAAAGATCATCGCACCGATTTTCAGGTTGGTAATGCCCAATCTGTTTTGGATGGCGATTTGGATGCCTTTATGGAAGATTATTTGAAGAGTGGGGAAGGGAAGTAATTGTTAAATAAAAAAGAGCGGACATTTGTCCGCTCTTTTTTGATTTCTTTTAGCCGCCAGTGGGGAGGCGCTTTTCCAATGTGCTGTTGTAGAGATTTTCCTGCTCTTTGGATGTGCCCTTGATGGACTTGGCGCGGATGTTCTTCTTGCCGTTCGCCTTGTCCAACGCTTGCTGCCAGGCGATTTGCATGGCGGTGTATTGGGGCTCGTTGGAAACTTCAGCTTCCATTTCGTAGCTCTCGTCTTGCTTCTTGCCTTTGCGCTTGCCTTTGCCCTTATATTCAACGGGCTCGGCGGCTTCTTCAACTACGAGTTCCTGAAGAGCCTTGATGCTCAAGCGGATCTGGCGTTTGCGGCGGTCTACTTCGAGAACCTTGGCTTCAACTTCGTCGCCAGCTTTCACAACATCGCCAGCGGTCTTGACATAGCCGTGGGCTAATTCGCTAACGTGGATCAAGCCGGGGCGTTCTGCACCGAAATCAACAAAAGCGCCGTAGGTTTCGAGGCGGGTCACTTTGCCTTTTACAACCATATCGGGCTTGAGTTCTTTCCATTCGTACATGAGCGGTTCAATCATGGTGAGCTCAATGCGGTCTTTGCGTACGCGCTTGACCCACACGGTCACTTCCTGACCTTCCTTGAGGACATCTTCCACTTTGTTAACCGGAGTTTCGCTGATCTGTGAGATGTGGAGAACGCCCGGGAGGCTTTGTCCAATATCCACCAGCGCCCCCGCAAGTGTGGTCTTCAAGATTTTTCCGTTCATTTTTGTTTTGGTTTCGAGTGTCTCAACGGACACGACGTCTGGTGTAGTCATAATTATGCTCCTGCTGTTTGAAATAATGCCGAAGAACGATTATACCTGTCTGAAAACGATGCGTCAATGCGTAATTAGGTTAGTGAGGGATGAGAATCTCTCAGTGTGTGGAAATTTCAGAAAGGAGGAGCAGGGTAGAGCGCGGTTCGAGGCGGACCTTTATCCTGCTCGGCGCTTTTCGATCTCTTTCCTCACGGTAGGCGCGACCTTCGTCCCGAAAAGTTCGATGGCGTGCATCATTTTTTTGTGCTCAATGGCATTGTTGCCCATATACATGAGGAAACGTTGATGCTTGAAGATGTCGTATTGGAAAAGGATCTTCTCAATGATCTCATCTGGCGTACCGACAAAGTCTGAGCCACGTAGGTAACGCTGTTTTTCGAGTTGGTCTTGAGTGGCAGGAGCCCAACCGCGCTCTCGACCAATTTTGTTCATGTTATAGGTTTGGATAGGATAATATTCTTTGACGGCTTCTTCAGTAGTATCTGCGATGAAGCCATGCGAATTAATGCTCAGTGGGATGGTTTCAGGTTCAAAACCATACTCAGCCGATGCCTGACGGTATAAGTCTAGGTAGGGGGCAAAGCGCTCGGGCATGCCGCCGATGATGGCGAGTGCCATGGGGAGACCCATCGAAGCTGCGCGGACGACTGACTCTGGTGTGCCGCCGACGGCGACCCAGATTGGGAGCTTTTCTTGCACCGGGCGCGGATAGACACCAAGGTCATTAAGTGGCGCTCGATATGTGCCAGACCAAGTGATATGGGTAGAGTCATTTAGTTGGGAAAGCAAACGCAATTTTTCGTCGAAGAGACCATCATAGTCATTGAGGTTGTAGCCGAAAAGAGGAAACGACTCGATGAAAGAGCCACGCCCTGCCATGATTTCGGCGCGACCATTGGAGAGGAGGTCTACAGTGGCGAAACGCTGAAAGACGCGGACCGGGTCGTCGGAGCTGAGGACGGTGACGGCGGTAGAGAGGCGGATGTTCTTCGTCCGTGCGGCGGCTGCACCGAGGATGACTTCTGGAGCGGAGGCGAGATACTCTACCCGGTGATGTTCACCAATCGCGAAAACATCCAAGCCGACCTGGTCGGCAAGCTCGATGACTTCGAGCATGTTCTTCATTACAACAGCAGGGTCTTTCTTTTCGCCCGTGAGAGGGTTTGTTCCGCTATCGACAAAGTTGTAAAAGCCTATTTCGAATGGGCGGATTTGGTTATTGAGAGGTTGGGTCATTTTATTTCCGATTCAGTATTAATAGTTTGTGTAGAAAAACAGAAGCATTCAAAAGTAAAAGTCTTACTACAAAGCGACCCTTTTCAAGAGAAAAGGGTCGCTTTGTAATGTATGTTTATTGCTTAATTAAGGCTGTTGTGTTTCAGGTTTTTTGACTTCGAACTTGATCACTTTGTCACTATTCGTAGTGATGCCGTACATATTGCCTTGATTATCAAAGTCCACGCCCCAGTAGGCGCCATCGATATTGCCAAGGTAATTGAAATCGGCATCGTAAACTTTGATTTCAGAGAAATCTACGACATACATGCGCCCATACGCATCAAAAACAATTTCACGCACGCTGGTGAAATCAGCCGGGAATTTGGTAATAAATTCACCCGTGGGCGAGAACTTTAAGATGTCTTTGTTGAAGGTGCCGCTGAAATAGATGTTCCCTTGAGCATCAACTCCCAAGGCACCAATGCTGGGAGATTCTCCCGACAAGTTTTCAAGTGTTTCATCTGAAATGAATAAATCGACTTGTCCATTTTCATCGAAGCGGATAATGCCAGAACTCGAGCGAGCATACAACTTGTCATCGGCGCCTACAAGCAGAGAGTGGATGATAAAAAATTGGTCTGTATTGGGGATCTCTCTAAGACGTTCTCCGTTTTCATTGAAGACCATAATGCTTTGGAACCCAGGAATATAAATCGTTCCATTGCGGCTCACTCCCATTTTGTCGTTGTTAAGTTCCCTTCCATCGCTTTCTGTGATCTTCATAATGGAGACCTCGTTACCAGTTGGGTCGAACGTTTGAATATCTGAGCTGTTGTAATTAAAGACCAGAATATTCCCATTCCCGTCCACTTGAATGGCACGCGGATCCTTGACCGAACTGGGGCTAAACGACATAACTTCTTTTGCAAAAGGTTCTGGGATGAAAGAATTTTCACCGGTGAGGAACGGCAGATCGAACGGAAGTTTGAATTTGAGAGCGGATAATACAGCCGGAAATGCAGACCCTAAAATGGAGATGAGGACGATGATCTGTATGACCCAAGTAAGACAACCGCCTCTTGCGCGGACTTTGGGTCGATACACAGGCTGAGGCGTTGGTGGCAACTGATAGCTTGGGCGTGGCTCCGGTTGGGGGGCTGAATACGAAGTCGGTTTGAAAGAGGCGGGCTCTTCATCCCGAACCCCAGCCATGGATTTGACGCTGAACATGGCGTTTTCGTGGCTTAGCCCTGTGATCTTGCTGTAGATGTGGGCGGCTTCGTCTAGTTTGCCTTCTTTGGCGAGGCGGGTGACATCCGAAAGAGTTCCCGTTGGGGCGCTGGTTGTAGGGTTAACAACCGATGTTCCACAGTAGGGGCATTTGGTCGTACTGGCGTATTTATCAGGCTCGAGCGGACTGCCGCAGGATGGGCATTTGAAAACTTTAAGGGATTGACTTTCCATGTTTATCTCCAATGAATAAAAGCAAGATTGCGACCAATGCTCATATCATACATGGACTTTTTCTGGGTATATATCGCTCTTTTGGGCTACTGCAAGAGCTTGGACAATGGAATTAGTCATGTTTGGGGTTTGAGACTTTTTCTTCAATGCGCCGATCTGGGATGAACCAGATGATAGAGATCAACACATACATACCTGCTGAAATCCATGGTGAGACGAATGCCAGTGGTATGGCGAGTGTGATGATGGTAAGGGTCCAGATTTCTTTTTTGCCGTTGCCAATGGCTTCACCAAGCGTGGAGTCTGCTCCGTGATGGGAGATGAGGGCGCGGGTGAGGATGTAATATGCCAAGCCAGTCACCCAAAGAACCGCACCGTAAATTGCCACCGGTGTGGAGGCGAAATGTTCTCCCATCCAACTGGTAGTAAAAGGAATCGTGGACATCCAAAACAGCAAGTGCATGTTTGCCCATAGGATGGAGCCGTTGACCCCTTTGGCAGCTTGTAAAAGATGGTGATGATTATTCCAATAGATGCCGATGAAAACAAAGCTGAGGATGTAACTTAGGAATTTCGGTAGAAGTGGCAGCAGGTCTGAAAGGGATCCGCCTTCTGGGGGGCGCAATTCAAGCACCATGATGGTGATGATGATGGCAATCACGCCGTCGCTAAATGCTTCTAATCTTCCTTTGCTCATGCGATTCTCTCCTTCGATGTGAAATAAAATTTTTATGTTGCCAAGCCGTCATCTAAATTGGGCAAAAGGACAATTAGACTAAAGACGACGCCGATATAAATCAAATAACTAAGCATTGGGAATTTGTGCGCGAGCAATACGGCACAAAGATATAACCCGTTGACCACAATGTACACCGGTGTATGGCGTTGCAGGTATTTTGGGGAAAACTCTTCATTCGCCAGGTGTGGATGCCGCCATACATACAAGATCATCAGATAGCCCACAAGGTTGCAGGCGATTAACGTCAGCCCATAAAACATGATGGGACCTGCCTGATAGGGATAGCGCCCAAGCAGGGAAGTGGGGAAGGGAATGAAGCTGACAAATAAGAGCAGCAGGATGTTCAACCAAAGGAAGCCGCGGTCGGTTTTCTGCATGCCATGCAGGGAATTATGATGCACCACCCAATACAGACCGATCAGAATAAAGCTCATGACGTATGCCAGAATGCGCGGTAATAGTGAAAGCAAGGTCTGCCCAAACTGACTATACGGTACTTCGGGAAAGCGAATATCGAGAATGAGTAAAGTAATGACGATGGCGAAGACTCCGTCACTGAAGGCTTCGAGGCGGGACTTTTGCATGGCATCTCCTGAGTTGGGTCTGTTTTGTTAATCGTAAAGCATAATGCTCAAAACGAAAATCCCATTACTTTTAGGTGATATTCAGAACTGTAGGCTTGAGTAGAATGACGGCTGCTTTATTCGTATTCTAATTTTTATTGGAGAATTGCATGAACAACAAACGAAACATCCTTTTGGCGGTGACTGTGCTTGTATGGGCGTCTTTGGCTTGTAAGAGTCTGTCTCCTGCAGAGCCTACCAGCCTGCCGCAAGAAACCCAGTCTACTGAAGATAGCAGCCCGATCTTGCCCTCTGATTCTTCTGCCACCGAAGACGCCTCTGCCCAAAGCGGCGGACTGTACGATGGCGAATGGACAGGCACCAATACGGTAGATAACAAAGAAATCTTGTTCAGAATTGAGAATAACGAAATTGTCTCGGTTGCCTTGAATTA
Organism: Anaerolineales bacterium; assembly: GCA_046328915.1. Taxonomy (GTDB): domain Bacteria; phylum Chloroflexota; class Anaerolineae; order Anaerolineales; family Villigracilaceae; genus Villigracilis. Next base: position 501,939 of record JAXLVR010000001.1, on the reverse strand, counting down.
CACGGGCGAATCCAACGGTTGTAATTACCACGGGGCGATCAGCACCGGCTCGGCAACTGGCGGCATGGACCCAATTGTGGTGGATGGCGATAGTTTCTCATCGGTTATTGATAATTTTGGTGATGTCCTCACGTTTGATGGATCATTCACTGGGGATAGTGAAGCTAGTGGCACAATGCTTATTAAATCTCCGGCAGACGGCTTGTGCGGCGAATTTGAAAAGGAAGTCACTTGGACGGCTACCAAAGGCGCCACTACCGAAGCCGAAGCGACCGAAGACTCGAGCGGAACCGTTGCCCAAGGAGACCCCGTGATTGTCGTGACCCAGTTCTTTGATGCGGTCAATGCCGGCGATATTGACTCTGCCATTTCAAGCGTGGACGAAAACATCATGTTCACGATTGGCACCACCGTCACCAAATTTGACAGCTCAGAATTGGAAGACTACCTAACCTCGACCGAAGGCGTGACCTATGAATTGACCGATGCCACCTCTATGGCGGCTGGCACCATGGTGCAATTCAAGGTAAACGCAAGCGATGGCAAAACCTATTCGTATTGCCAAGCCTTTGTGACCGATGGCAAGATTTCCATGATGTCTTGGATGCCGTAACTTTTCACATTGCAAGAAACATAATAAAACGTCCCAATGTCATTAGGTTGGGGCGTTTTCTCTTAATTATGACCTTTGCAGTTTTTTTGATTTAATGGAATTTCCTTATCCGCATCCTTTATAATTACCTTCACACTCGTAAATCAAAAATCTGAAATCATAAATCGAGACTCCATGACCCATCAACTTATCGAATGCATCCCTAACTTTTCCGAAGCGCGCCACCCCGAAGTGATCGACCAGATCGTCGCCGCCATTGAATCAGTGGGGGAGGTCAAACTCCTCGACCGTTCCTCCGACCTCGACCACAACCGTACCGTGTTAACCTTTGCCGGGTCTGCTGCGGGGGTCGAAGAAGCCGCCTTCCGCGCCATCCAAACCGCCGCCGCACTGATCGACCTCGACCAACACACCGGCGAACATCCCCGCATTGGTGCCACGGACGTAGTGCCTTTTGTGCCGCTCAGTGGCGCAAGCATGGAAGAATGTATCGCCATTGCCAAACGGCTTGGCGAGCGCGTGGGCAAAGAATTAAATATTCCCGTCTATCTTTATGAAGCGGCTGCTACCAAACCTGAACGCACCAATCTTGAGAACATCCGCAAAGGGCAATACGAAGGTCTCAAGACCGAAATTGAAAAGCCCGAACGCCAGCCTGATTTCGGTCCCAGCCAATTGCCCAAGGCAGGCGCAACCGTCATCGGTGCACGTAACCCGCTGATTGCCTTCAACGTCTATCTCACCACCGACGATGTCAGCATCGCCAAGAAGATCGCCAAAGCCGTGCGTCAGTCTTCGGGCGGTTTGCGATATGTCAAAGGGCTCGGTCTGCTCGTGGAAGGTCGCGCGCAGGTTTCGATGAACCTCACCAACTTCCGCGAAACACCCATTGCCCGCGTGGTTGAATTCATTCGTCGCGAAGCGGAACGATATGGAGTCGGCATTCATCACAGCGAACTCGTCGGCTTGATCCCGCAAGAAGCCCTTGTGGATGCCGCGGTCTGGTACACCCAATTGGATGCTTTCTCTCCCGAACAGATTCTCGAATCCCGGCTGTTCTCTTCTCCCACCGCCGCCGATCAGACTCCGCTCAAGCCTGTTTCTTTCATCGAAGAATTAGCCGCGCCCACACCGACTCCTGGCGGCGGGTCTGCCGGAGCCTATGCGGGTGCCATGGGTGCCGCACTCGTTGCCATGGTGGCGGGCGTTACCATCGGCAAAAAGAAATATGCCGAAGTCGAAGCCGAGATGCAAGCCATTCGGGTGGTGGCAGAAAACCTCCGTGCTGAGCTTACCCAAGCCGTAGATGATGATGCAGCTTCCTTTGAAGTGCTCATGGCAAAATTCAAGATGCCCAAAGAGACCGACGAGCAAAAGTCTGCTCGTGAGGCTGCTATTACTCAAGCGACCTTGAATGCTGCGCATATTCCACTACACGTTAGCGAACATGCCGTCAAAGTAATGGAGCTCGCCCTCAAATGTGCCAAGTCTGGTTTGCAGAGCGCCATTTCGGATGCCATGTCTGGTTTTGCCATGGCGAGAGCTTCTCTCACAGCTGCCGGATATAACGTCCGCATCAATATCAATTCTCTGGACGATAAATCACTTGGAGATCGCATGTTGAGCGAGTTGGCAGAAATAGAAAAAGCGGCAGATAAACTTGAAGATGAGATTAGAAATGTGATGAAAGAGCGAGGCGGGATTTAAATCCCGCCTTTTTATTTTAATAACTACAGCATCATCAGTTTGTATAACTTGGGCTGTTGTATAATTGCATTATGCTTCCACCTAATGTAAGGTATAGTGCACTTTTGTTGGCGGCAGGTGTAGGATGCTTGGTTGTTGCTGTAGCAATTTGGCTGAAGCGCCGCGAAGCAGTTGGGGCAAAATCGCTTTTTGTTTTTTTGATGGGGCTGAGCTGGTGGGATATTACCTATGGTATTTTTTGGGCGGATATTCCTGGACCCAACCCTTATTTCTGGTTGAATGTAACCCTTTTGGGTGCATTCATTGTGCCAACTGCATTCCTGATCTTTACACTTGAATATGCTAACCTGCAGAAGTGGTTGGGACGTTCATTCATTGTTGCGGCGATGATTGAGCCTGTTTTAATCCTAGCCATACTAGGTACTGACTCTTGGCATAATTTGTATTTTGGCGGGAAACGAGCTTTGAATACAACCTTGCTTGTTGAAATGGGACCTGCAGCTTGGGCGAATGTTTATTATTCTTATCTATTAATTTTGATCGGCATGTTAGTTTTAGGGGTAACGTTCTATCGCTCGCGTGGGATGTATCGGATGCAGGCAACCTTTATCTTGGCTGCCACTATTATTCCCTGGGTGATTCATATCGCTTTCCTTGCCATGGGTGGAGAGATATTGTTGCTGAATGTAGATGTCACCCCATTTATTTTCTCGTTCACAGCGTTATTTATCGCCTTTGCTCTTATTCGTTACCGTCTTTTGGATGTTGTGCCGATCGCCCGCAGTATGTTGATTGAGTCTATGAGCGAAGGCATTTGCGTCTTAGATTCTCAGAACCGGATCGTGGATGTCAACCCAACGGCGCGAAAGGCGCTGCCTTCTGATTTTCATATCGGTGAACCCGTTGAACAGGCTTTTATGCGCTGGTCCGACTTTGTGTCTCATTTTTTTGATAAGGAAGAATCACAAACAGAAGTCACTGTTGAGGATCGTTATCTTGACCTTCGTATTTCGTCTTTGTATGATAAAAGGCAGCACTTTTTAGGGAAGTTGGTTGTGTGGCGCGATATTACGGAATTAAAAAATACACAACTGAAACTCCAACAGCTTGCCACAGTCGATGAATTGACCTTGGCTTTTAATCGTCGGCATTTTATGGAGCTTGCAGAGACGCAGCTTAACTGCACTCGCCGCCAAGACCAGCCACTTGCTTTGGGACTAATTGATCTGGATTATTTCAAAGGCATTAATGATAAATACGGACACCCCGAAGGTGACCGGGTTTTGGCTGAGCTTTCACACCTGTGTATGGAAAACATCCGTGATTTTGATGTGTTTGGACGCTTAGGTGGTGAGGAATTTGCCATCTTGATGCCGAATACAGATCTTGATGCTGCTTATCAAGTCTCTGAAAGGCTTCGATCTATCGTTGCAAGTACTCTTATCCCTATCAATGGGCGGGAGGTGATGGTTACATTTAGTTTAGGTGTAGCGGTATTGCACGATGAACAAGATACCCTTTCGGCACTCTTCCGCCGGGCAGACCAAGCCTTATATGCTGCAAAGCACTCTGGCAGGAATCGAGTAGCGGTATGGGAAGAACAATTAGAGTCCGGTGAAGAAAAACAGGATTAATCTTGTGCCTTGCTCAATCACCCCGGCTTGTGTATAATGCCGCTATCTAAAAGCGTGGATGGGAACGAGTAAACCGTTCAAGACGGGCAGCGAGTCCGAGGTCAGGTGTGAAGCGGATACGTTCGAGACGGTTGAAAATCCTCCCGGAGCTGTGAACTGAAATCAGAAAGACTCTGAGAGTAGGGAATCCGAAATTGTTCTTCGTTATCAGAACAGGGTGATGGTTGTCGCCCAATGAGTGTTCATCTTCGGATGAAAACCAGAGTGGTACCGCGTGAGCTTTGCTCTCGTCTCTGTATGAGATGAGAGTTTTTTATTTAATAATTTACTGTCATTGCGAGGAGAGAAAGAGCACGGCTCGCAATGACGAAGAGGAGAAACGAATGTTCAAAGCAGTCAACCCAAAACTCGACGTGCCTTCGATGGAAGATAACGTTCTCAAAATGTGGACGAAGCAGGAGATCTTCAAGAAGACCGTTGACCAACGCCAGGGCAAACCCGAGTACGTCTTTTATGAAGGTCCGCCTACCGCAAATGGACGCCCCGGCGTGCATCATGTCCTCGCGCGTGCTTTCAAAGATATGTTCCCGCGTTACAAGATCATGCGCGGATATCACGTCTCGCGCCGCGGCGGCTGGGATACCCATGGCTTACCAGTAGAGATCGAAGTGGAGAAGCAGTTAGGCTTCACCAACAAACAGCAGATCGAAGAATACGGTGTTGATAAATTCAACGAACTGTGCAAGAAGTCCGTTTTCAACTACATCCAGGAATGGGAGAAGATGACCGCCCGTATCGGTTTCTGGGTGGACTTGGACACTGCTTATGTAACCTACACCAACGACTACATCGAGTCGGTCTGGTGGATTTTGAAAAATTTCTGGGAGAAAGACCTGCTTTTCAAGGGCTACAAGATCGTGCCGTATTGCCCCCGTTGTGGCACGCCTCTCTCTGACCATGAAGTGGCACTTGGCTACGAAGATACGGCTGACCCCTCGGTCTTTGTGCGTTTCCCGCTTGTGGATAAGCCAGATACTTCATTCCTCGTTTGGACGACCACTCCATGGACCTTGCCTGCTAACGTTGCCATCGCGGCTCACCCCGATGTGGATTATGTAACTGTCGAGCGCGATAATAACGGCACGACCGAAAAGCTGATCCTCGCCAAATCCCTGTTGGAAAAAGTCTTCCGTGGTGAAGAAGTAAAGGTCGTGGACACCTTCAAAGGCAAGAAATTGAAGGGCATGAAATATCAACCGCTCTTTACTTTTGTACCGTTGGATAAGCCTGCGCATTATGTGGTGCTCGGCGACTTCGTAACCACCGAAGACGGTACAGGTCTCGTACATCAGGCTCCTGCTTTCGGTGCCGAAGACATGGAAATGTCGAAACAGTATGATTTGCCGGTTTTGCTCACGATCCAACCGAATGGAGGATTCATCCCTGAAGTAACTCCATGGCGCGGAGTCTTCTTCAAAGACGCCGACCCGCAGATCATCCAAGACCTCGAAGCGCGCGGACTGATGTTCCGCTCGGAGAAGTACGTTCACACGTATCCGTTCTGCTGGCGTTGCCATACTCCTTTGCTGTATTACGCGCGCGACTCGTGGTACATCCGCACCAGCGCGAAGAAGGAAAACCTTGTCAACCTGAACAAGACTATCAATTGGGTGCCTGACCACATCCAAAATGGACGCTTTGGCAACTGGCTCGAAAATAATATCGACTGGTCTCTCTCTCGTGAACGCTATTGGGGCACGCCGCTGCCGGTGTGGGAATGTGAAAATCAAGACTGTAAACATCGCGAGTGTGTCGGCTCGGTGGCTGAACTCTCTGAAAAAGCTGGTCGCGATTTGACCGAGCTTGATCTGCACCGCCCACATGTAGATAACGTTCACTGGAAGTGCAGCGAGTGCGGCGGAGAAATGAGCCGTGTAAAGGACCTCATCGACGTGTGGTTCGACTCGGGGTCCATGCCGTATGCGCAGTGGCATTATCCGTTTGAGAATAAGGATAAGTTCGAAGCGCAATATCCTGCTGATTACATCTGTGAAGCGGTGGATCAGACCCGCGGCTGGTTCTATTCACTGCACGCCATCTCGACCTTGCTCAATGATCAGGTCTCGTTCAAGAACGTGATCTGTTTGGGTCACATTCAGGATGCGGAAGGACGCAAGATGTCCAAGTCTTTGGGCAATATCGTCCAACCGTGGGATGTGCTCAACGTCCATGGCGCGGATGCGCTGCGCTGGTACTTGTACACCGCCACGCCGCCCGGACAAGAACGCCGCTTCTCCTCCGATTTGGTAGGGGAGGTGATCCGCAACTTTACGCTGACGCTGTGGAATGTGTATTCGTTCTTTGTGACCTATGCCAACCTCGACAAGCCACAAGGGCTGACCATCACTGCACCGGCGAACGACCTTGACCGTTGGCTGCTCTCTGAGTTGAACGTGCTCGTGCGCGATGTGACCAAAGCTTACGAAGAATACGATGTGACCAACGCCACCCGCCCGGTGGAGAAGTTCGTAGAGACTCTTTCCACTTGGTATGTACGCCGCTCTCGTCGCCGCTTCTGGAAGAATGACTCGGCTGCCGATAAGCAATCTGCCTATTCCACGCTCTACACGGCGTTGACCACCGTTGCTAAACTGATCGCACCTGCCATGCCTTTCCTCGCGGAAGAGCTGTATCAGAACCTCGTCTGTTCGGTGGATGAGACCGCGCCTGAGTCTGTTCATTTAGCGGAGTGGCCCACTGTGATGGAAGAGTTCATCGACGAGTCGCTTAACACTGAAATGAATTTGGTGATGAAGCTAGTTTCGCTGGGGCACTCGGCTCGCCAGAAGGCGAACCGCAAAGTACGCCAGCCATTGGCAGAAGCTGCCTTCTCGGTAGGGAACAACACCGAACGTGCCGCACTGCTCAAGAACGCAGAAGTAGTGCAGGACGAGTTGAATGTGAAGCAAGTGCGATTACTCGACGCCGCAACTGAAGCTGTATCGCACACCGTCAAGCCGCTGCCAAAACAGCTCGGGCAAAAATACGGCAACAAATTCCCTGTCATTCAGAAGGCGATCTTGGCAATGAATGCCGAGGACGTGGCGAAAGCCCTATTAACGGGCAACCCGCTTGAGGTTAATGCCGGGGGCGAGACCTTCCACATCATCTCTGAAGAAGTGGAAGTCAAAGCCATGGCGAAGGAAGGCTTTGCCGTTGCTGAAGATGGCGCCTATGTAGCAGCGCTCGTCACCACGTTGACACCTGAACTCGTTGCTGAAGGCTTGGCACGTGAATTCGTGCGCCGTGTGCAAGACCTGCGCAAGACTGCGAATTTAGATGTTGCCGACCGCATCGAATTGTTCGTCGAAGCGAGCGCAGGTTTGAGGTCCGCCGTGGAAGCGCATGCCGATTACATCAAAGCCGAAACGTTGACGGTCAAGTTATCCTTCGCTCCTGCGCCTGCAAATGCCTCAGTGGTGGAAGACGAGTTTGAAGGTGAAAAAGTGAAAGTAGGGTTGGTAAAGAACTGATTACAGATAAAACATGTCCCTCGATGAAGTTGGTTACATTGAGGGACATGTGAATATAAGGAAAGATTACGATGCCAATTACGCATATGGCTGATTCTGATCTAGGGCTTCTTTATATTTTTCTGTCTGGCAAGGTGGCAATGTCTGAAATGGTCGGGTATGAAAAGGTCATGATCGATGATCCTTTACGCAGACCGGGCATGAAGATCATCGCAGACTTGTTATATGCCGATATGGACGTAGACTTGGATAGTTTGAAAAAGATAGTTGCACGGCACCGCAGTTTGCACGAATCTGGCTGGAAAATGGAGCAAACTGCTATACTCACCAACAATCGAATGCTTGAGTTGTTAGGGGATGCCTATGAGTTGATGTCCGTTGGAGTGCCGGTTCATTTCAAGGTTTTTTCAGAGCTTGGAAGTGCCATTTCTTGGCTGGGATTAAGTGACTCGTATGGGCGTATTGAAGTTGTTCGCCAGCGTTTGGTGAATAGCTCATAGCATTCTAGTGTTTTTATAGACCTTGCCGCACCTAAAAATGACTGCTCAAATAAGCAGTCATTTTTGTTTCCTTTTATAATATAGGGTGTTAATACATGAAATCAACCAAAGGAATGGACATGACTACATCTGCGATCTCTGAAAATAAGCCAAACATCTTACGGGTCATTGCTGCTTGGGGCGTACACCTCTTTACCGCCACTGGTGCCATCTGGGGCTTACTTGGCATATTCGCCATTTTTGAAAATAACTACAAAATGATGATTGTCTGGATGATCGTTGCCATGCTGGTGGATGGCTTCGATGGCATGCTTGCACGCTGGGCAGACGTGAAAAAATATGCCAATGGGATCGATGGCGCCTTGTTGGATAACATCCTTGATTATCTAAATTACGTCCTCGTCCCTGCCGTCTTCATGATCCATACCGACCTATTGCCAGACTCGGTCAAATGGCTTACGGCTTGTCTCATCCTGCTCACCTCTGCCTATCAATTCACCCAAACCGATGCCAAGACCGACGACCATCACTTCAAGGGCTTTCCATCCTATTGGAACGTCGCTGCACTTTACATGCTGCTCATGAACTTGCCGCCTTGGGTAAATTTCGGTTTCTTGATTCTTTTCAATATTATGGTTTTTATTCCGGTCAAATATATATATCCCAGCCGTAATAGTTACCTTCGGACCTTAACTCTTGCATTCACTTACCTTTACGGGGCAGTTGGTATTTGGGGCTTGTTGCTCTATCCCAACACCCCCTCATGGATTGTCTGGGCATCTTTTCTTTACGTCGGCTACTATCTTATTCTTAGCTTGATTCCTAAGAACAAGAACACCACCGCTCATGCAAATTGAAATCGCCACCCAAGCGGATGCTGAACTCTATGAGGCATTTCAACGCCTCGTGCCTCAGTTGACTCAAAACAATCCGCCTCCCACTCATGAAGACCTGAGCGCTCTTATCAATGAGCCTTCATCTACACTGTTGCTTGCCCGCAATGAAAGCGGACAGATCGTCGGCGCTCTAACGTTGACCGTCTATCGCGTCCCAACCGGCATTCGCTCCATCATTGAAGATGTCATCGTGGACTTGTCCGTTCGTGGGCAGGGCATTGGCGAGTCTCTCATGCAACAAGGGATTGAGATTGCACGGCAAAAAGGGGCTAGCAATATCGCGCTAACATCTAACCCCATGCGGGTGGCGGCAAATAAGCTATATATCAAAATGGGCTTCGAAAAACGAGAGACAAATGCCTACCAAATGAAGTTGAAAACAATAATTGAATAGTAAAAAGCCTGCTCTTGATAGAGCAGGCTTTTTGTTTAGATATTTGTATTAACCAAATATTTCCCTGTCGATTTACTTAAGTCGCTATACTCGCCGCGATACTCTTCTGGCATCATGGCTGCGATCCTGTACATCATTTCGTCCACGATTTCCTGACGCATCTCGCCGGTCACTTTGCCGTCCACTTTCACGCAGAACGGCTCGCCAAGGCGAATATGAAAGTCTGTGCGTTTGAAGCTCTTAAGATTTTTGAGGAATTTTTCACCGCCCCAATGAACAATGGGCAGCACAGGCGCTCCAGATTTCAAAGCCAAAATGGCAGCACCCGGCAACCCGCGGCGAAGAATGCCTGTGTAGTTACGAGTCCCTTCGGGGGCAACGCCGAAGATGCGTTCTTCTTCCAACATACGAAATGCAGATTTCAGTGCGGTCATATCTGCTTCGCCACGATGGACGGGGATGATATCCCATGCGCCAAATACCCAATTCAAAAATGGGTTTTCAAAAGCTTCTGCTTTACCCCAACCAGTTATTTTTCGCGGTTGCAGCATGGTCGCGAAAACAGGCACTTCCACCTGACCGGTATGATTGGTGATGATAATCAATGGACCCTTGTGGGGAACCTTGTCCATGCCGCCGGGTGCGTCAATACGCAGGGTAAGCCAGAAGTAAATACGGAGTGCGGTGGTAATAAACCAAAGAGAAAATTTTTTCATAAGTATTAAGCGTGAATGATCTCAAGTTCCTGAGGCAGAAGCTCAAGGGTTAATTCTTTACCTTCAAGGCAGATAAATTCACCATCTGCGTGAGCCGGAAAGGTGGCATCCAAAGACTTAATTGAAACCTTCTTAGCTCGCTTCATTTGAATTTCAGGCAGAGTCTTTTGCGTGCCATTGATGAAATGAGGGATCATCTGCAAGATGCGCCCCTTTGAAGCGGTCTCTGCAATGCAAAGGTCGAAGAGACCATCGTCCGCTAGAGATTCGGGTGCCATTTGAAAACCGCCGCCCATCCGCCGCCCGTTCATCACGGAGATCATCAAGGAACGTTGGCGGATAGTTTCTTTATCGTCCAAAACGATTTCAACTTGAGCTGGGTTGTAATACAAGAATACGGTCTTGATCACACCGATGAGGTACGCCAACAAACCGCGTGTCCAACGCACTTTGATGGCTTCATTTCCAACAGCTGCATCGAAACCAACCCCAATGCCGTTCCCAAAATAACGTCCGTCTGGGTAATCTCCGCCTTTAACAACTCCCAGATCAATTTTCTTTCTTTTGTTTGCTTTCAAGGCTTGCAGGCTATCATTCAAATTGGTGGGTATGCCCGTGCCACCTGCAAAGTCATTCCCTGTGCCAATGCTTAGGACAGTGAAAGTAGCACCTTTATGCCCGGCTTTTTTAGCACGCATCATGCCATTGATGGCTTCATTCACCGTTCCATCACCACTAGCACACACAATCACATCATAACCATCTCGTGCGGCGCCTTCTGCCAGGTCTGCCGCATGCCAAACCCCAGTAGTACGCGCTAAGGTGAAATCAAAGCCGTGCTCTTTCAGAAAAGACTCAATCTGCGGTATGGATTTTTCCCCAAGTCCGCGCCCCGAAGTTGGATTGACGATCACAAAGTATCTCATGCCTGCTCCCAGTCTGAAAAGTGGACGGAGTGTATCACATGGATGGTTTATATTTCAAGTAATCTTCAGGCGTGTCTAGATCTTGTAAAATTGTAGGTGTGCTTAAATTCACATATTTAATTTCGTTGGCATGTCTATTTAGGAACTCGCGCATCGTGCCTACCTGCATCGCAAGGATTTCATTCCATAAGCTTTTCTCAACCAGCCAAGGGTGCCCTCTCCGCATTTGATAACTAGGCACAACAAGTTTGGATAGGCTTTTTTGGAATGCTTCGCAGACGCTCCGCACGCTTCCTTCTTCGATTTGAGGTTGGTCGCCAAGGCAAATCAACGTTCCCTCCGCTGATGCTTTTTGTGCTTCCAACCCTAGCTGAACCGACCGCAACATTTCGCTATCATTGTTAACCACAATTTTCAAATCTTTATATTTAACTTTTGAAGAAATTTCAGGGCTAGTGACCAAAATGATATCTGAAATATTCGAATCATAAAGAGTTTGTATCACTTTCTCTAACACAGTGCTCTCCCCCCAAGGCATTAGCATTTTTTGCTGCCCCATGCGCGTGGACTTCCCGGCAGCCAGAATAATGGCAGAAATATACGTCATTCTAGATTTTTCAGCCGTTCATAATCTTCTGGCTTGTCAACGTCAAAGATTAGAATGTCGTCATGCCAGGGCAAAAAGGAAACTTTATGCTTATCAAATATTCCACGTCCACCTATATCGCCTGATAGTTGCATGAGGTCAGAAAAAGTGACGCGGTCAAACAAAACCGGATTTGCTCTTCGCTCTTCCAACACCAATGGGGCAAGGATCGCTTGCCTTTCCGTAGAATGCGACTCTACCAACGCTCGAATCACTGCTGCAGGGATTTGGGGTTGGTCTGCTAATAAAAATAAGGCTGCACCTGTGTTTTTCGGTAATACTCCCAGCCCGGCTTTTATTGAAGTACTTTGCCCGCTTTCATAGTTTGGGTTGTAGACGATTTGGACTGTCAGATCTTGTAGGTGAGATTCAACGTCAGCATGGCGAAAGCCGGTAACGACCACGACAGGTTCGAGCCCGGCTTGAAGCGAGGTCTCTGCAACATGTCGCACAAAGGCTTTTTCTTTCCAGTCTAAAAGTTGTTTGAGTTCACCAAACCGGCTGGAGGTTCCTGCGGCGAGAATGATGCCAGCTGTCTTTTCTACGAGGTGAAGATGATTGTTTTGCAGCGAACCAACAATAGCCCTCTCATACGTATGCAGTAATTTTTGAGCCATACGTCCACCAATCGATTGCAACTCTGGTGTGTCTGCTTGATTTAATAGGATGACTCGTTTTGCTTGTTGGGGAATATTTTTCAAGGCACCCTGTGAATGGGTGAGTAGTTTTTGTATTGCATTCGCTGTGATTACTTCACCATTATTAATTGTTGTGATTTGAGAAAAGATCTCAGGACGATGAACATTTTCTTTAGTTAGAGTTTTGCCAAGGGCGCTTAATCCACAAACATAAACGACTATCTCAGTAAATTCAGGAATGGGCGGTTCATGATTTGCTGGCGCTTTGATTGATTTCTGGCGAGACCCATCAGCTTCGATCAGGAGAGGGGTATTCTCGTTTTTAGATTTTGCGCGTAGCCAGTAAAGGGCTTCGTTAGTTATTGGTTTGGTCTTATCTTGTTCTATTTTGCCTGTAATCAGGACGACCCCGCTTGTTGCGAGTTCTATCTCCGTCGTGCTATCAGTTGTAATAATATGATGATCTGCAAGTGGGATTTGAGAAACTCCGAGATGGCTTGTTGCAGTAACATAAACGACTGAGCACTTTTTTTGCTCAAGGAATTGCCGTGCAAGTTGGAAGAGGGCAGTAGTTTTCCCACCAGAGCCTGCAAAAGATAGTACTGGGTGCTCTTTTATTTGATCTAGGCGAAGGGCTGTTAATAAATTCATGAGTTTACATTGTAATTGTATGATAAAAAACCTGAATTGACACCCTGAACAACGCTTGAAGGTCGTATAATAGCGCCTATGACAAAGGGCGAGCTTATGGATAAACCCACTGCTTTAATTGTTGAAGATGACCGCGATATTGTTGCTCTGTTTCGGCATGTGTTGGATGTTGCCGGTTACCAAACAGAGATTGTTCTGGATGGCAAAGAAGCAATGGAACGTTTGGATGTAATGCGTCCGAATATTGTTTTGCTTGATCTACAGTTGCCGAGAGTTTCAGGCATTGACATCTTAAAACGTATGCGAGATGAAGAACGCCTGATGCGTGTGCCGGTAGTCGTAATCACGGCGTATGCTCCTTATGCAGATAGCCTCCCGGTCGAGCCAGACCTTTTGCTGCTCAAGCCTGTTGATATTAATCAGCTTAGTAGCTTGGTGCAACGGTTGCAGTCCACTCAGGGAGCGCTGGATGAACCTACACATGACTTTGTTACAGGGTTATACACCTTATCCTTTTTCAACGTGCGTATGACCTTTTCGCTGGAGCGCATTAAGCAAAGTTCTTTTCGTCGTTTTGGTGTGCTTTTTGCAGATGTTCCCCAAATGAACGACCTGCGAGAGCATCTCGACGAGGCGGAGATGCGCAATTTCCTGCGAAAACTAGCAGATCAATTCCGCGTTACGCTTCGCCCTACAGATACAATGGCTTGGTCGCCGGAAAAAGGTATTTTTCTAACTTTAATCGAAGATATTCCAACTCCTGAAGCGCCATTGAAAATTGCTGGGCGTTTACGCGACAGCATGAAACGCTTTCTTGAGCAAAATGACCGTGGATTGGGGCTTCGGGCAAATGTTGGCGTTTTGTTATGTGACGCTGAATATATGGATATTCAGCAGATCCTAGCGGACCTTGATCTGGCGCGTCAACAACTACGTGATGGGCTATATACAAATCCGTCAATCTTTGATCGAGAGATGTTGAGTGCTCATAAGTGATTCATTATTGTAGGCTAAATAAAAAGAGGTTGACCTAACAGGTCAACCTCTTTTTATTCATAAGGTCCGAATGTGTCTTTGGGTAATCCGGGCGGGCGAATCCACGATAGCCAACCAGTTTTAGAGCCTGCGGGGAATGCAGCAGTTTTTTCATACATTACAAGAATAAGGCTTATGCCAAGTCCAAGTGCGCCGAGCCATTGGGTAAGAGTAAGAGTCTCACCAAGAAGCAGGTGGCTGCCAAAAATTGCAATCAAAAGTTCTGCCAAACCTAATAATGCAGTTTGCATTCCGCCAATTTTCTTAACCCCAAGAAACAGAGCGACACGCGAAAAGATTGTCACAAAAGTTAATCCTGCCACGGGTAGCCAGGGAGCGTTTGTTCTGGGCCAGGTGTGGTCAAACACGAAATATGCAGGGATGACAATTGCACTCATTGAAATGAGTGTATAGAGTGCTACCGTTGGGGCAGGGACTTCATATAATACACGTTGATTGATCGGAAGATGCATCGCGTACAACACAGCTGCGATGATCATCATTGCAACGCCGGTTAAGTCCATGGAGCGGTTGGGGACGTTTGTAAGCAGCAAAACAGCTAGCGTGGCGAGCGCGAGACGGAAAACTGTCAGACGGCTGGGAGGTTGATGGTCAAGAATCAGCCATAATGCAACAAAGAACGGATAGAGAGAATAAAGCAACTGACCAAGGCTGGCATCCAATCGTTGCAAAGCAAGATAATAAAACAAGGATCCTAATCCATTGATCATACCTGCAAAAACACAACCGATCAGACCCACAGGAAAGATGTAAAGATATTGGCGATAGAAAAGTAGCATGACCAATAACATGATGCCTGCGGCAAAACCGGTTCGTAAAGCAACTACCGCAAATGGTGAGAATCCCTCTGTGATGGCGAGTTTACCAAACACAGGTGCCATGCCAAGGAAAAGTGCGGAGCTAAACGCCGCAAAGATCCCAGCTGTATTTTTTTTTGCCAATCTTGCCAGCCTTTTATGGATATTTACTTCAAGAGAGACCTGACCTCGTCCAGAAATTCGTCGTTGAGAAAATCACCTTTTTGCAGCAATGCCTGGATGTGTCCACTAAGCCGATTTTTTTCATCGGGTGTCAACTCTTTTGCCGTCGCAACGATCACAGGGATGGTTGCGGTTTCAGGATTTGAACGTAATGCTTCAATGACAGAAAAACCGTCCATCTCTGGCATCATTAAGTCGAGAATAACAAGGTCAGGGAGTTCTTTCTGAACAAGGTCTAACCCGGCACGCCCATCTTCTGCTTCGAGAATTGTGAAATTTCCTTGCGATTGTAAAATGCGGCGGATCAGGCGGCGCGCTTCAAGCGTGTCTTCTACAATTGCGATCTTGGGGAAGCGTTCAGGGGCAACTTGAGTCAATGCAGAGAGCAAGCCTTCTTCTTGAGGTGCTTGCGCCAAGGATGGAAACTTCACATCGCGCGCCCAATTCTCACCAAGAATACCTTGTTCAGCCGGCATGGTATGACCCGTGCAGTTAACCACTACTGTGTCACTTGGTTTAATCACCCCCGCGCGAATCAACTTAAACAATCCGGCGAAAGCAGCGCCTGCAGCCGGCTCAGCAGAGATGCCTTCCATCTTTGCGAGTACATGCATAGCGCGGAAAGCTTCTTCATCGGTCACGCTTTCAAAAACACCGTTGCTTGAATCTACATGCCCCTTCAAGAATTCATATGCACGCCCAGGGTCACCGGTGGCAAGGGTTTCGATGCGGGTCTTGGGGTTGGTTATTGGTTCTGCCTTTGCAAGACCTTTCTTCCAACTCTCTACCATTGGCGCACAGCCTTCAGCTTGGATGGGGGCGAAGGCAGGGATTTTGTCTACCCAGCCCATCTGCTGCATTTCGCGGAAGCCCTTATGAACACCAATCGGTCCCATCCCGCCGCTAATGGCTTGCACATACCAATCCGGGGTGCGCAGCTGAGAGTTTTCTCCCGGACCTAGAGCATTGGTAAGCTGTTCTGCAATTTCAAATGCAATGGTTTTCATCGCCTCTATGGAGGTGATGGTTCGTGCACCCATATCTAGATAAAGCTTGCGTTGACGGGCGAACTCAGCCGCAACTTGCTTGCACTGGTCGTATGACCCCGTAATCTTGATGACTTGACTACCATATAGAGCAATCTCACGCATCTTAACCGCAGGAACGAGACTGGTTACAAATGCCCACAATTTCATCCCTGCCCGGGATGCGTAAGCAGAATATGAGATGGCTACATTTCCAGTAGAAGCAGCAACCATTTCCGTGATGCCAGCTTCTTTTAGCGCAGCAATAGTGACAGAGGCTTGCCTATCTTTGAAAGACGAAGTTGGTCCCTGCCTCTCATCTTTGATAAAGATATTGGGGCAGCCTAACATCATCCCCAGATTGACCGCACGAATCAAAGGTGTATAGCCTTCTCCTAAAGATAGGCTAATGTTTGGGTTACGAACTGGCAGAAGCTCTCTGTATCGCCAGAGATCTTGTTGGCGAGTCTTAAACTTTTCTGGCAGAGTTTTGCCAAGCATTTCATAGTCATACTCAGCTTCGCGCCACTGACTTCCACATTTTGGGCAAGTTGTGGAAGTTGGAAAGTATGGCGCGTTATGCCCACAATCGAGGCATTTGATAATAAATGACACTTAATTCTCCTGTAGACTTCGTCTATTTCTTAGACAAGCGGTCAAGCGAGCGTTGAATCGAAGTCAATAATTCACTTTCGTTAAAGGAGCCCTTGGTGAGTAACCGTTGACCAAATTCTTTGAGCTTATTCTTCTGTTCTGGCGTCACATCCATGCCGCTGATCACAATGGTTGGAATATCACGCAGGCGTTTATCCGATTGTAACTGCTCAAGAATCTGAATACCATCCATTTCTGGCATGAACAAATCCAAGATGATGGCATGAGGCGGGGTTCCGGATGATATGATCGCCCAACCATTGCGTCCACCTTCTGCAAGGATGGGTTTGTAACGTCCATCATCGTTCAGCATTTTCCCGATCAAACGCAGGTCATTGGGGTTGTCATCTATCACTAACACTTCTCGGATCGAGCCATCTGCATTTAAGCGATCCAAAGAGTTGACAAGGTCTTCTTCAAGAATAGGTTTGACCAGATAATCTGAAGCACCAAGGTTAAAGCCTTTTTCAATATCTTCAACGATACTACATATGATAACCGGAATATTTCGGGTTGAAGAGTCTGATTTAAGAGCATCCAGAACCGTCCAGCCGTCTGTGCCGGGCATCATGATATCTAACGTAATAGCGAACGGTTTAACTTGTTTGGCAATTTCCACTGCCTGCGATGGGTTTGTCAGCGGGTGAACATGGTAACCTTGAGGCTGAAGATACCGTTCATATAAACCGATCACCTGTGGATCATCATCAATGGTCAAAATGACCTTATTGCCTTCATCTTCAAGGTCACTTTCTTTATTGAAGAGTGGCAGTGTGAAGTGGAATGTACTTCCTTCGCCTTCCTTACTTTCTACCCAGATCTGTCCGCCGTGCATATTGATCAATTGCTTACAGATCGAAAGTCCCAACCCTGTACCACCACTTTTGCGTGTCGGAGAAGCATCTACTTGTGAGAAGGCTTGGAAGAGTTTTTCCTGGTCTTGTGCTGAAATACCGGCGCCTGTGTCGGTCACACTGATCTTGACCAGTTTCTTGCCCTCTTCACGGTATGAACTTACATTTACTGTAATGGAACCTTCTTCAGTGAATTTGGCTGCATTGGAGAGAAGATTGATCATTACCTGACGGATACGGATCGCATCTGCACGAACTGTTGGGGTATTTTGTTCGATGAACTGCCGCATCTCGATAGGTTTGTCTTTGATCAGACCACTCATGGTGGAGAGAACACTGTGAGTTAGATCTTGAATATTGACTTCATCAAATGCCAATTCCATCTTACCGGCTTCAATTTTCGCCGAGTCAAGAATATCGTTAATAAGACCAAGCAGATGTTGACCTGAATTGTAGATTGCCGTTAGATCTTGTTGCATCAATTCCGTTACGGGTCCGTCTATGCCTTTCAAGATAACACGTGAAAACCCGATAATAGAATTCAAAGGTGTACGTAACTCATGACTCATGTTCGCAAGGAATTGGCTTTTTAAGCGATCTGCCTCGCGCATTTCCATGACGGCTTGTTGAGAGAGTTCAAAAGATCGCGCGTTATCGATTGCAACAGCTACTTGATCAGCAAGCGTTTGAAGAACTGACACTTCGTCTTCATTGAACGAGTTCATCTCGCGCGACTGCATGTCAATCACACCGATTATGCGCGTACCGATCTTCAGTGGAATAGCGAGCTCTGAACGCGTTTCTTCCAATAGCGGGTGTGCCATATAGAGCGGATTCTCAAGAACGTTGTTTGCAACAACCAAATTGCCTGTTAGAGCGACAGAGCCAACGATGGATTTGTTGTTCAGCTGTAGAGAATGCTCTGCCTTCTTCATTTCAGCACCGGCTTCGCCAGTACCTTCTTTCAAAATAGCATTGAAACCGGTCTCTTCTACGATGAAGATGGCAGCATGATATACGTTGAAGCGTTCTGTGATCAAGTTTACAGTACGAGCAAAGATCGTGCTAAGGTCGAGGATGGAGGTGACCAGCTTGCCAATCTCAGCAGAAACCGCTAAATATTGATTTCTACGTTGAATGGCTTCTTCAGCTTTTTTACGTTCTGTGATATCTCTTGCCACCCAGAATACGCTTTGTTCATCCAATTTGGTGAGGGTTGCAAGGAACCAAAAAAGTTGACCTGATATTGCAAGCTCGTATTCAAATTGCACCTTTGTCTCGCTAATGAGTGCTTCTTGAACTTTTGCAAGGAATGAATCTGCAATATCAAGCGGCAAAAGCTCGTGAAAAGTTTTTCCAAGCATATCATTAGGTGTGCGAACTAAGAGCGAGGGATTTGTAGGGGCGATCTGCATATATCGCCCTTCTCTGTTAATTACCAACACCACATCTTCCATCGCCGAGAAGAGGGCACGAAAGTTTGTTTCAGATTGTTCTACTTGAGTAAATAACTGGTTCTTTTGTACAGCCGTTGCAATCTGAGTGACGATTGTTTCCAGAATGCGGATTTCATCTTGTGTAATGACACGATTTGCATCATAAAATGCAACACCAATGGTGCCAATCACTTCTTCTTCGGAGAGCAGCGGCAAAAGTAGTAAATTTTTTGTGCCACGTTCCAGGAGAGCCTGTCTAACAGATTCGACCAATAAGGGGTTGTTGTCTACATCTTTAATGAACAGTGGTCTGCGAGTCCGTAAGACCTCTTCTGTGCTCAGGTTGCCTTGAATAGGAATTAATAGACCAATTCCTTTTGATGGCTCTAAAGTTGAGAACGCTTCTGCTTCCAAAATGAGATGCGTCTTCTCGCTGTTAATGAGTGCAATACCTACATTTTGAGCATCCAATAGGCTTACAAGATTATCTGCCACTCTTTGGAGCGTGCTTTGCAAATCGAGTGAACCAGCTGCCGCAGCCACAACTTTGTTAACGATTTCCAATTCTTGCGCGCGGCGCTGTGTTTCCTGAAATAGACGGGCATTTTCCAATGCCAGTGACAATTGATCTGTAACCTGACGGATTAATAACTGTTCATCGGTTGAGAAAGAACGTTCTTTTTCGTTATCAACAAGGCGAAGAGTTGCCCATTCTTCTTCACCTAATTGAATGGTTGTGGCATACGAAGATTTTGCATCAACAGCATTGTCACGCGCAATGAGCTTGTTCGGTAACGCAAGCATACCCGTTTGACGACGGGTGGTCTTTACCGGTGTAGATGCCGCTTTGGGAGCTGGAGCAGGCTGAGGGTCCATGGAAAGAGGCGGGGGCGCTTCTTTCTGGACCTTGGGCTTGGGTGCCCGTCCCTTGGCGGTCTCTTCAGGTTTTACATCTTTGAAAAGATCATCAAGACGTTTGTTGATTTTCGGTTTCTTTGGCATATTCCATTAATTCCTGGGCAAGGACACGGTATTGTGTAGAACCACGGGCAGCTGATTTATAGTGGGTGATAGGCTGACCTGCTATCGGGCTTTCTCTAAGTTTTGTATCCAACTCGATGACGGTGTTGAAAACGCCAGCGCCAAATGTGGAGCGAAGTTGTTCATGGATATTGCGGTGTGTACGGTTTCGGCGATCTAACATCGTAACAAGAATGCGGTAGGAAAGATTGGGGTTATCCATTTCGCGAGTACGACGAATCAATCCCATCATATTGCGCAATGCATAAGCAGAGAAATATTCTGCTTGAGTGGGGATAAGCAATAAATTTGCAGCAGCGAGTGCATTGCGTGTGATGGCTCCTAGGGCTGGCGGGCAATCTAGCACAATATAATCATAAGGTAGAACTACAGATTGAATAGCTCGTTGAAGAATGGTTGTGTAATTTGTACGAACTGGCAAGAACTGTTCAGAAGTTTCAATGCGTGAGCTGGACGGGATGAGATCGAGGTTGGGTATTTCTGTTTTGCGACTGACATTGAGGATAGCCTCATTATCGAGCATGACATTACTCGACGTGAGTTCGGTTTCTCCGGGCTCTAGCCCAAGAGCCAAAGTGAGATTCGCTTGAGCATCTAAATCGATGAGCAGAACACGATTGCCAAGTTCTGATAGAGCTGCTCCAAGGGAGAGCACTGTGGTCGTCTTGGCGACGCCTCCTTTTTCATTCGATACAGCTACGGTCTTCGTCATGTATTCCTCATTTCTCTAAAAGCCAGTTAACGATCTGGTGATTGTTTCTTTTGCGGAACGATCTCAATGCGTGATATCTTTAACGCTTCGCGTAATTCGCTGAGGGCGGTCTCAATCATTTCTTGTGGATCGTTCGTGCTGCGGATCTTGGTAGTAATATCTGTTACAAGGCGTTCGCGCTCTGCACGCCGTGTGGTTTCGTCGAATAGACGAGCGTTTTCTGCGATAACGGCTACACGGTCTGCTACAGCTTTGATAAGATCCATTTGGTCGGCTTTGATGTTCTCGTCTTTGGGGACAGCGACTGAAAGCTCACCAATTTCCTGTCCGCGCATGATGATGGGAACTTGGATCTGTTTACGGTTCGCTGGTGTCGTGACATCATTCGCGGCATTTTCTGTAATGGGAAGTGAAGTTGCTCCACCAGCAGTATACCGGTACCCTGCGATGCGGAATTCTTCTGCAAGGCGATTCCAATTTTCGCGGAAGAACTGACGTGAGGCGGCTTCTGCTTCAGCGAGCGACCGGTCCATTTTTTCGTATAGTTTTGCATTTTCGATGGCGATACTTACCAACTCTGCCAGAACGCTAAGCGTTTCAAGGTCTCTATCGGAAAATGCATTGGCTTCGGTGCTTTGTACATCCAATGCGCCAAGAATATTGCCTGCCTCCATGAGAGGTAATGCTACTTCTGAACGTGTTTCAGGGAGGTCTGGGTTGTTGAAATAAACCGAGTCATCACCTACATTAAGAGCGATGCGAGGTCTCTTCATTCCAGTGGCGTAACCTACAATGCCTTGTGCTCCTATCTTCAACTGATGTCCGCGGTTTAACATGCGCTTACCGCCTTCACTATTGGCGGCAACCAGAACGGCATATTTATTGAGGGCGTCATTTAAGAAAATACCTACATGATAAAAGCCAAATTGTTCACTGATCACTTTGGCGATTTGTGGCAAAAGTTCCCTTAGATTTTTTTGAGTACTGATTGCTTGAGCAACTTTTGCGATCGCTTCATATTGCTTACCACGTTTTTCACCTTCTCGATTGGCTTGCTGTAACTCATTCGTTCTTTCAGATACCCTTTTTTCCAGCGAAAAGACCAAGTCTTTCACAGTATCTGTCATGGTGTTAAGTGTTGTAGCTAAGGTCTCCAGTTCGTCACGAGACTTTACTTCTACGCGCGTATCAAAGTTTCCCTTGATAATCTCACTTGCAGCTGAGTTAAGGGTTTGTAATGGCGCAGTAAAGCGATTGCTCATGGCAAATGAAGTACCCGCAGCGACCACAAAAACGATGGCGATCAACAAGATGCTGAAGTTGATCGTTGAACGTGTTTCACTGGAAATTTGCTCCGAAATAACCTGTCGGCTAGAGAATAATTCACTAGAGGGGATGACATATACCAGTTTGTAGTCAACTTCTGGAATGGCATGGAATGCAATATGCTTTTCAATGCCATTTAGGTTGATAGAGAATATGCCGTTTTCTTCAGCTTGAAGTTTTGTCATCACTTCGGTAAATTCAGGTGAGACAGATGTCAGCGCGGCTGGGTCCATGATCGTGGTGAGCTTTGCATTTTCATCGGTAATGCCAAAGTCGTTATACCCAGTTTCGGACAAAGAAATAAGGCGGTTGTTATTATCCACCAAGAAGGCATAACCACTTTCACCAAGGTCAACATTTGCAACTAGATCGATCACCCGGGTGATCTTTACATCGATGGCGGTTACGCCTTGGAATCTTCCGATCTTGTCAATAACAGGCGCGCTGGTCGTTATGACCAGACCATTTAATGCGGCATCTTCATAAGGCTCAGACCAAACCACGCCAGTTTTAGGGTTGTTGCTCGGCTTTGCAGCAATATACCAACCCCGCCCTGTGACATCAAAATCTGCAGGGACGATATTGGCAAGGTCAATATTTGGGTAATAAATAGTCTCTTTGCTTTCGCCGCCGAAATAGATTGCCACAATATCAGGGTTACCCTTCAGCATGGGTGGGAAGATCAGTTCGGAATGTTTCAGAAGGCTTAATTTAATAGCAAGAGCATTATTTAAATTAACATTTGTAGGAACGAAAACAGACGATAACTCAGTATTTTGATTATCCAAGCTTCCGTTTTCTAATCGAATCAGTTGGGTATTAGCATCCCAATATGAGCTATTTGCAAGTTGAGCATCATCTAAAATGTTGCGAACAGCAGAAGTGGCTATAGCGGTATTATTTGTCATGTTGACGAAAAAACTATCAAGGAAAGCAGCTTGCTCACGATTTGTATTGCGTAAATCCTCTTCTGCTCGATTCCGAGCGTTTTCGTCTACGCTATTGATCAACTGTTGGCTGGCAGTTTGAATACGCAGATATACATAAGCACCCATCACTGCAACGACAAGGAATGTGATGATCATATTCCCAGCTGTCAACTTACCGCGCAAGTTGAGATTGCTAAATGATATTTTGGCAAGCAAGTCCTGAATTGAAAATCTCTGTTTCATGGCTTGTTTTCCTTATGCGCTGCCTTGTTCTTTGTTTTCATTTTTTAGTTTAATGGTCACTTCTGAACCTGGAATGTTGCGCCCTAATTCCTCTACCGCAGTAAGAAGGACGTTATCAAGATTAATAGATGAACCAATGCGGCTCGTAATTTCACTGATTGTCTGTTCTTTGATCACCTGACGCTGAGATTCCTGAATAAGGCGGGCATTTTCAAGTGCAAGTGAAAGACGTTCAGAAACTGCTTCTGCAAGGTTAACTTCGCTATTTGTCCATAAGCGATCTTTGGATGGCGCCTTGATGTGCATAACGCCAATGATCTGGTCACGCAACTTAATAGGTACAACCAAAGTGGGTTCACCCGTCTTACCGTCTGGGTGAAATTCAAGTACTTCGCCACGATACATAGCTTGATTGATCTCGTCTAGGTTTACAGGCTGAGAAAGTGTTCTTCCGCCGGTTAGGCTTTGTTGATAACCGATAATACCTTCTTCTTGTCCGAAGATCTTCCAGCCTTCTTGCAAGTTGCGTTGATAAGCAGCTCTTACTTCATCAAGAGCACGCTGTGTCTGTTCAAAGAGGCGTGTATTTTCCAACGCGATCGCGACTTGGTCTGCCAGAATACTAAAGATATTTGTATCTTCCTGGCTGAATGCGCCGGGTTTTTCGCTTTGTACATCCAGAACACCAATAATATTGTCGCGAACTTTTAGAGGTAGGGCAACTTCAGAACGCGTATTGGGAAGATCTGGATTATTAAAGAAGACTGCATCTTGACCTACATCCAAGGCGATGCGTGGCTCACCAGCCTTGGCAACATACCCTACGATACCGCTCTCTCCGATTTTCAGCTTGTGTCCACGCTTCAACATATTTTCCCCGCCGGAACTGTTGGCTGCTTGAAGAACAGCATATTGACGGGCGTCATCGATTAAAAAGATACCAACATGGTAGAAATTAAAACGTTCACTGACCAGACGCGTAATAAGCGGTAATAGAATATTAAGCTCTTGTTCAGAATTAATAATCTTTGAAACATCACTAATAGAGAAAAGTTGTCCGGCGCGAATTTCGGTTTGGCGACGAGCGATTTCCAAATCTACAGTACGTTCTGTAATACGTCTTTCCAGGTTGTTATACGTATCCTGTAATTGAGCAGCCATGCGATTGATCGTTTCAGCTAATGCTCCAACTTCATCGTTACTGTCAATTGAAACAGATACATCCAAGTTCCCGTTTGAGATCTCTTCAGCGACTTTTGTAAGCTTTTCTAATGGATTGGTGATGGTTCTTGTGAAAAAGAAAATAATCAAACCGAAGATAAAAACCAACCCAAAGCTGTATGCAGTTAAGGCGGCTTGCAATTGACGTGTTTGTTGGATTATTTCCTCTCGAGGGTATACCAACGCCAGAGACCAATCTGTGTCCATGCCTACTGGGGCAAAGGATACGAACATGGGGTCGCCGTTTAAGTCATTTACTTCTACATAACCAGTTTCGCCAGCCGTCATTTTATCAATGAGAGTAATCCAATTTGAGGCAGGGTTTAAGCTTGCAATTGCATACATCGAGTCGATCATTGGAGTGAAGTTGCCACCATCGGCTCCAATTCCGATTATTGTACCGTTTGAGTCTATAAGGAAAGCATACCCCGACTCGCCGAACTTAAGATTTATAAACGTGTCTTGGATTTTGCTAATATCAATTTCTACAGCAGCGACACCCTTGAACTCTCCCTGATTGGTGTATATAGGGATACTCCATGTAGACACCCAGGTATCTCCATGGCTTTTATTCTTATAAGGGGGGAGTAGAGTAGGCGCAAGATTTCTTTTTGTAACCGAGTACCACTCTTGATTAAAATAGTCGTAATCACCTAATTGTAAATACTGAATTGTATTATCTGGCATCCTGTAATAATAAGGTGACCAATAAAAAATATTTGACTTAAACTTATTGGGTTCGTACCCAACAGTGGCACCATGTATAGACTCATTTCGTTCAACAGTATTTTGAACAATGACACGAAGGTCGCCTTCTGTAAATGCTCCAGACTCCACTGCAATAGACAAGTTTGTTGCAATACCTTTTGCTTCTGTTAATCTATTTTGAATGACAGAAACCGTCTCACCAGTCTTTGTTTGGAGATCTTCTTCTACACTTGCCAATAGATCTCCCTGGCTGATACGAATACTGATAATGGTGTACACGATAAAGGCAACCAGAAGTAAACCGACCGCAATTAATGTCAGTTTTACGCCGATGCTTGTTTGTTGCACTTGCTCGGTGATAGTTGTATCTTCTGGAGGTGTTTGAACAGTTTGAGCCATGATAAGGTTTCTCTTTATGTGTACATTTTTAATGCAGCAGGTTCGATCTGCACCAATACATCAGAACCACCTAATGCACGGCTTAATTCTTGGGCTGCGGTTTGGAGGATGGTTTCAAACCTGGCTGACGAGCTGACTTTGCTGGTGATATTGGCGGTAACTTTTTCTATATCAGCGCGATGTTGAGTCGATTGAAGCAATGTTGCTGTTTCAATTGCAAGTGATAGACGTTCTACTACAGCTTCTGCGATATCGGCATCTTCTTGAGTTAGCTTTTCGTAGCTGCTTCGATTGCTTAACTGCATGACGCCGATCACACTTCCGCGCAAGCGGATAGGGACAGCCAGAA
This sequence comes from Anaerolineales bacterium, assembly GCA_046328915.1. Lineage (GTDB taxonomy): Bacteria > Chloroflexota > Anaerolineae > Anaerolineales > Villigracilaceae > Villigracilis. The sequence goes on along the minus strand of JAXLVR010000001.1, from coordinate 476,152 downwards.
CAGTTTTGTGGTCTGGGCTGGTAGTTATCATAGTTTGCCCTTTTTGTAATGCTTCATGGATTTGAATGCTATCAATAGGATTTTGGAGCGGTTTTACGCCAGACTCTGAATATGAAAAACCAAGTCCAAGTTGAGCCGGGCGTAACACCTGCCATGCTTCTTCCGTGACTTGTCCAATGGCTGTTCTAGCTTCAGCCAATGCTCTCTTGGCATCTTCAATGGTTAACGCATTGTTGATGGCAACAGTTACCTGATCTGCGAGTGTAGTAAGCACAGCAACATCATCAGATTTAAAAGCATCGGCTTCCAAGCTTTGTACATCGAGCGCGCCGATAATCTGACCAGCATATCGTAACGGAAGAGCGATTTCAGAGCGAGTGTCTGGAAGGTCTGGGTTATCAAAGTAAACCGAATCAGCTCCAACGTCTAGGGCGATGCGGGGTTGTCCTGTGGCAGTTACAAATCCAACAATACCTGTTTGACCAACAGCAAGGGAGTGATTGCGGGCTAACATCCTTTTTCCACCTTCACTGTTTGCTGCACGAAGAACTGCTAATTCTTTTCTGCTGTCTAAAAGAAAAATACCAACATGATATACATTGAATTCTTCACTGATTACTTGGGCAACGAACGGTAAAAGCTCATCAAGCGTTTGAACTGATGAGATTGCATTCATTACTTTAGCGATTGCGCTGAACTGTTGAGCTCTTTTTTCATTGATCTGATTTGCTAGCTCAAGCTCAGCAGTTCTTTCATGAACTCTTTCTTCAAGTGTTGCACGTAAGGTAAGTAACTCTGCATTTTCTTCTTTTTGCATTTGCTCGCTTTTTTGAGCGCGTAGCGTGCTTTCACTTAATCGCACAATTAACAAGTGGGTTATTGCGCCGCTTCCAGCCATAAGCAAAGGAATAATAATTACGTCATCCAGAGCGATTGCTTGCGCTTGACGACCTACTCTAATATCTATAATTGCAGTAACTGCGGCTGCAATAACTGCTAGAGGTGTGATAATAGTAATGGATCGTTTTCCGAGTAGCATTGCAGAGACAACGAGGATGACGGGCAACGAGAAAAAGGATGTATCACGAACACCGTTTGTGTTAATTGCGATAATACTAATTCCAAGCACCAAAGCGATGGGAACGACAACTTTTGCGAGTAGAACATTTCCTTTTATCACAAAGTAAAAAGATACAGCTTCAATGCCAAGTGCTGTTGCTAGGACGGTAAAAGCAGTTATGTTACGAGACTCAGCTCCACCAACAATTCCAGTAACCAATAGTAAAACTGAAAAATTTATGATCATGACGAGAATTAAAATATTCCTCACCAGCCGAATAAATGATGGGTCATGATCTTCTTCACTTCGAATTAGGTTTAATAAATTTTCTAACATATTGGTCTCCTGGGCGGCTACTGCTGCTCGGATTGTTTATTTGTGAATTGGACTGCGACATCGGTGCCAGGTAAGGTGTCACCTAATTCTTGAATCACCGTTTGGACGATGTTCTCAATATTTACCAGACTTCCAATCTTGGCTGAGATTTGTCCGATAGCACGTTCTTTGGATGCGCGTTTTTGAGCTTCTTCAAGAAGACGTGCTGTTTCAATGGCAAGAGCTGTTCTTTCTGCCGTTGCTTGTGCCATAGCGATTTCGTTATCATCCCATTTTCTACCTGAGTCAGGCGCACTTAATTTCAATACGCCAATTTGAACACCACGCAAGATAATAGGAATCGCTAGATTATTTGACTGCGTATATTGCTGTTTTAATTCCTGTGTTTGAACACCATCAAAATGGAAGCCAGCAACTTTTTGTCCTTTACGGATTTGACTCCATTGCTGTTCACTTAGCTGAGCAGCCGCACGTTCTGCTCTTTCAAGAGCTTCGCGGCTTTCTTGGAAGGATCTTGCATTTTGAATCGCAATACTTACTTGATCTGCCAATGAGAGAAGGATATTTACATCTTCTTCAGAAAATGCATTTGGTAACTTACTTTGAACATCCAAAGCCCCGATATTGTCTGCGCCAATACGAAGCGGAAGTGCTACTTCAGAATGAGTTTCTTTGAGATTGGGGTTGTTGAAATAGACCTCATCTTGCCCAACATCCACAGCAACTCTTGGCATTCCAGACTTGATCACAAACCCTACAATGCTTTTCTCGTTAACATGCAGCCTATAACCGTTTTCCAACATAGCTTTTCCACCTTCGCTATTTGCCGCTACGAGAATGGCATTTTCCTTGTGAATATCCAGAAGGAATATGCCAACATGATAATACCCAAGCTGTTCTGAAATGGTTTCAGCGAGTTGAGGTAGAAGTTTTTCAAGATTACGAGTAGAACTGATGATACGAGAAATTCGGGCAACTGCTTCGAAGCGAGTTGCGCGATATATATTTACGTTACTTAGTGATTCTAATTCTTTGGTGCGTTCTGCAATGCGATTTTCCAATCCTTGCAAAGTTTCTGTGAGCTGGTCTGCCATAAAGTTAAAAGAGCGTGCCAGCGTTCCGCTTTCATCTCCAGTTTCTACAACAGCGCGAGATGATAGATTGCCTGATGCTATTTGCTCCACGGTTTCTGTGAGGCGCTTTAAGGGACGTGTTATCACCTGCCCGACTAAAAGGCTTGCGATGAGTGCTCCAATAAACAATATAGTAAGGATGATTGTAACGCTTTGAACAGTCTGATTGATTTGCGTATTTATATCTTTGCGTAAAGCAATTATGTCGCCACTTAGCTCACTTACTGGGGCAATGAAAACTAACTTGTAGCCCGTAGTTTCAAGATTCGAGATTGAGATGTAGGTGTCAACACCATTGATTAAAACCCTTGAAAGTCCAGGTTGTGACATTGGTATCTCTTTGACGACACTTTGTAGTTCAGAAATAGGGGTATCAAAAACAGTTTGTGTGGGACTTTCATTAAACTGCACATTTTCAGGCTGTAGCCCAAAATAAGTATAGCCGGTATCGTTCATCGCTAAGATCACTCCATTGCTATCGACAAGGAATGGAATGCCGGAATTGCCTATTTTAATCTCAGAAATAGTGTCTGTAACCTTTGATAGTTGAATATCTGCGCCAATGACACCTTCAAATTTATTTCCGTCGTATATAGGGACGGATAATGTAACAATTAGACCAGTCCCTGCAGGATCATTATAGGGGAGAGTTAGACGCGGCAATTTCTCTGGGTTATTTGAAGGTGTTGCGATTGTAAAGAAGCTTTGTTGAATCGGATCAAAATCTGGAGGAACATTTTGTGCCAGACTGATATTAGGATAATAAACGGTATACCCCAATGTACTGATGTAATATACAGCTGCAACTTCCTTGTGAGCTTCAATAAAAGCAGGTGCTATCATATCAAGATATACTGAGGTGTTTATATCTGCCAGCATACTTTCAGAAATTGTGTACGTATTTGGAATATAAACTGAAGATGGGTCTAAACTTGAATTTCCAAATTGTCCATCTGACAATTGGCTTAATTTTTCTGATGCATTCCAATACGTTCCCTGCTGTAATATTGCTTTTTGTCGACTGAGTTGAGCTCGGTATTCAGCAAGCGCGAGTAGATCTTTTTGAGTTTCCGAAAAAATGGAGTCAATTTCACTCGCTTCTAAGGATGTTGAATTTGAAATTTCAGCTTCTGTTTTGGCGATAGCATTTTCTTCATATTTGCCTGCTAGAAAGCTATTTACAAAATTAAAACGATTCAACCCGAAAACGACCAGTACTCCCACTGTAATGCCACCAGTAAGAAGAATTCCTAATGTGATCTTGGTTTGCAAGCTAAAATTACTGAAACTTCTGGCAAACCCAAATATCAAAGGAATCGCAATGATGCTTACTAGATAAGGCATATACAGTTCCAAACCAGGAACCGTCAGGCGATTCGAACTGAGTGTATTATCCAGAATGAGTAAAAGCCCGGCGAAAATAATAGCAACAATAACCCCAGATGTTGCGTAGCGGGGCGACATGGATTGCCCCACAATAGTTAAAGTGAGCAAAATAACTGCAGCTACTGCAATGGCACTTATTCCATTTGTAAGTATGACTGAAATTAAAATATCAAAAAGCAAAGCGGAGAGCAGAAGCATGATCGCATAGTCTCTTCTGTCTCGGCGGATTAATGCCAATGTGTAAAACTCAAAAACAAATGTCGCTAATACAAAAAAAGAAATAATATAAAGCTGTGGAATATTTTCTGTATAAGCAAGGTATCCAAAAAGCGCAGAAGTTGGCAGTGCTATGACCATCATCAAGATATTGATAATCAATGCATTACGTGTCAGCTGTTTTTCAGCAGAGGAGCGGGAAGAAAATTGCATGCTACGTTAGGCGAGGATTACTCGCCGCCTCCGATCTCGACTGTAACTTGAGCGCCACTAATATGGCTTCCTAATTCGCGGACAGCGGTTCGCAAAATATCAACAACCTGGGTCCCTGACCCGATTTTTGATGAGATTTGACTGATTGCATGCTCACGTTGAGCAATTAATCGACTTTCTTCGAGTAGCCGTGCGTTTTCAATAGACAAGGCTGCTCGTTCTGAGATAGCTGTCATGATATCAATTTCGTCGTTTGTCCAAGAGCGACTAGTTGTAGATTTGACATTCAACACACCCACGGTTTGGTCGCGTAGCTTAATGGGAATTGTCAATGTAGAAGAGCCATCATTCTCTACACGACGGTATATATCTCCTGATCTGATCGCCTCAGTCGTGCCAGGAAGATCGAGAGTCTCGGGAAGGAAATTGTTTTTCATATTGCGACGTTGAATGCCCAATATGTTTTGTGAGCGAGTGAACCGCACCCATCCTTCTCGTAAGTCGTGGCTGTAAATTGCTTGTGTTTCTTGCAATATTCTTTGTTGTTCTTCGAATAATTGCGAGTTTTCAATGGCTACAGATACTTGATCTGCCAATGTTGAAAGTGTACGAACATCTTCTTGGGTGAAAGCGTTTGACTCAATGCTTTGTACATCGAGGACGCCAACAATTTCATTTCCTTTTTGGAGTAGCGGGAGCGCCAACTCAGATCGAGTCTCTGAAAGATCTGGGTTATTAAAATAGATGGCATCAACTCCCGTGTCCAAGGCAATGCGGGGGAGTCCAGTTCCAGCTACATATCCTACAATACCGGTCTGACCTATTTTCAACTTGTGATTTCGGGCAAGCATTTTTTGCCCGCCTGCGCTATTTGCCGCGATTAAAACTGCGTATTCTAGATTTGAATCAAGCAAGAAGATACCGACATGGTAATACCCAAATTGTTGACTAATCAATTCTGTAACCTGTGGCAAAAGAGTTTCAAGATTTTGAGTCTGGCTAATAACCCTCGCTATTTTCGAAATCGTTTCAAACTGCTTGGCACGTCGTTCATTCCTGCTGTTTGCATGATCTAACTCAGCGGTGCGAGATGCAATGGTGTTTTCAAGTCCAAGGGCGAACCGCTGCATTTCCGCATTTTTCAGGGTTAATTCTGCTTGAGTCGACCTGAGGTTTTCAAGTAGTTTGTCAAAACCCCTTGCGTACGCTTGAAGCAATGCTGCAATAAAAAATACATATACGATCAGAGATGAGAAAAAAGTAACCGAACTTTGCGGGATCATTGGTTCAGGCATGGAATCTTGGAAGAGCATAATTCCTAGACCGATCACTGTGTTGACTCCAGCAACAATATATGCACCCCGTCCATGAAGTAATATACCTGCAATTACGGTAGTTAATACTAGGCTGAAATAACTAGCGCCTAATAACCCATCTGAAATGACGATGGAGATAACAAGGATGATGTTAAAAACAATAAGAAGGATTACAGACGCCGCATTCACATATCCGCGTGTCATAAGCATGCGAGCGATTATTCCGAAGACAACAATTGAGCCTGTGAGCATTGCTGAGAAGTATTGTCCTAATAATACTGGAGCAATTACTGCATAAATTGACCCGATGATGATGACTGCCCAGAGAATGCTATTCAATAAGGAGGCAACGCGTGTCTTTTCTTCGTCCTCGAAGATTGGCGGAGTAAATAAATTCTGTAAGGTGTTTAGCATTATTTCCTCTGTTACTTCTTCTCGGAAGGATCATCAATAAACTGAATAGTGATTTCTGAGTCACTTAGCACTTTTTCAAGCTCTTCTGCTGTAGTTTGAAGGATGTTTTCCATACTTACGACCGAACCGATACGGTTTGTTGCGGCAAAAATGGTACTCTCTTTGATAGCACGGCGGTTACTTTCTTCGAAGAGACGCGCATTCTCAAGTGTCAGCGCCGCACGGTTCGCGGCTGCTTGTGCAATAGCAATCTGCTCTTCGGTCCACTGTTGAGAGCGGTCTTCTTGTTCTAGACCAACCACTCCAATGACCTGTCCCAGAATTGTTAGAGGAACCAAGAGGGTGTTTTTATCTGCTGTACTATGTACGATGGGATGTCCATTTTCTAACTCTGAAATCAGCTCAGGAGAGATGTTTTGCGGCACAGGGCGAATTTGTAAACCATCATATTCATAAGCAGAGGCGCTTAACCGTTTACCAGCTGAGCGCCATATTTCTTGTGTCTTTGATTGATTTGCTTTTGAAAGCTCAGAGAGGGCGCCTTCAAGGCGTTGAACCAATTGTGCATTTTCAATGGCGGCTGCAAGTTGATCTGCTAGTACTTGCAAGCTTTGAAGCTCACGTTCGTTGAACGATGATCGCGTTTTAGATTGTATGTCTAACACACCTATTGTTACATTGTAGCTACGCAATGGTAATGCAATTTGAGATCGTGTTTCTGGTAAATAACGATAATTCGTTTGAAGGGTGTCAATATCGGCATCCTGGGCTATATAAGCTTGCCCGGTGACAGTTACATTTCCTACTGCTCCCGCTTCGCCAATCTTTATCTTGAAATTATCAGAGAGCATTTCTTCTGCAGATATACTACTGGCACCACGCAAAATGGCAAACTCTCCTCTTTCATCGATCAAAAAAATACCGACGTGGTAGAAACCCAAACGTTCGCGAATTAAGCTTGCAGATACATTTAGCAGCGTGTTTTGGTCACGAATAACGGCAATTTCGCGGTTAACTTCTGCAATTGTGCGCAGTTCGGTTGCTAGTTGGGCTAGATCTTTTGTGCGCGCTTCGACATTTTCTTCCAGTGTGCCGAAAGATTTCCGTAGATCTTCAGCCATTTGGTTGAATGCATTCCCAAGATCTTCTAATTCATCTTGTGTGTTGATGAGAATTTTTTCAGAGAATCTTTGTTCTCCGGTCCTAAGCGTCTCGCTAGATACACGGCTGGTAAAGTTTGTCAGTTTACGCAGTGGATTTGTAATTGAGCGTGTAAAAATAAATAGCAAAGCACTGAAAAATACTAGAACTACAATTGTGTACCCAATCAAAGTACTGCGTAATTGCGATGTTGTATTGGTTAATTCAGCTTTGGGGTATGCCAGTGCCAATGACCAGCCAGTATCCAAGCCGACAGGTGCAAAAGCTACGAGCATTGGTTCCCCTCGTGGATCTGTTGCTTCGATAAAACCACTTTTGCCCGCACGCATTTCTGAAACTAATTCGATCCACCTGAAGGTTTTCTCTGTATATGCTGCCAAGACCATCGAGTCAGACATTACTTTATATTCACCCGCATTCTCTCCAATACCAAGTATGATGCCATTGGAATCCATCAAGAATGCATATCCGTTTTCACCGACTCTGATATTGTTTACGATTTCTTGTGTTTGAAGGAAAGCTATATCAGCTGTGGCTACCCCTTTGAACTCGCCATTCTTTGAGAAGAAGGGCACACTCCATGTCACCATCCAAATATTGCCACCACCATAATCAAAATAAGGTTTGGTAATAACCGGGGTAAGAGAAACCTTGGGAAGTGTGTACCAATCTTTTCGGAAATAGTCATACTCTGGAGTGCCAAGGTCAGCATATTCCAACGTGCCATCAGGCGAACGATAATAGTAAGGAGCGTAATATTCCAGGCTTTGTCTGAACTGGTTGGGCTCGTACGCGATTGTTGAACCAAAAACACGATTGTTTCGTTCTAGTGTGTTTTGTAAAAGCAAAAGCACATCGTTTTCGTCGAAATACTCGGTCTCTGCAAAAGCAGCTAGTTGAGAAGCAATTGCTTTAGCAACTAATAAGTCTGACTGAAGCACCTCTACTTTGGTTGTAACTTGATCTTGAAGCTCTCCTTGTAGCGTGCTGACGAGTGCTTGTTGTGAAAGGCGTATGCTTAAGAAAGCGAACACAATTAAGGCTACTAATAATAAGCCTATGACTGTAAATGGAAGTTTTAAGCCTAAACTAAATCTTCTGGAAGGTGCTTCATTTTTTTGAGATTGTTTTGATGAATTGGAGGAATATAAAGATGAATTACTCATTCTGAATCCTTCTCATCAGAATTTGAAAGGGAGCCAATCTGAATAAATGAACGGGAAGCGCCTAAGGCAATGCCAAGCTCTTGGATTGTGGTTTGCATGATACGTTCGAAATCAGTAGATGCGCCAATTTGAGTGGTAACACGCGAAATGGTTTCTTCTTGCTCGGCTCTCCGGGTTGCATTTTCGAACAAGCGGGCGTTCTCAAGGGCAAGTGCTGCACGATCTGATATGGCTTGCACTAAAAGAATCTCATCCTCGCTCCAATTTCTACTTGTCTCGGAAGCTTCAACTTGAATAATTCCGATCACTTGGTCACGGAACTTAACAGGAACAGCTAACAGAGGAAATCCATTTTTGGAAGCGCGATTAATTGCAATGGTCTCACCTGAGGCGATGGCTCGTTTGATGCTTGGATTGGGGTCTATTGTCGTGTTTGAAACCACACTTCCATCTGTGCGGAATGAATATCCAAATTGATGTTCGGAACTGTCGAATTGCTTGCGCTTTTTGGCGTTTGGGGAAATTGAAGGTTTTGAACTATCATCCCGCTCATGTATAAGTACTGCCAATTGAGTAGCGATAGTCATTAAGATATTTTCATCTTCATCGTTAAATGCAGCTGGTTGAGTACTTTGCACATCTAAGACACCAATAACATTATTTGCTACTTTGATTGGCAAAGAAATCTCAGAACGAGTTTCTGGTAGATATGGGTTATTAAAGAAGACGGCGTCTACCCCTGTGTCAAGGGCTATGCGTGGATATCCACTTTGCGAAACATACCCCACAATGCCGGCACCCCCAACTTTAAGTTGGTGATGTTTCGTGAGCATTTGTTGACCGCCTTTGCTATTTGTAGCTCGAAGAACTGCGAAGCCTCTTGATTTATCTACTAAAAAGATGCCAACATGATAGTAGCCAAGTTTTTCGCTAATTAAGCGGGTTGTATGTGTGAGTAGGTCTGTATTATGCTCGTAATAAACTTTTGTCAGTTCTTGAGAAATATCTGAAGCGGCTTGTAAGCGAGCTGTTTTGCTTAGCAATTCTTGATTGACTTGATCTAACTCGGCAGTACGAGCACTCACTTGTTGATCAAGTGTTGCGATAACTTCTTCGTATTTTTTCTTTGTTTGAAACTCTTCTTTTTGAGCATTAGTTGCAAAACCAAGTAATGTGCGGTGGCGATGAAAAACAGCTGTAATTGCACCCATAATGGCAGTTAAGTATAGGACGCCCAATAGAATATGTTCTGTGTCTGTGCCGTATCTATTTGGTATCCATTTATACATTTCTGCCATGCCTGTTGCAACAAATAAGGCAACAGTTAATAACCCAAGCAAAATAGGTCCGATAGAATTTTTTCTTGTGTATACGTTTGCCAGTAAGAATAGCCCTGTAGGTCCAATCCAAATCAGGTCATGAGAGCCTTTTCCATCAGTAATGGAGACGAGACAAATTGAAAAAGAAGTAACTAATGGAAATATAAATAGATAATTGAATTTCCCACGAATTGCTAAAATGAGAGTGATAACTGCAACGGAATTTGTAATTAGAGAAGATAGTAATGCAATAGGGGAGTTGAATGCAAGTACTGATAACAGGGTGGCAGAGAACGCCAAAGTATGAGCAACGAGAATCTCAGCTCGTTGCCCTAGTTCTTCACCAGGACGGTCTTTAAATATGAAGTCGCGTAAACCTGAATTATTCATTAGAACCATTACTCATTTCTAGGGATTTTTGCGGTTCTTCCTGTGCTGGTGCTTTGACTCTCTCCAGAAGATTGATCTAATAATTGGAATGTGACCGAGGTATTTAAGAGCGACTGCCCAAGCTCTTGTACCGTTTCGCGGATGATCAAATCTCTAGTAGCTGAGGCATTGATACGTGCGGAAATATCCGATACAAGTGACTCGCGATACGCACGTTGCTGAGATTCACGGTACAGGCGGGCACTTTCTAATGCGCCACTCAATTGGTCTGAGAGTGCAATAGCAAGATTGGTTTCATCTTGCGTCCATGCTTCGGCAATATCTGATTTCTTGAGGCGAATTGCGCCGATGATCTGTCCACGGATCTTAACAGGCACACTGATCGTCAACCCATCGGCATCATGAATAAGATCTCCAGTCTCAATCGCTTTGGCAATGTTTGGTTCTAGAGCCTCGCTCTGGATCTGAACAGTAGATGGTGGCGTAGCCAGAAACCCGACGCGAGCTTGACTGCGCAGAATACGATTCCATGCTTCACGGCTTAATTGACCGTATGTAGCACGAGTTGATTCAAGCGCTTTTTCTGCCTCACTAAAGAGGTTGGCATTCTGAATAGCAATGGCAAGTTGGTCTGCAAGAATATATAGGGTCTTGATATCTTCTTGATCAAAAGCTTCAGGATGAGTGCTTTGCACATCCAGCACACCAAGAATTTGAGTATTCACCACAAGCGGCAATGCCAGTTCTGAACGCGTCTCTGGTAGATCTGGGTTATTAAAGAAAACAGCATCTTTACCCACGTCCAGCGCAATGCGAGCTTCAAGTGACTGAGAGACGTACCCCACAATACCTGTCTCGCCTACTTTGAGTAAGTGACCTCGTTCAAGCATTCTCTTGCCGCCTTCACTGTTGGAGGCTGCAAGTACAGCAAATTCTTTACGCTCATCAAGCAAGAAAATGCCTACATGGTAGTAGCCAAAATTTTCATAAATCAGGTTTGTTGCTGCAGTGAGTAACGATGCTAAATCGCGGAAGGATGTAATTTCTCGTGAGACCTTTGCAATTGTTTCAAGCTTACTTGTCTTGTTTTCTAGGTCATTGCCGCGAAGTTGAATACTTTTTTGCTTACTTTCAATCTCTTCAGCTAGTTTATTAAATGCCCGACTTATTAGACCAGCTTCATCGTCAGTAGCATACTGAACACGAGTTTGAAATTCACCCGCCGCAAAACTTTCAGATGCTTCAATGGTTTTTTGAATAGGAATAATAATCGATCTTAATAACTGATTCCCAAGCGTAAATGCGGCCAAAATACTTAATATAGAAACAATAACATACAGTTCGATTGAGAGACTATAAGAATTTATGCGGTTTTTAATACCGCGCTCCAAAGCACTTGAAGCATTATTATAAAAATCCACTTCTGACTTAAGAGTTTCAGAAAATAAAGTATTCAGAAGAAGCGCTTTTTCACTATTGTCAACTTGTGTTAATGACAATACTTCGTTTGAATAGGTGTCAAAGTTTGATTTGTATAAGTCAAGCTTCTCATTCAACACAGATGAAAAAACGTCGTTTTTATTATTTACTGAAACCACCCTTAAATTATTAGTAATGGCGGCTGTATTTTCTTTGATTGTCTTGATGCTATCTTGTAATTCGCGTTGTTCTTCTGCGGTCAATTCTGAACCAGAGGTAACTTTTTGTGTAAGAATTTTGATAGCGTACAAATTATTTTGATTTTCCGGAAGCCGTAAAAGAATGGCGTCCATAAGATAGTAAGTATCAAGATCAGGGTCAAGAATAAGAAAGGATTTATCGCCAACTTCTCTAATCGCATTTGAAGTATCTGCACTTATTTGCAGAATGTTATTGATATCTTGAGAAGCTTTCCATTTATTTGTTAGATTTTCTGATGTAATGCTTAATCCAAGAGATTTTTCGATTCCTGCGCTTTCGCTAAGTAGGCTGAGAGATGTATCTATTTTATTCTTGGCATCATCAATCTCAGATTGGCTTGCATTTCCATCGTTGTCAATAGTGATGTAATTATTGATACTGTCGGATAAATTCCAAAGACCACGTAAATATACAGTCCCTTGAGCTTCTTTTGTCCCATATTGTTCAATACGTAGATATTGCTCGTATGCAAGAGGAATGAATGCTAGGACTGGCAGCGCAAATATTGCTGTGATGATGGCAAATTTTTGAAAATAGCTTAATTTCGCCCAAGAGTATATTGTCTTCTTGGGAGCGTTATTCTTATCTGGGGCGAAAAGACTTGTACGAGTTTTCATGAATGCCTTAACGATTGAGCTAATTATTTTCGTTTACTGAATTAGGATTTGACGTTCCAATAAAGATTTCTGCTTCCTTAAGGTCAAAAACTTTTCTTAGCTCGGTTGCTGCTGTTTGAATTACTGCATCAACATCCAATGTTTCGCGCACATAACTTGAAAAACTTGCGATCATTTGATTGCGCAAAGCGTTCTTTTGAGCTTCATCTACCAAACGGCTGTTTTCAAGTGCCAGCGCCACTTGGTTGGATATCTTTTCAACCAAGTCACGTTCTCGCTCGGTCCAATTATCCGAAATCCCTTTTCGTTTTTTGAGCTTGATTCTGCCAATCTCCTGTCCGTGTAAGATGATGGGGGCGTGTAATCCATCAGCCTCTTTGGTCTTTTCTTGAGAAAAGATTGGGCGAACACCAGCAGGAGTGTATTGGTACGCACTTTTTTGACGGCTAGTAAATTTAGTCCAAGTTCGCTGGGTTTGCAGGGTCGTATTTGTTTCAAGCTGTGTAATCAGGTTTCTGGTCTCTTCCAGTAGACGGGCATTATCAAAAGAGATCGCCGTTATGTCTGCCAGGGTTTGAAGGATTTCGGCGTCTTCTGTTGTAAAAACATTTGGCTGATCCGAGTGAATATCGAGCGCACCAAGTTCTTTTCCACGTACTGAGAGAGGCATGATCATGCGAGAGCGGGTAAGCGGAAAATTTGGGTCGCGAACAAAATTCGAGCGATCAAGGTCCGTAATGATAACGACTCTTTTCCCTTCAATTGAGGTAGTCAGTGGGTTTTTTCTATCAGAGTCAAGCCTGAACATCTGCCCAATCAAAGAAGTTCCCGCCTCAGACGAAGAGGATTGGAGATAGGCATTCCGTCTTTGGTCATCCAGAATGAAAATACCTACATGGTAGTACTCAAAACGCTCAGCGATGAGATTTACAGCATTCTTAAGTAACTCAGTGATCTCTTGGGTCTCAGCAATTGCTCTTGCAGTTAAGGTGGAGGCACGTAATTGTGACATGCGAACCTCAAGCTCACCGGTACGTTCTTGAACTTTATTTTCAAGATTTTGACGCTCTAAGTTCAACGCGTCAAAAGTATTTTGCATTTGGTCTGCAATTTTCGAAAAGGTACGTTTTAACATATTTGCAGCCATAACAATAACAATGCCAATGACCGTATAGTCAGTGGCAAATATGATCCAACTGCCAATACTGGTTGCTGGAACATCTGGTGCCGTGAGCTGAAAGATATTTTGCTGAGTTAAGAGTGCAATTGATACCAGAAAAATAGATGTTGCAATTAGAAGTACTATATCTGTCCTGTTATCAAGCAATAAGGAAGCAAGTACAACAGAAGCAAGTAAAAATACAGTTCCATCTGCCCAAGGACCCCAAGACAGAATTGCATTGACGCCGATGGCAGTGATTATAGCTAGTAACAAATATGCCCGAAGTAAATATGGAGTGGGGAGGAGGGTAGCGCTAAGTAAAATAATATATAAGGAAAAGAAAAGAATCTTATCTGTGAATGAAGCAGTTGGGAAAGTACCTGCTATTAAAAAGATTCCCAGAATAGATGCTATCCGCAGAACCAGGCGAATAAATTGTTCGCGCCATTCCTTTAGATCGAACCTGGAGATGGAGAGATTGTTATTCATCAGGCATATCCTCCATAGACACTTCGATCTCCACTTCGGAGGCTTCAAGATTACGTCCAAGCTCGCGGACTGTCGTTTGTAGAATGCCATCTAGATTGGGGGATGCCCAAATTTTTGCGATGATCTCGTTCGTTAATCTTTCTTGAGCCGCTGTAAATTGACTGCTTTCTACAAGACGCGCATTTTCCAGAGCCAGAGTTGCCTGTACTGCAATTGCTTCGATCAGGCTTTTTTGCTCGTTTGTCCACTCATTGGCACCTGAAGCTACAACCTGACCAATTGTCTGGTTTCTGAGCGCAAGTGGCACCTCAAGTACATTGCTGTTTGCCAAGTCTGCATCGCCTAGTGCGTAATCCAGAGATTTTTCAGATGCGAGTGAGGTCCAGGCAGTTTCAAGATATTGTCTTTGCGTTGCTCTCATTTCCATAATGCTTTGTTGAGCTTCTTGGAAGAGACGAGCATTTTCGATCGCGATAGATACGCCGTTTGCCATATTTTGGTAGGCGTCTAAGTCTTGAGGTAAGAACTCATTATCTTTTGATGAATGCATTTCAAGCGCGCCCAGGATCGTATCACCAACGACAAGTGGTACAACGATCAAAGACCTTGTATATGGGAATAACGGATTTTCCAGTCGAATCTGGGTTGTATCCTGCAAGATCTGTCCTGTTTTTGAGCGGATCACTTGGGCAACCAAACTTTTCCCGTTGGTGTTGACGCGGTGCTTTCTCTCCAGCATCACCTTTCCTGTTTCTCCAAGCGCTTCTTTTAATTCGGCCCACTGCCCAGTTATATCTAAAAGGTATACAGCGGTGTAATAAAAATCAAATTCGTTTTGGATATATTTTGCGGCAAGCGGCAAGATATCATTAATATCAAGGATTGCAGCGACTGCTCGCTCTACTTCATTAATACGACGAAGCTGAACCGTGCGTTCTTGAACTCTATTTTCAAGGTTATTACGTTCTTCGCGTAATTCATCAAGCGTGGATGCGATTTGTGATTGCGCACCTGCAAATTCTTTTTCCAACTGACCGAATCCAATGATGATAACTGCACCGAACATTATGAGTGCAGCCGTGGCGCTGATCCAATCTGCAAGTTTTGCGGGAGCAACAACAGGGAAAAGCGGGTCAAAACCTCCATTTATCATTAACCAGCCAACCACAATAAATGTGAGAACGCTAACGACAATGGAAACAATACCAGCTCTTGGAGAGATCAGCATTGTGGCAAAAACGACCAGCGCAATAAAATAGAAAAGCCCATCGCCCAAGATACCAAGACTGATAAGCTCGCCAATGCCAAGGATGTAAACACTCATCAAGAATGCGGTAGCCCGAATGTTGTAAGTAAATTTAAAGATTGTTGTTAGAGCAACAACAATATATGTAGATATAAAAATCCCATCAATAACGATGCTTTCAGATGCATTAAGCGCAGGCAGAAGGGCTACTGCTCCGAATAACAGTACACCAATCAAAAGTGAGATAATAAAACCTTCGCGCCAAGATCTATAGACTCTTTCGGTTGCTTTTTGCTGAGAGGCTTCAAGTTTGATTTGCGATTGCATTATTGCCTCTCTTCACTGGAAGTGTCACCGCTCTTCGGGTCCACCTGGATTTTTGTATACCGAGCTCCAGTAACTCTCGATATCTCACTTGCAGTGGTATGAAGGATAGACTGGATATCTGTGGATCTCCGGATGCGGGCTGTTATTTCATTGATAAGACGCTCACGCTCAGACTGCGCCCGAATTTGTTCCACCAACCGGGCATTGGCGATCACTGCAGCCAAACTTCCGCCCAGTGTGCCGAGCATTTCTTCATCGTTCTCAGAATACGCATCAACCTGCTCGCTTTCCACATTGATCACACCTAAGATTTCATTTCGGTAGATTAGTGGAATCGCCATTTCAGAGCGTGTGTTTGGACTGGTCTCAATATAACGTGAGTCTTCTCGAACATCACGAACTCTCAGCGGACGTCTGTGAGCAGCCACCCAACCAGTTACGCCTTTGCCAACCTCAACAGTCATGCTAGAAATATCTTCTGAATAACCAATAGAAGCCTTAACTTCAAGCAGACGTTTTTCACGGTCAATTAAAAAAATCATCACGCGGTCACCACCCAAGGTGACTTGTAACCCGCTCACGGCACTTTCCAGAGCTTCTTCCAATGTCGTACCTGATGCCGCAGAAGAAGTAATGTGATGCAAGAGACGATGCTGGGACAGGTGTTCCTGTGTTTCAGCAAATAACTCAGTGTTTGCAACCGCAATGGCTAGTTGATCCGTAAGAATTTGTAGGCTTCGTAAATTATCTTCGTGAAAAGCGTAAGGTTGTGTGCTTTGAACATCCAATGCGCCTAAAATACGTTCGCCTACTCGTAATGGGAAAGCAGCCTCTGCTCTAGTCTCTGGCAGCAGCGGATTAGGGTAATACGTCATGTCTCTGGTGGTGTCACTGACCACTAAGGTCTCGCCTTTTCCTGTAACGTACCCCACAATTGATTTTGAGCCGACCCCAATCTTATAATTTTGACGTTTTAACTGAGCGCCAGACTCACCTGTAGCTTCACGAATAATGGCAAACTCACCAGGAATATCCAATAAGAAAATTCCTGCATGATAGAAGTTAAATCGATCACGGATCAAGTTGATGGCTTTGTTTAGCAATTCATCAAGATTTAGCGAACCACTAATATCACGGGCAATTTCGGCTGCGGTTTCAATTTGTAAGGCTTTCTGCTTACTTTCTTCGAGCAATTGGACATTCTTAATAACGCCAGCCACTTGACTTGCAATCGTTGTGAAGAATTTTAAGTCATCTTCATTGAAAGAACCTTCATTTTCACCGTCTTGAATAATCAAAGCCCCAATTACACTGTTCTGAAGAATCAAAGGCGCACCCATCCATGACTTGGCTGGCTTTCCAACCACTTTTGCGCCGAGTTCTGCTGTTCTACGTTCCGTGTCTTTGACCAACATCAAAGGCTGCCGTGTGCGGATCAAGATAGACGTTAGCCCTTCACCGAGTGGGAAGGTTGGAATTGATTGATATTTCCCAGCTTCATAGCTAAAGGGAATACTAATGGAGTTTGTAGGCTCATCATAAATGGCAACTATCAGACTGTAATCGCCAATAATTTGCTGGATTTTCGCGTGCAGCGCATGGAAAAACTCTTGAATATCAGATGTAGAGGCGATCAACTCATTCATTGACGCCAAGGTTTCCACTTCTTGCAAATGTCGCTCAGTTTGTACCACGGCGCTGGCTCTTTGAATTGCCACAGACATTAGATCTGCGAGATTTTCATATGGCTGCACCATGGAGCTGGATGGTATTTCGCTTCGTGACCCAACGATTAGAACTGCTTTTACCTCTTCCTGTCCCTTTACTGGAATGACAACGGCGTTTAGCAGTTCGAGAGAACGAAGGATGTTCTTGATTGGTTTGTATAGATCCAAACTGGTGCTTGATACTGTGACCGAGCCACGCATCAGAAATGAATTTAATTCCTGAACATCCGCTTGCAGGTTCTGAGTTAACTCTGTAGGAAAATCATTGCGGAGAGTTTCTGAAACACTGATAACTTTTAAGCTGTCACTAGTCGCCTGCAGAAATACGATGGGGTAGGGGGCGCTTTTTAGAACCTGCCCGCCAACGCGTAAGATTTCCCCTTCATCCTTTGCTGCCTCGATTAATCTACTGGAACGATACAAACGGTCTAATTCCTGAAAGTTGACTTGACTGGATGCAACCAACCCGGAAGTCTGTATGGCTGTTGCGATCTGGCTTGCCAAAGTCTTCAGCATCATGATCGTATCTGTACTGAACACAACAGATTGAGTACTTTGAACGTCTAACACACCCAATACTTGATCACCCAATGAAATAGGCACACAAGCCTCAGAACGAGACTCTGGTAAGAACTCATTTTGAAGGTGTAAATCATCTTCAAGCGTATCTGAGGCGACGCGCACTTTGTTATTAGCCGCAACCCAGCTTACGATCGAAGAGGAGCCGATAGGCAGGCTATATTTTTTTTCTGCAAGACCTTTCGTGGCAGAGCCGTACCCGGTCTTGAAGTCAACACTCTTCCCATTTCGGTTAACCAGAAAAATGGTCGTTTGATAAAAATCAAATTGCTGAACAAGCAATTCAGCAGTCTTACTGAGCATCTCATCAAGATTTGGAATGGTGGTGACGCTTTGTGCCACTTCTGCAGCAGTTCGAATTTGAAGTGTTCGCTCTTCCACTTTCTTTTCAAGCGATTTATAGCTATCTTCAATTTGATCTGCTAGATAGTTGAATGAACGCGAGAGTTGTCCAATCTCATTATTTGTATCTGTCGATTGCGCACGTAAACTGCGATCGCCTTCCGCAAATCTGCGTGCCATCTCAGAGAGAGTGTTCAATGGTTTGACGACGCGATTTGTTCCGTAGAATAAGAAGACGCTCATCGCTAAAATAGAGCCCACTACCAATAAAATGGTGAAAGGTGTAAGGCTGTTAATGTTAGCAAATATGATGTCAGACTTTACAGCAAGCACAACGCCAGTTTGAATAAATGAAGCCCATTTGGTTTGCGCTAAAACTTTCTCACCTTCCGATAATTCCATGTCTAACGTGCGCGATGCTTCAGCGTTGTCAATTTTTAGGGCTTCGAGATCCTTTTGAAATTGTGCTTTAGCGGTATCTGTAACTGTAGCAGGTGATAGGCTTCCGGTACTTGTGTCGGTTGTGATGATCTGATCACCCGATACAATGAAATATGATGTAGCGTATGGAGCAAGTCCGTTTAGCGGTTGAAGAAGATCTTGTAGATCTTTTCCATGAGTGATGCCAACGAAAACGCCATCAGAGTTGATATTAATGGTTGTGATCAAGAGCGGTTCATTTTCAAAGATCGGCGCCAGCCCTTGTAGTAATTTAGATTGTTGCCCTGCAAAATTGAAAAATGCAGGGTCAAGTATCACTCCCTGCCACTCTGTATTTGTTGCCAGATGGATGACACCATCTTTATCGACAATGAAAAAATCATCAAAGCTGTTACTGGGTTCTTCTGTTAACGTATCAATTAAGTCACGCCGAATAACACTCAGTTGCGAGCTTTGTGCATCTTCATCTAATGCTGCAGTGACCAAACCTGCTGTGTCTGTTTCTTCCAACTTCCCCTTAAGAAATATTTCCTTTGCTAGTACATCTTCCCCAACCACCGCCATTTGATTGGTAATCAAACTATCTAATTGAGAGACTGCTTGCTCTCTCAATAGACTACGGGCACGGAAATAAGCAACGCTTGCCATTAAGGCAAGCGGAATAAACGTAAAAATCAAGAGCGTTCTAACGAGCGTACTGGTCAGGCTGCCCTTGACCCTACCTTGTTGTGTTTGATTCTTGGTCGGTGCTGCAGGGGTAGTCATGTAATAAATTTTACAACAACACTAACTGAATTCCCAAACAGGTTCTCCGTTCAAGATCCGGCGAATTTGATCAGGGAAACGGTCGGGGTCAAGAGGCTTCCCCAAAAAGCCATCAAAGCCAGATTCCTTCGCCTTCTTCATCTGTTCCTGGCTGGCTTCTGCGGTCACCGCAATGATCGGTACAGCCTTGAAACGCTCTGAGGCACGGATCTTCTTCAATGCACCATAACCATCTTCATATGGAAGGCGAATATCCATCAAGATCAGATCCAAGCGGGGGAGGGTGTCAGCATATTCAACCACTTCATACCCAGAGGTTTTCCACTCACAGTGGATACCTAAATACCCCAACATACGGGCGATCAAAACAAAATTCGAAACATTATCTTCCACAACCAATACCGCCGCATCCTTCGGGATCGTCGGCTTGCGAATGGGCTGAGTATCAGAAACAGCAGGGGTTTGGTCTTGGTCAGACATTGGTTCTCCTCGTCATGAAGCGTTCTATTTGCTGTGCAAGCGTATCAATGTCGATCGGTTTTTGAATATAACCGTCGCATCCTGCCTCAAGAGATTTTTCCCGATCGCCGCGCATCACATTAGCTGTAACAGCTACGATCGGAATGTTTTTATATTTATCCATCTTCTTGATCTTCGCGGTTAATGTATACCCATCCATATCGGGCATATTGATATCCATCAGGATCAAGTCGATTTTTTCACTTTCAAGTTTTGAAAAAGCTTGGTTTGCTTGAGCGGCTTCCACAACCGCGTATCCTTCGGCATTCAATACTCTGCGGATTAGATTGCGGTTGTCAGGATTATCCTCAACATACAAGATTGTTCCTCGTTCATTGACTGACATAGCTGGTATTTCTCCGGTCAGAATTTTACTTTAATATGGAAGGACGTTCTCATGACAGCTACCTTACAACTTACCAATAGCCGGAGTATAGCTAGTATAGCATAACGAAAAGCCGAGGGAAAATCTCCTCGGCTTTTGTGAGCGGGTGGCGGGAATCGAACCCGCGTATTGTGCTTGGGAAGCACATGTTCTACCACTGAACTACACCCGCATGAACAACGGCGCGATTATACGTACGCTCAAAACCTATGTCAAGCCTGATGACGCGCCGCTTCATTCCGCGCTCGTTACTGTTTGCGTTTCAGGAGCATATTTGCCAGCCCGAGAATGGCTTCGCCCGCTTCACCTTGTGGGTCTGCTTGCTGCAAATAGCCAAGCGCTTTTTGAGTCAGCTCTTCAGACATTTGCTCGGCATACGCCTTACCGCCTTCATTTTCCAACAATGCCGCGACTTGGCTAACTTCATCCTGCTTAATCGGACCTTGTTTCCAGCGTTTGGCAAACTCACCATTTTTTTCAAGCGCATACAACACTGGCAAGGAGTTTTTCCCTTCAACCAAATCGCTTGCTGCAGATTTCCCGGTTACGGCTTCGTCGCCCCAAATGCCGAGAATATCATCTTGCACCTGAAACGCTAGCCCCAAGGTGTAGCCAAATTGCCGATAAAGCTCGACCTTCTCTTCATTCGCGTAGCCAAGTAGTGCGCCAATCTGGGTGCATGAAGAGAGTAGGGCAGAGGTTTTACCACCGATCATGGGCCAGTAATCATCCATCGTAAGGTCATTGCGCTCTTCATAAGACATATCCAAGAATTGACCCCGCGTAAGGTCCAAGCAACATTCATTCAAAATCTCAGCAGCGCGGACGACCATCTCTGCGGGGTAATGTTCTTTGAGGTCGAGGACGGCTTGGTTCGCGATCACAAACAAGGCATCGCCGACATTGATTGCCATAGGTGGACCCCATTTGGTCCATACAGTTTTTCTACCACGTCGCAACTCAGAATTATCCTGAATATCATCATGTACCAAAGAGAAGTTATGAACCAACTCAATTGCTGCCGCTACAGATTTTGCGTGTAGCCAATTATTACCAATACTATTTTTATCTTTATTATTTTCAATAGAAGCGACGGAAAGAAGTGTAATCAATGGACGAATGCGCTTCCCCGTTGCTTGTGAACCGGCACCCTCGCCTGTCCAGCCCATATGGTATGTCAGCATCTCGTGGAACTGTGCGGTACGTTTTTGGTCCAACCTCCCCACTTGGCGTTTTAGTTCAACTTCAATAGCGTCGAGCATGGATTGTTGAAGATTGGATGTCATGAATTGATTCCTTTGATGGAAAATTTTTTTAGCTCAGCCCTCAAGAGGGGAGGGGATTGAAAATGAATAGTTTGAAACCCTATTGTACAAGCAGTTTCAATGTTTGGTAGTGAATCATCGATAAAAAGGCATTCTTCAGGTTTTCGGTTAATGCGTTGGAGAGTGATATCGAAGATAGCTTTCTCTGGCTTGACCGTTCCATGTTCACCAGAGATAACCTGGTCATCGAATAAATTTAGAAAGTCGTGCTGATGCTTGATCAAGTTATATTTCTCTGAAGAGAAATTGCTGAGGAGATAAAGTGCCCAACCCGCTTGTTTTAATTCACGTACGATCTCAACAGTTTCATCATACACACCCGTAAGACTCTCTTCCCAATGGGTATCATAGGTTAGGATGAGTTCAGCGTACTGTGGGAATTCTTTTGATAGCTCGGCTACACCTTCTCGAAAGGGACGCCCGGCATCTTGTTTGGCGTTCCATTCTGAGAAGCGGATCTCTTCCAGAAAGCGGTCAACAGCTGCGGGGTCAGGAAAGAAGCGGTCGTAGAGGCGGTGGGCATCCCAACCGATAAGGACGTTGCCCAAGTCAAAGATAATGGCTGTGATATTTTGTTTCATAGATGCCGCGCTATTTTATCCGAAGAAGTTAAATCTGGCGGTATAATCGCGCGGTTGTAAACTGACCTGGAGTAGAGCCTTGAGCCGACTAATCAACCCCGATTCTGTAGGAAAAGAAAGAACCCGTTTAACGAAGTCCATTGTGTTGTGTATTCGTGAGCTGGCAAAACAAAGCCAGGTGACCCCTGATGCGAAAGATCAGGCAGCGTACATTGCCCTGGCACTACAAGCCATCTCGGAAGGGATCGAGGCTTCAGTGGTTGCCTGGGAAAAGCGCGATTATTGGGTGAAAGCCGACAAATTCCGCATGGAGTGGATGTGGGCTGGTCAATATGCAGCGAAATTAAAAGAAGCGGTGCTGACCGACGATTGGGCAACCATTGCAACCATGCTGCCCAGTATTGCGCAGAAGTTCAATAAGATCGAGATCGCAACCAATCACCGTTTAGGCACTCCATGGACGAATGCATACAAGCTTTTAGCATTGCACCAAAAGCTGTAAGTTAACAAAAAAAACTCCGAAGCATATGCTTCGGAGTTTTTTTTGTTTGTGATCTATGACTTGATTTTTTGCAGATTGTTCTTGGTGTTGTTGAGCAATTCAACCATCATCTCACGAATGTGAGGGTTGAGGTAATGGCGCTCAAGTGTAGAAAGAGGAAGGAAACGCGCGCCCGCTACAACATTGATACAGTTGGCAGAGCCACATAAACAGATAAAAGGCGCATCCATTTGCCATTCAGTGGAAGGATAGAAGAAGAAAAGCTCTTCCCCTTTTTCGATATCACGCGCAGCAACCATTTCCATGTTCTCGGTATCGAGAATAACGTTCGGGTCGCAAGAGTGATTCAATGCAGCAAGTTTGCCAACGTGTGTATGTTTATCATGACCAATCTGTACAGTGTAGCGATTAGGACGATCACGCACATCTTCACTGGGGATCGTACTGATAACTTCACCTTTCTTGTAGCTTTGTTTTGTTGTTAACGTTCTAAATTTGTTTTCAGTCTTGATGGTTAATTTATCCATCGTTGTAGTTATGCTTGTCATTAAAAATCTCCTTTGTAAACTTGATTATTATGCATCAGTATAGCAATAATAAAATTAAATACAAGAGTTATTCGCATTAAATAAAATATTTTAAGGTTTGGGAATTTGTTTGGTTTCAATTTAAATTTTTAGAATTCAGTAAGAATATTTTTATAATAAATAATTGATAACGCAATGAAGTCCATAAACGCCATGCGTAAAGTAAATCTGTTTTTCTAGTGTGATAGTTCGTAAACAGTGAGCGGTGATATATAAATGTTAATGCTTCAGCATCTATTATTGCTTGTTCAAGTTTATTTGAGTTTTGAATAATGGATTTGGAACTTCTTATAATCTGTGTGACTTTAGCAAGAAATTCATTTGAAGTCTCTGCTCGAGGAATTTCACCGGTTAGCATTTTGCCTACTCGATAGAAGTTTTGATAAATTCGATGAATGCCAATAGCGGGGTCAAGGCGTAGATACAACCATCTTTCAATGAGGATGAAATAAACAAACACTATGATAAGCAGCGCCAAGAGTGGTGAAATCCAAACCAGAATTTTTTCCAACTGAAAGGCAATAAGCGTCTTCGTTACCGACTCTTTCTGAGCAGATTCTTGTTGAGTGGCATCTTCTGATATTGATGAGTTGTTTTCGGGGCGGTTGATCTCGGGTACAGATGCGGTTGGCTCAAATTCGACCCAGCCAATGCCCGGGAAGTAGACCTCTGCCCAGGAATGTGCATTTAATTCGCGGACTACATATTGGGCATTGAGGGCATCGTACGTACCTGGTGAATACCCAGAAACAAAACGGGCAGGGATGCCGTTTGCACGGGCAAGCACGACCATGGCTGTGGCGTAATAGTCGCAATAACCTTTTTTGAGGTCGAAGAGAAAGTAATCAACGGCATCTCGGTCCGCCGGGGGAGCCGGAACGTTGAGGTCGTATGGATAGTTGGACCTCAGGTAGTTTTCGATGGCTTTGGCTTTCTCATAGGGGGTGTTTTTTCCATTTGTAATATCCAAGGCAAGGTTGCGGACTCGTTCCGGTAGCGCAGGCGGAAGCCCAAGATAGTGTTCAAGGATCGCATCAGGATATTCTGTAGTGGCAGACTGAAGATCTGAAACCGCGGGGCTTGGAATATAGGTTTCCGCGTGATAGGTTGTGGAGTTGCTGGATGCATAAAAGATATCAGACTGCAACAAAGCCGTCTGGTCAGCGAACAGGTCTGAGGGCGGGCGGAGGCGCCACTGGGCGGTGAATGGCACATCCACACGAAAGAGAATCCCGCTCCAAAATAGTTTCCCTTCGGGCTCGATCATTCTTACATTTAAATTAAGCAGGCGATATTCATTCAACAAGGCAGGCAGTAAGGGTGTATTCGCGGATATTTTTTGCCCGCCCACGGTGCTGGTACCCCAACCTGTGCCAAGATATTGATCGTAGACCTGACTACGCCAGTAATAACGCGGAGCGGGTGATGGCAAAAGTTCAGTTGGCAATGGCGGGAGTTCCCCTGTTTGAATCGTCATGACGACCTTTTCAGAGTTGGCAAAGCCGCCGATGAGTAGATGATCGCGCGGCATGACGGGAGTCTGTGTTTTGACAGGACGTGAGGCAACAGTGGGGGGCTGTATTCCTAATGTCTCGGCGGCTGAGTTGGTGTTGCGCCTGCGCATAAACTCGATGAGGTCATGCCATGAAAGCGAAGGTGTGAGCGCGGCGAGCAATACAAATGCAAAAGTGATCGCAATTGCGGCTTGACCCATGTCTATTGGGATGCTCTCTGAAAAATCAAACCGCCTCTTCGTCCACACAGACATATGAGATTTATAATGCCAGATACTCATCAACAGAAGTAATGAGACCAAGAGGACTAAAAGATATGTCACGCTTTTCTCGCTATAGGCAGTGACAATGGTTATGAGAGTAAGGGCTGGCAAAAGCGCGATCACGGCATTGCGTTTTTTTGCATGCCAGCCCAACCATGCAGAGATGAACCAATACACCCATAGCCAAGCTAAACTGCGAATAAGAGCATCTTTGACAGGATCCGAATTAAAGCCTGTGAGCCAGGTTTGGATGCGCATCCATAAAGCGCTAGAGGCGGAGACAATAACTACCCATGCGGCTTGGATTGAAGTTGTATCAAGCGGAGACCTGGTTTGAAGCGCTGGAATGACCTGCTTCAGTGTGCTAAAGACTGCAAAAGTAAGGTCGAATAATGGCTGTATAAGACGTGCGCCCGCAATCCAAACTAGGAGGACGCTTAGCGCCGCAATCCCCGCCGAGGCTTGGATGCCGCTTCGGCGAGTTGCACTCCAGCCGAAGCCGATGCTTGCCGCCATAAGACCGATCAGAAAAAAAAGTTGGGTGTTTACTGTGTTGGGCACAGAAGCCGCAATACCAAAGGGTATGACCTGAAGCACAGCAATGACGATGAGAATCCCCAACGTATCTGCTGTAAAGAGTTGACGTGCAAATCGTTGGATCATTCCAGCCTTTTCCATTCGGCAATTGGCTGGTGAACAGCAATGGCTTTGCCTGTTCCGGTGACTCGCCATTCCCATTCGCCTTCATGGGGAGAATGTGTTTGGTGAGACCCTATCAATTCTTTGGAAAGAACATGACATGGCACGCCCAGCCCAGCTAACATGGACGATAGCGGCTGGAGCTCAGCCTGTGCGCCAAAGGTATTGACATCTAAAAGAAAGACGGTGGGCAGTATGCCGCGACGCATGAGCGGAATCAGAGACTCGATCCATGCAGGATCATGAGATGCCGTAATGATCAGCAGGCTGCTATGCCGACCGAGCGATTTACTGTTGCGTTGAATAAATTCTTTGAGCGGGTGTTCTGAAGGCGCCGCGGTTGCCAGGGTTTTGAGTAAAGCACGTGATTGATAATCATTACGACGCGGGATATGCCAGGTAGGCTCCTGCCCATTGATGACCAAACCGACGGAATGGTCTTCATTCAAGCCTTGAACAATGAGCGAAGATGCCAGAATAACAGCATGTTCTTCTGTAGAGTCCCAGCCTGTGCCAGCTTGTGAGTCTTTGTGAAGGTCGAGCAGGATCCACCAGTCTCCAGCATGGGTGCCATCGAACTCACGAACATGTAATTTCTGTTTGCGTGCGCTGGTGCCCCAATGGACAAGCCTAAGCGAATCCCCTGATACCATTTCGCGGGTGTGAGATGCATTGGTTGTTTCTTCCAGCGAGCGCGGACTGGGTCTACCCTCGCCTGCCCAGCCACTGGAAAGTACGTTGAAGCGCGGCAATGGGATGACCGGTGGCATGACAACAATCGTAGAGGTGGAAGGGTCTTCGAATGTGAGAGTGTATATCCCAAATGGGTCGCCGGTTTCAAGGATTGTAGCACCCAGCGTGAAGACTCCACGATGGGTGCATTGCGAGTTGATCTTCCACTGAAAAGAGGAGCGACCTTCCACGCCGACCACCAGAGATGCAAAATGATCGGGCAGAGTGGAGAGGTCTTGCACGGCGACCCAAACGGCAGGTAAGTAGAATGGGTTATTGAGGGTGAAGCGTTCTTCGAGTCTATCGCCGACCTGTGCCCAGCCATAGCGTAATTCTCGTTTGAATTGAATAGAGCGGGCGAGCTCATGAACCCAAAACCGACAAAAAAGCCAGACACCACCCATGATGATCAATAATGTGACCCAGACTCGTGATGGCGAAATGATTTGAAGCAATAGCGCAATTGCAGCAATGACCGGAAATGCCTTGGCATTCAGCCGCAGCGTGGACTTCAAGTGCGGGTTATCTGCCGGAATGGGAAGACGAAAGCGCTGTGTAGTTCGTTTCGGTATTAAAGAGTTCATTGCCGTATTTATTATAGAATAAAAGCATATAGAATGTCACCCTGAGGGAGCGCTCTTTTTTATTACAGTGATTCAATGCACAATGCCCAAGCACTGCGCTTGGGCATTGATGAACGATTCTTCTGACTACAATATTCTTAAAACAATGCGGGTTGACTTGCCATGCGTTTGCCGTCCAGTAATACATAAGGCGCGGCGCGTTCGGCGATGATGCCGAGTTTCTTCAAGGCAGAGATATTGCGCAGCTTGTTGAGTCTGCGGGCGGCGAGGATGGCGTCGGCGCCTTTCATGCCAATACCGGGGATGCGCATGAGCTCGCGGCGGTCGGCTCGGTTGACTTCGACTGGAGCGTGGACCAAGTTCAGTTGCGCCCAAGCAAGTTTCGGGTCGGTGTGAAGCGGAAGGTTTTCATCCGCTGTGAAGGGCAGGTCTTCGAGGTCGAAGCCATAATCGCGCAAGAGGAACGAGGCTTGATAAAGTCGATGCTCGCGGATGGGATCGACAGCGGCTTTGTTCTCGAGGGGCGTATCGCGGATGGGGTGGAAGGCAGAAAAATAGGCGCGTTTGAGGCGCACGTTCTTCATCAGCCATTGAGTGGTGTTGAGCAGTTCGAGATCACTTTCGTCGGAACCGCCTGCCACGAATTGCGTAACCGTACTGGGATATTTGCCGTTCCAAAATTTATAGGCGGGCACGCTGCGGCGAATCTCTTCGACCCACCTGAGCGGACGCATGAGCTCTTCGATGAAAATTTTATGTGGGGCAAGTTTGGCGAGGCGTTCGGTGCTAGGCGCTTCGAGGTTGACCGAGACGCGGTCGGCGAGCTGCATGGCGCGATAGACCTGATCTTTCTCGGAGCCCGGCATGACCTTGAGATGCAGATAGCCTTTGAAGCCGTGCTTTTTTCGCAGGAGCTCTGCCGTGGCGAGCAACTTATCCATCGTGCGGACGCCTCCTGCCGCAATGCCGGAGCTGAGGAATACGCCCTGAGCGAAGCCACTCTGAGACATTTTGCTGAACAGCCCGGCAAACTCATCGGGTTTGAAGGTGGCACGCCGGAAATCTCGCCCCGCCCTGAATGGACAGTAAAAGCAATCCCGCTCACACGCCGAGGACAGCAAGGTCTTGAGCAGGACGATCTTCTGCCCGTTGGGGAGTTGGGTGGCATGGGTGAAGGCGTTATCGTCCTCTTTGGGCGAGTAGCAGACCGGCGCACCTGGGTGAACCTTCGGTTCCCCATCGGCTTCGAACTGCATCTGGGAGGAAAGTTCCTTGAGGGTATTCAGGGAGTCCATACGCATATTATAGAATATTTGTTCTATTATTTCAAGCATTTTCCTTGTGTTTTTACTTATTTTCTATTCATATAACCTTCAAAATCTCTTCACCACTTCTGAAGAGGGGTCTAGTACTATCTTGGATACAAAAAAACGAAATGTACTGGAGAAACCAGATGAGCAAACAATTTTCAGCGTTTATTGTGGCAAGTGTGATCACCCTTATCGTAGCGACGGGGCTTTTGTTGATCGGTGGGGCGGTATATTTCAATCAAAACGGAACCCAGTTGCAGAATACGAACGTCTCTTCAGCTGCCCCTGGTACCACCAATGTGTCTTCGCAGGAAGTTGCTCAGCTTCAGAGCCTTGTGCAACAGTATCAGGAACGTGAAAAGGAATACCAGGCTCGCGAACAACAATATCAACAAGAGCTGGCTTCTGCAAACCAGCAGCTTCAAATGGATCAGCAGCAATTTCAACAGGTCAATATGCTTTTGGTGGAATTGCAGCAACGCGGTGTGATCACCGTGTCAGACGGCAGAGTCTTTATCAATCAATAGAGGTACACATGAAACTCTTGAAATTTGGTTTACGTTTTTGGATCACCCTCGGTAGTGTCTTTAGTTTTCTGGTGGGGTGGGTAATTTTCGGGCACTCTTTAAGACCAGTGCAGCCCGTCTCTCAGGCAAGCCTTGCGCCTTTGCCCACGCTTGAGCCTCTGCCGCCCATGGGCAGCCTGCAAGATTCACACAATCGTCAATTCAATCAGTTCACTCAGCCTTCTTTCTCTTCGCGCCCCATGTTTATGACGAGTGGCTCGTAAAAAATGGAGACGCTCTCGTTTCGAGCGATGAACACCTCCGTGTTGTTGGCGGTGGACGGAGAGGCGTATGCCGCCGTCGGCTTGCAAGAGGCGCGTTCTGCCATCGAGGAGTTTGAAAAACGCTTTAGCCGCTTTCTGCCAGAGAGTGAGATTTCACAACTCAACCGCTCTCAAGGGACATGGGTGCATGTTTCACCGGAACTGTTTGAAATGCTGGACTTGGCGCTTCACTATTACCAGCAAACGAATGGACTCTTCGACCCAAGCATTCTGCCGAATCTAAAACGCCTCGGCTATGACCGCAGCATGGATCTGCTCCGCAAGCAGAATCCACGCCTCAAGCATTCTGCGCCTCTCCCACGAGCCGACTTTGCTACGCTTGAACTTGACCCTATTCAGAAGCGTGTCCGTTTGCCTAAAGGCATGGAAATCGACCTCGGCGGCATTGCCAAAGGCTGGATCGTAGAAAGAAGCGCGCAGCTCTTGAATCGATATGCCGACGTGTGCGCCGTCAATGCAGGTGGAGATATCCTATTCATTGGTGAGCCGTTAGACGGTTTCGGCTGGGACCTCTACCTGGAAGACCCACGCAACCCAAACCAAAGTTTGGTGCCGTTGCATGTGCGCTCGGGGGCAGTGGCTACTTCATCCATCACCAAGCGGGCGTGGACCCAAGGCACCGAGAGCCGACATCACCTGATCGACCCGCGCACGGGGCTGCCTGCTGTTTCTAATTGGCTGAGTGTGACGGTGTTCGGCGCGAATATTGTGCAAGCCGAAGTGTTTGCCAAGGCGATCTTGATCGGTGGGGCAGGGGCAGCCGACGCCATACTGGCACAACACCCAGAGATCGCGTTTCTCGCTGTAGACCGTGACGGTCGTTTCGCGGGGACAGAACGAAGCAAGGAGTATTTGTATGAATTCGAAATCCAGCCTCGCTAACGACAAGGAATTACAAAGCGTTCTGAGGATTGCATTTAGCTTTATTCTGCCCAATCTATTGCTTTTCATCGTATTTGGGTTTGCGCTTTATCTAAGCACCCCGCGCGCAGACTCATTGCAGCAGGCATTGCAAAACATCTTCCAACTAGATTCGGTGCAGGTCTGGTGGTATGTGACCCGTTCTGCCGGGCTGACGGGTTATTTTCTCACCTGGCTTTCGATGGTGTGGGGCTTTGGCATCTCGACCCGTATCTTCAACCCCGTAGTAGACCCTACACACACCTATGACTTTCACGAGCATTTATCTTTATTAGGGTTGGGGTTTATTGTGGTGCACGTGCTGGTGCTCTTGCTAGACCATTACCTGCCCTTTAACTTGATCCAGATCCTGATTCCCTTTACCGATACCTACCGCCCGCTATGGGTGGGAATTGGCATCATCAGCCTGTATGTGATGCTGGTGGTGACGGTCACTTTTTACCTGCGCAAGAAACTGGGTATGACCTTCTTTCGTGCCGTGCACACCCTGAGCATCTTTTCGTACTTAGGTGCCACCCTGCACGGACTCTTAGCCGGCACCGACTCGGCATTATGGGTAACGCGCTGGCTGTATATGCTCACCTTTTTGGTGGTGCTCTTTATGACGGTGTATTGGCTGGCGTTGAATTACATCACCAAGCAAGAAAAACTAGAAGCCGCACGAGTTACGGCTGTAAAGAAGATTCAGATGCGAAGGCAGAAGGTTTAGCTTTATAGGCTCTCGAGGTTCCCGCGCACAATCTGAATATTTGGGTGCTCGGGCGGTAGGAATTTCTCAAAAATCTTCAAGGCGCGTTCGAAGGCAGCTTTCGCTCCGGCATGGTCGCCCAAGGCTTTCAGCACACCGCCCAGATTGTTGACATCAATTGCCACCTTGGGATGGTCGGGACCGAAGGCGGCTTCATCGATCTTCAAGGCGCGTTCGAAGGCAGCTTTCGCTCCGGCATGGTCGCCCAAGGCTTTCAGCACCGAGCCCAGATTGTTGACGCGGATGGCGACATTGGGATGATCGGGACCGAAGGCGGCTTCATCGATCTTCAAGGCGCGTTCGAAGGCAGCTTTCGCTCCGGCATGGTCGCCCAAGGCTTTCAGCACCGAGCCCAGATTGTTGACACGAATCGCGACATTGGGATGGTCGGGACCGAAGGCGGCTTCATCAATCTTCAAGGCGCGTTCGTAGGCAGCTTTTGCTCCGGCATAATCTGCAAGTTCTTTGATGTGATATCCAATTTCATTCCATAGCACACCAGCTTTTTCGAAGTTTGCTTTTTCAGCATGTTCGGCAATAGAACGAATATGAGGCAAAAGGGGAGTGTAGAGCGCATAATTTCCGCTTTGCCCTTCATCTCGGTTCGTTTGGGTGGCTAGGCTGGATATCGACTCGTTAAATAATTTGAGGTATTGGTTATCTGCATCAAAACCACGAGAATACTCTGCCAATAACGGGTGAATTAAGTTCCTTTCTTTGAGCAAACCCAATCCGAATAACTCGCTCAAATATTCATCACAAGCCTCTTTTTCATCCCCCAAGGCGAAATCCAAAATCTCGTAAGGGATAGGCGTATTGGGCGCGCAATAGCCAAGCGAGATAAATAATTTTTGGGTCGCCGGGGTCTTCACTTGCTCCCATGATTGGGCAAAGGTCTGGGCAAGGCTTAGGTCGTGCCCGGTCAGGCTTTTTTGCTCCGCTTTCCAATTCTGCATGGATTTATGTTCAAGAGCATGTTCAAGCTGAGACAAATATTCCTTTATTTTCAAACGCGGTTGCTTTTCAAGATAACGCCCGGCGAGTTCCAGCCCTAAAGGCAAATAGCCCAAATGCTTGGCAAGCGTTTTGAGGTTTTCGTCTGGTTCACGTTCTACGGGAATGTAGTTTCGCAGAAATGCGATGCTTTCGTCTTCACTGAACTCATCCAGTGGCAGGCGTTTCAAGCCGAGGCTGAGGTTCCAATCCGCCCGGCGTGAGGTGATCAGCAAGCGCAAATTGGAATGGGTGAGCAAAGTAATCACATCATTGACTATAGTGACATCTTCAAAGTTATCGAGAATCAGCAAGCGTGGTCCGTTTTGTTTCCATTCTGTGAGAGTTTCTTGCACTTGTTCGGGTTGGGTCGGCGGATAATTCGGCAAATCCATTTTAGAGCCGCATAATGCGATCTGCGCTTCCAATGTGCCGGCTTCACGCAAGTCCAGCCAGTGAACGCCTTTGAATTGATAACCGTATCGATAGGCAAATTCCACAGCGAGTTGAGTCTTGCCGAGTCCGCCCATGCCGGTCACAGCCTGGTTGATGACCACCGAACTGAGTGGGGTGGGGGAGCAGAGAGCACTTTCTAATTTTTCCAAGTCGGCAACGCGACCAGTGAAAAAATGATTTCGTGGGAATGGTAAATATGAGCCGGTCGGCAGGTCATGAGTCAATGAGAGGGGAGGGGCTGAATGTGTTTTTGCTTTGCCCCAAACCGTTCCCATGCGTTTTACAAGTTCATCATAGAGTTGCTGAAAATCTGAGCTTCGTAGAATGTCTGGGCTCAGTGTATTCATGTTTTTGATGACATTCATCAAACCGGCAATTTCGTCACGGAAGCGGTCGTAGTCATCTAATTCATCGGTTATGCCTTGAATATTAGAAAGGTCTTTCAAATTTCGCATTTCTGCGTTTAGGTCGTCTTTCTTCTTTTCCCAATACTTGAGGTAATCAATGCGATCAACGGCTTCGTAAATTTTCGCATCTGAAAGCACAATGGGGAACACGCGGTCGGCAAAACTTTTGTTTGCCGCAATTTCAGCCAACTCGAACATGCAATTCTTGGAGCGCAGATATTTGTCGCTGATCACGACGATGACGCAGTTTCCCGTCCCAATACGCTGCATGAACTCACGGATCATGCCCTTATAGCCCAAATCGCGTTTATCGCGCACAATTTTTATCCCACGCGCTTGCAGGGATTGATCTAGTTGATTAACAATGGCTTCACGCTCGTCTGTCTCTTCGCCCCATGCATACGAGATAAACACTGCATTTTCGTAGTCCGACATCAAAACGCCTCCACAGACCCTATCTACGATGATTTTGTCAGTATAGAGGCAAAGGCGTGTTTTTGCAAGAAATTAGAAGATATACCGTATGGCGAACCAATAAATGCCCGCGGCAAAAATCGCTGTGGCAGGGATGGTGAGAATCCAGGCGGTGATGATATCTCTTGCGGTGCCCCAGCGCACTTTGTTGGCGCGTTCGGCGGTCCCTACGCCCATGATGGCAGTGTTGATTACCTGTGTGGCGCTGACCGGTCCGCCAGTGAGGGAGGCGGTGATGATCACCAGTGCAGAGGTCACTTGGGTCGAGAACCCGTCTACGGGGCGAATTTTGAAATAAGCACGCGCCGGCTTTTGCAGCAATCTCCACCCGCCAACGGCGGTCCCTAACGAAAGGGCAGCGGCACAAACAGCAATTACCCAAAGCGGCACGGTGAATGTGGGGAGGTATCCGCTCGTGACGAGGGCGAGGGTAATCATGCCCATGGTCTTCTGACCATCATTGCCGCCGTGGCTGAGTCCCAGCGCAAGGGCAGTGAGCAACTGACTCTTCTTGAAAAATTCATTCACACGCGGCGCCGCGTCTCTGCAGAACAAGAGCACGAGGCGTAGAAAAAGGAAACCGAAGACAAATCCAATAATGGGGGAGGCGAAGAGCGAGATGAGGATGCGCATCAGCCCGCCTACGAGAATCGCACTTGCGCCAGAATGAGCCGTCGCTGCGCCAATGATTCCACCAATCAACGCATGGGAGGAACTGCTGGGGATCTTTAGATTCCAAGTGATCAGATTCCACAAAATGGCTGCGCTCAACGCCACCAATATGACCTGCAAGTTGAGCGCTTCGGGTGCAGCGATTCCACGTCCGATAGAGTTTGCAACCGCCACCCCAAACACGAACGGACCCGATAACTCCGCCAGAATGGTCACACCGAGGGCAACCCGCGGCGAATAAGCGCGGGACGAAATCATGGTCGAAACCACGTTGCGCGAGTCGTGCATTCCATTTAGGAAGCCGAAGAACAGCGTTAGAGCGATAATGGCGAGGATAATGGGTGGCATAGCGTTGTGTCCAAGTCCGCTATTTTACACCTCCGCAGGTCCATTTCTGTGGGGCAGGGGAGTGGGAGGGAAATGCAGAATGATGAGGGCGGAATGATGAATTTCAGCGCCATCAGAAAGGTTCTGTCCCATTTTGAGGTTAAAACTATGTACAAAAATTCTGCGGAAAAAGTAGGAAGCGGGGGAGCAGTTTTTAGTGGAATTACTCTATTTGCTTTATGCTTTCGATAAGTATTATTATCGAAAGCATTGACAAGAATATAGAAATTCGTATAATGAAGTTATGGCAGGCACTAGCGAGAAGACATCGCAAACTATTTCAGACGTGATGAGCGCATACTTGCGCCTTGTGGAGCGTTCGCGAAGCAAGCACACAAAGCTTTCGTATAAAAACGCGCTACAAGCCTTCAGCGAAGTTCTACGCAAACAAACCCTAGACCCATCCACCACCCCAATTGAAAACCTCACAGAAGAGCTTCTGGGTCCACTCGTTGACCACTTGCATGTTTTTTCCCCCGCGACAGAACAATTGTATTTGCAGGCGGTCAAAGGCTTTTATCTCTACATTGATTCAGAACGATTTGCAACGGTCAACCAGTCTCGCGTGGCAGTGCTCATACGTCAAAGATCACGCCGTCCTGGGGTACGCATTCCAGACTTTCCAGCGCAAGACATTGAAAACCTTTTAAATAAGGTCGAGCATGTAGATAACCTCATAACAGGCAATCAAGCTGATGAGGAAGAAGCCCTAAACGTTAAACTACGCGCATATCGCGACAGAGCATTCCTGCTAACACTGGCAGATACGGGCTTTCGTGTACATGAAGCCTGCAATGTTCGTCGTGGTGATATTGATTGGAACGAACAACGGGCGGTTGTCATTGGGAAAGGAAACAAGCAGGCTGTTATTCGTTTCACAACTCGTTCACTGCAAGCTATGAAAGAATATCTGTCACAGCGCGCCGTGTTAGATGGAAATTCTGGCAAACCACTTGGTTCCCTCCCCTTATTTGCACGGCATGATAAAGGCGCTGGAAAAAAAATAAAACCCATCACGCCAACTACAGGAAGAAACATTGTCAAAGAACGCGTGGAACAGATTCTTGGAAAAGAAATGATCGGCAAAATCACGCCACATTCGTTCCGCCATTATTTTGTCACTACGGTGTTACGTGGTACAGGCAACCTCAAAATTGCACAAGAACTTGCTCGTCACAAAAATATTCAAGTTACACAACGCTATACGCATCTATCTGATGATGAACTGGATAAAGCGTATCATGATGTGTTCGAAAAAAAGAAATAGCCCTCCATTCCACAATATCAAAAAAGATGAGAGCCATATGGCTCTCATCTTTTTTGATATTCACAAATTACTCAATCGCCTGTGGCTCTCCGAAGATAAAGTTATCCATCGCAGAAATATCCACGCCCCCTGCCCCATCCTCGGGTCCTATAACGCCGGTGCCAAATTGAATCCGCACCTTGGCGATCACAGCTTCGTCAAAGGCGACGCCCACAAACGATAAGCCTTGATCTGCCAAGGGAATCTGATATTTGCCCAGAGAATTCCCGGCAACGTCGAAGAATTCAAAGCCATAATAATCCACGTCTACATCGGTATAGATGCCGCCAAATCCGCGCACGGTAGCGGGCGTGTTTGTGCCTGGAACAAAAAACGTCGCTTCAACAATGTTGCTGCCCACAGGGGAAAATAATTTTTCATCGCTAAAGGTTGTAAAGATGTCGGCATATTGCGAGTTAAGATTTCCAAAACGTGGCAAGGTCCCAGCAGAGTTTGCCGCGCTTGCACTCACCATCAATCCTTCACCGCTGGTGTTTAGCACAATGCCGCGCGCACGTGGCGCTTCCGGCTGATTGAAAAAATCAGGCGCATATAAATTCGGTGCAGACTCTTCATCGGGCAAGCTATCCCAATTGATCTCACGATACCCTGTGGTGCCTTTCGTGCCAGGGTCACCGCCATTATTTTCGCCCAACAAAGCTCGATACTGTTCTACAGCAGATGTAATATCTCCTGAAGCTGTGATAACTTGCGGCTCTGAGGCGCTGCCACCACAAGCCGAGAGGATCAAACCAAATAACAAAACAGTCAAAAACTTTTTCTGCATCTAAAACTCCTTTTTGAAGATGCAGAAATTATATAGAGCTTGACTTGTCTCTTCCACCGACTTTAGTGAGATGCAGGCTCTAACTTTAGATGCGTTCGCTTCTCTCTTCAACATATGCCTGATACGCTAAAGAGAGACGTTTTGTCCACGCTCCAACACTCCCCTGCCCCACTGGCACCCCGTCAATTTGCACAATCGGCACCACACCCCGCGAACTGGATGTGAGAAAAGCTTCATCAAATTTCTCGTCCACACGTGGTGAGCGATATTGAATGGACATCCCCTCCCCTCGCGCAAGCTTCAACACAGCACGACGAGTCACTCCAAGCAAAATGCCTTGTTGTGCGGTAATGAGTTTATCTTCTTTAACGGCATAGAAATTGGATGTCATACCTTCCAATATCTTTCCCTTTTTTGTGAGCAGAATTTCATAGACGTCATCTTTTACCAATTTGCGCTGTTCTGCGCTTTGGGTGATGAAGTCTGTACCTTTGATGCGCGGATCATGCCTTGCCATTTCTGTGGTGATCACATGCACACCATGTTTATATACTGCCTCAGCGGGCGGAACCAATGGCTGAATGCCAAGATATACCTCTCCAGTATCTTTCGTGAGGATCAGCCGAACACGTGATTCCTTGGGCAAGAGAGCTTTTGCCAAGTCCACGATCTCTTTGCGGACAGTCCCTTCATCCGCTGATGGATGCAGACCCGCTTCTTTTGCTGGCTGATACAACCGATCAAGATGGGCTTTCAACCCGAGCACCTTTGTCCCTTGCGCGAGGGTGCTAAAGGTGGTGTAAAAGCCATCTGAAAGACGCCCCGTCATCTCGTCGAGGGATGAGGCGCTGAAGTCCAGTGGAATGCGTCCGTTGTGTGTGAGTCGATATCCTTGTACCATGTGCCGATTATATATCCACTGCCTAACAAATCTGCAAACAAATTGAGGGACGTAAAAAAAATCAGGCAAGATGAACGTGAAATATAATTTCAATAATGAGCGCAGACAAATCTAACATCACCCGTGCTTCAGAACTCACTGCTGCGAACTTGCGCTCAGTTGCGAAAACTATTTCTGCACAACAACTTTCGCGCCTTACTCTGCCAGAGATCGAGGCAGTTGTGCAGTTGGTTTCGAAGATCATGCCTGCTGGCAATGTACCCGGTATGATCCTTAGCGGACTGGCTCGTTTGCCCGGTCGACGAATCCCCGTACAAAAACTACAACAAGATGTGACCGCATTGTTCAGCGGCGTGGAGCAAATTCTTGATAGTGCAGTGTATGGCGCTTTCTTTGCAGGTCCGGCTGCCATTTTGTGGGGATATCAACACCTACTCAAGCTGGCTGGGAAAGATACAGAGTCCGCATTTCCTGAGGGGATGTGGCAATTTTATGTAGACTACGCCCTGCGCGAAGACACGGCTCGTCATACCAACGAAACACATGGTTTCGACACTTTACTTGCTCAAAATAATATCAAGCTTGATAAAGTAGATCGCCTTACAGCTTGGTTTATGGCGTCTGTTTCTTGTTT
Source organism: Anaerolineales bacterium (assembly GCA_046328915.1). Lineage (GTDB taxonomy): Bacteria > Chloroflexota > Anaerolineae > Anaerolineales > Villigracilaceae > Villigracilis. The sequence continues at coordinate 438,130 of JAXLVR010000001.1, read as the reverse complement.
ACAGCAATACCCTACTTTGCTTGAAAACGAATGGCGCGAACGGGTTGCCATTTCTCTATTAGAAAGCACTTTACGTAATGGCGGAATCGAAACTCAGCGCGCAAAGAAAATTCATCGTGAATGGGAACTGAAGCGCCCGTATCGCCGTGAAGCCGACGGCGCTCAATACGATTACCCAGCATATCGGCGTAAGAAGTTTGATGAATTTTTACAAAGCCGCTTGCAAACCATGCCCGAATTGGTGTACGCCGCATGGGAAGCCGGTTTCAATACTGCCTTAGAACAGGGTCTGCGAGCTTACCAGCGCCAAATGTCCATCGTTTCGTATCTTGAGCCGGGACCTTATGGTGAGACGCGTGTACCGTTCGATCTTTCAGATGCCAAGATCGGCATTATTCATAAAGACAGTTATTTTCTATTGCCTGTTTGTGACGAGTTGGGTAGACCTTTAGATGTCATGACGATTCGAGCGCAGATCGCTTCTTTACTGAACGCTTCGTTTGTCACTCCATCACAGATTGCTTCTCTCGCAAAGATAAAACGTTCTGCCCTGGCAAACCTACGCTCAAAGCTCAACCCGGTGCTAGTCAATGATCTGGATAATTTGAAATTCGCCCCGATTTTAATCTCAACGGATACACGTTCCCGAGCATTACCACTCTCTGAACTCCGGCAGACGGAACGCGGCGTCGGCTCGCATGCGTTGACCATCTTTGACACTGGCGAGTCTTTTGTCTTTGACCAATCGCATATCTTTTTTGATGGTGCCTGGGGTACAGCACTTTCTGAAATCATGACGAATGAAGCACTTTCCTGGGCACGTTATTTAAGTCTGCTCCCCTCCCCTGTTCAACCGGAAATGCGATTATATACATCGCTTACTTTGCAGCTTTCCCCGGCAGATTTGGACCTTGTTCACGAAGCCCCTAAAGTTATGCCAGAAGTTGGTGCAGAAACCGATAAAGTTGACCTGAAAGCCTGTATGTCATTACGAAAAGACTTCAAACAACGTAACGACCGCATTGAGCTAACCGTCAATGACTTGCTGGTGTTGTATCGTGCTATTCATGCTGCTACATATGTCCCTTCGCAATCGGTGACGAGTGAGATCCAAAAGCTCTCTGCCGTTAAACCAGATGTGGCTGCTTCGCTCCGTCAACTTGTGGAAGAAAGCAGTCGTACCAACCCCGCCATTCTCATTCCTATGGATGCCAGCCTCAAGACTCCACGGGATAGGGTCTACCCTATGAATGTGGAAGTTCCGCTGGCGGATCTAAATCTACTGGCGATGCATGCCCAAACGTTGAACATGCTTGAGGCATACGAATCAGCTTCAGGCGGAGATCGAGCCGTGATTTTTGCCAGCTTCAATAAATTCCAGAAGGCATACCTTTCCACGATTGCTGGGTTTGGGGCTTATCTCACACGCGCCAAAGAGATGGCGGCTCAAGGTGAGAATACTGCTGCGGGGGCGATCAAGCTATTGGCGCATTTACCCCTTCCCATCCAACGGCTTTTAGATAAAATTCCCGAGCGTTTTGAGGTTTTGAATAACCTTATCAAAGGGCGTGAAGTTTTTTCCAATGTTGGCGCTGTCGTTCCTTCAAGTACGCTGACACGTTTCATGACAGCCAAAGATGACAATGAACAGAAACAGCTTGCTTGGGGTATTATTACAGATGCACACTCTGTTTTGCGAATTCATCTGCGTGATTTTCGTCCGCATGTTCAATCCTTGCTTTCCATAGGGCGCAAAGACCTCGCAAGCCTCATTACTCAAGATTATCTCAATGCGTATGCTGAAGGTTTCAATCAATACATCCGTGATCTTTCACGTATCACAACTGCCAGCCGAGAAACTATGACTAAACCGCAAATCAAAGGAAACGCCCACTCATGAAAGATCCGTTGATCGGAATGCAGCTTGCCAATTTCAAAGTTGAGCGATTGCTGGGTCAGGGCGGCATGGCAATGGTTTATTTCGGGCAGGATATTAAATTACATCGCCCTGTCGCTATTAAGGTTTTGGATAAACGCTATAAAAATCACCCCGCCTATGCAGGGCGCTTTGTCAATGAAGCGCGTATGATGGCGAAATGGCATCATGAGAACATTATCCAAATCTATTATGCCGACGACACCCAGGGCTTTCCGTATTATGTGATGGAGTATGTGGATGGACAGGACCTCGGTGCGGTCATTGAATCCTATCAAGCAGATGGCAACCTAATGCCTCAAGACGAGGCGCTTCGTATTGGGAAAGCCATCGCCAGTGCTATCGATTACGCCCACCGCCACGGGGTTGTACACCGTGATGTAAAGCCCTCAAACATATTGTTATCCAAAGACGAACGTGTTCTGCTCGGTGACTTTGGTATGGCGCTTGACGTCCGTGACGGTTCGATGGGAAACATTTTCGGGACGCCTCACTACATATCGCCCGAACAAGCCAAACGTTCAGCAGATGCGGTTCCACAGTCTGACATCTATTCGTTGGGCGTGATCATGTATGAAGTTCTGGTTGGAACTGTGCCGTTCAATGACTCTTCTCCAGCAAATATTGCTTTACAACATATTTCCCAAAAACCGCCAGCACCAAGCACGATTAACTCAAATTTGCCTCGCGCCGTAGAGACAGTATTACTAAAAGTTCTCGAAAAGAATGTCAAAGACCGATACCAAACCGGCATGAAATTTATTGATGCACTTGAAGAGGCGCTGCTCTCTTCAGGTGCTGCTCAGAATGCATCTTTGCCTCCGCTCCCTGTTGGCGTGCCGACGATTCACCGCAATGAATATCAGCCCGAACCTCGATCACAAAAAAAGCCGGAAAGACGACAACCCGTCGTAAAAATGCCGGCTACTGTTCACGCAAGCGCCCCTACCTCAAAACGCAAATACTGGGTTTGGTTGCTACTTATTCTGCTGATTGGATTCGGCGGTTTTTTCTTCCTCAAAAACCGATTCAATCTGCCAGCTTCCCCTTCTCAACCAACATCTACTCTGAATGCCGCTGCGCCTATTTCTACGCCTCAGCCTGTTCTGCCCACCGAGACGGTGCCCCCCTCCCCTACGTTCACTGCTACAGAAACGCCTATCCCGCCAACAGCCACCCTTGAGCCGTCACCAACTGTTTTCCTCACGCCAACGGTGAAATATCCTGAAGGCGCTCATTACACTTTGTTCTATAACGAAACCAGTCTATTTATCATCAACCGTTCTTATGAACGACGCAGTATCTCTGGTTTTAAGTTTCAAAATCTGAACGGTGACGGCTCTTTGGGCGTTGAGGTTTTTGATGGCTATCGTTGGGAAACACGCAATGTAGATTATTTGCCTCGTAATTTCTGCGCAAATATCAGCATTTTTGGTGATGAAGATCCGCCCTATCTCAACCCGGTAGATTGCCAACAATACGGTTCCATTCAAACGGTTCAAACCCGTTTTGATCGCCCAGAGAAAATACTGTTCTGGGTTCCCAAGGGCGATACGACTCAATTCGTAGTCTTTTGGCTTAACGAAGAAGTTGCCCGCTGTGAGATCACAGCAGGCATTTGTGAAGTTTATATTCCTTGATCTTTATTTATAGAATCTTTCATTCAATGCAATAGCAGGCGTTAAATCAATAACCTCACCAGCAGCTAAAGTACGGGTTGAATCCAAGCGGATTACCTCACCGGTGTGGCTCAACCCTTCATAATGTCCGGTTAACCCTGTAGCATTGATGAATTCCCCGCCTTTTGCCTTATACGCCTGAGGTATTTCATCTGCTGGATAAATGGCATGGAATGGACATTCAGGCACGCATGCCCCACAATCAATGCAGCTGGATGGATCAATATAATAGGTAAACCATCCTTTAGCAGGGTCACCCGGGTTAATAGACTCTACTGGGCAAACAGAAGAACATCCATTATCTCGCAAACATAAACTTGTAATTACATGGGTCATTTTGGCTCCTTTGAATACTAGATATATTCATCCAGTCGGCTTGGTGGGGCGAAAGTTATCGAAAAAAGAAGCTTCTAATCTAACCTTAACCTTGACACTTTTCAAACGTGAGGTGTAAACTACGAGCCTGTACCAAAAATTCACAAAGAAAGGAGCGCACTCTTGATGTTCACCCTCTACTTTATCGATCTCATCGCAGTTGGCAAATTGCCTTCTCTGAGTGCGCCTGTTGACCGTTCCTAGGTCTCTTTCAGTTCCTTTGTCGTTTATGGGCTGTGGCGCACGCGCCGCAGCCTTTTTGTTTAATTGTTTTAGTTTCATTCGGAGAAACACCATGAATACCCAACCCACAACCTCCCCATATTTTGACTTCCGAGACGCGCTCCATGAGAACCGTCTGCTCGGCTTGTGGCGTATGATGACAGATTTTCGTCTTTCTTACATCGCCGCAACCATCTCCCTCGCCTTCTCTGCCTTGGCAAAAACCTCTGTCTACTTGCTATTGCGCTTTTTCGCAGATGATGTCCTTGTACAAAAAAAGATGATTGGCTCGACCATGACTCAAACCTTCCTGTGGATCGGGTTGGGATTTATTGGGCTTGCCTTCATTGAAGGAGGTGGCGCGTTTCTTTCTGGACGTTTAGCTGCTTACACTGCCGAAGGGATCACCCGCCGTTTGCGCGACTTTCTATTTGATCACATCCAACGCTTGAGCTTTTCGTATCATAGCGCCACTCCCACAGGAGATTTGATCGAACGCGTCACTTCAGATGTGGATGCATTGCGTCGCTTCTTTTCGGAGCAAGCTATTGGCGTTGGCAGAATTGTGCTGCTCTTTTTCATCAACTGGGCTGCAATCTTGTACATCAATGTGAAGCTTGGGTTGATTTCAGTCATAACCATTCCGCTTATTCTTTGGGTTTCTCTCTGGTTTTTCAAGCGCGTGACGAAAGCCTACGAAGATTACCAGGCGCAAGAAGCGGTTCTTTCCACCACCCTTCAAGAGAACCTGACCGGTGTACGCGTGGTGAAAGCCTTTGCCCGCCAGGATTACGAAATGGAGAAGTTCGAAAAAGACAACTGGTTAAAGTACATCAAGGGCAAATTCTTGTTATTGATGCATTCCCTTTTCTGGCCCCTTTCCGATATTGTCCTCGGCGGACAGATGCTCTTTGGTTTCATCTTTGCTGGTTTTATGGCGATTAACAAAGAGATCACTGTTGGCGATTATGTAGCGTATGTTGGGCTGCTGGTTTGGCTAATTTTCCCCATTCGTAATTTAGGGCGTGTAATCGTGCAGACTTCCACTGGCATGGTCTCATATCAGCGTCTTATGGACATTACCAAACAGACACGGGAAGACCTCGAGAGTGGCAAGGTCCAGCCAACAGGTCCGGTGAGAGGCGAGATCGAATTCAAAGATGTTTCATTCATGTATTCCGATGGGACACATGATGTTATCCAGAATGTCTCATTCCATATCAAGCCCGGCGAGTCGATTGCCCTGCTTGGTTCCACAGGCTCTGGGAAGACCTCAATGGTCAACTTGTTGCCGCGCTTTCATGAATACACCGGCGGAGAAATTCTGCTTGATGGTGTGGATTTGAAAGACTATCCGCGCAAGTATTTGCGTGAGCAGATCGGTATCGTACAACAAGAGCCATTCTTGTTCAGCCGCTCGATCCGTGAGAACATTTTGTATGGTGTTGGTCGCAGTGTGACGCAAGAGGAGATCGAAGCGGCTGCGAAGGCTGCTGCTGTGCATGATGTAATTGTCGGTTTCCCGGATGGCTACAACACCATTGTTGGTGAAAAAGGCGTGACCCTCTCCGGTGGGCAGAAACAGCGTGTGACCATTGCACGTACCATTCTCAAGAATCCGAAGATTCTTATCCTTGATGACTCTACTTCGGCAGTGGATATGGAAACAGAAGCCTCCATTCGCCAGGCTTTAGATGACCTGATGGAACATCGCACGACCTTCATCATTGCTCATCGCATTCAGTCTGTGATGAAAGCCGACCAGATTCTTGTACTAGATAAGGGTCAGGTTGTACAGCATGGAACGCATCAAGAACTCGTCGGTCAGTTTGGCGGTATGTATCGTAAGGTATTCGACATTCAAACGAGAATTGACGAAGAATTAGAAAATGAAATTGCAAGAGCGAATTGATCGATATATGTAGAGGTAAGGTCAACTCGACTCTACGGAGAACAATATCATGTCAGATGAATTATTAGAACTCGAAGAAGAAGAACATACATCACAGATCACCTTCCCGGTCTTCAAACGGATCATGGGAATTATCAAACCGCATTGGCGCTGGGTTTTAGGCTTCCTCATCACAATTGGACTAGTCTCGAGTTTGGATGCCTACTTTACCTATCTGAATAAAGAAATTGTCGATAATGGCATCAATCTTGGAGATAAGGCATTCCTGATCAAAGTGTCGTGGATCTACGGCTCATTGCTTTTACTACAATCTGTCTTTGTATTCACTTTCATTTATCTTGCAGGTGTCTTGGGCGAACGTGTGCAATACGACTTACGCAAACTCCTATTCAATCACTTGCAGGATCTTTCACTTTCGTACTATGCTCAAAATGCGGTGGGACGCCTCATCGCACGCGTCACTTCGGATACGGGGCGGGTCTCTGAGCTAGTGACTTGGGGCATCGTAGACAGTGTTTGGGCGTTTATGAACATTATTACTTCGCTGACGTTCATGGCGATTATCAACTGGAAACTGGCATTGATCGTTTCGATCATCATCCCGATCATGATCTGGGTGGCGAACAAATTCCAATCGTATATCTTACTGGAATTCCGCGTTACTCGCCGCACGAACTCGAAGATCACTGGCGCGTACAATGAGAATATTCAAGGTGTGCGTGTGGTCAAGGCACTTGGGCGCGAAGACGCCAATCTGGTCGAATTCCAGAATCTAACCTCCACCATGTACCGGTCATCTTACCGTGCGGCATGGTTATCGGCGCTCTTCCTCCCCACTGTGCAGATCATTGCCGCTTTTGCCTTGGGCGCCATCGTTTGGTATGGTGGCGTGGAAATATCAACCGGCTTCATCACCATTGGTGGGATTCAAGCCTTCGTCTCCTACCTGACCTTTATGATGTGGCCCGTGCAAGACTTGGCGCGCGTGTATGCCGAAACCCAGCATTCTATTGCGTCGGCGGAGAGAATTTTCAAGTTAGTTGATACCCAATCTGAGGTTCACAACCGAGCCGATGCTGTTGAGGCGCAAACATTGCTTGGAGAGATCGAATTTGATCATGTGGATTTCTTCTACGAAGATCGTAAGCCAGTCTTGACCGACTTCACGCTAAAAGTGAATCCGGGTGAGACCATCGCCTTGGTCGGACCAACTGGCGGCGGTAAAAGCACTATTGTAAATTTGCTGTGTCGTTTCTATGAGCCGCAGAATGGCATGATTCGTATCAATGGGCTTGACTATACTCAATACACATTGGAGTCGATCCACAAAAGAATCGGCATCGTACTGCAAACCCCGCATCTGTTCTCAGGGACGGTGCGCGAAAACATTCGTTATGGGAAGTTGGATGCCAGTGATATAGAAGTAGAAGAAGCTGCAAAGATCGCCGGTGCACACGATTTCATTACAACACTGGAAAAAGGCTATGACCAGAATGTAGGTGAAGGCGGCAATCTATTATCTGTTGGACAGAAGCAATTGGTCTCACTGGCACGTGCAGTACTTGCCAAACCCGAACTCTTCATCATGGATGAAGCAACTTCTTCCGTGGACACATTGACCGAGGCGTTGATTCAAAAAGGAATGGAAGCCTTGATGAAGGGTCGTACCTCCTTTGTGATTGCACATCGCCTCAGCACCATTCGTCGTGCGAATCGCATTCTTGTCATTGAAGATGGGAGCATCGCAGAGCAAGGCACGCATGCCGAACTTCTGCGTGCCCGTGGACATTACTATCGCCTTTATACCCAACAGTTCCGGCATGAGCTGGAAGTGCAGTATGGTGTGGCAGAAAATCATGGAAGTGACCGCGAGAACGTAACAGCAGATTCGATCATTGTAAAAAGAGATGCGCTGGCTGCGGATTAAATAAAAAGAGCGGAGGGCTTACAAAGCCCTCCGCTCTTTTTATTATTCGTGAGAGTGTTCTCGCAACTGATACGGAACATTGATAATCACAACCCCTTCCTGTCTTTTGAGTTGAGCACGTAACAGGTCAGCAGTATTTGTATGAAGTGCTGCGCCAAGTAGATTGTTTGAGATAAATTCTGGCACTACGATTGTGAGGGTTTCGCCGGGCTGTCGGCGTTTCGAAATTTCGGTGATGTATTCCAGCATAGGTTCTAGAAAGAGGCGGTATGGTGAGTTCAGCATGACCATGCGGGTCCCTTCGCCCCACAGTTCCCACTTCTTCTTCACTTTTTCAGCTTCCGCTGGTTCGATGGCAACATGTACGGCGGTTACATCATCAGACAACATACGTGCATAGCGCAAGGCTGCCAAGGAACCTTGATGTACGCCACTGATCGGTATGATGATGCGGTGACGGGTCTGGTGTGGCGGTATGGCACCGGAGTTATCCAGTGACAGGTTGGTGGCAACATTTTTATAGTGATGGTGAATGGAGAAAAAGATGGTGACGAGGATGGGCGTCAGGATCAAAACAACCCATGCGCCTTCTTTGAACTTGGTTACCGCAAAAACGACCATCACAATGGCAGTACAAAGCGAACCAAAGCCATTGATCACCATGCGGTATTTCCAGCCTTTTTCAAACTTGAGCACAGAACCTGGCTCAACGATCTCTTCGCCCGGTTTCAAGTGACCGATCTTCCACCAACGGCGAGCCATGCCCGCCTGAGACAAGGTAAACGAAAGGAACACGCCGATGGCGTAAAGGGGAATGAGGCGCGTCACACTGGCTTGGAAGATGATGATGAGAATTGAAGCGATCACGGCGAGGGTCATGATGCCGCGCGAATAGACGAGGCGGCTGCCACGGTAAGTTAACTGACGAGGTAGGAAACCATCTCCAGCATGTAGCGCGCCTAATCGTGGAAAATCTGCAAAGGCGGTATTGGCTGCCATGATGAGGATGACCGTCGTGCCGGAGATCAACATGTAATACAAGGCACCTCTGCCATCATAAATGGTGCGCGCCAATTGGGAAATAATGGTCTCTTCTTCAGAAAAAACTGCATGGATCTTGCCAGTAAGGAATGAAAGACCAAGAAACAAAGAACCAAGGATGACGGACATCCAGATCAAAGTGATGCCGGCGTTTTTGCTACGCGGTTCTTTGAATGCAGTAATACCGTTCGAGATGGCTTCCACACCTGTGAGCGCAGTAGTGCCATTTGCAAAGGCATGTAACAAGATGAATGGAGTAATGACCGAGATGACATTATGCGCCACGAATTGCGGAGGGTCGACCACTGCTCCCAACGAGCCGGCAAAGAAACGATAGAGACCAATCCCCACCGTAACCGCCATCACCACCACGAAGAAGTATGTAGGAATAGCAAAGGCAGTGCCCGACTCTTTCACACCGCGCAGGTTGATGAGCATGATGAGAAAAACAGCTGCAACGGCGATCCAAACCCTATATTCGAACAAAGCTGGGTATGCAGAAACAATCTGAGCAACACCAGACGAGACCGACACGGAGACCGTCAAGATGTAATCAGTGAGAAGGGCTGCGCCTGCGGTTTGAGCGGGCAATTCACCGAGATTATCGCGCGCTACGATGTAAGCTCCACCCCCACCCGGGTAGGCATGGATAGTCTGCTCATACGAGATGGTCACAATTGCCAGCAAGGTGATAATGGCAATTGAGATCGGGAAGAGATAGCCATATGCCACGGTTCCAGCTGCGGCGATGACTCCTAAGATTTCCTGTGTGGCATACGCCGTAGACGATAAAGCATCAGACGCGAAAACAGCCAAACCCACGGCTTTGCCAATGGTTTGGTGTGGCGCATCAGCTGTGGAAAGAGGTCTGCCAATAAAAAATGAGCGAAATGTGCGTTGGGGCGTGTGAGTTGTTTCCCGCTCAATAATGGGGGATTTTGCACTATCTTGGTTGATCATACTGAAAAAATTCTCCTGGGGATGAGAGCGCCGAAAATGGCGCGTTCCAAACATGAAGAGTCTATTCAGTTGTCAGTCAAATTGGCATCAAGAAAACATCAAGAGAGGTCAAGAAAAGGTCAAGATTTCATCAATTTAGACTTTTAACCGATACCCTACCCCGGGCTCGGTATGGATAAAGGTCGGGCGAGCCGGATCTGGCTCGATCTTGCCTCGCAAATTGCTGATGTTGACACGCAAGATATGCATATCATCGTAGCCATCCCCCCATACCTGACGAAGCAACTGATGATGTGTGATGACCTTGCCCGCGTGCGTTACCAAAATCTTGAGCAAGTCATATTCTGTTGGCGTGAGTTGGATTTCTTTCTCATTGACCATGACCAGGCGACGGGCAAAATCTACGCTTAAGCCTTTGGATTCAAACACCGGTTCATTCCCCGCCGACGATTGTTTGCGCAATGCGACTCTCATCCTCGCCAGAAGCTCACCCGTGCCGAAGGGCTTGGTAAGGTAATCGTCCGCGCCTGCGTCGAGTGCGGCAATCTTATCCTGCTCAGCTTCACGGACAGACAAAATGATGATCGGCGTTTGACTCCACTCACGCAAGCGGCGCGTCACTTCGATGCCATCAATATCGGGCAAACCCAAATCAAGGATGATCATATCGGGGCGGTGACTAAGCACGGCTTGCAATGCTTCTTCCCCCGAAGCAGACTCGTACACTGTAAAGCCCTGTGCGCTCAATGCCGCACGCAAGTAGCGCCGAATGGGCGCTTCATCATCTACGACTAGAATACGTTGATTGGTAGTTGTCGTCATACGCTCAATGGTAATTCAACTTCGAGAATTGTGCCGCCCCCTTCTCGATTCTTAGCAAGGACTTCGCCACCATGCGCTTCAACAATGCCCTTGCTGATGGAGAGTCCCAGCCCTGTGCCGCTGACACTCTCAGGGCGTTGGACTCGGTAGAACTTGTCGAAGACGCGAGAAAGGTCCTCGGACGGAATCCCAACTCCCCGGTCCAGAATTTGGAGGCGGGCTTTTGAGTCATCCAAAGAAGCGCTCACTTCAATCAATGATTCCTGCGGCGAATACTTGATGGCATTCTCCAAAAGATTCACAACGACCTGCGCCATCAGTGTGAAGTCCATGGGCACGAGCGGAAAATTTGCTGGCACATTCACCTGAATGGGATTTTTTTCGGCGCGTTTACCAAGTTGATCAAGGGCTGTGCCGACTAAGTCTTGTATATCACCCGGTTCAAGTCGCAATTTGATCGTGCCACTTTCAATGCGCGTCATGTTGAGTAGATTCCCTACAAGACGATTCAAACGATCTGCTTCACCGCGCGCATTTTCGATCAGTGTACTGCGCGTGGCTTCGTCAATCTCCATATCTTTTTCATCAAGCGCAGAAAGAGCACCGGTAATGGCAACCAACGGTGTGCGCAAGTCATGTGAGATTGAATTGAGTAACGTATTCTGTAATTTTTCTGCGGATTGCAATAACGCGATCTGACGGTTCTGTTCTTCAAGCTGAGCGCGTTCGATGGCTTGCGCACCCTGGTTGGCAAAGGCTTCCATCAATCGGCGCTGTGCGGGCGAAAGATCTGAATCAGATGTATTTGGTTTGCCGACGCCTAACACACCCACGACTCCTTTTGAAGTTTTGAGTGGCAAGTAGCGTAATTGCGCGGCGGGCAAAGTATTGGTGTGCCGCCCTGCAGGCTCAGCATGACGATAGACCCAATCTGCTACAGCCTGTTCCTCTTCGTTCAAGCTCATGTTCTTGCTCAACGCACGCGTGACAAGATGATTTCCATCTGATAACAACACTGCGATCTTGCGGCTGAAAGTTTGCTCTAAATGCTTTTGCAAAACAGACAAAATGGATTCGAGATCGGCAGCGGATGCAAGATCGCGGCTGAGGTCGTATAACTCTGCCGTCTCCGCTTCACGCTGACGCGCGGCCTCTGCCTGTTCACTCGCCCGAGCTGTCAACTGGCTGATGACCAAGCCCACCAAAAACAAGCCGACAAAGGTAATGATGTATTCAGTATCTGAAACAGTAAAGGTGTAGAAAGGGTGGACAAATAGAAAGTCAAACGACAGCACGCCAATAAAGGAAGCAAAGATGGCAGGTCCGCGCCCAAGATAGACCGCCGCAAAGACCACTGCCAGCAAATACACCATGACAAGATTCGTCGCTTCGATGCGCCCACCGATCAGCGCACCAACGCCCGTCGCCAGCGCCACCAAAAACAGACTCCATAGATAACGGCTGACAGAACTATGCAAACGGAGCGGACTTTCTTCGGCGGGCGCAGAGGGTTTATCCGCGCTGGTGACCACATACACATCAATGTCGCCGCTTTGATGGATGAGTTTATCCACCAGTGAACCGCGTAAAATTTCCTGCCAGCGCGGGCGCAGCGGCTTGCCCGCCACGATCTTGGTGATGTTGTTCTTATGTGCAAAGTCAATGATGGTCTCTGAAACAGCGTCCATCGAATTGCTGGTGGAAAGCGTGTAAGACCTTGCCCCCAAGTCTTCTGCCAATTGCAAAATACTTGCCACGCGGTCACGCTTCTCAGGTGACATCGAAGCGAATTGCGGCGTCTCCACATACAGTGCGATCCACTCCGCGTTGAGTTCGTCTGCCAATCTTCTTGTCGTGCGGATGAGTCTCTCGCTCAACGGGCTTGGGCTGATGCAAACCAAAAGTCTCTCGCTTGCCGCCCAAATGCCTTGAATGGCGCGGGTCTGCATGTATGCCCGCATTTGGTCATCCACACGCTCGGCAGCGCGACGAAGAGACATCTCACGCAACGCGGTGAGATTTCCCTTGCGGAAAAATTTCTGGATCGCCCGCGCCGCTTGATCGGGCACATAGACTTTCCCCTCTTGCAAGCGTACCAACAACTCATCAGGTGGCAGGTCGATCACTTCGATCTCAGATGCCTCATCAATGACACGGTCTGGGATCGTTTCGCGGACAATGACTCCCGTCACCTGTGCCACGATGTCGTTCAGGCTTTCAAGGTGCTGAATGTTGAGCGTAGTATACACGTCAATGCCCGACGCGAGAATTTCCTGCACATCTTGATAGCGCTTTGAATGGCGCGAGCCTGGCGCATTCGTGTGCGCAAACTCATCTACCAAAACAAGTTGTGGACGGCGTGCAATCACGCCATCCACATCCATTTCGGGCAGGGTCACGCCGCGATATTCCACTTCTTTGCGCGGCAAAACTTCCAGATCTTCTACAAGTTCTTCAGTCTCAGCCCGCTTATGAGTTTCTATATAGCCAATCACCACATCGACACCCTGTGTCTTTCGTTGATGTGCAGCTTCCAGCATGGCATACGTCTTGCCTACTCCCGCTACGTAGCCAAGGAATATCTTCAAGCGTCCACGCTTGGTTTCTTCAGCTTGGATATTTTTTAGCAGTTCATCAGGGTCAGGGCGATGTTCATTCATCAAATTTATTGTATCTCATCCAATGCAAGATTCAATAACAAGACATTGACTCGAGGCTCGCCAAAAATCCCGAACTGACGCCCTTCGGTGTATTTCTCAACCAGGGATGTGACTTCCGCTTCACTCCACCCGCGAGCTGCTGCCACCCTACCAACCTGGTACAACGCCGACGCCACGCTGATGTGCGGGTCGAGTCCGCTGGCAGAGGCGGTGACCAAGTCAACGGGAATCGGAAGCGTGTTGTTCGGGTCAGCTGCATGGAGCGCGTCCATTCGGGCTTGCACAACTTCTTCAAGCGATGGATTCATCGGTCCCAAGTTGGAGCCTGAAGAAGCGGCGGCATTATACCCAGCCGCAGAGGGGCGACCCCAAAAATATTTCGGGTCATCGAACTGCTGCCCGATGAGTTCCGAGCCGTAGGTTCTTCCATCTATTATGATGATGAGACTGCCATTTGCCTGATGCGGGAAAAGGACTTGGGCAAGTCCCGTCACGGTGAGGGGATAGATCACGCCCGTGATAATGGTTAGCAATGCCAGCAACGTGATGGCTGGGCGAAGTTGTGCTTTCATGAAAAGACTCCAGAGACGACGAGCAATGTCCACGCGATGGTGAATATGAAAAGCCACGGTCGAAAAGTAACGGGGATATGTAAAGCATTCGGGGCAACACTGGCAGCCGTAAGTCCAGCCGTGGAAAGAATGCCAGCGATTTTGGAAAGGGGAAGTTTTGTTTTCATTTTGTACTCCTGAGTACATCGTAGGTCACGCTTGAAGCGTGACCTACACAAGGTGTAGTGCAACCAACAACATATCAATGATCTTGATCCCGATGAACGGCACAATCAAACCACCAAGACCGTAGATCAAAAGATTGTCACGTAAGAGTTGCGCTGCTCCAACCGCACGATACGGCACACCACGCAACGCCAGTGGAATCAACGCGATGATGATGAGCGCATTGAAGATCACCGCCGACATGATGGCGCTTTCGGGTGTGGCAAGGTGCATGATGTTGAGCGCGTTCAACTGCGGATACGTGCTCGCAAAGGCAGCGGGGATGATGGCGAAATATTTGCTGACATTATTCGCAAGGCTAAAGGTGGTCAATGCACCGCGCGTCATCAGCAGTTGTTTGCCGATCTCGACGATCTCAATTAACTTGGTCGGGTTGCTATCCAAATCCACCATGTTGGCGGCTTCGCGCGCGGGCTGCGTGCCTGTGTTCATCGCCACGGCAACGTCGGCTTGGGCGAGAGCGGGTGCGTCGTTCGTGCCGTCGCCCGTCATCGCAACCAATCGTCCGCCCGTTTGGTATTCACGGATAAGCTTGAGCTTGGCTTCGGGGGTGGCTTGCGCCAGGAAATCATCCACGCCTGCTTCGGCGGCGATGGCGGCAGCCGTGAGCGGATTGTCGCCCGTGATCATCACGGTCTTGATGCCCATCTTGCGCAGTTGCGCGAAGCGTTCCTTCATGCCGCCTTTGACGATGTCTTTCAAGTGGATGACTCCCAGCGCCTTGTTGTCGCGAGTCACAACTAACGGCGTGCCGCCTGCTCGGGCAATCGAATCAACTGTCGGCTTGAGGTCTGAGGCGACGCCGTTTCCGTTCGACTGAATCAATCCCATCATCGTGTCAGGCGCTCCCTTACGAATTTGAGTCCCATTGAAGTTCACGCCGCTCATGCGGGTTTGGGCGGTGAACGGGATGAAGTGCATTCCGTCCACGGTGTGACCGCGCAGACCAAATTTTTCTTTGGCAAGCACCACGATGGAACGACCTTCGGGAGTTTCATCAGCAAGTGATGCAAGTTGCGCGGCTTCGGCAAGATCGTTGGCATTCGCGCCGTTGACAGGGATGAACTCGACCGCCTGACGATTGCCAAGCGTGATGGTTCCTGTTTTGTCGAGCAGCAGCACATCCACATCGCCCGCCGCTTCGACAGCGCGACCCGACATGGCGATGACGTTTCGTTGAATCATCCTGTCCATGCCCGCGATACCGATGGCAGAAAGCAAGCCGCCGATGGTGGTGGGGATGAGACAGACGAGCAGCGCGATGAGCACTGTGATGGTGATGGGCGTGCCGCTTCCACTGGCTTCGACGCTGTAGATCGAATACGGCAGCAGCGTGGCGCAGACGATGAGAAAGATGATGGTGAAGCCCGCCAGCAAAATATTGAGCGCGATTTCGTTTGGCGTTTTCTGGCGCTTCGCACCTTCGACCATGCTGATCATGCGGTCGAGAAATCCCTGCCCAGGATCGGCGCTGACGCGGATAATGAGCCAGTCGGATAAAAGCCGCGTGCCACCCGTGACAGCGGAACGGTCACCGCCCGCTTCACGCACAACTGGGGCTGATTCGCCCGTGACGGCGCTTTCGTCCACCGAAGCGATTCCAACTACGATCTCGCCATCAGCAGGGAGAATGTCGCCTGCTTCAACGAGATACAAGTCATCTTTGCGAAGCGATGTTGATGAGACGATTTCGGTTTGAACGTTTTCATGTTCAAACGTTTTAACGTTCGAACTAACCTTCTTTGCGGGCGTATCCTGTCTTGCTTTGCGCAGTGATTCTGCTTGCGCCTTGCCGCGTCCCTCTGCCACGGCTTCAGAGAAGTTGGCAAACAGCACAGTGAACCACAGCCAGAGCGCAATCGCGCCGATGAAACCTGCGGGCGCTTCGCCTTTGCCGAGCAGGGATTGAATCCACAGCAGGGTGGTAAGCACGCTGCCCACTTCCACCACGAACATGACGGGGTTGCGCACCATCCAGCGCGGGTTAAGTTTGATAAAGGAGTCCAGCACAGCGCGTTGGTACATTTCGCGGCGGGCTTGGGTTTTGTTTTTGGTAGTCATATAAATTCTCTTTTGTGTTCCGCTGGTCGAGTAGCCCTGAGCATTTTTTGCGAAGGGCTACTCGACCAGCAATTCGCTTCGGTGGTCTCGATACGGCGGAAGAACACCGCCTACTCGACCACCTTCGCTATCCAAATATCATCAAGTGTTCCACAATTGGTCCGAGCGCTAGGGCGGGCAGGAAACTCAACGCACCGACGATGATGATGACGCCGATGACCCAGGCGATGAAGAGCGGGGTATGCGTAGGCAATGTCCCTGCACTGGCTGGGACTTTCTTCTTGTTCGCCAGAGAGCCTGCAATTGCGAGAACGGGAATCGCCAGCCAATAGCGTGCAATGAACATGGCAATGCCGAGCGCGATGTTATAGATGGGCGTGTTCGCGCCCAATCCTGCAAATGCTGAACCGTTGTTATTGCCAGCGGATGAGAACGCATACAACACTTCACTGAACCCATGCGCTGACGGATTGAATATCGTCGCTCGTCCCGCTTCGGTCATCAACGCTGTGGCAGTTCCAATCAACACCACCATGACAGGGATGAGGATGATGATGGACGCCATCTTCATTTCGTAGGCTTCAATTTTTTTGCCGAGATATTCGGGCGTGCGTCCCACCATCAAGCCAGAGACGAAGACCGCGATGATGACGAACGCCAACATGCCGTACAAGCCTGAGCCGACGCCGCCGTAGATAATCTCGCCGAGTTGCATGAGCCACATTGGGACGAGTCCGCCCAACGGCATGAACGAGTCGTGCATAGCGTTGACCGATCCGTTAGATGCTGCAGTGGTGACAGTCGCCCACAACGCCGAGTTCACGATCCCGAAGCGGACTTCCTTACCTTCCATGTTGCCGCCTGGGTTGATGTCTGTTTGCGTTTGGTCAATGCCGAGTTTTGCGAGCATGGGGTTGCCGCTTTGCTCCGACCAAACCGCCACACCGAGTAACGCAACCAGCACAATCGTCATCACTGCCAGCAACGCCCAGCCCTGACGGGTATCGCCCACCATCTTCCCGTAGGTGGAACAAAGCGCAGCTGGGATCAACAGGATGGATAGCATCTCCAAAAAATTCGAGAGCGGAGTCGGGTTTTCCAGAGGGTGTGCCGAGTTGACATTGAAGAATCCGCCGCCATTGGTGCCGAGTTGCTTGATAGCGACCTGCGAAGCGGCAGGTCCCACCGCGATGAGTTGAGTCTCGCCTGATTGAAGCGAAGTCACGGTTTTGTATTCGCTGAAGGTTTGCACAACGCCTTGAGAAACCAAAGCCAACGCCACAATCAACGAAAGCGGAAGCAGGATGTAGAGGACGGAGCGGGTCATGTCAACCCAGAAGTTACCAATCTCTTTTGTCGTGTGTCTCACGATTCCGCGAATCAATGCAACCATCACCGCCATGCCTGTTGCTGCAGAGAGGAAGTTTTGTACGGTCATTCCAAGCATTTGGGTGAGGTAACTCATGGTCGTCTCGCCGCCGTAGCCCTGCCAATTGGTATTGCTGGCAAAACTTACCGCCGTATTCCACGCGGAGTCAGGCGAGACCGCGCCGAGTCCTTGCGGGTTGAGGGGCAGGAATCCTTGCAGGCGTTGAAGTATGTAGACGACGATCAAGCCAAGAATGTTGAAGATCAACATCGCAACGGCGTACGTTTTCCACGTCATCTCGGAGCGTGTGTCAATGCCTGAGAGTCGATAAAGGAATCTTTCAACGGGACCCAGTATCGGGTCCAGAAAGAGGCGTTCGCCTTCATAGACCTTCGCCATGTACGCGCCAAGCGGCTTCGTCAAGAGAAGCAAAGTCCCAAAGTAAAAGATCAATTGCAGCCAGGTGTTCATCCGAACCACTCCGGTTTTACTAAAGCCAGAACGAGATAGAGCAAGAGTCCGAGAGCCACGAGCCCGGTAATCCAATAAAGCGGATTCATGACTTGTCCTCCCGCAAACCATCGAGCATATTGAGCAGCCCAATGGAAAGCAAAAAGAACAGAACAGTTAAGCCGAGAAATAAAAGGTCGTTCATGCGTGCCTCCAATGGAAGCAGTGTATTCAGTTGTAGGTCAATTTGGGGTTAAGGAGAAGCTAGCAAGTATCAAGAAAAAATCAAGAAACGCCCCACACACGGACTTGATTTCGCCCTGCATTTTTCGATAAATACATTGCCTGGTCCGCTCGATCCAAGAGAATATCCAAAGTCTTACAATTATTTGTGTATTCGGCAACACCCACACTTACTGTAATATTCAATATGTTTTGAGTTTCGTGCTCTATGTGTTGCGAAAAATTGGCATCTTGAATTGCCTGACGTAAGCGTGACGCAACTTCAAGAGCGAAGTTAAGTGGAGTATTTGGGAGTGCAACAACAAATTCTTCTCCGCCAATTCGCCCTAGAATGTCATCAGTTCGGAGAGAACCTTTTAGATTCTCAGCAGCAAGGACCAGAACAGCATCTCCTATTTTATGCCCGTACTGATCGTTGAACTGTTTGAAATCATCTACATCAATCATGATTACAGAGAAAGGCACATTTGATTGTTCTGCTCGAACAAATTCCTGTTCGGCAAGCTCAAAAAAGCGACGACGGTTGAGAACGTTGGTAAGTGCATCAATATTTGCAAGTTTTTGAATAGAGTCGAACAAACGGGCGTTTTCTATGGCGATGGCAGCATGTGAGGCGAGGACTTCCAACAAATAAAGATGATCTCGATTGTAAGCATTTGTTTTATAAGATTGAGCAGATACCATGCCGTAGATGTTTCCATGCAGGATCATAGGGACAGCCAAAATAGATTGACTTAAATCCTCCTCATGAGTGCCATAAATCTCAAACTTAATATTGCTGTTATCCATCTCTTCTACACTATTAAAAAAGAGAGATCTTTTAGAGAGCACAATCTCGCCCGCCATGCCATGGTCAGCAATATAACGATTGGTAAAGACTCGTTTTCCGGGGTGCTCAATAGCATAAACAGGAACGATCTCATTGGTTTCTTTATCATAGCCATCTATCACAAAGTCATCGCATGGCATAACTTTTTTCACCGTCTCGTACACTACCTGACAAACTCGTTCCATTTCAAGGCTGGCGTTAATCGCGTTCACAGCTTCATGTAGAACCTTCAAGCGTTCAACAAAATCTCCAACAGCCTCTTGCGCCCAAATACGTTCTAATGCACCTGCACAATGGCTTGCTAGATCATTTAATAAACTAAGCTGCGTATTTTTGTAAAAATGTTTTTTATAACTCTGAATAGAGAGTACCCCGATTGTTCGTGATCCGCTGACAACGGGCACAAACAGTTGAGATAAGGTCCGTTTGCTGCGATCTCCAAATGAGCCGGAAGCGCCAATATCAAAATGTTCTTCATAATGAGACATAAAACCGCCCTGCTCAATTGCCTTCAACATGTTTTCGCTGGGCTCTTGTGGCATGGCATTGGTTTGTTCAATATGCTTACCATCAATCGTATCAATGGTAAGCAATGGACGTGGCGCTCCCCCAATTTTTGGGTCGTACAGTATCAGATAAGATGCGTCCCAACCAATTAAAGAATTTGCAGCACCCAAGATGATCTCTGCAGCAGACCTTGCGTCAGTTGTCGATGCCAGATCACGCCCCAAGTTCGCAAAGACAGCTGTTTCACTACTGGAATTTCTGCGCATCAACTCACTTTTCATTTTGCTCGCTGTCGTACCGCCTCATAGGTCATCAGTGCTGTTGCAATCGATACATTCAGCGAGTTGACCTTTCCCATCATCGGGATCTTTACACGTAAATCCGAATTCTGCATCCAGAAATCGGTAAGCCCTTCATCCTCGGTTCCAACTGCAATCGCAAGTGGACCTTGCATATTAAGTTCAGTATACATCGCTTCGGCAGATGGAGTTGCGGCAAGCACACGCATCTTTCGTGACCTAAGCCAATTCAACGCGTCAGCCGATTTCACTTCGACAACGGGTACCGCAAAAACCGCTCCGCGGCTGGCACGAATGGTATTCGGGTTCCACACATCCACGCGCGGGTCGCAGACCAAAACCGCATCCACATGAGCAGCATCAGCCGTGCGGAGAATCGCACCAAGATTGCCGGGCTTCTCAACAGACTCTGCTACGATCACCAAAGGTTGCTCCGAAAGGCTGAGCGAATCCAGGTTTGATGTGGGCATGGGGAAAAGCCCAAGCCAGCCATCAGGGTTATCGCGATAAGAAATTTTTTCGAAGACCGCCCGGCTAACCGTCAACGATTCGGCGTTGGGAACTGTCAAAGACTGGCTAACAAGCTCGGGCGCGGAAAGAAGCGTTTGCGGTTGAAATCCGCATGCGAGGGCAAGGTTCAGTTCGTCATAGCCTTCGACGAGGATCAAGCGATCCTTTTGTCTTTGCTTTTTATCTTCGCGCAATTTGACGATGTGTTTAACACGCGGGTTTTGTAAACTAGTGATGTCCATTTATTTTGTATTCGTTACTAACAAGCAAGCCGCTTGATGTGTTTTTGTAAGAGTGGTCATTGGTGGGTCACTAACCTTGCAGGTTTCAAATGCAACCGGGCAGCGTGGATGAAAGCGGCATCCTGAAGGGATATTTACCGGGTTCGGTGTTTCGCCTTGTAAGATGATGCGTTCATGCCGCAAACGCGGGTTGGGCACCGGGATCACGGAAAGTAGGGCCTTGGTGTAAGGATGTTGCGGCTTTTCGAGCACATCAAGCATAGTACCAATTTCTACGATGCGTCCAAGATACATCACCGCAACCCGATCTGCAAAGAAACCCACCGAGCCAAGATCATGTGTAATAAAGATGACTGCGATCTGACGTGAGATGCGAAGCTCTGCCAGCAGGTTGATGACTTCGGCGCGAATGGATACATCTAACATTGAGACGGGTTCATCGGCAATGATGATCTCTGGTTCTAGCACCAATGCAGAAGCAATCACCACACGTTGACGTTGCCCGCCGGAGAGTTCATGGGGATAACGCTGTAAATAGACTTCCGCAGGTTTCAAACCGGCGTCTTCCATCGCTTTTCGTACACGTTCCTCGCGGTCCTGCTGTGATGATGCAATTCCATGTACGATCAGTGGTTCAGTAATGATCTCTTCTATGGTTTGAGTGGGGTTTAACGACTCGTAAGGGTCTTGGAAAACCATTTGAATTTTCCGTCTCAAACCTTTTCTTTCACTGTCGTTCAAATGAGTAATATCTTGTTCTTCGAAGATCACCGAACCATCGGTGGGGTCTTCCAAGCCCATCAACAACAAACCCAATGTCGATTTACCGCAGCCGCTCTCACCGACCAAAGCGATTACTTCACTACGGCGCAAGGTCAGGTTGACGCCATCTACAGCATGAATGTGCTTCGTTTCGCGTGAAAATAACGAAGGGCGCCCCGCCTCAAAATATTTTTTCAAGCCGCGAATTTCAAGAAATTTTTCAGTAGTATTCTTCATTTTGAGGTCTCAACGAGATGGCAGCTAACAATGTGCCCATTTTGTAATTCATGAAGAGCAGGTTCTTCAGTGCGGCAACGCTCAAATACAGCCGGGCAACGTGGAGCAAAACGGCAGCCTTGCGGGAGGTTATCCAAACGAGGTGGGTAACCGGGAATGGAAGAAAGTTTTTTCTTTGGCTTTGTCAAATCCGGGAAGGCTTTTAGCAATTCCTGTGTGTAAGGATGTTTCGGCGCGTTATAGATTACATCCACGTCGGCATACTCAGCGGTCACACCGCCATACATCACAAGCACCTTGTCACACAATTCGGCAACCACGCCTAAATCATGCGTTACAAAAATAACAGCCAAACCAAGTTTTTTGCGTAAGGTATCCAGTAATTCCAAGATCTGTGCCTGGATCATCACGTCTAGTGCGGTGGTGGGTTCGTCGGCGATGATCACTTTGGGGTTGCAAGCCAATGCCATCGCGATCATGGCACGTTGGCGCATACCACCTGAATATTGATGCGGGAAATTCCCATGGTGCGATGAAGCAATCCCTACCAGTTCCAGCAATTCAGAAACCCGAGCATTGACCTTATCTCTCGGAAAAGTCGGCTCATGCTTGATGATCGCTTCGGCGATCTGGTCGCTAACCGTCCGTACAGGGTTGAGTGCATTCATTGCACCTTGGAAGACAATCGAAATACCACTCCAACGAATGACATTAAGCTCATCTTCCGTCATTGCCGTGATATCTTGACCGTTATAAATCACTTTTCCGTTGACAATCTGCCCGGCTGCTGGCAACAACTTCAACAAAGCCAACATCAAAGTAGTCTTGCCACAGCCGCTCTCCCCCACCAAGCCGATCAACTCACCTGCTTTCAACGCAAAGCTGACGTTCTCTACCGCACGAGCAGGCGCTTTCCCTTCGCTGATATAGCTGATCGATAGATTTTGCACTTCCAGTAAAACATCTTTTTGGATGGGCTTCGCCCTCGCCTCATTTTGGACGACAGGCTTGCCCGGCATTAAATGATGTGTATCCAAGCGTGGGTTGAGGACTTGTTCTAAGCCCTGCCCGAGAAGAGTCAACGAGAGGACCACCCATACAATGCCAAAGCCTGGGGCAACCAATGCCCACCACGCTCCTACAGACATGGCTCCGCGCCCGAAGGCGAAATTGAGCATTTGTCCCCAGGAGGGTGCAGAGGGGTCACCTAAACCAATAAAGGAAAGTGTACTTTCATTTAATATTGCCAATGAAATAGCGAGCACAGCTTGAACGACAAGAATAGGGAGCACGAGCGGCAAAATATGCTTAACAAGAATATGGAATTTGCTCGCCCCAATCGCACGGGCACGTAACACGAACTTGCGAGACTTCACTGCCAAAGTCTGCGAACGGACAACGCGGGCGGTAGTCGTCCAGCCGAGAATGCCGATGACGAAGATAATATTCCAGAGGGAGGGTTTGGTAAGTGCAACGATCACAACGGTCAGGGGCAAATCGGGGATGACGAGCATGATATCGGTGAAGCGCATCAGGAAGTTTTCCCAACGCCCGCCGAAGAAACCAGCTACCAAACCAAATAACCCACCAATGACAATGGAAATGAAAGCAGCAAAGAAGCCGACGGTCAAAGAGACGCGTGCACCGTAGATGAAGTTTGTGAGCACGTCCTGCCCGGCATCGTCTGTGCCTAGCCAGTGAGCAAGACTTGGCGGTTGATAGATGTCGCTAATTTGCACAGAAGTAGATGCGCCACGTTCATATGGAGCAATGAGCGGAGCAAAGACAGCGGTCACAATTGCAATCACCAGCATCCAAAAGCCGATTAAGCCAGTGCGGCTGCGGCTGAAGGAACGCCAGAAGGTGAGCAACCCAGATGAAGGTCGAGAAGGAACCGCGGGAGTTTGTGAGGTTGTTATTTGCATTGGGTTACTCCACACGCACACGCGGGTCAAGATAGTTATAGGTCAGATCCGCAAGTAAGTTTGCCAGAATGACCGTTACTGCAATTAAAAGGAAAGCACCTTGAAGCATGGGAAAGTCACGGCGGACAACGGCTTCATAAATGGCACTACCCAAGCCGGGCCATGAGAAAACGGATTCGATCTGAATAACCCCGGCGACAGTAAAACCAAGATTGATTGCAATCACTGTCACGAGGGGGAGCATGGCATTCTTTAGAGCATGGTCACGCAAAATTTGAACTGTGCTCAAGCCTTTCGCTTTGGCGGTCAGAATGTAGTCTTCAGAAAGTACATCCAATAAACTAGAGCGCATAATAAGAGTGTATTCGCCCATATACACGATCGTATACGTAATAGAAGGCAAGAGCATGTGTTTTGCAATATCGCCCCATTGTTGCAAGAGCGGATACGAACTCATACCTGGTGTTGCCTTGCCCGCCACAGGCAAACCGATCATGCTGCCCCAAAACAGTAAAAGGATGGCAAGCCAAAATGTTGGCAAACTCCACGCAACCAGACTCGTGCCGACAGCTACATAGTCCACTGAAGTGCGCGCACGCCATGCGGCAAAAATACCAAACCCCACACCAATTACAATGGCAAGGATCTGCCCAACTCCAATCAGCAGCACTGTATTCCACAAACGTTCGCCCAAAACTTCCACCACAGGACGATTGGTATGGTAACTAAATCCCATTTCGCCTTGGAAAAGGTTTTTTACATAAATGAAAAATTGGGTATCCAGCGGGTTTACAGAACAGCTTCCAATTTCGATTGGGTTAAGTGACTCGAAACAGTTGATAACAGGTTTGTCTAACCCAAAGCGAACACGCAGAGCTTCAACTGCATCCTTATTTAAGCGTGGGTCGCGAATCCCTGCTCGGGCAGGGTCGCCGGGCAGAATGCGGAAAAGAAAAAAATTTAGAATGATGACAAAAAATATTGTGAAAACAGACCAGGCTGCTTTTCGGAGAATGGCGCGAGTGCGATCCAAGGGTTATCTCTTGAACGTCGCCTTACATGCCTAGGTATGTAAGGCGACGTCTTTCATTTCGAGTTTTTATTTCACAGGCTCAATAACAGTTAACGAAGTGACATCAGAGAGTTCCACTTTAGGTTGATCTGTGATCCAGCCAGTGAAACGGTCTGTGCGGTAAGCTTGCACGTTCGCATCATAGAACGGAATGATGTACACAACATCATCGTGAACGATCTTCTGCATATCCCAAACGATTTGTTTGCGAGCTTCGAAGTTTAATTCAGTCTGTTGCTTCGCATAGAGCTCGTCGTATTTCGGGTTGGAATACCCAGTTTCGCTAGAGCCGGTTGGAATGCCTTCCGAAGTGTACACATACAGTAATGAGCTTGGGTCGGGGTCAGATGCCCAGCCCCAGATCATAATGTCAAAGTCAAATGCTGGGCAACACTGGGCTGTGAGAGCGTCTGGGTCTACGGCTTGTGGCTCGAGGCTGACACCAACCTGTTTCCACATTTCAGCGAGGAGTTCAGACATGCGCGGAGCAGGGATACTGTCACTGGGCCAGTTCAGGCGGAAGGTCAAAGGACGAGAGCCGTCTGGCATATCGCGAATGCCATCTCCATCTGCATCCTTATAGCCGGCATCATCCAGAATCTTATTTGCCTTGGCAATGTCAAATTCGTAGTCTGTCAACGAGTCGTTGTACCAAACGCCCAAACCCTCTGGGATCAAGGTCAGACC
The DNA here is from genome assembly GCA_046328915.1 of Anaerolineales bacterium. Lineage (GTDB taxonomy): Bacteria > Chloroflexota > Anaerolineae > Anaerolineales > Villigracilaceae > Villigracilis. The sequence continues at coordinate 412,606 of JAXLVR010000001.1, read as the reverse complement.
AGGCTTGCCTAGACCAAGCAAAATCACATCAATCAGCTTTTGCTTGTCTGTGGCATGTGCCAAAGCAAGACGCACGTCACGGTCACGCAAGGCAGGGTGACCAGTGCAAAGACCGCCATCTGGGGGACAATTAGCAGGATCAACTTGATTGAAAATAATGTCGGTTACGCCGGGGGCGAGCGGGGCACCAACAACCAATTCAATATTATCTTCAGCTTTCAAAGATTCAGCCGCAGTGTTCGGCATTTCGGTAATCATATCTACTTGCCCGGTCTTGATTGCTTGCACAAGGGCATCCTGATTTTCGAAGGTTTGGAAAATAACTTCGTCAATCTTGGGTGCTGTTCCGAAGTATTCTTTGTTGGCTGTCAGATGTACAAATTCATTTTGTACATATTCTGTCATCTTGAATGGACCAGAGCCAATCATTTCGGTGTTGGTATATTCAAGCTTATCTACATTTTCCCAAATATGTTTGGGAAGAATATAAAGGAAGACCAATTGGCTTTCAATATTGGGAATGGCTTCTGTAAGGGTCAATATGACTTCATTGTTTTCAGTCGCTTCGATGGTTTTGAAGTAGGTTGTGTAATAACCATTTAGGTACGGGTATTCTGGTGTGTCTTTATACAGGTTGTAGGTCCAGGCAACATCTTCGGCGGTTAAGGGTTGACCATCATGCCATTTAATACCATCACGTATCTTGAAGGTCCAAACTGTACCGTCATCGGATACGGTAGCACTCTCTGCCAAACTCAGCTTGAAGGATCCGTCCAGATTAAGGTCATACATTGAATCGTAGACCAGTTCAAAAACAGTATATGCCTCGGTCAAGATTGCCATGCCGGGGTTGATTGTATCTGGGCTGCCAGCCCAACCCACACGAGCTATGGCAGGTTGACTAGCACTACCACCGGTACATGCTGAAAGGATTACGGCAAGCAAGACAAGTAAATACAACGCTTTCTGCTTCATAACTTCTCCTCTGATGACTAATTTGCTTATACAAAATAAAATGCGCCATTGCAGAAAACACGCATGGCGCATCCATTCACTGATTTTTCAGGGATGAGGTAGTGATCCGTCATAACCTGAGCTAAATTTTACTGTAAATTACAGATTATCGAAAGTTTATTTCTCCACCAAATGACAGGCTACATGGTGCCCGGGGGTCATTTCACGCCATTCTGGCACGTCTGTCTTGCAACGGTCCACGGCAATGGGACAGCGCGGGTGGAAGCGGCAGCCAGAAGGCGGATTGATCGGGCTGGGCACATCTCCACTTAGGATGATACGTTTTCGCTCCCTTTCTCTGCGCGGGTCTGGCACCGGGACAGCTGAGAGCAACGCCTTTGTATAGGGGTGCAACGGGTTTTCATACAATTCATCACGCTCCGCTAATTCCACCATCACACCCAAATACATAACCGATACACGGTCACAGATATGCCGAACCATGCTCAAATCATGAGCTACAAAAAGATAGGTGAGACCAAGCTGGTCTTGCAGTTTCTCCAGCAAATTGACAACCTGTGCTTGAATGGAGACATCCAACGCCGAGATCGGTTCATCACAGACGATGAAAAGCGGATCAGAAGCCAGGGCACGAGCAATCCCAATACGTTGACGTTGCCCACCTGAAAACTCGTGCGGAAAGCGATTGATATGGCGGGCATTCAAGCCGACCAATTCCAAAAGCTCCTTTACCCGCTCTTCTCTTGCTTTTTGGCTTGTGAGTACTCCATGCACGCGTAACGGTTCGCTAATGATCGAGTTGACCGTCCAACGCGGGTTTAACGAAGCGTAAGGGTCCTGAAAGATCATTTGCGCTTTGCGGCGAACTTTCATCAATTCGCTGCCACGGGCTTCGTAAACGCTGTGTCCATCAATAATGGTCTTTCCCGAAGTCGCCGGATATAGACCCAATAAAGTACGTCCCGCAGTCGTTTTTCCACAGCCACTTTCGCCGACCATGCCCAAGGTCTCGCCGCGTTCAATTGTGAATGAAACATTATCCACAGCTCGTACCGCCCCAACCACACGCTCGATCAACATTCCCTTTCGAATGGGGAAATGCTTGGTCAGGTTTTCCACACGCACTAAAGGTTCACTCATCGCAAGACTCCAGTTTTTACATCCACCCAGCAGGCAACTTTGTGTTTGGGTTCGAATTCTTTCAATTGCGGATTTTCGTTGAGGCATTTCTCTTGAACAAATTCACAACGTGGAGCAAATGGGCAGCCTCTCGGTTCTACCAATAAATTAGGCGGAGACCCTTTGATCGATTTCAAATTTTGGTCACGGCGGCGGTCGGCGCGTGGAAGGGCTTGAAGCAATGCCAGGGTATAAGGATGAAGGGTATTTTCATACAATTCATCCACTGGCGCTTCTTCCACAACATAACCGGCATACATCACCAGCACACGGTCTGCCATACCTGCTACCACGCCCAAATCGTGCGTGATCCAGATCATTGCCATGCCTACACTCTTCTTTAGGTCTTTCACCAGTTCAACAATCTGTGCCTGAATGGTCACATCTAAAGCCGTAGTCGGTTCATCGGCAATTAACAAACTCGGCGTGCAAGCCAATGCCATGGCAATCATCACACGTTGGCGCATGCCGCCAGAAAACTGATGTGGGTAATCATCCAACCGTTTGACTGGGTCTGGGATTCCAACCAACTCTAATAATTGAGCAGCACGATCCCGACATTGTTCGGGCATCATGGGGGTATGAGTTCGAAGCGTTTCTGTGATTTGCCTGCCAACGGTCAAAACCGGATTCAAACTCGTCATCGGGTCTTGGAAGATCATAGCGATCTCTCGCCCGCGGATCTGTTCCATCGCATCTTCACTTAATTTGAGCAGATCACTGTCGCGAAAGATCACTTCCCCGCCGACAATTTTTCCCGGCGGCATCTGAATCAATTTCATGATGGACATCATTGTGACCGATTTGCCGCATCCGCTTTCGCCAACAACTGCCAATGTCTCGCCTTCATCTAGACTGAAGGAAACGCCATTCACAGCATACACAGTCCCTTCAGGCGTGTTGAACTGAGTTTTGAGGTCTTTTACTTCAAGGAATTTATGAGCTGTTTTCATAGGTCACTACACCGTTCGGCTGCGAGGATCAAGAGCATCACGTAAGCCATCACCCACAAAGTTGATGCTAAGTACGATCAAAACAATAAACAAACCGGGGAATAGCCACATCCAATAAGCTGACTCAATGTAGCGATACGCATTCTCAAGCATATTGCCCCAAGTTGCTGTCGGCGCACGGACACCCAACCCCAAAAAGCTTACATAGGCTTCAAGAGAAATAGCGCCCGCTACCCCAAGAGTCGCAGATACCACAATTGGAGCAATGCTATTCGGTAGAATATGTTTGAAGATAATCTCCCATGTAGGAGTTCCTGTGGCGCGAGCTGCAAGGATAAACTCTCTTTCTTTAATGGACAAAAACTCAGCCCGGACAATACGAGCCAGATAGGGCCAACTCGTCAACCCGATGATAAAAATGATCACGACCACACTACCGCTAAATTCCCTGCCAAAAAGGTCGATATTTTTTATATCGCTCGAGAAAAACTTCGCCATTACGATCAATAGCAAGAGTTGCGGCAAGTTCAGCATGGCTTCCGTAAAGCGCATAAGAATGGCATCAATTTTTCCGCCAAAGTACCCGGCAATTGCGCCGATCAAAATTCCCATCATCACTTCTACGAACGCCGCAGTAATACCAATGATGATCGAAATCTGCCCGCCGTAAATCGTACGAGCCATCAAGTCACGCCCTACTGTATCCGTCCCAAAAGGATGTTCGGCACTAGGAGGCTGTAAACGCTCCTTCGTATTGGTGAAGTTCGAGTACTTCTCGGTAACGAAGAATGCGCCGCCAAAAGAATACAATATCAAAAGAATAAGGACCCCCACCCCAACAATTGCCATCTTATGACGGCGGAAGCGTCGCCATGTAAGTTCTTGCAGAGATAAAGAAGGCGCCTCGATTTCAGCGATCATTGTCCCAGATTGATTGGTAGCTTGAACCGTTGACATACCTCTCTCCTAATCAAAGCGAATACGCGGGTCGAGCCAGGCGTATACAATGTCTGTGAGGATTTGGAAAACAACAACCGCAATAGCGATCAACATGAGGATTCCCATAACCACGGGTGTATCTCCCCGATCGATGCCATCAATGAAAAGCCTACCCATGCCGGGCCAGGCAAAGATGCGTTCGGTCACAACTGCCCCGCCAAGCAAGAGCGGCAGGTCGAGCCCAACCACAGTCACGATAGGAAGGGAGGCATTCTTAAGAGCATGGATAAAAGTAATCTCTCGTTTTGGCAAGCCTTTCGAGCGAGCCGTGCGAATATAGTCCTGCCCAAGAACTTCCAACAATGTACTGCGAATATAGCGACTATAAGCAGCAAAGCTAATAAATGAAATACTGAAGACCGGCAGAATCATGTGCAGAATGATCTGACCCGGTGTTTCACCAACTTTTGGGTCAAACATACCTACTGTTGGCAAGTAAGGCAAACCCCATCGTTTGAAGTTAACTGAAAAAATATACATGGTAGACAATGCAATAAAAAAGATTGGCATTGAATATCCAACAAAGAGTATCCCCGTAAGAAGATTGTCGAAAAAAGAATATTGGCGCAAAGCAGAATATACACCTACCAACAAAGCACCAAGCACAATAATAATTTCGGATGTAAGCATCAAGCTCAATGTATTGGGTAAACGTTCCCAGATCACTTCGGTCACTGGACGCCCAGTTTGAACAATGGAAGTCCCAAAGTCACCACGCAATACACCTTTACGTGTTCCATAGGTTTCGGCAACACCGTCGCCATCCAGATCGGTTTTTGCCCAATCATTGCCAGCCAGCCAATAGAGATATTGAATATGGATGGGTTTATCCAGACCCAATTGGCGGGTGAGGCGGGCACGATCCTCGGGTTTGGTGGGGGTACGTCCACCCATGGTTGCCAATGGGTCGGTCGCATTTTGCATCAGAACAAAAAGGATCAGGCTGATGAGCAATAATAATGGAATGGCTTGCAACAGGCGGCGAACAATGTACTTGGTCATGGATTCACCTTCAAAAAGCAGGGGTTCTGCAATTTTATTACAGAACCCCTGCTAATTTAGTACTAACTCAAAATCTTATTCAGCGAGATCCCATTCCATAATGTTATAGAACGGAGTTGCGCCAGAGAGCTTGACATTGGTAAGGCGAGCGTTGACAGCCCAAATGTCAGGATCCCAGTAAATACCGATCCAGTATGCCTGATCGAAGATGTGCTTCGAAATCTTGTGGAAGGTCGTTTCGCGGGCTGCGGCGTCTACCTGGCTGCTTTCGGTGTTGAAGAGAGCTTCAAGGTCTGTATCGCAGACGGCTTGCCAGTTGCCACCATCGGGAGCGGCATCGGTTGGAATCTGGTCACAGAACCATTCAGAGGTGTGCGGATCTGGGAAGTTGGCAGTAGTGGAGTATTCGAAAATATCCAACGAGCCGGTTGCGGCAGGTCCACCTTCAGCGTAGCCATCGAAGAAGTTTTCGGCATTGATCAACTCAGTACCAATACCTACTTCGAGCAATTGCTGTTGGAACACAGCCTGAATTTCCTTACGGATTTCACGGGTGGTGGTTCCATACTTCAAGACGAGTTCCACACCGTCTTTGTCGCGGGTACCGTCGCCGTTCGAGTCGGTCCAGCCGGCAGCATCAAGGAGTTCATTCGCCTTGGCAGGATCATAAGGATACGGAGCCACAGAGGGGTCAACAAACGGAGTATTATCCCAGTAGGTTGCAGCCACGCCGGTGCGGCCAAGTAACAGGTCATTAACAAGAGATTCGCGGTCAAGAGCATAGGCAATTGCCTGGCGAACACCTTGTTCCTTCAGCGCAGGGTGCCCCTTTTCGCCGAGGTTCAGATACAAGCCTTCGTTATACCCAGAGAAAACGGTGAACATCTGCACGCCAGCTTCTTCAAGGGCGGGGATATCAGAGTAGGCAATGAATGTACCGAGGTCACCTTCGCCAGATTGAAGAGCAGCAATCTGGGAAGCATCATCAGGTACGAAGCGAATGAAGATTTCATCCAACTTGGGGCGCCCGAGCCAGTAGTTATCGTTGGCAACGAAGCGAGCGAAGGAGCCAGCTTCCCATTCAGCAAAGTTGAATGGACCACAACCGACTGTTGGGGCGCGGTTGTATTCAGCAGCATTCAAATTGCCGTCTGCTTCGAATACAGGCTGAAGAACATGCTTCGGAATGATGCCTTTCCAGAGGGTTGCAGCCCAAGGCGCAAACGGCTCAGTAAAGGTCACCACAACGGTTTGCGGGTCAGCAGCCACGACACTTTCCATTTGGTCGTAGGGGCTCTGAGAAGCAACAGTATTGTTCGGGTCCATGGTCATTTCGTAAGTGAATACGAAATCATCAGCGGTGATGGGCTCACCGTCAGACCACACGATGTCATCACGCAACTTGAAGGTCAAAGTACGACCATCTTCAGAGATACCGCCATTTTCGGTGGTCGGCAATTCGGTAACCAAATTCGGAACCGGGGCGTTTTGATCATCATAGGTCCATGCATAGCAGCTCCAGAGCTGATACGTAATGGCAGTGAACCACTGATTAGTGTAGAGCGGGTTCAGGTTATCGAACTCCTGCGTAAAAATGAAAGTAGCGGTCTTCGTTCCACCGCTATTTTCACCGGCAGCAGGTGCCTGAGTTGCATCGCCACCGGCATTGTCTGCTGGGGCTGAGCCGCCACCACCACAGGCTGCAAGCAGCATAGCGGCAATGACCATCATGAATAGAACAGGCTTTAGATGTTTCATGCTTTTCTTCTCCTTTGTGTTATTTGAAAACATGTGAACCGTTCACATGCTACTCACGAACCAATTGCAGGTTTGGGATATGTGCCTTGCGCGTCGGAATATGATACGAACAACCTGCAGTTAAAACATGGACTCTAAGATTGCTGACAGCAACAGGCTTTCCTTTTTCGGCTTCAGCCACATCGGTCGACTCTAACTCGCTTCCATCTACAACGGTAATTGCTCCTGTACCCACCACCGTGATCTTCGCCTCATCCTCAACGATCGCCGCCGTATTCTCATCAATGCCGACGCCAAGCAAACCGGGGTGAGCAGAAATCGCATAGATCAGCCTCCCCAACCGATCACGCTGACGGAAGTGCTGGTCAAAAATAATTTTATCGGTTAATCCTAACCCTGGCGTAAATTGTGCCAGCCCCTCTCGCGGCGTTGACCCGCTTTTTCCATATGCCACCATTACCTTTGACATAACAGAAGCACCCGCGCTGGTCCCGGCAATAATGACCCCACGTTGATATGCATCGAATATCGCAGCTTCAAGCTTTGTTCCGCCAATAATGGCAGGAAGGCGCATTTGCGTCCCACCAGAAATAAAGATACCTGTAGCTTGTTGAATGGCTTCCAAATATTCATCCGATTGTGTTTCGAGCCGTGAGCGAAAATCCAAACTCCTCACGGTCTGAGCACCCAGCTTTAGAAAGTGTTGTATGTAATACTCTGGAGTATCCACCAAAACAGACGGTTGTGGAAGCACCACAATACTGGCTTTATCCCCTCCTGCGAGACGGATAAACTCCTTGGAAACGACTGGTTTCTTATCGTTTTCATTTCCGCCAATTGGCATCATTATCAAGGTCATTGGGTTGCCCTTAAAAATGAAACAAGTTGTTCGCGGGTCGCAAGAATGTGATTTCGCATGGCTTGCTCTGCCTGATTCGCATCCTGCGCAGACAAAGCGTCCATAATGGCTTGATGTTCTTGCCGGTCTGTATCATCGCGGGCAGGTAAAGGCTGAGACGCTGTGGCTGCAAAGTTGCCGATTAACATCGTTGGGAAAGCTGCCCACATCTGATTTAGAGTCCGAATCAGATATTTGTGCTTGCTGATCGTAAAAATAGTTTTATGAAAACTTCGGTTAAGTTCACGATATTTTAGAACCGCTTCTGGCGCGTCGTTCTCTTCCATCCCCGTTTGTATCTTTTTGAGTGTTGCTAAATCTCGATCTGTAATGACTTGCGCTGCAAAATATGCCGCCCGCCCTTCAAGAAAGGCGCGATGTTCATATAAGTCGATAACATCTTCAACAGAGAATTGAATGACCCGTGCCCCCCGATACGGGACATGTTCGATCAAACCTTCGTTGACAAGTTCGTTTAATGCTTCTCGCACAGGCATTTGGCTAACGCCTAATTCCTGTGCGAGGCGTTCCTGGCGCAGCCATTCTCCGGGTTTATATTGCCCATCAAGAATGGCTGTGCGCATTTTATCCGCAACAACGTTGCGCAACTGTCTGTGAGTATCTGAACTCATAATTCCAGTTTTAGTAAATTGATCCGCCAGATTGAGAAGAGGTCACAGCGCCATTTTCTGCTGCGATTGTGTAACCTGTGCCGCCGCTGCCAGTCCATGAGGCGAAGTTAAATGTAGCAGAGCCACTGACACGATAAACAGAAATATTTCGATACACCAAATCGGTTTTAGGTAGACAAACCTCGGGCAGGCCGGGAGTTTGAAGGAAGTATGCAGCTCCGTTTCCAAGAATGGAGGCGCTGCCGTCCGCTTCAACGACAACAGCTGTCTCTTCGTCAATTCCCAAGCCTTTTGCCTGCACTGCCCAGCCATCGTTCACAATGCGAGCCAGGAACGTTGCGAGACGCCCCATACGGTCGCGAGTGACAAAATGGCTATCAGTAATGAGATTATCTAAGTAAGGCACCGAAAGAAAATCATTTTCAAGAGCAATGCGACGTCCATAGGGATTTTTCAAGGCAGTTGGAGAATCTACTGTGCCATTCACTGCTGAAAAAGCAAACTCACCCAAGATCGCTAATCCTGCACTTGTTCCGCCAATCGGGACGTTTCGTGCAATCAGGTTGTGGATCGCATCTTCTGCTGGTGTCCCTTTCCAGTCATTAACATAATCAGCTTGATCACCGCCTGCGATAAACAGAGCATCTGCATTATTGATCTTGTCCAACACAAATGGGTCACTTGCCCCTGCGCGAGAGGTAATGATGACCGTTTCGACAGAATCAACGGTGCCTAAACCATAAATATATGGGTTATATGCGTCTGTGCCTGTCGCACGGATCACAACGAAATCTCCCCCACCTGATTTATTGATCATCCATTGAAATGCTGCATCAACATCAGTTCCCCCACCCATAAGAACCGTGCCCGCTTGAGTTGTGGTATTTACATTACTCGAATTACCAACCACATAGTATTCATAGTTTTTCTTTGCTGCGAAAGCGGGGTTAGGGGATATCAGTGAGAACAATACTGCAAATAGTATCGTGAATCGAAAAAGCGGAAATACAGACTTCATTTTATGCTCCTTTGGCATAGCATTACCGTGAAGGTGAGGTATTCCTAAATTAGATATAATATCTAGGAAAAGGATACTTGTTATTTTAGACTATGTCAATGGTCTAGAAAATTATATATTTATTGGCTATGCGCAATATAACTATATAAAGTAAATAACAATCAATCCACGAGATACCGATTCAATATTTCGTGGATTGATCTTTAGAAATTTATGTACTAGTTTATATCTCTAGTTCGGGGTTCAGAATAATGTATATCCCCTGCCCTACTTTATTAGAGAATAGATAAAAGATGGTACTTATTGACTACGCGCAGCTTCACTCTTCTACGGTGAAATAATATGCAACTGGGCAAAAGCGTTTCTTGCCAACCATCAATGTAAAATATGTAGCATAGTCTCCAGCGACTTTGGGCGCAATAAAAGATGCACGTATCCAAATCTCATTGCCTGGACCTACACTTTGAGGAAAATCTTGAATCTTTGTTTCTTCATGGCGAAACCCACCCTTATAAACAAGGTCAACACCTGTACGAGGCCAGGATTGCTTTCCACTATTAAATAACATCCACTGAACTGTAAAGTGCGTTTGAGGCTTGAATACTGTATTTCGAGGCGGAGTTACGCCATACCATACACAACTCCAATCTTTTCCAGACATTTTTCTTGGGTCTTCATGATTACCTTTCTTATCACCGTCTGTATTTTCTTCATCCCCATTATTGGAAGATTCTGCTGCTGGCGATTTTAGAGTACCTATAGTTGGAGGAAAAGTAAAAGTTGGGATAGGTGTTGGCGTATTAAGTTTAAAAATAAAAGTGGGCGTAGAACTTGGTGTGATTGAAGGAGTAAATGTAGCCGTAGGTGTACGTGTGGATGTAGGCAACACCAAAGCGGTTTGCGTTTGAGCTATCACAGCCGTTTGAACAATAAAAGTTTGAAGAGAATTCGGGTCGAATGTTGGCAAAGGTGCAACAGTTGGCGCGCCCGGAATGGCACAAGCCAACATGATCACGAGTAAGCTAGCAAGAAAAAGAGATTTACGCACAGGAACTCCTGCTTAGAGTATATCGTGAAACTTTTTTCGAATAAATTCTTCTCCCTTTGCAATGAATTCATCATATTCAGCTGGGACGGGTGCAGACGCCATCAAATCCTGGGTCTTTTGACGCAATACCTGGCGTGCTGGTGGCGCTCCAGCATCCATCCATTTTTCCATGCTGTAGCGCGGATAGACTCCACTCACATAGTAGCCGTTTTTATAATTCTTCAGCGTAGACGGCTGGCTGAGAAAGCTCTTGCCAGGACCTACTTTGAAAATTTCATCCACTGCGGAATTGACATCATCTAACTGAAAGCCATTGTGGAGGCGTAAGGCTTGGTCTATGATCTCATGCGCGTGGACGAAGGTAGTCGGTGAAATCGACTTCGAGCCAAGAGAATCTCCAATGAACGGAGCCAAGTGTCCGTTTGAGAGAAGAAGCGCGAGGGTGTTCATCCAGTAGGTATCTGCGGCGATGAGGTCCATGCCCCAGCCTGTGCCACTGCCTGATGTGGAACAATGCGGAATGCCGTAGAACTTCATCATTTCAGAGCAGGCGACACTAATGAGGATGCTTTGCGGGTCGTAGAAGTTGAGCATGGTACGCATATCAAAATAGACGGGTAACATGCCAAGTAAAATGGAGGCGCCTTTCTTGATGGTTTGACTGATAACCAGCCCAGCAAGAAGCTCTGCCATTAAGAGTGTTAGTGTGCCAGCCGGCGTAAGCGGCGTGGATGCGCCCGCCATACTGTAGTTCGAGAAGATGATGGGCAGTCCGCGTTCAATGGCGACTTTCATTTTGTCGACCGTACCGGCATTCATCACAAGCGGACTGACCGGGTTGAAATATGGAATTACAAAGGGCTTATCGCCGACTTCTTTGCCATTCAAATGTTCAAACATATCGAGCACGTCTGGAAATCGGTCTTCATCTGAGACTAGTAACACCAAGGGTTTGGTCGTGTTTGAAATGTGCTCTAGCGAGCCGTACATGTCGCCGAGTTCTTCTTTTACATCGCGGACAATGCCCACTGTGGAGATAACATCATAATGTTTTAAACCAGAAGCGAGACGAACAAGGTCTCGAAAATTCTCACGCTTGAAAATATCCAAGGTTTCATCCACCGGGTTTTGATAGAACAATGCGGTGACCCCCACCCCAAAGCGTAGACGGTCTTCGCCCAATTTCAACTTATGCTCACCACGACGGTCGTAGATATCAATCGTCTTTGGGGCAGATTTGATGGCTTCTTCGACCACCGCTGGAGGAAACTTGATAATGCGGTCTTGTGATTTCAGCCCCAGCTTCCATTCCAACATTTGCAGAATCTCAGGCGAGTCGACGCGTACCCCGGTTTCGCTGAGTACCTTCAACACGTTTCGATGTGCTTCCTGGATCTGTTCCTCATTCATCAAAGTCAATCGCGGGCGGACGTTATTCATATATCATCTCCTAGACAAATTGTAATTGAGGAAGGTAGAAAAAAGAAGCCAGCACAATGTGCTGGCTTTGCATTTATTTTTGCTTCTCCCATAACTTGCGATCTTCAGGGTCTTCAGGGTCGAGATACTTGGGGTCTGCTTGTTTGCCGATGCGATAGCCGCGTGAAGTCCAAAGGTCGGCAGCGATCTTGCGCCCATCACAGCGAACGCCTTGATTGGAAAAATAATCACAGATGCGGATGACATCACGTTGAAAGATGCTCCAGGCTGTGGGGTTCGATTTCGGTAAAACAATCTGCGGAAAATCAATCAGCGTAATAGCGCCGTTCCAGTACAAGATGTTGTATGCGGACAAATCACCATGGATGCAGTCATTGGCGAGCATGATATCTATATTTCGGATGACCTTATCGAACAGATCGCGTGCTTCTGTGGAAGAAAGGTTCACTGAATTCAAGATCGGTGCGGCGGAAGACTCGTCACCAATAAAATCCATCACGATGGCGTTCTTTTCCATGGCGTAAGGCTTGGGGACATCGACACCGGCTTCGAAAAGTTTTTCCATGGTCTTGAATTCGTAAGCGATCCACGAACGATGGCGGACTTCTTCACCGTAGCTGGTACGTTTGGCAATGGCGTTGATATCGGCTTCTTTCCATAAGGCTGTGCCATCTGCATCCAAGTCCACGCGCCCGACGCGATATTGAGCATCATTCTTGAGATTGCGCAACGAACGCGGACGGTAGATCTTCGCGGCGACGAAAGGCACGGTCATATCGGTGCCAGACTTGCACAAGTAGACCGAGGCTTCTTTGCCGCCTTTGACCTTTCGCAACACATCTGAAATCCATTGGTGGTCGTAGATCTCGGTCAAGGAATCTAAGAGCCAGGCTTCTTCGAAGCGAGCCGCCTTGTAGGTGAATTGAAATTCCTTGGCAGCCTCTTGGGCGCGCATGAAGAGCTTCGCCTCGCTCTCTTTCTTCTTCGACTCACGTTTTACGGAGATACGCTTTCGAGCAGAGTCCTGCCCGCCTTCGTTCATATCGTCTAATTCGTCAAAATATTCATTTAATTGATTCTTACTCATTGTATGGAACCTTATTTTCAAACAAAAAGCCACAGGATACGACTCCTGCGGCTCGAGGGGAATTAAATAAAAACCGCAGGCTTTGCGAGCCTGCGGTTGAATAGATATGGCAAAACTATGCCAAGACACTCAACGGAGGCGCGCCAAACAAAACGACAGTGGAAACCAAGCTAGCTTGCATGTTTTCGAGCCTCCTTTCGTGGAATAGTATAGTGAAGAAATTTTATGCCAAGCACAAACCAGCGTCAAGCCCCAGTTTTGGAGTAGAAAGCACCCACCCACACCCCCACCAGGACGATCGTGCCACCGAGGATAAAGGGAAATGTGACCGTCTCGTTTGCGAGCAAGGCGGCGAAGACGGTGGCAACCAAGGGGAAAAGCAGAATGGAATAAGAAGCTGCGGAAGCTGTCCAGCGTGTGAGGACGTAGACGAATAGATAGAACATCAGCACCGAGCCGAAGAGGATGAGGTAGGCTAGTGCCGTCCAGCCGGTGGCAGTGGAGGGGAGATTCCAAGCTTCTTTCGCGAGAAATGAAGCAATGCCAAGGAAGACTGCTGCAGAAAAGAGGGAGAGTGCATTGATCGAGACCGGGGTGCTATTGACCGAATATATTTTGAAAATGATATTGCCTTCTGCACTGATCAGTGCGCCGATGAGTAAGGCGATGATACCGGGAATAAGCTCCCGGCTGCCGGGCTGGGCGTTGATGGCGATTGCCAAACCAGAAAAAGCGATCAGACCGCCGATCAAGGATTGCAGGCGAAATTTTTCGAGGCGATGTAGAACCGCAAGGATCAAGGTGAATAATGGACCGGTGGAGATGACGACAGTGGCGAGGCTGACAGGAACCGTTTGTAAGCCCCAATATAGCAAAGCAAAGCCGATGCCTGTGGAGACAAAGCCGTTGATGGCGATGACAGCGGAGTCTTTGAGGGTGGGAAGGTCCATTTTGCGGAGGAGGAGAATTGCCCAGTAGATGAGCGCGGCGGGCATGAGACGCAGGAAGGCGCCCCAGAACGGGGCGAGTTCCAAGTTGCTGAAGCGGATGGCGACGGAATTTGAACCTCCGAGTAAGACGACGAGGATGAAGGCGATGAGGGATTTGTTATCGGTCTGTTGGGTGGAGGTTTGTGTCATGGTTCTCTTTTCTAATGGAAGGTCGGATTTGGAAAGATGGAGGGTTGGACACGGATCACGCGGATGTCACGGATTGTTATGGAGGGAGGTTTGGATTAACCTTGATGAACGGAGATGAGATTGCTTCGCTGCGAAGGGCAATGACAGGGTTATTCTTGTTTAACATATTCATCAAAAAATACTTGGGTCTTTGCCATGAAGACGAACCAAGGGTCGCCGATGAAGGAGTGTTCTTCGCCCTGATAGCCGAAGATCTCGGCGTTGACCCCGGCTTTGACAAAGGCATCGTACATTTTCTTGGACCAGTCGGGCGGAGTGCCGGCAGAGGTTTTCCCGTCTGCGGTGCCGTAGGCGATTTGGATAGGTGCCTGGACGAGGTCGAAATGATAGAGCGGAGAAACCGCTTGCAGCATCACCGGATCAGAGGTCGCGTCGAAGTAGGAGGCGGTGAGCTCGGCTGGCAAGCTTAGCGGAAGGATGTCGGATGAGTTGCAGCCGTAGGTGGCTTCGCCAATTAGCACATCCCCCACGCAACCGGGACCCCAACGCCCGATCACATCTGCAAAGTCTGCGCTGACGGATGAATATAAAACGGCGGCTTTGATGCGGTCATCTACGATGGTGAGTACCTTGGCTGTGATGCCACCGCCCATGCTGTGACCCCACATACCCATGCGGGAGGTGTCGGCTTCGGGGATGGAAGCGAGGGCGTTCATCAGGTTGATGACGTCTATGACTTGACCAGAGTAGAAGAGACTCTCGGCGGTATCTGACTCGCCCCAACTGCGATAATCGGATGAGACCGTGAGGTAGCCGCGCCGATTGAGAAAGTCGGCGGCGCGGTCGGTGCCATCGCCAGAGTAGTAGACATAGCGAGAGAAGAAGCCATGGTTCATGATGATGACTGGATAAGGCGCCTGCCCCACTTTGGGAATTTGCAAAACGCCGGTGATGGTGAGACCGTCGCTTGGGTATTGAATGAGATAACGTGTGAAATGTTCGGTCTCTAAAACAGGTTCGCCGAGGGTGATCGTTTCGCTGGCGTATTCACGAGCGCGCAAGCCCGCAATGGTATACGGCGCGAGGGCTTGGTCTGAGGTAAGGGTGGCGATAGGTGTAGGAGGAAGGGTTGGCGCAACCGTCGACGGGAGGACGGTGACAACCAACTCTGCGGGTGCGGTTGGTGTGGATGCAATTGGCGATGCACAGGCAGAAAGTATCAAGACGGGAAGAAGCACAAAGGTTATCTTTTTCATTTTAAGTTCTCATCGAAAAATGCAACGGCGCGATCCATAAATAAAGTCCATGCATCGCCGGTGAAGGAGTGACGTTGGTTTTGGTAGACGAACAGCTCGACATCTTTGCCGGCATCGAGCAGACCTTGATTAAGTTTATACGACCACTCGGGCGGTGTGGAGCCGATATAGTCGCCGTCGGCAGAGCCGATGTGAATCTGAACTGGGACTTGGATCAGGTCGAGATGATAGTAGGGTGCGATCTCGCGCATCTTTTCTGGACTTTGAGCTGCTTCTTTATACGCGGCTATGACTTCCGCTGGGAGAGAGTCGGGGATGACATCGGCGGAGTTGCAGGTATCGAGCAGTTCTCCAGCGGCAATATCGCCAATGCAGCCGTAGCCCCAACGTGCGATCAGGTCGGCATCGTCGGCGGAGTTGGGGGCGTAGAGCACGGCAGCGCGGACAGGCGACTCAAGGGTGAGGATCTTGGTGGTGATGCCGCCGCCCATGGAATGTCCCCACATGCCGATGCGGGAGGTATCTGCTTGTGGGAGGGAGGGCAAGGATGCGAGCAGGTTCATCACATCGGTGACCAAGCCGGTGTGGAAGTAGGAGACGCCAAAGTCGGAGCCGCCCCAGGTGCGATAGTCTGATGAGATGGTGAGGTAGCCGCGCTGGGCGAGGTAGTCGGCGGCGCGTTGGGAGCCATCGCCTGAGGAAAACTCGGAACGGGCGAAGAAGCCGTGGTTCATGACGATGACGGGAAAGGGTCCCTGCCCGGTTGGGATGTTGAGCACACCAGTAATGGTGAGCCCTTCGGAAGGATATGAGATGAGGTAGGTGCTGAATTGGTCGTTGAAGGCGAGACGAGGACCGAGTTGAATCTCACCGCCGGGGAAGTCTTTGTCACGCAGACCGGCGATGGTGTAGGGATACATTAGATATGGCAGCGGGGTCGCGGTGGGCGTGAGGGTTGGGAACGGTGTGGGGGTTTGTGTGGCGGGGATAATGGTGACAATTGGCGGGGGTAAGGTGGCGGTTGGGGAAAGCGGCGCAGATGTGCAAGCGGTTAGGAGTACCCATAAAGAAGGGAGCCATTTTTTCATAGGTATTCCAGAACGATGTCTAATTCACCTTCTGCCATCACTTGTCGGACACGCTCCAGCAGGTCGGCAGCGACTTCTTCTTCCAAATAGGACTCACCGCAGGCGGGGCAAACTTGGGCAGGGATGTGGTGAACGGTTGCACGAAACTCGTCGCGTTCGAATTGGATGGAGGTGAGGCTTTGGGTGGTGTGTGCTTCGCGGCAGACGGTGCAGATCATCGGCGGCTCCGCAGGTCTTTTTTCCATTTCTCTGGCGAGGGCAGGTATACGGTAATTACGGTGACGTGCTGCTGGCTTTCAGAGGTGACGACATGGAAGGGTCGCCTGCCTTGCTGACCGAATAGTAAGCGGCTGGGTTCGGGGGTTTCAAAGGAGTAGTCTTCGATTACGTCTGCTGTTTTTAATGCTTCGCGGACTTTTGTGACGGATACTTCACGTTCGAACATTCGTTGGACCGCATGGGCGCGGAAAATGATGGAGTTCATGGCGGTGATTATACAATGACAGAGAAGGGAGGAAGTTGGACATGGATGGCACGGATTTTTTTATGGGAGGAAGCAGAGCTTTTAACGCAACGTCGCAAAGGCGCTAAGAGGTAAAGGGGTTTTCTTTGCGACCTTGCGCCTTGGCATAAGGTTTTAGGTGACGGGGAAGGGAAGAAATTGGGACACGGATTACACGGAGGGCACGGATTTTTTATAGGGGGGATGGGATTGGATTCACCTTGATGAACGGAGATGAATGGGATACCCCCTCCGCCCTTCGGGCACCTACCCTAACGGGCACACGTCCCCCAAATGCTATTGCATTTAGGGGAGGAAGATAATGAGTGGGGGTAAAATACGACGCGATGGTTGGTGAACGATTGACTCCGAAGGTGCATTTTGATCGGCTTGCTCATTTTCTGGACCTTGAGGCGGAGGCGGAGAAGCAGGAGTCTTTGCGCGAGCGGACGCGGCTTTCGCCGGTGGAGGCGGAGGCTTCTGGGAATAGTTTGATCCAGCTGGTGATACGGGAAGAGGATGCTGGCTTGGGGGGACGGTTCTTGGTGAGTTTTGGCAAGCGAAACCAGACTCTGCCGCTGCCGTGGACAAGGCTTGGGGTGGGCAGCCCAGTGTTGGTGTCGGAGGAGAGAGGCGGGGGTTCTTCATCCAACAACCAAGATAATGAAGAACATGTTTGGCGGGGGATTGTTAGCCGGGTGCGGCGCGATGCGATTCAGGTGGCGTTCAATCAGTTGATCGAGACGGAGAGCGAGCGCCCTACGTTTCGGATCGACCGCGCGACGGATGAAATTTCGCGGGCGCGGCAACGGCAGGCGTTGGATGCGGCGAAGAATGCTACGAGTTCGCGGCTGGCTACGCTGCGCGATGTGCTGTTGGGCATTCAGAAGCCGTTGTTTCAACAAGTAGAAATTATTCAGCCTTTCAATAAACATCTAAATGCTTCGCAGGTGCAAGCGATTGAGTTTGCGCTGAGTGCAGAGGATGTGGCAATTATTCATGGTCCGCCGGGGACGGGGAAAACGACGACATTGGTGGAGTTGATTCGACAGATCACAAAAAAGGGCGGGCGGGTGTTGGCGGTGGCTTCGAGCAACCTGGCGGTGGATAACCTGCTGGAGCGTTTGATCGCGGCGGGCGAGCATGCCATTCGGTTGGGTCACCCGGCACGCGTGACACCGGAGATGCGTGAGCATATGCTTGACCTGTTGGTAGAGCATCACCCAGATGTGAAGATCGCACAAAAGCTGACGCGTGATGCACACAGCTTACGCAAGCAAGCTTCGAAGTTCTTCCGTATCAAGCCAGACCCGACCTATCGCCAGAGCTTGCGAGAAGAGGCGAAGCAAATGCTGAACGAAGCGAATCAGATTGAAGAGCAGGTGGTGGCGTCTATTCTGAACGGGGCGCAGGTGGTGTGTGCCACTGCCACCGGGCTTGAGCCCGAACGGCTGCGCGGCAATCGTTTTGACTGGTGCATTATGGATGAAGCCAGCCAAAGCACTGAGCCGGCGGCGTGGATCGGGTTGCAATATGCAGAGCGGTTGGTGCTGGCTGGGGATCATTTTCAGCTGCCGCCGACGGTGGTTTCGAATGAGGCGGCGCGGGGTGGGTTCCAAGTGAGTATGATGGAGCGCATCCTTAACCTTGCGGCGGGAGAGACGCTTAGTAAACTGTTGAGCGTGCAGTATCGCATGCATGAAGATATTATGCGCTTTTCTTCGGATGTCTTTTACGATGGGCAATTGCAAGCCGACGAGACGGTTCGCACCGCGCTGTTGGTTGATCTGCCGCATGTGAGCGAAGCCACGCTGACGACGCGTGCTGTTCACTTTATTGATACAGCAGGCGCCAGTTACGACGAAGAGCCTGAGCCGGATGGGGAGAGCCGTTTGAATCCGCTTGAGGCGGAGTTGGTGGTGAAGAAGGTGAATGAGCTTTTGGCGCATGGGGTTGCGGCTGAGCAGATCGCGGTGATCTCGCCGTATTCGGCACAGGTGAAATTGCTGAGGCAGAAGCTGAACAAGTATGCTTCTAGCGCCGCTGAAGACGGCGGCTTGAGCAAGCAAGGTATTGAGGTGGATAGTGTGGATGGCTTTCAGGGGCGTGAGAAAGAGGTGATCGTGGTGAGCCTTGTGCGGTCTAACCCTGAGGGTGAAGTAGGCTTTCTGGCAGATACCCGCCGCATGAACGTTGCGATGACGCGTGCGAAGCGTTCGTTAATCGTAATTGGCGATAGCGCTACTATCACGGCGCATCCGTTCTACGAGACGATGGTGAAGTATTTTGAGAGGATTGGGGCGTATCGTTCGGTGTGGGAGGAGTGACCCCCACCCTGCCCTCCCCCAAATGCTGTCGCATTTAGGGGAGGAGTGTCAGTGATTGGTAATTGGGGGATATGGATGTGGGTTCTTGGATGGATGCATGATGTGAACGGATGGATTAGGGTTCTGCGGTGTGGTGCAGGGTCTGGTGTGCTTGCTTGCTGTGAATTAGGGCGGGTTGATTTCCCTTTATGTAAGGGCGACCCTCCCTTGAAGATGGAGGTTCTATATGACCATGGACGGGTCGCAATGCTGGGCGACCCTCCTTTGAAGATTAAGGTTCTATATAAACATGGAAGGGTCGCCCCTACACAGTAGGGGCGTATTAGGGGATGGTCGGAGTTAGATAGGAGGTGTGTTGGGGGTATACTATGGGGACCATATAGAAACCATATAGCCACCATATAGCCAAGTTGGTGGATATGCGAAGGAGGATTGAATGGCAAAGGTTCGAACGAATGTGATTGTGCGGGGTATTAGCGGGGGAATTGGGAGGTTAATCTTTCGGTTAATGCCAAACGGGGAAACGTATGTGAGTAGCGCTCCAGATTTTAGTAAGCGAAAATTTAGTAAGGGTCAAAAGGAGCATCAGTCTCGTTTTCGGCAGGCAAGCCTGTACGCCCGAGATGCGGCGAAGCGGCATCCGATCTATGCGGCGATGGCAAAAGGGACGGTTAAGAGTCCGTATAATATTGCGCTTGCCGATTGGTGGCATGCGCCTGTGATCCATTTTGTGGAGCGGAAAAACGAGACCATCCTCGTTCAAGCCAGCGATGATGTGATGGTGGTACGAGTGGAAGTGGCGATTGTGGATG
Organism: Anaerolineales bacterium; assembly: GCA_046328915.1. Taxonomy (GTDB): domain Bacteria; phylum Chloroflexota; class Anaerolineae; order Anaerolineales; family Villigracilaceae; genus Villigracilis. The sequence continues at coordinate 392,493 of JAXLVR010000001.1, read as the reverse complement.
AGGGTGGGAAGACGCTTGTGAAGGGCGATGCGACGCCATCTGGAAAGGATCTTTGGCGGTTTGTTTCAGATGTGGAAGGAAAGGTGGTTGCGAAGGCGTGGGATTTGGCGGGGAATGTGGTGAGTTTTGAATGATGAATGATGAGTGATGAATTGGTGATTGGGGGAATTGGGGAATTGGGAATTGGGGATTAGGGTTAGTCTAGGGGGGATTTGACGGCGTTGGCTCCGCGTTGGAGGACGTGGGTGTAAATCATGGTGGTTTTTACGTCCTTATGACCGAGGAGTTCTTGGACGGTGCGAATGTCGTACCCGGCTTGGAGGAGGTGGGTTGCGAAGCTATGTCGAAAGGTGTGAGGGGTGACACGTTTTTGTACGCCTGAAATTTTCAATGATTCTTTTATTGCACGTTGCAAAGCTGTTTCATGAATATGATGCCGAGAAGTAATTCCGGTTTGTGGGTCTGTGTAGAGGTTAGAAGCAGGGAAAATGTATTGCCAAATCCATTGTTTACTAGCATTTGGAAATTTTTTGTCCAAAGCGTATGGCATATAAACGGCGCCCTGCCCTGCTGCAAGGTCTTTTTGGTGAATTTGCCTCACACGTTGGAGATGTTCTTTTAACGGCTTGATCATGCTGTCGGGCAACATCGTTACACGATCATCACCACCTTTGCCATCGTAAATGATAATGCGGTGGTTTTCAAAGTCGATGTCTTTGACGCGCAAGCGGAGGCATTCCATAAGACGTAACCCACCACCATACATAATTTGCGCCATGAGTTTATAAGGGTATGTCATGCTATTTATGACGGCTTTGGCTTCATCTTTTGAGAGGACGGTAGGAACTCTTTTGCCTTTCTTGGGGCGGACAAATTCAATAAGGGTGTCATCTAACTGGATATTGAGAAGGTTACGATACAGGAAAAGAATTGCGCTTATTGCCTGATTTTGGGTTGAGGCAGAAGCTTTCCGTTCCACGACCAGGTGGGTGATAAATTGGTTGATCTCTGTCATGCCCATTTCTTTGGGGTGACGTTTGTTGTGAAAAAGGATATATTGGCGTACCCACTCCATATATGTTTTTTCGGTGCGAGGTGAGTATTGTTTAAGACGGATGAGGTCGCGGTATTGCTCGAGGAGCTTTTTCCCCTTTTGAGGTGGTACAGGTTGTGATTTTTGGGCTTGGTCCATTTCTTGCCCCCTTTCTATGGTGAATGTATAATCGTTTTAACGAATTATATAGGATATTATACAGCGAAATCGCTGTATATACCCCCAAAATGGGGTTTTATACAGCATGCTGTATAAAACATAGTTGGGCAGTACCTTGCAAAACAGAGTAAATAGGGTAATTTGAGAAATCAATGAGAATCCCAACAGAAGAAGATTTGTCAGAATTCAAAAAAGAATCGTTCCGAAATTCAGTACGCCTTTTTCGAGATGCTTGTTTATTGTTTGAAAACAAACGTTACCCTACAGCATACAGCATAGGCGTTCTATCTTATGAAGAATTAGGTAAAACTCTTTCTATTGACCGAGCATGTGATTTGATGTGTTTGAATCCAGAATCTCGCGAACAAATATACAAAGATTTTTTTGAGGGAAATCGTCTTTACGACCATCGTTACAAACAGCGAAGAGCAAATGCTGATACTGTTATGTTTTTTGAAAAAGAAAAGTCAGCAAAATCACAATTCATTCAAAATGGTGGGTTAGAAACCGAAAAGCATAAAGGGTTTTATGTTGAGCTTGAAAACCGAAAATTAGATATTCCTTCACGAATTACAAAAGAAAAAGCATTTGAGTTATTGAAGTATATTTTGAATGCAATTGAAGAAAGTGGAGATATTGGTTTTAATGGTTTTGAGTGCATAAGTACTCCACAATCAGAACATCTAGCAAAAGAATTGCTAGAGCAAGCAAAGGAAGCATTCTTGTGCTGTAAAATATAAAAACTGCCCAACAAAGCGTGCACCTGACGCTGGGGATTCTGCGGTCATCCCAAGCAGTTTCACACGCCTTATCATTTTTCCAGTTGGACGGCTTCGCCGTCCCCGCCCCAGCGCAGGTAACGCAAACCGTTAGGCGCTTCACACAAAATCTGAGGGTAAACCGTGAATACATACATCGTAAGGAAAAAAAGCTGGGTTACATCTCTATTATTTTCTATTGGAATAAGCTTAGTTATAGCGTCGTGCAATATAACTTCCATTTTCCAGCCAAGCACACCTACTCCGACAACTACTCCCACATTTACCATCACAGCAACTCCTTCACAGACTTCTACAGGAACCTCTACTCAAACTCCTAGTCAAACACCTACATCTGAGCCTACTATCTCTATTCCCTCAGGCACGCCAATGTCAACATGGAACCACATTCCGATTTTGACTGATGCATTAGCAGCAGAAGGGAATCCCGAAGATAAATGGTATAGTTATATTACACAGACTGACCAAGATAATGTATTAGATTATTATCTTCAACAACTTCCAGCCTATGGATGGGAAATTGCATGGGTTACTCCAAATGAAAACGGAGGATATATTATTTATAGAGAGGATATATTTGAAGATTTCATTTACATTTTTGAAGATAAAGAACACAAATTAACCTTTGTTAAAATCTATATATCGAGGGGAAGCCCATCGCGGAATCCGTAAAACTCTTTTTGGTAAAATGCGCCTAACAAAGCGTGCACCTGACGCTGGGGATTCTGCGCAAATCTCAAGCAGTTTTCTACGCCTTGTCATTTTTCTGGTTGGACGGCTTCGCCGTCCCCGCCCCAGCGCAGGTAACGCAAACCGTTGGGTGCTGGGTCAGGAGTTCAAAAAAGAGTCATTATGCGTATTGCTATTTTCTCTGATATTCATGGTAATTGCCTTGCATTAGAAACAGTTCTTACAGACATCAAACAAACCCAAATAGATAGTCTCGTTTGTTTGGGTGACGCTATTCAAGGTGGAGCACAGCCAAGTGAAACTGTTGCTCTTTTGCGCAACTTGGATTGTCCAACAGTAATGGGAAATTCAGACGATTGGTTATTAACTGGCAAGACAATCGAATCTCTTTCACCGTTGCAATATGAAATCCGTGATTGGTCACTTTCAAAATTATCTGAGGATGATTGCAAGTTTATTTCTCAATTTCCATCAACCATCGAAATTGAACTTGGCAGAAATAAGCGATTACTTTGTTTTCACGGTTCGCCAAAATCTTATTACAACAATATTTTGCCTACGACATCGGATTCTGAACTTCAAGAATTATTAGGCGATAATCAATCATTCATTTACACAGGTGGACATGTTCATTCTCAGTTGTTGCGTCGAATAGGTGATACTTTTTATTTCAGACCTGGCAGTGTCGGGTTTGTATATGACAGAAATCGAATGAATGCGGATTTTAGATTGGACGCTTGGGCAGAATATGCTATATTAAATGCAACCAATGCGCAATTCAGCATTGAATTTAGACGTATCCCCATAGATGTGGAAAAAGTAAAAAAAATTTGGTTGAATTCAGGACGACCAGACGCAGAAAGACAAGCAAGTTTGTATTATCAAGAATAGGTTCTTTGAAAATCGCACCCAACAAAGCGTGCACCTGACGCTGGGGATTCTGCGGCAATCTCAAGCAGTTTTCTACGCCTTAGCCTTTTTCTGGTTGGACGGCTTCGCCGTCCCCGCCCCAGCGCAGGTAACGCAAACCGTTGGGCAGTTCCTTGCAAAATTGAGTTGTGATTATGGATGACATGAATGATTTAGCCCGTCAAACAGATTACGGTTTATCAATACCATCCTCTTGGACGCCATCAGACGTTTTGTTTCGTTTGGTAAATGAGTTGAAATCTCCCTTATCATCTATTGAAGGTTACGCAAAAATACTTTCAGAGATAGAAGTTGATCCTTCGAAAAGTATCACAGCCATTCAAGGTAATGTTGAATATCTTCACACAGTATTCGACGCCGTCAGAGTATATTTGATGGAAACGGGCTATCTACCAAAAGAATATGAAGTTATGACATTTTTACGTGAGAAAGTTTTCAACCCAGTAGTCTCCGCTCCACAAACTACAACCGAATTAAAGCAAGTAATCACTCGCACTGTTCAATCATTCAATAAAATGGATTATTCGAGAATGGCGTCTACGTGGTTATATGAAGTTTCCAAAGGAGTAGACTCAGAACTAATTCAAAAAATGGAATCCGAAGGCTTTTTGTACCACCAAAATACGCTTAAAGAATTTCAAGAACAGTTTGCAAAGGCTGAGTAATTGGTAAAATGAAAAACTGCCCAACAAAGCGTGCACCTGACGCTGGGGATTCTGTGGCAATCTCAAGCAGTTTTACACGCCTTATCATTTTTCTGGTTGGACGGCTTCGCCGTCCCCGCCCCAGCGCAGGTAACGCAAACCGTTAGGCAACCAAGAGCAAAAACAAAATCGTCTTTGAAACGCAAGTTTTGTTTTATCGTTTAGTCAGAAAAGCAAATTCGTTTTTGAGTTTTATCAAATCTTTTTAGCGGTGGCTTTGGCAAGCTTTTCTTTTTCGTTTACTTTGTTTCTGATTTTCAAATTATCGGGTTTTCAAATTTACTTTTGTCTTTCCAATTTTCGTTTTGACGCTGGTCAAAGTTCTGGTTAATTTTCGCTTGTGATTATTTGGCATGTCTTTCGGTCAAGCCAATTTGGTAAAAGTTCTATTCAAGGAGAAATATTATGGAAGCACTCGGAATCAATTGGGGATTTTTAATTATCCAAGTTCTTATTTTTAGTATTATTCCCGCTCTCAGTCTCATGGCTTTGCTTGCTTTGCGCCGAACTCATATTACTGGAATTACTCAGGTTCTTTGGGCATTGCTTATCGTTGCAATTCCAGTTTTAGGTGCTTTAGCATTTTTCATTGTAAAACCCACCGAAAATAGCCAATCATAAATTTTCGCTTTGGTAATTCAGTTTTTTAGTGTTGCCAAAATCAAAGTTATGTGTAAAAGTTGGGCTTGTTGGCGGTGGTGTCTTTTTTCTGCCATCGTTCTGGTAAGCATAAAGGTTGCCTAACAAAGCGTGCACCTGACGCTGGGGATTCTGCGCAAATCTCAAGCAGTTTTCTACGCCTTAGCATTTTCCCAGTCGGACGGCTTCGCCGTCCCCGCCCCAGCGCAGGTAACGCAAACCGTTGGGCAGACTAAATACATAACACTTAAAACAGCCATAGGAGAATACATTAGAATGACTAATATAATAGTTCTGATTATTATAATTAGTATTACCAGCTCCCTTTGGATACTGAAAAAATCAATCGAATCAGAATTCGATGTGTTTGCTATTATTCCAGAGAATTTCTCTGAAAAAGATATTCCCCTTGATTTATGGGAAACCGATACAAGTCGCCGTGCCAGTATTTTGAGTGATCCAAAAAGCAAATATTCGATCAAATTCGGATTGGAGCAACAATTAATTAGCCAATTACCAAAAAAAATTTATGTCAACGAATCAGCCATGATCGTTATACATCCTATCTTAAGAGCATGGGAAAACGACGAATCTTTACTTGTTGTCGATATAGAGACGAGATTAGAAACAAAAAAAGTCGACAGCATACTCAACAAGAGTGATTATCAAACAAACTTGCTGAATTATGCACTTCTAGAACTCACACGAAAAAAAATGAGGAAAAGCAGTACAAAGGAACATAAATATCTTGTTCTTGAACTGCTTGCATCGGGGTTTCAAATAGCAGGGAATGTTAAGCAGAAGCAAGAATTATCCATCCCTAACTTGACATACCAATGGAATATAAGCACAGAAAATTCAGGAATTCACGAAATTGCTATAGGATTGTCTCTCGAAGATGAATTGGGAAAACAAGGTACAACTATTGGCACACTTACTCACAAAATAAAAGTAGTATCTGTGGGACCCATGACACATCGCCAAGTAAACATCTTTTTAACCCTATCAGGAGTAATCACAACAATTCTTGCGATTTTGCAGGCACTTCGTACACTTGGAATCTTTTAAAGGCATCGTTAAATTTATCAAATCAATCTGCCCAACAAAGCGTGCACCCGACGCTGGGGAGTCTGGCGAAATCTCAAGCATTTTTCTACGCCTTATCATTTTTCCAGGCGGACGGCGTTCCGCCGCCCGCCCCAGCGCGGGTAACGCAAACCGTTAGGCGCTGGCGCGATAAATTGATACAGTTCGATTAAGAAAAGACGGGAAGAAACATTGAAAATCATTCAATACTTGTTATCGACGCTCCTTCTTTTGTCAGTAACGACCGCCTGTCAATCAACCCTGAAAGAATTTCAGCCAAAGAATGACAGTCTCTTCAAAATCACATTTTCTTATCCTGCAAGTTGGAATTGGTACGAAGATATACCTTTTGATGAGCCACCCTTAGATGTAGAATTGCCTCCCTCAGAACGATTTGTGGTGGAGAATGGATCGTTAGAAGAAGGTTCAATTTCCATACAGGTATATCTCACGCCCGCACCACACACTGAAGCAAGAGAGTGGATCGACGAATTTTCTTCGAGCGATTCACCATTTACTGTACTAGACGATAACACTCTCCAAATTGATGGACATGAAGCAAGGTGGCTTACTTTGTCGAGCGTAGCTTGGTCAGCTCAGGGCAATATAGATGCTTATGATGAAATTGTTTACCTTTTTACAGAAGATCGCTATTACACAATCGGTTTGTCTGAGTTAGAATCTGAAATAGATCGGCGCGTCCACAAAGAATTCGAAAAGTTGGTACAAAGCATAAGGGTTTTGAAATAGCAGGACAAAAACAAGTTTTGTTTCTTAAGTGTTGCAACTCGCTGTTTACGAGCGCGCCTAACACCGCGTGCAGCGGACGGGTGGGAGCGCCGCGATTTACAGGCATTTTCCCGGCTTCAAGAGTTTTCTGCCCGCAGGCAGAGTCCACGCCCACCACCCGCCGCTAACGCCAGCCGTTGGGCAGTTCCTTGCAAAATTGAGTTGTGATTATGGATGACATGAATGATTTAGCCCGTCAAACAGATTACGGTTTATCAATACCATCCTCTTGGACGCCATCAGATGTTTTGTTTCGTTTGGTAAATGAGTTGAAATCTCCCTTATCATCTATTGAAGGTTATGCAAAAATACTTTCAGAGATAGAAGTTGATCCTTCGAAAAGTATCACAGCCATTCAAGGTAATGTTGAATATCTAAACACAGTATTCGACGCCGTCAGAGTATATTTGATGGAAACGGGCTATCTACCAAAAGAATATGAAGTTATGACATTTTTACGTGAGAAAGTTTTCAACCCAGTAGTCTACGCTCCACAAACTACAACCGAATTAAAGCAAGTAATCACTCGCACTGTTCAATCATTCAATAAAATGGATTATTCGAGAATGGCGTCTGCGTGGTTATATGAAGTTTCCAAAGGAGTAGATTCAGAACTAATTCAAAAAATGGAATCCGAAGGCTTTTTGTACCACCAAAATACGCTTAAAGAATTTCAAGAACAGTTTGCAAAGGCTGAGTAATTGGTAAAATGAAAAACTGCCCAACAAAGCGTGCACCTGACGCTGGGGATTCTGCGGCAATCTCAGGCAGTTTCCTACGCCTTATCATTTTTCTGGCTGGACGGCTTCGCCGTCCCCGCCCCAGCGCAGGTAACGCAAACCGTTAGGCAAAACCTTGCCACAAATCTTTTATACGATTGTGCGACCGAAAAAATTATAGGAGTTGTGCAATGACACATTTATATCTGATACGTCATGGTGAAAATGTCGATGGTTTAGAAGATGGAAAATATTGTGACCTTGGGCTATCACCCGAAGGGATTCACCAATCTGAACTTCTTCGAGATCGCCTAATAAGAACTGGAGAGATTAAGCCTAACGTATTCATCTCTAGTCCCGAACGGCGCGCACATGAGACCGCCAAGATTCTAGCACCTGCCTTTGCATTACCAATTGTGTTAGACAAAGACGTTGAAGAATGGCGTAGCGACGATGGCAGTCTTAGTCCAGATGAATTTATGGAACGTTGGCGGAACATTCCTAAAGGACAGGAAGCTTATTATCGCTGGATTGAAGGCTACGAAAATCGACTGGAATTCTCGCTACGAGTAAATCTCGCACTAAATCGTATTCTTCAAGAACATGTAGGGAAGACCATAGTTCTTCTCGGTCATGGAGCTTTCATTCAAATATCGTTTGGCTTTTTCTTCGGTCACGGTGAAGTTAGTCTTGAACGTGCTATGCCTGAAATTGCGCGAACCTCAGTTACCCATTGGTATAAACCAAAAGACGGAAACAGATGGATATTGGAACGCTCGAATGATTGTTATCATTTGCTTTGATTGCGCGAGTCAAGAGATCAGGTTATAAGGAAAACTTCATCAATTTAGCGGGCACACCTTGCATAATCGGTTTTGCCTAACAAAGCGTGCACCTGACGCTGGGGATTCTGCGGTCATCCCAAGCAGTTTTCTACGCCTTATCATTTTTCTGGCTGGACGGCTTCGCCGTCCCCGCCCCAGCGCAGGTAACGCAAACCGTTGGGCGTTATTAGTTATACAAAATGTCAATTAAAGCCAATGTAGTTAAGCTTGCCATTTATTAGAATATTGGAAAAATTTACAATGCCGATTCCCGACCCATTTACAGTAATATCATTAAGTGCAGGTATCATTGTAAACCTCGCTAGTGATATTCTAAAATATAGAACTCAAAGTATTAAAAACCCATTAATAGTCCGAGCATTTAGATGGGCAGGTTTACGCGAAGTTGATCTAAGTGAACGTATCCAAAATATCTTAACGGAAGCTTTACTAGAGTATTTTGAATCTCACAAAGCCTATCAAATACAAGGGGTGATAGATTTTTTTAAGAATCCGAACACAGCACACCAACTTGCAGACTATATTTTAGATGGTGAGCCAATTAATCAGACTGAATTGCAATTACTACTTGAGCAATCCCTCGGAATCGTTCCTCATTTGATTATTGAAAAACGCGGACTAGATATAGATAAGATTATCCCTGATTTCTTGGCTAGTTATCACAGAGTACTACGTCAAAGTCTAAGCACTTCTGAACTAGCCTTAATGTCTAAATTATTAGAATTGGGGCAAGAAATTATTGAAATTAAAGGTAGCGAAGATAGATTAAAAGAATTCATCACTAGTTCGTTAAGGGACATCAAACCACCTCAAGGATTACAAACCACCAACCAAGCCCCTGTTATTATAGGAAAAAGTATTGATGTGCCACTAGAACTTGCTCTGATCTATGAGGCGTGTATAAATCTCGAAAGTATTAATAAATTTGTGAAAGGTGATTTAGCTGATGTTCTTTCGATAGTCGATAACGGGAAATTGAAACTTTCGATTCATATCTTAAAACAGTTGTCAAAAGACAATTGGGATTTCCGTAACTTGCTTTCAAACGCCATTGCGGAACTTGAAAAGGCACATACCGCAGCAAACAACTCAGGAAAATGGTCAACTCCATTAGCAGTCTTAGCAAGCGGGTATAGGATTTTACAGCCTAAAATTGCACGTAAAAACAACTATAAATGCGCGATTTATGCTGCCATCGGAGGGTCAATGTGTTGTTTGGCTTTAGGAAGAAATCAAGGAGCAATAAAATGTATCGACAAAGCGCAGGCTTGTATTACACCTTATCATAGCGTGTCAATTGATTTAAATTATGACCTGCATTTATACGATAAAGGAAGATACACATACAAGAAGTTTGAAAAACCTATTCACAATGAAGCAAATAGAATGGAGGATTTAGTCCAACGCCTTAGAGATTTACTGTAAATATATTTGCACTGTGAAACGACTTTTGGTGTTAAATAGGGTAAATCCCACATAATATAAACGCCCAACACAGCGTGCACCTGACGCTGGGGATTCTGCGCACACTTCAAGCAGTTTCCTACGCCTTAGCATTTTCCAGTTGGACGGCTTCGCCGTCCCCGCCCCAGCGCAGGTAACGCAAACCGTTGGGCAGATAAAACTCGGAAATATTCTCAAAAAAGATATGATGGACAGTAAATCCCAAAAATCACCTTTTCTTTTTTATCTTTACTTGCTGCTGTTTTTTGCTACTTGGGCTGTGTATGCAATTTGGATTTATCCTTGGAAAGAAACATTAGGCAACACTACCCTTCTTTACGCCATAGTAAATATGGCAATTCGGCTGTTAGTTTGGGTTCTTCCCGTTTTGTTGTTTCTTCGCTATATAGACCATGTTGACCCATTAGAGTACTTGGGACTAAAACAAAACTGGAAAAAGGGTGTACTTGTTGGTGTAGTTTTCTCCATTGTTAATTTCTTCCTTAGTATGTTACGCTTTGGAGCACCGCATCCCAGCATAGAATCGATTACATGGAATAGCGTTCTTAGCACATCCATATTTATTGGTTTCATTGAAGAAATTCCATTTAGAGGCTTTATTTTGCAAAAATTCGAGTCTCAATTCGGATTCTGGATGGCAAATTTATTATCGTCGCTACTTTTTTTAGGTATTCATCTTCCTGGATGGTTTTTTCTTCACCAGTTCAACATAATAAATGCGGTTTCTATTTTTCTCTTTGGCGCGCTCTGGGCAATTTTGTTCAAATACAGTAAATCCCTTTGGAGTTCAATTATTGCACACAGCCTGAACGACTTTATTGCGTTTATTGTCTTTGGGCTATAAAATAGTGTATCTTATGCATAGCATAGCATAGCTCTTATCTCCACAATCTGCCCAACAAAGCGTGCACCTGACGCTGGGGATTCTGCGGCAATCTCAAGCAGTTTTCTACGCCGTAGCCTTTTTCTGGTTGGACGGCTTCGCCGTCCCCGCCCCAGCGCAGGTAACGCAATCCGTTGGCTGGCTGCCTTCATCAAGTTACTAATTTTCAAATAGTTATCAGCAAAAACCATGCCGAGTGATGGAGAATAAAAGATATGCAAAACATGAGCGACAATATGTGGAAAAGGCACGCGAATCCCTGGAGTGTCTGGACAAGATTTGCGGCAATCCCTGCTTTTATGCTTGCTGTTTGGAGTCGTGTATGGATTGGCACATGGTCGTGGATTCCAATTATCTTGGTTATCATTTGGTTATATCTAAACGTATTGGTTTTTCCACCGATTGACACGCCTCGCAATTGGGCATCCAAAGGAATTTACGGTGAAAAATTGTGGTTGAGCAAACGTTCCGAACTTCCTAAACATTATGATGTAATTCAAAAATGGCTAATCATTCTGGGGATTTTGGGAATGATTATGATAGGAATTGGGCTTTATCAACTTCATTTCTGGCTAAGTTTGCTTGGAGCAGTGGTTTTAATACTAGCGCAACTGTGGCGCATTGATCGTTTCAGCACTCTATACGAATTGCTTAGTCATGAAAGCAATTCGTAAGCAATGCATTTTTTCGCAGTCAATGAGTCTTGCGTTCATAAAAGCCAGCCAACAAAGCGTGCACCCGACGCTGGGGATTCTGCGCACATCCCAAGCAGTTTTTTACACCTTGTCATTTTTCTGGCTGGACGGCTTCGCCGTCCCCCGCCCCAGCGCGGGTAACGCAAACCGTTAGGCGCTGCCAGATTATTCAAATTTATATTCTATGCCACAAATAACCCGCAACAATCACTTTGTCCCTCAATTGTATTTGAAGCAATGGAGTGATGACGGGATTCATATATGGTCATATCGTATCTTGGTTTCTCATGAGAAGGTACAGGAATGGAGCCGTCTCCCAATTAGCGGTGTAGCCTATCAGCGTGACTTGTACACGACTTCCGTTAATGGGGATGAAGTTGATGAATTCGAGAAATGGTTAGAACGAGAATTTGAAAATCCAGTTCAAGAAAGCGTCGACAAAGTTTTACAGGATGAAGGCTTGACAACTTTAGATTGGGAACGCTTAGCCAGATTCTTAGGTGCTCAAGATGTTAGAACTCCATCAAGTTACTTGGAAACAACGGAACGCTGGAAAAAGACTTTGCCCCGCTTATTGGAAGATACATTGGAAAAATCTATTAAAAAACTTGAGCAGGCAAAAAATAGTGGCGAAAAACCTCGCATACATCCAGAGAATAACGAATTTTTCAATGACTCATTTGATGTTCAAATTCATCCAGCAAGCGAAACAAATGAAAAACAAGGATATATAGAAGTAAAAGTTGTTGCAGGGCGAGCACTTTGGCTAGAGAGTCAGAAAATGTTATTGACAAAAACGGTAGAAGCATTAAAAAAGCACAAATGGAGCATAGTTTACCCAGCACCAGGTTATCAATGGTTTACTTGTGACCATCCTGTAGTAAAGTTAAACTATTACAAGAACGGTAAATACGATTTAAAAGGTGGATGGGGAAATAAAGGGACAAATATATTTATGCCCCTTTCTCCACGCCATCTACTTTTTACGCAAATTGGAGATGAATTTCCAGAACGATTTACCCTAGCCCCCAAGCAAACTAAACTGTTTCAGAGATTTATTGCAGAAAGGGCTATGAGATGGGTATTTGCCCATAAGCCGTTAGGAATTGTGAGCAAGTTACATCCTCGTTATATTGACGCTGAAGCATTTAATCAAGAAGCAGAACAGTGGAAAAGGTGGCATGAAGAACAAAGCAAATCAGAAAACGACAAAAGCGCCTAACAAAGCGTGCACCTGACGCTGGGGATTCTGCGCACATCCCAGGCAGTTTTCTACGCCTTAGCCTTTTTCTGGCTGGACGGCTTCGCCGTCCCCGCCCCAGCGCAGGTAACGCAAACCGTTAGCCGTTTCTTGGCACAACAATAAAATTTATGAAAACAAAAAATCGACGCGGGAATCCTGGACTTCAAGGGCGATTGCTCGAAAAGAGTATTGAAGCCTACATCTTATCTTTGGAGACTATAAATAGACTCTCCATTAAATATCGCGTCGAAACTTTTGCATATTTAATATGCAATGCTTGGGAACTGCTCTTAAAAGCAAAAATAATCAATGACACAAAAGATAAAAAATCAATATTCTATGACAAGAAAAGTGATGAACCTTTGCGTTCAATCGCATTAAGAGATTGCATCAAAAAGGTTTTCCCAAGTGAAACAGACCCAACACGCCGAAATCTTGAGCGCATAGTTGACCTTCGAGACGAATCGGTACATCTCGTAATTAGCAAAGTTCCATCAACAGTCCTAGCCCTTTTTCAATCTTGCGTGTTAAATTATCACAGATGTTTGATAAATTGGTTTGAAATTTCGTTGTCAGAGCGTGTATCAATTGGAATGATGACAATAGTTTATGATTTCAGCCCTGAACAATTTGATTTGCAAAATCCAATTTTGCGCCGTCATTTGGGAAAAGAAATCGTTGATTATCTGGTCAAGTTTCAGAGCGATATACAACAAGAATATGAGCTTTTAAACAAACCTGCTGAATATTCAATAGACATCAATTACAAATTAGCACTAGTTCAAAAACCTGGTGAAGCAGATATAATTCTTGCAAAAGGTGAACCTGGTCTCGCTGTAAATTTCATTGAAATTCCAAAAGACCCAAGTAAGACTCACCCTTATAGGCAATCCGAAGTTGTTGAAAGCATAAACAAAGCTCTTGGCGAAAAAATAGCCAATGCCTATGTAATTCAATGTGTCATGAAAGTATATAAAGTTGAAAAACGCCCAGAGTTTTACTACAAGGCAACTGTCAAAAACAGCACTGGGCAATATAGTCAAGCCTTTATTTCGTGGATGTTACGAGAGTATGAAAAAGATAATATGTTTTTCATTAAAGTTCGGGAGTCTGTAAAACAGAAAAACGGCTAACAAAGCGTGCACCTGACGCTGGGGATTCTGCGCACATCCCAAGCAGTTTTCTACGCCTTATCATTTTTCTGGTCGGACGGCTTCGCCGTCCCCGCCCCAGCGCAGGTAACGCAAACCGTTAGGCGCTGGCGTATCATCAACAAAATAAGGATTAGAAAATATGGCAGGGTTATCAAATCCAGAAATTTTGAAAATTGTTAATCGCTATATCGGCGTATTTGGTGGTTATCTTGGCGATTTTAGTTACCGAACTCATGCTGATTTTTATCCTGAATATTGTGACCTTGATATAAATCCTAATCAATTGGAAGGAACAACACGAGAAAGATTTATTGAGATTTTGAGAAACTCCTCACCTGATGTTCAAGCAAAAATTGTCCGCGGAGTTTTAGAAAGATTTCCAATTTCAGCCGAAATCGCAAAGCCAGCGACAAGAACACAAGAACTGTATGATGAATTGCTTGAAATATCAAAAAGGTTAGAAAACTCATCGCCTATAAGCAATCCCGACCCTAAAACGACAAGCGCAGTTGTTGAACGTGCAATTAACGATGTTGAAACTTTACTTCAAACAAATGGCGCAACAAGCGGAGTCGACAGAATTCATACAGCGCTACATGGATATTTACAAGCAGTTTGCGATAAAGAAGGTATAAGTCACGCAAAAGATGAAAGTATGACAAAATTATTTAAGTTACTGCGTCAAAATCATCCAGCATTACAGAATCTAGGCTCGCGGTCACAAGATATTGAGCGCATATTTAATTCATTTGCAAGTGTTCTTGACGCACTCAACCCAATAAGAAATAATGCTAGTGTCGCCCACCCAAACAATGATTTACTCGAAAAGGATGAAGCAATGCTTGTAATAAATGCGGCACGAACTTTACTGCATTATCTCAATGCAAAATTCAGTTAAGAAATGCAAACCGCGCCTAACAAAGCGTGCACCTGACGCTGGGGATTCTGCGCACATCCCAAGCATTTTCACACGCCTTAGCCTTTTTCTGGTTGGACGGCTTCGCCGTCCCCGCCCCAGCGCAGGTAACGCAAACCGTTGGGCATACTAAAATCAAAAACCTAATACAATGAAAATGGAGGTAATATGTCAAACGAATCAGTGTACAAGGTAAAAATTGAAGGAGAAGGGTTAACCTTTGAACGAGAAGTTTCAAAAGAACTTGGGGATAGAATCCTCATGCTCATTCTCTCGGGAGCAAATCCATCGCTTCCTTCACACCAAGTAAATTCTTCTTCATCTACAAAACCAAAAGAATCAACATCTACGGATGAGCACCACGCGGATTTATCAATCCGTGAATTCCTAGATAATCACAATGCTAAACGGAACCCCGATATTATTACCGCTATTGGCACATACTTAAACACTCATGAAAATATGCAGTTCTTCGTAAAAGAAGATATATTAAATGCTTTTGAATCTGCCGCAGAACCAGCACCAAAAAATTTCTCTCGCGACCTAAAATGGGCGATTAAGGTTGGTTGGGTTGCTGAAAAGCGCGACACTCCTGATACATACTATGTAACTAGCAGTGGTAAAAACGCTGTAAACACCTCGTTTCCAGCCGAGTTGATTAAGAGAACAAAAGGTTTATTCAGTGGGAAAAAGGCTCCTAGTAAGAAGAACCAGGAAGCTGAAGCATGACGGATTCTGAACAAAGCGAATCAAATAACAAAATTGATCCACGGGTTTTTGATGACGATTTGCGCCGTGTTTTGTCGATAACCTTGTTGAGAAAACAACAAGGAATTCAATGGTCTAGCGGATTAGAAATTTCTCAAATTCTAAGAGATGAATTTGGAATACAAATTCACTGGCGAACTATCGACTCAATACTTTCTAGCAACAACAATTTAGTACAACGAAAAAAACGAAAACTTCGTTGGGAATATTTATTGTTAGCAGATGGTGAGAACAAAATTAAACATGCGCCTTCCGCTATAGTAGTCGTAGACCCAACAAATGCACTACAAGCGGTGATTTCACTTCATGATTTCTTGGCTAATCTTAATAGCCCAATACAGATTTGCGATCCATATCTTGACGCCACTTCTCTTGAGCATATAGCATCTTGTCCCAAAACGGCTATCATCAGCATTCTGACAAAGAACATCAAAGATTCGGGAAAGTTTAGGCAACTTCTCTCAGCAGCGCAAACCGAAGGCAGAACATGGGTTATAAGAGTAGCGGCTGCACCAGTGCTTCATGACCGATATATAATTGATTCAAATTCAATGTTGATACTTGGCACAAGCCTGAATGGTTTTGGAAAAAAACAATGTTTTGTAATCAAAGCAGGAGAAGATATTCAAAAGGTCATGAAGAATGAATTTGTAAATCTTTGGAACTCTGCAACGGCGTGGCAATAGCAAGTCCCGTATGCCCAACAAAGCGTGCACCTGACGCTGGGGATTCTGCGCACATCCCAAGCAGTTTTCTACGCCTTAGCCTTTTTCTGGCTGGACGGCTTCGCCGTCCCCGCCCCAGCGCAGGTAACGCAAACCGTTGGCACGCCCCTTCAAGTCCTGAATTTTGGTTTGTTTACACAGGTATTTTTTGAAGAATATTATCCTTGTCAAACATTCACTTCCTGAGATTGTTTCGACTGCTCCCGCAAAAGAATGGAGACTTTCTCAATCTGGTCAAATAAGATGTGCGGCGCTGGCTGAGAAATTAGAACCCATTTCGCCTGATGTAATAATTTCAAGTGTCGAGCCTAAAGCAATCGAGACAGGGCAAATAATTACAAAGAAATTGAATAAGCCCTTTAGCATGGTCAATGGTTTACAAGAGCACGACAGAACAAATATTGGATTGCTTGAAAAAACAGAGTTTGAGAATAAGGTAAAAGAATTTTTTGACAAGCCTGAAAGTTTAGTTTTTGGTAGAGAAACAGCGTGCCAATCATTAGCACGATTTTCAAAAGCAATAAGTTCTATTGAGTCAGAATATCCAGATAAAAATATTGTGATTGTCGCTCATGGAACAGTAATTACTCTTTTTGTCAGCAAGTTCAATGCAGTTGAAGCCTTTTCATTTTGGAGAAAATTAGATTTACCGTCCTTTGTGGTTCTTTCCCTTCCAAGCCACAAAATCGTGAAAGTAGTGGAAGGTGTAGTGTAAAATCAAGAGCGTGCCAACAAAGCGTGCACCTGACGCTGGGGATTCTGCGGCAATCTCAAGCAGTTTCACACGCCTTATCATTTTTCTGGCTGGACGGCTTCGCCGTCCCCGCCCCAGCGCAGGTAACGCAAACCGTTCGGCGGCACTTGGCACAATAAATCAACACAGAAACAAGTCATGAGTCTGAATCTAGTCAGATACGATGAAATCAACGAAGAAAAATATACAGACTTCATCTCCGAATGGGAAACCCAGAAAGAAAAAGTCATTCCTACTGCCGCGTATCGAGAAGGTCTTTCGTTTTTGGAAATGATGGATAAGTGGAAAGAAGATGAAACTGATATTCCTATTTCAAAAGGATTTGTTCCTTCTACCATGTATTTCTTAACGGATGGTAATGGAAGAATTCTTGGCGGAATTCATTTCAGGCACTACTTAAATGAGCGTTTACATCAAATTGGTGGTCACATTGGGTATGGTGTTAGAAAGAGTGAGCGTAAAAAAGGATACGCTCGAACAATGCTCAGATTATTACTTGAAAAGATAAAAAGATTTGGCGAAGATAAGGTACTGCTTACATGTGATGATGATAATATTGGTTCTGTAAAAACAATTGAAGGTTGTAATGGGATTTTGAGAGATAAAGTCGAATTTGAAAATAAACTCATTAGAAGATATTGGATAGCTCTTGTTTAAAATAAAAGCCGCCGAACAAAGCGTGCACCTGACGCTGGGGATTCTGCGGCAATCTCAAGCAGTTTCCTACGCCTTATCATTTTTCTGGTTGGACGGCTTCGCCGTCCCCGCCCCAGCGCAGGTAACGCAAACCGTTGGGCGTTTCCTTGCAAAGCATAAAGAAGTAGTTTGGAGTATTTTGTGGGCGACGATTCTATTAAATCACAACAAACAAATGACGATGAATTATCCGATGATGAATTGGATTTATTCAAAAAATCAGTAACTCATCGTCGTCTTTTATATTTATGGATGTTAAGAGCACGTGGGTATCAAGTTGACAATGAAGATATAGTTAGACTTGAAGCAGAACTGTATCCCAATTCGCAAGAAAACAGTAGCGAAGATAACCAAGAAATCAGCCAAAAAGATGTAGACGAACTACAATTAGAACTCTCGTTGGTTGACCCGCCACCTAATGATGGCGTTTTCATTCAAAAGGCAATACTGTTCCGTTTAGAGCATACTACTATTAGAATGCGAAAAGAAGGTAATCATGCCCGCCCTCATTTTCATATTCAGTACAAAAACCTATACAGTGCTTCTTATGCAGTAGATAATCTAGAGCGGCTTGCAGGTAATATTCCTTCAAAATACGAAAAGCCAGCCTTGAAATGGGCGGCTAGAAAACAAAAATCCTTAAGAGTTACATGGGATAAACTGCAAGCGGGTGAAGATGTTCGAGAATTAATAGCAGCAGCAGAAGATCAATCGTAAGTGAACAAGGCGCATCATGGATAAATCGGGTTATCATAAGCGAGTCTTGCACAATCAAAAACGCCCAACAAAGCGTGCACCTGACGCTGGGGATTCTGCGGCAATCTCAAGCAGTTTCCTACGCCTTATCATTTTTCTGGCTGGACGGCTTCGCCGTCCCTGCCCCAGCGCAGGTAACGCAAACCGTTGGGCAGTTCCTTGCAAAATGAAAATCAAATTCTTTACAGCAGCTTTCTTGTTTATTTCTTTGATATCTTGCACTCCAGCAATGGAGAGCGTCACCATATCTTCCAAGACATACCCTCCATGTACTACACAAAATAAAGCACAACCTTCACCATTACAACCCGCATCAAATTACACTAGTTTTGATATTTCCAGCAGTTTAACCTTGATTGAATTTCAAGATAATTATTTGGGAATTCCGACAGTAGAAAGTGGGTGCTTTTACAACTTTCGTGACCGTGCTCATGTAACCGAGATAAACCTCGACAACCATTATCAAATAATCACTACACCAATCGATTCCGAAAATGAATTGGTAACTGTTTCAAAACGCGAGAAAATAATCTACAAATCCAAAATACGTACATCCACTTATTCAGGATTGTTAGAGGCTTGGGGATACCAAGACCATTGGGTTATAGAGATTGTTACTGCAAATGGCGTAGATATTATTCAAGATGGTCTGTCTCTAAAAGAAAAGAGTAATTACCAAAAGGTATTTGCATTTCAGTTGTTGAATGATAAGCCTTTTTATTTCTTTGAGAAGCCAGATTATGGGTTTGGAATAAATTACTATAACGACGAAATTCAATTAGAATATGATGATATACCTTACTACAATCCCGCTCCGGGTTCAGGTGGAACCATATATCAATTTCAAAACATGGTTTTGTTCTATGGTGTAAAAAATGGTGTATGGCAACAAGCAATCATTGGTTCCTTCAAATGAAAAACTGCCCAACAAAGCGTGCACCTGACGCTGGGGAGTCTGCGCACATCCCAAGCAGTTTCACACGCCTTATCATTTTTCTGGCTGGACGGCTTCGCCGTCCCCGCCCCAGCGCAGGTAACGCAAACCGTTGGGCGCTGGCTCAGGAAGTAATAAAGAATGACTATCGAAAAGCCATCTCCACGGTTTATCATTGGTTCAAGACATGCAGGTTTATCACGGCTTACTTCAATAAATGCTTATTCAACTATTTTGCAAAAAGGCATTCTTGGTGAAATCAGCGATACGCAGCGGAAAGCTTTAATAGTAATTTCTGATTGTTGCGAAACTTCTTGGGAGTGTTGGAAAACACTTACAAAATTAATCGAACAAAATGAAGATGATAAAGCGATTGAAATATTGTGCCAAACAGATACATCGGGGCAAAGTTACCTTGAGAAAAATTTTATTCAAAAGTCTATTTCGTGTTTAGAAATTGCTAAGAAAGAGGTGAGCAGTATTTTAGAGAAGGCGCAAAACCTGACGGATGAACAAAGACATTATGTAGAAATGATAGATAATAATTGCCAACACGAAATTGATATTTGGATAGAAGTTTCGTTGTATTATTCATAAAATGGGTTTTGTTATTTTCAGGAAATGAAATCGCGTTATGCTAAATGTATCCCCAATAGCAAGGTTGCCTGATAAAATGCGCCCAACAAAGCGTGCACCTGACGCTGGGGATTCTGCGCACATCCCAAGCAGTTTCACACGCCTTAGCTTTTTTCTGGCTGGACGGCTTCGCCGTCCCCGCCACCAACACCATATTCTGAATATGCAGGAGCCAATATTACTGTTTCTCTTCTTACTCCTTTGCGAACGCTTAGCACATCAACAAATTAAAACTCTATTCAATATCTGCATTATCCTGCTCGCCTTTCTACTTTCCTCGTGTGCATCAAACAAAAATGCCATTGCAGCCGGCTTACCTGACCCCGATACTGGGTTTACCACAGGTTCAGCCACTGGCTACAATGTTTACATTTGGGAATGCTATCAAGGCAATTGAAGAGCAATTGAAAAACGAGTCAAAAAGTGATTTAGCCCCCAGCCTCTTTTGGTGGTAGATGTTTCATATATGCACAGCATCATTAGTTCATTCGGGGGATAATTCAAAATGCAGATCGCAGGTATACATAATAGAAATTATCATTAAACTTTAAAGGAACCTTCATGTACACCCCAAATTCAATTCGGAAACCTCAAGTCTGTGTTCTAGGCAGTGCCGAGCCTGGCTCCAGTGCCTATGACCTTGCCAGCGAAGCCGGAATTCTTTTAGCTCAACACGGCGTGACCCTCGTTAGCGGATGCGGCAGCCCTGCAACACGCGTCGCCGCAGAAAGCGCGGTTTGTGCAGGTGGTTTGGTACTAAGCATTATTCCGTCGGATGAAATGCCCGCCTCAGACTGGCCCGGAACTGTAGTCCTACCATCGGGCATTGGTGATGCTCGAAACTTGTTAATGGCGCTCGCTGGAGATGCCTGCCTCGTAATCGGCGGTCGTGCAGGGACAATCTCTGAAGTCGCCCTCGCTTGGCTACACAAACGCCCTTTGCTGCCCCTCGTCGGTCACGGCGGATGGTCAAACAACTTACCCACCAACCCGCCTGATGAAAGAAAGAACTCTGAAATCCTACCGTGGAGTTCAGTCGCAGAACTTGAACATCAACTCCAACATCTGGGGCTCATCCATAAATAAGGTTCAAAAATCTTTGCCAAACAAAAAGAGCACCTGTTTTGCAGGTGCTCTTTAATTTTATAGCGGAACCGTAAAGAAGAAAGAACTGCCTGCACCTTTCTTACTTTCAAACCACGTTTCACCATCATGTAATTCCACAATATGTTCAACGATCTTCAAGCCTATCCCAAACCCAAGCCGCGGATCTTCTTTATCTTCAAGGATGGTCTCAAACGGTTCAAAGACCTTTTCCTGATTTTCTTCTGCAATACCAATGCCTGTATCGCTCACCTCAAAGAGAATTCTATCCGCCTCGCGCACCACGCGGACAGTTATAGTGCCTTTTTCTGTAAACTTGACTGCATTGTGAATGTAATTCAGCAAAACCTGCGAAAGACGGGTAGGATCTCCTTCAATAGTAGGGAGATCTTCGGGAATATCTTCTTCCAAAGTGATGCCACCCTTCATTTCGATCAACTGATCTGCCATCATTAATACACCTTCGAGCAAGGCGTTCACATCCACATCTTGCAGATCCAACTCCATTCGCCCAGTAACGGTCTCGGCATAATCCATAAAATCGTTCACTTGAATCACCAAAGGCATCACGGCAGCTTTGAGGTGCTCAATCGGTGAATCTGGAATATCGGCATAATCTTCCAATTCCTCGATTTTATACAAGTCGTTGATCTTCTTCTGCACATCTGCCAGCCCATCTCGCATATGCTTGGAGATTTTATAAAGAAATTCATTTTGGTCTGTCATGTTTTACTCCTGAAAACCCGTCTTATAGAGTTCATAATATCTTCCTTGCTGGGCAAGCAATTCAGCATGCTTACCTTGTTCGACGATCTTTCCGCCATCGATCACTACAATTTTATCCGCATTCGTAATAGTAGACAAACGATGCGCAATGACAAATGATGTGCGCCCCTTCAAAAGCGTCGCCAATGCTGTTTGAATAATATGCTCTGTCTGCGTATCCACAGACGAAGTCGCTTCATCAAGAATGAGAATGCGCGGATTTGCCAGCAAAGCTCGTGCAAACGAAATCAACTGGCGCTGCCCCACACTCAAGGTCAAACCGCCTTCTTCTACTGAAGTGTCATAGCTATTTTTTAAATTCACAATAAAATCATGCGCGCCCACTGCTGTAGCAGCAGCAATCACTTCTTCATCTGTTGCGCCGAGACGCCCAAACAAAATATTTTCTTTCACCGTGCCATTGAAGAGAAAAGGATCTTGCAACACCATACCCATCTGCTTACGGAGAGAGCTCTGAGTCACCGTCCGCAAATCCACGTCGTCGATGAGTACCCCGCCCGAGGTCGGGTCATGGAAGCGTGCCAACAACTTGACAATGGTCGTCTTGCCAGCACCCGTCTCACCGACAAGGGCAACCGTCTCACCGGGCTTCACATCCAATTGAATAGAATCAAGGACCAGAGCAGGGTCATCCGAGTAATGAAATGAGACGTTATCGAATCGTACCGCGCCGGTAATTGATTCCATTTCTTTGGCATCTTCTTCGTCCCGAACATCAATCGGCGTATGAAGCAGCTCAAGAATGCGTTCCCCGCCAGCCATCGTAGATTGAAGCGTATCAAAGCGGCGGCTCAAATCACGGATGGGTTCAAAGAAGCGGTCAATGTATAAAACAAAAGCGATCAATACCCCTGCGGTGATCGAATCACCCAAGACGGCCGTACCGCCCACATACACCACAAGCGCAGTTGCTACCGCGCCAAGCAGATCAATAACCGGCGTAAAAAGAGAAGCGACTCGAACTGCATCAAGACTGGTCTCAAGGTAATAACGATTGACGTATCCACTAAACGTATTGTAGTTATGCTGCTGGCGTGAAAATGCCTGCACCACCCGCACCCCGTTGACATTCTCTGCCAATACTGAGTTACCCCATGAAACCGCGGCACGCACTTTGCGATAGTTCTGCCGTGCCACTTTACGAAAAGCAATCGTTGCCCAAACCATAATAGGCAAGACGATAAAGGTCAATAAAGAAAGTTGAAAATTCAAAGCGATCATCGCCACAAGCGTGCCAAGAATACCAAGCACATTGCGCACGATTGCCAACACTGCCCATGTAATGAACTCACGCAATGTCCCCACGTCATTGATCACACGTGTGATTACACGCCCAACACTATAGCGGTTATAAAAACTCAAGGAAAGTTTTTGCAAGTGAGCGAACATTGCAGTGCGCACATCATACAAAACATGCTGACCCACGCGAGCCATAATGCGCACACGCCAATAGTTGAGCCCCAATTGAATAATAGAAACCAGCAAAAAGGTGACCGTAATATTCCGAAGGGCAATGGGGTCTTTGGCAGTAATGCCATCGTCAATGGCAAGCTTTACAAAATACGGTCCAGACACCGATGCTGCCGTGACAATGACCATCAGCAACAAGGCAAAAAGTGTCTGTCCATAATACGGTTTCACAAATGTCATCAAACCGCTGGCTACTTTCGGGTCATACCCTTTATCAAGTTGTTCTTCCGATTTTGTAATAAATTCAGGGGGGATTATTTTTGTGGTCATGGCATTATCCTGAATTTGATTTTCCAGCGTAGATGGTATTTTCATGCAAAGGCTTCTCGCCAAAAATGGGTTGCACCTTCTCGATCATGTCTTCGCGCTCTACCAACTGCAGGTCGTGAATTTCCTTATAAAGCCCGCCTGCTTTTATAAGGTCATCGTGTGTTCCTTGTTCTACAATACGCCCCTTATCCATCACAAGGATCATATCTGCCCGGCGAACAGTGCTCAAACGATGCGCGATGACAAAGGTAGTGCGTTCTTCCATCAAAACATCCAATGCAGCTTGAATCAACTTCTCCGTCTGAGTATCCACACTTGAAAGTGAATCATCCAAGATCAAAATACGCGGATCCATCAATAAGGCACGCGCAATTGCAACTCGCTGGCGTTGCCCACCTGAGAGGGTCACACCGCGCTCTCCAACGATCGTGTCGTACCCCTTCGTAAACCCTTCAATAAATTCATGGGCTTGGGCAGCTTTCGCCGCCGCAATGATTTCATCCTCTGTTGCATCTGGTCTTCCATACGCAATATTGGCGCGAATAGTATCGGAAAACAATAACGAGGTCTGCAACACAATTCCAATCTGCCTACGTAGCGAAGTAATATCTACTTCGCGCACATCGTATCCATCTACCAATACGGCGCCATCGTTCACATCATAAAAACGCGGAATCAAATTCACCAGCGAAGTCTTGCCCGAACCTGTAGGTCCGATTAATGCAATGATCTTATTCTGCTCAACCTTCACGCTGATATTCGCCAGCGAATGTTTATTCTCGTCTTGATATTTTAGTGAGACGTTACGAAACTCCACTTTGCCAACCAGTGTGGATAAAACCACCGCCTCTTTCCCTGACCGAATCTCTGGTTCTGTATCCAAGACTTCAAATACGCGTTGAGCGCCTGCCGCCGCCTCTCCACCCGCATTGACCAGACCAGTCAACGCCTGAGCAGGCTCTGCCATCATCAAAAGGTACGCATTGAAGGCGACCACGGCACCAATGGTCAATTCACCAGAAATGACCATCTTCCCGCCAAAATATAGAATCAAAATCGTGCCGATCGTGATCAACCAGTTCGTAGTGGGCATGATCTTCGCCCACTCGTCGATCACATACAGCCATTTACGAAACACATCCATGTTCGCGGATTCAAAGCGTTTGACTTCATAGTCTTCTCGCGCAAAGGCTCGAACAACTTGTACACCGGTCACATTTTCTTGCAAACGGTTGGAAACTTCCCCAACAGCCTGATCAACATCAAAAAATAATTTTCCGATCTTTGTTCCGAACCAGCCTGTCATAATAATCAAAGGGATCATAGGCAACATAGAAATCATCGCTAATTGACTATTAGCCGTAAGCATCACTGCCAAAATTCCCACCGTCAACAACACGAAACGCATCAATTCAGGGATGGAGGACCCAGCGAATTTTTCAATAGCACGCACATCTTCAATACAACGCGAAATCAACTGGCCCGATTGGGCATGGTCATGATAAGAAAAGGGAAGGTATTGAATGTGATCATACATCCGGTTGCGTAGGTCATAACCCACATGAGCAGCAACCCATTCGGATGTGTAACGGTTAACCAAGCCTAGCAACGCTGAAGCAAGCCCTAGCCCAAACAATAGAAGCGCAGACCGAACCAAATAAATCGTATCGCCGCGTAAGAGTCCATCATCCACTACATTTTGGATAATGCGCGGAATTACAAGGTTCAATCCCGTAAGAACTAATAACATCAGCAGGCTTACCAACACCTGCCAAATATAAGGTCTAAGAAAATCAGCAGAACGTATTAGATTTTTCATATTCGGGAAAATTAAGCATACCACAAACAAAAAGCGGATGTTCCACCCCATCCACTTTTTGTTTGCTCACTTAAGTATGTCTAGAGGCATTGTACGCCAACGAAGTAAGAACCGAACTAACAATGAAAGAGATAAAACGATGAACCAGTCTATTATGAACACACTACGCGGAAAGTTTTCAAACCAGCCAGTGAAATATCCCCAATACGCCGAAGATGCCATTAATAGACTACTTATAGAAAGGGAGATAAACACCGGAAGCATCCATTTACGATCTTTATTGAACAATCTAGCCGAAAGATAAGACCCAAATACAAAAGAAAAGAAAGGTTGTGAGAAGAAGCCAACCCAAAATACCAGCCTCTGCATTTCTCGATAAAGAAGACGATATTCCTTTTCGCTGAAACGGACCTGAAAAATAAAAAAGGTTACTAATATAAAGATGGCGAAGTCAAGCAATAATAGACGAAAGTCAACAAGTTTGAAATAGTCTCTTAACCAATCCCGTACAGGCGTGTCAACATACAGATGCAACAACACCGATAAAATAACGATAAGCGGCAAATTAAATACTGAGGATATCCAAGCTGGGTTGGTAGCATGCAATTCAGTCAGATATTTTTCAAACAGCCAAGAGACTGGCACATGCAAAATATAAATAGCGTAGGAACTTTCACCCAAAATCAACAGCCACGGATGCTGCAAAGATGTTGATAGCTTTGTTTTATCCAGAGATAAAGTAATAATGAACAGGAGCATGATTGGCGCAAGAATCCCAGCCATGGGTTGAAGCCCATGCGGCAGGGATGGGATATATGTCATCCCCAAAATCAAGTATCCCAGCGAGAATATAATGCTCAACCCCAATAAAAACCCATTAAGGCTCGAATTAATCGTCCTCAACCTACCTTCGCGTACATACCAAACCCCTCCAGCCACTCCTATAATGAATGAGCTCAAATGAAACGGTGGGAAATACAATACAAACTGACGTTGGGTTTCCAGCCAGCCTATCCAAAACACATGATATACAAGTTGGCTGACCACCCAAAATATCATGGTTCCCCAAATTATTTTTTTTGTAGATATACGATAGAGCCAAAGAGTAAGAAATGGAAAAATCAAGTAAAAAAATAATTCTACGGTGATAGACCATGCAGGGTAGTTAAAAGACTGTGCGTATGCCGGAATCCATGCCTGAACAGCAAAAATATTGGCAAGGATCTTTTGCGGTTTAACTGAAATGAAGGGATCGAGATAATATAAGCAGGTTAAAAAAAAGGCAATTAAGTATAGAGGGTAAATCTTAATCAGTCTGGCTTTCCAGTAATTCACAACCTCAAATTTTTCCCCAGGTCGATGGTATACCAAAGACATGACAAAACCGGAAAGAACATACATATACCCCACAGCTGTCGTCGCTGTTCCAAGCAAGGCGTTAAAGAAAGGTATCCTTAACGCCCATTCAGTATATATCCCGCCGTACCCATGAAAAAAAACAATCAAGACTACCATACCAAATCGTATAAATGTTAGCTGGTCAAGTCTTTTCATATTTCCTCAAAGTCCACCAATTCTACTAGAAAAAAACAGAGCGAAAAGATGAAGGCGTTTATTCGCCTTCATCTTTTTTCTTTTTTGCTCTTCCCAAAAACGCGCCCAAACCTGCTGCAAGCAAAGCTACCAAGGTAATGCCACCAACCACCAAGCCACCACTCTTCATATTCGTTGGTGGAGTTGGAACAGGGGTTGGGGTAAATGTGTTTGTGGGTGTAACCGGCAAAGTCGCCGTGGATGTTGGGATTCCTAAAGTAGCAGTAACCGGAACTGGAGAAGGCGTCGGCGTGGGAGTATTGGCTGCTCGCACCAAGAGTTGCTGCCCTTCAAAAATTTCATCGGTTGCCAAGCCATTTAACAACTTCAACTCCTCAATGGTTGTATTGTATAGAATGGCAACACTCCAAAGCGCCTCATTTTTGCGCACTACATGATAGATCTGCCCATCAGGCTTTGGCGTGTTTGGAATGCTAGTTCCGGTGCCGGCAGGAGCCAGCGAGCTGACAAAGGTCGGCGTGGCGGAAATTCCGCTGTCATTTTGGGAAGCAGCCACTAAAACATAATACGTTGTTCCGTTAGCCGCAGAAATTCCAACACCAATGTCTTCATAGGACGATGAAAGCAAAGCTACAGAGTCTGCCTCATTCGCCTGCCAGGCAGCAAGGACGCTATCATCAGAAAGCCCTGTGCCTGAAAAAATAGCTTCTGTCAGTAAACCTCCACTAGAGAGATTCCCCCCCACAGCATACCCAGCATCCATGGCGCGCTGATATGGACGCTTCCCATTTTTATCAAAATGCGTCAACACGCCTGTGCTGGCAATATAGTCGGCATGGGTTTGAGCCACCTTCATCAGGGTTGTATCAGATGCATAAGGTTCCAGCCCATTTGAAGCACGCAAAGCGTTCACCTTTTCAATCATTTCTTGGGCAGTTTGATGAGGAGAAAAAACTTCGGGCTGGGCACCCGCCTTTTCGGACGGTTGCAGGACCAAGGTCAAGAAAAGAAGCGTTGTAACGATCCAGTAGTAAGTCGATTTCATTAGTAAAAATTATAGCAGGTGCCTTCCCAAAAGTTGAGAGTCGGCGGTAAAATTATATATAATGTATAATCTTTAGGAGGCAGTGTATGCCAGGTTTTACGCCAGGACGTCGGTATCAACCCCCATTTTTGCCGTTCAAACGCCAGCCCTTCAAAAAACGCGCCTTTGCCGCCATTGAGCGTGCGGTTAAAGGTCCGTTATTTGGCTGTCGCATGTGCGGAAATTGCCTCCTGCAAGAAACCGCATTGATCTGCCCGATGGAATGCCCCAAAGGTTTGCGTAACGGACCTTGCGGCGGCTCGACCCCGGAGCGCTGCTATGTGGATGAAAGCCGCCCCTGTATTTGGTACAAGATCTTTGACCGTTCGTTCAAACTTGGGCGCGAAGCTTTATTGCTCGAAGTGCTGCCCCCCATGGATTGGAACAAAGCCGGCACCGATGCCTGGAGCGACGTTTTTGAGCAAGCTGGCAAAGTGGGGCTAAAAAATATTGTGACGGGTCTTACTTCGGGTGAAGCTGGTGCAGTTTCTCAGACCATGGATTCCATCTTTAGACCCGTTCGCCAACCCGATTGGTGGCAAGGCGATTCTGAATACCATGCCCCGAAATATACCGAACCTGCTTCAGAACTTGAACGCAGACTTAAGGCTGGCGAATTCGTAGTTGCCGCAGAAGTCACACCCCCACTTTCGATCAATACCGAAAAACTTAAACAAAATATTGAAATGCTCAAGCCGTATGTAGCAGCGATCAACTTTACAGACAGCGCTTCAGCCATTCCGCGTATGTCTTCTTGGGCTTGCAGCAAAATGGCACTCGACTTGGGCGCAGACCCTGTGATGCAAATCACCGGGCGTGATCATACCCGTGTCAATTTGCAATCGAGTGCGATGGGTGCATCTGCCTTGGGCGTTCGTAACATCCTCTGCCTTACGGGTGACAGCATGGTACTGGGACCGGGTCCGCAAGGGCGCATGGACATTGTAGATTTGGACAGCATCCAAATGCTTTGGGTTTTGCGAAGGCTGCGTGATGAAAAGAGATATCTGGATGGACGTGAGGTCAAACAAGCGCCGCAATATTTCCTTGGGGCGGCAGCCTCACCATTCGCTTCCAACATGAAATTTCAGGCACTGCGTGAACAGAAGAAGGTCAATGCTGGGGCACAATTCTTCCAAACAAACGTGGTCTTTGATGCAGACGCATTAGATGAGTGGTTGAACGAAATTGCCAAGCGTAATATTTTGGATAAAGTCTATATCATGATCGGCATTACGCCTTTGAAAAACTTCAAGACTGCCGCCTATATGGACCAGAAAATCCCCGGCGTGTTTGTACCCAAATCGATTCTCAAGCGCATGGAAGCCGCCAAAGAAAAAGGCAATGAACAAGAAGAAGGGTTACAGATCGCTTTGGAATTGGTCGAAAAGATCAAGACCAAGCAAGGTGTGAATGGGGTTCACATCATGGCGGTTGGTTGGGAAGAAATTGTGGCGAGAATCGTCACAGAAGCTGGCTTGAATAAAGGCAATGCAATGAAGGTCGAGAACGTACGGTCAGCGCAGCAGTTTGACCTCGTTAATGGTTAGATTTCGCCATTGACCCACATGTAAATTTCCAAGCCTTATTTCACCAATAGCAATCCGAAAAATCCGTAACGTAAATAAGCCAACCGCCGCAGTCATGTGGCGGATTTGGCGTTTTTTGCCCTCACGCAATTTCACTTCAAGCCAGGCAGTCGGTCCGTGTGGGGTGACAGGTTTGGGTCTTGGGGGCAGGCTTGGTTCAGGAATGAGGCGAAAAGAAGCGGGACGAGTATGATACTCCTTGAGTTGAACGCCGCTTGAGAGTTGTTTTAATTTTTCAGATGTTGGGTCACCTTCTATCATGACCCAATACGTTTTCTCAATATGATGCTTCGGGTCTGTAAGGCGCTTGATTAATGCACCATCATCTGTGAGTAAAAGCAACCCCTCACTATCGCGGTCGAGGCGACCAGCAGCATAAACATTGGGAACATCAATAAAATCTTTTAGAGTGGAGTGCCCCGTACCCTCATCAGTAAATTGCGAGAGTACGCCGTACGGTTTATTGAAAAGGATATATCGCATGCTGGGTATAATCATACCCGATGAATGAAATCCATTATGAAATCCGGGTATGTGCCTCTTGCGGTCTACGTTACCCTTTGCAAAAAGTTAACTCTGGAAGTGCACGTTGCCCGATCTGCCTGGGTGGAACCGAAGTTGTACTCAACAAAGTGATTCGAGAGGAAGAACGTGTACTCGCAAAAATGCCTCGAAAAAAAGGTGGAACTCACGCCGTCTTGTTGGATAATATCCGCTCGGCATTGAATGTAGGGTCGATCTTTCGCAGTGCAGATGGCTTCGGCTTTGAGCATATTTATCTTTGCGGCATTACTCCCACCCCAGAAAATGAAGCCGTGACAAAGACCTCACTTGGTGCAGAAGAATATCTTTCATGGTCTTATCATAAAAATGCAGTCACGTTAATTCACGAGCTCAAAAAAGAAGGCTGGAATGTCTTTGCCCTTGAAGAAGGCGAAGGGTCCGTTGAGCTTGGAAAGCAAAAAATCTCAAAAATAAAAAAAACGGTTTTGATCCTTGGCAGCGAAGTGACCGGAGTAGACCCTGAGTTGTTATCGTTATGCGACCAAATCATATCCATCCCCATGCGCGGACAAAAACGCTCACTGAATGTTGCCATTGCTTTTAGCGTGGCAGCTTATGCATTATCTAAACCCTAAAGGAGAATTTTATGTTTTTCAAAAAACCAAACTATGCAACGCTTGCCGTTGCTACACTGGTCTTATCCAGTTTTGCCTGTCAGGCACTGGCTGGTGAACCTGAAACTTCGCCGGAGCCTGTACAAGAAAATGCATCGCCGAATGCAGCCTGTAGCTCGTTCGATAGCATTCCAGCCGCAAATCAATATGCCTCGACACCTGAGATTCTGATCAACACCAGCGGAAAATACACAGCCACACTCACCCTCGCAAAAGGCGGCGATATTGTCATTGAACTGTATGCCAGCAAAGCTCCCATTACTGTAAATAATTTCATCTTCCTCGCCTGCAAAGGGTTCTATGACAATACAACCTTTCACCGTGTTTTGCAGGACTTCATGGCTCAAGGTGGCGACCCCGTCGGCACAGGTGAAGGTGGACCTGGCTATGAATTTGTGAACGAATACAGTGACTTGACCTTTGATAAAGCAGGTGTAGTTGCCATGGCAAATGCGGGTCCTGACACAAATGGCAGTCAGTTTTTCATCACGTTTGGTCCTACAGAATGGTTGAATGGTGGGTATACCATCTTTGGACAAGTTATTAAAGGGATGGATATAGTCATGTCCATTACCCTGCGCGATCCGGATGCGAACCCGTCATTTACAGGGGATGTACTTCAAAGCGTAACGATCTCTGGACAGTAATTAGTAATTCATAAAATAAAACAGCCGCTTTTCAAGCGGCTGTTTTATTTTATGGCAATATCTTTATGAGAGATTTATACCAAGCCTGAGCGATCAATTCATAGCCTGTCGTATTAGGATGGTATCCGTCTGCGGAAAGTGTTGTCGGTTGGATAAAAATTTCGCTATTATAAAAATCTACTGTGAGGGCATTGTATTTTGCGGCTACCGCAGCAATGCTCTCGTTATAACGCTGCACCTGCATGGACATGCGAAGCAATTCATCATTGGTAATATCAGGATACACCTCACCCCGCGTCTTTGCCGGGCGCAATGACTGGTCGTCCAACGTTGCAATGATGACCTCCGCTTTAGCGTTTCGCAACTCATAAACAATGGTATCCATATTTTGCGCAAAGCGAAGGGCGTCCTGTTCTTCCATTTCGATGGTCACTTCGGTTGTGCCGGTGTACAACTCCCAAAGGTCGTTTCCGCCCACCCAGACCAAAACAACCGCCGCTCGCTTTTGTGAAGCCGCAGATTTGACCTCACTCACGGCTAAATCTAACTGTCCAGAAAATTCATCCTTGCCGTTCAGCAAATCGTTCGAGTCCCAGCCGGTGCGCCCAAAGTTGATAATGGTGGAACTTGGGCGCAATTGACTAGCTAATTCTATTAATCGTCCAGTATATCCGCGCCCCACGGCATCCCCTTCGCCTTGTGTGAAATCATCACCAATGGCAATGATATTGATCGGACCAGAAGCCAAGGCTTGAGCGGGGGAAAAGATCGGGGTGGAAGTAGCCGTTGCGGGCGGAGGAAGAGGCGTTGTTCTACTAGTCGCAACAGAGGTCACAATGGGAAGTTGCGCATTGGTTTGAATTTCTTGATTGCAGGCGGTTGTCAAAAAGAAAAAGAAAAGAGTAAACCATGCGAACGGACGCTTCATTGAATGCCTCGATGAAAGGTTAAATATGTTCTCGAATGACGCGAATGGGCAGTTCGTAATAATATCTGCCATCTTCCTCAAGCTTAAACCCCATACACTGTAAATACGTTTCGTGGCGTTTGCTGCCCGATGCTGTGGACAGACGTTGAATCCCCAACTGACGGTAGAATTCGGCGCTTTCTTCTAACAAGAATTTGCCAGCGCGAAAGTCACGATAACCCGGGATGACAAAATCTAAAAAGATGCGAGCCTCTTCACCTTCAGGTTTAACAATAACCACACCCACCGGCAGCATATTGCGCAAAATAAAGACTACGATTTGGTCATCAGCGGGTTTGAATTGATAGGTGGGCACAAAAGCTGAAATTTCAGTGCGGTAGAACTCAAGAAATTTTTTCAGATAGGCGCTATCGGCGCGGACCTGCATAAGCGTGAAATAATCTTTTTGCTGCCACATTTGCCATAGGTTATAAACATTGACTCCTAAAATCAATGTATTGAGAAACGCCACCGGAAAGGCACCGATCAACAAGCCATAGGCAATGAAAACAACCGCGCCAATCATATTCACAATGCGCAGTTTCTGCAGAGATTTCATTGTGAGGGAAAAGGCAACCAACAACGATGCGACATACCCGATGAGTTCGTAGATAAAAGATGAGTTCATTTTTCTTCCTGTATTATTTTTGAGAGCGGGGCATTATACACTGGATACTTTTTTCAATTACAAGCCGGTCTAAACAATTCGTTACAGCCATTGTATCTGAAACCAAGCAGAAAATCGTGCGTATATCTCAACATAAAAAGGAGAAAAAATGAACGTACAAAGACAAGCTTTAAGACGCTCAAGAAACGACCGAATCATCGCCGGGGTGTGTGGCGGGCTTGGCGAATTCTTCGGCATCAGTCCCTTCTGGTTCCGTCTCGCCATGTTTATCGCTTTCATTCCGGGCGGTGTACCAGGAGTCTTAATCTACTTTATTGCGATGCTTATCATCCCCTCTGAATAAAGCTGCGTAAACAAAAAGAAATCCGCCAAATGGCGGACTTCTTTTTGTTTGTGTTTATCGTACTCGAATGGATTGACCAGGATAAATGTAGTTCGGGTCGTAGATCGTGGGGTTCAACAACTGCAAGTTATACACCGTAGTACCATAATAGTCTGCGATCATGCGCAAGGTTTCGCCGTAGGCAACCGTATGATAAGCAGGTGCAGCCGGGATAGTAAGCACTTGCCCGGCATAGATGAGGCTTGGGCTCCAAACTTGCGGGTTGGCAGCTATCAGATCATTAACGCTAATGCCGTTATTTCTGGCGATCTTCGCCATGGTGTCGCCCCATTG
Organism: Anaerolineales bacterium; assembly: GCA_046328915.1. GTDB lineage: Bacteria > Chloroflexota > Anaerolineae > Anaerolineales > Villigracilaceae > Villigracilis. The sequence continues at coordinate 358,703 of JAXLVR010000001.1, read as the reverse complement.
CACCACATATGTGCCACCGTAAGAAGGCGTTGGGTACGATGGCGTGGACCCGGTTGGGATGTAAAGAACCTGCCCGGCATACACCCACCAGCCCAAACCAGGGTTGGCGGCGCGAATCGCATCCACGGTGGTGCCACAGAGAGAGGCGATGCCACTCAGGGTGTCTCCCCATTGTACAGTGACATAACTGGTGCAGTACCAAGCGGAGGCGCCGCCGGTAAAGCCAAAGGCAGAAATCACAACCGCCATCAGAACGAACAATTGTAAAATTTTCTTGTGTTGCATACCATCCTCCATTGATGTATGAAAACAAAACGACTGTTATTAAATTATAAGGATTCCACGTGTCAATTCAATCACACGAAGGTACTTTTCACATCTACGAACGCCGAATCCTCGCGTTTTGTTCCATAAGAAAATGCACTGCAATGAATTTACAATGGATTTTTATTCCGTATCGCCAAACAGACTCGCCCACGCTTCATCTCTCCCTGCCAGGAGACCCAAACCGGCTCGGACCGGTTTTGGGCAGGGTTCTGCTTCGAAAGCTTGAGCAATCTCTGCCGCCTTGGGCGAAAAATAAGCGACCACCTCACAATGCAGCCGCCCTTCAGACTCATGACGAGTAAAAACCGCCATTTCGGGCGGCATGCCTTTTGCTGAAAAGACCTCCGCAAAAAAGGCTTGGATTTCTTCCGAAGGCTCGGCAGCCAACATGCCATCACCCAGACCAAGGGAATACCATTGATTTGTCATAATATAAGTCTATCATTTCTTATTACACTCTATTGCAATACGAGCCTGTTATACTTAACCCAATTAACCACTCAATAGCATTCCACGGAGCAACTGTTTATTATGCCTCTCGCATACCGGCTTGATGAAGAGCTAAAAATTTTCTTGCTTGTCACTTACGGTCACTGTACGTTCAGTGATGTTTTTAGACCATTTTCAAAACCAGAATACCAACCAGAGAACAGACCGAGAGTCAAATTTATTTTAGATAATCTGTTGGGAGATTTAGAAACCGACGAAGAAGGCATTCGATATTTCATTAAAAGCATGAAAGACCTAAAGAAAACCGGCTTTCAATTAGAACCTTCAGCCTTCCTAACAACCACAAAGGGACTCGAAATTTTCATCAAATCCCTTGATCTGATCGTGGACAATGACACCCCTACGCATAGGGCATTCTCTTCCCTTGGTGAAGCACTCATCTGGTTGGAAGAAACCGAAAATGCCACAAAAATTCAGAAACTGCGCGATGAGCTGTTGGAAGAAGTGCGTTCTCACATTGGAGATTATTCTTAATTCACGGGGCAATTTGAGTTCAGCGGATTAACATTTTAATAATTGAATCAAAATTCCCCAATATCAATGCCAATAATGGTAAAAATAATTGCTGTAGAAGGCTTCCCCATACGCTTATATTGAGAAGCGTATCAGGCGTAGCACTAACACGGTCATGAAAATCCATTAATTGATTAATACGCAAGATCGTTTCCCCTGAGGTATCTGATGGGCTTGTAGCCTTAAGCTGCCGGACTTGCTCTTGCAACAAATTTAAAGTGCGCCATTTTCCATTCGCAATAATTTTTTGAATGGAACGCTGGTTTATGAAAAACTGAGTTATAGAGGGACCCCAACCAAAAAATAAACATATCCAAAGCAAGTCTTTCATAGAGGGGTGAAAAGATGCAATTACCGTAGCGCCAGTTACATAGAGAGCCACAATATAAAAATAGTCATTAAGAATATCTATTAGACGCTGCACTACTTCCGATTTGGATGGATTTAATTCATATAGTAAGAAATTATATTTAGACAATTCATTTGGCAAAGTTAGTACTTTAAAAATAACCCAAAATGGGATGGAAAAAAATGTACTAACAGATAGGCTAATAACCATCATCCCCACATTAGATTTCATATAAGGAAACATCAACATAAAAAAGACGATGCCGCCAAATAGCATACTGATAAACCAGTCACGAAGAGAAAAGAACTGGTCAAACCAGTTCGACAGTTTATTTATATCGTCGGTTGTTTGAATGAGTTCTACAATTTCATCTCGAATTCGGGGTAAAAGATTATGTGTCACATTAACATGCGAAACAATGGGTGCAATATAGGCGTAGATATATATGCCAAGGAGTGTCCAGCTGGCTTTATCCCAATCTCGAATTCCGCCAGTAATAATAGCTACCAGAAGCCCGGGTGTAAATACCAGAATGCACAGCGAAAAAGCATTGACCGCCCAAGGTAAAGGCTTCTGTAATCCGAAAATTTTCTGTATGAATCTCCCCATCCAATGAAAAAAATAAGCAGGGAAAGTCCGTTCAATTCGATCCGTAATGCTTTGTTTTAACTGATTACGATTGTAAATAATCTCTTCTTGAACATTGACCATACGCCATCCGTTAATGCTTCGACAGGCTCAGCTCGACGCCTGCCCCGCCTTGAATGCGACCCACATGAGAATTTACGGGGCATCGTTCATTTCCTAACTTCCCAACGTGCCAATTGTGCAAGGATACAACCAAACCCCTTGGTCTGCAAGACCAAAGTCCGCTAGATACTATTGTATAATGCGCTGAAATAAATAAAGCAGGTTTTATTGGGATTTTGGCGAAATCATAGCGGACAATTATAGATTGGAAGGCATTTATGAATATCGGTCGATATGAGGTGATAAAAGAACTAGGGCAGGGTGGCATGGCAATCGTTTATTTGGCGCATGATCCAAATATCAAACGTCAGGTGGCGATCAAGGTTCTGCCAAAGCAGTTCACCTTCGAACCGCAATTCCGTGCGCGCTTCCAGCACGAAGTTGAAATCATCGCCAAACTTGAGAACGCTGCCATCGTACCGGTCTATGATTCGGGGGAATATGAAGACCAGCCTTACATCGTCATGCGCTACATGCCCGGCGGCACGCTCGCCGACCGTTTAGAAAAAGGTCCCCTGCCCCTCACAGAAATTGAGCCTCTCTTTCAACGCATTGGCTCCGCACTCGATTACGCCCACAGTTCCGGGGTAGTCCATCGCGATATCAAGCCCGGCAACATTCTCTTCGACTCGCAAGGCGAAGCCTTTCTCTCTGATTTTGGCATCGCAAAATTGACAGAAACCAATGTCGCTTTTACAGGCACGGGTAGCATGGTCGGCACACCCGCTTACATGAGCCCCGAACAGGCGATGGGTGAAAAAAACGTGGACGGTCGCAGCGACATCTATTCGTTGGGCGTGATATTGTTCGAAACGCTTAGTGGGCAACTTCCCTTCATGTCGGATACCCCAATGGGAGTCGCCATCGCTCACATTCAGGAACAGGTGCCCAGCCTGTTAAGCCACAATCCCAACTTACCCCGATCCTTTGAGGCGATCATCCGCAAGGCAATGGAAAAGAAACCAGCGGAACGATATCAAACCGCTGGCGAATTATCGAAAGCCATCCGCTCTATGGGGAAAAGCAGCTCCCCAGGAACCATGATCGAACAGCCAATAGGCGACACCATCATTGAGGCGTATGCACCGCCAATACAGCCAAGTCGTGCTGCCGCTCCTGCACCGAAGCTCTCCACAACTCCGCCTCCAGCGCCTGTACAAAAAAAATCCGCCCTTCCCAAAATAGTAGGCGGAGTTGGTCTATTGGCACTTTGTCTTTGCTTTATTTTGACAGGAGTTTTCGCCTCAAGACTCCTCCCAGGCTTGTTTGCCACCCCAGCAACTCAGGTATCCGCTGAGACTCCGCTTGCCCAAGTTACAAACGAACCTATTCCCACCAACGAACCTGCGCCCACAGCTTTTGCTCCAATCGTGCCAGATATCGAGATTGCCTCAGAAGGCACTGTAGATGCCTCCTCAATTTACGACTCCACTTTCCCCGCCTCCCTTGCCATCGATGGTGACCCCACCACCTCATGGTTCTCCGCCGGTCCCGATGAAGATGGCATAACTAGGTACGTATGGACAGGCGTTCAAGAAGATTTTATTGCCACGATCGATCTAATTTCAAACCAAGATAATGAGGCTGTAGAATTCCGCACTGGCTACGGTTTTGAATCAGTGTTAATTCAAGTATATGACGCACAAGACCAACTGGTCTACGAAGAGACGGTCAGCCTGGCTGGGACGCCAGACCCCTATATTCAAATCACTCCAAATGTTGTTGGGCAATGGATCTGGATTCTCTTTTCTGGTAGTGAGTCGCCTGATCGTGGTGGTTTTAGTGAGCTAAAGGTCGGCGTCGTGAGATAAGGAGAGTGCATACATCCTAGTCTCGTTTTAAAGACCCGCACACAATTTTTTGCATATCTGCACTGAATATGGAAAATTCATCCTCTATGAGCTGTTCACTTGCCTGCCACCTCATCATGAAATAAAAAGTAAGATTGCCTTCCTCAAACCTTTAACACATCCTACTAACTTCCCATTGCAAGACTTCTCCAAAAGTTGAATAATCCTTTTATCTCACCACTTAGGAGTAGTCATGAAACCCCGAATCCTTGCCCGTATTCTCTTCCCATTGCTCATAATAAGTGGGCTTGGCTGTGTTACATTGGCAGGTCCGCTAACAGAAAATAAGCCACTCCCTACCCTTACGCCGAACGAAGATGCAACAGCCGCCGCCATAGTCACCGATATTGGTGTGCCGCCATCATTTGTGGCGTGGATGTCTACGGCAAATGCGATTGGCACAGAAGGATATTCAGGGGATTCATCCTCTGCTTATGATGGCAAATGGGTTGGAAATGGTGTCACATCAGATGGTACCGAATTAACCATATCCATTCAGGCTGCCAACTACGCCATTACAGATATTCTTATCAAGTACACTGGCAAACAAAATGCAGAATGCCAATTTCATGTTTCTACTGAAGGCGAAGCAAAATCTGAATTCCTGCCCCTCGCAATCGCCAGTTCTGGTGCCGTGCAAGACATGGACCTGGGCTTCTCTGGCTTTTTCTTCCCCGATAATACAGCAAGCGGAAGCCTCAACCTGACGTTTACAGATCAGCCAAACTCAAATTGCAATGTAGAGCTCCTTGCATCTTGGAATGCGGAAAAGCAACCCTAGCTCAATGGCGAAGCCGCTTCCACAAAAAGAGTATGCCTGCAATAATAAGAAGTACAAAACTTCCATTCACGAAGAACCACTTGATGAGGGTAAACACGGGAGCCAGAACATCGATCACAGGCGTATCAGCCGGGTAGCGACCGAGCACCAAAGAGGTGGAGATATTTTCCAAATAATCAAACACCGCCCCTGCGAACGGAAAGAGATTCAGCAATCGCCAACGAGAAGTTTCGGCGAGTCCGCGTGCCAAGAGCCAACTGGTGGAAGTCGTCAGAAAAAGTAAATAAGCCAGTGGGAATATAAGATCAAAGGTAAAACGCGCATAAATATAAGCCGCTCGTCCTTCTGCGCCATAATCCTCTGCCATTTGATATAAGTCACGTGCAGAATAAATATACGAAGTATCTGGCGAAGTCCCACCACTGTAGGCTTCTGCCTTTTGGGCTTGCTGTGGCAACACAAAGATCATGAAAAGCACAAAGACCACCAACCCTATTAGGGTCACCCAGCCAGTAGATAGGGAATAAAAGAAATTTGAAAGTCGGTTTAGCATATCACCTCACATGGTTCACATAGATTGAAGTCGTTCTCGTACGAATAACAATGGATGACGCGCGTCTACATCTGCACCTTGCTTGATCTGCATTCGGCAGGCTGCACCACTCGAAACCAACTCACGGTCTTTAATCGCTCGCGCCTTTGGCAAGACCCCTAACTCCCCTACTTTCATAGAGAGGTCATAATGTTCCGCATCGTAGCCAAATGTACCCGCCATGCCACAACAACCAGCATCGATCACATCCACTTCATAGCCAAATCGATTAAGCATCGCCACGGTGGCAGAAACCCCAGAAGGCAAGCCATCGGCGGCTGGTCCTTCTGCGCGGTGGTGACAGTGTGGGTGGAGAGTGAGGCGGTTATTTTGTGAGGATAAATCCACATGTAAAATATCCATTTCGTTCTCTTTGACTACGCGCAAAATAAATTCGTCTACTAACCAAGTTCTTTCCTTCAAGGATTGGATTGCCACGCTATGGTTTGGCAACAAAGATTCATATTCATGCTTCAGACAATACAACTCAGGGGGCTCGCATCCGACCACGCTCAAACCTGCGCCACCATCCAAGCGTTCGATCTCTGCCAAAACTTTTTCTGCATGCCGTTTTGCTGCCTTGAGAAATCCTTTTGATAATAAAGAAGCGCCTGCTCCTATAATCGGCAAAATTTTTACTTCAAACCCAAGAGAATTTAATATAGCAATGGCGGCTTCTTCCACTTCTGGCTCAATATAGTGAGAGAAAACATCAGAGAGAAAAATTACAGCTTTCTCTTTCTCCGTATTAACAATTTGATGCTTCTTCGCCGAAAACTTTGGAAATGGTCTTTGTTCTGCAATTCCAAACACTCGCGACACGACCTTCTTCATTCCCCCTGCTTGCATAAATAAATTCGCCACAGGTGCAAATGGGCTTAAGACCTTAGCCGCAACATGAAAATACCCAAACAAATAATCCCGTGCATGCCGGCGATGCGACTTGTAATACTGATTCATAAACTCATATTTGAGTTTCGGCATATCCACGCCACTTGGGCATTCAGAAGTACAGCCTTTACAAGCAAGGCAAAGATCAAGAGCGGAGAAAACAGAATTTTCGATTTCAGGTTTACAATTTTCGGTTACGTTGTTCGTTGAATCTATAAGCGCACGTAAGAGATTTGCCCTGCCCCTTGTGCTAAATGCTTCATCGCGTGTCGCTTGAAAGGACGGGCACATCACCCCTGTAGTCTTTCGGCACACCCCTTGTCCATTACAAGATTCAATCGCGCCTTCCAAACCGCGCTCATGTTCAAACTTCAACACTGGTGTCCACACCTTGGTCTTATATGCCTCGCCATAGCGCAGATGCGTATCCATGGGAGGCGCATCGAATAATTTTTTAGGGTTCAAAATATTATTAGGGTCGGCAGCTTTCTTCAACAAACGCATGGCTTCCGTCACTTCACGCCCATAGGTTCGTTCGATAAACTCACCGCGTGCAATTCCATCACCATGTTCACTGCTCATCGCTCCGCCCAGAGACATAGTCAATGCAAAAACTCGCTCAATAATGTTTCGCATTGCCCGCACACCTTCCCCATGCTGCAGATCCAAAACGGGGCGAATATGCAAACAACCCGCAGAGGCGTGAGCATAAATTCCCCCAAACGTTCCATGCATATCCAGAATCCGCCCCACCTCACGAACAAACTCCCCAAGCCGTTCTACCGGAATAGCGCAATCTTCAATAAAAGCAATCGGTCTTGCAGCCTTCGGGCGCGAATCCAAAATTCCCAGCCCCACTTTGCGGATATTCCAAATGCGCGATTGATCTTCAGGCGACTCTGCAATTGCCAGTACATCCCCAAGTTTGCGCACCGCCTCTTTCAACGCCGACGGTTGGTCGCCACTAAATTCCACCACCAACACCGCCGCCGGGTCTCCTATCACCCAACCCATCTGCCGAGCATAAGCAGGGATACTGCGTGCATTCCGCAAAATTAACTTCGGAATCAACTCCACTGCACTCGGATTCATCTTAAGCAAACGCGGCACATCATCACATGCCTCGGCAATAGTGGAATAAGACAAGACACCCAAAATGGTATGTTTTGGTTTCTGTACAAGGTTAACTTTTACTCGGCGGATGACAGCCAATGTCCCTTCGGAGCCTGCTAAAAGAGGCGCCAAGTTCAAGGTGCCAGGCTTGAGGTTTGCAGGGTACGCTTCACCGGTCCACTGCGGTGGCGTGGAGGGGCTCCATGGCAATAAATAATTAAGTCGATATCCCGCAGAGTTGCGCCAAGATTTAGGGAAGTTCTGCTTGATTGCATCTGCGTAGCCCTCACGAATTTGGGCGACTACCGAAAAGATATTTGATAATCGAGTGTTCGAATTTTGAGGGTTAAATATCGAATCATCAAATGTCGCCAAACTGCCGTCGCTCAAGATTACATCTGCTGCGAGCAAATGATCCGCACTCATGCCATACAAAATGGAATGAGCACCCGTTGCGTTATTACCGATCACGCCCCCCATGGTGGCACGCTCCGCAGAAGCTGGGTCAGGTCCAAACATCAGTCCATGCTTGGCGGCGGCACGATTCAGATGTGCAAGCACAACTCCAGGCTCCACTGTAGCAGAGTGAGTTCTAGGGTCTATTTCAAGAATCGCGTCTAAATACCGAGAGCAATCTAAAATCAACGCCTCGCCAATTGCCTGCCCAGCAAGAGAAGATCCCGACCCTCTCGGTAGAATCGGAATGTTATGTTTCGCTGCAAATTCAACGACTGCCTGAATATCCTCTTGAGTCTTGGGAATAGCCACCCCTAAAGGTTCAATTTGATAAGCAGAGGCATCAGTGGAATACAAAACCTTTGAAGCCGTATCCAGCCGAAGGTCACCTGTGAAGCGTTTTTGAAGGTCATGCAAGAAATCAAGAGAGAGTGTCATGATAGTGAGGTGTCAGAAAATTGAGCGATGGAATTCCAAATCCATAAATAGAGCAGGTAAATAAAGATACCAAGATGAAAAGTTGCAATAATCCTAATGGGTAAATAATCTACTACACGGACGATTCCAGAAAGGTAGACAAATAGATAAACACCATAAATGAGTGCGCCTGACAACAGAACCGTCAGTGTAATTTTGTTGAAAAAACGCGAATAAGGCATCAAAGCGAGACAAGCAATAATGATGAATGAATAGAAATAATACAAGTATCTTTCATGTGTGCCGGTAAGAGTCAGGTTGAAGGCAAGGTTGATAAAGGAAAAAAATACAAACGCCGTGGCAATCTGTTGGGTATTAAACGCTTGCGTCTCAGTATTTTGTAGACGAATATTTATAATGAAAAGGCTGAATAAAAAAACGACCAAAACCCCAAATAAAATATAACCACCAGAAAATGGTGTAAGCGGCGCAAAAGAAAGACCACCGATTTGTAACGGGATATGAGATGAACCAAGAAGGTCTTTTGTATAAAAGACCCAAATATTAAACCCCAGTGACGCAATCTTATCACCGTGTTGACTCCCCGTTGCCAGCACATACTGAAGGTGCGAAACATAAGGCGGATTAATTTTTAAATTTAAGTCAACAGCGATCGCAGGGAGTAAGAAAGCCGCGGCACTTGTCAGTGCATATAAAAAGAAATTAGATGTGTTTCTCGAAAGGCGAACCATATTAACAAGCAAAATTAGCCCTAGTGCCCCCATGCTGAAATAGATAAGCTGTTTTGTCAACAGCATGAGTGAGAGGAGAAAACCAGTAACAAAAAAATAGATGTAAGTTTGCCATATCGGTCGAGGCTTGGCATTAAAGCTAATGAAAATAGCAAAAAACAATAAAATCAACAGCTGCCCGATCCCGTCAATCTGCCCCCAAACTGAAGAGCTAACCCAAGAAGATGGCAATAAGCCAAGTACCCCAGCCCAAAGCGGTGCATTACGGACTTGTAGCCGGGCAAGGATAAAGTAAAAAATAAAGATATTTAGCCCGTCAACAATGGCAAGATAGTAACGAAAACGGTTAATGGTACGTGCAACATTTTCGTAATTGATTGTACTCATTAAACCACCAGAGAGCAGAGTACCAATAAAAGGATAGTTACAAGTTTTGCAATTTATGTAAACAGTGTGCCAATCCATTTTCCATGCCTCTCCCCATGCACGAAAGGCGCGCAAATCAGGCGGATGATGAAATTCTGGAAAAAAGCGAATCACAAGGAATGGCAACAGAATCGCACATATAAAGACAAGCCATTGAATAGTAGGGGAGATTTTTTTCAATTAGCACCTAATAGCTTTGATTCTACCAAAAGGGTGTTACTTTTACATACAAAGACTCCCTTTACTATTGCAGCAAAGGGAGTCTTTATATTTCAAATAGTATTATTTCTTATACCAGCCAAATTCCTCTACTGCATCTACCATGGCAAGCACATTCTCAGCAGGGACGTCCTCAAGGATGGTATGAACAGATGCCAGCATATAACCGCCATCCATGCCGAGGGTATCAATGATACGTTTCACCTCTGCACGGACTTCTTCTGGCGTTCCGAATGGCAGAACGCGATGAGTATCAATCGCGCCACAGAAGATAAGGTCTTTGCCAAATTGCTTTTTGAGCTCCGGCAGGTTGGACATTTTTCCGGCTGATGTTTGAATAGGATTTAAAATATCAATGCCCATTTCGACAAAGTCAGGCAAAAGCGGAAAAACATCTCCATCGGTATGAAAGAATACTTTTGCTTTGGTCTTGGATTTGATAAACGAAATGTAATCCGCATGAATGGGCTTGACGTAATTTCGGTACATTTTGGGCGAAAGCATAAGGCTAGACTGCATTCCCAAGTCATCGCCGATCTTAACAATGTCAATAACATCTCCGCATTCATCGAGAAAATGTCCCATGAGGGTTTTACACATTTCACCAGTCTTCATGAGAAGCTCCACAACAAAATCGGGATGCCGCCCCATATTGAGATAGAACTTATCCATGCGTTGCATCTCGTAAGCCCGTTCTACAGGGAATGCCAACCAGGGTGTGCCCATCAGAGCATATTTATTGTCTTGATGAAGTTTCTGCGCATGCGCGCGGACATGCGCCACGCGGGTAGGGTCGTTCATGTCGGGCCAGGGATATTTTTCGAGGTCTTCAATAGAATGAGTTTCAGCCAAAGGATGATATGACGGAAACCAATTATCGACCCCGGCTTTTGTCACACCGCCACCCCACGAGTTGATATACATCGAATCGGGTTCGCGATTGGCGTTGCGCTCAAGAATATGTTGAGGCTCACGGTCTAATACGCCACGCACATCCACATGTAGTCGCTCAAGGATGGGTTCATCAAGGAGTGCCGTACCAAGCTCGGGAAAGTCGTACAAATAACGCTCGGGAGCTTCGAAGTTGAGCAACTTCTTCAAACGCCGATAGGTCGGCATTTTAATCCCTGTAGCATTGCTTGCGCCGACAATAATGGGAACCCGATCTGGCACTTCATGATTAATTGTTGCTTGAACACGTTCACGAGATGTAAGCGGCATAACGTTCTCCTTTGGCGAATTAAAAGAGGACAATGAAGGCTGTTCACCTTCATTGTCCTCTGAGTTAAATTGTTTACTTACTACGTATTACTTAGCTTTACCCTGGTTCGCAACCGCAGCAGCCTTCTTTGCAGCTTCTTCTGCATCGCCAAGATAATAATTTTTGATGGGTTTCAAATCCTTATCGAGCTCATACACCAAAGGCAAGCCTGTTGGAATGTTCAACTCGGTAATTTCGCTTTCGGAAATATTATCAAGGTATTTCACCAAAGCGCGAATGGAATTTCCATGAGCAACGACGAGCAAGCGTTTTCCTGATTTGATCTCAGGTGCCAAGGTGGAATTCCAATAAGGGAGAACTCGCTCCAGCGTAATCTTAAGCGACTCGGTGGCTGGCATCTGTTCGGGAGTCAGCGAGGCGTAGCGGCGATCGAATTTCGGGTGGCGTTCATCGGTCAACTCCAAGGCTGGAGGCGGAACGTCATATGAACGTCGCCAGATCTTTACTTGGTCTTCGCCAAATTTTTCAGCCATTTCAGATTTATTCAAGCCCTGCAAAGATCCATAGTGGCGTTCATTCAACTGCCAGGCGCGAACCACCGGCAGCCAATCGCGATTCATCACATCTTGAATAATGCCAAGGGTCTTGATGGCGCGCTTAAGCACTGAGGTATAAGCAATATCAAAATCATAGCCTGATTCTTTCAGCAACTTACCAGCTTCAGCGGCTTCGGCTTTGCCAAGATCGGTCAGATCAACATCTGTCCAACCGGTAAAACGGTTTTCAAGATTCCAAGTACTTTGTCCATGGCGGACTAAAACGAGTTTATACATTACAGCTCCTAAAAATTGCCAAACGGCAAGGATATTTTATGTTCGCGGGTAGATTATAGTCCAAGTCCACCGCCCCAAATAGGCAAAATGAACTTTCGCGCCAGAAGATATGTAATTTGTCATTGCAGTGGGTATAGTAAAATCGGGGAATGTCCAACGAAGATGTTACGCCCGTCCGCAGGCAATACCTAGAAACCAAAAAACAACACCCCGATACCATCGTCTTTTTCAGGCTGGGCGATTTTTATGAAACCTTCGATGAAGATGCAGAGATCACTGCCCGCGAGTTGGACATTGTCCTTACCTCACGCCCAATTGGTGGCGGTGTGCGCGTGCCGTTGGCGGGCATCCCCTACCATGCTGTTGAAAATTATCTCTCCCGCCTAATCGAAAAAGGCTACCATGTCGCCATCTGCGAGCAGATCGGTGAAGTGCCAGCCAAGGGCTTGGTCGAACGCAAAGTGGTACGGGTGGTCACTCCCGGGACAGTTACCGAACCCGGACTCTTGCCCGGCGATGCAAATAATTACCTAGCCTCTGTGGTAATGGAAGCTTCCGCCTCATCCTCCGGGACAGTTGCCTCTGTTGCTTATACCGACGTCACCACTGGAGAATTCGCCGTTACCGAACTCCCCATCGAAGCTCTACGCGCAGAACTAACCCGCCTTCACCCCGCCGAAATTCTTTACCCAGATAATCAAAAACTTCCTGATGGAATTATTGGGCATACCACTCACGTCCCTGCCTGGAAGTTTGAGCCCGGCAAATGCAATGACGTTTTGCTGGCTCAGTTCAAAGCCTCTACATTAGATGGATTTGGCTTGAAAGCGAACAGCCTCTCTGTGCGTGCAGCTGGAGCTATTATTCAATATCTCAAAGAAACTCAGCCAGATGCGCTCAATCTGTTGAACTCGCTCCGCTCTTATAGCCTAAACGAGTTCATGACCTTAGACGCTTCCACTCGCCGTAATCTCGAACTAGATGAAACGTTACGAGGCGAACGCAAAGGCTCTCTTCTCGGCACTCTTGACGCCACGATCACCCCCATGGGCAAACGCATGATCCACCAATGGGTAAGCCAACCTTTGCTCAATGTGGAGAGAATTAACAAGCGCCAAGTTGGTGTGGAATATTTTGTTCAGAACGGCATGGTCCGCGCGCAATTGCGAAATGCACTAAAACCCATCGCAGACCTTGAGCGCCTAATTAATCGTGTGATTGCGGGGCATGCTCAACCACGAGATCTAGTAGCCATGCGGTCAACACTCAGTAATTTACCAAACATTATTGAAGCATTAAAAGAAAAAGGAAAGAAAACAGATATTCAGTTGCCTGCAATTGACCTATTAGGTGAACAATTATCTCTCTTGCAAAATGCATTGGATGATGACCCACCTGCCACACTACAGAACACCGGTGTGATTCGCCCAGGGTATTCCGCTGAACTTGATGGCGTTATAGACGCCTCCAAACACGCCCGCGAGTGGATTGCCAATCTGGAAGCTGTCGAACGAGAAAAGACGGGCATCAAGACTCTCAAAGTAGGCTACAACAAAGTCTTTGGCTATTACATAGAAATCTCGCGCGGAGCAGCAGACAAAGCACCAGAACATTACATCCGCAAACAGACCTTGGTCAACGCCGAACGCTTCATCACGCCTGAGATGAAAGAATATGAAACGCTAGTCTTAAATGCCGAAGAACGCATCAAAGAAATTGAAACCCGTTTATTCAAAGAAATTTGTGGCGACCTGACAAAGTCCGCAAACAAAATTTTGGCAACGGCACGCTCTATAGCCGAGCTGGATGTTTTATCCGCTCTCGGCGAAGTTGCAGCTTTGAATGGGTATACCAAGCCTCAAGTCCATGAGGGAAGCGAACTTGAAATTGCCGAAGGAAGGCATCCTGTTGTTGAGCAGTATCTAAAGTCTGACCGGTACATCCCGAATGATGTCATCTTCGAAAAAGGTGAGATTGTGCGGGTGATAACGGGACCAAACATGAGCGGTAAATCCACATATCTGCGGCAGACTGCTCTTATTGTACTTATGGCACAAATGGGCTCATTTGTGCCAGCAGGCAATGCAAAGATTGGGCTTGTTGACCGCATCTTTACCCGCATCGGCGCACAAGATGAAATTCACGCCGGGCAATCCACTTTCATGGTTGAAATGGTTGAGACGGCAAATATCCTGCATCATGCTACAAATCGCAGTTTATTGATTTTGGATGAGATCGGGCGCGGTACCTCCACTTACGATGGTTTGTCCATTGCGTGGGGCATCATTGAATATGTACACAATCATCCGCAACTTAGGGCAAAGACATTATTCGCCACGCATTACCATGAGCTAACGCAGCTAGCAGAATTACTTCCTGGTGTGCGCAATTACAATGTCGCCGTCAGTGAAGCAGATGGTAAAGTCGTTTTCCTGCACAAGATCATCGCCGGTGGGGCTGACAAATCCTATGGCATTCATGTTGCTCAACTGGCAGGGTTACCTACCCCCGTTATTGGTCGCGCAAATGAAATCATGACAGAATTAGAGCGATCCTCTGGACGCGGTGTCAAAGTAGACCCAAATGCCGCCCAGCAAGTAGCCCTATTCCCAGAGACAAATCCACTATTGGAAGAGTTAAGCGGAATTGATGTGAATTCTTTGTCACCCATTGAAGCACTGAACAAGTTATTCGAGTGGCAAAAGAGGTTCGGGAAGTAAGAAAAGTCCCCCTATGGGGGGAAAGTAGAAGTTTTTGCTCCACAAGCAAAAACAGCGAAGTAGTCATCCTGATAAATTGGAGTTCTATGCAGTTTCAAAACACGAATCGAACTCCATAAAGGGTCTTGATCCTCTATCACAAGAATATCAATAAAATTTTCTACACAAAGCTTATCTAATATTTTCCAGTCAGACTGATCTTTGATGTCAAAAATTTCACCAACTTCCTGTGTCCTTTCAAGAAATGTATCTAGCGAAATTCCAAATGCAGTACGATCAGAGATTGCTGATTGGCGCATCCCATACAAGCCAGCTGGGCGGTTAATAATACTGGCAGGGTTATATTGAAAAACAATACTTTCTGGTAATGTATGCGAAATAGTAGTATATGCTTTGCGCGCAGAATATGTCCGTTCACCCATTTCGTGTCCAAAGACAAGGTAATATCCAAAGCGCAAAAGACCAACATCCATAAGTGTCGTAACAATCCCTAACAAGGCAAGTAGGGAAAGGGTAATTTTCATACGCAGAGATAAGGCAAATTTTTCCGGCGATTTCAATGGCCACAACTGTATTACATCCACTCCCCATACTAATAAAATAAACTGACCTGGAAGCCATGAGCGCCATCCGAGGTCATTATTTATGATCAAAGTTGAACGCAAAAAAGTACCAACAAGGAATGATAAAACAAAGAGGACTACTTCCATCTTCGTCTGATGAAGCTCATCAATATCATTTATCTTCATACGAAGCCAAATAAATGCAGCTAAGAAATAAAATCCAAATTCCAAAAAGTAATTTATTGGCAAAAATAACAGCCTAAGAATGGTACGTAAAATTCCTGGGGGAGTTAAAGCATCTACAAAAGAGAAAGAGCGTATATCGAAAATAATTGGAAAATCGCTTATCCCGGAATCATTGCTGTTGGAGAACAATACGCCTGCCAAAAATTTTGAAGAAAGGAGTAATGCTATTACGCCGGCAGCTATCAACGGCAAGACTATACCATTATCTTTCTGTTGAAGAAAACATATGCAAATCCATACACACCAAAATAAGACAAATACAAAAGTCACCCAAACTGATAAACCAATTGCAGAAGCAAAACTCACTCCAGCAAGTGTCATTAAGACATATTGGCGTTTCCTCGTCTGCCCATGTGCAGATATAGCAAGCATTACAGCCATCAGCCCAGCAACGAGGGCAGCAATATGATGAGGAACCCACAAAATGGCACCTACCCAAGCAGTGATCTGTTCATTCCAGTGCTCAATATCACCGATAGCGCCTTCCACATATCGCATGGCAATGGATGCTGGCAAAAAATCGAGCCCTGAAACAGACAGCAGTCCAATACCAATCAAAGCTGTTTTCCAATTATCTTTATGATTTTTATTTCGTAGTCGGATAAAAACAGCGATGGTCGCTAGAAGGGCAAATCCGCTCCAAATTCCACTAGCGAAAAATGCCCCACGTGCATCTACTAGCCTACCGCCTAACTGATCTACTATACTACCAAGGATATACCAGAAAAAATAAAGAAAATTCAACAATACAGGATACCCAGGATAATAAGATGGGTTAACAGGCGGAACACCAGTTCGTGTCATAGCATCAACAATAGAAATACGCGTAACCTGATCATATCCGACCACGCTATAATATAGTTCCTTCCCCCATTGAATATCCACAAGAGAAAATAGGGCAAACACAAACCAAAAAAACATACATATCAAGAGCCATTTCACGAATCTATTCTGAAATGATGGAAGTCGAGGCATATCAACAAACAAGAGCACTAAAAATCCAGCTACAAATAAGCCAACCAAAACAAAAACAGCAATAAATGAAAATAAAGCAGAAGTCAGATAAAAAAGAATTGGCGCGACAGATACAGAAAGAACGAGTGAAAATGCAAATCGTGAGTGCAGAAGACGTTCCCGAAAATTAAAAACATTCAATAACCAGCCAACTACATATCCAGGCATAATTAGCAACAATGGAAAAAATAAAAAACCTATTACTGTGGAAATAATATCTTGCAACATAAAATTTAATTCAGTCATGAGATTCAGCCTCAGTAGAGTCTTGTTCGTAAGTAAAAATTTCTCGCGAACCAATCCATAAGCCCACACTGCCCCATAATGAAACAATTAATAGATTCATCATTTGCGACAGTAGAATTAACACCAAGGCTGATTCCCGCGCAAAACCAAATGGAACCAACACTGTAACCGCAACAAATTGATAAACCCCTACATAACCTGGAGTAGAAGGGATCGCGCTTGATATTCCTAATGTTGCAATAAATAAGAATGCCTGAGGAAGCGTCAGTGTCTCATGTAGCGCCGAAGCAAAGATAACCATGCCAAAACCATCCATAAGCCAAATAAATGCAGTGAATAGTAAAAAAGGAATTCCACGTTCAAAACACGCAATTACTTTTACCCCATCTACAAAGTGATGTGTCATCTCATGCAATTTATCTTTCAAAGACCAGCTCAAAAATGGAAGGAAATCAAAAATACGATTAATAAAACCTTTAAATAATGGAAGAAAAAAAAATAAGACGGCTCCGAGTATTGCGACAATTGCAAAGCTCTGCAATGCTTCTTCGACAGGTTTTTGGAAAGCATCTGCAAAAAAGAGAGAACCGGCACTTATAAAGACAAGTGCAGCAAGGTCAACTAACCTTTCAGTAATCCCAGTGGCAAATGCAAAAGTAGCAGGGATCTTCGTATGCCGGGCAACATAGGCAGCGCGGACAATTTCCCCCGCCCGCGCAGGCAACATGGCATTTCCAAAATAACCTGCCATATTTGCCCAAAAAACTATCAAGGGAGAAATATATTTTTGAGATCTTAAGAGGACACGCCAACGCATGGCTCGTATAAAAAAAGAAACACTACTCCAAATCAGCATAATTACAACATGCAGGTAATTTACATGCTGTAAAGACTTGAAGAACATGTTCCAATCGAGCCCACGCAGCGTGAAATAAAGCAAAATAGCTGCAAGTAGGATTGACATCCAAAAAATGAGGCGGGGTCGCGGACTATCAAAATCTGATGTACCCGAGAGAAAACTTCTAAAAATTGATGCGCTCCTTCTCAATCACCAAAGGACGACGTAGAACTTGAGTGTGAATAGCTCCAATGTATTCACCTACAATTCCTAAAAACATTAACTGCACAGAGCCTAAGAAAAAAAGACCTATCACTAAAGGCGCAGAACCAAGTGAAAATTGATACCAAAAAATCAACTTATATATTAAGTAAATTATACCAACCGCAAAACTTATAAAAGATGAAAAAAATCCAAACATCGCCGCCAATCGCAAGGGGATCTTGGTGTAATTGGTCAGCCCCAACATAGCAAGGTCATACAAGGTGTAGAAATTATTCTTGCTGAGACCGCGTCGACGCCTTTGTTGTGTAAAAGTGATTCTGGCAATGTCGAAACCAAGATCCGCAATAAGACCTCGAAAATATGGATAAGGATCATTGATCTGGCGAACGATATCTAGCACTTTTCTATCATACAAACCAAAACCGGTGAAATTTTCGATCAACTGTACATCAGATAGCGAACGCAGCAAACGATAGTAAAGTGTTCGAAGAAAATGAAAAAATAGCGCGTCTTCTGTCTTATCCTTTACTCCAATAACGACCGGGAAACCTTCCTCCCATTTTTTTATAAAATCAGGGATGCGCTCAGGAGGGTCTTGCAAATCAGACGCCATTGCAACTACAGCATCACCGGCTGCTTGATACAGTGCATGGACGGGCGAACGGACGTGACCAAAGTTGCGAGTATTGAAGATTACTTTGACATGTGCATCTTGCGCAGCAAGTATGCGAAGTTTTTTCGCGGTATTATCTGTGGAAGCATTATCAATAAAAATATGTTCGTACTGGTAATTCAGCACAGACATTACAGCCTTAATTCGTTCGTAGAGTTCGTCGACATTCCCCTCTTCATTAAAACAAGGAGTGACAATACTGATCAATTTTTTAGACATTTTCACCTACAATCCACGGCGGGAAAGTTGTTTTTTCAAACCTTCGTCACGGTTGTAAAGATTATCCACTGAGTCAACCATTAGTGGAGTATCAGCCTTGATCTTTTTTGCAAGCACTAAATCATTCAACAGCTCGCGGCAAGATAACTGTCCCTTTTGAAGCGGGATAGCAAGGTAATAATCATCAGGTGTAAGGACGTGCCCAACAGGGATATCATGCTTGGCATATACTCCGCGCACTAAAGAGGTCAGGTAATCTATTTCTTTTTGGGATGAGGGAGCTTTTTCAGTACCGGGAGCACCGCACATTTCCCGTGCCTTATGAAATGTCTGGAACCATTCTGCAATTTGTTCAGGAGTAGAGCAATACGGAGAGAATGGTTTATCGTCGGTCTTGATGTCAATATGGCGCTCAAAGGTGCGAGCACCTTTGGCATAGGCAATGAGCATAGAAGAGCGCCAGTCATGATATTCATGCGTAGAAAGTCCGATAATATGCCCCGGATAACGATGCTTGAGGAAATCAATCTGATTCAATTGCAATTCAGCATCTTCGGCAGGGTAAATAGATACACAGTGGTTGATCGCAAGCGGAATGTTGCGGTTATCGAAGAACGTAACCATATCGTCAATGTCTTTAAGCGATGAACCGCCTGTAGATACCAACACTGGTTTGCGGGTCTTGGCGATCTTTTCCAACAGAGGCCAGTCGGTTATATCTGAGCTTGCAATCTTAATGATCTCCACACCAAGTTCCATGCACAGATCTACAGATTTCTCATCAAACGGAGTGACAAGGCGTACACAACCGGCACGGCGGACGGCTTCCACTAATTGAGCAAGTTCATCACGCGTCAAGCGGGTATCAAGTGTTTTTTTGATATAACGAATATCTTCTCGATGCAGGAATTTTTTATGGATGAAAGTATCTACATCGCGAAATTGAAGCTTAATAGCGGCGCGGACATTGTTGTATCGAACCACCGCACCAAATTCCTTCACAATGCGCAAACCGCGTTGCACATCACCCCAATGGTTATTGGCGAGTTCTAAAACGAATAAGTCCTCAAAAATATCGCGGTTGATCATGAGTATCTCCTGTCTTTCTAATTATTATAGCCAGTCTGGAGCCGCTTCGACAGTTCAGCCAACTCCTCATCCGGCTGGCGAACTTTCATTGCCAGCAAAAGCAAACCTGTCAAGGTATCTTCCTTTAATTCGTTCATACGGAACGCGGCATTATCAAATTTATCCAGGATCAATCTCTGCAACGCCGGCATTTTCGAAACCAACCCACCGGAAAACACAATCCTATCCCAATCACGGCTGGGAGACAACCTGCAGGCGCAATCATGAAAATTTTGCGCCATTCCGCGAAAAGCGGCAAAGAAAACATCACCCAAGGTCATATTGGCTTCATGCATATTAGTAATATACCCGGCAGAGCCCGAAGATCCGCCATAATATGCCACACTGACTTCAAGGTCTGTTGCCTGTTTCTTCTCAACCTCGCTGTGGATGTAATTCCAAACCTGATCACTATTCATGTGAGACGGTGAAATTTCAGTAAACATCCGTATCAACATATTCAAAGCGCGCCCGGCAGGTATGTGAGTGATCGTCTTCAGAAATTTACCTTCAAAAAATGGGCGTGTTTGGTATTCGCCTAATTCACACTCACTGGAAAGCAAACCAACTTGTGAGCCGGTGGCAATATTCAATGAAAGTTCGCGCGGCTGAAGGAAACTTCCCAGCAAGGCTGCCTGCTGGTCGCCTACGGGAACATAACAGGGTATTTCTCTGCCATTATGAATGAATGACCCCGAAACCGCACCATGGTCCTTTACCTCCTGCCAAACGAGTTCATCCAACCCAAGGTGAAAGATCAATTGCTCATCCCAACACCCATCCACCACATCGAAGAACCCGTGCGCTTCGGCATTGGTTGAATCTGTCACAGGCGGGGTCTTGCATAGGTTGGAAACGACAAAATCCATCAGGCTGGCTGGGTACAATTTTTCAGGCAGTTGACCTAATTGTTTCCAATAAAACAATTGCGTCAATGGAAGCCCAGCGCGGAACTCATTTCCAAGTCTTCGGAAATCCCAATCGCTCAACATCTCTTTCAGCAAATCAAAACTACTCCGACCCAATCCCTTCAACGGTTGCCCGGTGCGTAGGTCCTGCCATGTGATGATATCCGAATGAGGATTTCCAAGCGCATCACAAAAGACCAACGCATGCATTTGCCCGCAGAGTAAGACACCATCACATTCGGGAGCAAGCAGAAGTAGTTCGTCCAAGAGTTCATGAAATGATTTCAATACTTTCTGAGGGGAAACTACCCGTTCGAATGAAGCAATCGACTCAAAGTCTGGGAAAGGTCGACGGCGGATGTACCGCAATTGACCAAGGTCTACATCCAAAACAGCGCCCTTGATGAAAGTGCCGCCAAGATCAATCCCAATAAATGACATTGTATTCCTTCAAAAATCCGTCAACTAATCCGTAGAGTTTTTCATCATACTCAACGGAAACAATGGCAAGGTTGCCGGGCTCACGTAATAAGATGAGATTCGCCTTGCCTTGCGTCACCTTTTTATCGCGACGGGTCATATCCACCAATTGACGGCTATCCACAGGCGCAGATAAACGAAACCTGAAATGTTTTATAACGAATTCATGGATACGAAGAAAATCCGCCTCACGCGTGACCCCAAGCTGCCAGCCCAAAAAGTTGGCTAAATCCAGTCCCCAAGCGACTCCTGACCCATGCGGAATCTCATACTTTGTCAGCGACTCCAAGGCATGACCGAAGGTGTGTCCATAATTAAGGATCCGGCGCAGGTCAAGCTCATACTCATCGATCTCAATGACCTTCTTTTTCACATTCAGGCTTTCATAAATAAAGTGACTGGCATCCTCCAACGAAGGGAACCCCGCTTCGAAGGCGGAACGATATTCCTGAAACAGATCCTCTGAGCCAGTGATGATCAACTTCAACATTTCGCCATATCCCGAGCGGACATCCCGTTCGGAAAGGGTTTGGGCGAATTGCGAACTGATGAATACGTGAGCCGGAGACTGAAAAACGCCCAATTGATTCTTATGCACCCCAAAATTGATGCCGCATTTTGCACCGATACAACTATCGCACATGGAAAGCAGCGTTGTCGGAATATATATCCAGCGAATGCCACGATAATAAACGTGAGCAGAAAATGTAACGATATCCTGAACGATACCACCCCCAATGGCAAGCACAATGGAATTGCGAGTGAGGTTGTTCTGTTGAAAAAAGGCAAGCGCCTTTTCTATTCCAGCGAGGGTCTTTTCTTCCTCCGTGGCGGGGACTTCCAAGGCAGGCGTCTTATCAGTTAAAGGACGCAGTACATCACGGTAAAGCGCTGCAACATTCTGATCGATCACGATGGCAGAAACACCAGCCTGAAGTACTGCATTAACCAAATTTTGTATCGAGTCATAAAAATCGACCTGGTAATCACCCTGACCGGACTTAATTTCCAATGATTTCATGTGTCACCTATTGGGCCATGAAGCCGCCATCAATAAAGATGACCTGCCCCGTAATATATGTATTCGAGCTTGAGCCAAGAAAATATACCAGTTCCGCCACTTCGCACGGTTCCCCCAATCGCTTCATTGGCACCTGAGACCGCAAGTTCTCGATCTGCTGCGGGGGGTTATTTTTACGTGTCAGATCCGTTTCGAGAAAACCGGGCGCCACTGCATTAACAAGGATATTGTTCTCGGCAAATTCCAATGCCGCTGTACGGGTAAGGGAGTTGATAGCCGCCTTTGTAGCACTGTACCCACCCCGCTCTGTACGTGCGATGGTGCTATATGCAGAGCTGATATTGACGATCCGGCCCCAGTTTTGGAGCATCATTTGTCCGGCAACAAATTGCGTCAGAAGAAACGGCGCCGTAATATTGGTGGCTTGCATACGCTTCCAATCTGCCAAGGACAGTTTCTGAAGTCCGCCAATAATATTTTCCCCGGCATTATTTACAAGCACATCAAATGTGATCTGGCGATGCCTCGAAATAAAATCTTGCACAGAGTTCTCGTCCGACAAATCCATCTCTTGGCGCGTGGGCGCATGGACTTCAAACCCCGACTCGGCATATTTTTCAGCAATAGCTTTGCCGATTCCGCGAGCCCCGCCAGTAATCAATACTTTTTTCATCGTCATTTTGTCTATTCTTCCAATGGTGGAACAAGCAGATTACTCAACACCTCTTCGCGCGGCAGGAACGGGAACATATCTTCCATCGGCGCGGATACAATTTTTCCATCCGGAAGTTGGCGGGAGCTGATCTTGGGCTCAAAGGGCTGATCAGGATCGAGAATCACTTCACAGACCAAAGGTCCGCTTGAAGCGAGCGCTTGTCTAAGTCCATCATCAAAATTAGTCGCATCGATCTTCATCGAAGGAAGTCCGTAAGCATCCGCTAATTTGAGAATATCCGGGAAGGTCACGCCACTTGAAGGGGATTCACCCACCAAACGCTTGAAAAAATTATTCTGTGAAAGGCGGATGGAAAGGTAACCGTCGTTGTTCAGGACGAAGAGAATAACTTTCAAATTCAACTGCTTCATTGTCTGCAATTCCTGAATGTTCAGCTGCAAACTACCATCACCTGCCATGCACAAGACTCGGCGTTTTGGCGCGGCGATGGAAGCGCCGAGGGCAGCGGGAAGGTCATACCCCATCGAAGCATCGCCAGTATTGCAAAAGAGTCGCTGTCCGTGCTGAATTTTAGCAGCTTGGAAGGTCACCACGTTTGCCGCGCCGTTTCCACACACCACAATATCATCCTCTTTCATCAGGTCAAAGACGCGGTCCATAAAATAGTACGGATTAATGAATTCGCCTTTGAATTCCTTGTGCCGCGTCTGCAAGGTGGGATACTTACGAACGCGTTCCGCGCACCATCTCACCCAGTCATCATGAGCGCTTTGATATTTTGCAGTGTCGATCTGTCGGTCAAGCTCTTCAAGGAAATCTTTTAAATCACAGGCGATTGGAAGATCCGCCTTAAACATGGGTTTCTGAAATTCAGCCGGGTCAATATCCACATGGATCTTATACGCATGGCGGGCGAACGCCTTCCAGTTATATGTCAACTGTCGCAGGCTCATGCGTGTCCCAAGGATAAGGAGCAAGTCGGAGTTCTGTACAGCATAGTTACCCGCCCGCGTTCCGACATCAGCGCTGCAACCCGCATAAAGCGGGTCGTCATACGGGATCAAATCGATCCCTGTCCAAGCCGCGGCAACAGGAAGCCCCAGTTTTCTTCGCACTCGTCCAAATAAATCAATTGCATCAGCCAACCGAATCCCTTTGCCAGCCAAAATGACGGGGCGCCGGGCCAGGCTGATTTTTTTCACGATGTCTGCGCACACTTGCGGAAGATCCAATCCAGATGCTGACTCATCATCTTCACGCGGGTCGTAACCCTGCAATGCCGCCGGGTCGATCTGGCTTGATTGGACATCGATCGGTATATCCAACCAACAAGGACCCGGTCTGCCAGACTTGCACAAATGCCATGCACGTTCCAGATGATATCGAATTGTCTGCGGGTCAGTAACAAGAACGCTATATTTCGTTATGCCCTTCACCATACTTATGATGTCGGCTTCCTGATCGCCGATCTGCCTGAGTCCGGGGATATCATACGAGGACACAAGGGTCTCACGCTTAACTTGCCCTGAAATTACCAACATGGGTATCGAATCCACCCAAGCGCCAAAGACGCCGTTCAACGCATTGATACCTCCGGGTCCTGTGGTGACGTTGATGACCCCTGGGGTGTTGGTAATCCGCGCATAGCCTTCAGCCGCAATGGAACTTGCCTGCTCATGGTGGTTGAAGACCGGTCGTATGCCAGCTTGATTACCAAACGCGTCATTGAGGAACATTGCGCCTCCGCCAGTGAGCATGAAAATATGACGGACGCCAAATTCTACAAGTCGATTTGCAATATACTCAGAAACCCGCATTCAATAATTTCCTTTGAAGATCAGAGATGATTTAGAAAACAATAAAGCACAGCATCGAAGGTGTTCTCAGCAAAAGATCGGATAAAAAAATCATATTTTGCGGCGCTATTTCCTGTTGCTTGTGCCTTTTCCAACAATAAACCCAGCTAACCCGTCATTCCGTCTCGCCTACTAAAAAAACGATTTCATTTTTCAAACCCATCTCTCGAATCTGTTTTGCGATAGAGCGATGGTGCAATAAAGTCGCGATCAAGATCGGCGCATTCCATTTTGCCAATTCTGCAGGCGAAAGGATAGGTTTTCCATGCAGAACTTGCCCGTGATTAATAGGATTATTGTCTGCGAAAGCGAGGATATCCGCACGGGCAAGTGAGGTCTCCGCTAGCAGCTTCATGGAAAGTTGCCCTGCCCCCCAGACAATGATGGATGGGGTACGCGCGATAAGCTCAGCAATCCGTGCATCAATATTGCTCATCATTTTTTTCGAACGCGTGATATATTCCTCGATCTTAGGGAGTAACAGGGTATCTTTTTTCAGCATTACCCCAGCGGATTCTCCAGCCCGCTTCCAGAATCCGAAAACAGCGGGATAAAACATTTCTCTGCCAACGACGAGATCCTTTGCTACGCCCTCCACAAAAACAAACCCCTGTGCCTCCATCAAATTACGCAGGCTGGTCAGGGAAAAATGATTGATGTGCTCGGTGTTGAAATCCTGCAAGGGCGCGTAAATAAAATCAACGTACCGCGCCGCATCAGGCGTTTCGATATACACCATGCCACCGGGTTTTAACCGTTTCCCAATCCAATCCACTGCGCCGCGCACATCTTGCACGTGTTCAAGTGTGTGCGAAAGGATCACACAATCATACGCATTTTCTTTAAAGGGAAGAAACAAAGATCCCTGATGCACTTCCACACCGAGTCGGCGGGTATTTTCCACGCATACGGGCGACGGGTCGATTCCGCACAAGTTTTCGTAACCCAATTCTTTTAATGCCTTCAACATGCCGCCATTTGCACAGCCGACATCCAAGATATTAGCATTGACATCTTTCAAAACATCCGCGATCTGGCGAGCAGTTTCCTGCTGACGCTTCCAATCAAAGGGATTCTCCACACCGCCTGTGCCGGTTTTGGCGTCTTCATATTTTGAATGTTCGGCATAGAACCTATCATAGTCTGCCTGGGTTACAGCGGTATCGGCATAGATAAATCCGCAAGCCGAACACACCACCACCTCATATCCCGCTGCAAGCGGATGACCTTGTGGCAGTTCAAATCGCTGTATGTGCAACATATCCACTTCACCCGCATTACAAACCGGGCAGGGGCGCTTTGCTTTCATACTTGTTTCTCCTGTAGGGCATCCACTGTACGTTTGATGCCTTCTTCTATATAAATACTTTGCTTCAAGCCCAATTCAGCCTGTGCCCGTTTGATGGATGGGATATATTGCTCAACAAGCACATCTGGATTTGGAACTCCGCGAACCTCAATTTGGATTTCTGGATTTACACTTCGCACTACAGCGTGAGCTGTCTCAATAATGGACAATGATTCTTCGCTGCCAACATTGTATGGTCGGCAAGGTTCCCCGCGCAGGAGAAGAGACCATAACCAGATGGCAAGGTCAGCGGCATATAGATAGGAGCGACGAGGCGTACCATCGCCTTTGATGATGATCGGTCCGCCGTTCATGGCATCGCGGATGAAGTTGCCGATGGCAAAGTGAATGTCAAGTGGCAGGTGCGGACCAACAAAGGCGAAACAACGCGCGATGACTGGTTTAACCTTGTGTTGTTTTGCATACAAAGTACACAGATGTTCAGCTGCGCGTTTTCCATTGGCATAAGCAGCACGCGGGTCGAGCGGATCGGGTGCGCCAACATAATCTTCAGGGATATGTGTGATCTCTGGCGACTGTTTGCCGTAGACCGCGCCAGAACTGGTGAATAGAAATCGATCCGCTTTGCAATGGACAGCAAAATCCAGCATATGGTGTGTGCCATCCACAATGGTATCGAACATTAGAATCGGGTTTTCGTCGTTGAGTTTAGCGCTGGCATCTGTTGCTGCATGGATAATATGGGAATATTCGCCGTCAGGGAATTTAAAATTACGCACATCGCCACGGATGAGGTGAATGGCAGAGTCCAACCCAAGGTGGGGAAAGGCTTGTTGGAATGAATCAGGTCTACGCGTCAGAACAGAGGCGGAAGCTTTTAAGTCAAGTTGTTTATTCGCGTGGAGAAAACTTTCGAGCAGCCAGATCCCGAAAAAGCCTGTGCCACCTGTAATGAAGAGACGTGCGCCACGCAAATCCTCCCACAGATTGCGGGTGTGATCAAGGATGTGCGTGAGGTCGGCTTCGGGCAGGCGCATTAGCGGGTCTCACAGAATTTCCGAATGGTCTCGGCAACATAATCGAGCATTGCCTCGGTCAAACCAGGGTAGACGCCAATCCAAAAGACGCGACGCATGACATCATCCGAACGTTTGAGATCGCCAACGACGCGGTGATTGATGTTGCGATATGCAGGCTGATGCAGAAGATTGCCGCCAAAAAGAAGACGTGTGCCGATCTTCTGATCGTTGAGATGATGGACCAGTTCATCACGCGTGAAGGGTGCACTCTCGCGGACGAAGATGGGAAAGCCGAACCAACTTGGCTCAGAGTTCGGCGTAGCTTCTGGTAATAACAAAAACTCTTGAAGTGTTGAGAGTTTATTTTTCAAGTAGGCAAAATTCGACCGGCGTTTCTCAATGAACAAGTTGACCTTTTTCAACTGCGTAACACCAACCGCGGCTTGCATATCAGACACTTTTAGGTTGTAGCCAATATGTGAGTAGGTATATTTGTGGTCGTACCCGTGTGGCAGGTCGCCTAATTGCCAGTCAAATCGTTTGCCGCAGGTATTGTCTTTGCCAGGTTCGCACCAGCAATCGCGCCCCCAATCGCGGAAAGATTCGAGTAGCGTTTTAAGTCGAGGTTGATCAGTAAGGACTGCACCACCCTCCCCCATGGTGATGTGATGTGCCGGATAAAAACTGACTGTGGCAACATCGCCAAATGTGCCAACTAATTTGCCATTATATGTCGCGCCGACAGCATCACAGCAATCTTCGACGAGCCACAGGTTATGCTTTTTGCAAAATGCAGTTACTGCTTCAAGATTATATGGGTTACCAAGAGTATGGGCAACCATAACGGCACGAGTCTTGTTTGATAAAGCTTCATCCAGTTGAGAAAAGTCGATATTGTATGTGGGAATATCCACATCCAAAAATACAGGGATAAGGTTATTTTGAATGATGGGATTGAGTGTAGTAGGAAATCCTGTGGCAACGGTGATGACCTCATCGCCAGGTTTCAATTGGCGCTCTCTGAGAGAAGGCGATGTGAGACAGGTCAACGCAAGCAAATTAGCCGATGAACCCGAGTTCACCAAAATAGAGTGTCGCAGATTAAAGAACTTCGCAAACTCACGCTCAAACTGACGAGAGAAGCGACCGGCTGTTAACCAAAAATCAAGGCTCGAGTCGACTAGCGATTGAACATCAGCCGCATCGAAAACGCGCCCGGCCACCGCCACAGGTGATTCGCCGGGAATGAATTCCTTTTCTGTGAATTCCTCTGCAACATATTCCGCGGTCAATTCGAGTATCTTCGCGCGCAGTTGATCAGATCGTTCGCTCATGAGTGAAAAATTCCTTGTACCAGTCAATGGTGGACGATAAAGCCTGATCCAAATTAAACAGTGGATGCCAATTCAAAATACGGCGCGCTTTTTCCGCGCTCAGGTATTGATGCCGAATCTCATTCGAGGCTTCATTCAAGACCTGTGGTTCGAGGTCTGAGTTCATCTGTCTCAAAATTTTCGAAACAATCTCAAGCACTGTCACTTGAATTTCATTCGAAAAGTTGAATGACTCGCCTTTGAGATTTGGATTCGCCGCAAGCTTTTCTGCTAAAAGCATGTAAGCAGCTGCGCCATCTTCTACATAAAAGTAATCACGAATATATTGTCCATCAGAACGGATAATGGGACATTGTCCACGTAAAATGGAGCGAATGGTGCCAGGGATGATGCGGTTCCAGTTCAAATCGCCGCCGCCGTAGAAATTACCGCAGCGAGTAATTGCAACAGGCAAGTCATAGCTTTTGGCGTAGGTCGACGCGATCAAATCCGCCGCTGATTTGCTAACATCATAAGGATGTTGTCCTTGAAGCGGGGTGTTTTCATCATAGGGCAAAACTTCCTGGTCGCCATAAGCTTTATCAGAAGATGCCATTACCAGTTGTTTAACTTTTGGGCTACGGCGTGCTGCTTCTAGTAAATTCCACGTACCTGCAATATTAGTTTCAAAAGTAGATATGGGGTTGCGGTTTGCAATCGTCACGATTGTTTGAGCGGCAAGATGAATGACGGTATCAATTTCGTATTCGCCAAGTGTGCGTTCCAGCATCTCACGGTCACGAATATCACCACGAACAACCTTCACCTTTTCGATCATGCCAGTCCGCACCAATTCGCTTTGCGGCACCCAATCACGCACGAGACAAACAACATCAGCACCCGTCAAGATAAGCCGCTTAACTAGCCATGAGCCAACCAGCCCTGTTCCGCCAGTTACAAATGTGGGGCGGTCCAGCCAGAATGCTCGATTTAACTCCACAGTTTCCATGGTGCATTTCCTTCCTGCCAGAGTTTTTCGAGGTTGTGTACATCTCGCAAAGTATCCATGCATTGCCAAAAATCATTATGCTGATAGGCAGCCAATTGACCGTCGGCTGCAATGTGCTCCAATGACTCGAATTCCCAAGCAGTTTGGTCACTGAGGATATATTTCTGCGCCTCAGGCTGGATAACGAAGAAACCACCGTTGATCCAGCCTTCTCCAAGCTGGGGTTTTTCTTTAAACTGGGTGACTAAGTCTTTCTCTATCACCATTTGTCCAAAACGAGCAGGCGGACGTACTGCTGTCATGGTAACTAGTTTGCCGTGTTGCTTATGAAATTCGAGTAAAGAAGGAATATTAACATTACTCACGCCATCACCATAGGTGAGCATAAAAGGTTCATCCCCAATAAATTCAGAAATACGCTTCACACGCCCACCAGTATTGGTTTCTGCCCCTGTATCCAAGAGATGAACCGTCCAGTCTTCACCGTCCATGCTATGAGTCGTCACGCCGCCTGTACGCAATTGAACGGTCAGACTCCTTGAGCGAAGATGGTAATTCAGGAAATAATCTTTGATGATTTCCCCTTTGTATCCTAGTGCTACAACAAACTCGTTGTACCCAAAGGAGGCATAAATCTTCATAATATGCCATAGAATGGGACGCCCACCAAGTTCCACCATCGGCTTGGGCTTAACCACCGTTTCTTCCGACAACCTTGTACCTAATCCGCCAGCCAAAATTGCAACCTTCATAAAATACAATTCCTTTATCAAGCAAGAATAAACAAATTATACATGCCAAGAAAACCCCTGCCTCTTACAAGATTGTTATTAAATATAACGCGAAAGTCCGTTAGAAAACCTAACGGACTTTCGCCAAATGTATCCTTAAAATAATATATTATGTTCAGCTTTCTAATAGATATAAAAATCTTTCAGTTCCAGAAATCTGAATTTTCTCTTTTATATTAAATATCCGAGTAAAGCTTTGTTCAAACCCCTCAACGGTATACTCATCAAAAATATCCAGCCGAGATGCGAGCAACTTCTTCACCTGCGAATCAGACTTCGGCACGAACTCGATCACAAGCCATTTTCCCAGTCCATGAAAGAATTCAGCGATTTCACCTAATGGCACATTGTTCGAAATTGCCAAGTGATGAATGATCGCCAGGGCAAACACCATATCCGTGGGAGCGCGCTCTAGTAATGCATCTCTTTCGTGGTTATTCCAACCAATTGCCGGGCTGGGATTCGTTAGATCTTGAATCAAAGGTAGGATGTTTTTTTCTTTAGCAGACTTTATCTGGCGGTAGTTTTTCTCAACCGCAGCAGGATCAATATCAAATGAAATCGAAGGGATGCCCTTATCGGAAGCAATGCGGGTAAAAAAACCTGTATTCGCTCCCATATCCCAGACCGAACGTGGACTTACTTGTTCTACCCACTTACCAATAATCTCTTTCTTCTGCTCGAAAGACGAGTCAGAATAATTTGTAAAATTATAGTAGTCTCCCCATTCTGTCCCAACTGGTTTCCAATCCAATGCTCTAATGGTACTTTCCAAGCTCTCGATCAAGCCTTGTAGAGCCTGTTTGTTCATACCGCCTTTTTGAGCAGCAGAAGTTTCAACCTGTTTATCAGCATATTGCTGTTGCGCCTTTGAATGCAAATGGATATGAGTCAAAAGCCCAAAATTAAAGCGTGTTGAAAAAGGTAAAAGCCCACTTGCAAGGTCTAGAGGAATTCCGTCAATATGAATTTTCAACAGTTGAGATAGCCGTACATCGACCTTCGCCATTAAAGCAAGTGGAGCTAAAAAGTGCTGACAAAACTGTTTATAAGCAACCCAGGGTGTGCCTTCAATATATTTTTCAAAGGAAAGGGTATCAATTAATGTTGCCTTTCCTTCATGAAATTGAATATTGTAAGCACTTGCATCCTTCAAAGACATACCGAACTTCACAGCGCGCTTCTGAATTGCTAAAGTAGCAAGCGCAGCATCCTTCAATTGCGAAAAAGACCACTCGTAAGGATAAGAAATAAAGTTGACCCTCTGCGGGCGGATAACTTTGAATTTCTTTTGAGACTCTACTGGCTCTATATCTACTTCTTCATGAGAAACAAGCAACCTGCCTTTGAGCAGGTTCTCATACAACCCAGAGCTCATTAATAGATTGTATTCATCGGCATACTTTTCATTAACCTGCCGATATAAAACATCATCTTTTTTAAACAGAAACCCACTGGGGTCTCGAAAAGAGCCGTAGATGCGGTTAGTTCCCACCATTTTCCTCGTTGTCTTCGTTTTCATCAACTTGTGGCTTAACGCCAAACCAACGTTTAATACGCGACCATTGTGAGCGGATCAAAATACCTGCCCCCAAAAGAGCAGCAACAATCATTTGGAACAAAATGCTGCCAGACCCTGGGTCAAGATAGAAAGCGGGCGATAGAGAAATGTGAGAGAAAAACATGGTAACTTCCTTATGGTGAAATAATGTCAAGACCGTTTATTTTATTGCAGGGATACCATGGCGTCAATAAGGTTAATATTTTGTAAAAGCATGATTAGCTCTTAAATAAAAAAACCGTGAAAATCCACACATTTTCACGGTTTTGATGAGGCTTTTTAGCCTTTGAAGAAATTCACTATAAAGAACCAGACGTTCGCCGGACGCTCTGCCAAGCGCCTCATAAAGTACGGATACCAGTGCGTTCCAAATGGTACATAGACACGGACAAGATATCCTTCTTTTACCAGAGCCTCTTGTAAATCTCGGCGAATGCCATACAACATTTGAAATTCCAAGCCATTCTTCGGCAAGCCAATTTTTTCTGCATAACTCTTTGCGAATGCGATACGCTTTTCGTCATGAGTGGCAATAGCAGGGATAGGAGGCACCCGACCATCGTCACTAAGCTTGGACTTTTGCGCCAAAGAAGCATCTAGCAAAATCTTTGTAATCAGATCATAGTTCGCATCCACATCTGCTTTTTGCGGGAAGGCTTTGTCAGGTGGCTCGTTATAAGCACCTTTTACATTACGAATACGAATACCATCTTGCAACATGCGGCGGACATCCGCTTCTGTGCGGAATAGATACGCCTGAATGACCATGCCGTGATTTTCATATCCTTTTCCACGCATGGCATAATGCAGATTAATAGTCTTGTCAGTATAAGGAGTATCCTCCATATCAACACGGACAAAAGTCTTCGCAGTTTTGGCACGTGCGAGGATACGTTCCAAGGTTTCAACACACAAACTCTCATCCAACCCCATGCCGATCTGTGTCAACTTAATCGAAATATTACTACGAAGGCTGGGCTCTGCTCCAATGGCATCCAAGGTTGCGAAAATACTGTCGGCTGCCTGTTGAGCTTCTTCAGGTGTATTTGTATGTTCCCCTAAGTGATCTAAGGTAGCGTTGATCCCCTTTGCATTTAACTCACGGACGGTCTTTATAGCATCTGCGAGTGTAACCCCCGCAACAAAACGAGAAGCGATGCGCCAAGAAAAGCTCCAACTTGTGATTAGCTTTTGCGCCCAGGCAGCTTTCGAAAGGTAGATAAAAAATGAACGGAGCATATTCATCCTTTAAACTGTGATTTAGATTAATATCAACTTATTCTAGCACAAGCCCCATGTTTCGGTATGTTATACTTTTTCTGTGATTTTTGTCATGCCATGACATCGGAGGCAATGTTTAACCGTGAGAAATCGAAATACCAATACCATCCTTCGGGGTGTTTCAATCCTATTTTTACTAGGGGCATTCACACTAACCGTCATTTCCCTTATTTCATATAGCCGTCAAAGAACAGGCTACCCGGCTGGCATGATGGTCGCTGGCGTTCCTGTAGACGGCTTATCCCCAGCTGAAGCGTCACAAAGAATCCTTCAGGTTTACAACTCGCCCATTGAGGTAAATTACAATAACGCAGTCTTTCACATTGACCCAGGTGCAGTCGGCTTCACAATGGACATTGAGACCATGTTGGCAGCTGCCGATCTGACAAGAACAGGCGGCTCTTTCTGGGGCGGATTTTGGGACTACCTTTGGAACCGACCGCCAACTGAATCTGAAATTCCCCTAAGTGCAACCATATCTGAAGATCGCCTGCGCGAGTTTCTCCAAAATGAGATTGCCTCCCGCTACGACATTCCGCCTGCACCTGCCCAACCCATCCCCGGCGGCACAACCTTCCTGCCTGGCGCTCCCGGCCAGACTCTTGATATCAACCGTGCTGTCGTGATCATTACCAATGCTTTGCGTTCTCCTGCTGACCGTTCTGTTGTGTTGACCTTTAACCAAACTACCGCAGCTCGCCCAACCATCGAAAATCTTGAGATATTACTTAAGCAGATCATCACAACTTCTGATTTTGACGGCTTGATTGGTTACTACATGATGGATCTGCAAACTGGGCAAGAGATTCACTTTGCCATTAATAATAAGCAGGAAATCACAACAGAACCCGATATTGCTTTCACAGCCTCCAGTACCATCAAGCTTCCGATCTTAACCTCGTACTTGATCAATCATGGCACCAATTTAGATACAGCAACAACCGAAGCCATCACCCGTGTGTTCCGTGTTTCAGATAACTCAGCCACAGACTCGATCCTCGAACGCATTGATTCCAATAACGGACCAATCATTGTCTCTCAAAACATGGAGCAGATTGGGCTTACCAGCACCTATATCAGTGGTATGTTCTTCCTTGGGGCACCAAACCTGATTCCAGGAAAAGTCACTCCCGGCAATTCGCGAACAGACATCTTCACCGACCCAGACCCCTATTCGCAAACCACACCATCTGAGATGGGAACCTTGTTGGCAGATATCTACCAGTGCGTCCAAAATGGAGGCGGGGCGTTAGTCGCTGCCTTCCCAGATAAGGCAACACCAGAGATGTGCAAGCTCATCATCGACTTTCTCGCGTTGGATAAATTTGGAGCCCTAATTCAAGGTGGTGTCCCAGATGGGACCCTTGTTCCGCACAAGCATGGATTTGTACTCTCGCGTGACGGTGTGATGCACGACATCAGCGATGTAGGTATCGTTTACTCCCCCGGCGGAAATTTCATCCTTTCGATTTACACCTATCATCCGGTGCAAAATATCTGGGATATTACGAATCCACTCTTCGTAAACCTCACTCAAGCCACGTACAATTACTTCAACATTACAGCCCAGTAATCTAATACCCCGTTCTTTTGCGAACGGGGTATTTTTATATGCTTTCCATTTCAAAAAAGGGCATTTTAAGACCGTGCCGGGTATAATTTGACTCATGAGTGCATCACTGGGACTTTTCCGCCTTCAACAAGTAGACCGCCAGATCGACCGCGCAAAAGCGCGTTTGGATGTAATTCAAAAGACCCTTGAAAACGACAAAGAATTAAAATCTGCGCAAAACCGCTTTGAAAAAGCAACAACTGAAAACCAGCAAACGTTAAAAGCACTAAAAAGCATTGAGAGTGAAGCTGAAGCCCTCAGAATAAAGATTGAACAATCAAATTCAAGCTTATATAGCGGAAGTGTAAAGAACCCAAAAGAGTTACAAGACCTTCAAAAAGAGATCGAGTCTCTCAAAAAGCATCAAGAGACGTTGGAAGAGCGACAGTTGGAAGCCATGTCGCAAGCAGAAAACACCGAGGCAGAAGTAGAAAAAGCAAAAGCCGATCTAGATATCGTCCGCTCGCGGCTTGGGAACGAACACAAAAAACTGATCGAGGAACAAGCAGAGCTTACGAAACAGGTGGCAAGCTTCGGGCAGGAGCGTGAGGCGGCTCTTTCTCCAATCGATGTTTTTCTCATTTCCTCCTATGAAGACCTGCGAAAACAAAAACGCGGGGTTGCTGTAACTGAAGTAGAAGATGGAGCTTGTGCATCTTGTGGTACTACAATCAATGCTGCACTTCAACAAAGCGCCCGTTCACAAAAACTTTCTTATTGCCCTTCTTGTGGGCGAATCCTCTTCGCAAATTAGGCGAGTGACATGTTCTTATTGAATATCATTGACCCTCTTTCATTTATAGCAGGTTTCGCTACCGCCACCGTTATTTGGTTCTTAATTGGGCGCGCCCGCCCCATGATTGCTGAGTTACGCGAAGGGCTTAAAGAACAACAAGAGCAAGCCCAGACCCGCAAGGCAAGTTCGGTCGAAGAAAATCATCGCCGCCTCACGTTACGCCACGCCCAAGGAATGCATCTTGCCGCTCAGCTTTTTGCGCTCGATGAAATCTTACAAGAACCCACCGTCATCACACCACCTGCACCGGTGGAACCAGGTGGCGCAGCCCGATTTGAAGATGTGGTTACACAAACTCTCCCTTACATGCCAGCGTGGCCCGAAGTAGCAGCAATCTATCAACCTCATACTCTTACTCTGCCACAAGCGTTGGCTGGCGATACAAACCTCGTCATTATCGGTCAACCCGGAACCGGTAAAACTGTAGCGTTAGCTCATTTAGCAAGCCTTGCCGCGAACCGAAGTGAAAAATTAGGTGCGTTGCAAAGTTTTGTTCCATTTCACTTTCATGTAGCAGACTTAAATCTGCCAGTACAAGACCCCAAGAATATACTCAATATCATTATCGATGCCGCAGCCGAAAATGCGCCAATGTTTGATGTTGGCAAAATTCCGGCATTCGTTCAATCCGTTTTCAAGAGCGGAGAGGTTCTTTTGCTCATCGATGGCTACGATGAAATCACACCCGATGAACAAACCTTGGTTGCAGAGTTCTTCAAACTGTTGCTTAAAGCGCATCCTAAAACTCGCATCGTTACTACGGGTGCGCCAGAATATTTAGACGGATTAATTCCACTGGGCTTCGTGCCATTATCTCTTTGCACATGGACAGAAAAAAGTAACCAACAATTTGTGGATCATTGGGGAGAATTGTGGTCTCGCACGGTTGCGATGGAAGCCTGGGCACAAACGGGACCCGAGCAAGTGGACCCGCTTCTCATCAACTCCTGGCTTGGTTCTTCTTCATTGAATTTATCTCCCCTCGAGCTGACTCTCAAAATCTGGGGCGCATATGCAGGCGATAGTTTAGGTCCCAACATTCTCGATACGATCGCCACCCACATTCGACGTATTGCTCCGGCAAATACTCCTCTTGCCGCGCTTGAAACGCTTGCCATGCAAGTTGTTGTGAGTGCTACCCCAGTGTTCGACCCGCGCAAGGCTCGTGAATGGGTCAAGTCGTTTGAAGTGGCAGAAGAAACTCCTGAGGGCGAAACAGCTCAAAGTCCAGAAGGAGAGGCGCAGCAAACCGAAGATGCTAAATCAAAAAAAGGCAAAAAGGTCGAAAAAGTTTCCACGCCCAATACAGGTCTGCTTGGCAAGATGACCGAAAGCGGATTATTGGTGGCGTATCCAAACAATCGGATGCGCTTTATCCATTCTGTATTGGCTGGGTATCTTGCGGGTCATGCGCTGACCAACTACAACGCAGAAGAAACCTTATTGAACCAGCCTGATTGGTCTGGGAAATACCTCACCATGCGTTTCATTGCAGCTCATGGGGATGCCAGCCGACTGGTTCAAGCCATGCTTGAATTCTCACGCCTGCCCATGCACCGGCCCTTGTTCGCGGCAGCTCGCTGGTTACGCGATGCGCCGAAAAACGCTCCATGGCGTGGAAAGATGTTTGGTACGCTTGCTGCGATTCTGCAAACAGATGGTATTCCTCTCGGTTTACGTGGACAAGCCATGGCTGCCTTTGTCTATAGCAACGATGCCAGCGCTGCAACGTTATTCCGCCAGTTTGCCACTTCGAGTTCATTCGAACTTGTCCATCTCGCCATTCTTGGAATCGGCGCCATGCATGATTCCAAATCTTTGAAAATTCTAGAAGGCGCACTCAATGCCCCAAGCCTTGCCGTGAAACGCGCTGCCTGTATGGCATTGGCTGCCATTAATACAAATGAATCTCTTGAAATAGCAGCGCATGCCCTGCTCAACGGTGAAGAAGATGTGCGTCGCGCCGCAGGGGAAGCCCTTGCAAATGATCCCAAAGAAGGTCACGCCATGTTGCGTGATGGCATCACCATCAACGACATCCTTTTGCGCCGTGCTGTGATCTATGGTCTCGGACGGGTTCGTGAAGAATGGGCAACCGATCTTCTGAAGAAAGTACAGATCGAAGATGAGCAATGGGTTGTTCGCAACGCCGCAACAGAAGTATTGGATATGCAAGCCCAAAGTTATGCGTATGCTCCCATAAAGCCGAAAGCTCCGCATGAGACACCGTGGCTTATCGAGTTTGCTGCCAAAAAGGGCGTTGGTGTTTCACCCGGCGTACCCGCCACAGATATTTTGTTAGTCGCTCTGAAAGATGAAAACCCTGAAACTCGTTTGGCTGCCATTCAATTCTTGAAGTACACGCCGCAAGAGATTGTGCTCAAACAATTGTATGAAGCCATGTACAAAGATGACCCGGAATTACGTGAAGCGACATTCAATATCCTTTGGGAACTTGGCGCTGCTGGCGTCAAATTACCGCACCCTAGCGAATATGGATTGAACTAACATGCTGATCACAAACGCAAACATCATCACCTGGGAATCTCCCAATCGTGTTCTTTCAAATTACGCCATCCTCATCGAAGGCGGAAAGGTCAAGGAAATCGGCACGACCAAATCGCTGACAGCCAAACACCCCAAAGTGAAAGCTACAGATGTTCATGGTCAATATGTGATGCCCGGTGGCATTTGTGCGCACACCCATTTTTATGGTGCCTTTGCACGCGGTATGGCAATTCCGGGTCCAGCGCCGAAAGACTTTCCTGAAATTCTCAAAAAGCTTTGGTGGCCCCTCGACCGTTCACTCGATGCTGAAGGCGTTCGCTATTCTGCCTTGGTCTCCATAGTGGATGCGATCAAGCATGGCACCACCACTCTCATTGATCACCACGCCTCTCCCAACACAATCGAAGGTTCATTAGATGTGATCGCCGATGTGGTTGATAAAAGCGGCTTGCGCGGTGTCCTTTGCTATGAAGTGACGGATCGGGATGGGATCGAAAAAGCCAATGCAGGGATTCAGGAAAATGTGCGTTTCATCAAACGCCTCGCCTCAAACCCACACCCGAGGTTGGCGGCTGCTTTTGGGCTACACGCCAGCCTGACCCTATCTGGCGCAACCTTGCAAGCTTGTGCCTCTGCCGCCCCCGAAGGGACAGGTTTCCACGTCCACACGGCAGAACATGAATCAGATGAATATGACAGCCTGCAAAAATCGGGCATGCGCGTAATTGACCGTTTGCTAAAACACGGCATCTTAGGACCCAAAACAATCACCGCACATGGCATCCACTTTGATGCCCGTGAGATGGAAATTCTCAAAGAGACCGAAACCTGGCTTACCCATCAGCCACGTTCCAATATGAACAATGGTGTAGGCACAGCTCAAATCGAATCTATGCTCAGGCTGGGCGTTAACGTTTGTTTGGGCAATGACGGCTTCACCAACTCGATGTGGGATGATTGGAAAGCAGCCTACCTGCTCCACAAAGCGGAGCACCGCGATCCGCGCCGCATGGGCGGATATGATGTTCAGCAAATGGCGATCTACAACAACTCAGCGCTTGCTCAAGTCTTCTTCCCAGAATCTCCAATTGGGCAGATCATCCCCGGCGCTGCAGCAGACCTGATCTTTGTAGATTATCATTCCTTCACCCCGCTCACAGATGGCAACCTGCCGTGGCACATCATTTTTGGTTTTCAGCAAAGCATGGTCACCAGTACCATGGTGGCTGGTAAGTTTCTCATGAAAGACCGTGAACTGCTCACCCTTAATGAAGAAGAGATTGCCGCGCGCGCAAGGGAGATCGCTCCGCGCATTTGGAAAAAGTACGAAGAAGAAGTTGCCAAGGTAATGTAGAGCAAGTCCTTTTAGGAGAAGTTATGAAAGAAGATCACATCTTAGTATCAGTTGCAGTTTTGGGTGGTACAGGCAAAGAAGGTAAAGGGCTCGCATATCGTTGGGCTCGTGCCGGGTATCATGTATTGATCGGCTCACGTTCTGAAGAAAAAGCAGTTGCTGCTGCAAAAGAAGTGACCGAAATGCTCGGCGATGGAGTCTCTGTCGCTGGAATGAACAATCTTCAGGCGGCGAAAGAAGCGAATATCGTCGTGTTAACCGTTCCTTATTCCGCACATCGCGAGACATTGGAGTCGGTCAAAGACACTCTGCAGGGAAAAATCCTGGTCGATGTAACCGTACCACTTGTTCCACCGAAAGTTGCCACAGTGCAAATGCCAGCGGCAGGTTCGGCTGCACAAGAAGCCAAGCAAATTCTCGGCGAAGGTGTAGAAGTTTGTGCGGCATTTCAAAATATTTCACATGAACACTTACTTGGCGGCGAAGGCGTAGAGTGTGATGTCCTCGTCACCGGCACCAGTAAGGATGCCCGCACGAACGTCATCTTATTAGTAGAAGCAGCCGGTTTACGTGGTTGGGACGCAGGTCCAATCGAAAACTCAGTTGTCATTGAAGGTCTCACCAGCGTATTGATCGGTATCAACAAAAAATATGGTTCCACACATGCTGGAATAAAAATCACCGGAATTTCAAAATAATCCGTAATGCGTAATGCGAAAATTGACGTGTTACGCATTACGCATCGCGTATCATGTCTCTCACTCTAACCACTCTCAAAGATATTCCTCTTATCCGCCAAGGCAACAACCTGGCGGATATTCTTCTTAAGTCATTACAAGAATCAGACATAGCCCTGCAAGACAATGACATCCTTGTGCTTGCACAGAAAATTATCAGCAAAACAGAAGGACGTATGGTCAACCTTGCAACGGTTGAGCCTTCTTCTGCTGCATTTGAACTCGCACCGATCATCGATAAAGATCCACGGTTGGTCGAATTGATTTTGCGCGAAAGTAATGAAGTGTTGCGCATCCGCAAAGGTGTAATCGTCGTTGAACATAAACTTGGTTTTGTTTGCGCCAATGCCGGCATTGACCATTCCAATGTGATGGGCGACGGTAAAGAAGATGAAGAGTACGTCCTCCTTTTGCCGGAAAATCCAGATACATCTGCAAAATGGCTACGTGAAGAAATATTTCGCAAAACAGATAAGACCATTGGCATCATGGTCATCGACTCGCATGGGCGCGCGTGGCGCAATGGAACTGTTGGTGTTTGCATCGGTCTCAGCGGAATCCCTGCCCTTGTAGATGAACGTGGATGGAAAGACCTCTTTGGGTACACGCTCAAAGCCACGATTGTCGGCGTGGCAGATGAACTTGCCGCCGCTGCTTCATTGATGATGGGTCAAGCTGCAGAAGGAACTCCTGTCGTTCACGTTCGCGGGTTTCCATACCCACTCAGTGAAAGTGGTTCACTTCAAGAACTTATTCGCCCTAAAGAAATGGATATGTTCCGCTAAGCTCTAACAGGAATCTTATGCGCCCTTGATATAAAAGGTGCGCAAGGCTCGAATAAAATTTCTGGAGGATACAATGCCTTTCCCCGAAAAATTCCTTGATCTCATTCAACCTGAGACAAAGTCTTTTCTTTATCTTGCCACCGTGAATTCAAAGGGTGTTCCACAAGTTACACCGGTATGGTTCGACACAGATGGTGAATATATTCTAATTAACACCAATGAAGGTCGCCTCAAAGACCGTAACATGAAAAATAACGGCAATGTTGCAATGGTCATTCAAGACCCCAAAAGCCCGTATCGTTATCTCGGCATGCAAGGCAAGGTGGTTTCTCACACAACGGAAGGCGCAGATGAGCATATCAATATGCTTTCTTTGCGCTACGACGAAGAGCCATGGAAATACCGTGAGGGGCAAAAGCGGATCATCTTCACAATCAAGCCAACCTCCTTTGACGAACACAATTGATCTGCATACTTTTCTGCGGACGCGACGCTCGATCCGCCGCTTCAAACCGGACCCGATTCCTGTTTCGGTCATCCGGGAGATTCTCCACACTGCTACTCTCGCCCCATCCGCACACAATCGTCAACCCTGGCGCTTTGTGGTGCTGACAGAAAAATCGTCCATTCAACGTTTTGCCAAAAAAATGGCAGTAGAGTTCCAGCAAGTTCTCGAGCAAGACCATCTTCCCCCTGAAGAGATCCAAAAGCGTTTATTACGTTCTCAAGAAAGAATTAGCGGCGCTCCAGTCGTCATTATTGCTTGTGTAGATATGACCGAAATGGAAAAATATCCAGATGAGCGCCGTAAGAAAGCTGAATATTTGATCGCAACCCAATCGGTTGCGAATGCTGGGATGCAGCTTCTGCTGGCAGCACATGCTGAAGGCTTGGGAGCAGTATGGATATGCAGCCCATTATTTGCCCAGTCGGCTGTGCAAGAAGCCTTGAAAATTCAATCAACATGGGAGCCACAAGCCATGTTCTTAATCGGTACACCAGTGGATATTCCAACTGTGCGAGAGCGAAAACCGATTGACGAAATTTCAATCTTTATTGATAAAAAGGGAACCTAAATTGAAAATTGTTGCATTCGCAGGCGGAGTTGGCGGAGCCAAACTGGCACAAGGTCTCGCTCAAACCGTGCCTTCGCAAGACCTTACGATTATCGTCAACACAGGTGATGATTTTGAACACTTGGGGCTTTATATCTGTCCAGACTTGGATACAGTCTGTTATACGTTGGGCGGACTTGCCAATTCTGAAACCGGCTGGGGGCGCGCTGGTGAGACATGGAATACCATCGCTAATGTTGAAAAACTTGGCGGACCTGCCTGGTTTCGCCTTGGGGATTCAGATATTGCAACCCATCTTGAACGTACAAGACGACTTAAAGAAGGAAAGCCTCTTTCAGAAATTACAAAAGAGTTTTGTAAAGCCTGGGGTATTGAACCCACTGTATTGCCAATGACCGACTCGCCCGTAAGAACCATGGTTGATTCTGACGAAGGTGAATTGGCATTTCAGGAATACTTCGTCCACAGGCAATGTCAGCCGAGAGTGAAAGGCTTCAGGTTTGACGGAGTTGAAGTCGCTGAACCAGCCCCGGGCGTGCGTGAGGCGCTTGCATCGGCAGATGTGGTTATTTTCTGCCCATCGAATCCGTGGGTAAGTATTGATCCTATTTTGAACGTCATCAAAGAGGTGAAGAAACCTGTGTTCGCAGTCTCCCCCATCATTGGCGGGAAGACGGTGAAAGGCCCCGCCGCGAAGATGTATAGTGAACTTGGGATCGAGCCCTCAGCCTATGCGGTTGCAAATCATTATCGCACCATCCTAAAAGGTTTCGTGTTAGACAATGAAGATATTGAAATGAAAAAAGAAATTCAAGAGCTTGGTATTGCAACACTTGTCACAAACACGCTTATGAATCAGCTTACAGATCGCGCACGACTGGCGAACGATGTGCTACACTTTATCCGGAGTTTATAAAATGTCACTTTGGGCAATTGTGCCTGTAAAACCACTACGCCGCGGGAAGTCTCGTCTTGCCGGAGCACTTACTGAAGATGAACGTGCGGCATTAAATCAAGAATTATTGGAACGAACCCTAAAAACCCTTACCAGTTTAAAAGAGTTGGATAAGGTACTGGTTGTGAGCCGTGATTCACATGCACTGACCATTGCCCGTAATCATGGCGCAAAGACAGTGCAAGAAGATGGTCAGCCACATCTGAACACAGCATTAACGCGCGCTTCTGTGATCGCTCAAGTCCATGCGACACAAGGGGTATTGGTCTTGCCTGTTGATCTTCCACTT
The DNA here is from genome assembly GCA_046328915.1 of Anaerolineales bacterium. Taxonomy (GTDB): domain Bacteria; phylum Chloroflexota; class Anaerolineae; order Anaerolineales; family Villigracilaceae; genus Villigracilis. Next base: position 315,494 of record JAXLVR010000001.1, on the reverse strand, counting down.
CTTACGGCAGATGATGTATTGGCGCTAATCGATAGAGCGACAAAACCGCCTGTTGTGGTGATTGCACCAGACAGACATCATAAAGGGACGAACGCTCTGCTCATGGTACCTGCCGGGCAGATTGAATATGATTTCGGGGAAGGGTCCTTTCAACGGCATAGTGAACGGGCAGTGCAATCAGGTGCAAGATTGGAAGTGGTTGAACTTCCGTCACTGGGGCTTGACTTGGATGACCCCGAAGACTTGGAACTTATTCGTAAGTTAGAAGCACAAAAAGTATAGACATCAATTTTGCCACATGCTCGCAAACCCTATGAAATTTGCGAAACATGTGGCAAAATTTTTTGTATTGTCAGACAATCAAGTCGTACCATCCCACAATCGAAGGAGAATGTCATGACCAAGCAACGTGTTGCTCTGTACTTGCAAGACTCGCACGACCTACGTGATGGACTCGAGTACGCAAAGTATGCTGAAGAAAAGGGGTTTGAAGCTGTGTGGCAGGCAGAAAGCCGCCTTGTGCGCGATGCGATCGTGCCAATGGCAGGATACGCCGCCGTGACGAACAAGATCAAAGTTGGTTCTGGCGTAATCAACAACTGGACTCGTAACATTGGTCTGTTGGCAGCGACTTTTCTGACTCTCGATGACCTTGCTCCTAATCGCGTTATTTGCGGACTCGGCGCCTGGTGGGACCCGCTAGCGGCAAACGTTGGCATTGATCGAAAAAAGCCTTTGACTGCCATGAAAGAGACTGTGCAAGTCATGAAGAAATTGCTTAACATGGAACGTGTTACTTTTGATGGCGAATTCATTCATGTAAAAGGTATTGAGTTGGATGTGGTTTATGGTCGGCGCGAACCGCGCAACATTCCCATCATGATCGGCGCGACTGGTGACAAGATGATGGAATTGACCGGCGAAATTGCGGACGGTGCTGTACTCAATTACTGTGTTGCTCCTGAATACAATGACAATGCCATGGAACTGCTGAATAATGGCTTGAAAAAATCAGGGCGCAAGATGGAAGACTTTGACCGCCCACAACTCATCGTCTGTTCGGTGGATGAAGACCACGATAAAGCCATCAATTACAGCAAGATGCTGCTTTGCCAGTATATTGCTCAGCAACCCCACATTGCCAAAGCCTCGAATGTTTCAGACGATGTAGTGCAACAGATACAGTCCATTTTGGGATGGCCCGCCACTAAAGAACAAGTGATGAAAGCCAAAGACTTGGTGCCTGATGAACTTGTTCACAAAATCACTGCCTCTGGTACTCCAACTGAAGCAAAAGCCAAAGTGGAAGAATACAAGAAGCGTGGCTGCACTTGCCCTATTCTTTACCCGGTGGGCGGCAATTTTAAACTTCTGATCGATACCTTCGCACAGAACTAAATCCTGACATTTTGCACCTGAAATGTATGAGCCGTGTCACCTTGACGCGGCTCATTGCGTGCTATATACCCAACCATGAACTTCCATCACAATTAAGGAGCCATGGAATGAGGTTACGAATCCTATCGTTCGCTTTACTTTTATCAATCTTACTGGCAGCATGTGCACCCGCTGTCGTTGCAGAAGAAGTGACTGAAACTGAATCAGCTACCGAGTCCCAGAATGAAGCGGTGGTTGAGTCATCCAATGTTGGCACGCTCAAGATCGCAGTCCTCCCTATTATCGACACACTTCCCATGTATGTTGCTGAAGCAGAAGGTTTATTTGCAAAACACGGCGTGACAGTTGAGCTCATCCCTGTGGCATCTGCACCAGAACGAGATCAATTGCTTGCGGCGGGTCAGGCAGATGGCACCATAAATGAGACATTGGCAGTGATGCTCTTCAATAAAGGTGCCGTCCAGATGCAAGTGGTACGTTATGCTCTGCGACCACAGGAAGGGTATCCGCACTTTTTTATTCTTACATCGGGCAAGAGTGGAATTACAGATGCTCAAGGTTTGAAGGGCGTGGAGATCGGCGTTTCTCAAGGAACGATCATCGAGTATGTCACTGAACGTTTACTGAAAACGCAGGGATTGGCGCCTAATGAAATCAAAACTATCGCAGTGCCGAAGATTCCAGATCGTATGGCGTTGCTCGGTTCTGGTGAACTTGCCGCTGGCGTATTGCCCGACCCGCTGGCTTCGCTTGCTATGAGTCAGGGTGCAGTGAATGTGTTGGATGATTCCATGAACCCTGAATATGGTTTCAGTGTGTACTCCTTCCGCAAAGATGTAATTGACAATAACCCCGCAGCCGTCAAAGCCTTTCTTGCCGCAATTGAAGAAGCGAAGGAACTAATCAATGCTGATGCGAGCAAATACACTTCTTTGTTAAGTGATAAGGGACTTGTGCCTCCGCCTTTGCTTGAAACCTTCAACATTCCGCCTTTCCCTGCTGGTGCTGTACCTACTGAAGAAGAATGGAATGATGGCTTGGCATGGCTCAAAGAAAAAGGCATTCTGAGCGTGGATGTGAGTTACACAGATTCGGTAAACGGATCGTTACTACCGTAAATAAATCTAAAGACCTGTCAGGTCTCTTATCATGATAAACCTCCAATCGCTCACGTTCGAATACAACAATCACTCGCCGCTTTTCCAAAACTTAACTTGGAATATCAACCGCGGCGAGACGTGGGCGATTCTGGGTCCTTCAGGTTGTGGCAAGACAACGCTACTGTATTTGCTGGCGGGTTTGAAATTCCCAACATCTGGTGCAGTGACCATCAACGGCGAGCAGATTCTCCGTCCGCGCCCGCATAGTGGGTTGATCTTGCAGGATTATGGCTTACTACCGTGGTCCACAGTGCGCGAAAATGTGGCATTGGGGTTGAACGTCCGCAAGTTTTATGGCGCAGATGGAAAGCACTCACCAAATGGTTTTATTCCCAAAGACAATATCGAGAGTTGGATTCAACGCCTTGGATTAAGCGAAGTGGCAGATAAATTTCCCGCGCAACTTTCGGGCGGGCAACGTCAACGCACGGCAATAGCGCGGACGCTCGCGCTCGAACCAGACCTGCTTCTCATGGATGAACCTTTTTCTTCGCTCGATGCTGTCACCCGCGAAGACTTGCAAAACCTAACACTCTCATTGTGTACAGAGCAAGATATAACCCTGGTCATTGTGACCCATTCCATAGAAGAAGCGGCAGTGCTTGGAAAAAAAATTTTATTGTTAGATAACCCGCCCAACCAAACTACACAAGTATTTGATAACCCAAACGCCGGCACGAGCGGATTCCGCGATGCGCCAGAATTTCACAGCATGTGTAAGCGTCTTTGGGCTGAAATGCAAAAAGGGAGCGTCTCTGTATGAAAAGGCGTGACGTTCTCTTTGCCGCAATCGCAATTCTCTTGGTTTGGCAAATTGCAGCCATGGTTGTGAATATGTCAATTTTGCCAAGCCCGCTAACAGTTAGTATCGTTTTCTTCAAGGAACTGCAAAACGGGTTGCTGACCCATTTCGCGGTCAGTTTGTGGCGTGTAACAGCAGGGATGCTACTCTCGGTGCTGGTGGCTGCGCCAGTTGGGTTATTGATTGGCGGCTCAAAGACTTTGAATCGCCTGTTCTCCCCTATTATCTATTTGCTTTACCCTATTCCAAAAGTTATTTTTGTGCCTGTCATTATTTTGTTCTTAGGCATCGGAGATATATCCAAAATCACCATCATGTTCTTGATTCTGTTTTTTCAGATCGTGGTGTTGGTACGAGACCAAGCGAGTGGAATTGCGCCGCAGCTGTTGCAAAGCCTACAAAGTCTTGGTGCAGGGCGAAGAGCTGTATTCCGTTTTGTATATCTACCTGCCAGCTTGCCTGCCATTTTGACCGCATTGCGACAATCCATTGGCACGGCGGTAGCGGTGCTGTATATCACTGAACTTTCGGCTACCAAATATGGACTGGGATATTACATCTACTATCGAGGCAGCACGCTGTTGGATTATCCGTCGATGTATGCGGGAGTGATCGCCATGAGCCTGCTGGGACTTGGAATGTATTTCAGCGTCGATTGGCTGGAAAGGAAGTGGTGCAGATGGAAATTTGTTAGTTAGAAAATAATAATCCAACCCAAAAGAAAAGGCTGAACAAAAACGCGGTTTGCCCCGTCCCTGCAAGCGCAGCATTGAGCGGGCGACCTTTTTGGGTAAAGACAACACGCAAGGTCCGAATGGCGATGGGAAGAGAAAGCCATGACAGCATCGCACCGAACGGAATAATTTTCATCCACACCAAAACTGGCATGATCAAATAGGCGATCAGCATGAGAAGTAAATATTCGGCTTTGGCGCCTTGCTCTCCGAAGCGGACGGCTAAGGTGTGCTTGCCTGCTTTGCGATCATTTTCAAGATCGCGTAAATTATTGACGACCAGAATTGCGGTAACAATAAAGCCAATCGGCACAGACATCCACCAAGCGGCGGTGCTGACAGAACCGACTTGCACGAAATACGTCCCAGCCACGGCGGCAAGACCGAAGAAGAGAAAGACGAAGATATCACCCAAACCATGATAGCCCAACGGATACGGTCCGCCGGTGTAGGCTACAGCGGAGAGAATGGCAGCAGCACCGAGCCAGATCACGGTCCAGCCGCGAAGCGTGGCGAGATACAAGCCCAAGAATGCTGCGAAAGCAAAGATCACAAACATGCCGGTCTTCACTTGTGTGGGAGTCAGATATCCAGCCTGAGTCACACGCACGGGACCAAGGCGTTCAGCCGTATCCGCACCGCGTTCAAAGTCAAAGACATCATTGGCAACATTGCTGCCAATCTGCAACAACAAGGCGACCAACAAAGCCGCCAAAGCAGGCAGCAGTTGAAATGAGCCATCATGCCAAGCCAAAGCACTGCCCATTGCCACACCGGCGGCGGCGGCAGGCAACGTACGCGGACGGATGGCAAGCCACCAAATTTGAAGCATATTCATTTTTTCATTCATATAATTTCGCTGACTACTTTAAGAATAATTTCAAGCCTTCATTGGCGTAATATGCAAGGTTGGGGCTCAAGAGATTGGTAATCTCCCAAATACTCTGCCAGAAGGCATCGGAAATTGGCGAATCGATAAACACAAAAAGATACAGGATCAAAAAACTAAAGGGACGAATAAAACTGGCAATGCCCATAAATTCACGTGGCAAGAATGGCTCAATAATTCCAAAGCCGTCTAAGCCAGGGATTGGCAACAGATTGATGATGATGGAAGTGATCTGTAAAAACGAAAGAAAGGCAATCGCCATCAAAAATTTTTGGGGCACAGACACAAAAAAGAAAAAGAATGGGAAGTTAGCAAATGGAAGCGCCAACGCCATAGCGAGTAATAAATTTGCTATAGGTCCCGCCGCCGAAACAAGGCTGCGATACTTTGGCTTCCGCAACGCGAAGATGTTGATATACACCGCCCCGCCCGGAAAACCGATGCCACCTAAAAGCAACATGATAACTGGAATGATGACACTTAACACTGGGTTTGAATACTTAAGCGGGTTAAGCGTGAGATAGCCTTTATCTTGCACACTTTCATCGCCACCCCAAAAAGCAGTGATAGCATGCCCAAACTCATGCAGAGCGACAGAGATAATCCACCCGCCAATGATAAAAGCGATGAGAAAAGCTCTGGGGTTATTTCCAATATCCAGCCACAAGAAAGCCGCCATGGCAACCGTGAATAACACCAAGCTGATGAAGATCGGGCTAATGCCTTGATGCATGGCTCTGCGTAAAAAACCGTTTTTACTTAAAACGTTATTGGGCAAAACTTGCTCATCTTTGAAAACCGCAATACGCTCACGAGCTTGGTCCGCGGTCACCGCATATTGAGATAAGATCTGCCCGGCTTTGCTGTCTGTATTTTGCAACATGCCTATTAAGAGGTTAAACTCATTGATCGAATTTTGCCCTACACGCTGCATTTCAGTAAAAGCAGATGCCAAAACTTTTTCGCACTCAGCAGATAAAACCGGTTTATCATCTGAAATTTGGAGAATTTCTTTCACATCAAGTTTGATGGTCGCTACGATACGTGCTGCAAGATTATCCACTCGTACGTTGAGAGACTTTAATAATGTTTGCACTCGCGAGTTCTTTTGTTGCAACAAGGTCAGCAACAGCATCAAAGAATCTATGAAAGGTAGTTTATTGCCTTCGGCAATGCGGCGAGCCTGGTCAAGTGCAGACTGACTCTCACGAGTGAACGGATAGGATGGATTGGTCATTTCGCGATTATACCGTCGTGCAGGAAAATCCTTCTGGGTATAATTCTATTTTCAGGAGAATTTATGACACAATTAACCGGGCAGGAACGTGCCCAGTATGTACAATCCATGTTTAGCAAGATCGCTCATCGTTATGATCTAATGAATCGACTCATGACGGGCGGGCAAGACGTCCGCTGGCGGAAGGAAGTTATCAGCCTGACGAAGATCCGCCCGCACGGCTCCATACTGGACCTCGGAACGGGTACCGGTGACCTAGCCCGCGAGGCGCTGACACAGTACCCCAAAGCCCGCGTCACCGCCGCAGACTTTACCCTCGAAATGATGCGGGTGGGCAAGAAAAGCGGTGACTTGAATTTCTCCACAGCAGATGCACTGAATTTGCCATTCAAAGAAAAAAACTTTGATGCGGTTGTCTCCGGTTTTCTCATGCGCAACGTGACCGATATTCAACAAGCATTGAAAGAACAATATCGCGTCCTCAAACCCGGCGGGCGGATCGTTGTGCTAGATACGACACGTCCAAAAAAGAATCTCCTTTCGCCTTTTATCCAATTCCATATGCATGTCATTATCCCCATAGTGGGCGGCATGCTTTCAGGAATGCGCGATGCCTACGAATATTTACCAGATACTACTGAAAATTTTCTAACAGCCGAAGAACTAACCATCCGCATGGTGGCAGCTGGCTTTCGCAGGGTGAATTTCAAGCGCCTCATGTTCGGCACCATTGCCATTCATTGGGGCGAAAGATAATCCCCGGCATGTCACTTGCCTCTGTGCTTTGGTTGCTCCCTGCCGTCTTCATGTTCCATGATCTGGAAGAGATAATCATGGTCAGAACTTGGATACAGAAAAATGCAAATGTACTGCGCCAACGGTTTCCAAAACTTGCCATGCGGGTTTTGCCACATGCCGAAAAACTATCCACATCTGGGTTTGCTCTGGCAGTCGCCGAAGAGTTTGTTATCCTAACTGTTCTAACCTTTGTGGCAGTTGAGTATGCGCTTTACTCCATGTGGACCGGTATGATGCTTGGATTTTTTCTGCATCTCTTTTTCCACATAGGTCAATTTTTGGTGATGAAAAAGTACACACCAGGTATATGGACCTGTCTGCCAGCAGGACTTTATTGTGCTTATGCCTTGCACGTGGTTCAAACGACTAAGTTAGCAAAATGGGATGAAATCTTTGTATGGACGTTAATCGCCTTAGTCATCCTGATTCTCAACTTGCTATTTGCTCATTTACTGGGCGCAAAGTTCGATAAGTTTTTAGATCGTCATTTTTCTTAATTCATAAAGGAAATAGAATGAGCAAAATCAAACAACCGAATTCACGTCATTGCTTTATTTGTGGGGTGGAAAACCCTGTAGGCTTGCATCTGCATTTTTATGAAACCGAACCCGGTGTGATCGAAACCGAGTACACTGCCCCAGAACACTTTGAAGGCTTCCCCGGTGTGTTGCATGGCGGAATCGTCGCTGCGATCATTGATGAGGTCTCTGGGCGGGCATATATGGGCAGCGACCCGGCGAATCCACGCTTTATGTTTACGGGGAAGCTGGAGATCAAATATCGCAAGAATGTGCCTATCGGCAAATTACTTAAAATCGTCGGCAAGGTGATGGAGAATAAGGGGCGTATTGCCAAAGCCTGGGGCGGAATCTACGACGCAGAGACGAACGAACTGCTCGCCGAAGGGACAGGCATGCACATCAATGTACCCAGCGACCAGTTCGATATGAGCAAGCTTGAAGAATTGGGTTGGAAGGTATACCCAGATTAATCATCAGATGACAGTCACTTTTGAAGTGTCTGTCATCTTTTATTTTGCCTGTTACTTTTCAGAACCTCCTGCAACATATATACGTGCGCACTACACACAGGAGGTATATGACCACCCTAATGAATATGGAAATCAAAGAATTGGACGAAGAAGACCTAGCACGCAAAGCAATATCAGATGTAGATGCCTTTGCAGAGCTTTACCGCCAGCATGTGACGCGGGTGTACCGCTATCTCATGGCACACATCGGCAATGTCAAAGATGCCGAAGACTTAACCTCGCAGACCTTTATGGCAGCCATGGAAGGGATCCGTTCGTTTCGGGGAGAAGGCTCGTTCGCGGCGTGGGTAATGGGAATCGCCTCAAAGAAGCGGCTCATGTATTTTCGTGGGAACAGGCATGAGGTCCCGCTAGAGGCGGCAGAGCAATACCCCAACCCGAGCCTGCCCACCGACAAAGCCGCCATGCAACGCATCCGGCTTCAGTCTATTTCTCATGCGCTCAAGCAAATTTCAAACGAACGTTCTGAAGCGATCGTGTTAGTTTATTTTGGCGGACTGACTTATGCAGAAGCGGCGCGTGTGATGAAGAAAAATGAGGCGTCAGTAAAAATGCTCGTCTCACGCGGGTTGCAAGATCTGCGCGAGCGAACCTCCCTCAGAATGGAGGTAGAAGAATGAACGAATTCGATAAAAATAAAAAACTTGAAACTTTATTGGAAGAAACTGCCGAACAATTACAACCCAATGTGATGTTCAAAGCAGAATTGGAAGAAAAACTTCGCAAGGCGCATAAGCCGCGTGCAAGTTTGCAGACTTTTACATTTAAAAATTGGCTGCCCACAATAACAGGAATTATTGTCGTAAGCGGATTGGTGATCTTCATGGTATGGCTCTTCCAAACCTTGGAGCCACAAAAAAACGTGGGCACCAATGAGGAAAAGCCCATAGAAGTTCAAACGACTCCGGGGGTTATCATTGACCCGAATAATACAAGCAGTAACGAAACCGTTGGCGGATACGACTTCCGTGATGGGAAGTTGTTCCTTACAGCTCCGCTGCCTGAAGGTCCAACCGCTGCGAGTATCTATACATATGTAGATGATCAACCCGCCACTGTGGAAGATGCACAAGCATTGGCAAATCAATTTGGGTTACAAGGTGAAGCATACACAACGGCGTTCCCACAGTTCCCAGACAAAACTGGGTATGTCATCTCAGATGGCAAGCGAATGCTCACGGTATACACCAAGAATTATTTCACTTACACACCAGATATCGTAGTGACAGACCGCGGCTATTACGGTGTGAATAATGAGAATGCCGAGACAATCATCTCTGACTTCTTTAAACAATATGGTTTCTCCTCTCCATTCAACATTAGCAAATCTCCCGCAAAGGGTATGTATCATTTCACCCAAGTCTCACCAGATGGGTACCCGATGCAATATGATATCTACACCATCCAAAGCTCAAATGTGACTCTTGATCAAAATGGTGAAGTGGCATATCTGACTGCCAATCTACTCAGCTATGACCAACAAGCACTTGGAAGCTATGGAATCATCAGTGCTGAAGATGCACTGAACGCAATTCTAGATCCCCACACTACGGTTGGTATGACGGAAAGCGGCTCAGGCGGAGAAGACGGCATAATTCCGCAGCAATGGTATCGAGAATACCCGAATAATGAGACAGTTTCAATTTCTGGCAGCCTGATGAAATACGAATCAGCAACACCGGGGCAACCGCCGTTGATCTTTGTTGGCAGTTTCGCCATGATCGGAAACACCTCAGACCTTCAGCAGCTTAGTAACTTCGCTTTTGTACAAGTGACGGGTCAATTCGTAGAGGAAAATGGCGTTCGTAAATTCAACGCAGAAAGCACAAATGCCAACGCCATTCAAGGATATATTTCCGGTTCACTGCGACAGGAAGGTGACGAGATCATCCTCACCAGCGACGATGGCAGCAGCGAGTATATATTGCTCGACCCACCCACAGACCTGCCGCTCAATACTGTGGTTGGCGAGTCGTATCTCGGAGTCTCTGGCGCATTGATCGACAACGCCTTGGATTGGTCGAACATCCAATATGTGGCAGATGCCAGCAACATGGGCGGCGGAGGCGGTGGCGGTGGTTTGGGTTTCTATCCGCTCAACCTGACGGGTGTGCCGGCTATTTTCCCAACACCGATCCCAGCGGAAGAGCAATACACAGCCTCAGAAGTTGCCAGCTTCTTGAACTATATAGTTGAAGATGGCGATACATTGGAAAGCATTGCTGTCAAATTCAACGTTTCGTTAGATGACCTGATGCGCGTGAACTACATCACAGATATAAACATTGTTGAGACGGGTTGGCTGATCAAAATTCCCGGCGTGCCAGGACCTACTCAACTCGATGGCGAAGAAGGCATTGTTAGTATTTCTAAATACATCAAACCTGACGGTAGAATGCGCTATCAATATACCTTCTTAAGTTCTCAATCGTATAACGGCATCTATTACGAGCTTCAAGGAGATAATCTTGAACCGCTTCAAAAACTGGTCAACCGCCCGGTTAAGATATGGGGCGATATCAAATACTCAGATACGGGTGCAATGTCCTTAAATGTAAAACGGTATGAAGAAGTCTACCCGGGCTTACAATTCCAGATCTTACAAGGTACAGAGGCATTGACCGAGATGAACGGGAAACCAGTAGTTTTATTCACTAAAGATGACACCACCTATGTGATGCTTTCAGAAGTGGGAGCTTATCAGGACATAAGCTACAAAGGTGACTTCCCCGAAGATGTCAGTATCGAAGCCTTGATCGTCCCAGGCGAAACCTATGAAGGTATGCCAGCCCTAAGACTGTTTAGCATATCACCCGCCACCGACCCGAATACAGGGAAGCCAATTGAATTAGAACCTTTTGCTAGCACAATTCAATCGTCACCAGACCCGTTCGGGAACTCAGACACATACGTCCAGCCAGATTTCATTGTAGATAGCGTTCAGCTTGAGTATTACGTCACAGACCCGAAGATGCTATACGATGCTCCTACAACAGATGCGTTATACATTCAACCGGTCTGGCACTTTAGCGGGCACTACACAAACGGCAGTATTTCAGATATTCTCGTGCAAGCGCTCAAACAAGAATATCTCTACCCCTTAAATTCACAGTAGGAACAAAACAAAAAGTCCACCATCAAATGATGGTGGACTTTTCAATCCAAGATGTGTGATACTTGGCGTATGGATCAACTTCTCCTCATTCTCACTTACATTGCCGTAATTGCATCATCTGTTTCAGGCGCATTAGGCGCACGCAAATACCAAATGGACATCGTCGGTGCGGTCACCATCGCTTACGTCAACGCCTTTGGCGGCGGTACCGTCCGCGACCTGTTGCTTGGGCGCACTCCCATCTTCTGGATCGCCGACCCTGCTTTAACCGTCACAACCTTTATCGTCGCCATCTTCTCCTTCTATCGGCTGGATCGCATCTCAAAAATTTTGCTCACCACAGCCGATGCCATCGGGCTCGGCATCTTCAGCATCCTCGGCGCAACGTACACCCTGCAATTAAACCTCTCTCCAATCGTTGCCATTCACATGGGCGTCGTCACCGGCATTTTCGGCGGCGTATTGCGCGACGTGCTCAGCAACCGCATTCCAAAAGTTTTTGGTCAAAGCACCGAGCTGTACGCCACCTGTTCCTTTGCAGGCACAACCTTGTTCATTATTCTTTACGTCCTCCACGTCAACACCCTGCTTGCATCGCTGATTGGTGCTCTTACCATCTTCAGTATGCGTCTACTGGCGATCCGCTTCAAAGTAACCCTTCCCTCGCCATAAGGATTTATAATCAAATTCTACGGAGGCATTTCCATGATTTCTACCTATCACAGACCTCAAACTCTTGACGAAGCCCTGACCCTTCTGACTCAACCGAACACCGTCCCCCTCGGAGGTGGCACGCTTCTTTCCAAGCCGACAACTGATTCAGTTGCCGTGGTCGATCTCCAACGCCTCGGCTTGGATTCGCTCCGCGTAAATGGTAATGAACTCGTCATCGGTGCGACCTGCACCTTGCAGTCTCTGCTTGAGTCAGAACATTCATCCGCTGCTTTGAAGTCTGCCCTCAAGCTCGAAGCGCCGCTTAACATTCGCAACACAGCCACAGTCGCTGGCACTCTCATCGCCAGTGACGGACGTTCCACATTCGCTGCCATGCTCCTCGCAATGGATGCGAAAATCGAGTTAATCGAAAATCGCCAACCCAAGATCGTAAGTTGTGGTGAATTTATCCTCACCCGCCCGAGCGGACTCATTACCTCCATCACCATCTCGCTCAACACCAAGAGTGCTTTTGAATTTGTCTCCAAAACTCCCGCCGATAAACCGATCGTCGGCGCCGCCGTCGTGCAATGGAATTCGGGTCGCACACGCCTTGTATTGAGCGGCTATGGCAAAACCCCGCTCCTCGCCATGGACGGTACCGAAGCCGACGGGATTCAAGAAGCTGCAAAGAACGCATATCATGAAGCCCATGATGAGTGGGCATCTGCCGAATACCGCATAGACGTCGCTGCCGTGCTGGCAAAACGCGCCTTAGACGCTCTCGCCTAAAATATGCAAAACTGCCCAATCTGCCGTAAAGAAGTACAACCATCGCAACGGTATCCAAATTATGTATGTGCAGAGTGTGCTGAACTTGCGCTATCCAACGATGGCAGAAAATTAGCCTTCTATAACCAATCCATTTCTGGTGGTTATCAAGCCAAATATGAAGATACAGGCGAAGACTATAATAGCCACGATTGTTATATCAATGGAATTAAATGCCATGCCAACGAACATCATTTTGGCGGCATTGTGATCATAAAAGTAGAAAACCAATGACCAAAGAAAAAATAAAAGCCTTTGAAGAAATTGCGCGCATCTTTGATATCTCCAATGAAAGCGCCAAGTATTTCCTCAACCACGTGCAGAAAAGTTTCAAAGTGGAACGCCCGCCGCACAAACTCATTCTTGAATTTGTAGAAAAACAAAACTACGAATTCAAGCCCACTCCCTATGATGTTGCCCTTGCCATGAAAGAAAGCGGCGTCTGGAATTTCGATCTCGGTTCTCCACCTCCAGCTTTGGAAGATGAAGAAGATATCTATCAGTAAATATTTTATACTCTCGCAAAACATTGATCATGCGAGAGTATTTTATAAAAATACCTGATCTAAATTTAAGCGCTTGGTTCGAACAAGCAAATGGTATTTATGAGAACTTGAAATATTAAAATTTGTTTGGTAAAAGCATACTACAACTAAAACTTTCGTTTTCCAGTTCCGAGAGGTTCACATGGCAGAGAGAACAGCAACTCAGGTTTACATCACATATTCGCGAAAAGATAGAGAATTCGCACAAAGGTTGATCGAAAGTCTGAAAAGCTCTGGTTTGAGTATCTGGATAGATTATGAACAGATTTTGCCGGGGGAAGAATGGGCATCCAAAATAGAACAGGGAATTGAAGCCTCAGAAATATATCTTTTCATTCTAAGCCCTGATTCCCTAAAATCTGCAGTAGCTAATCAAGAGCTCAAAATTGCAGTTGAAAATAACAAGCGCATCATTCCAGTTGCCATTCATAATGTTGAACCTAAAGAGGTTCCAATTGAGCTAGCCAGTTTAAATTGGATTTTCATGAGACCTCAAGATGATTTTGAATCTGGATTGTCAAAGGTTCTTAATTTGATCGACGCTGACCTCGAATGGCTTCAAGAGCACAAACGTTTGTTGTTGCTTGCCAAAGATTGGGAAAATAACGGTAAAGATTCAAGTTATCTTCTACGGGGAGAAAATTTTCAAGCCACTCAGCATTCGGTTAACGTAAATATTGGCAAGAATCCCGCCATTAACATGCTGCAACAAGAGTTTCTGATTGCAAGTCAGAACGCCAATAGAGGTCTCTTTGAGAGATTTGGGTTTGGAAATGCCAGCCAGACATCCAAAGTGCAATCAAATGCTGCTGCGCTTGAAAAAGACGCAGACACACTGGAGGGAGAAATCCAACCCGTTGAAGTTGGCAAACCCTTTAGCGTCAGCACAGATCAATCCATCGGTGTAGATCAATTGAACTACTCCCGCTTCGCTGATGCTTTTGTGACCCTCATCAAGAATCCTGAAGCAAGCACTCCCATCACTGTTGGCGTATATGGTCAGTGGGGCTCTGGAAAATCCTTTTTGATGAAGAAGATCAAAGAGGCGCTAAAAAATGAGAATGACTCAAAATCTCCCTGGTTTGGAAAGCTGATCTCATCCATTCGACGCATCTTTGCGCCCAAAACCGAAAAGCAAGTCGATACCATTCTCATTGAGTTCAATGCCTGGGTATATTCAGGCAGCGAGCACCTCTGGGCAAGTTTGGTCACTCACTTGTATCGTGAGGTGGAAAAACATCTCGGTTTAAGAATGCAAATGGTCCGGCTTCTAAAAGCAGTCCGACGCTTGTTCCCGAAAGCACTCAATGTCTTTTTATTCTATGCCATCCCCGGTTTGCTCATCAGCCTTCTAGTCGGCTTTGACAAAATTCAAGCCAGTTGGGAAGCAGCAAATATCGCCTTCAAAGCCGTTGGGGTATCACTTGTCGGAGGATCACTCCTTGCCACTTTACCTACTTTATGGAATGCGTTACGAGAATTTGGTGACACATTGTTCATGTCGCAGGCAAGTAACTTGCAAAAACTCGCCTCCAAACCCGATTTTCGTGATCAGATTGGCATCATGGCAGATATCAAAGCGGAGATTGGCTTCATTAGTCAATTGCTAGAAAGTAGAGACAAAAATCGTCAAACCCGTGTGGTGCTTTTTATAGATGACCTTGATCGTTGTGAACATCGCAAAGCCGTAGAAGTTCTCCAAGCCGTCATGCTCCTACTTGCGGACCGTGATGGTTCTCCTTTTGTAGTTTTTCTTGGTATCGACGCCCGTGTGATTGTCCGCGCTATCGAAGAAAATTATGGCAGTGTCTTGGTCAAGGCAGGCATCAACGGCTATGAATATCTAGACAAAATTGTGCAAATGCCTTTTGTCATTCCATTTGCAAATCGTAGAGATATAGGCAACTATATCGACTCTCTAATCTGGAGCAAGGAAGAAAAGGAACAAGTTGAAGCGAAATTTGCTGCAAAAGAAGAAAGAAATCTAGATTCGGATGAACGCATACCGGAAGTAAAAAAAGAGGATGCTCCTGCTGAGGCAAGAAGAAGCACCGCGCCTCCTCCTACAGATAAGCCTGTTTCCCAAACCCGAACCGAAGCAGTGCCGGTCACATTCACCAAGCCCGAGCGTGAAGCCCTCAAACGCTGCGTAGATGACATCATTGAGAACCCGCGCAAAATCAAACGTATTGTGAACATTTATCGCTTCGTACGTCTCTTATTCCCGCCCAACTTTCAAGAACACGAAAAGATTATCCGCTGGATTCTGCTTACCGAGCAATGGCCCCTCCACACAGCATGGATTCTGGAAGACATCGAAAATGATTACGATGTAAAAGGCGAACTTAGCAAAAATCAAAATGCCACCATTCATGATGTCTATCACCGCGTAAAGAAAGACCTGTACTCCGACGCGATGGACGATCTCATGACCATCGACGCCGACCCGGTTGCCTTCCATCAATTCATTCACAAACAGCCAACATTTACCGTGCAAGAAATCTACTATTTGCTTTATCCCCTGACCTTCAACTTAAACCCGGCAGTCCGTTCGGAGATCAGTAAATACAAAGCCAGAATGGCTGAGAGTTACATCGAAACACAAGAACAACAGATAAAGATAGAAGCCGCTTAACCTTCCAAACCCAAATAACTATCGGTGATATAATCAATTACATATAACAGATTGACCGTGTTCAAGCGCCAGTCCTTTTGTCGGACTGGCGCTTTTCTTTTTCCCTACAACTACAAAGGAGACTTGTATGAATTTGAAGCCAGGTGATTGGGTCGTCCATTGTTCGCACGGGCTGGGACAAGTAACCACTATTGAAACACGTTCGTTTGGGGAGCAAAACATTCTCTACTATCAAGTTCAGATCGGCGATCTCACGATATGGGTTCCATCAGATGAAAATTTAGGCAAACGCTTGCGCAAGCCTGCGAGTCAGTCAGATTTCAGCACCCTACTGAAAATGCTCACCAACCCGCCCGAAGCGCTGCCCATTGACAGACGTCAACGCAGTCAGTATCTGATCGAACTCCTTAAAGACGGCACCGCCGAAACCTTATGTAAGGTTATTCGTGATTTGTCTGCCATTCGCAAACAACGTACGTGGAGCGAATATGATAGAGACATCCTGCGACGTGTACAAAAATCATTAGTTGGCGAGTGGAGCTTTATCTTTTCGATCAATCCGCAAGATGCAGAGAACGAACTGCAAAAATTATTAGCCAAACATATAGCATAAGGAAAACATCATGCAATCAGAAGAAAAGACCATCTTGCAAAGAGTTGTTGAAAATTTTGCACGCACCGGAAATGCCAGCGACGAACAAGTTACCGTTGTTAGCCTGCCTAATGGAAAATCAAGCACCATCGAAAATGAGCGTTCTGTGATGCTGAAAGAATACAGAGTCAATGAAAAATTGATCTGGGCGGGGTATAGCAGTCGCAGCAATACCGTTTATCTAAGCGTGGGCTAACCGTCCAACTCTCCCCAACGCTCATAGGCTTGGGATAATTCTTTTTGGATCTGTTCCAGCCGCTCGACGGCTTGTGTGATCATTGCGCCTTCCTGTTGATAAAAGGAGGGCGCTTCCATTTTAAGGGTGAGCTGTTTCTGTTCTTCTTCAAGTTTTTCTATACGCTGTGGGAGTTCTTCGAACTCACGCTTCTCGTTGTAACTTAACTTACGGGTGGCGGGTTTGTTCTCAGGCTTGGATTCTGTTTGGGTTGTTTGAGCAGGTTTCGTTGCAGTTTTTGAAGCGGGGGTTTCATCCAACTGCTTCTTCCAGTCTTCGTATCCGCCGATGAATTCTTTCACGTCGCCAGAGCCATCCAAAATCAAGGTGCTGGTGACGATGTTATTCAAAAAAGCGCGGTCGTGACTAACGAGCAGGAGCGTGCCTTCGTAGTCGAGCAGTAGGTCTTCGAGAATTTCAAGCGTTTCGATATCGAGATCGTTTGTGGGCTCGTCGAGGATGAGGAGGTTGGCGGGCATGGCGAAGAGACGCGCGAGCAAAAGACGATTGCGCTCGCCGCCCGAAAGCGCCGTGATGGGTGCGCGGACACGGTCACGCGTGAAGAGAAAATCTTCGAGATAGCCCATCAAGTTGCGCGTGCGCCCGTTGATGGTGACGGTGTCACGTCCCTGCCCGACGTTATCGAGCACCGATTTGGATTCGTCGAGTTGAGTGCGGAGTTGGTCGAAGTACACGATATCGAGATTCGTGCCGTGACGGACTTCGCCCGTCTGCGGCTGGAGTTGCGCCATCAGTAGTTTGAGCAAAGTCGTTTTGCCCGAACCGTTCGCGCCGACGATACCGATCTTGTCGCCACGTTGAATGGTGGTGGTGAAGTTGCGGATGATGGTCTTCTCGCCATAGGCATAACTGATGTTCTCGGTTTCGATCACCAACCTACCAGAACGCTTCTCCGTGCCGATCTGCATTTTCACTTTGCCAAGCAGTTCACGCCGCTCGGAACGCTGCACACGTAATTTTTTCAAAGCGAGTACACGTCCCTCGTTGCGGGTGCGGCGAGCTTCAATGCCTTTGCGAATCCACTGTTCTTCTTGCGCCAGTTTTTTATCGAAGAGCGCATTTTGCGTTTGCTCGGCGGCGAGCATGGCTTCTTTGCGTTCGAGGAAGGTCGGATAATCACATGCCCAATCGTAGACACTGCCGCGGTCAAGTTCGATGATGCGGGTGGTGAGCTTCTGCAAAAAGACGCGGTCATGCGTCACAAAGACCAGCGTCCCGCCCCAGCGTTTGAGGAAGTCTTCGAGCCAGTCAATGGCTTGGATGTCGAGGTGGTTGGTGGGTTCGTCGAGCAGCAAAAGGTCTGGGGTGCAGACCAAGCCTCGCGCAAGAATGATGCGGCGCTTCATCCCCGCTGAAAGAGTTTCAAAGCGAGCGTCGCTGTCGAGTTCCATCAGCGAGATGGTTTTCTGCACTTGGTTGTCGCGCTTCCAATGATGTTCGTCGTCGGCAAAGTCGGTGTCGATCAGACCCGAAGCGATGATGTCGGCGATGCGCCCGTGCAGGTCTTGCGGCACCTCCTGCGGAAGATACGCCGCGCGGACGTTTTGCTGGCGGGCAATGACGCCATCATGCGGCTCGACATCGCCATTGAGCATTTTCAACAGCGTAGACTTGCCCATGCCATTGCGCCCCAACAAACCCAGGCGCTCGCCACGCTCAATCTGAAAACTAACATTATCTAATAAAGGATGCCCGCCAAAGCCAATGCGGACTTCCTGCAAACTAATTAACGCCATGCAACAACCTCTGGGATGATTTCATGAGCGCGAATTGTAGCCGATTAAAGGGGATGCGGAAGAGAGTCCGTGGCGGGTATAATTTGGGTGTGCCCACCCTCCCCCTCAACCAGATCCTGCAAGGCAACTGCATAGACATACTCAACTCCCTGCCGGAAAAATCGGTGGACTTAATCTTTGCCGACCCCCCATACAACCTGCAACTGCAAAACGACCTCTACCGTCCCAACCTCAGCAAAGTGGACGCGGTGGATGACAACTGGGACAAATTTTCCAGTTTCTCCAAATACGACGAATTCACTTCTAACTGGCTACGCGCAGCAAGGCGGGTTTTGAAAGATACAGGCACTATCTGGGTCATCGGCTCGTATCACAATATTTATCGCGTTGGTACGGTCATGCAAGACTTGGGCTACTGGATTCTCAACGATGTAGTTTGGCTCAAAACCAATCCCATGCCGAACTTCCGCGGCGTGCGTTTCACCAACGCGCATGAGACTCTGCTCTGGGCGCAAAAGGAACAAGGCGCAAAATACACCTTCAATCACAAGGCGATGAAAGCTCTAAACGATGACCTACAAATGCGCAGTGATTGGGTCATTCCGCTTGCGACAGGAAAAGAACGCCTCAAAACCAACGGGACGAAGACTCACCCCACCCAGAAGCCGGAAGCCCTCTTATACCGAGTCATCCTCTCCACGACCAACCCCGGTGACGTGGTGCTTGATCCCTTCTTTGGCAGCGGCACGACGGGAGCCGTCGCCAAAAAACTGGGACGAAATTTCATCGGCATTGAACGCGAGACGAAGTACATCAAAGCCGCGCAAAAGCGAATCGACTTGATCAAATCCGCACCGGCTGAGGCGTTGGAACTGCCTGAAAGGCGCAACCAGGCTCGAATTCCGTTCGGAGCGCTGCTTGAACATGGTTATCTCAAAGTGGGGCAAAAACTCCACTACGTCAAAGGCAAATGCGAAGCCACCATCCTCGCCAGCGGACATCTCAAATGCGGCAAACTCATCGGCTCGATCCACATGGTTGCCCGTGAACTAACTAACGCCCCCGCAAATGGCTGGGAAATGTGGCTTTATTCAGAACGCGGTAAACTTAAGCCGATCAATGAACTGCGAGAGAAATTTAGAAAGTTACAAGTTAAGAGTAAAAAAAAATAAGAGATTAGAGATTGGTAATTACTAATCTCCAATTACCAGTTACCAATCTCCATTTACCACAAAGGAACCCATGACCAAATCATTTACCCTTATCAAAGAACAACAAATCCCCGAGATCAACTCGCTGGTGCAATTGTGGGAACACAAACGCACCGGTGCGCGCCTGCTCTCGGTCATCAACGACGACGAGAACAAGGTATTCAGCATCAACTTCCGCACCACGCCAAAAGATTCCACAGGCGTGGCACACATCCTTGAACATTCCGTGTTGAATGGCTCAGAGAAATACCCGGTCAAGGAACCGTTCGTGGAATTGCTCAAAGGCTCGCTGGCGACCTTTGTCAACGCCTTCACTTTCCCCGATAAAACTTGTTACCCCGTTGCCAGCCAAAACGAAAAAGATTTTTACAACCTCATTGATGTCTACATTGACGCGGTCTTCAATCCCCTGCTCAAAGAAGAGACTCTCATGCAGGAAGGCTGGCATTACGAGATCGAAGACCCGTCCGCGCCGCTGACGTATAAAGGCGTGGTCTTCAACGAAATGAAGGGCGCGTATTCCTCGCCCGATAACTATCTTGCCAAGGTCATCATCGAGTCGCTGTTCCCCAAGCACATCTACGGCGTGGACTCTGGCGGCGACCCGGCGGAAATCACAAACCTCACCTACGAAAACTTCTTCGCATTTTGGGAGACGTATTACCACCCCTCCAATTCATTCATCTTTTTCTATGGGAACGACGACCCTGACATGCGCCTCAAATTGATGGAAGGCTATCTCAAGCCGTTCAAAAAGAAGAAGGTCAAATCGGCGGTGCCGCTTGCCAAGCCGTTCAAGAAAGCCAAGAAACTCGAGTTCCCCTACCTCGCCACCGAAGGCGAAGACCTCGACAAAAAACATTTCCTCACCGTCAACTGGAAATTACCCGACGCTTCCGACCCCGTGCAAGCGATGAGCTTCCGCATCCTCACGCACGCCCTCATTGGCACACCCGCTTCCCCGCTTTATAAAGCACTCACCGACTCCGGCTTGGGTGAAGACCTCGCGGGCATCGGTCTCGAAAGCGACCTGCGCGAAATGATCTTCTCCACCGGTCTCAAAGGCACCAAAGCCCGCAACGCCAAAAAGATCGAAATACTCATCTTCGACACCCTGCAAAAACTCGTCAACGAAGGCATCGACCCCGACACCATCGCCGCCTCGATCAACACGCTCGAATTCGCCATGCGCGAAAACAACACCGGCGGTTTCCCGCGCGGCATCGCCATCATGCTGCGCGCCCTCAGCACCTGGCTCTATGATGACGACGCCTTCAAGACTCTCGCCTTCGAAGCCCCGCTCGCCGAGATCAAGAATCGACTCGCCGCCGACTCGCGCTATTTTGAAAAGATGATTCAGACTCACCTGCTGGATAACGTCCACCGCACGGTCATTCGCCTCACACCAGACGTGGAACTGGCTCAGCGCCTCGAAGCGGAGGAAACGCTCAGACTGGATTCTGCCAGAAAGACCATGAGCGAAGACGACATCCGCAAGCACATTGCGAATACCGAGAAATTGAAAATCCGCCAGGAGACACCCGACAACCCCGAAGACGTTGCCAAACTCCCCGTGCTTGATTTGGAAGATTTGGATAAGCAAGTCCGCACCATTCCGATCGAAGAAATTCAAGTGCAAGACTCAAAGGTCTTGTATCACGACATCTTCACCAACGGCATTGTCTATCTCGACCTTGCGTTTGATATGCGCGCCATGCCGCAGGAACTTCTGCCGTTGACGGAAGTCTTCGCCCGCGCACTGTTCGAGGTGGGCACCGAAGCCGAAGACTACGTCAAACTGTCGCAGCGGATCGGGAAAAGCACCGGCGGAATCTACGGCTCGTCGGTCACAGCAACCCTGCAAGGGTCAAGAGAGAGCCGCGCGTATCTCACCATCCGCGGCAAGTCCACCATGAGTCAAGCCAACGAGATGTTGAGTATCCTGCGCGATGTCCTGCTGACCGTGAAGTTTGACAACAAGGAACGCCTCAAGCAAATTGTGATGGAAGAGAAGGCGGGCTTGGAATCGGGCTTGGCGCCTGCAGGACACCGCTTTGCGAACATGCGCCTGCGCTCGCAGTTTGGCGGCACGGGCTACATTAACGACCAGACCAAGGGCATTGGCTATCTGTTTGCACTGCGCGAACTCGCGACCGAGATCGATAAAAAATGGGCGAACGTGCTGAAAAAGTTGGAAACCATCCGCGAGACTCTCATCAACAGCAAGACCCTGCTCTGCAACGTGACGCTTGATGCGCACAACTGGAAAACTTTTCAACCGCATTTGGAGAATTTCATCTTCGCCATGCCCGTGAAAGATGTCCAACTTTCACCCTTCAACTTTGCACCTGCAACTCAAAAAGAAGGCTTGGCAATTCCCGCACAAGTCAACTATGTGGCGAAGGGCGCGAACCTGTACGATCACGGCTATGAATTAGACGGTTCTTCTTCCGTTATTGTTGGCTATCTCGGCATGACTCACCTATGGGAAAAGATCCGCGTGCAAGGCGGTGCGTATGGCGCCTTTGCCCAGTTCGATGACGCGACCGGTGTATTCACCTACCTTTCCTACCGCGACCCGAACGTGGATAACACCATCGCCAGTTACGACAGCGCCGCCGCCTTCTTGAAAAACCTCGACGCCTCACGCCTGAACGACAACGAGTTGAAGAAGTCCATCATCTCCGCCATCGGCGACTTGGACTCGTATCAACTGCCCGATGCGAAAGGCTACACCTCGATGATGAGATACATCACCGGGCGCACCGATGAAATTCGCCAGAAGTATCGCGATCAAGTGATCTCCACCAATGGCGAAGATTTCATCGCATTCGGCGAAGCTTTGGAGAAAGTGGCGCAATCCGAAGCCGTGGTGGTGCTTGGGTCACAGTCGGCGCTGGAAAATTCAAAAGCAGGATTGAAAGTAACAAAGGTTGCATAGAAAAAGTTTCCTCTCCCTTTTAGGGAGAGGGCAGGGTGAGGGTCCATAGTGGAAACAAGACATCGTATTCACCCCATTATCCTTGCCCGTGCTCGTGAATTGCGCCAGCCCCAAACACCTGCTGAAGCCACTCTTTGGCGGCATTTGCGAAATCGAAATCTGAAATATAAATTTCGTAGGCAGCACCCAATTTACAGATTTATTATCGACTTTTATTGCGCAGAAGCAAAATTGTTAATTGAAATTGACGGAGACTCACATCTTGTAAAAGAACAAATCGAGTATGACAAGGCAAGAACCGAATATCTTGAAGCACTGGGGTATAAGGTAATTCGCTTTACAAACAATGATGTGAGGTATACCATTAGTGCTGTTGTAGATAAGATTATTAACACTGTTGAAAAACGTATTGAAGAGTTAGATATCCCTCACCCTAGCCCTCTCCCCAAGGGGAGAGGGGATATGGAGACTCAATGAACATCACACTCAAGATCAACGGAATTGAACACATCATCGAAGCGCCTGCTTCCACTACCCTGCTTGCCGCATTGCGCGGATTGGGTTTTCATGGCGTGAAGTTTGGCGACGAGCAAGGTCTCACCGGCGCGGATACGGTTCTGCTGGATGGCAAACCCGTCAACGCGGGTTCGATGCTGGCGGCGCAGGCGGAGGGTCATGCCGTGGCGACGATCGAAGCTTTGGGTGAGCACCCAGACCTCGGCTGGAGAAAGACTGATGGTCTTCATCCGCTGCAAAAGGCGTTTGTCGAATCCGGCGCGATCCAATGCGGGTACTGCACTCCGGCGCAGATCCTTGCTGCAAAAAGTTTGCTTGAGAAAAATCCGAACCCAAGTGAAGCGGATGTTCGTGAGGCGATCTCGGGTGTGTTGTGCCGTTGTACCGGTTATCTCAAACCTGTGCAAGCAGTGATGAAAGCTGCTGCCGAAATGCGCGGGGATGAACCCATCGACATCACCTCTGTCCATTGGGATTTTGGAACGCCGAAAACGGATTCGCCTTCCGGCGACTCTTCCGCTTCTCTCTCGACCTCAGCCGTGCTGACCCGGCCCAAAGTTGTGGTCACGCCGGAAACAGAGAAATGGCAAACCGTGGGCAAGCCTGAAAAGAAAGTGGATGCCATCAAATTGGTACAAGGCAAACCCGCCTTCACCGCAGACATGGACATGCGCGGCATGTTATATGCGAAGGTGCTACGCTCTCCACACGCCCATGCACGGATTAAGAACATTGATACAAGCAAAGCCTTGGCATTGAAAGGCGTTGTTTCTGTATTGACCTGGAAAGACCTGCCGCGCGTGGTTTATTCTACGGCGGGGCAATCTGACCCGATTCCCGGTCCGTTAGATTCATTCTCGTTAGATAATAAGGTTCGCTTTGTAGGTGATCGTGTGGCGTTCGTTGCAGCAGAGACTCCTGAAATCGCAGAGAAAGCACTCGCTCTCATTGACGTGGAATATGAAGTTCTGCCAGCCATTTTAGACTCACGCGAGTCTATGAATCCGGATGCAATCAAAATTCATGACGAGCCAGAGTATGTAAATTTTGCAGATTCAAACCCGGACAAAAACCTCGCGGCGCACATCCGCATTGACATTGGCGATGTGGAAAAGGGTTTTGCTGAGGCAGATGAAATTTTCGAAGCCGAATACGAAGTGCCGAAGGTGCAACAAGCGCACATCGAGCCGCATGTCTGTGTGACGTATTGGGATGAGGATGATCGCCTGGTCATTCGCACATCCACGCAGGTGCCGTTCCATGTTCGGCGTATGCTTGCGCCGGTGTTGAATATCCCGGTCAAGCGTATTCGTGTGATCAAGCCGCGCATCGGCGGCGGCTTCGGCGGCAAGCAGGAAGTATTGATGGAAGATGTGCCTGCGCACCTGACCATTGCCACAAAACGACCGGTGATCTATGAATACAGCCGTGAAGAAGAATTTATTGCAGCACGTTCACGTCACCCCATGCGTGTGCGCATGAAGACCGGCGTGAAGAAAGACGGCACGATCACAGCCAATTCTATGTATGCTTTGTCAGATACGGGTGCGTATGGCTGTCATGCGCTGACCGTGACCGGCAACACCGGACACAAGTCGATGGCGCTGTATGTCGGTGACGGCGAATATCGCAAGGCGCCAAACATACGCTTCTATGCCGATGTGGTTTATACCAATACGCCTCCAGCAGGCGCTTTCCGTGGCTATGGCGTGCCTCAAGGCTATTGGCCACTAGACCGTCACTTGGAAAAGATCGCGCGGGCAATGGGCTTCGACCCAATTGAATTCCGCTTGAAGAATGCCATTCACCCCGGCGAATATCATCCCTTCTCCACGGCATGGAACGAAGGACGCGAACCGCGCCCGGAGATCATCCACACCGTTGGGTTGGAACAATGCGTGGCACAAGGTCGCGCCGCGATTGCATGGGACGATAAATTCGGCAATGAAAATTGGAAGAAGACCGCCTCCCCCACCAAGCGCAAAGGGATCGGCGTGGCGATGGTCATGCAAGGGACAGCCATTCCCTATCTCGACATGGGCGGCGCATCCATCAAGATGAACGACGACGGCTCATTCAACCTTTTGGTTGGTGCAACCGATTTGGGCACCGGCTCGGATACAGTCATTGCACAGATGGCGGCAGAAGTTCTCGGCGTGCCGATTGAAGATATGATTACCTATTCATCGGATACGGATTTCACTCCGTTCGATAAGGGTGCATACGCTTCCTCAACGACGTATATTTCCGGCACAGCGGCAGTGAAAGCAGCCAACATTGTGGCGGAGAGAATCAAGATCCGCGCGGCGACCATGCTTGAAATGCCGGAATCCGAATACTCGAATATTCGATTGTCGGACAGAAAAGCAATCGCGCCGGATGGACGTTCAGTTACTCTCGCCGAAATTGCCTTAGATACTTTGCACAAAAACAACCAAGAGCAGATCATGGGTGTGGCAAGTTATGTCTCGCCGGTGTCGCCGCCGCCTTTCGCAGCGCAATTTGCCGAGGTGACCGTGGACACGGAAACGGGTCAGGTCACAGTGGATCGGTTGGTCATGGCTGTAGATTCAGGCGTGATCGTCAATCCGCTTACAGCTTCAGGACAGATCGAAGGTGGTATGACACAGGCATTGGGATATGCCGTCTGCGAAGAGATGCGCTATGACGAGAAAGGCGTCGCGTACGAGCGCGATTTGGATCGCTATCATGTCTTCCGCGCCGATGAGATGCCAGAGTTGGAAACCATCTTCGTAGAGACGTTCGAGCCGAGTCATCCATTCGGTGTAAAAGCCGTGGCTGAAATTCCGATGGATGGGGTCGCTCCGGCGGTTGGGAATGCCATTCTGGATGCCATCGGCGTAAATGTGGATGTCAACCCGACCACGCCAGAGAGAGTCTGGAAGGCGATAAAAGCCAAATAGCAGGATCAATCATACGTTGATAGAATGAGGCGCGAGGCAGTATCTGTCTGCGCCTCGTTTGCTGTAAAATTACAATAATAATAACCGCTCGTTCTGATAAAGACAGCGAGATATAATCAGCGCAATACTACATGGCCAGCACAAAACTCGTTCATATCTCTCCATACCTTGCTTCCCTGTTGATATCCATACTGATCTTGGGATATACATGGACAAAAAGGCAGGCTCAAGGCTCCCTCGGGTTCGGGTTATATATGGTGGGACAAACGATCTGGATTGCTGGTTTTATTCTAGAGATGATCAGCCAAAATATTGAGAATAAAATATTTTGGGATCAGGTTCAGTGGTTTTGCACAGCCTTGGTTTTGATCGCGATCCCACTGTTTGCGATTCAATTCACAGAACATCGCATTTATTACCCAAGAAGATCTCTTGTGCTTTCTTTGATTGTGCCAATCGTATTTCTGTTGGTTATCGTAACAAACAGCATGCATCATTGGGTGTATAAAAATCCGTTGCTGGTACCAAGTATTCCTTTCTCTGAACTCCATTATGATTTTACTTTTATCGTTTACATATATGCGCTTTATGCCGGAGTGGTTGCACTATGGTCAGGGCAACTGGTCCTTAAACGCCTGGTTCAGCCTCAAAGTTTATATCGTGCGCAGGCATTGGTTGTTCTTTTAGGTTTTGCCATTCCATTGGTAGGCTGGGCACTGACTATGTTAGGGGTTCAGATCACCCCAGAACGAGATTCAACTCCTTTTAGTGCAGCCATAGGAAATTTGATCATTGCCTGGGGCATTTTTCGCTTTCGTATCTTTGAAGTCATGCCCATCGCGCGAGACAAGGTATTTGAAGCCCTTGTAGACCCCGTGGTCATCCTTGACAAGAACAATATCGTTATTGATATCAACGCTGCCATGCTGACCTTGCTGGACAAAAAGGAAAATGAGGTCATTGGAAACCCGGCAAAAGATGTGTTCAACGATTTCCCGATCCCCATCAAGATGTACACGCATGTTTCATACGCCAGAACAGAATCTGTATTTGAGATCAGCGGAAAACAAATTCATTACGACCTGACGATCTGGCCCTTATACGATGTCAACAAAGAGATGATCGGGCGGGTATATGTCTCGCACGATATTACAGCCCTGAAAGAGTTAGAGAATGAACTGCGAAAGCTAAATGTGCAGTTGGAAGACCGCGTCCGTGACCGGACTCGTGAACTGGCAGAAGCCTATGAATCCATGCTGGAAGGGCTTGCCCTTGCGCTGGAATTAAGAGACAAAGAAACTGAGGGTCACTCGCGGCGAGTAACCGAAAATGCCATTAAGTTGGCACAAAAGATGGGTATCTCAGGTAGTACACTGGAAGATATTCGAAGCGGTGCTATTCTGCACGACATCGGTAAGATCAGCATTCCCGATGAAATCTTACATAAGCCCGGGAAACTCACCCCCGAAGAAAGAGCCGTGGTCGAACAACATCCAGAGACCGCGTTCCGGTTGCTCTCGCGGATTCCCTTCATGAGCAAAGCCATTGAGATTCCGTATTCCCATCACGAAAAATGGGATGGAACGGGGTATCCGTGTAAGTTGGCGGGTGAAGAGATTCCACTATCAGCACGCATCTTCGCCATTGCCGATGTGTGGGACGCGCTAAGCAACGATCGCCCGTATAACAAAGCCTGGACCCGTGAACAGATCATTGAGTACTTTAACGAGCAAACCGGCAAACATTTCGACCCCATGATTGCCAAAATCTTTTTAGCCATGGTTGAAAAAGGCGAGATATAATCCGAGCCGCAAAAATAACATTTACAGGAAGATAGAAGCAAATGCCAGACCAGATCTATGTTGTAGGACATATTAACCCCGATACTGACTCCATCGCATCCGCAATGGGCTATGCCTGGCTGCTGCGCGAGCGCGATGGACTCAACACTGTAGCCGCCCGCGCCGGAGCCCTGAATGCACAAACCTCCTGGGTGCTCAAGACTCTCAAACTGGAGTCACCCTTTTTACTTACAGACGCTTCGCCGCGCTTTGAATCTGTCATGCAGCGGCTTGATAGCTTGCGCCCCGATGCGCAACTCGGCAGTGCATGGACTCTCGCCAGCCGCACGGGCGGGCTTGCTCCGGTCGTCAACGAAGATGGCACCCCTTATGGCATTATTAGCGGCATGAGCTTGTTCAAATATTTCAGCAACATCCTCGGTCCACGCCCGGGAGATACAACCGTGCGTGAAATGATGGCTGCTGAATGTAGAGACGCTGCAGATACCTCTGTGACAAAATTCCAAGCCAATGCCCACATCCGCGACTCGCTCAACCGCATTCTACGCGACGAGATTGACGACTATTGGGTGGTGGATGAAAGTGGACGATACCTTGGCATTGCTCGCCAACGCAATCTTCTCAACCCGCCACGCCTCAAGATCATCCTTGTCGATCATAACGAACCGCGTCAGTCCATTGCTGCGCTTGAAGAAGCCGAGTTGTTGGAAATTCTCGACCATCATCGCCTTGGCAATCCGTACACGCACCAGCCCATCCGCTTTACTGTAGATGTGGTGGGATCAACCTCGACTCTCGTCACCGAACAAACAGCGGAAGCGGGCTTGTCGGCACCGCCTGCCATCGCGGGAGCGCTTCTTTCTGGACTTTTATCTGATACGCTCATCCTAACCTCTCCCACCACGACAGATCGTGACCGCGCCGCCGCAGAGCGACTTGCGCGCTGGGCATTTGTTGGAGGCAGCCCATTGCAAGGCGAGACGATTGAAAGCTACGGCAAAGCCGTGCTCAGCGCCGGTGCCGGGCTCTCCAACCGCAAGCCAGAAGAAGTAGTCAGTACCGATATCAAGCCCTTCGAAGGGGGCGGATTTAAATTTGCCGTTGCCCAAGCCGAAGTGACCGATATCATGCAGCTTTCTGAGCACCTGACTCCGCTGACCAAAGCGCTCGATGACCTCCGTGACAAACGCGGGCTCGACTTTGCCTTATTGCTTGTCACAGATGTAGTGCGCGGAACCAGTCGCCTGATCGTTACCTCCAATGCCCCGCCCATTCTTGCAGACCTTCCCTACCCGCCCTTGGCCGATGGCACTCGCGATGCACCGGGTGTTGTTTCGAGAAAGAAGCAATTGCTGCCAGCCGTATTAGGGTTGCTGGAAAGATAAGTTTATAAAAGGTAGGGCGGGTTTTGAACCCGCCTTATTTTATTTTTCATAATACAGTCAGGCTAAAGCCTCACCTAGGGACAATTCACCATGCCCTTCCCATATCTCGACGAAACATCTTTTCTAAACTCAGAGATCCGCAAAAATCTTTCGGGCTCTTTCATCGAGCTTCCAAGCGGAGTGACACATTACGAAGAAGGCGGCGACCCAAACGGGTTGCCCGTGGTCATGGTGCATGGATTTTCTGTGCCATACTTTATCTTCGAGCCTACCTTCGATTTTCTTTGCAAACAAGGCTTTCGCGTGCTGCGCTATGACCTGCTCGGGCGCGGATTTTCAGACCGACCCAAAGTTCGCTATGAGGCGAAGGTCTTCGTTCGGCAACTCAAAGAGTTAGTAGACGCCTTGCATTATAAAAACATCGCCCTTATGGGGCTGTCTATGGGTGGAGTGGTTACAGCTTCATTTATAGATGCATACCCTGATTACGTCTCAAAATACATTCTCATTGATCCATCTGGTGCAAGGGCGGTTTCGCTCTCGCCTTTTCTCAAGGCGGTGCGAATGCCTGGGTTTGGCGAGCTGGCTATCGGTCTGTTTGGAACCGAGAGCATGATCAAAGGTATCGCTTCTGACCTATTCAGTCCTGAATTGGTACAAGAGTTTCAGGAAAAATATAAAGTCCAAATGCAATATCAAGGATTTAAGCGTGCCATTCTCTCCACGATGCGCAGCGGTATGTTAGATTCTTTCATTGATGTCTACAAACGAGTTGGGTCTCTCAAAAAACCGACGTTGCTCTTTTGGGGCAAGGAAGACACCACAACTCCGTTCGAGCACAGCGTTGATATTTGTGCCGCCATGCCACAGGCAGAATTCCATGCCTTCGAGCAGTGTGGGCATATTCCTCACTATGAACGTGCAAGCGAGGTAAACGGAATTCTGTTAGAATTTTTGAGGAAGTAATTCCCTCAAAAACAGATGCATAGTGATTGGGGGATGGATTAAAGGAGCAACCGTGAATAAAGAATATATTCAAACGCTGTACCGTTATAACCAATGGTCCAATGCGCGGATTCTCGACACCGCCGCCAAACTCAGCCCTGAACAATTTTTGGCGCCATCCGAACAACCGCATCGTTACTTACGCGGAGTGCTGGTACACGCCCTCTTTGCCGAATGGATTTGGCGCAAACGCTGGACGGGCGAATCTCCCACTACCCGTTTGAATCCAGAAGATTTCCCCACCTTTGAATCCCTGCGTCAGCGCTGGGTACAGGAAGAAAGCGAATTGATGCAATTCGTAGAGCAAGTGACGGATGAAAAGCTGAATGCGCCATTCACGTACTTAGCCACCGATGGCACAAAGTATGAAAATATCTTGTGGGAGTCGATGGCGCATGTGGTTAACCATGGCATGCAACATCGCAGTGAAGCTGCCGCCATTCTCACTGAACTTGGTGTTTCGCCCGGCGATCTGGATTTTATTCTCTTCACCAGAAAGAAATTATGATCTTCAATCGCACCAAAAATTTTCTCTTTCGTAACCGTCACAACCTGGCTGTATTTGTCCTTCTTAACCTAGCCTGTGTGGCGTGTATTGTTTTTGTGGCAGCCCGTGTAGTGTATACAGATTCGTCTCGTCACACCGGCTTGATCTGGAATCTCTTCCTGGCATGGATTCCATTCATCCTTGCATATTTCGCCCATGCCCTCTCGTGGAAGAAAGTTTGGGTGTATCTCGCGATTCCCTTTGTCGCTTTTTTATGGTTGCTGTTCTTTCCAAACGCTCCGTATATGCTCACCGACCTACAAGACCTCGCTCGTGGAACCGGCTCTGAGGCGCCTCTCTGGTACGATGTGATCATCGTGGTCTGGTGCTCATGGACCGGGACATTACTGGGCATCATCTCGCTCTATTTGATGCAAGACATCATCGCCCGCACCTTTAACCGCTGGCTGGGCTGGGTTTTCATCTTTGCCATTTCAGGGTTGAGCAGTTTTGGCATTTATATCGGTCGCTTTGTGCGCTTGAATTCGTGGGACATTTTACAAAGCCCAACCGAAACCGCTATGGAAATTCTCGGCATTGTCATTGACCCCACCAAACGCTTGGCAGCTTTCACACTGGCGTATACTTTTTTCTTCCTGTTCATTTACCTATTGCTGTATTCATTCAGTCACATGCTGCAAGAGCAGTCTATCCGTGCCCAAAGTTCGGCAGAACAACTGGCATCTACCCAGCCAACTCAGGTAAATAGTTAAATTGGGAGTCTTTGCAAGTGATTGAAAGCGGGCGTCTTTACAATGGTGAAAATGCCCGGAGGTAACTATGTTTCAAAAACTATATAACAAACTAAAACCATTTCGCTTTCGTCTGACTATTTTGGGTTTATTAGCTGGCGCAAGCTTGATCTCGATCGCGTTATTCCGATTCCGCACACTCATAAGTGGAAACACAGAATATGACTTTCTGGTTTGGAATCTCTTCCTCGCCTGGCTACCGTTGGGAATGTCTTATATCGCGTCAAGTTTCGCGAATAAACGTCGTCTTCTGGTCGCTTTGATCGTCCCGATTGCGGCTGTTTTGTGGCTGCTTTTCTTTCCCAACGCACCTTACATCCTCACAGACCTTTTCCACTTACGCCACCCGCGAGAAAATGTGCCGATCTGGTACGACACGCTGCTCATCAATTGGTTCGCATGGACAGGCGTTTTGCTTGGCGTGTTCTCCCTCTTTATGATGCATGACATCGTGCGACGTGTTTTTGGGCGTGTAACCGGTTGGTTGTTCGTGCTTACGGTCAGCGCGCTTTGCGGCGTAGGCATTTACATTGGGCGTTTCTTGCGCTGGAACTCTTGGGATATCATCATTCATCCTTATGAGCGCATGCGTGAGATGCTATACTATGCCATGCACCCGAGTTTGCAATCGATCATGTTCATCAGCGTGTTCTCTGCCTTATTTGTTTTTATCTACATCACCACCTACACATTCGGTCTTTTATTTCAGGAACAGGCTCAACCCATTTCACAGGACATTTCATGAATCCTCTCATTCTCATTCGCGGCGGCGGTGACCTTGCTTCGGGCGTTGCGCTCCGCTTGCACCGCGTTGGTTTTCAGATCGCCATTCTCGAGCTTGGCACACCCTTGGCTGTGCGTAGAACAGTTTCGTTTTCAGAGGCGGTCTATGAGGGTTCACAAACTGTTGAAGGCGTAACAGCTAGGCTCATTTCGGCAGACCAGTTTCAGGTCACGTTAGAGGCGGGCGAAATCCCTGTGTTGATCGACCCACAAGCCAACATCCTCAACAATCAATTCCTGACGAGTCCCATGTCTACCTTTGTGGTGGATGCGCGTTTGATGAAAACAGAGCCGGAGCCATTGCCCGAGCGTGTGGCGCTTCATATCGGACTTGGGCCTGGGTTTACAGCCGGAGCCAATTGCCACGCTGTGATCGAAACCATGCGCGGACACGCCCTTGGCAGAGTTTATTGGGATGGGCAAACCGCACCCGACAGCCGCCAACCCGATGGCGATAAACGCCGCGTGCTGCGCTCGCCCGTCGCAGGCACATTAACGCCGCTCAAAACGATTGGCAATTTTTGCAAAGAAGGCGAAACCATCGCCAGCGTGAACGGCACAGCCATTGTCAGCCCGTTCGATGGCATCTTGCGCGGACTCATTCACCCCAAAGTGACGCTGACCGAAGGCATGAAGATCGGCGATGTGGACTCACGCAACGACCCCAGCATGGTGCGCTTCGTTTCAGATAAAGCCTTATCCGTCGCAGGCGGCGTGATGGAGGTGGTATATATAAAGTTGAGGGAGATGGAAAATTAGTTTTTCAACTTGTGGAATCAAAAAATGGACAGCCTCTCGGCTGTCCATTTACTATTTACCATTAACCATTCTCTATCCCTACCCACCCTCATACAAATACCCCGTCCCGCGCACGCTGACGACTTTCTCCGAAAGCGAGGGGAAAGCTTCCAATTTGTGGCGCAGGCGGCTAACGAGTGGGCGCAAAATTTCGGGGGCTTCACGGGCAGAGGTGTCGTAGCCCTGCACCAACAACACCAACTCACGATGCGAAAAGACCTTGCCTTCGTTCTCCATCAAAATGCGCAAGAGGCGTCCTTCGGCAGGCGTGAGATGCTCGATCTTGCTCTTGAACTTGATCTGACGGCGCGAGAGATCGACCATGGTGCCGTCTTTGAGAGTGTAAATATCCTGTGTCGATTCAGAGCCGGTTACCGCCGCACTGCTAACCCGCGAGCGGTCACGTCGGCTCAAGCCTTTCTTCACGCTGGCAAGGATCTGTGCCGGCGAAGCTGGTTTGAGCAAATAATCGTGAATGCGCAAACGCAGGGCTTGCACGGCGGTCTCAATCGAGCCGTGAGCCGTGAGCAAAATAATTTCAGTATCTGGGGACGTTTGATTGACGACCTGAATGACTTCAAGCCCATCCATGCCGGGCATTTTGAGATCTACGATCATCAAGTCCACGGTATGGGTTCGGATGTGCTCAACAGCGGCTTGCCCGTTTGGGACAGATGCCACGATGAAACCTTCCAGTTTCAGAATATCGGTGAGAGATTGCCGGGCTACAGGTTCGTCATCAACGACTAGGATGTTCGACTTCATTGTTTACCTCCGGTTGGCAGTAGTATTCGGAAACAAGCGCCGGGTGCGCGGTCTGGAAGCAGTTCCAGCGAGCCTCCATGTGCTGTAATTATATTGTAACTTACCGTTAAACCCAGCCCTGTCCCTCCATCTTTAGTACTAAAGAAAGGCTCAAAAATGTTAGGTTGGCGCTCTAATGGGATGCCAGCGCCACTATCTTGAAAAAGGAGCTCGATTCCACCTTCCCATGTGCGGGCGGTGATGCGCAAATCGCCCCCGGCAGGAGCCATGGCGTCGGCGGCGTTAAGGATCAGGTTGATGAACACCTGTTGCACCTGGCTACCCACTGCGGTGATGAGCGGCAAATCGTCTCGAATATCTTTGATGACATTCACATGCGCCTCATGCAACTGTTTGGACATCAGACTCAACACATATTCAAGCAAGTCCACCAAGTTGACCTGGGTCTGAGTAGAGGCATTCGGGCGATAAAAGTCGAGCATGCGGCGGGCTGTGTTCATCAGGCGCTCAAGCTCCGCCCGGGCTAGGTCAAAGTATTCCTTGCGTTTTTCTTCGGGTAGGTCTTCACGCCCGGCAAGGTGCAAACAGTTTTGCACACCCTGCAGCGGGTTATTCAACTCGTGCGCAAGGGAGGCACTGAGGCGTCCCACCGCCGCCATTTTCTCAGCTTGGATCAAGGCTTTCTGCGAGGTTTCGATCTGGCGTACATATTCCAATTGCTCGGCATACAAGCGGGAGTTTTCAAGCGCGGTAGCAGCCTGCCGGGCAAGGATTTGGAACATCTCTAAATCAGACTCGCGGAAGGCGGGTTCGTTTACTCCGCGTGCGGCGTAGAAGACCGTGCTGAGGCTGGGGTGATGAACCGGCACCAGAATCGCTGAGCCCACTTCGAGGTCCGCGAGAAGCGCTTTGAGGGTGTGGTCACTCGGACCGGTGGTGTTGATCAGCATCGGCGAGTCAGAAGAATCGGCACGCGAGATCAGATCCAACAAAGGCATGGATTCAGGAGTGCCTTTGCCTGCCAGCCGATTAAATTCTTTCGCCTCATTCTGACGTTGATAACATGCAGCTTGCGAACAGTTGACCTGCGCCGTGATGGCTTTGATGATGAGATCGAGCAAGGGAGCGCGGCGAATTTCAGAAAGCATCGCCTCGGTGACGGTAAAGAGCGGGCGAAGCGCCTGTGTGCGGGCGGCATCGCGTTTCTTTTGATTATCGGCAAAGGCAAGTTTGACGGCATCTACCAACTCTGCGCCTTGCTTGAACGGTTTGAGGATGAGACCATCCACACCCTGACGAAGCGCACGAATGGCGGTATCCACCGTGCCATGACCGGTCATGATCAGAATAGCGGCATCGGGCTGCCAACGCTGCACATGCTGAATGACTTCGAAACCATCCACTTCAGGCATACGAATATCGACCAATAAAAGGTCAATGGAGTTATCTTCAAAATATTCGACAGCCTTACGCGGGTTGGTCTCGGTTACCACGCGATATCCTGCGCGTGAAAGGACACGCTCACAAAGCATGGCAATGCCGGGTTCATCGTCAACTACATAAACAAAAGGTGCTTCCATGAAATTCCTTTTTACCGCGAAGCTCGTAGGGCGGGTTTGTAACCCGCCATGTGCTTTATGATTGAGATTTTCAGGCTGAAAGCCTGACCTACTTCATTCATCATAACGGCAGCCAAACTTCAAAGACCGAGCCGTGCCCGGGTTGGCTTAAGACGTCAATTGTCCCGCCGTGGTCGGCGACAATGCCGTAGGTAACCGAAAGTCCAAGCCCTGTCCCACCGCGGTTGCCTTTGGTGGTGAAGAACGGCTCAAAAATTTTCGATTGATCTTCAGGGGAAATGCCCGTGCCCGTGTCTTGCACAGACATCACAACCCAATCACGGCTCTCGCGCTTTCCCAGGAAAGTCCGCACATGCATCTCGCCACCTTTGGGCATGGCTTGCAAAGCATTATGAATGAGATTAAGTAAAACCTGTTTCATTTGATTTGAGTCAATCGAAACCCAAGTGAGCGCCTCATCCAACTCAAGGATCAGCGCGACATTATTGGTTTGGATCAAATGCCGTGTGAGCGCAATCACATCGTTAACCACTTCGTTCAAGTCTGCACTAGCACGGAGGCGCTCACCCTGACGTGAGAAATCCAGCAAACGGCGTACTACAGAGCTGGCTCGGCGTGCCTCTTGCAAGACCATGAGCAGTTCCTGCTTATGAGGTGAATCTTCAGGCAGGTCTTCGAGCACCAATTCAGAAAAACCTGTCACAGTGGTGAGTGGATTATTCAACTCATGCGCCACGCCTGCCGCCATTTCACCTACTGCGGCAAGTTTCGCGGCTTGCAAAAGTCGATTCTCGGCAGCCCGTTGAGCTTCCATGCGTTCTTTGAGTTCGGTCTCCGTCATGCGCAATTGCCGGACCGTCTCTTGCAGGCGTTGATATTGATTCGCACTGGTCACCACCGAAGCGAGAATACCCGCCAACGCTTCCATCGCAATCAGATCATTATGCGAGAATGCATTGAAGTCACGGCTTTCTACATCGATAATGCCGAGAATTTGCTCCCCGTCTTTGACGGCAACACAGATCTCAGAACGCGCTTCCCAGCCTTTGGTGGGTTTATACAATTTACTTTGAGATGTGTCATTCAAGAGAATGCTCTCACCCTTGCGCGAAACGTGCCCGGTGACGCCTTCGAGAGTTACAAATTCTTCCCCACCCAAAGAGTCTGTAAAGACCTTGGCTTGTGTTCCGCCAATACCGCGGATTGAAAATTCATTATGGTCATCTACGAGCAAGATAGCAGCGAGCTCATAGCGGAAGTATTGCGCCACCAACTCCGCCGTAATGGATGCCACCTCTTTTTTATCGTTCAAGCCGATTACTTGTTGAACCACCTCGTGGATCAAGCCCAAGCTTCTGGCTCTGCCTTCTGCTTCTTCACGCAGGCGGGTGTATTCAATCAGCCCCGCCAAATGGCTCGCGATCACCACCATCAGATGCTCATCATATTGACTGAAGGCTTCAGCTTGAGTGTTTTCAATAACAAGTACACCCGTAGCTTGCCCACGATAACGCAACGGGACGATCAACTCAGAACGAGCGGTTTTATGAATCCCTACAAAGCCATCGCGCGAAGAATCAGAGATGCGCCGTACACGCCCTTCTTTCAGCAAAGGTTGAATGGGATGATCCACGACTGAGATGCTGACGACGTTCAACTTCCCTTCAAACAAGCGGTAATCGCGCAAGATGCGCCCGTCGCTGGATTTCAAGAAGAGGGCGATCAATTCTGTGCTGAAGGCGCGCGTCAACAGACCAAACATGCGGCGGGCGATCTGGTCCAGGTTTTGTGCAGAAGAAACGGTGAGCACAAAATCGTTGAGCAAACCAAGTCTGCGCAAGTGAGAAGACATTTCCGAGAACGTGACAACGATATCCACCGTTTGAGGCACGCTCATGGCGAGCTCACGCAGCTGTCCGCGCTCGGCGGTGGTGAACTCCTTTTGCCGCCACATCGCCACAATACCGATCAAACGCTGACCCACCACCAGCGGCAAACAGATCCATGCCCCGCCATTTGGTTTCAGGTTGGTATATGGAAGTTGGTCAAAACTGGGCTGCCCATTCGTAAGTAGTAAATCTGCAAGGGAACGATTAACACGCCGAAAGATGGGGTTATCGTCGATCAGCAAAGATGCGTTACGTGCCTTCGGTGCATTCCACTCGGCTTGAATATCAAGGGATTCACCACGTCGAATCGCGAGCCAGGCGCCCTGGCACGAAACGGTTTGGGTAAAGTTGGTGAGAACTTTTTCGAGCGCAAGCGGAAGATCGAAAGCCAGACCCGATTGCAGGTCCGGGAGAAGCGTTTGAGTCTTCGGGGTGAATTGTCCAGAAAGCAGAGAAGCCGTCAGTCGCCAGATCCGCTGTGCGGCGTTGGATTGTTCCGCATCTGCCCCAACAAGAATTAATTTTGATGTACTAAGGATGGGAAAAGCAAAAAAACGCCCCTGACCGATCGACCGATTTTCTGGGATCTCTGCCGAACGAGTATGCCCCCCGCTCAACGCGCCGCACAACCATGCATCGGTGGAAGCAGCCGCCATGATACCGGTCAGCTCGTTTTGAGACGTCTTTGTCAGGTGATAGGAAGCTCGCACCAACCACACACCACCAACCCGCTCTGCCAGCACAGCCCAGCCTGCACCGGTAAGTTGAACCGCTTCCTTGAGTTGAGTGTCAATGCCTGTGTCTGTTTGCATGGTGAAGGCTCTTCAAATTATACATTAGACCATAGACAATAGAGCATCGTCCACTGGTAAAATAGCGCCCTATGAATGAAGCGCTAAAGCACGAAGTAACTGTTATTGGTGGCGGTCTCGCCGGAAGCGAAGCCGCATGGCAACTTGCCGAACAAAATATCAAAGTGAAGCTCTATGAGATGCGCCCCGTCAACCCGACCGGCGCACATGTGACAAGCGACCTGGCGGAACTCGTCTGCTCGAACTCGCTCGGCTCAAACCAAGCTGACCGCGCCTCGGGCGTTCTGAAAAATGAGCTACGCCGACTCAACTCTCTGCTGGTGGAGTGCGCCGAAGATACAGCTCTCCCGGCTGGCGCCGCGTTAGCCGTAGACCGTGAAGCCTTCGCGCAGCGTGTCACAGAACGAGTGCAGGCTCACCCCAATATCAAATTGATCCGTGAAGAAGTGAAAGAGATTCCTTCTACACCTGTCATCGTCGCCAGTGGACCTTTGACCTCCGATAGCCTCTCCAAATCCATTGCGGCATTGAGCGGAGACGAACATCTCTTTTTCTTCGATGCAATCTCGCCTATCGTCCGCGCTGAGAGCATCAATATGGAAATCGCTTTCCGTGGTTCACGCTACGACAAAAGCGAACAAGAAGAAGGCGATTACATCAACTGTCCGTTCACGAAGGAAGAGTATTACGAATTCTTAACCGCCCTGAAAACAGCAGAACGAATCGAATTGCGCGCCTTCGAAGATGCCATCAAAACCGGGGTCAAGGCGGGTCAGTTCTTTGAAGGCTGTTTGCCAGTCGAGATCATCGCCGAACGCGGAGACGAATCATTGGCGTATGGTCCCATGCGCCCGGTCGGCTTACGAGACCCCCGCACGGGCAAACGTCCGTACGCGGTGGCGCAACTGCGACAAGATAATCTCGCCGGAAGTTTATACAACATCGTCGGCTTTCAAACCAATTTGAAATTCCCTGAACAACGCCGTGTGCTGCGCATGATCCCAGGGCTTGCCAATGCAGAGTTCGAACGTTATGGGCAAATGCATCGTAACACCTTCATCGCTTCGCCAAAGCTCTTGCGCCCTACCCTGCAACACATCACCCGCGATGACCTATTCTTCGCCGGTCAACTCACCGGTGTGGAAGGTTACATGGGCAATATTGCTACAGGGCTATTGGCGGGCATCAACATGGCGAAACTTGTTCAACAGAAGCCTCTGCTCACACTCCCGAAAGAGTCCATGCTTGGGGCGTTATGTCACTACATTACCCATGCCGATCTGAAAGACTTCCAACCCATGAAAGCCAACTTCGGCATATTGCCTGAATTAAATCTTGGCAAGAAGATCAGCAAACGCGAAAAGGGACAAGCCTACGCAGATCGTGCTTCACAGTTACTAGAAGCGTATCTACAAGAAAGCTCCTGATGAATAAACGCGCCGTTGTTCTTTATCTATCCATCATCCTTGGCTTGGTATTACTCGTCACGGGTTGGTATGTCGCTTCTTTCGTGACCTATAAATCTGAGCCTGAACCCGAGCAAACTCCTAAAACCTTTAGCGGAGAACAAGCCTACGCAGATCTGCAAACTCAAGTGGCAATGGGTCCACGTACGCCTGGGTCGACAGGGCATGCCCAAATCCGCGAATGGATGCGAACGGAGCTAGAGTCTGCCGGATGGATAGTAGAGGTCCACGAGTCGGAGCGTCTTGGTCACCCGATTTACAACATCATCGCCAAACGCGGAGAAGAGCCGCCGCAAATCATCCTTGCGGCACATTACGATACGCGCTTCTTTGCCGATAATGATCCAGACCCCGCGAATCACACACAGCCCGTCCCCGGTGCGAATGATGGTGCTTCAGGGGTCGCTGTCTTGTTGGAATTAGCCCGAACGCTGCCAGTAGATAGCGCCCCTACCTGGCTGGTCTTTTTCGATACAGAAGATAATGGGCGTGTCGAGGGCTGGGATTGGATTCTCGGTTCACGCGCCTTTGCCGAAGAAGTGGCGGTTCAGCCGCAAGCCGTGGTTATTGTTGATATGATCGGTGATGCGGATCTGAATATCTATTACGAAAAGAACTCAGACCCCACTATCCGCGCTGAGATTTGGTCTACAGCCGCCGAGCTTGGGTATGGTAAGCAGTTTATTCAGGAAGAAAAATACAACATGCTTGATGACCATACCCCCTTCGTAGAAAAAGGCATTCCCGCCGTGGACATGATCGATTTCGACTATCCCTACTGGCATACCGTACAAGACACCCCCGATAAGGTCTCGGCGGAAAGCCTAAAAGCGGTGGGCGATACACTCTGGCATTGGGTCGTTAACCATACTGGAAAATAGTAGTAGCCAAAAGGGCAGACTCGGCGTACACTTACACCTGCATCACAAAATTTAATTGAACAAATAAATCCGATAAAATAGGGCTACAAACTAAGGAACAAGCGACAAAGTAATGGCAGTCCAAGCATCGTTGCAGAAATTAAGACCCATATGGGTGGAAAGAGTCTCCCGTGAGTTGGCGGCTGGAGAAGGTGTGCGCTCGGGTTTTGAAGAGCAACTGCAACGGTTCTATACCCTCCTTGAGCAGACCATTGTCACTGGCGATACTGCCTGGCTGGACCCCATTCTATATGATTGGGGGCATTCCCCGACACAAACCAACCTCGAACAGGCAGATTACCACGTCTCTTTTGTGCTCGACCGCATGATCTCGTTGACCATCGACATCGCCGGCGACCATTTGGATGATAAAGATGCCCTTGAGCTCTTGGCGGCAGTCGTCCCTATTCTGGCACACAGCCTCGGGATCGTCATCCGTTATGAGATGGAAACCCGTGTGGCTCACATCTCAAAAGAATTGGGCGCGGTTCAAGAAAAATTACAAAACCTCGACCAGAACAAATCCAAGTTCATTTCGGTGGCAGCCCATGAACTCAAAACCCCGCTGACTTTGATCGAAGGCTACACGTCCATGATGGTGGATTTGGTACAAAATTCTGAGCAAGCTGTAATGAAAAATTACCTAAGCGGCGTCAACACCGGCATTCAACGTCTGCGCGACATCATAGATGATATGATTGATGTCTCTCTGATCGACAATCAATTGCTGACGCTCAACATCCAGCCGATGTGGACCAGTCATTTGCTGAACCTCGTCCGCAATGAGTTCAAGAAACCCATCGCCGAACGCAGACAGACCCTGAATGTTTACGACTTCAACGGCAGTGAGCTCATGATCTACGGCGACTCTGAGCGTTTGTATCAAGCCTTGCAAAACGTCGTTTCCAATGCTATCAAATACACCCCTGATAAAGGCATCATCACGATTGACGGGCGCTTGTTGCCGGGCTTTATTGAGATCACAGTCAAAGATACGGGCATTGGTATTTCACCTGAAGACCAGTCTTTGATTTTTGATAAGTTTGGTCAGCTCGGGCGGACGGACCTGCATTCGAGCGGCAAGACCAAGTTCAAAGGCGGAGGACCCGGGCTCGGTCTCTCCATCACCCGCGGTATTATCGAAGCGCATGGCGGCACCATTTGGGTTGAATCGACAGGCTATGACGAAGTAAAATTACCGGGCTCCATCTTTCATATTCTGCTTCCTACTCGCACCGAACCGAGTAACCCGGTCATGCTCAAATTTTTTGGAAATAACGAAACGAAAAAGACAGAAACGGAAT
Source organism: Anaerolineales bacterium (assembly GCA_046328915.1). Classification (GTDB taxonomy): domain Bacteria; phylum Chloroflexota; class Anaerolineae; order Anaerolineales; family Villigracilaceae; genus Villigracilis. Next base: position 273,601 of record JAXLVR010000001.1, on the reverse strand, counting down.
CAAGTGGCAAAGAAAATCCCTCAACCGACAACCCCTCCGCGTGAACGCGCCTTTTTAGTGGGCGCAGATTTACACGATAATAAATCCATCCTTTCTCTCGAAGACTCTCTTGCTGAACTCGCCCTGCTGGCAGATACCGCCGGTGTGGACGTGGCAGGTGAATTGACTCAAAAACTCAGCCGCCCACATGTTGAAACTTATATCGGTCCCGGTAAGGTGGAAGAACTCAAAGCCCTCGCTGAAGAAACCTTATGTGAAGTCGTCATCTTCGATGATGAACTCTTGCCGCGCCACCAACGTGAATTGGAAAAAGCGCTCGGTCAAAATATCCGCGTCATTGACCGCACAGCCTTGATCCTCGATATCTTCGCGCAACATGCTCATACCAAAGAAGGTATGTTGCAAGTGGAGCTTGCTCAATACGAATACAACCTGCCGCGCCTCACCCGCGCATGGACGCACCTTGAACGTCAGGCAGGCGGTGGCGGTGGACGCTCCGGCTCCACTGGCGGCGTGGGTCTGCGCGGACCCGGTGAAACTCAGCTCGAAGTGGATCGCCGTGCCATTCGCAGGCGCATCACTCACATCAAAAAAGAATTGGAAAAGGTGGAAGAGCATCGCACGCGCTATCGCGCCCAACGTAGACGTACCCGCATCCCGACCGTCGCCTTGGTTGGGTATACCAACGCAGGCAAATCCACGCTGTTGAATCGCCTCGCCAAAGCAGACGTGTACGTGGCAGATCAACTATTCGCAACCCTAGACCCTACCACCCGCCGTGTACAAGTTTCAGGCGATAACACTGTCCTGTTCACCGATACGGTCGGATTCATCCAAAAACTCCCTACAGCTCTGGTAGTTGCCTTTCACGCCACCCTCGAAGAAATTGCCGAGGCAGATTTACTGCTGCATATCGTGGATATTTCTCACCCCAATGCCTTAGGTCAATATCAAGCCGTATTAGAAACCTTGAAAGAGATCGATGCCGATCACATTCCAATGATCACCGCATTGAATAAAATGGATCAGTTGAAAGACCCTGAAAATGCTGAACGTGTGTTAGAGAACTTCCCTAAATCGGTTGCCATCTCAGCCCTAAAAGGCACCGGCATAGATAACCTGCTCATGTTGGTGCAGGAAGAATTATTCGAAGCCTTTGAGCAGATCGGTGTACGGCTACCGTATAAAGAAGGGTCTCTTATTTCTCTATTCCACGAGCTAGGTCAAGTAGAACGCGTTGAACACGAACGCGGCGGCGTGGTCATTCATGGCAGCATCCCGGGCAGGCTTTTAGCACAATTCGCCCCATGGAAGATAAAGCCCAATATCAGTACCCTGAATACTTTAGAAGAAGCCGATCTGGAGGAAGAAGTATGATCTCTAAATTGCTCGATGATCTTTCAAACTATCTCGCCCACCGTAAAGGTCTGTTGCCCATTATTGGGATTCTTTTGATCATTCTAAACTTGATCCTGCAATTCATCCTCCCTGGGTCCTTCATCGTGACCACAAATTTATTTTTACACATCGGCTTGGTCATCGCCATCTTCGGTATGATGTTGGCGTGGGCACTCTAACCCTATAAAAGGGTGCAAAGCACTCAATGTCTTCCTCTTCCGTTACGATCAAAACTTTACTTAACCAATATCGGATCGAAGAATTCATCACCTTAACCCCATTTGGCGATCTCTATCATGCCATCGACGAGCGCAACGGAAAATCCGTTGCGCTTACGATTCTTTCCAAGTCCATTGCCAGCGACCCAGAAACGCTCAAAGAACTTGAAGTCAATACAGTTCGCTTGCAAAACCTGCACCATCCCAACCTCAATAAACACCTCGGGCTGCACAAGACTCCCGATCAAGCGTTTTTACTTGAAGAGTGGGTAGACGGACCTTCTCTGAAAGACCTGCGCGGCAAAGGCAGGCTTGGGGCAAACGAAATTTTATTTATTGCAAAATCGGTCTGCGCCGGGCTTGAAGCGCTTCACAAACAAAATCTACTGCATCTCCATCTTGCGCCAGAGTTGATTCGCATCAACAAACGCGGCGAGGTAATTGTCTGCGGGCTTGCCGGCGCAAAACCGGTCAACACCAAAGCTCAAACCAAGTTCAGTAAATATCAGGCATTCTATAAATCACCAGAACAACTGCGCGAAGAAAAGCTCTCCACTGCCGCCGATATCTATTCACTTGCCGTTATCTTGTACGAGTTGACGACCGCCTTCTGGATCAACGGCAAAGCCGCGCCTAAAACCAGCGATGCCATCCGCAAAACGCATCTCGACCTCACCCCACCGGCGCCTGCCTCCTTCAACCGCGACCTACCCGATAACTTTTCACGCATGATCCTTTGGGCATTGCGCAAAAACCCCGATGAACGCCTCAAGACAACGACCGAATTAGTCTCTTCGCTTGCGCTGGCTGCCCAAACCTCATTGGATAAAGTTCCGCTTCACGCCACGCCCGAATTTGCTCCCGTTATATCAGCCACGCTCAACACGTGGACATTTCTTCCGCCAGCCAAGCCCACCTCCGTCAGCGCAGATGCGATTCCACTCGAAGAACGCCTCGCCGCGATCTCAGGTCCGAAGCCAAAGCCTGTGCGCAGGCTTGGCTTAGTTCCGGTGTTGCTCTTCATCATCCTTGCGGGGTTCATCTCACTGTTCTTCTTCATTCGCCCCGCCGCTGAGACAGTTCTCCCCACCCCTCTCGTATACACCTCCATTGCGGTGAACTATACCCCGCCGCCTACCTCCACGATCACACCGCGCCCTACATTGACCAACGGCGGGCGGATCGTATTCACCTGTACTCGCGGCGAATACAACCAACTCTGTATGATCAACAGTGATGGCAGTGACCTGGCTCAACTCACAGACATGGAAGCCAGCAATTATTACCCTGCCTTCACACCAGATAGCAGTTCAGTCCTTTTTGCATCCAACCGTGCCGGACCCAATTTTGACTTTTTTGTCTTGAACTTCACAGAGCGGGAAGTCTTTCAGTTAACCGTCAATGTGGGCAATGTCATTTCGCCAGATTTCTCGCCCGATGGGCGCGCGATTGTATTTGCCAACCGTGTCGGGGATGGACCGACCGCCATTTGGATGGTCAATGCAGATGGGTTGAATCCGCGCCCGGTGTATACAGGCGCAGGGGATATCGTCTCCGTATCGTGGTCACCTAATGGCGAAAAGATTGCCTACGCCATGAACACTGGCACGCCGCAAGAGTATGACATCTTCACCATGGATACAAACGGAAGAAACCATCTAAAGATCTCGCAAGGCTTACAAGGCATCGGCGGCAGCGTAGACTGGTCTCCAGATGGCAATTCGTTATTAGTATATGCGGGTCCCTTTGGAGATAAAGATATTTTCAAGATTGATGTTGCCACGGGAGCCTTTGCACAATTGACTGACGGCGGCAACAACGCAGGTGCATCTTATTCACCCGATGGGCGCTACATTGTCTTTAATTCACTGCGCAATGGCGACCAAGCCGATCTTTACATCATGGAAGCGGACGGCTCGGGTTTACGTCAACTCACGAATGACCCAGAACCTGATTGGGGTGCGAATTGGATCGAGTGAGAAGAAACATTTTCGGGGAAAGAAGAGTGGAATGGGTAGAATCAAGCAAGAGCGGGGAATGAAACGTGAATCGGTTTTGAATCCGCTATAACATTTTTGCATCCAGCAAGTTCATCAAGTATCGATTTTGTATTGCAAAGGAAGCTGCAATACCGATTCATTAACAGAATCGACATAATCTGAACAGTTAAAAACCTTTACATGCAGACTATTTGATGTATCATTCAATCATCAATGGCGTTTTTCGCGGCTCGTCCACCGCGGGAGGCGCTGTTAATCTTTAATCTCAGAAACGAAAGGTGATTTTATGAATGTCCAAGCAACCAAGTTCCTATCTGTCTTCTAAGTTGGAAGGTCGCCTGAAAGCCGATAAAAGCGGGAACAGCATTTTCGCTCTCGAACCCATTAAGAAGGGCGAGTTAATTGCTGTTTTCGGCGGCGTTGTGTATGAATGGGAGACCTTTATCCACCTACCCGAACGTGAGCGCATGTTATGCCTCCAGGTTGAAGATCGTCATTTCCTGGTGCCGCGCCCCATTGGTGAGGGAGATTATGTCAATCACTCGTGCAACCCGAACGCAGGTCTTTCGGGCCAGATTGGACTCGTTGCTATGCGAGACATCCAAATCGGCGAGGAAGTTTGTTTCGATTATGCCATGTGCGATACCATGCCTTACGATGAGTTCGACTGCTTGTGCGGTGCGCCCAATTGCCGCGGGCGCGTAGGCGGCAACGACTGGCAGAGACCGGAACTTCAGAAACGCTATGCAGGTTTCTTTTCTCCGCATGTTCAGCGCCACATCGATGCGCAGAAAGCGGAACGACGTGCCTTTGAGCGTGCCATGCGCAATGCCAAGAGCGGGTCGCTTGCCAAGCCTGTAGCCGCGACGATGTATAAGTAAGTTAATCAAAAGAGGCTGTCACTTATTAGGTGACAGCCTCTTTTTGTTTTTGCTCTCTACTCACAAGTAAACGCGCCTGTTGGAACGCTCGTTGCTTGATCCCAAAGCTTTTGATACTCTTGCAAATATAAAGCGGCAATCTCGGGGTTATCGAGAATCACCACATTCTCTTCGTTCTCCTCATCAGCGCTCGACGAAAAATTAAGCGACCCGGTCACCACAATGCTGTTATCAATAATGATGACCTTATCATGCAGAAAACTGCTGTTCCCGTCCTGCCGCACGGGTAAGCCTGCACACCAAAGAGTCTTTAGCTCTGCCCGTGTGCTATTGCTGCCAAAGGTTTCAAAGATGCCCTGCACATCCACCCCCGCTTGGGCACGTGCGATCATGGCTTGTGCCATGGGGTAATCGGTAAAACTAAAGGCAAGAAAACGAATGCTCACTTGTGCATCATTGAGAATGGCAACGATATTATCCACGGCATCATCTTCGGCTGAGAAAAGGATCTGAAGTGGCGTACCATCCAAAATCGCCCATTGATTATTCTTGGTCGAAGGCGCTCGCGGACCCAGTTGTGCCGTCCACAATTCTTCCCATTCGCGCTCGTAAATCTCCGTCACCTCCGGCGAATGGATCACGATCACATTATTGTTTTGCTTATAAATCCCATTGACGGTGATGTTGGTGGAGCCTGTCCATGTGACCTGACGGTCGAACAGCCAGAATTTGTTGTGCATCAAAGCCGTACGTCCCGCATCATCCTTGACTTCGACCCCGCTTGCCATCAAACGAGTGAACTGCCCCCGATTCGCATTGCCATCTATTTCCAAGCCGTTCTCATCGTCGGTCACCCAGCGCACGTCCACACCGCGAGCTTTGGCAGCGATCAATGCATCTGCTACACGCGGCAAGTTGAATTCAAACGAAGCAATGTGAATGCTTACTTGAGCCGCATTGATAAAGTTGATTAGTTTTTCTTCGATAGAGCCAGCAGGGTTATTCGGGTCGTTGATGGTCAGGGGTTCTGTGAAATAGACCTCCCACCATTTGGCAACTGGGAAAGGCGTATCGGTCACAAAAACAGGCTGCTCAAGGGTCGCTGTCTCAGTGGCGGGGAAAATAATCTGGGGCGTCTCAGTGACTGGGACAATAAAAGGCGCAGGGGTATCACTGGCATAAAAAGGAATTTGTGTAACTGGTGTATATGGGGTTTCAAGGTCTAAAGGGGCGCAAGCAGTAAAGAAGACGAAAATCAGGAGAATGGCTAGTTTTTTATTCATGGTGTGGTCCTGAATCAAAAGTGACGGTCGCTTGTATTGTACCGGAAAGCGACCGTCACTTAGATGGCTGTGACTTATAAATAAAATAGTTTATTCCAGCGCAGCAAAATCTTGTGGGGTACCAAGCGGGTAGCTAACAGCGTCGCCAGTGATGCGCTTGACCAGACCGCCCAACACAGAACCGGTTCCTACTTCAACAAAAGCTGTCACGCCCATGCTACTCATAGTTTTTATGCTGTCGGTCCATTTTACGCGGGACTGCATTTGCGCTTTGATGTCGGCTCGGGCTTCTTCGGCAGTTTTGAGCACAGATGCGTGGACGTTTCCAATTACTGGCGTCTTCGGATGATGCATACTAGCTTCATCCACGGCTTGATTCCACTCATCGTGAATGGATGCCATCAACGGGGAATGTGCTGCAATGGAAACCGCTAAGGGCAAAGCGCGTTTAGCGCCTGCTGCTTTTGCGCCTGCCATGGCACGTTCCACCGCAGCTTTGGCACCAGAGATTACCACCTGCCCAGGGCAGTTATCGTTGGCTACCTGCACCAATTCTCCTATAACACTAGCTTCGGCACAAACTTTATCAAGTGTGGGAATGTCCACGCCGAGAATGGCAGCCATGCTACCCGGAGCCAGTTCACCGGCACGCTTCATCAATTCACCGCGCTTGCGAACCAGGCGTAAGCCGTCTTCAAAAGATAAGGCGCCAGAGGCGGTCAGCGCAGATAATTCGCCAAGAGAATGCCCGGCAAGTGCAGCAGGCACGAGGTCCGGGTAGAGGCGGGCGAACGTCCGAAAGGAAGCAATGGAGTGAATAAACAATGCAGGTTGCGTATTGACTGTATCGTTTAGTTCAATGTCAGGTCCGTTCCACATCAGGTCTGAAAGCGCAAAGCCAAGGATCGAATCCGCTTCGGCAAAGACCTCTTTGGCTATTGATTGTTCTTCAGCGAGGGGCTTTCCCATCCCTACCGTTTGAGAGCCTTGTCCGGGGAAAACAAAGGCAGTGGTGTTTAAATTTAATTTCATTGCATCTCCATTTGGCTAAAAATCAATATATTTCAGCTATTTACAGCATTGTTAGGCATGGCTATTAAACACAAAATTGCAAATATGGTCACGCAAAGGCGGGAGTAAAATTCCAAAATCATTGCAATTTTACTGAAGCCAAAAGCAGGTTTTGTGGACAAAAGTGTCCTCAGATCATGCGACCAAGGAGCCAGATCATGACAGAAATTTTTGTTTCATATTGTCGCCGCAACAAAGGCTTTACCGAGCAATTTATTCAAGGACTTGCAGAACAGAATTATCCCGCAGACAAAATCTGGATCGATTGGAATAATATTCCACCTTCTTCAAAATGGGAGGAAGAGATTCGAAAAGGCATTGAAGCTTGTAATGCTGTAGTCTTCATTCTCAGCCCTGATTGGGTGCTCTCAAACGAATGTCGCAAAGAATTAGAGATTGCCGTCGAATATAACAAGCGGCTATTCCCCATCATTCATCAAAACATTGACCCACAAAGTTCTCCCGCGGCATTGGCTTCATTAAACTGGATATTCTTCCGCGAAACCGATGATTTCAATACTGCCATGCAAAAGTTAATGGCGGCGATCAATACCGATCTAGATTGGGTTAAACAGCATACAGTCCTATTAAAACGTGCCAATGAGTGGCACTCAAAAAAACAGGATGGCAGTTATCTCTTACGCGGAAGTGAGTTACAAGGGGCAGAGTTATGGCTTTCAAAAAGTTCTGACAATAAACAGCCACACCCTACGCCCGTTCAAAGTGAATACATCTTTACCAGCCGCCAAGATGCAACCCGGCGTCAGCGCAATACCTTGATTGGCGTCAGCGCAGCATTAGTTGTTTCGATTTTATTAGCAATTGCCGCCATTGTCGGCGGAGTGGAGGCGGTGCGCAAAAGTCAGCAGGCGTTGGCTAGCCAGTTGGCTGCTCAATCCATTACTTTGGTCGATACGCAGCCAGACCTTTCTTTATTACTGAGTCTTGAGTCAAATTATATAGGTGATACGCTTGGGGATGCAGACCCGGCAAGTTTGGGAAGTTTGGTCTCTAGCATCAATAGCGTGCCACAGTTGGATACTTATCTGCGAGCACATGCAGGCGAGATTCGTGAAGTGGCATTCAGTTCCAATGGTAGATGGGTTGCAGCAACAGGGAACGCAATCAACGACCAAGGAGTTGTCACGGTTTGGGATTTGGCTTCTAAAGAAAACCCAATTGCAGATCAACAGTTTATAGGTGGTACACAACGTATTCTGGGTCTTGCTTTCAGCCCTGATAGTAAACACCTTGCCGCAGCAGGCGATGAGAAAAAAATCTTTATTTGGGATACACAGTCCTGCTGTGAAACTGTCAAAGAGTTTGAGATCGACAACAAAGCACGTTCTTTGAAGTTTGTTACCATGAACGGAAAAGAATACATTGCCATTGCTTCTGGACAACAAATCACGTTTTGGGACTCGTCCACAGGCAAAAAGAACGAAGCCCTTACACTGCAAATCTCAACCGCCGATGAAACCGTGCGCATTCTCAGCCTTGCCGTCTCACCAACAAACGACATGGTGGCGGCCGGCAGTGAAGATGGGAATATAACGGTCTGGGAGCTAAAGACAAAAGAATTTAAATTTCAAGCTTGTAGTTTCGGCGACCCCGAAACCAACAATGAGGAGATTTGTAAAGTAAATGGAGATGGTGAGACGGATATCCGCGGATTGGCATTCAATGCAAATGGAAGTTTGCTTGCTTCAGGAAGTTCCGATCATCGCGTCTGGCTCTGGAATCCAGATACCGGCGCCCTGTTAGCTCGATCTGCAGTCGGTACCGAAGGTGGTCATATCAATACCGTCACCTCTGTCACCTTCAACTCTAAAACAGGAACCATCGCTTCTGTGAGCTGGGATAATACCGTTCGTATTTGGGAACCCAGTCAGAATGAAGATAAAACCTGGAAACTTGAACTTACAGAGTCTCTAACAGGTCACTCCAATTCTATTTGGGCGGCAGCCTATAGCCCAGATGGTATTCATCTTGCTACGGGAAGCTCGGATAAAACTCTGATCCTATGGAATGTAAGACAGGCAAGTCAACTAGGGGTTCCGTTCAAAAAGTTAGAAGGAGATGCCTGGGCATTAGTAGTCTCTCCAGATAAAAAACATTTTGCTGCTGGCGATACATTCGGTGGAATCCATGTTTGGGATTTTGATGGGAACACCCTAAGTAATGAACAAAAAATCCCAAATGAAGGCGGCGTGTTAGCCTTAGCATATAGTAATGACAGCAAATGGCTGGCATCGTCTGGCTATTCAGATAACACCATCCGCGTTTGGGATGCGGCAACCGGCAAAGAATTATGGAGCGTTGAAAATGCCCACGATCAGGAGGTCTGGGCGCTGGCATTCAGCCCAGATAATCGTTGGCTCGCATCTGCCAGTTTCGATCAAACCGTAAAAATATGGGATACAACGACACACAAATTAATCATGGAGCCATTGCAACACGAGGCAGGGGTCTATACGCTCGCTTTCAGTCCGACCGGCTCCTCCTTGTATGTAGCTGGTTTCCCATTCAATATTTTTTCTTACAACCTGACCGACACTGCAAACATTCCAGCCCCGCAACAACTGACCGGGCATGGCTCTGCCATAAATTTAATTGCATCCAACCCCAATTATCCTGAGTTTCTCGCTTCCACCAGCGACGACAAAACGTTATTAATTTGGAATGTAGCAAGCGGCGAACACACACCGCCTGTGCTAGGCTTACAAGAAAGCATGGAAGCTGTCGCTTTCCGCCCAAGCGGAGATTGGCTCGCCAGCGCAACGAACAATAACACCGTCTTGCTCTGGCAATTTGATGCAAAACGCTGTGCAAAAGAATGGGACAAAGATACCTGCCAGCCTCAAATGATTGGCTCACCGCTCACGGGCAGTCAGACGGCTGTGTACAATGTTGTTTTCTTATCTGACACAGTGATGATCTCATCCAGCCAAGGCGGGCAATTGATCAAATGGAACTTGGACAAAGCCTACTGGTATGAGGTGGCTTGCAGCATTGTGAACCGCCCTCTAAGTGAAGCAGAGCATCGTCAGTATGTTGGCAAACAACTGAATTCAAAATTATTAAGTACCATTACATGGGTCTCTGAACGATTTGGGAATGACGCTCCCCCAGCTCCCGAGTGTTTGGATATCGACTAATGGAATAAAAAAATCATAGATACTTAAACACAAACGGGTCGTGAGTTTCACGACCCGTTGCGATTATTCAGCTGATTTCTTTTCTTTCTTAACCTGAACAACTTCGCGTCCTTTGAAATATCCGCAGTTCGGGCAAACGACATGCGGCAGGCGCTTATTCCCGCAGTTGGAGCAGGTAACGAGGTTGGCGGCGCTCAAGGCATCCTGCGAGCGGCGGCGATCCCGGCGTCCCTTTGAATGTTTGCGCTTTGGATGTGGGGTCATGAAACGTTCTCCTTTATACATACATCAGACGGGCGCACGCCCGTCTGGATTGGTTTTATTACGAAGCCCGCTGATTATATATGGGGGAAGCAGTGACGTCAAGGCGAATTCGATGTAAAATCCTCTATATGGAAATCCAAATCGCAGTAGCAAAAATCAATAAATATGCGGTTTCCGAAAGCGGGGACACGCTCGAAGTTATTGAACGCCCAACCGGCGGGCTCTCTGTCGTATTAGCCGACGGACAAACCAGCGGACGCGGGGCAAAAGCCGTATCCATGATGGTGGTGCGCAAAGTGATTAGCCTAATCGCCGAAGGGGTGCGCGATGGCGCCGCCGCTCGAGCCGCCTCAGATGCGCTTTTCACCGAGCGAGCCGGCAAAGTGACCTGCACTCTCAATATCGCCTCCGTAGACCTGCACAGCAAGACCATCGTGCTCGCCCGCAACAACCCGGCGCCCATGTACGTATGTAGAGGCGAGGAAATTGAAGCGCACACCGAAGAAAGCATCTCCCTTGGCACGTCCCGCAACGTCCGCCCGATCATTACTGAACTCAGCATTGAACCAGAGCTCACGATCATCATCTTTTCAGATGGCATTAGCCATGCCGGTGAAAGGCGTGGCACCCCATTAGATGTACGCCATACCCTCCGCTCCATGCTAGAAGATCAAGACCCCTCCCCTCAACAACTGGCAGATACTCTGCTGGCTGAAGCTGTCCGTCTGGACGATAAGCGCCCAGCAGATGACATCAGTGTGCTCGTTCTGCGTGTTTCTCCACGAACAGGAGACGACGTCCGCCGCATGGCAGTGCGCCTGCCCATCAATGCATAAAAAAAATTCTTTTATCGATAAACATCGCTGGCGTCACATTCAGGCTGGAATACGTGATACCACGATCCTCTTGCGTGAATTTCGCGCCCCTTTATTTTGGTTCACTTTTGCCGTAGTTGGCGGTGGAACGCTATATCACTATTTATCACAGCGTCTGAACGAACCTGTATACAGCCTCGCTGAGTCCATCTATATTGTTCTGATCGCCACATTTTTACAACCTGCCAACCGCGAGTTTCCGCATCACATCCTCCTTCAAATTTTTCACTTCGTCATGCCAGTCATTGGCTTAAGTGTCCTTGCGCAAGGGCTGGCAGATTTTGGAAGTTTGCTCTTCAATAGAAAATCACGCAACAAGGAATGGGAAATGGCAGTCGCATCTACTATGCAAGACCACATCATCCTCGTTGGTTTAGGGCACCTTGGTTATCGCGTCGCTCTAAAACTACACGAAATGGGTGAACCTTTGGTCGTCATCGAATTTAATGCTGATGCCGATACAGTTAACGTCATTAAGAATATGGGCATCCCGGTTATCCATGATGATGGCACCCGCCCAGCCGTGTTGGAAGCTGCGAATATCAAAAAGGCGCGGACTATCATTATGGCAAGCCAGAATGACTCAATGAATTTACAGATCGCGCTCAAAGCCCGCTCACTTAACTCGAAGATTCAGGTAGTGATCCGTATATTTGATGATGACTTCGCACATGCCCTTCAAGAGCAATTTTCATTTATCGCTCTCAGTGCTACAGAAATGGCGGCTCCTGTCTTTGCCTCTGCTGCTGCAGGTGTGGATGTGACCAACCCGATCTCAGTTGAAGGTCAACTGCTCAGCCTTGCCCGCTTAACTATTTCAAAGAATGCCCCATTTGTCGATAAAACCATCGGCTTTATCGAAGATAACTATCATCTTAGTATTGTCCTTCATCGCAAAAATGGGCACTCCGAAATGCACCCCACCGATAAAACCGAAATTCGCCCGGGAGATGTTATCGCCATCCTCGGTGGACCGGAACAGCTGATCAAAATTTTCCACGATAATGGACAGTGACCCTAGTAGTTCTCCCTTGATCGGTGTTGTGGGTCCGTGCGGCTCGGGCAAATCCACATTAATTCGTGGGCTGGAGGAACATGGCTATCGCTGTCGGCATATTGCGCAAGAGCATTCCTATGTTAAACAGATGTGGCAGATTATCACCAAACCCGATATCCTCATCTTTTTAGAATGCTCTTTTGAAAACTCCACCCAGCGCCGAAAACTCAATTGGGTAGTTGCCGACCACGAAGAACAACTTCGCCGCCTTTCCCATGCCTACGAACATGCTCATATTATTATTAACACAAACACACTGGACGAAACCAGCGTCCTCACCCAAGCCTTAGCTTTCCTAAAGAAGCATCTCTAACCCCAAGCCTTGCCCCGTTTCAGGCGTGACCCCTGTTTGGGTTCACAGACCAAGCCTTTCCCACGCCAGAAGCGGGCTCTTCTTCCTCCAAAAAATCATTCAACCAGAGTATAATGTCGTCCGCGCCAGCCAAAGGCTGGCATTTTCGTGGATGGAGTAAACACATGCGTAATAAGAATACATGGCTGATTGTGATCCTCTTTCTGCTGGCTTTCTCCCTTTGGGTGGATTTCAGCAAAAAAATCACACTTATCAATCCCTTTAACGACAACACCCCTGTAGTTGAAAGAGATGTTGACATTAAACTTGGTCTCGACTTGCGTGGTGGCTTGCAAGCGCTTCTTGAAGCAGATGTTCCTGCAGATGCCGCTGTAAGCAGCGCAGATATGGAAAATGCCAAGAACATTCTGCAAAACCGCGCGAACGCCCTTGGTGTAAGCGAAATCGTGATGCAGACCGCTGGCGACCGCCGTATCGTGGCTGAATTTCCGGGTGTAACCAACCCTGAAGAAGTGGTTAGCGCCTTAAAACAAACGGCTTTGCTTGAGTTTGTGGATATGGGCACAACCCCTGTGGCTGAAGGCACCACTATTCAAACTGACTTCGCAGCTGGCGACACAACGGCTGTTGCTACCCCTGCCCCAGATGGCACAACACCTGTGGTTTATCACACCGTGATGACGGGTACTGGACTGGATACGGCAAGCGTCGTGCGCAGCCAGACTGGTGAATACGAGATCTCCTTCACTTTAAAGTCTGACGCAACCAGCATTTTTGGTGAATACACTACAACCCATACCAATCAATATCTTGCAATCGTGTTGGATAAAGTTGTAATCTCCACCCCTGTTATTCGCCAGCCCATCACGAGCGGACAAGGCGTTATTTCTGGGAACTTCACCTCAGAATCTGCTCAGACTCTCGCCATTCAGCTTCGTTCTGGCGCCTTGCCTATTCCAATCAAGGTTGTTGAAAGCCGCACCGTTGGTCCTACTCTCGGCGAAGAAAGCGTACGCAAGAGTGTGTTGGCAGGTCTCATTGGTTTGAGTGTTGTTATCCTCTTCATGGGCTTTTACTATCGCCTTCCTGGTGTCATTGCAGACCTTGCATTGATCTGTTATGCAATTTTCTCTTTGATGCTTTTCAAATTGATTCCTGTGGTTTTGACCCTGCCCGGTATCGCTGGTTTTATTCTTTCTGTGGGTATGGCAGTAGATGCCAATGTGCTCATCTTTGAGCGCCTCAAAGAAGAATTACGCGCCGGACGTAACTTGCGCCACGCCATCGATCTTGCCTGGAGCCGTGCCTGGTCTTCCATTCGAGATTCAAACACATCGACACTCATCACATGTGTTATCTTGTTCATTTTCGGCAGCACCTTTGGTGCAAGCATGGTTAAAGGTTTTGCGGTTACGCTGGCAATCGGTGTGCTCGTCAGCCTTTTCACTGCCATCACTGTAACACGTACCTTCCTGCATGCCATTCTAGACAATGTTAAGAATACCGAACACCCCAGCTGGTTTGGGCTTTAGGACAATACCATGAACATAATCAAGAATCGCTATCTATACTTTCTGATCTCCCTGCTTGTGATTATCCCAGGGTTGGTCTTCATGGGACTAAATTGGGCAAACACGAAACAAGGTCCTTTAGTTCTCGGAATTGATTTCCGAGGCGGCTCCTTATTAGAGATTCAATTTGAAGGCACCCGCCCATCCTCTTCTGATATTGCTGCATTGTATGCCGAGTTCTCTACAGAAGAAGAAAGCTTCAAAGACCCTGTTATTCAACCCCTCGGTGAAGATGCCTATTCGATTCGCTCAAAGACCATGACCGATGAAACCAAAGGCAAACTTGTTGCTGAAATGGAATCTCGTTTTGGATCCAAAATTACTGTGCTGAATTTCACTTCTGTGAGCGCCTCTGTCGGTGCTGAAGTGACACGAGCAGCAGGTATTGCCATCTTTATGGCGGCGGCTGCGATCCTCATTTATATCTGGTGGGCATTCCGAAGTGTGGAGCATGCCTACCGGTATGGCACAGCGGCAATTATCGCCATGTTACATGACGTATTTGTTGTGCTTGGCACCGAAGCTATTTTGGGTTATTTCCTCGGCTGGGAAGCAGATGCGCTTTTCCTCACCGCACTTCTTACTGTGATCGGTTTTTCAGTTCATGATACGATTGTAGTGTTCGATAGAGTGCGTGAAAATTCCAACCTTGGACGCAAAATTGGTTATGAATCCATGATCAATCACTCCATCATCCAAACCTTGGATCGCTCTTTGACCACCCAATTGACCGTTATGTTCACGCTTTTTGCCCTTTCACTCTTTGGCGGCGATAGCATTCGACATTTCACAATCATCTTGTTAGTGGGTATCTTAAGCGGTACCTACTCGTCCATTTTCAATGCGGCTCCCATTCTTGTGGTTTGGGAAAACCGCGAATGGACAACCTGGTTCGGGCGAAAAGCAAGTGCGTAAAATACGCCTCAAAACAGCCATCAAACTTGATGGCTGTTTTTTTATTTCAAAAGGATGTTCAAATGCGAAAAAATATTTGGATACCCGTCATTGCAACGTTATTTTTTATCTCATGTACAACCAATTCAGATACCAAGCTATTTATAGCCACCCCATCAACGGATATACCAAACACTGCTTTAAAAAATCTTAATACAGAGTCTTCATGGCAAATTCAATACTCTGGTGAAATAGACCTTTCACTTCAAGTAGATGTGTACAACATTGACCTCTTTGACACGCCCAAAGAATCTATTTCTAAATTAAAAGACCGTGGAATTTTCGTAATGTGCTACTTTAGTGCTGGCTCTTACGAAAATTGGAGACCGGACGCTAAGGACTACCCACCCATGGTATTAGGGTATCCTATGAAGGGTTGGGCTGGAGAAACATGGTTAGATATACGCAGAATCGATGTACTGCGTACAGTCGTAGAAAGCAGGTTGGATACGGCTGTTAGCAAAGGGTGTAATGGCGTTGACCCAGATAATGTTGATGGATACGAGAATAATACTGGCTTTCCAATAACATATAATGACCAAATCGCATTTAACACCTTTCTTGCTAGTGAAGCTCATCAGCGCGGTTTGGCTGTTGGATTAAAGAATGACCTAAACCAGATAAAGGACCTAGTCTCCGTTTTTGATTGGGTCATTTATGAAGAATGTTTTTCGTTAAATGAATGCGACCTACTTTTACCTTTTGTTGAAGCTGGTAAACCTGTCTTTTTAATTGAGTACGAATTTTCTCCACAAGAGTTCTGTGCGCAGGCAAATCGAATGAATTTCAATGCCTTACACAAAAATTTAGATTTAGACGCATATCGCGTCACTTGTAGGTGAATTTATGTTGCTTTTTCTTCGTGCTTTTATTATCGGAATTTCCATTGCCGCCCCGGTCGGACCGATCGGCGTATTATGCATCCGCCGAACACTGGCAAACGGACGACTAGCTGGGTTCGTTTCTGGGATGGGCGCCGCTAGTGCAGACATGGTCTACGGTGCAATTGCCGCCTTTGGGCTAACAGCCATTACCGGGCTATTAGTAGAAAATGCTTTTTGGTTCCGTATCGTTGGCGGGTTATTTTTACTTTATCTGGGTATCAAGACCTTCCTAGAAAAGCCCTCGGATAAACCTGCTCAAGCCGCTCAGGGAAATCTACTAAGTATGTATACATCTACATTCTTATTGACAATCACAAACCCGATGACCATTCTCTCGTTCGCCGCCATCTTTGCCGGGACAATGCTCGGGAAAACAACCGGTTCACCATTGGTTATGGTGGCAGGTGTATTTGCTGGGTCTGCTGCCTGGTGGCTTACCCTCACTTTCATTGTTGGCGTTCTACGAGAACGATTGACCCAAGTCCATATGGGATGGATCAATCGTATTTCAGGGGTAATCATCATTGCATTCGGAATTTATGCTCTATTGAGCAGAGGGTAAAACAAAAGAGCCAGATACTTTATCTGGCTCTTTTGTTTTCAATCATCTTTTCTACGGCGATGATATTCTGCTTTACTTTTATACATCGCATCATCTGCAAGTTGGATAACCCGTTCCAAGCTCATTCCCGGTTGGCTTGTTGCAAATCCGATAGAAATACTTAAAACTGGTTCACGGTAATATTTGTTATTAATTTCCACCAGAGCATGGATTTGCTTAATCAAATCCGCAGTCTCATTTTCTTCTGTACGCGGCAGAATGACCGCAAATTCATCGCCACCAATTCTGGCTGCGATCTGACCGTTGTTGAACGCTGTTGTCATTACCTCAGCCACACGACGAATCAATTTATCACCAGCCTGATGTCCTAAAGTATCGTTGGTTCGTTTGAGATAATTCAAATCCAAAATAATAACGCTGACGGGGTCTTTTCGGTTGTATTCCAATTTCTGGATCGTTTCTTCAAAATAAGCACGGTTGAAAAGCCCGGTCATTACATCATGTGTACCCAAGTAATGGAGATAATCTTCTGCTTTCTTACGCGCAGTGATGTCTTGAATGGAAACCAACGCCCAGCCAAAATCATTTTCATACCCAGGCATGATCTTAAAATTCAAAAGAATATTGATCGGCTCGCCGCTTAATGAATAATTGACCCCTTCGCGCTCATACGAAAAGACACCATTCCAAAGGTCGATCAACTCCTTTGCAAAATGACTTTCCATTTCGTCGCGAAAAATTCGGGGCAAGTTTGCAATCAGATGTTCTTTCGATTCTGCACCAAATAACTCCAGGGTCTTTTGATTCACATCCAATACAGTGATAAGGCTGACACAATAAGAAACCGCTTCAGGGTGTTCTTCCAAGTAAGTTTGCAGATTCGTCACACCTTCGGCATGGAGAGTGTCAAAATATTTTTTGATCGCGCTATAATCTTCCTCCCACAACGAAATGGGAGAAGCCTCAAATAAGGTGTGAAGCCGTCGTTCGGCTCGTTTACGAGCAGTAATATCTTCAGTGGTGACCAACACTCGTTCCCAGTTTTTTTCGTACTCCGGCAAGATTCGCCAGTTCAAGATAATATCTATCGGCTCGCCTTCCAAGGTATAGTTGACCCCTTCACCAGACCACTTGACATCCCCATTCCAAAGCGCGCGCAACTCATCACGGAAATGATGGCGCATTCCGTCTCGAAATACTTTGTCTAAATTAGCTAGTAAATGTTCTTTGGTATTGCCCTTCAACATGGCAACCGTTTGAAGGTTCACATCCAGTACGCTGATTTTCCCCATACACTGATCAATAAATTCGGGGTGCATTACTAAATGTGCATCCAGTAACTTTACCCCTCGGGCACGCAAATCGTCGAATAGTTTTTTTATATAGCTAAAATCCTGTTCCCAAAGTGCGACAGGTGCATATTCAAACAAAGTCACTAAATACTCCTTGTCATCTGAGCTAAACATGGCGTGCTCCAAATCCACTAATCGAATTATTAAAGCGATTATACCCAGTGGAGGAGAAAATTTCGTTTCGGAAAAAGTACAATTTCATGCCACAAGGTTTGCCAGAATCAATCGACAGTGTAGTATTTAGTTTCTCAAGCCAGAGCAGGCATGGACAAGAAAGAGGCGATGCCCGTTATTTCCTCATCAATTCGCCACAACATAGCGTTTTCCACGGGCGGCAAGCAAGTTACATTCAGATTCCAACCCGCAGGTGGTGCAACATTTCCCATCGGGCCCGATCTCAATCAACTTCCCCTTCTTGACGAGTAAATCAATCATTGAGAGAACCGCGGAGGGCTGCGCATTCATAGCACGGCTGATCTCGGAAAGACTTAAGCCGTTCTCTTTATTTTCAAGAAGTGTAATCAATTGTGCAAGCATCATGTTATCCTAAGCCAAACAACAAGCCGCCCTGATAAACAATGAATGCCATCAACCACGCCACCACAGTTTGATACACCGCAGAGGTAACCGCCCAAGACGTGCCAAACTCATGCTTGATGGCACCAAGTGTGGCAACACAAGGCACATAAAGTAAAACGAAAATTAGCAATGCCACTGCACTCAGGGGAGTAAATTGCTCTCGCAATGCAATGCTAAGTGCAGTATCTTCACTATCAGCTTCTTCATCAACCAAGTTCACGCCAGGGATAATGCTCAACATGATCTTTCCTGAACTGAGAGTTGCATCTATGAAGCCAGTTCCGATGCCGATAACTTCTTCGCCAAATGTCTTTGGCTCTACAACAGCAGATTCTTCGCCGCCCAAATAGATTTGGCTCATGGTGCTCACAACAATCTCTTTCGCCATAAAACCTGAAACCAATGCGCCACCGGTTTCCCAACTTCCAAACCCAAGTGGAGCAAAAACTGGTGCAATCGCGTTGCTTACTTTTCCAAAGTATGAGTCGCACTGTTCGGTAACACCCCACGGCAGGTTCAGCAAAAACCACATCACAATAGATGTGAACAAAATCATCGTGCCTGCTTTACGCACAAACTCGCGGGTATTCTCCCACATATGAATTAGCACACTCTTCATAGCAGGTTGGCGATATGGCGGTAATTCCAAAACGAATGCAGATGTTGCATCTGGCTTGAGAATGGTACGCGTGAAAACCATGCCTGCCAGCATGGCAATCAAAATCCCTAAGGCATACATTGCCCAAATCACTGTCCCTGCATGTGAGCCAAAGAATGCCAACCCAAAGACAACATACACCGGTAACCGCGCTGAACAAGACATGAGCGGTACGAGCAATGCAGTGAGAACACGGTCTCGGCGGCTGGCAATGGTACGAGTCGCGTAGATCGCCGGAACAGCACACCCAAAGCCGAGGATCATTGGAATGAACGACTTGCCATGCAACCCAACAATGCGCATGAAGCGGTCCATCACAAAAGCAGCACGGGACATATATCCCGAGTCTTCAAGCAAAGCCAGAAAGAAATACAAAATGAGCAACCCCGGCACGAAGACAAGCACACCTCCAACCCCGGCGACGATTCCGTCAATGACCAGTGAGTGTATCCACACTGGGAGCGGAAATAGGTTAAGCAAAAATCGCAGCCCATGTGCAATGGGTCCGTTGATAACGGCATCTGTCCAATCCAAGAATGGGGATGAAACATCGATCACAAGGCGAAAGACCACATACATGACAGTAAAAAAGACCGGCAAACCAAACCATTTATGTGTGACAACATCGTCAATACGGTCTGTGAGCGTGATCCGATCTAATTGCGGGCGGTGAAGTGACTGGCGCACCACACCATTGATAAAGCCATATCTTCGGTCGGCGGTTAGAAGGTCAAAATCATCTCCCAGCATAGACTGAACATGGTCTGCACCTTGTTTGGCAAGTGCGATCACACGTTCGCCATCCGGCATGGACTGAACACGCTCTAATATCTCCATATCGGCTTCAAGAAGCTTGAGTGCCAACCAACGCTTTGGGTAACGCCCAGTATCAAATTTCATTTCTTCAAAAGCGGTAAGTAGCTTCGCGATCTCACGTTCGATCTTGCTGCCGTAATCTAATTTGAATAAAGATTGAGAGATATTCATAAGCTTAATTCTGCCTTGCCATCTGAATGGCTTTTTCGATCAATTCAGATATTCCCTTCGCTTTATTTGCTGTCGTTTGCACCACAGGGACATTCCCCAGCAATTGCGAAAGTTGATCCACATCAATATGAGCCCCGTCTTTTTTTAGATCATCAGTCATATTGAGAGCTAAAACCACAGGCACATCCAATTCAAGTATCTGAACCGTGAGGTAAAGATTGCGCTCCAAGTTGGTTGCATCAACAACGTTGATAACCACATCGGGTCGGTCTTCGATAATATAGTCACGGGCAATGATCTCTTCAGGGGAATAAGCCGTTAGGCTGTACGTCCCCGGTAAGTCAACGATATTAATAACCTTGCCTTCATGTTCAATCTCCCCTTCTTTTTTCTCAACGGTCTTTCCGGGCCAGTTTCCGGTGTGTTGGTGCAAGCCTGTCAATGCATTGAAAATAGTAGTTTTGCCTGCATTAGGGTTCCCCGCAAGGGCAATGGTCAGATCAGCCATTGAGCACCACCTCAATGTTGGCGGCTTCTTCTTTTCGCAGCGCAAGATGATAGCCCTTGATGAAATATTCAACGGGGTCACCTAAAGGAGCGTTTCGCTCGATTAGGATCGTCTCACCGCGGACAATGCCCATTTCAATAAAACGACGACGCAAGGCACTTGAGCCGCCCACATGCGTAATTGTGGCAGATTGACCGGGCTTCAATAAGTGTAGTTGGATGGGGTCAGACATAGGGAAAACTCCAAATCAGTAGTTATTTCACAATCACATACTCTGCCAGAGACAAGCCTAGTGCAACATCTTTTCCATTGACCGATATCGTTAGCGGACCTTGAAATGGTGCAGCTTCAATAAACTTGATTTCTTGCCCCGGCAAAATGTTTTTATCCTGTAAATACTTGAGGACCTCTGTAGCCGTCGCATTTACCGCCAAAACAGTAGTCTCCTCGCCCGGCTTTAATTCGCTTAATACGCGTCCTTTTAACGACAAAAACACACCATGCGCATCTGGAATGGGATTCCCACGCGGGCATGTGGATGGATGATTCAAAAAGCCCGCCAAGGCTTCGGTCACCTCGGGTGCAGTGGCATGTTCTAGCGAACAAGCAAACTCATATACTTTTGACCATTCGATCTTCAGGTGATCATACAAAAAGCATTCCCACAATCTTTGGCGACGAATCACATTAACCGCTACCTCTTTCCCCTTTTTCGTCAGCGTTACCCCTTTATAGGGTGTGTGGGTCACCAGACCTTGTTCTCCAAGGCGGCGCATCATTTCATTGACAGAAACATGAGTCACACTCAGCCGTTCTGCTAAACGCGAAATGGCAACATCGCGATTCCCCAACTCCACCATGGCTTTTAGGTACATTTCGGTACTTTCACTCAACGGCTGAACAGACATAAGGCTACCCTTTTAAAAATGTTATGGTCAACCTTATTATTCCAAAGAGAGCTCATTTCCGTCATGGAAGGAGGTCATCACTTCCATGGATACTTGTCATACATAAAAGAACGCCCCAAATGGGGCGTTTTGGTTTGATCTAGTTCTGAATAATCGGAGTGAGATATTTTTCAAGCATCTTGTAACTGATCTCCCCCGTCCACGCATAACGGACAACCCCAGTGCGATCTACAACATAGGAGTTTGGCAAATTCGCATTGCGGAATGCATTGAGTGCTGCGCCAGTTGGGTCGAGCCACACATTGAAGGTCAGCCCATACTCATTTACAAATTGCTCTACCGGAGCACGGTCATCGCCAGCATTGATAGCAACGATCATAAACCCTTCGCCTGAATGCACTTCATAGAATTTCTGAAGTGAGGGCATTTCCGCTTTACAAGGTGGGCACCAAGTTGCCCAGTTGTTCACCAGAAGTACCTGTCCTTGATAATCTGCTAGAGCTTCAGTGCCATTCTGAATATTTTCAAGAGCCAATTCTGGGACAGGGAATTCCACTGCCATCGGCACTACAGAGTTTGGAACTGTAGTTTCAGATGCAGAGGCTGAATTGGGCCTTTGTAAAACTAGAAATAATGCAAGACCAAGCAATACAAACCCGCCACCTAAAATCGCCGAAAACATAACTTGGCTGTTCTGTTTTTGCTTCTGATATCTCTTATTCTTTTTCATTGCAACTTCTTAATTTTGCATGGCGCGTTTGATCTCAGCTACCATTTGAGCTTCGCCGTACGCTCCAACCACAATGCCTTTTCCGGAATCGATCACAGTTTGCGGGACGCCCTGAACATGGAACTGGTCTGAAAGTTCTGGGAATTCCATGGCATCAATCGCCTCAGCTCGGACCATGGTTGGGTTTTCCATAGCCATTTGGTGTGCGAGCAACACGGCTCGCGGACAGTGAGGTCAGGTAGGGGTAACGAAGACTTGCAGATGCAGAGGTTTTGTCAGCGTTTGCAAAAACTCGCGGGTTGCCGCACCCAGCCCGGTCGTCCCTTTTGAGGCGAGCAAGATGTCATTGATGAGGGTGCTGAATTCGTATCCAGCAGGGATGCCAGCAAACTGCACACCGAGGTCCATCGTTTTCTCGCTGTTCTTTGAGGCAATCACGATCACGGGAGCCTTGTCCACACGGTATTGAGCAGCAAGAGCAGCATCTTCGTTCAAGTCATGAATAGAAAGGTGAAGGCGAGACTCAACCTCACTAATCTCGGTGAGAAGCTGCTGGGTTTCGGCGCAATAATCACAACTTTCTTTTGAACCAAAGAAAAGTAATTGTACGGGGTTAGAAAGCTCGGCAAATGCCTGTTTTAACTGCCCTACAACCTGTTCATTTAACAATTTTTCCATAGGGTCTCCAATCGTTTTGGGTCACTTTTTGGATGCAGAAGACGTAATAAAGTTACATGCGCTTTTGTCTTTACTGTATACTCTGCATGAAACTTTTTGAGATAAACTACATCTAATGAACACATCCATAACAAACGTTTTTTCAATTGATGCCCTTCGAAAGGGAGATCGTGCAGAATTTGCCCGGCTGGTAGACACATATTCCTCACCGATCTATCGGCTCGGACTGAAAATGCTGGGCAATGAGCAAGATGCAGAAGATATCCTTCAAAATACATTCTTGAATGCTCTTACGCATCTGGCAGATTTTGAAGGTCGCTCGAGTCTTTCGACCTGGCTATATCGTATTGCAGCAAATGAAGCTCTAATGCTCATTCGCAAGCGCAAGCCAAATATCAACATTGAAGATATGCAGTCCGAAGACGCAGACGATGTGCCTTTGCCTGAAACTTTTGTAGATTGGAGCGTGCTACCCGAGAAAGAATTGCTCTCAGGTGAAAGTAAAAACGCAATTGAAAATGCCGTTAAGAAACTCCCAGAATCGCTACGAATGGTTTTTATTCTACGAGATGTGGAAGATCTTTCAATCAAGGAAACAGCTGAGATACTGAATTTGACCGAAGTAAATGTAAAAACTCGTTTATTGCGTGCCCGCATGGCTTTACGTGAACAACTTTCCTCTTATTATGCAGAGCGGACACCCAGAAAGGAACTTCAATGACAGACCATGCTCATCAGAATTGCCAGGCTCTTTTAGGCTCTTTATCTGAATATATCGACGGCGAATTGCCGCCTGAATTGTGCAAAGAGATCGAAAAACACCTCGAAGGCTGCGATAACTGCCGCATCGTGCTCAACACCACCCGCCGCACCATTGACTTGGTGCAGATTCCCGTTGAAGAAAATGTGCCCGATGATGTGCGAGAGCGTTTATTCAAACGGCTTAATTTGGACGACTATCTAAAGCAACAAAGTTAATTGCCACTATAATTTGATGCCATGAAAACAATGTATAGATTTGCTTTCCTGGCATCTTTGCTTTTAATTTCAGCGTGCCAACCTGCCCCAACCGAAACACCTTCTGCCTCTAGCACAATGTCGCCTGAGCCTATATCACCTTCCATTACGCCTAATCCGCCACCTACGATTAGCGTTACACCAACCGTTCCGGCTTCTGTTATTGAGCTTCAAGGGACGACTCTGCCAACTGGTTTCTCGATTCTCAAGTTCGCAGAGATCTACCGCCCCACCGCTTTAACTGTAGATCTCAATGGAAATATTCTCGTCGCTTCTGCAGATAGTAATATTTACATCGTTTCGGATACAGATAAAGATGGACATGCCGATGCGCAATCCATTTTTGCATCTGGTTACTACATTCCACTCGGGCTGACCGTACATCCTGAAACTGGTGATGTGTACGTCTCCTATCAAGGCGCAATTGCAATGCTGACAGATTCAGATAAAAATGGAGAGGCGGACTCCAGCCGCATTTTGGTAGAAGGTCTGCCTTCGACAGGTAGACATCAAAACAATAATCTTGAGTTTGGATCAGATGGTTGGTTGTATATGGGGCTTGGCTCCACTTGCGATGCCTGCGCCGAAGCCGATGCACGAAATGCCACGATCATGCGCTTCAACCTTGAAACTGGAGAAAAAGAGATCTTCGCTTCTGGGCTGCGTAACCCGTTTGATATTGCGTTTCATCCGCTGACAGGCGAATTATTTTCCACCGATAACGGGCGCGATGACCTTGGTCTGGATGCACCGAGCGAAGAGTTGAACCTTATTATTCAAAATGGAAATTATGGTTTCCCGAATTGCTGGAATGAACAAAACACCCCCGGCTGCGAAAACACAATTCCTGCTGTAGCATTTTTTGAGCCGCATTCTTCCGCTGATGGGTTGGATTTTTATAAGGGAAGTCAATTCCCAGCTGAATATCAAAACAATGCCTTCGTTGGCATTTTCGGCTCCTGGCTTAATCCCGCACTGGAAACTGGTATCAAAAGAGTGATCCTTACACCGGGAAATGGTACCTACACCAGTGAGGTATCTTGGTTTGCCAAGTTCCCCAAAGGTGTTATGCCCTTACCTATTCAATTTGGATCTGATGGTGCACTTTATGTTGGTGATTACATCAACGATGTGGTGTATCGCATCAGCTATGGGATACCGTAAATAAAAAAACTCCCTCAACGAAGGGAGTTTTGTGCTGGGGATCAAGGATTCGAACCTCAAATTTCGCGTCCAGAGCGCGACGTGATGCCATTTCACCAATCCCCAATAAACCAGCGGGCGGTATTTTATCACGCACCCTCAGAGAGGGCAAGCCCTATTTTCCGCGCGCGGCACGGCGAGTATTATCTTCAATATCGAGCAAAATGAGAAGTGTTAGGGCTATGGCTTGGAGAGAGGCAAAGAATATCAAGCCTGCCAAGCTTGGTTGCACCTGCCAGAGAAGCTGTTGCATAAAGTCGGTAGGACCGCCAAAATAAAGAAGTTTACGAAATATTTGCAAGGTAAAAATACCAACGTTGACTACAAATTGAACAGCATACACCCCTGCTACAATCCAGGATGAGAGCTTGAGAAGCTTTGCAATGCGGATCACAGCATCTTTGTCAAAGTAGGTTCCGGCAAAATTGGTCTTATTTTGGTCAGATTGAGACATATATTCCTCCAGAGAATAGTTATTATACTTTGTTATAATTGACACGAATATGACGCTCCCAGCGGGGACAAAGTTCCTGAAAGGCTGGCAGTTGTCGGCTAGAAAAGAGGCGGATTCTCTTTCCGCATAAATCCATTGTGAAGGTTAAGCCTAAGAATGAGTCCTGAAGAAAATAGCAAACCATCTGATTTCATCCGTGAAGCCGTTGCAGAAGATTTAAAGAGCGGGCGCTTCAACTACGTCCGCACACGCCTGCCTCCTGAGCCAAATGGGTATTTACATATTGGGCATGTGAAGGCATTCATGATCGATTATTTGGTTGCCAAAGAAAATGGCGGTGAGTTGGTCTTGCGTTTTGATGATACCAACCCAGCCAAGGAAGAGATTGAATTTGTACAAGCCATTGAAGAGGATGCCCGCTGGCTTGGTATTGAATGGGTTAAAGTAACCTACGCCTCAGATTATTTTGATGAGCTTTACGACTGGGCAAAGAAATTGGTTTTGATGGGCAAGGCTTATGTTGATGACCAGACCCCAGAAGAAGTAAGCAAAAACCGCGGCACCTTGACTCAACCGGGTGTGAACTCTCCATATCGCGATCGTGACCCCGAAGAAAATATGGACCTGCTTGAACGCATGAAAAATGGTGAGTTCCCAGATGGGACTCGTATTTTGCGCGCCAAGATTGATATGGCGCACCCCAATATCAACATGCGCGACCCGGCGATGTATCGCATCATCCACAACCCACCGCATCACCGCACTGGCGATAAGTGGAAGATCTACCCCATGTACGATTGGTCTCATGGGCAGAACGACTCAATGGAAGGTATTACCCATTCGTTGTGTTCGCTTGAGTACGAAAATCATCGTCCATTGTATGAATGGTTCTTGGAACAACTCGGTGTTTTCAAGCCACGTCAGATCGAGTTTGCACGCTTGAACATGAACTACACCGTAATGAGCAAGCGCAAACTTCGCCGCCTTGTAGAAGAAAAACTTGTCAGCGGTTGGGATGACCCGCGCATGCCTACTCTGCGCGGAATGCGTCGCCGCGGTTATACCGCTGAAGCTGTTTTAGATTTCATCCGTCGCATTGGGGTGGCAAAGAATTACAGTGTTAGTGATGTGGCTTTGCTCGAAGAATGTGTACGTGACGATCTCAACAAACATGCTTTGCGCCGTATGGCTGTCATCCGTCCGCTGAAAGTGATCATTGATAATTATCCAGATGATCTCGAGGAAGAGATGAACGCCATCAACAACCCCGAAGACTCTGAAGCCGGAACCCGCAAAGTTCCGTTCTCAAAAGTTCTATACATTGAGCAGGATGATTTCCGCGAAGTTCCACCTGCGAAGTATTACCGCCTCTTTCCCGGCAATGAAGTCCGCTTGCGCTATGCGTATTTCATCAAGTGCACACATGTCGTCAAGAATGATGCGGGCGAAGTCATCGAAGTCCACGCTACGTATGACCCATCCACGAAGGGTGGTGATGCGCCCGATGGTCGTAAAGTCAAATCCACGATTCATTGGGTTTCTGCCAAACACGCAAAAGAAGTGGAAGTCCGCATGTATGACCGGCTCTTCAACAAAGAAAATCCCGAAGAAGGCGAAGAGGGCTTCCTCAACTGCTTGAATCCAAATTCTTTGGAAATTCTCAATGGATATGTAGAACCGGCTCTTGCCTCCGCCGAAACTGGTTCACGCTTCCAGTTTGAGCGCCTCGGATACTTCTGTGTGGACCGAGAATCAACGAATGAAAAGCCTGTCTTTAACCTAACAGTAAACCTAAAAGACACATGGGCAAAGTTTGAAAAGAAGACAAAATAGGATTATTGAATGAAATTCGACCTTAAAAAATTAACTCTAGTATTTCTTTTAGGACTTGTGATCGCTGCATGTGCGCCACAGGCTCCTGCCACTCCCACCATAGATGTGGTTGGTACGGTTGCAGCTCAAATGGCTTCCGAAATGCTAACCCAAACAGCAGGTGCGGTCACTCCTACGCCTATACCACCTACCGAAACGCCCACGCTTGCCGTTACAGATACCCCATCAGCTCCAACAGAAAAACCGGAAATTAAGCCACCAGCAGTAGTTGTATTTACCGGGTGCTGGACTGGACCTGGTGAGAATTATACAAATATCAGTAATATTGACCCTAGCATAAAAAAGAGCGGACGGCAAAATGTTGTCATCCTCGGGACAAGTTCTGAGCCAGGATGGATAATCATTAGAAATCCATATTTTAATAACCCATGTTGGGTTAAGACTGAAAGTATGGATATCGACCCTAACATGGATCTATCTGGATATCCCCTGATGACGCCAGGACCGTAAATAAAAAAACAGCCGCTAAAATTAGCGGCTGTTTTTTTATCAATTACTTCACGACAAAATCATACAATCCAGGGTTAAGAGGAAACTGAAGTCGGTATTCTATAGGGTCAAAGGTTCCACAACCTGAATTCAAACATTTACAATCTGGTCCCATTAAGTTGCTTTCACAACTTATAGCTGTCTGTTTTAGAGACCAGACGCCACTTAATGTAGTCGGCAAATACAAGTAATAGGCTCCCTCTTTTATGGTCAGAGTGCTATCGCTTTGTTCATCTCTGGAAATACTAATCTCAATACCATTTACAGGATTATTGTTTCCATCTAAAACCGTTCCGGTAATCAAGATCACATTATCTGGTATCGCCAACGGATCGACTAATTCAAAATCAGCCTCTACTAATTCCTTCAAAATCCAACCCACCACCCCTTCCCCCGTGCGAACCTTGAGCCACTGTCCATTTGGCAGAATGCCTAAATATTCCACTCGTGAGCCACGGGTCAATATACGGCTCACCTGAAACAATCTACCTGGGCTCACGCGAAGATTGACATTATCTGCTGTGGTCTTTACATAGAGTTTATCTGTAGAGACTGAGTCAGTAGGAGTTGCCGGAATTGCTGTGATCTCTGGCGACGAAGAAGCAGATGGTGACGACAAAGCCACAGCGGTCATTGTCTTTGCTACAACCGTGGACAAAGTATCAATATCAGATGTCCCGAATAGTCCACAAGCCGGAACAAAAAATACTAGAAAGAGACCAAAAATCAGCCTCTTATATGGGTAATTATTAAATTTCATTTATTCCTCCTATTCAATTTTATACGATTTGCTAATACGAGCAAAAACTCATTGGTGCTATAATTAAATTAAATAAGGAGTGACCCATGAATGCAGAAAAACGAAAAGCGATGAAAGATAAACTTCCGCCTGAGGCGTTGGAACACATGAAGGCTGCCCGCGAAGAGATGCGAAAAAGCATGGAGACCATCCTCCCGCCCGGCTTTTTAGAACACCGCCGCGCCGCCCGCAAGGAAGCGTTGCTCGCCTTCCGCAGCCTGATCGATGCCGCCATCAAACGTACGGAAGAAAAATCTTCATAAAAAAAAGTAGGACAAGCTTAAGCTTGTCCTACTTTTTTTACCGAAACGGACGTCTTCCGCGTACAAGGAAGAGGGTGTAAAACAACGCAACTCCTGCCCCGCCGAACAGACCTTGCCCAAGTAGTACATGTCCATCATATAAAATCGCCCCCGCAATCAGCATCCCCAAAAACACAATTCCACCTGTTAAGCGGTTGACCGAGCGTTCCAAGTAACTGATCTGCAAATTGACCAGCGGCGCTTCCACATTCAACTGTCCGCGTTCGATGCGACCGAGGACACGCTCTGCTCTGCCGGGGATGGCGATCAGAGTCTTGAACAATTCACCAGCTTCATTCAAGAAGGTATCAAAAACCGAACTACCTTCGCCCTCGGTCAACTTTTTGGCATAGGGTGCGATTTGCAACCAGAGGTTGAAGTCGGCGTTCAAGCCGGTACACATGCCTGACAAAATTCCGATGGTGCGGCCCAAAAGCAAAAGATTCTCTGGAATCTGAAACGGCATGGAGATCATCAGCTCGCGGAACTGCAAGCCAAACTTCATCATGTCGCTGTGTTGAATATTACGTAGCTCGTTCATGCTCTTGCCCCAGAAGCGTTCAAAGACCTGGGCGCTGGCTTCTTCCAACAATTTGATGTTCGCACTAGGGAGCAAAACGCCCAAGGTTTGGTATGCTCGAATGAGCCTTGACGCATCCTGCAGCCCCACCGCAATGACCACCTCCCGCAGACCTTCGACCAATTTATCGGGCATGCGTCCAACCATGCCGAAGTCAATGAAGGTCAGGCGGAATTTGGTAAAGCCGTCTGCGTCTTTTTCATCCAACGGCAGGATGAATAAATTGCCGGGATGTGGGTCGGCGTGAAAAAACCCATCTTCAAAAATTTGCTTCAGGTAGGTTGCCAATAATCGATCTGCTACCTCAGCTCGGCTGATACCCGCCGCCGTAAGTTCATCGTAATCGGTAATCTTGATAGAAGTGACATCTTCTAGAGTCAGCGTGCGGCGCGTGGTGCGATTCCATACCACGCGTGGAACGTGGACGCCTCCATCGTCTTTGAAGTTGGTTGCAAAAGTCTCGGCATTTTTCCCCTCTGATAGATAATCCAGTTCCGCATTCAAGACAGCGGCGAATTCCTCTACAATAGCAGGGACATCTGCCCGATCACTGACGGGTTTGTAGCGCTTGAGCCATCCACCCACCACCCGTATCGCAGACATGTCCACTTCGACGATCTGCTCGATGTTCGGGCGCAGAATCTTCACGACAACATTTTCAAAGCCCATTGCTTCGGCTTCGCTCGGGAGTAACTTCGCGCGGTGGACTTGTCCCAACGAAGCGGCGGCGACGGGTTCTTTTTCAAAGGTAGCGAAAACTTTTTCGATGGCAGAACCAAGCTCGAGTTCGGTTTGGAGGCGAATAGGTTCAAAGTCCACAGGCGGAACTTCATCCTGCAATCCAGAAAGTTCATCCGTGATCTCGGGCGGCAGCACATCCAAACGCGCCGAAAGGAACTGCCCCACTTTAATCATCACGCCGCCGAGACGAATTGCCAATGCGCGAAAACGAATGGCAATGTTTTGCAGCCGTCGTGGACGGGTGTTTTTTGCCCAAGCGCCAAGCCCAATACGGCGCAGGAAAATATCCCAGAAAATAATGCTCGCCGTAACACGTGCAAAGAACAAAACAATGCGCCAATAGCGCACCCGTAAAATGGTTTTCATGAAGCCTCCATGCACGATAATTGTAGTCCGATTATTGAGTTTGTCAGGATGACGAAAATCTTGAATCGCCTTGACAACTCATCCCACTCTCATGTAAACTGACAGGGTAGTTAAATTTCAAAAGAAAGGATTGCACTTCGATGACGTTACATCTTCTGCGTAGGAAAGCCAGCCGAATAACAACTTACCCCGAAGTGCGCCTATTGACCGTTTAACTACGGCTCAATTACCTGTGTCTTTCCAAAACACGGCGCACCCGCGCCGTGTTTTTTTATTGTCTTTCATCGTCATTGCGAGCCGCGCTCCTGTTTTTGCGGCGAAGCAATCCCAGACTTAATCATAAGATTGCTTCGGGTTTTACCCTCGCACGCGTGCCTGCGCACGGTACAAGCAATGACGGAATAAAACGGAACCAACCATGAACCTTTCATTTAAATCCTACTGGAACCTGCTCGCTGACCACATCCGCCCCCAGCGCGGGCGATTTATCCTGCTTGCTATTATGTTATTCGGCAGCATTGGCTTGAAAATTCTTGCACCACAGATCATGCGATTCTTTATCGACGATGCGCTGGCAGGAAAACCATTATCTGAACTCATGTGGACAGCCATAACTTTTATTAGTATTGCGCTCATCCAACAAGTTGTGCAAATCGGAACCACATACCTCGGCGAAAACGTAGCATGGACCGCCACCAACGCCCTGCGCGCCGAACTCGCCGAACATGCCCTCAAACTCGGCATGAAGTTCCACAACGACCACACGCCCGGCGAGTTGATCGAACGCATCGACGGTGACGTAACAGAGTTGGCAACCTTCTTCTCGCAGTTCGCGCTCAACCTCATCGCGAACGGACTTCTGCTCATCGGCATCCTCGTCACCCTTGCCATCGAAGACTGGCGCGTGGGCTTGGCATTCGCAGTTTACTCCGCGCTGACCATCGGCATCCTCAGCAGGCTCAAAGACATTGCCGTGCCGCATCAAAAAGCACGGCGCGAAGCCGAAGGGCAAATGTACGGCTTCATCGAAGAACAACTGGCAGGCACCGAAGATATCCGCTCGAGCGGCGCGGTTGGATTCTCTATCCGCGAACTCTTCCGTCATCAAGCCGAGATTCTCAAGCATAACCGCCGCGCGCACTTCAAGCGTTGGATCATCGAAAACGCGATGGGCTTGGCGCTCACGCTCGGCACACTGCTCGCTGTCACGAGTGGATACTGGCTCTTCACTTTGGGTGTCGTCACTATCGGCACGGTCTATCTCTTCGTACACTACCTCAACCTGCTCGAAGAACCGTTCTGGGCAATGACACATGAGATCGAAAGTTTCCAGACGATTGGAGCCTGTGTGGAACGCCTGACCGAGTTCAAGCAGTTCCAACCTGAAGCCAAGAACGAGACCGGCAAAGTGATCAACTCACATCCGCTCGCGTTGGAATTCAAGGATGTGACCTTCTCCTACAACGGCGAAGACTCCGTCATCAAACGCCTCTCACTGGACCTCAAGCCTGCTTCTGTTCTCGGGTTACTCGGTCGCACCGGAAGCGGAAAGACCACCCTCGGACGCTTGATCTTCAACCTGTACGATGTGAACGAAGGCAGTATCAAGGTCAACGGCGAAGACTTGCATAACATCCAACTCGACTCACTGCGGCAGAACATCGCCATCGTGACGCAAGATGTGCAACTCTTCCGCGCATCCATCCGCGAGAACCTGACCTTCTTTGACCATTCGATCCCCGATGACAAGATCATCGCCACCCTCGAAGACCTCGAACTGGGCGACTGGTTCCGAACCCTGCCCAATGGTCTGGACACTCAACTGGAAACAGGATCAAGGTCCCTGTCCGCGGGTGAGGCGCAATTGCTGGCGTTCACGCGAGTCTTCTTGCGGAATCCCGGTCTGGTCATCCTCGACGAAGCCTCGTCGCGTCTTGACCCTGCCACCGAGCAGAAACTCGAACACGCGATAGACAAACTGCTGCAAGGACGCACCGCCATCATCATCGCACACAGACTTGATACATTGCACCGCGCCGACGACGTGCTCATCCTCGATAACGGCTCCGTGCTCGAATACGGCAACCGTAAAGAACTGGCGGCCAACCCGAGCGCAAGATTTTATCAATTGCTGCAAACGGGTTTGGAAGAAGTATTAGCATAACGTAGGGGCGGGGTTCCCCCGCCCAATGATTGGTGAAAACAAAAAAGGGCGAGGAGACCTCGCCCCTACATGGAAAGAATTTACTATGACCGAAACAACCCTCGACTCACAAGACCTCAACATCCCCGCCTTACCCGCGTGGAAAGTTGTGCGCGAACTGATCCGTT
Source organism: Anaerolineales bacterium (assembly GCA_046328915.1). Lineage (GTDB taxonomy): Bacteria > Chloroflexota > Anaerolineae > Anaerolineales > Villigracilaceae > Villigracilis. The sequence continues at coordinate 240,537 of JAXLVR010000001.1, read as the reverse complement.
TTCGCTTCTGGCTATGGATCGTTGACCTTGTCAGCGTGTCCCTCATTCGCTTCTGTTGGCAAGTTGCGCCGGCGCTCATCATCAAAGCCTTCTTTGACTACCTAACAGGGGCTGCGCCACTGACCTTTGGAATATGGGCAGTTGTCGCGTTCCTTGCCGCCACCTGGGTTGGGCGTATTGTTGCAAGTTACGGCTTCTACTATGCCGACGTGCCCATCTTCGCAGACATGGGCACGCTATTGCGCAAGAATTTGCTCACGCACATCCTCAAACGTCCCGGTGCATCGCAACTGCCCGACTCGGCAGGTGAAGCCATTAGCCGTTTCAAAAATGACGTACAAGAATTGCCACTCTTCGTCATCCTCGTCAACGACGTGATGGTCGGCATCGCCATCATCTTCTACTCCATCTACTTGATGGCACAAATTAGTCCGTCGGTTACGCTTATGGCGCTCATTCCGCTGGTCATCGTTGGCATTATCGCCAACATCGCCACCAAGCGCATCGAACATTATCGCAGCGCCTCGCGTCAATCCGCGGGCAAGGTGACGGGCTTCATTGGCGAATTCTTTGGTGCCGTGCAAGCCGTGAAGATCGCCACAGCCGAGAAAAATATCATCAACCACTTTCACGGCATCAATGACGAACGTCGCAAGTTAACCGTGCGCGACAAGTTATTCGATGAAGTGCTGCGCTCGCTGTATCGCAACACGTCCACGCTCAGCACAGGCGTGATTCTTCTGCTTGTTGCTCAGTCCATGCGCACCGGCAATTTCACCCTCGGCGATTTCTCGCTCTTTGTTTACCTCTTACAAAGCATGGGCGATCTCACCACGCTTGGCGGCGAACTCTGGGCGCGTTACAAACAAATGGATGTCTCTGTCAAACGCATGTACCGCCTGATGGAAAATGCTCCGCTGGACGCGCTCGTTGAAACTGCAAAAATAGACTTGGATCACGAACTGCCCGAAGTGACATACCCGACGAAAACCGCCTCAGACCGACTGAATGAACTGGTCGCTGACCATCTGAGCTTTCACTACCCGAATTCGGTCAACGGCATCGAAGACATTTCGCTCAAAATCAAACGTGGTTCGTTGACGGTCATCACCGGTCGCATCGGCTCTGGCAAAACGACGTTGCTGCGAACATTGCTCGGACTTCTCCCCGCCGACTCTGGCGAAATCCGCTGGAATGGGCAACTCGTCACAGACGCTGGTAATTTCTTCGTCCCACCGCGTTCTGCCTATACTGCACAAGTTCCGCGTTTGTTCAGCAACAGCCTGCGGAATAACATTCTGCTCGGCATGAACAAAAGTGATGACGATATCTACAAAGCGGCAAAACTCGCCGTCATGGACAGAGACCTGGAAATCCTCGATGCCGACCTCGAAACCATGGTCGGCTCACGCGGAGTCAAACTCTCCGGCGGACAAGCCCAACGCACCGCCGCCGCCCGCATGTTCATCCGCGATACAGAGCTAGTCGTCTTCGATGACCTCTCCAGCGCGCTGGATGTGGAAACCGAACGCCAACTCTGGGAGCGCATCTTTGAATCAGGCAATGAATTCACCTGTCTCGTCGTCTCCCATCGCCGTCCGCTCTTGAGGCGTGCTGACCATATCATCGTCCTCAAAGATGGCAAAGTCGAATCCGAAGGCACGCTCGATGAACTCTTGGAAAAGAGTCAGGAAATGCGCGAACTTTGGAAATTAGAAGAACAATAAATAACCACAAAGGCACAAAGGGTCACGAAGGAAACCCATAAAAAAGCCTTCGTGTACCTTTGTGACCCCTCGTGGTTGAAAGAGAGATTTTCATGACCGAACCCACCTCCTCCGACCTCATCCGCGCCGCACGCGAAGCCTTCAACCGCGCCATCGCCGAGAAGGACGCCAAGCGCATTCGCCCGCTGCTGGCTGCGAGCTATCATCTCGTAACCGGTCGCAGCGACCAGTTCCACGGAGCCGACGAGGAAGAAATACGTTGGGCAGAGCTTTTCAAACAAGACCCAACGTCTGTCTATCGTCGAACCCCGCGGGAGATCACCACCAATGAAAGTTGGGGCATCGCCGAAGAACTTGGCAACTGGCAAGGCGAATACTCCATAAACGGAGAACTCGTCCGCGCCTCGGGTGTCTACGCCGCCAAATGGCAGCGGACACAAAATGGCAACTGGGTTTTGCAGGCAGAAATTTTCACGACAATTAATTTCAATGAACGTTGTATTCCGCCTGACCCAATCGATTCGTAGGGCGGGCTAAGTGCCCAGCATGGGTATGTAGCCCGCCAATAAAGTTTGTCAGGCTAAATACCTTTCGGGTACATAGCCTGACCTACAGAAAGACAATATCATGGACATCATCACAGGAAAAATCCTGAAACTCAACAACTGGGAAGATGGCAAAGCCATCGGACTTGCCAAAGAAGCCGGGAATAAAATGATCGCAAACGGCATGGATCGCGACACAGCTCTTTATCGGCTCGAAGCGGTTCGCAACAACCCCGAGAATTTTCTCGCTGACACTTTGCTTGCAGACCTCGCCCGCGAGATTCTGCGCAAGAACAAAAACAACGAACCAAGCGAAGACACATTACGCGAGTCACCGTTGCCATTCCCCATCTGGGGCACGGACAATATCGACACCGAAGCCATCAAACAAATGGAAAACGCCATGCGCCTGCCCGTCACCGTCACTGGCGCGTTGATGCCGGATGCACACGTTGGCTACGGGCTACCCATTGGCGGCGTACTGGCAACTGAAAACACCGTCATCCCCTACGCCGTCGGCGTGGACATTGCCTGCCGCATGCGTTTGTCGCTATACGAAGTCTCGCCGATTCTCATTGGACAGAAAAAAGGCATGTTCGAAAACGCACTCTGGGACGAAACCGCCTTCGGCATGGGCGCCGCTTGGAAGGGTAGTAAACGTGCCCAGCATCAAGTGCTAGACGATGAAGCATGGCTTGCCACCAAACAACTGCGGACTCTGAAAGACACCGCCATGAATCAACTCGGCACGAGCGGCACAGGCAATCATTTCGTCGAATGGGGTTCGTTCCACTTGCAAGAAGAAATGTTTGGGTTGAAACCCGGCGAGTATCTTGCTTTGTTATCTCATAGCGGATCCCGCGGAGTCGGTGCGAAGATCGCAGACCGCTTTAGCAAGTTGGCAAGAGAAAAGCATCCCGATCTTGATCCCAGCGTCAAACACCTCGCGTGGCTTACGCTAGATTCAGAAGATGGTCAGGAATACTGGCTTTCGATGGAGTTAGCAGGTCGCTTCGCTTCGGCGAATCACTACATCATCCACAAACGTGTGGCGGCTGCTGTTGGGCTCAAAGAGGTTGCCGTGGTTGAAAATCACCACAACTTTGCCTGGCGTGAAAAACTGCCGGATGGACGCGAAGTCATCGTCCACCGCAAGGGAGCCACACCCGCGGGCGCTGGCGTTCTCGGCGTAATCCCCGGCTCGATGGGAGATGCAGGCTTCGTCGTCCGCGGAAGAGGCGTGAGCGAGTCGCTTGAGTCCGCTTCGCATGGAGCCGGTCGCCGCATGAGCCGCAGAGTTGCCATCAACTCCATCAGCAAACGCGAGCGGGACGATTACCTCAAAGAGCGCGGCGTCACCCTGCTTGGAGGCGGCATCGACGAGTCGCCTCAGGCGTACAAAGCGATCGATGAGGTCATCACCGCCCAGCACGACCTGGTAGATGTGATCGGCAAGTTCACCCCGCGCATTGTGCGCATGGCAAATGAGCCGGGCGATATTTAGGTAAAAAGGGTCATGGAGGCGCAAGCATTTCTGTGACCCTTTTCGTTATAATCAAAGCATGCACATTCAACCCAAAGACCCCGCTTTGCAAGAAATCTTACTCAATTATTCACAAGAATCTGATCTTACAAAACGAAAAGAAATAGAAGAAGAAATTTGGAAGCGTTACGGTAGTGCCAATACTGCTTTCGTTCTCGATATGTCTGGTTTTTCGTTGTTGACGCGCAAATATGGAATCGTGCATTATTTATCGATGATCCGCCGTATGCAACTTACCGTCGAACCGATTATCATGGGGCATGGCGGACGCATTATCAAGTTTGAAGCAGATAACTGCTTTGCTGTTTTTCCAGAGCCTGCAGCGGCAGCACGAACTGCCATTACCATCCAGCATGCGTTAGCCGCATCCAATTTATTAACCAGTGAAGATATGGATGTGCATGTTGCCATTGGCATTGATTACGGAAAGATCCTTATCCTCAACGACGATGATATGTATGGCGATGCTGTCAATCGGGCTTGCAAAATGGGAGAGGATATTGGCAAGGCAGATGAAATTCTTATCTCCAAAGAAGCTATGGATATGATTCCAGAAGATGCTCAAATAGAGGGGAAATTGATTGAGGTCAGTATTGGCGGGTTGACCATGCCAGCGTATCAACTTATTTATCGAACTGATACAGAAGAAGAGCAACAATAAAAAAAGACGGAGCATATGCTCCGTCTTTTTTTACATTTTTTCAAGTATTGAGATGGCATTTTGAATGCGCTTCAAGCAAACATCACGCCCGATAATCTCCATGCTTTCGAACAACGGCGGGCTGACTTTTTGCCCAGTCACTGCGACGCGCAGCACACCAAAGACTTGCCCGGCATTGAATCCGCTGGCTTCGACATATTCGCGGAAGGGCGGTTCGCTTCTTTCGTGACTGACATCTGGTTGCGCTGAAAGAAGCTCATACGCCTTTCGAGCGATCTCTGCCGATTGATTTGCATCCAGTCCCTTGGCGATGAGTTCATCAGGGTTAGGCGCGACTTCATTCTTGAAGAAGAAAGCGCCAAAGGAAATGCAATCATCCAGAGTAGTAAGACGCTCGCGAATGAGTGGAATGATTTTCAACAACACATCATCGTTGACGTTAAATCCCTCACGGGTGAAGTAAGGCTTGAGACGGGCTGCCAAGTCTTCGGTCGTCAGGAGGCGGATGTGAGTCGCGTTGAAATGATCGAGCTTTTGGAAGTTAATCGCAGCCGGAGATGGCGTCAGCGAGTCGATGGTGAAACGGTCCACCATTTGCGCTACGGTCATTACATCATCTTCAGCAACGCCCCAGCCCATAAGTCCACACCAATTCAAAACACCTTCAGGTGTAAAGCCAAGGTCTTGCATATCTTTGACAAAAATGGAGTAGCCATCTTTCATGGCATCGGCTGCTTCACGCTTGGACATTTTGCCCTTCCCGCTCGGCTTGAGGAAAACAGAAAGATGCACCCAAGTTGGCTCTTCCCAGCCAAAGGCGCGGACAATGTTTACGTGTAACGGAAACGTACCCAACCACTCTGAGCCACGCATAACGTGCGTGATTTTCATTTCATGGTCATCCACCATCGCGGCGAGATGATAAGTTGGCAAACCGTCGGTTTTAAGAATGACTTGATCGTTGAGTTGCTTATTCTCAGTAGTGATGTCACCACGCAAGTGATCATGCGCAACCGTGACGCCATCTTGTGCCATCTTGAAGCGAATGGTGTAGGCTTCTCCACTGGCAATACGCTTTGCTGCTTCATCTGGGGCAAGGTTACGGCATGTACCGTCATAGTGTGGGTTTTCCTTGCGGTCCATTTGTTCTTTGCGAACTTTATCTAAACGCTCAGGTGTGCAGAAGCACGGATAGGCATGACCTTTATCTACCAGAATTTTAGCGTGAGCTTGATAAATTTCTCGCCGCTCTGTCTGACGATAGGGTCCATGAGGTCCACCAATGTCTGGACCTTCATCGTAATTCAAACCAAGCCAACGCAAACCATCCATGATCTCTTGTTCAGCACCGGAGACAGTACGCTTCAGATCTGTATCTTCGATACGCAAAATGAACTGCCCACCTGTTTTTTGAGCTAATAGATAAGCATACAAAGCAGTGCGTGCACCCCCGAGGTGCAAATGCCCGGTTGGTGAAGGTGCAAAACGAGTACGAGCTGGCTGAATAGACAAAATTTCACTCCTACTTAATTTAGAATTCCAAGTCTTTCTGGCGCATGACGACGGATTCTACCAAACCGATGGCAATCATAAGTGCTGTCAAACCGCTACCGCCATAACTTACGAACGGCAGAGGCAAACCAGATACAGGCAACAGGTTCAGGTTCATGCCAATGTTCACCGCCCCTTGAAAAAAGACCAACGTCGCCACGCCAATGGCAAGCATGGCTCCTGCAACATCACGAGCTTTTTGCGCTGCGCGGATACAGCGCCATACTACAACGCCCAGTAAAAGAATAATAGATACTGAACCTACAAAACCGAATTCTTCTGAAGTGGCGGCAAAGATGAAGTCTGTATGGCGCACTTTTAGAAAACGCAACTGCGTTTGTGTGCCATAGCCATATCCTTCTCCAGAAAAACCGCCAGATCCAACAGCGATCAATGCCTGTTGCACGTTATAACGATTGCCATAGGTATCATTTGGGTCGGGAACCACAAAGTTTACGATACGTTCCTGCTGATACGCCTGTAAGAACGGAATACGAACACCAAGCACAGATAAAGCAATCACACTTAAAACAGCCAGTGCTCCCAATAATGCAGCTGTAATCACGTGTTTTACCTGGATTCCATTAACCCAAAGCATGACCGCCAAAATGACAGAAAGTACCATTACATTACTTAGGTTCGGCTGAGCCAAAATCAAACCGATAATCCACATGGAACGAAGAATGGCACCAAAAATCCAGCGCAAATCTCGAGGCTGGTCACGAACTGACTCAAAGTATTTGGCTAACACAATCAAAGCAACAATCTTGGCAAACTCGGTAGGCTGCAAGAAAAGCACACCAACCTGAAACCAACGTTGAGCACCGAATGCCGTCTGACCGAAACCAGTAAGCGTGACGAGAAAGCCGAGAATCACAAGGTGAATTGGACGATCAAGCGCCAACCAATAGCGATAGTCAATAGAAGCGAGAAAGAAAATCAACGCCACACCCAGCATAGCAAAATAGATCTGGCGTGAAGAGGAGATCGCTAGAACTTCATTCCCTGCAATCGCAGAGCGGATCATCACCACGCCAAAAGCGGACGCCAAAATCACTGCGCCCAACAAAAGGAAATCAAAGTTTCTCCAGGAAAGTCCGCGTCCCATAATAAAAAAACATGGATGAACCCGTATCGCTACAGGTTGATCCATGTCCTATTCAAAAACATATCAACCTGCGCGATGACGTGTTGCGCCCTTCAAGGGAATATCTGCAACCAAGCGTTGTTCGCGTCCGTCTTTTTCTAACTCGATCCGCACTGCTTCAGGGTCGATCTCAATGTATTTCGAGATCGCCTTCAAGAGTTCATCTTTCAAGGATTCCAACTGCACAGGAGTTAGGTCTGTGCGATCATGGACCAACACCAGTTGTAAACGTTCTTTTGCGCTTGTAGCGCTTCGCTTGCGAGTGAAGAAGTCCATATCACTTCCTTCCAGCCAAACGTTGAATGGTATTCCACAAACCGCTTTGCGGTGTCAGATCCATAAACGGAACATCTACGCCTTGCAAACGTTTGGATATATTACGGAAAGCCTGCCCAGCACGGCTCTTCCCATCGGCAGCGATTGGGGTTCCACGATTCGAGCCGATAATCACATTTTCATCTTCGGGAACAATACCAATTAACCGAATTCCCAAAAGGTCCAATACATCTTCGGCAGATAGCATATCGTTATTTTTCACAAGAGCTGGATTCAAACGATTGATGATAAGCGCCGGATTGCCTTTTTCCTCCGCTTCCAGAATGCCCACCACCCGGTCTGCATCACGCACCGCACTGACCTCAGGGTTGGTCACTACAAGGACGCTATCTGCTGCGGCGATGGCATTTCGAAATCCGCGCTCGATACCGGCAGGAGAGTCAATAATGACGAAATCTGTATCCGGTCTGAGGTCATTACAGATGCGGATCATATCAGATGGAGAGACAGCATTCTTGTCACGAGTCTGAGCCGCAGGAATTAAGTACATATCCTGATAATGCTTATCGCGGATCATTGCCTGCTTGAGTTTACAACGCCCTTCAATGACATCAACAATATCGTAGACAATACGATTTTCAAGCCCCATCACAACATCGAGATTACGCAACCCAATATCACCATCGATACAAACGACCTTTTTGCCATCCATGGCAAGAGCCGTAGCAAGATTGGCAACCGCAGTTGTCTTTCCTACACCACCTTTTCCAGAAGTTACAGTAATCACTTGAGCTGTCATATTATTTCCTAATTATAGTTTCGCCGGTCTGCCATAACTCTGCTTGTAATTTACCTTCACTATTAATGCTGGCAATCTCGGGTTTTGGGTCTTTCTGTGGTTTTAGCATCGCAGATGACTCATTTGCAATCCGTAATTGATTTGCAGATAGGTCTAACGCACAAATAAAAGCGGAGCGATCTCCTTTTACGCCTGCATGGATCACGCCACGAACACGCCCCCACACGATCACATTTCCTTCTGCTACGATTTCAGCACCGGGGTTTACATCGCCGAAGACCACAATCGTACCCGGATATTCGATGCGTGTTCCAGAACGAACTGTTTTTGAAACGAAAAGAGCTGTATCACTTGAAACCGCCTCATGAACATGACGAGTCTCTTCCGGGCGCGGTTTGGAAATGCGAGTGGCTAACCCAAGCAACTGTGCTGTTGTTTCAGTCGTTGGCGATTCGCTGACAATTGCCCACAGGGTAATATTTCGTTCAGAAAGCCAATCACGAAGGTCAACAAGGTCGTTGACTTTCAATACCTGTGTCCCAACATCCATGGCAAGGCGCGCACCCTGAAAAAAGGAGGCGCGCTCATTGATCTGCTCCATGAGCGCATTGCGTTGCTCTTCCCAGGCAGCCTCAACAAAGGTCGCGAGCAGACCATCTCGAATGCCTTTGATTTGGACAAGGGATGTTATAGGTTCCATAGAAGTGTTCATTCAGGTAATAGTGATTAATTATACCTGATGAACTTATTGTGTTATGGGGCTGGCGCGTTTACACCTTGGGCAATATCCAGGGCTTTAATTTCAAAATACGCCTTAATCATACGGACTACCATAGGTCCTGCCACGCTTGCACCTTCACCACCGTTATAGGCAAAGGCAATAATAGCAATCTCAGGATCATCATAAGGAGCGTATGCAATTGTCCATGAATGAGTTGGCCAGGCACCGAAATTACAACGATCTGCTTTGCGAGCAACATCATCACAATATTCGGCCGTGCCTGTCTTACCAGCCACAGCGATCGGAAAGTCTAGGAAAAGCTTATGGAGTGTACCGAATGATGGGTCTGTGACAGCACGTCGCGTCCCTGCCCGAACAGCGGCTATCGTTTCAGGTTTAACCACCTTGAAATCATCTGTCAACGTACAATATGGACCTTCACAAGAATACCCTTGAATCAGTGGCTTGACAGTGACATCCCACTTCATGTTAGGCGTAAAAGGAGAAATTTGATAGCTATTTTCTGTTTCAAAAGGGGCTGCTTTAAAGTCTTCTGGATCTGGGTCAAACCACATAGGGACAACATTTCCGTCTCCATCGGTGACCTGACGAACAATAGTTGGCTGCATTAGCTTTCCATTATTGGCAATAGTAGACCCTGACATTAAAACTTGAAGCGGTGTTGCTAATACAAAACCCTGCCCTACACTCGCAATATAAGTATCACCTGTAGACCAGTTTTCACCCGTGTTGATACGTTTCCAATCTGGGTCTGGAATCAAACCGTCTTGCTCACCAGGCAATTCAATTCCAGAAGGAGCATCGTATCCCAAAGCACGAGCGTATTGCTGCAAACGTTCAATTCCCAAACCTTGCGGAATCTCATCTTCAAAACCGCCACCTAACTTGTAAAAACACACATTACTAGAATATGCAATACATTGCGTAAACGTAATAGGACCAAAGCCCTCAGGGCGTTGGTCAAAAATATGATCTACGAATGGGCGGGTATTGCTATCTGTACATTGGTCGTTAGGATTAAAGCGCTCGCATAGCAACAAACGACCTGGGGCATTAACAATGGTATCTAAATCGACAATACCCTCATTAAAAGCACCAGTTGCCGTTGAAAGCTTAAAAGTAGACCCCGGAGGATATTCAGCCTGAATTGCATTATTCAACAAAGGTTTACGTGGATCCTGACTGAGCTGATCATAATAATAGGCTGGGATTAACCGGCTAAAACGATTGTTTTCGAAATTTGGGTATGAAACCATCGCTAAAATTTCACCCGTTTTAGGATTCATGGCAATGATCACACCGCTGGAAATACGAATCTGACCAAAATACGTATTCCAGAAACGAATTTCTTCTTCTAATGTAGCTTGGGCTGCCGCTTGTAGACGAGTATCGATTGTCAAATATACGTTATAACCCGGCACCGCAGGAATAGGAGGCTCTAAGTTACGGATTTCTTGCCCTGCCACATCCACTTGTACAACCCGTAAACCATTTCTACCTGCCAAGATTTCCTGTAAAGATGTCTCCACCCCTGCATAACCAACTTTATCTCGGTTCGGGTCAAAGCCTAATGCTTTTAACTCTTCTTCTTGCGAGGCAGGGATAGGTCCTAAAAAGCCAATAAGATGGGAAGTTAACGAGCCAGTGGGGTAATCTCGAATCGGCTCTACTTCAACGCTCACACCGGGCCAGTCCATCTTCTTCTCTTCTACGATGCGGGCAATCTCCTCTGAGACATTGCATTTAATCTTAACGGCGGTATATGGAGCCAATGTATCTTGCAATGCTACTAACTGACCGATGCTCGGACCTGAAACACAAGCAGAAAACAACTTCGCTTCTTCCAAATATTTTTCAGTGAGCAAGCCACCCGGAACGGATAAAAATATTTCATCACTCTCAGGATCATTCGCAACAAAATTGCCAACAGGTACATCCACTAATTGCGAAAGTTCGCGATAAATACGTTGAATGTCTGAGTCTTCTGCGGGGAGGTTTGCAGGCGTGATCACCACATTATAGGCGGCAATGTTACGTGCCAAGATGTACCCGTTACGGTCATAAATAATACCGCGTGGAGCAGGAACACTAATAGTTTTGGCGTAATTTTCCACCGCTCTTGCCTCGTACTGGCCAACATTGAAAATTTGTAGATTTACTAAACGGATCACAAATCCAACCAATGTAAGAGAAACAACCACATAGATTATTCCCAATCGCCATCCTTCAAACCGAACAGGACGGGACTCTGTGCTAGAACTCATTCTTACTCCTCTACTGGATACACCCAATAGGATACATCACGCATGAATGCATACATTGGGATCGAGATCAACATATTCAACAATAAACTGGGCAAGGTGATTAATCCTATCACATCACCAAAAGTAAAGGGTGTGCCTGTAAAACGAAGCACAACAAATGATAAGGCATGAAAAAACAAAGTTCCAAGAAAAACCACACTAAACATGGCTAATAATGGAGCTTGCCACACACGTCTTTGTAAAATACGGGCAAATAATACAATGCCAAGATACCCCACCAGTACAACAGAGACGGGCAAACCTGAAATATATCCTGCAAATAGGCAAGTCAACACGCCCCAATGCCACGCAGAGTCAACACGGTCTTGCAGTGCCCAAGCTGCCAACAAAACGAGTGGAAGGTCAGCGTACCCTGAGAGTAGCCTTACCTGACTAACAACCGCAGATTGCAGAATGACTGCCAATCCCAGTAATGGAAAAGCGATCAAATTACGCATGGGGACTTATGGGGATGGTGTTAGAACCGGCTCAAGTGGAGCAATATCCACTGGGCGGAAGTTGGTAATGACGAGCACGATTTCTAAGCGAGAAAAGTCAACAGCGGGTTGAACTGTCGCTTGTTGGAACAGCTCAAATTCCAGAGAGCGAACCGTGATGACTTGTCCAATGATGATGTCGGCAGGGTATCCACCGCCCAAACCCGAAGTGAGGATTAAATCCCCTGCCTCAACTGTGGAATTTTGAGAAATAAGGTCAAGAGAAACATCCCCGGTAACTGAGCCGTAAAGAACGGCGCTGGTATCTGCATTTTGTAAATAAACATTTACAGAAGAGGACGGATCTGTGATGAGTTGCACACGGGCGGCATCTGCAATCACAGCATCCACACGCCCGACTAGACCTTGGTTGGTTACAACCGGCATACCGCGCCGAATATCATCGTTTGAACCACGGTTGATAATGATGTAATGCAAAAATGGGCTGGGGTCACGTCCGATCACAGAAGCAGCTTTATATGTGCTCTCAGGATTCGAACGCGAGAAATCAACGAGCGCCGCAAGAATTTCGGTCTCATTGACACGTTGTTGTAATTCAATCAGTTGGGCTTGTAATTGAGAAACCTGCGCTTCCAACTCTGCATTACGTGTACGTAATGTTACGATATCACGCGGCGCAGTAACAAAATCTTGAAATCCAAGAAAACGGCTCGATATCCAAGTTTGGATATCAACGAGCACAGAAGTAAAACCTCTGGATGCAGACCCCAGTGCCCCGCTAAAGGCAAGCACTAGAATGCCCCCGATTACCAGAAAAATAATTGTCGTTTGTAAGGAACGAGAGTTCATTTTTTATTCAGCCGCATCTGGCTGTTTAAGTTTATCCTAGATATGACGTGTACTACCGCGCTCAAGACCGATCAAATAACGTGAAAGGCTTTCGAGGTCTTCAAACACGGTCGCAGCACCACGTGCCACACAAGTTAGCGGATCTTCAGCAACCCAGACACGAAGTTTCAATTCATCGGTCAGGCGTTCTGCCAAACCTTGCAAGAGCGCGCCACCGCCTGCCAAACAAATACCAATGTCCATCAAGTCTGAAACGATTTCTGGCGGAATCTCGTCCAATGCATCACGAACCGTATCAATAATCACTTGCACTGAACCTGAAAGCGCTTCACGGATTTCAACAGATGAAATTTCAACTGTCTCAGGCAGACCCGTCACTAGATTTCTGCCACGCACTTCCATGGTCTTTTCTGGCTGCAAAGGATATGCAGACCCAATCTGCCACTTAATCTGCTCAGCAATACCCGTGCCAACAAGCAAGTTGTACTTGTTACGCAAGTACTGCACAACATCCTGATCCATCTCATCGCCAGCCACACGCAAAGAGCGGGAAACAACTACCCCCCCCGTAGACATGACCGCGACTTCTGTCGTACCGCCACCAATGTCAACGACCATAGAACCGCGGACTTCTCCAATTGGAAGACCCGCTCCTATCGCCGCCGCAATCGGTTCTTCGATCAACATGGCTTGGCGCGCCCCTGACGCCATTACTGCATCATAGACTGCACGCTTTTCCACTTCAGTTACGCCGGTGGGCAAACCAACAATCACGCGCGGACGTGGTAAAGGGACCACACTCTGTTCATGTACTTTTCCAATAAAGTACTCGAGCATCACGCGGGTTACATCAAACTCAGCAATCACCCCATCGCGAATAGGACGAACCACCACCACATTTGCGGGGGTACGCCCCACCATTTCCTTGGCTTCAAGACCAATCGCAAGTGGCTGACGTTGCTTTTTATCAACGGCAACCCAAGATGGTTCATTGATCACAATTCCCTTGCCACGAACATGTACAAGAGTATTAGCGGTGCCAAGGTCAATGGCAATATCCAAAGAAAAAAGGCCTAACAGCCAGTTAATTGGGTTGAAGGCCAAAATCGGCTCCTATGATACAAGAATGGGTCTAAGCAAAACTTACGTATCATTATACCATGAGGACGAGTCCGAATATTTTTCAATTCCGGTACTCAAAAGGGGTAAAATCATAAAAAAAATTTCCCATTGGAGGAAGAGGAATGTCAAAATTTGTAGTTGTTACAGATAGTACTTCTTATATTCCAGCAGATGTTGCCCAAAAACATGGAATTACGGTTGCCCCGCAAGTGCTCATTTGGGATAACCAGACTTATCGCGATGGCATTGATATTCAGCCCACTGAATTCTATAGCCGCTTAAAGACCGCCAAGTCGATGCCTTCAACCTCGCAAGTTTCTCCTGCTACTATGCAAGAGATATTTCAGGGTTTAGTTGAAAAAGGGACTTCAGTCCTTGGTATTTTTATCTCTTCAAAATTATCAGGGACCTTGCAATCGGCAATTCAAGCGAAAGAAATGATGGGAAGTGCCGGCGAAAAAGTGACTCTGGTAGATAGCCAATCTACTGCCATGGGATTGGGCTTTCAAGCGCTCATGGCTGCTCGTGCTTCAGAAGCTGGTGCAAGTATTGAAGAGGCTGCAGCGCTCGCATCCAGTGCTCATGAACGTACCGGGGTATTCTTCGCAGTAGACACACTTGAATTTCTACATCGTGGCGGGCGTATTGGTGGCGCACAACGCTTCATCGGGTCTGCCTTAAACCTAAAGCCGATCCTTGCTGTCAAAGAAGGCAAAGTGGAAGGAATCGAACGCATTCGCACCAAGAGCAAGGCGCACGAACGTGTACTTGAATTGGTTGCCGAACAGGTTAAAGGCAAATCGAATGTACGGCTTGCCACACTCCATGCGAACTCGGCAGACGACGCCAAAGGCTTGTTAGACCGCGCTACCGCTGCACTCTCGCCAGTGGAAACCCTCTTCACCGAAGTCAGCCCTGTGGTAGGAACACACGCCGGACCGGGAACCGTAGGGCTTGCCTACATTTTTGATTAATCAATGATCGACCCCAAGCAGTTTGAACGTATTGTCCAATCCATGCCATTTCTAAAGAATGCAGACCCTGAATTCGTAAAAGAATTTCAGAGGTTTGCATTTCTTGCGCAAATACCAGCAAAGCATGATGTGTTTTTAGAAGGCGACCGTGTAGAAGCGACTGCTTTGCTAATCTCTGGTGTGGTGCGTGTTTACAAGATCGGTGAAACGGGACGTGAGATCACACTATATCGTTTCGGCAATGGATCTTCATGCATTTTGACCGCAAATGCGATCTTGAGCCAAAACACATTCCCTGCCATAGCTACAGTAGAGCAAGATGCAGAAGCGGTCATGATCCCTGCAGATGTATTTCGTGCTTGGGTTAAGCGCTATGACTTGTGGCGTGATTTTGTCTTTGACTTGTTATCTCAACGCTTATCTACAGTGATGGCAGTAGTTGACGAAGTTGTATTTCACCGCATGGACCGTAGAGTTGCCAATTTTTTACTAAAACGCGGCAGGGAAGAAAACCCTATCCGCGTTACACACCAAGAGATCGCATCAGACCTGGGTAGTTCGAGAGAAGTTATTAGCCGCTTGCTTGAAGATTTCATCAGTGACGGAAGCATTCGCTTAGGGCGTGGCATGGTCGAAATTCTAGATTTTGAGACGCTAGAGGCTCATTCGCTTATGTGACATAGTCACAGACAGGGTTGAGTATTTCTCCTATACTACGGTTAACAATTAACCAATAAGGAGAAACTAAACAATGAAACGCAATTTGTCTAATATCGATCGAATTATCCGTGTGGCGCTGGCTGCTCTCTTCGCCTATTTGTACTTTGGCGGAATCGTCACCGGAACGCTGGGTATCGTTCTGGTTGTGCTTGCTGTAGTATTCACCCTCACCGCTGTGGTTGCATTCTGCCCATTGTATGCCCCTTTCAAGTTCAGCACGTATAAGAACTAAACCTATGAATCAAGGAGCGGGCAATAATTTGCCCGCTCAATACTTTAAGCCATGAACAAACAAGAATTTCAAGAAAAAATAAACTCTGCTAAAAAACCGATTGTGATAGATTTCTGGGCGACGTGGTGTGCTCCATGCATGATGACCAAGCCCATTCTCGAGAAACTTGGGAAGGAATATGAAGAGGATGTGGAATTTCTGCCCATTAACGCGGATGAGTCCCGTGATGTGCTGGAAGACTACCGGATCCTCGGGATTCCCACCATACTCGCCATCAAAAATGGAAAAGAAGTGGCACGAGTCACTGGCGCGCAAAACGAAGCTGGGTATCGGTCAGTTTTTGAGGCACTGGCAAAAGGGCGGGAAGTAAAAATTCCTATGACACAAGTGGATCGCATGCTCAGATTAGGCGCAGGCGGCTTGTTGATCATGTATGGATTACCAGATAGAAATTGGCTCGTTGTAGCAATTGGGGTGGTGATTGCTTTTTTAGGCATCTACGATCGTTGCCCAATTTGGAACGCACTGACGAAAGCCTTTCAGCGAAAGTAAAGCTCTCAGGTCAGAGAACAGGCTCCGGCTTCGGTCGGAGCCGTTTGCGTCCCAATGATGGTGACGGGTATAATCTCGTCATATGATGCATAAAATCCCTTTGATTATTGGAGTTGCGGGCGGGTCAGGTTCGGGCAAGACAACGGTTGCACAGGAATTATTAAGGCGAGTGGGGGCAGATCGAATTGCTTATCTTCAGCACGATTCATATTACAAAGACTTGCGGATGCTGCCATCTACGGAGCATTCAGAAATAAATTTTGATCATCCAGACACACTCGAAACAGAATTATTAATCAAACATATTATTGACTTGCGCGAGTTCAAAGCAGTGCAAGTTCCTATTTATGATTTCTCAACCGACATGCGTAAGACCGAAACTTTTACTGTAGAGCCGCGAAATGTAATTTTAGTGGAAGGGATTCTTTTATATGTGGAGCCCGAATTAAGAAAACTGTTTGATGTAAAGCTTTTTGTAGATGCGGATGCAGATATTCGCTTCATTCGCCGCCTGCACAGAGACCTCACCGAACGCGGACGCTCCACTGAATCTGTGATTGAACAATATTATGCAACCGTACGACCGATGCACCTCGAATTTGTGGAACCTTCGAAGCGCTATGCAGATGTCATTATCCCAGAAGGCGGGCACAATGTTGCCGCTCTGGATATGGTTACAGCAAGAATCGAATTGCTGCTCAAATAAACTCAATTTTATATTCATAAACTCAAGGAGAGACGTATGGCAAAACAATGGAGTACCCCACCCGCAATGCAGATCGACCCCAAGAAAAAATACAAAGCTCACATGGAAACCGATAACGGCACGATAGTAATCGAACTATTCGCCGATAAGACACCTGTGACCGTAAATAACTTTGTGTTTCTTTCACGCGAAGGCTATTATGATGGCGTAATCTTTCACCGGGTGATCTCAAACTTCATGGCACAGGGCGGCGACCCGACCGGAACCGGTCGTGGCGGGCCTGGCTATAAATTTCAGGATGAATTCCACCCAAGCCTCAAGCACAGCAAGCGTGGCATTCTTTCCATGGCGAATGCAGGACCGGGCACAAACGGCTCACAATTCTTCATCACCCACGGACCAACCCCTCATCTCGATAACCGCCATACGGTGTTTGGTCAGATCGTAGAAGGTGAAGATGTGTTGATGTCCATCCCTGAACGCGACCCGATGAAGCTTAATGCTCCAGCTGTGAAGATCATCCGTGTCACAATCGAAGAAATCTAAATCTGAAAATAAAGTAGTCACCGCCATACTGCGTATTCTGGCAGTACTGGCGGTGATTGGTATTACGGTCTATGTTTACAGCGTCCGCAACCGTGTAGAGGAATTCACCCATTTAGGATATTTTGGCGCTTTACTCATCATGTTTGTTGCAAACGCTACCGTTATCTTGCCAGCGCCAGGGGTAGCGATCATCTTTGCAATGGGCAGCCTTATTAATCCATTAGGGGTTGCCTTTGCCGCAGGGATAGGCGGTACGCTTGGCGAAATGACCGGCTATCTGGCAGGCTATAGCGGACAAGCAGCCGTAGAAAATACAAAAGCCTATAATCGCATTGCGCCTTATGTTCAAAAATATGGTGCATGGGTCATCCTTGTTATGTCAGCAATTCCAAATCCATTCTTTGATCTGGCAGGTATTGCAGCAGGAATTGCAAAGATTCCTGTGTGGAAATTCATGCTGGCATGCTGGGTTGGGCAAACAATAAAAATGTTGATGTTCGCTTTCGCCGGCGCTTATTCCGTAGACTGGATTGCAAAATTTTATAATTAACAAGACCTGATGATTGAACCATCAGGTCTTGTTTTATCTCAGCAAAGGAGTTTCAAATGAGCAATTATGATAAAGTCGATGCCTTCATCGATAAAAATCTAAACCAGAGTTTAGATGAACTCAAGAAGTATGTTGCCCAACCAAGCATCAGTGCTCAAAACTTGGGTTTGAAGGAATGTGCCCAACTCGTAAAAGAAATGCTGGAAAAGCGGGGCTTCAAGGCTGAAATCATGGCGACAGATGGCGCACCGGTTGTATTTGCAGAGCGTAAAGGCAAAGTAGATAAAACCATCCTCGTCTACAATCATTACGACGTTCAACCACCTGAACCATTGGAATTATGGGATAGCCCTCCATTTGAACCCGAAATTCGCGACGGCAAAATGTATGGTCGCGGTGTGAGCGATGATAAAGGTCACCTCACATCGCGCTTGCATGCCATCGATGCGATCCTTGCGGAAGATGGTGAATTGCCATGCAATATAAAATTCATTATCGAAGGTGAAGAAGAAACTGCCAGCGTTCACCTGCATGATTTTATTTCGAATAATGTAGAACGACTCAAAGCAGATGCCTGTATCTGGGAGTTCGGCAGCGTGGACCATCGTGACCGCCCGCAACAATATTTGGGTCTACGCGGCATTTGTTACGTTGAGCTATCCGTCACAGCACTGGGCACCGATGTCCACTCGGGAATCGGCGGCAGCATTTTCCCCAATGCCGCATGGAGGTTGACCTGGGCATTGAGCACCCTCAAAGGTGTGGATGAAAGAATTCGCATCCCCGGTTTTTATGATGATGTGGTGCAGCCCACCGATCGCGACCGTGAGTTCATGGCGAAACTCCCAGACCCAGCAGAAGATTACAAAACCCGTTTCGGGGTGCAAAAATTTATCAAAGGCTTGGAAGGCGGTATGGACTTGAAACTTGAAGAAGTCTTTACGCCAACTTGTACCATTTGTGGTCTCACCAGTGGATATCAAGGGCCCGGCTCGAAAACCGTTCAGCCTGCCTTTGCCTCTGCAAAAGTGGACTTCCGCCTTGTGCCAAATCAAATGCCGAAAGACATCCTCAAAAAGCTGCGCGCCCATTTGGATGCTGAAGGCTTCAGTGACGTTGAAATTAAATTTTTGGGTGGCGAACCCGCGGCGCGGACAGATCCGGATCATCCCTTTGTCAAACTAGTTAGTGAAACCGCAGAAGAAGTCTACGATGCGAAGATGGATATTGTGCCTATGGTTGGCGGCTCTGGGCCTAATTATCCGTTCGTACATGAGCTTGGTTTGCCAGTGGTATGCATGGGGATTGGCTACCCGAATACAAAAGCCCACGCCCCTAACGAGAATTTCCGGATTGACCTTTATGTGCAACATGCCAAACACATAGCCAGAGTTATTCGAGAGTTTGCCAAGTAACAAATAGACAATAAAAAAGACCACTAACAAAAATCGTTAGTGGTCTTTTTTATTGTCAGCTACCCTACCTCTAAAGTGACCTTTTTCACTCCAATTTAGTGACTTTCTTTTTTCAAATTCTGCGTATAATGTGTTTGTAACAAATTTCACAATAAAACTTTACCCCATTGGAGGAAACCATGTTCGTCGGCGAAAGAATGTCTCATCCTGTAATTACCGTCACCCCAGAAACCCCTGTGCATGATGCGCTTGCCATGTTCAAAAAGGAGCATATCCGCCGCGCCCCCGTTGTCAAAGACGGAAAAATTGTCGGCATCGTTTCTGAAAGTGACCTTTTGAACGCCTCACCTTCTCCCGTCACTAGTTTGAGTGTGTGGGAAATGAATTACCTTATCAGTAAAGTAACCATCAAGCAGGTTATGAGCAAGAAATTGATTACCGTTGATGTCAACACCCCCATTGAAGAAGCTGCTCGTATTATGGCAGATAAAAAATTAGGCGGTTTGCCTGTTATGCGCTCCGATAAACTCGTAGGCATTATCACCGAAACAGATCTCTTCAAGATCTTTCTTGAGTTGATGGGCGCTCGCACCAAGGCTTTACGCGTCACGGCTGAGATCGATGACAAACCCGGTACGCTTGCCAAACTTACCAAAGCTGTTTCTGACGCTGGCGGCAACTTCATCTCGTTCGGTCAATTCTCAGGTGAAGACACTGCAAGCAAGATCCTCACTTTCAAAGTAGCTGGCTTGAAGAAAGATGATGTTACAAAGGCTCTTAGCAAGGTCGTAAAGAAATTCTGGGATATTCGCCAAAGCTAAGTTATTAATAAAGAAAAGAGCGCATGGACCTTTCCTCTCCATGCGCTCTTTTTATTTTTAATTCGGCTGATCTAATTCGCGTCATCCACTACATATTCGTCATCGATCTCGCCGTCGCCATTGAGGTCTACACCAAAATAAATACCCTGAGGATTCGAATCGGTCCACTCTGCGTAATTAACGTAAATCAAAGCACCTTCTTGCAAGACAATATCTTCTGCACTGAATTCCTCTTCTGCTTCATCTGTGATGCGGGTCAGATAGAAATTAAAAGAGCCTTCGCCGGTCAATTGTTCAGTGTTAATCAGCAAGTCACCGGCTTTGCTGTCGAGCAAAGCAGTAATAGTTCCACCGTCAACCATATCCGCACCGTATACTTCAAAGTAGTAGTCGGCATCGGGGTTTTCCACACCGAAGATGATGCTGGGAGATTCATCTGAGGTGGTCTCGTAGGCGATCATTTCATCTGTCGGGTAGAAATAGGCTACATCCACTTGCCCGGGGGTAAGGTAAATGCCTTCTACACCAATGGTATAGCCGGGTCCGATCAATACGAGATCTGTGAGGGTCTCCTCAGTCAATTTTGAGCCGTCGATAGTGACAGTCACATCTAGATTGGCAGGGACCGAATAAATAGGCTCGGGGGTCTCTCCGCTGGCAAGCATTCGATATTTATTGTAAGAGGCACCAGGGATTTCATTGATGATTTTGCCATCTACATAACCCAAGCGGTTACCACTATCATCCGTAATAAGGATGTGACCTTCACCATTCAAGAAGATTTGATTGAGTGGCTCTGCCGCGGCTGCTAGTTTACCAGTGAATGAGTATCCACCTTCACAGAAAGGACAGGCTTGAGGTTCGAGACGAGCCGAAGTCGGAGTCAGATCGAGGGTCTGTGTATCCGCATTTCCCGACCAGACGTCTGTTTCCACTTCTGGGTTGATGGCGGTTTCGTATGTCCAAGAATTATCACGCGAGTCGATGAACAATTCGCGAGTCTCGCCGGGGTAATTGTTGTCGTATACCAAAATAGCATACAAACCATCGCCTTTATCTTCCACCCCAAAAGGCGTAATGGCATGTCCATCACCATTCTCGTTATAAATGCCAATGGTATATGTTTCGCCATTGACATTCATTTGTTCAACGAGCTTTAATATCTCCATAGGGGTTCCGCCGATAATGCTGGATGCTGTTGGGTCTACAGCTTGGGTCGCCCACCAATATGCAATTTCGCGCTGCAATGCTTGATCAGTGATATCCAAGTCGCTGGCAGTGCTTCCACCAAAATCAGAAGGAGAAACCTGACCCGTGTACATCATCAAACTAAGGGCAGCCATCCCTTCACAGTGCCCCCCTGCCATATCGGTATTGATCTCTTCCATCCATTGTTGCGCTGGTGGCGTAAGAATACATTCATCGCCATTGATATCTGCGCAAACTTCATCACCAAACATGCGGCGTAATTCATCAGCAGTCAAGTTGATGGCAGGAATATCGTCGCCATAATTTTCAAAGCTAAATCCATTTTCCTGCGGAGTGAAGCCGAAATCATAAATAACGTCGCCTGGCACGCCGGTTGCAGTAGCCGTTACATCGTTGCTTTCTTGGGTTGCTTCTTCCGTGGATATTTCTTGTGTAGCAGCCTCTTCAGTGGAAAAGTCATCTTCATAACCATCTTCTGAAACGCCACATGCAGACAGAACCAAACTGCTCAAAGCCAACATAGAGATTAATACAAAAAGCGGGTGTTTTTTCATGTTTCCTCTAGTGAGAGATATACATCAAACCTGCGTAACATAATATTACGCAGGTCATTTTTATTTACAGATTCTTACACCTTTTGCAAGGCGAAATACCAATAACGGCGCTGCTCCAAATGTGGCTGTACCGAAGTCGGCGACCCCACATCCAATCCTGCAAAATGAAAGAACTGTTTTTGTAAAATGCGGGGAATGTAGGTTTTCACAAGATGAATACGGCGCTCACGATCCATATCCATTGCTTTGAGGACATTTTCTGTAATATCCTCCTCTTTGATCACTTTAAAGCCCATCTCTTTAATTTGGGCATGCCATTCAGGGACTTTTTCTTCATATCGCAGGTCTGTATACAAGAAGTAACCGCCGGGCTTCAAGACACGTTTTACATGAGAAAAGAATTTCTTTACATTTGGGTAATATAACGATGCCTCTACGTTGACGACAATATCAAAAGAATTATCTGGAAATTGCAAATCTTCTGCATTGCCATGTTCAAAACGCAAGCCATCAACTTTGTGATGTTCACGGCAAAACTCGATCGCCTTGGCGGAAAAATCAACCCCGACATAAGAGCGTGGCTTGAAGTAGCGCATGATGAAAGACGCGCCTCCTCCTCGCCCTGAGCTGACCTCTAATGCGTCAGCATTTGTCCAATCTGCATGCCGGGCAACGTGGTGATACAGCTGTAGTGGATAGCGATGCATCTCATCCTCCGGGTCAAGAGGAATCGGCTCCTGCCCCTGATGATGAGCGGTATACCCAAAGTTCATAAACATCACGTCTTTGTTTAACTTCAGCGTGGAGAGAAACTCGTATTGCAAGCGCGTCAATAGACTTTTGATATTAGGGAATCGATGAAATAATATTTTGTTCAGCATTTCTCTCTCCTATGTAAAGTTGACAAAAAGCATCCAAAATTGGATGCTTTTTGTATGATTGCGCCGATTATAACCTTGTGCGTTTCAAGAACCGGTTACCTTTCAAAGATGATGAGGTAACTATGCCAATGGCAAAGGAAGATTCGCACCTGTTAGTTCGTCGTGCAGACGGATCGCTTCAGATAGTCCATGATTTACCCCCACTTGCTCCACTAACCTGCACACACGAAAAGAGCGGCTAGCATGGTCATAGTCTTTTAGCCACAAGTCAAAAAGGGCATCAGGCTCGTTGCGTGGATATTTCACCTTATAGGCTTTCATATGAACTCGGCTCGGTTTTGGGGTTAACCTTGCACGAAAACAGCCTTGTTTACGGCAAATTGCTGCATACAAGGGGTCAGTATTAAAGTCTCGCATCAGTTCAAACGTAGTGGCATCGCGCGCATTGAAATCTTTGCCAGTGACAATTACACGTGCTCCCTGATATGTTTCGTACACGCGAAAGCCCAGTCCTGAATATTTAGCATCTGCCGCCTGGGTGCGAACCATATTGAAAATCTTATCCTTGTCACTACCAACAGGTGCTTTTTTGAAAAGCCCAAACAACCCCACCGGCTTCGGCTTATCAATATCAAGGATTAACAAGTTTTCTGTGTTCAACACTTGCGCCCCATAACGATTACGAGTGATAATAGTTCTGCTATCCAGTTCCCGCAAGATTTCCTCGCGGATTTCCACTTCATAATCTTCAAAGGCATTTACGTCGCCTTCTATTTTTCTTTGAATCAACTCTGCTTTTTGTCTTGCTTTTTGAACTGCATCATCCGCTGAAAGGTTCGACCCACCATAAACATTGAAATCTTTGGTTTCGCCATACACATTTGTTCGTACTTTTTCTACAACCCAATACTTGAAGATCTTCATATCTGTTCTCCTTTGTCCAATCCACACGAACATGGTCTTCGCCGAATAGTGTGGAGTACAAAGAAATTATAGGTACTCTCTCTAGATCAAGGCATCCTCCATATTGGGGATATGGAGGTCTTAATCACCTTCATAGCTTGCATGCCGCAAATTGTGATGAATGGTAAAGAAGAGCATTTCACGCATGGTCAGGTTGCCAATGATCGGGTGCGGCAATTGGCATTGATCCAGCATATCTTCCTCCCATTTTTCCAGATTAGAAATTAAGTCATCAATAGCTTTTGAAACTTTCCTTAATTGTTCGGCTTTGGCAGCTTCTTTGTTTGCAACCCGTACTTCACTTGGCAGGAACTGCCCAGATGCCTTTGCACCTTTATTGATCGCTTCAGAATAAATTCGGCAAACTACATCATACGGACGTGAAGCATGCTTTGGTTTCCCGAACATGACTCTCAGTGCAACTCGCGGTAGCTTTAATGCTAGCACGATCGGCTTCACTGCTTTAATCACATGATCTACATTATCAAAAGCAGACCAAGCTTCACCATGTCTTATAAAATACTCTACCTCAGATACTGCAGAGAACCAACTTTGCATCTGCTGTTTTGAGTCTTTCAATGCAGAAATGATTTCATTCTTGGTGTAAATAGATTCCATATGTTTTATCCTTTATCGGTTAAACCATTAATCTACGTAGAAGTTACTTAAACACAGCCGGGGCAGACCATGGTCTGCCCCGGTGATTCAATTTCTAAACTACACCAACTGTTCGTAATTCTCAGGAAGCCAGCAACAGAGGACCAACTCTCTCGCCGCCTTAACCTCGTCCATGCGCCCGAAGGGAGTGGTGCTGGGCGCATTCTTGACCAAGTCTGGCTGGGTCTTGGCTTCTTCCGCGATCTTGATGAGCGCATCGGCAAAACGATCGAGGGTGTCTTTGTTCTCGGTTTCGGTCGGCTCGATCATCAAGGCTTCGTGGACGATAAGCGGGAAGTAGTTCGTAGGTGGATGGAATTTGTAATCCATCAGGCGCTTGGAAATATCCAAGGCACGGATGTCTGAACCTTCGAATCGTCCTTCCATTACAAATTCGTGCATGCAGATGCGATCGTACGGAATGTGATAGGTTCCGCGCAAGCGAGCTTGCAGGTAGTTCGCATTCAATACCGCGTATTGAGAAATGGCTTTCAAACCATCGGGGCCATGCATGGCAATGTAGGTGTAAGCACGGACAAGACCGCCACCAAAGTGACCATGGAAGGCTTTCATACGTCCGATGCTGTCCTTTGGGGTGACAAAGCCATACAGTGGCGCAGTTTCATCGTCACCTTCTTCAATGATGCCAACCAGCGGAGACGGGAGGAAATCCACCAAGCGTTGGCTAACGCCCACAGGACCAGAACCCGGTCCACCGCCACCGTGCGGGACGGAGAAAGTCTTATGCAGGTTGAAGTGCATCACGTCGAAGCCAAGATCACCAGGGCGGACAATTCCCAACAAAGCATTGAGATTGGCGCCATCGCCATACATCAAGCCACCACAATCCTTCACCATCTTTACCACTTCTTCGATATGTTCGTCGAACATACCGAGAGTGTTAGGGTTGGTGAGCATCATACCGACTACGGTATCGTCACAAGCGGCTTTGAGCGCAGTCAGATCGACATTGCCACGTGCGTCCGACGGAATAGTGACCACTTGCATGCCAAGCATACCAACAGAGGCAGGGTTGGTGCCATGCGCTGCATCGGGGATGAGCATCTTGGTGCGTTTGGCATCGCCGCGCAGTTTGTGATACGCCGCCATCATCAACACGCCTGTAAATTCACCATGAGCACCAGCAGCGGGCTGAAGAGTCACACCGGCAAAGCCGCTGATCTCTTTGAGCCATTCTTGAGTCTCAAACATCAAGGCAAGGTTGCCCTGCACGGTTTCAACCGGCTGTAACGGATGGGTATAAAGGAAGCCCGGTAAACGACAGGTATCTTCGTTGATCTTCGGGTTGTATTTCATAGTGCAAGAACCCAAAGGATAAAAGCCTTCATCCACGCTGTAGTTGAATTTGCTGAGTTTGATGTAGTGGCGAACTACGTCCACTTCGGCAAGTTCGGGGAGAGGAAGCTCGGAACGAAGTAACTCTTTGGGAGGCAGAGCAGTTTCGGGCACGTCTGAGGCGGGCATGGTCACGCCAATGCGTCCTGGCGAAGAGAGTTCAAAAATGGTCGGTTCAAGGATGGTAGTCATTACGCCATCTCCTTCAACACGTCAACGAGTGTGTCAATTTCATCTTTGCTGTTCATTTCGGTAACCGCCACAAGCAAATGATTCTTGAGCGACGGGTAATCTTTGCCGAGGTCGTAACCGCCGAGGATGCCATTATCGAGCAAGTATTGGTTGACTTCACTGGCAGGTTTCGGACAGCACAAAACAAATTCATGGAAGAATGGCTCATTGAAGCACAAGCCAAATCCATCAAGCTTGCCAAGTTCGCTCGCGGCGTAATGAGCTTTTTGATAACAAAGATTTGCAACTTGTTGCAAGCCGGTCTTGCCCAATGTGGACATATACACAGCTGCCGCCAATGCAAGCAAGCCTTGATTGGTACAAATATTTGAAGTGGCGCGTTCGCGTTTGATGTGCTGTTCACGAGCCGTAAGAGTTAACACATACGAGCGCTGTCCACGGGCATCTACTGTTTCACCGATCAGGCGTCCCGCCATTTTGTGAACATACGATTTCTTGGTGGTGAAGAAACCGAGGTAAGGTCCGCCATACCAAAGCGGAATACCGAACGGTTGCGCTTCGCCCACAACAATATCTGCGCCCATGGAGGCAGGAGTTTTGAGCATGAGCAACGCAGTGGGATTCGCCACCACACAAACCAAAGCGCCCTTCGCATGAGCATCGTCGATCAGTTTGGTGTAGTCATAGATGCGACCAAAGAAATCGGGATACTGCACAACGACGAGCATGGTGTTTTCGTCAACGAGAGCCATCAGGGATTCAGGACCCGCCTCAAGATCGACGTTTGGGTCGTCTCCCGCTTCTTGAATTCCCATACCCTGTGAGTAGGTTCGAATTACCTCGCGATATTGTGGGTGAACCGTGGGCGACATCACAACCTTCTTGCGTTTGCCACGGAACTGGGCATAAGCGAGGTTCACGGCTTCGGCGGTGGCAGTCGCGCCATCGTAATGCGAAGCATTGGAAACTTCCATGCCTGTGAGGTTGCTCATCAGAGATTGATATTCAAAAATGGCTTGCAATGTGCCTTGAGAGATTTCTGGTTGATACGGAGTGTATGCAGTATAGAACTCGCCACGGCGCAGCATATGGTCTACCACGGAAGGTACATAATGGTGATACGCGCCAGCGCCGAGGAAAGAGATTAGATGTTCACGCACATTTTCATTGGTAGCAGCCATATCGCCTAAATGTGCGGCGGCTTCCATTTCTGTGAGTGCAGGCGGCAGGCTAAGTTCTGGGAAGCGGTGCTTGGCAGGGATTGCCTCAAACAGATCATCAAGCGATTTAACGCCAACGGTCTGGAGCATCGCATCCCGTTCTTTTGGAGAAATTGGGATGTAGGTCATGGTTTTCCTTTCACAGTAACGAGCGACAAGAAATGAGACGTGAGCTTATTTCTTGTTTCGTGTTACTAGTGTGATCTTCCCTCACAGTATGTTCCATATGCAGCGGCATCCATCAAATCACCAGCAGCGCTGCCATCCACCTTGATCATCCATGCGGCGCCATAAGGATCCGTGTTGATCGTCTCAGGCGCATTGGACAAATCCTTGTTAACTGCGGTCACCTTGCCGGCAACCGGGGAATAAATTTCAGAAGATGCCTTCACAGATTCAACGGAGGCAATGGCTTTACCAACTGTCACTTCTTCGCCTTCTTCAACGAGAATTTCAACAAAAACAATATCAGAAAGCTGTCCTTGAGCGTAATCGGAAATGCCAACTGCGCCATTGGAAGGGTCGAACCATTCATCGGAATTCGCGTACTTGAGATTAGCTGGTGTGTTCATTTTTTGTCTCCTAGAGATGAAGTGTTGGCGAATCAAAAGAGGACGCGCAATACTAATATCGCGCGTCCTCTGTAATGGAACCTGAGAGATTCGTTTAGTCTTGTAGTTATTTAGTCTCATGGTCACATAGTCAAAAAAAGGATTGACTAATCGACCATCCAACTATTCAGCTACCCAACTAACGTTACACCGTCGGTATCCCTTTGGCGGGGAGTTTTCCAGAGTGATTGCGGTTGCAGGGTCCTTTTGCCTGAGAGATTCATCTGGTTTCGCCTGATTCCAGATTTGCACCTTCGGCGTCCTCTTGCGGGGATCTCTTCCCTGCAATCCGTTCAATTGTTATACAAATTCTAAGGTTTTGAGAGAATGAAGTCAAGGGAGAAATGTAATCATTAAGGCGGTGAGGTCTTTGGCTGTTTCTCTGTTTGTAAGTACTGCTTAAGTTTGGCGATCATCTCTTGATATTGTGGGTCGTTGATGGCATTGTCCATTTCAAAAGGGTCGAGTTTCAAATTATAGAATTCAGACATATCATCTTGAGTTTCAATATAGATGTAATCCCCTGTATGAATAGCAGACCAAGCCCCACGGTCTGGCCAAGCCTCAAGTAGAATATGGTCTCGCCATTCAGTATCCCCACCAAATAACGGCAGCAGAGATTTTCCATCCACTGTATCGGGTTGACGGGTTTCAGAAAGCTCATAGATGGTCGGAGCAATATCAATATTCGCCACAACACGATCATCTACATAAGGGGTTGGAATCAGAGGAGGATATCGAATCGCAAACGGAACTTTGACCGACTCTTCATAAGCCGTACTTTTTGAGTCCAATCGATGCTCACCCCAATGCTTGCCATTATCTGAAATAAAGATAATGACCGTGTTATCCAGTTCGCCAGTCTCTTTTAATTTATTGATAAGGTCTGGAATAGTTCGGTCCAAAGCAATAAGGGTCAACAACTGGCGCCTACGGGTGGTGTCAATGGACTTAATATCCTCTTCAGTGAGCGGCGCCTGGTTTGATATTGAATCAGGTTTATCAGAAACATCTTCTTCATTAAAACTCACCGGGCGAAATGGTTCTAGACCATCAAGCAGATTTACATCTTCTTTCGCGGGAGTAAATGGGGCATGTGGTGCATTTGGCGTATACATCAACAGAAATGGCTTCGACTGTTTACTGGCTTCCTCAATGAACTGAACGCCATAATCTCTAAATAAATAGGTTGAATATCCAGTGTATTTAGACCATGTCCCATTTACATTCAGGTCAGGGTCATAGTAATTCTTCATCGTACCGCCCCAGAACGAAACCCAGAAATCATATTCAGGGCGCATATCGCCCTTCCATGAATTCAAATACTTCCCCACTAACCCCGTGTAATATCCATTACGGTGGATATCCTCCACCATGGTTCGAAACTCCAAGGGGTCTTCATTGACCTGCACACCATGGTTATGAGCATACATCCCAGTTAGAATGCTAGCTCGGCTCGGGCAGCAAAACGGAGTGGTGATATAGCCCTTCGAGAAAGTCACGCCCTGATCGAAGATCAACTCCTGAGTGTTCGGCATGTATTCCATCGTGTCATACCGCTGGTCATCTGTCACAATGATCAGAAAATTGGGACGGGTGTCATTTATGCGCGGAAGCGCCTGGCAAGCCCCAAGAGTGGATGCTACCAGCGAAAGAATGACTATAAAATTGAGTTTCTTCATTGTTTGCCTTCGTTCAAATCACGCTCGGCGAGTTGTTGTTCGTTTGGGGCGAGGCTTCTGCTCCATTTTCGGAACCTTATCCCCTTTCAACTCCCGAATTTCTTCGTCTGTTAGATAGCGCCACTGACGCGGTTTGAGGTCACCTAATTTTAGTGTGCCAATTCTCAAGCGGATAATACGCACTACAGGCAAACCCAGCAGTTTTCCCACTTCACGAATCTGACGCTTCTTGCCTTCGCCCATCACCACCCGAATCCACGCTCCTTTGCCGGATGTAGAAATGAAATGGACATTGGCAGGCTGAGTACGGTCACCTTCTGGCAACACAACTCCACGGCGCCACGCTTCAAGTTGTTCGTTATCTGGCTTGCGAGCTACTAAAACCCTATATTCTTTTTCATGCGCATATCGCGGATGTGTTAACTTATTCGTTAGATCCCCGTCATTGGTCATGAGGATCAAACCTTCAGAGTCAAAATCGAGGCGACCAACAGGGTAAAGATGACCTTGAACCGGAATCAGGTCCCGAACAGTTTTACGGTCATCAGGACCTTCTGCAGCAGAAAGCACATTGCGCGGTTTGTATAAGGCAATGTACGTCATTGTCTCTGGCCTGGAAAGTGTCTTGCCATCGATCTTGATAGTATCAACTGCAAGATCTGCCTTCTGCCCCAATATAGCAACCTGCCCGTTGACTGCAACCCGCCCCTCAATAATGAATTCTTCACAAGCACGGCGCGAACCATACCCAGCTTGAGCAAGAAGTTTTTGTAATCGTTCCTGCATGTTTATCCTTTCAACAACTCTTGTGGTTCGGGTTCCGTCTCAACAGGAGTTGCAAGTGGTGGCAATTCCATAATAGAGCTCAAACCGAAATGCTGTAAAAATTCCGGCGTGGTCGAATAAAGAATCGGGCGCCCCGGACCTTCTGTACGCCCAGATTCTTGAATCAAGCCTTTGCTTAGCAAACTCTTCATCATACCGTCACTGTTCACACCCCGGATCGAATCGATCTGCGGGCGTGTCACCGGCTGCTGATATGCAATGATTGCCAAGGTTTCCAAGGCTGCCCGGCTAAGGTGTGTGATCGCCTCCAAGCCGAGGAAAGTCTCCACCAAGCCCGCGATTTCGGGCGCAGTGGTCAACTGTACACGCCCGGCGTTACGTTGGAGGCGTAAACCGCGAGCTTTCAAGGATTCATCCAATTCTTTCAGTCCGCGCTCCACCACAGAGGCGGTCACATCCAATGCCTGAGATAGTTGCTGCACCGGCACAGGGTCTGCCGAGACAAATAACATCGCCTCGATCTTGGCTGCCAAGCTTAACTCTTCATTCGTAATGGGTTCAGATTCGCTCATGCTATAATTGCTCCGCAATCCATATTTCAAACATTCACAAGATTATGAAAACCAAAAACTATCTTTACCTTTTTATTGTTTCGCTTGTTTTTGCATCTCTAGCCTGTTCCATTAATGTGGGTGGGCCAGATTATCCGGCTCAAGCCATTCCTGCTTCATCGGCAGATGCGCAAGCCTTGCACGATATGATCCAACAAGCCATGGTCACAGGTGCCGAAACAGGTGTTATCACACTTTCAATCACTGAGAGCCAGATCACCGGTTACATGGCAGAAAAACTTTCCCAACAAGTCAACCCGCCCTTCACAGACCCGCAAGTTTTACTACGCAATGGTCAAATGCAAATGTATGGGAAGGTAACCCAAGGTTGGTTTACTGCCAATATGCTGATCACCATGAATGTGACCATTGATGAGGTCACTGGGCAACCCAAAATCCAAATCGCTTCGGCAGATTTCGGTCCCATTCCTGCACCAGAAGGGATCAATAATGCGATTAGTGCCATTATCGACGAAGCTTTCACCGGCTCTTTCGGACCCGTCGCAGTTGGTTTTCGATTACAAACCATCACCATCGCAGACGGCATCATGACAATCACCGGGCGCATTAAATAGCGGCTGGATTATACCCGACATGCCCCGCCTCACCCTCCGCCCGAGCTTGCTTGCCACCATTCTGTTTTTGGTTACGCTGTTGACGTCTTGTAAGTCGCCGCAACTTAATAGTGAAATCACAATCACCATCACAGCCGATGGCAGCACAAGAGATGTAACGGTCACTCAAGGGCTAACCGTCTCTCAGGCACTGGAAAGTGCAGGTATCACAATCGGTAGCCTTGATAAAACTGAGCCTCCTCTCTATACCGTTACCAGCAACGGAGATGTGATCACCTTAACTCGCGTTGAAGAAGTATTTGAAACAGAAGAGGTTGTAATTGCTTTTGAACGACAAGTCGTTCGCAATGAGACCTTACCAGAAGGTGAAACTCGTTTAGTTCAAGCAGGTATGAACGGACTTCAAGAAATCACATATCGAAAAATAATAGAAGATAAAATAGAAACCAGCCAGAGCATTGTAAAAACGACAGTTATTAAAGAAGCCCTGCCAGAAATCGTTATGGTCGGCGCGCAAACTTCTTTTGTGCCTCTCAATATTCCCGGCACCTTGGCATATCTCGCCGGCGGCAATGCATGGATCATGGAAGGCTCCACGGCAAACCGCCGCGTTATCGTCAGCACTGGCGATCTCGATGGACGCATATTCACCCTTTCTCCAAATGGTGAATATTTAGTTTTCACTCGCAAATCAAGCAAACCTGCCGATGAAGAAATCAATACGCTTTGGGCGGTGCGCACGCGCAACCTTGACCCGAAGTTAATTTCGCTGCAAGCCAAAAACGTTGTCCACTTCGCCGCCTGGATTCCAGGAACAAATTCGATTGCATATTCCACAGTCGAGCCACGCAGTGCTGCGCCAGGCTGGCAAGCAAATAATGATTTATATCGTGTCAGCATTACAAATAGCGGTTCTCCAAAACGAATCTTGTACCCAAGCAGCGGCGGAGTGTACGGCTGGTGGGGTATGAATTTCGCCTTTGCTCCAGATGGCAGGCTCGCCTATTCCCGTCCCGACGGGATTGGCTTGGTCGATCAGGATAGTGGTCGTCTAAAACCGCTTCTCGATATTACGCCTCTCAACACCCACAGTGATTGGGCTTGGATTCCTCCACTGGTTTGGGGCGCAGACGGAAACGGTTTATACTTCGTCAGCCATGCTACGGCTCCAGCGCCAATTTCCGGTGAGGAGTCGCCTTATTTTGACCTCTCAGCCATCTCGTTCAAGAATGAGGCGGCAGTGTCTTTAGTCAACTCTGCAGGGATGTTTTCATATCCAGCTATCTCTCCAATCCAGTATGCAAGTAGAGAAGCGGCATTTCAAGTGGCATATTTACAATCAATTTTTATTGATCAGAGTGAATCAAGCCGATATCGTTTGATCGTAATGGATCGCGATGGGTCGAATAGCCGCACGCTTTTTCCACCAATCGATAAAAACGGTTTGGAGCCTCAAACTCCTGTTTGGGCGCCTGCTGAGGTAGAAGGGCAGAGCGGTGAATTTATCGCTGTAACATATCAGGGAAATCTCTGGCTTGTTGATAGCGGCAATAGCAATACATATCAAGTCACCGGTGATGGATTGATCACGCGGCTCGACTGGAAGTAAAAATTAAAAAAAAGAGGTACAACGTAATGCGAATCTTAATCACCGGCGCCGCAGGGTTCCTTGGCTCACATCTCTGTGACCGTCTACTAGCAGATGGTCACGAAATCATTGGAATGGATAATTTTATTACGGGCAATCCAGACAACATTGCCCATTTGGCAGGGAATGAAAAGTTTCAATTTTTCAAACGTGATGTATCAAACTATATTTTTGTCCCCGGGAAAGTAGATGCCATTCTTCATTTTGCATCTCCTGCCAGCCCAAACCCACAATCAAAATCTGGTTATTTCAATTTACCCATTCAAACCATGAAAGCAGGTGCTTTAGGTACCCATAACTGTTTGGGCATTGCAAGGCGTGAAGGTTCGCGCTTCTTGCTTGCTTCCACCAGCGAAATTTATGGCGACCCAGAAATTCATCCACAGGCAGAAACCTATCCTGGCAATGTAGACCCGGTTGGTGAACGTGCCGTATATGACGAAGCGAAGCGCTTTGCAGAATCCATGACGATGGCATACCACCGCTTCCATACTGTGAACACCAGTATCGTGCGTATCTTCAATACCTATGGTCCACGTATGGACTTGGAAGATGGTCGCGCATTACCCAATTTATTGAAACAAGCATTGTTAGGTCAGCCTCTCACTGTATACGGAACAGGAAGCCAAACTCGTTCCTTCTGTTTCGTTGACGATCTAGTTGATGGCATCGTAAAGCTTTTATATTCCAGTGAACATTTACCAGTCAATATTGGCAACCCGGTAGAAATGTCTATTTTAGAATTTGCAGAAATTATCAACAAAGTAACTGGGAACACCGCTGGTATCAAATATATTGAAAATGCCCGAAGCGCACGTGACCCACAACGTCGCCGCCCCGACATTACCCGTGCAAAAGAGATTTTGAATTGGGAACCGAAAGTTAATTTAGAGGAAGGCATCCGCCGTACCATTCCATTCTTCAAACAAAAACTGGGGCTGGCATGATTTTGACCGACACAAGAGAGCGGACGCGTTTCTTCAAATTTGCGTTCGTAGGCGCTATTGGTGCCGCTATCGATTTTGGCGTGATGAACTTGCTTTCACACGTCATTCTTGAATTACCGTTGGTCTTTGCAGGGAGTATCTCCTTTGTTTGTGCAGTGATCAGTAACTTCACATGGAATCGCTACTGGACTTACCCCGAATCGCGTTCCCGTCCGCTTCTGAGTCAATTGGGGATGTTTTTTGCCGTCAACACGGCTGGAATGTTGATCCGCATCCCGATTCTGCATTATCTGGAACCGCCCTTATTAAAGTTTGTCGAGAACTCGTTTCACACCACCTACCTAACAGCTGAGTTCTACGCCAAAAACCTGACTCTTGCCACAGCAGTAGGAATCGTGATGCTATGGAATTATTTCGTCAACCGTTACTGGACGTATAATGACATTGATGAAGAAAATTAAGGCAGGACGTGATGGCACAAGTATCATTTATTCCGATTTACAACACAAAAGGGGACGCAGATGCGTTCCTTTTATATCCTTATCTTTTTAACCGAACCGGAGACTGGGTCGGTTTTGTCACACCGAGCCGAGAAGTATATTCCGTACTTGGTGAATATGTTGGCACACTTACCAATGATCCACGCATCGTGACCAAACGTGCCATTGACGAAACCAAACCGCGCATTGCCCCCCCACCAGCACCACGAAGGGTACAACTACCGGCAAATGTTCCATTAGCTCCTATGATGCCCGAACTGAGCCACTCATTGGTAGATGTTCTATTGGATTTGCCAGAAAAGCTCCACACCGTGGATAGTGGTGAATCTCGTCAGGATATGGACTAGCCCATGACAAAAGCCAAGACATCTCACGCCTCACGAGTCTATCTTTCTCAACTCATGCAACCAGAACACGCCAATCATCATGGAAACGTCCACGGCGGTTGGATCATGAAGCTGGTTGATGAAGCTGGTGCACTTTCCTGCATGCGTCATGCCCAAATGCGCGTTGTCACCGTCGCCGTTGACTCGCTTGTTTTCCGCGAGCCCATCAAGATTGGCGACCTCGTCACCTTCACCGCCGAAGTGACTTATACCGGGCGCACCTCAATGGAAGCCGAAGTACAAGTTACAGCAGAAAATCCAATTACAGGCGAACGGACCCACACTAACACGGCGTATCTCGTCTATGTTGGACTGGATGATAACAATCGTCCTGCGCCTATTCCTCAATTAGTCGCAGAAACTGAAGAAGAAAAAGCCCGCCTTGAATTAGCACAACAACGTCAAAAGAGACGTATTCAAAAATAATTCCCTTGAAAAAATTAAGTCAACATCCTATTTTGATACTGCTCGTCATCAACCTCGTTATTGGGTTGATGACGTTTCGTTCTTATGGCTTGGCATGGGACGAACCGCTTTTCTACGATTATGGTCAAGCCCTCAAATATGCCTACACTCCCTCAAATTGGTTTAGTGGCAATTTTGATGTTACTCAATCCTTCGGCTCCAGCGGCAGCGACCATGCCAACCGCGGACCCGCTTACCTTTTGGTTGCCATGCCACTCGTCTCTTTTTTGGAATGGCTTAGACTCGACCTCGCCTCCGCCTGGCACCTGACCAACTTTCTGACTTTCAACCTCGGCATTTACCTTCTCTACCGCCTCGCCTCAAAATGGATGAGCAAGGAGTCTGCGTTTGCAGTTGCCGCGCTTTTCACCTTTCAACCTCTGCTCTGGGGACACGCCTTCATCAACCCCAAAGATATCCCCTTCCTAACGTTTTTCCTTGGCTCAGTAGTTTTTGGTTTCGAACTCATCGACGAGTGGAAAACCAGCAACCGGCTACCAGTTACTAAATTACTTCTCGCTTCTTTCTTCCTTGGCATCGCCACCTCCATTCGTATCCTTGGTCCCCTCGCTGCGATTCTGACTGTCCTCTATGCCCTTGTTCAGGGTATCAAAATCCTCGAACTGCTAAAACGACCCGCTATCTGGCTATACGCAGGATTGTCTTTAATAGTCATGTTCATATCATGGCCTTATCTCTGGCTAAATCCACTGCAAAAATTCGCTGAAGTGTTTGTCTTCATGTCCGATAACCCGACGCAACTTAATGTGCTTTTTGCAGGCGAAAATTATCAAGCCGGAGAAATCCCACATCGCTATTTCCCCGTCTTACTAAGCTACACTCTCACCGAACCGACGTATCTCCTGATTGCCATAGGTGCATTGCTTGCCTTTTGGAAATCAGACACGAAGAAACGCCTCACCTTCGCCATCTTATTAACTTGGTTTGGAACTCTCTTGGCGTACATCCTCTTACGCCGCCCCGCCATGTACGATGGTTATCGTCACTTTCTATTTATCCTTCCACCCTTGTTCATCTTTGCCGGCTTTGCTTTTGAAACCTTATTCAACTGGTTGAAACAAAGTTGGCAAAAAGCAGCTTTATCCATCGCCATCCTTGCCTTTGGAATTCTTCCCATCCTTCAACTTCACCCCTATCAATATGCCTACTACAACAACCTCGCGGGTGGAGTTGGCGGAGTCTTTCGTAACTACGAGACCGAATACTGGCTGACCTGTTATCGCGAAGCCGTTCTCGGCTTGAATCAAATTGCAGAACCAGGTGCCCAGCTTTTCGTCCGGCGTGAACCGTATATCGCTGCCTATTATACAGACTCAGACATCACCGTCCGAGATTTCCGCATGGAGCAAAAGGACATGAAGCCCGGCGATTATTATCTCGTCAACACGCGCTCAAACGAAGACCTCAAATCTTTGCGCGATGCGCCTACTGTGCTCGAAGTCTCCCGCATGGGCGCGACATTTTGTGTCGTGAAGCAGGTCCCGTAATATAATCCTCGCGCCATGACACCTTCTCCGCGCCTACTCCTCACCATCGACTACGAACCTTGGTTCGCTCCATCACGCCGGTATGATTCATGGACATCTGAAGAACGCCACAAGCTCGATGAAAATATTTCGCAACGATTGCTCACCCCCATCCTCGAAATACTTGGAGCTTCGAAAACGACTTTTTATCTCGTCGGCGAAATGGTGAACTGGTACTCAGAACTGCCAGAAAAAATTCTAAGTGCGGGTCATGAAGTCGGCTTTCACTGTCACGTACACCGCAAGCTCAACAACCTCCAAGAAATTGAAAAAGACCTCATCGCTTCTCAATCTTGGATACAACAATACAACATCCGTGGCTATCGCGCACCGATGATCAATACCGTCGAAGAAGTTTATGGGCTTCTTGAAAAACATGGTTTCACGTACAGTTCTTCGATCTATGCGCCAACAGGCACAGCGCTCAAAAAAAATAATCTTTGGGAAATCCCCGCCAGCACCCTGGCATTTCGTAAAGAGAAAAATGATTTCCATGCGCCGCGTTATATGGATATTAACCTTATCCTCAGCGGTGAATTTCCCTACAGCTCCAGCTTCATGAGCGGGCTTTTCCGCCGCGCCGTCTTCAACATCATTGAACGCGAACTCAAAGTAGGCAAAAGCCCGGTCATCTTTTTGCACCCGTATGAGATCGTCACGCCGCCAAATTATTTTCAACGCTTTGCAAAAGACCTGCTTTATTATCCATTGCTTCTTCCATTTAGTTTTAACAAATCCGAATTCCTCAAAGACCTGCTCAAAAATTTCCCAACCTCTACCATGCAAGATTACATCAAAGAGCTTCCATGAACATTCAACGCGTCAACTCGCTTAACTATCCATCCCTCGAACCGCAGTTGAGTTACATCGGTCTCGACTCATGGATGAACTTCATCAACGATGTATATGGTCATCCTGTTCATCGTTTTGTCGCGCTCGATGGCGACCATACACTCGGTGCGCTTTCATTGCTTGAGGTCAAGAGTCCTGTTTTCGGTCATTACCTTGCTACGGCGCCTTTCGGCAACTACGGCGGGTTCGCGTTTGAAAATCACGAGGCGCGTGACCTGTTATTGGATGAAGCCCGCCACCTCGCACAAGACATCAAAGCCGAATACATTTCCATTCGATTTGATGATATCGCCTCTCCCCCCATCGACGGCTGGGTCGAACACCCTGTATATTCCACCTATCTGATAGATATCTCTGCCACTCCAGACGACCTGCTCAAACGCTTCTCCTCTGACCATCGCAATCACGTGCGCAAATCCCTCAAGAAGGGACATTCCATCCGCTTTGGTCATCTTGACCTTTTAGAAGATGCCTACGAAGGTCTTGCAAGAAGTATGCATGAATTGGGTTCGCCGTATCACTCCAAGATCTATCTTCGCAAAATGGCAGAATATCTTGGAAACACACTTGAATTCGCTGTGACCTATGACCCCAAAGGAAAAATCACGGGCAGCGGTGTGTTCATTTATCAAGGCAAGACCATTTTTAATTTACACGCCAATATCCTCCACTTTGCTCGTTCCTCTTATGCTGGCGAATTCCTGTATTGGTCAGTGATTGAACATGCCATTCAAAAGGGATGCACCACCTTCGACCTCGGTCGCAGCCTGATCGGTTCTGGTAATGATGCATTCAAGTCTAAATGGGCGCCAGAGAAAAAGCCGCTTGCCTATTGGTATTGGCTCGCGCCGGGGCACGAACTTCCTTCGCTCAATCAGAAGAATCCCAAATTTCAATTTGCTATCGCCACGTGGAAACGTCTACCCGGCTTCATCGTCCGCCCATTGGGACCCTACATCATTGGAGGGTTAGTCTAGGATGCCTCATACACTCCACCCTCTCAAAACGATCCCCTCTGAAAAGTTATCGCGCATTGCTGAAATTCATATGGGCGATGCTGGGTTACTTTCGAAACTTGGGTATCCTTTTGTGCTGCAATATTTTGAAAATGTGATCAAAGACGAGCGTGCATTTGGTTTTTATGCTCAAGATGACAAAACCGGTGAGATCATGGGTTTCAGCCTCGCCTCCCCCGAACCTTCATCATTGACATCCAAACTCACCGAAGACAAAGGCTGGTTCATCAAAAATATTCTCTACGTCATTTTCACCCGTCCGTTGGCTTTCTTGCAGATGGTCATTTCCAGCATCACCATCCGCGGACAGATGTATGAGCCGAACACGATTGAATGCGTGTACTTCACCGTCGACCCGAAATTCCGCGGGCATGGGCTGGGGCGGTCTCTGCAAAAAGCGCTTATGGACGAGGGGCGCAAACAGGGGTATAAAAAAATCTACGCCAGTGTGGAAACATGGAATATCGCCAGT
The DNA here is from genome assembly GCA_046328915.1 of Anaerolineales bacterium. Lineage (GTDB taxonomy): Bacteria > Chloroflexota > Anaerolineae > Anaerolineales > Villigracilaceae > Villigracilis. The sequence goes on along the minus strand of JAXLVR010000001.1, from coordinate 201,168 downwards.
TTGAAAGCCACGCAAGCCAATGGCTTGAAAATCATCAAGACCTTCCGCGAAGGTATCTATTACAGGCACCGCCTGGAAAGCGAGTTGTAAGAGCATGACAACCCACCGAGAACGTATTCAAGCCTGTTTCGACGGCGAACAGACCGACCGCACTCCTATTGCCCTTTGGCGGCACTTCCCTGAAGAAGACCAAAACCCGGAAACTCTCGCTGCCGCCACGATCAAATTCCAGCAGACCTATGATTTTGACATCGTCAAAGTCACACCCTCTTCTTCGTTCATGGTCAAAGACTGGGGCGTAGAGGATGAATGGCAGAACAACCCTGAAGGCTCGCGCGAATATACAAAACGCGCCATTCAAAAACCTCAAGATTGGGAAACCCTCAAACCGCTCGACCCTTCCGCGCCTCATCTTGCGGCTCAACTCCAATGCTTGAAACTCGTCCGCGAAGGGATTGGGGTAGAGACACCGGTCATTCAAACCGTATTCAACCCCATGTCACAGGCGAAGAACTTGGCAGGCAATGACCTGCTTTTAGAGCACATCAAAAAACATCCCGAAGCCGTGATGAAGGGCTTGGAAACTATAGCGAAGAGCACGGCCAAATTCATTGAAGCTGTGCACGAGATCGGCGTGGATGGCATCTTCTATGCTATTCAACATGCACAGGGGCGCATTCTTGAGCTAGATGAATACAAGAGTATCGCCCTGCCTTATGATCAACAGGTGTTAAAACCCACCGAAAATTTCTGGTGCAACCTTCTTCACTTGCATGGCAAGGATGTGTACTTCTCATTACTGCGTTTGATGAATTTTCAGATCGTCAATTGGCATGACCGCGAAACCTACCCAGCTTTGAGCGAGGCGAAGAGCCTATACCGCGGCGTGGCATGCGGAGGCATCCGCCAGGAAACACTTTACTCGGGCAACCCGGCTCAGGTCAAGGAAGAGGCGGCGAATGCCATCCAACAGACGAAAGGCAAACGCTTCATCCTTGGGACAGGCTGCGTGGTCTACTACCAATCGGCGCATGAAAACATCATGGCTGCCATCGAGAGCACACGATGAGTCTGCGAGTCATTTCGGGAACTGCCAAAGGCAGAAAGTTGAAATCAGTACCAGGGGATACAACCAGACCAGTCATGGACCGCGTCAAAGAGTCGCTTTTCAATATTTTAGCTGGCGATGTAATCGACTCAAATTGGTGGGATCTGTTCGCAGGCACAGGCGCGATTGGTATCGAAGCATTAAGTCGCGGTGCGGCGTTCGTGAAATTTACAGACATGAACCGCATGCCCATTGAAACCATCAAAGACAATCTTGAGACCTGTAAGTTCACAGCGCAAGCGGATATTCGCCGCGGCGATGCATTCACGATGTTAGTTGGTACCGCCGATAAGCAGTTCGAATATATTTACATTGCACCGCCGCAATACAAAAAGATGTGGTCTGAGGCATTGGAATTAGTAGATGACAACATGGAATGGCTTACCGAAGACGGGACAGTGATCGTGCAGATTGACCCGACTGAATATGAAGAGGTTGAATTGCACAATCTGGTAGAAGGCGAGCAAAGAAAGTACGGCGGCACGTTATTGATCTTCTACGATCGAAAATAAAAAGGAGCAACCATGATTCTGACGGTCCTTCAATATATCGCTTGTGCTTTGACGATTTTGGTTGGGGCATACTCGTTGTTCTCGCCAACAAGCGCCGGGAAGTTCACAGGGCTAACGCCTGTAGGCGGACGTGGCATTACTGAGATCCGCGTTGTGCTTGGTATGTTCTTCATCGCGCTGGGAGCATACCCCATCATCTTCCCGTCAGATACGGCATTTCATATGCTTGGGTTTGCCTATTTATTGGTTGGTATTGCAAGGCTGATTTCGATTTTTGTGGATAAATCTAGCGAACAATCGAATTGGATTAGTGTTGCAAGCGAATTTGTACTCGGTGCGATTCTTTTGTTTTAGTTAATCGTCATCTTCCTGTTTTGTACCATACACACGCGACACGGCTGTTTCAACTTCTTCTTTTGTATGTTTTTCACATGCCACTAACGGACGTTTGGCATAATTCACTTTTTGCCCGTCCATACTCATCACTTTGAGATCAAAAAAGGTTCCATCGGCATTATAGACCACCAACATTTGATGTAGCTTTCCACAAACAATGCAGCCATGGGTTTCATTGCGAGATTGTTTATCTGTCATTTTTACTCCGAAAGAAAAGAGACAGTCACCCTGAAGGTGACTGTCTCTTTTAGAACTATTCCTCTGAAATCAATACAGAAATAATCTTATCGCCTTCAAAGGTTGGGCTTTGTTGCGGGTCACGGCGTGTGATCGCGTTGACCACATCCATGCCTTCGGTCACCTGACCAAAAATAGTGTAACCGCCATTCAAGAAATCAGACGGAGCAAAGGTGATAAAGAACTGACTGCCGTTGGTATCGCGCCCGGCATTTGCCATTGCCACCACGCCCGCCTTATCAAAGGTCAGGTCGCTATCTTCGTTCACAAACTGATAGCCAGGTCCGCCTGCACCCGTGCCGGTTGGGTCACCGCCTTGTGCCATAAAGCCTTCAAGCACACGGTGGAATGTCACGCCATTGTAAAAACCTTTGCAAGACAAGAACACAAAGCTATTCACTGTGATCGGCGCCTTGTCTGTATACAATTCCATTTTGAACTGACCGCCGTTCTCCATTTCAAAGGTTGCAAAATATTTCTTGGCAGTATCCACTTTCATAGGTGGCGCAGAGTCGTACTGATCTGCCACAGGAATGTCCGCAAACTGTTCGCAAATGGCGGCATCCTGCTTGGGAGCACTCTTTGGAAAATACTGCCAAACAAAGAATGCAATCACAAGAAGAACAACACCCCCAGCAACATATTGGATCGTCTTTTCTGAAGATGACGTTTGCGGATTATTTTTCTTAGCTAATTTCTTTTTTGCCATACAAATCTCTCTCCTAAAAATTTCCCCCAATTATAACCATCTTGATATTCTTTATTTAATAAACATGTGAGAGATAGTACCTTGCGCTTGAAATCCTTTTCCTGTATGCTTGCCAAGATGCAATCGTACTTCAAACGTCAGATCGCCTTTCCACAAGATCACGGTTCATGGGTATTCATCTTCAGCCCATTGATGGTAGGACTTTTCGCTGGTAGAACTTTTCATACCCCAACCACTTATCTCATCGTTGCTGCCCTATCAGCATTTCTGATTCGGCAACCAATCACCATCTTTATCAAAGCCATGAGTGGACGGCGCTCCGCTGCGGATCTTCCCGCCGCCCGTTTCTGGTTGCTGGTCTATGGCATCATCGCCGCTGTCGCCTTGCTCGGACTTATCTTCTCCGGCTATAGTTATCTCATCTACCTCGCCATACCGGGAGCCCCTGTTTTTGCATGGCATTTGTGGTTGGTCAGTAAACGTGCTGAGAGAAAACAACTAGGTGTCGAAATCATCGCCACAGGTGTATTGGCTTTGGTGGCACCTGCCGCTTTTTGGGTTGGCATTGGCAGGTATGACCCAAATGGCTGGTGGTTTTGGTTGTTCACATGGTTGCAATCGGCTGCCAGTATTGTGTATGCCTATCTCCGGCTGAGTCAAAGGGCAATGTCGCCAGAACAGGCTGCGGCTACAGGTCGAGCCGAGTGGTGGAAGATGGGAATCCGCGCCTTGTTGTACACATCCTTCAATATGGTTCTCGCGGTAGGGTTGGGGATATCCGCTCTTGTGCCGTTGTTCATCTTCATCCCTTTTTTGGTGCAATGGTTGGAAACGCTGTGGGGTATCACCCATCCATCTGTAGGCTGGAAACCCATACAGATCGGCATGCGTCAACTGTTTGTTAGTGTTCTGTGGACTGTATTGTTTATAGTGTTCTGGAGGTAAGGATGGACGAGCTAAAGTACGAGCTATTAACCGAACTCACCAATCGCATGCAAGCAGACTTATTGGAAAGTTTTCTTGAAGCGAACGGCATTGATGTGGAATTATTCCAGGAATCTGTGGGTCATTCCATTTACCCCGTTACGATTGATTTACTGGGGCGAGTGCAGGTTTTCGTGCCCAAAGATAAAATAGAAGAAGCAAAAGTATTGCTTGAAGAATTCAGTTCTGAGGAATAATAAATGAAAAACACCGTTCTGCTATGTACAAAATTCGGAATGGGGCAAACTGACATTGCCTCTCTAAACCAAAAATTGATCAGCAAATATTTTAGTTTATTGCTGGAAGGAAACGAACTGCCGGCTGCTATTTGTTTTTATACAGACGGGGTCAAACTGATAACAAGTTCTTCTTCAGTTTTAGAACAACTTTTGCAATTAGAGAAAAAGGGAGTTCGCCTTATTATTTGTTCCACCTGTCTTGACGAAATGGGGATTTCACGTGATGATGTAAAAGTCGGGATCATAGGTGGTATGCCCGATATAATTGAAGCACAAACTAAAGCAGATAAAGTAATCACGCTATAAATCAGGAGTTGTTATGAATTTTGATCTAACCGAAGAACAAAAAACGTGGAAAAAGATTGTCCATGAATTCGCCGAAAAAGAGCTTCGTCCAAAAGCACGTGAAGTGGATGAAAAAGAAGAGTTCAATTGGGATGCATTCCGCAAAGCTGGACCTGTAGGACTGGCAAGCATGAGTATCCCAGAGGAATATGGCGGCTCTAATGTCGACATGATCTCGAACGCCATTGCCTTTGAAGAACTGGGCTGGGGCTGCGGTTCGACGGCACTCGCTTTTACCGCACACAATGGCTTGGGCACAGCTCCTATTGCCTTGTATGGCAGCGAAGAGTTGAAGAAAAAGTGGCTACCTTTGGTGGGCAGCGGCAAGAATAAACTTGGCGCACTGGCACTCACCGAACCGGGCGCTGGGTCTGATATTCAAGGTGGAGTCACCACCCGCGCGGAAAAAGATGGAGATGAGTGGGTCATCAATGGCGCGAAGATGTGGAATACCAATGCCAGCATCGCCGAATACATCATCACCCTTGTCCGCACCGACCCCAAGGGTGGTTCCAAATCGTTGAGCATGATTCTCGTGCCAACTGATTCTAAAGGCTTGCACATCGCACCCGCTGAGAAGAAAATGGGGTTGCGTGGCTCCCCCACCCATGCAGTGACCTTTGACAATGTGCGCGTTCCGCTCGGTAACTTGATCGGACCAGAAGGCAGAGGGTTACAGCAAACCCTCTCCACGTTGGATGCAGGGCGCATCAGCATTGGCGCAATCTCGCTAGGCTTGGCACGCGCTGGCATGGAAGCTGCCGTGCAATATGCCAAAGAACGCAAGGCGTTTAACCAATCATTGGCTGACTTTCAGGCGATCCAATTCAAGATCGCGAATATGGAAATGGAAATTGAACTCGCGCGGACGTATATTTACAAGTCTGCATGGCTTAAGGATCAGGGACGTCCGTATAGCAAGGAAGCGGCAATTGCCAAACTATACGCCACCGAAATGGCAGAACGTGTGCTTTATGATGCCATTCAGATCCACGGCGGGTATGGGTACAGCCGTGAATATAATGTGGAACGTATGTATCGTGACGCTCGTCTCATGACCATTGGCGAAGGGACCAGCGAAATTCAGAGGTTGGTCATTTCAAGGCATGTGTTAGCGGGATAACCAAAAGCTCGGAGGTTTATAAACCTCCGAGCTTTTTTATTTCTTGATAACGACCCAAGCCGTCCCATCTGCAGACTTGGTCTCTTTCTCGCCTAGGTCAAATAATTTCATAATCGCATCTGGCGCAAGGAAGTGACTGCGCATGAGTAGTATCTTTTCTGCCAAGGCGATCAGCTTCACACTAAAGGTGCGAATATCTGGCTCTTCAATAACAAGTACGCCGCCAGGTTTTAGTACGCGGAACATTTCGCGGGTGGTATGAGCATGATCCGCGACGTGGTGTAAAGTATCAACCATAATAATGCGCTCGAAAAAGTTATCAGCGAAGGGCAATGCCTCAGAAACGCCGCACACAGGCTGGAGGGAAGGTCGAGGCGCATGGGCTAACATCCCAAATGAAACATCAGCAATGATGACTTCATCCACATATTCACGGATGGCAGAGGAAACGCGCCCTGTGCCGCCGCCTACATCCAACAAACGTCCTTGAACCGGAAAGGAGGCAATTTCACGCATCGTTTCTTTTTTGGAATATGTGACGCGTGCATAAATCGGTGCAATGGCAGAAAAGTGATCGAAGCCCATTAGGTTGTTATCAAATCCTTGATTTGGTCAAACGTGGAAGGACCCACCCCTGAGACATTCAGAATATCTTCAATGGTCTGGAAGGGTCCATTCTCATCGCGATAATCAATGATACGTTGCGCAATGGTTGGTCCGATACCAGGCAGGCTATCCAACTCTTCAACAGAAGCCGTATTGATATTGATCAAATCCTGAGAAGACCCTGCGGAGCTTTCTTCAGTCGCGCCAGGCAGTTCTAGCGAAGTATCATCATTAGAATTAGAGGTTGTTGGTTCTTCGCCAGCTTTGTATGGAATATCAAGTTGTTGCCCATCTTCAAGAAGTGCAGCCAAATTGATCGTATCAACACTGGCACTTGCCAAAAGCCCACCGGCAGCATCAATGGCATCTTGAACACGTGCGCCTTCAGCAAACTCATACAAGCCAGGGCGCGGCACAGCTCCGATGACATGAACAGCAATCGGTTCTTTAGTTGGCGCAGGCAATAATTTAATCGGTTCACCAGCAGGCGCCCGTGAGATAAACAGAAGCAAGCCTGCCAATGCAAACCCAGCCATCACACCCACCAAGGTATAAAGTACATTTTTCATGCCAAGATTCTACTCCAACTTCATCACCAGCAAACTTTCGTCTACGCGGCGAACTGCCTTGGCAACATTGAATAACTTTTGCATTCGCTGAAAATACCGCGGGGATTCATCATGTTCTATCGCACGGAACCCAAATTTCTCATACATAGGTCCATTATGTTCAATGCACATCAAATACAGTGGGCGCGGGTTTTGCTCCAACAGCCTTTCAATAATTTTTCGCGCAATACCCTGTCCTTGCCGCAAGGGGGTCACTGCAATTGAAGCCAATTCGAGGATGTTGCCTCCGTGAGGCTTGATCTGCCCGCAGCCAATCACTTGCCTAGAAACATCCACCGCGACGAGGAAACGCCTCCAATCTAACCCCATGGGGTTGATGCCCACCTCATGAATCAAATCCTTAATTTGACCTGCTTCTTCTTCAAGCGCTGGTCGAATCTCGTAATTCTCCATATTAAATCACTCCTGCTGCAACAATAATCACAAAAGTCCCAATAAACCAATGAATCAAAAACGCATAAAAAAATGATTTTGTGCGCCATGCCACCCAGCCAAACGCAAAGCCACCAAAAATCGTAGAAAGAGTTTCAATCTCTGGTTTGCCAAGGTGCCCCAATGCAAACGGGACGGCATGTAACCACAAGGCTTCTAGTCCGAATTTACGGGCATATGTAAACAAGATCCAACCGCGGAAGAAGAATTCCCAGCCAAACAGGTCTAAAAATGTCGTCCATGGCAGACCATTTAGGAAGCGCTCATAGTAACTTTTCATCGAAGCGTTACCATGACCCAAAAAGTAAATCACAGGTGCCATAATCAAAATACCAATGGCTGTATACGTCAGCCCGAGTTTCCAATCTCCAAACGAAAAGCCATATTCTTTTGGGTTTTCTCTGAAGACAAGAAAAATGACCAAAAGCGGGATAACAAGATATAAAACGATACGATCCGTATATTTGGATGCAAATATCTTTTGATAGTAATCCACAGTCAGCAGCAAAGTGCTAACAACCGTTACAGTAACGATCTTCCAGTCAAACTTAAGTTTTTCACCTAATAAATATTTCATGAGTTTACCTCTGAGTATATAACTCCTCCCTCGTATTAATAATTAATATTTTATGTACTCACTATCAACAATAGTGAGTACATAAACAAATCAGTTATAAATTAAGCAAAGCCTGATATTTTTACAGAAACGGAAAACTTCATTTCCTCAATTTTTCGATACGACGAGCAAGATACGATGAGAAATAGCCGTCATATTTTTGCCAAAGTTCTGGCAATGCCCAGTCGTTGCCGGTTACTTTGTGGCGGCAGGTTGGGTTGCCACAATCACATTCGAATTCGTCGTAGGGACCACCATCAGACATGGCGTAGTCAAAAGTCAATTCTTCGCCGGTTTGAATATCGCGCATGGCAACCAAACCAATCTGACCTGTGAAGCCTACATTGGGCTCGCAGGAATGATTGAAGCAATCATTCGGTTCTTTTTCTGCGGGAGTAAGCAAATAGAGGTCTTCGTCAATTTGAATCACGCGTTCGGTGAAACGAGGCATGCTTTGATCGAGTTGACTTTTGTGGATGATATTACCACCCCAAAGGGAGATCAATTCACCTTTGGAAATGGGGGCGATGGCAAATACGGCACAACCGGTAACGCGTTTTGGGCGAGCTTCGCATTTCGGGTTTAAGTAGGAGGCGGTCGATTTGGGTTGAGTAAATGTAGTCATAAGAAGAAACAGGTTCGATACGGGAAAGAAGCGAAATCAAGAAAGCCATATGGCTTTCTTGATCTGTCTAATTATTTTGAGTCGCCTTCTGTATCCGCAGAGGAGGCAGAGATACGCTGGGCGAAAAAGATCGGGAGGAAGGTGATAAGCACCACAATGGTGGCTACAACATTCGTCACTGGGCGGTCGCGTGGACGAACAAGTTGGCTGAAAATCCAGATGGGCAATGTAGCCTGTTGCCCGGCGGTAAATGTTGTAACAATAACTTCATCAAAAGAAAGTGCAAAAGCAAGCATGCCGCCCGCCAATAACGCCGTAGCGATATTGGGCAAAACGACATGGCGGAACGTTTGAAAAGAGTTCGCTCCAAGATCCATGGAGGCTTCGATCTGAGAGCCTTGCATACGGCGGAAACGTGCCAAAACATTGTTGTAAACGGTGACGACACAAAATGTTGCGTGACCAATGACGATCGTCCAATAAGAGAACGGGATATTGAGTGTACCGATAGCGGAGCGCAACGCAATGCCTGTAACAATGCCCGGCAAGGCAATTGGCAGAATGAGCAAAAGAGAAATGGCTTCTTTACCAAAGAAATCGCTGCGATAGACCGCCGCAGCGGCAAGGGTTCCGAGTATCAAAGCGACTAATGTTGCCACCACTGCTACTTGCAAAGAAAGTGTGAGCGCGCTCCATAAATCTGCACGGTGAAGCGCTTCACCAAACCACTTTGTCGTCAGACCGGGGAGTGGAAATGTATACGTTGCTTTGTCTGTAGTAAAGGAATAAAGAAAGATCACCCAAATTGGGGCGTGTAAAAAGAGCAGCCCGCCAATAGCGGCAAGCACCAAAGCAGGAGAAGCAGAGTCTGAAGACTTAGAGCGCATCGAAAGCTCCCAATTTGCGGGCGATCAATAGGTAAACGACCATGATGACTATGGGTCCCATCGTGAAAGCGGCAGCGAGCGGAATATTGCCCGCAGTGCCTTGGTACGAGTAAACAGCCTGACCAATAAAGAAGCGGGAGTTACCAAGAACCTGAGGGATAATAAAATCTCCCAGAGTTAGAGAAAACGTAAAAATAGAGCCGGCGACTACACCAGGGAAAGATAATGGCAGCAATACTTGGCGAAACGTCTGTGAGGGGCTTGCGCCTAAATCACTGGATGCCTCGAGTAAAGATTTTGGGACACGCTCTAATGCAGTTTGAATAGGCACAATCATGTAGGGCAGCCAGATATAACAAAATGCAATAAACATTCCGATGGGTGAAAGCGAAAGAGACGAGCCACCAATGCCGGGAATGGAAAGGATCTTATCCAGAATAAACTGCAAGCCAAATAAATTAAAGAACCAGGAAACAATACCTTCTTTGGCAAGAATCAATTTCCAAGCATAAACGCGCACAAGGTAACTAGACCAAAGCGGAAGTGTCACTGCAATATACAGATAGGTCTTGATCTTTTTAGGAGCAAAACGTGCAATGTAATAAGCAAGTGGAAAAGCGATGATGGCATCTGCAATCGTTACAAAAAGTGCCATGCTTGCCGTACGGAAGAAAATACCAAGGTTGGTTGAGTCTAAAAGCTTGGCATACGTTTGTAAAGTAAATTCTCGAACGATCAAACCTGTAAATTCTTCCAAATAAAAGAAGCTATTGATCAACAGCGAGAATAATGAACCCAGATACACCACAACCATGTAGATCATGGGTGGACCAAGCAAAAGTCCCAGCACGAGGCGTGGGCGTTGGTACAGATAGGTAGAGATGCGGTTAAGCACCTTTGCCTCCCAAGAGGCTAATATGGTCTTGCTGCCATGATAGCCGCACGGCGCTGCCTTTGGAAGAGAAAACGTCGGCAGAGGTGGTTTTCAGGTTTTGCGAAATAACCACCAGGTCTATGCCTTGGGTGATTTCAACTAAATAACGAGTATACAAACCAAGATAAATCACATCACGAATCGTACCGTCCACCGCATACATATCAGAACTGACATATTCCTGCTGTGAACCAATGTGAATCTTTTCAGGGCGGATGGAAAATGTCTGCGCGTGCCCTGTGATGCGTTCAGCGACTTCCCCACTAATCAAATTGGATGTACCCACAAACCCCGCCACAAACTGCGACGCAGGGTGCTCATACACTTCAGACGGGGTACCAATCTGTTCAATCTTCCCCTGACTAAAAACCGCAATGCGGTCGCTCATGGTGAGCGCTTCTTCTTGATCGTGGGTCACAAAAATAAAGGTGATGCCCACTCGTTTTTGAATGGCTTTCAATTCCACTTGCATTTGCTGGCGCAATTTCAAGTCTAATGCACCGAGAGGTTCATCGAGTAGCAAAACTTTGGGATGATTGATCAAGGCACGAGCAAGTGCGACGCGTTGGCGTTGTCCACCAGAGAGTTGAGAAGGTTTGCGTCCGGCGAAGCCTGAGAGTTGAACGAGATCCAGCATTTCTTCCACACGCTTACTACGTTCGGCTTTTTCCACCTTTTTGATCATTAAGCCATAGGCAATATTTTCACCGACAGACATGTGGGGAAAAAGAGCATAATCCTGAAAGACTGTATTTACATCCCGTTCATACGGCGGGAGGTTGGAAACATCTTGACCATATAAATAAATATGACCCGAAGTTGGGCGGTCAAACCCTGCGATCATACGCAGACAGGTGGTTTTGCCCGAGCCAGAAGGACCCAACATGGAAAAAAATTCGCCGTCGCGAATTTCCATTTCCACTTGGTCTACGGCTTTTACTTCTCCAAAATGGCGGCTAACTGACTCAAAACGAATCGCAGATGTTTCCATAAAACTCCGAAAAAAGAAATATTCAGGCGAAGCCAATGCCCCGCCTGAATATTTTACATCACGTTATCAGGATTTTGATCGCAGGATTATTGTCCGCTGCTGATGATGCCTACGTAGGCTTCAACCCATTTGCTGTAGGGCACACAGTTGCCAGCACCCGTGGAGCATTCAGCGGTCGGCGTGCGCCAGAACCAAATGTTATCGAACTGATCGAAACCGTTGGCAGAACAGCCGGCATCGGTGAGCAATTCATTGCCCGTACAAGCCGCAGGCACAGAAGGCACGGAACCGAACCAAGCGGCAAGGTCACCCTGAAGCTTGGGGTTCAAAGACCATTCAAGCCATTTGTAAGCGCAGTTGGGGTGAGGAGCATCCACATGCATCATGGTGGTGTCTGCCCAACCAGTGGCACCTTCAACAGGGAAGGTGGAAGCGATCGGCGCGCCTTCAAAGGCAAGCAAGTTCACCTGGAAAGGCCAGGAGCCAGAAGCCACAACGCCTTCGTTCTTGAAATCGTCCATCTGGACATAGGCATCGTGCCAGTAGCGGTTGATCAAGGAGCGTTGAGCAGTGAGCAATTCAACAACAGCATTGAACTGTTCTTCGGTGAGGTCGTAGGGGTTTTCAATGCCAAGTTCTGGCTTGTGATACTTGAGGTACAAGGCGGCGTCGGCAATGTAGATAGGACCATCATAAGCTTGAACACGTCCTTCGTTGGACTTACCATCAGGAAGATCCATCTTTTCAAAGGTTACGTCCCAGGAAGTAGGCGCTTCAGAGAAGACTTCTGTGTTGTACATCAACACATTCGGACCCCATTGATACGGAACGCCATAGTGAACGCCGCCCACGGTATGCCAGGGAGCATCTTTAAGACGATCATCTACTGTAGACCAAGAGGGGATCAAATCAATGTTGATGGGCTGAACCTTGCCACCTGCAATGAGGCGATTGGAAGCATCGCCAGAAGCGGTCACGAGGTCAAATCCACCTTCGTTCATCAAGGTGACCATTTCATCAGAGGTTGCGGCGGTTTTGTTGGTCACTTTACAGCCAGTTTGGGCCTCGAATTCGGTGACCCAGTCATAGTTGGGGTCGGTCTCGCCACGTTCAACGTAACCAGCCCATGAGATGATGGAAACTTCACCTTCGCCATCGCCAACTTCTGTTTTCATTCCGGAAGCAGAGTTCGCGTTGCCACCACAGGCAGCAAGAACCAGGCTTGCCAAAGCAAAAACAACCAACATATTAAACAGTTGTTTCTTCATTTTCTCTCTCCTATTCTCTTTTTGATTAGTTGGAATATCAGGTCACTTTATAGAAATGGCTTGATTTTTTGCACCGACCTCCTTTTAGGTCATTAGGAAAGAATTCCCCACATCCAATGACAGGGATACGGGGATTAGGCTTGTATTATAGTTAAGAGCAAGATTAATCGTCAATCTCAAATTTCCGAATAATACAAAGGGTATAATTCAGAAACACCACTCGGAGGCTTCTAGATGACTGATCTTCCCATATATCCACTTACAAATGAACATAAAATGCTTCGCGATGCTGCCCGCGATTTTGCAACGAAAGAAATTGCGCCGATTGCAGCCGAGTTCGATGAAAGCGGAGAATTTCCACACAAAACCATCAAGAAAATGGGTGAAATGGGTTTTATGGGCATTGAAATCCCTGAACAATATGGCGGTGCAGGCATGGATTCACTAGCCTATGTACTCGCCCTTGAAGAAATCTGCAAAGTGGATGCCTCGCATGGCGTAATTATGTCAGTCAATAATTCTTTGTACTGCCATGGCATTTTAAAGTTTGGAACAGAAGAGCAAAAGAAGAAATTCATCACACCCATTGCTTCTGGAAAAGCCATTGGTGCTTATTCTTTGACGGAACCCCAAAGCGGCTCAGATGCCGGGACGATGCGCAGCCGCGCGACTCGCGATGGTGATTTCTACATTTTGAATGGACGCAAATCCTGGGTCACCAGCGGACCAGTTGCAGATTACTTTGTCGTATTCATGATGACCGATCCTGAAAAAAAGCAAAAAGGAGTAAGTGCCTTTTTAGTGCCGGGAAATACGCCAGGGTTAACACGTGGAAAGAAGGAGCCAAAACTTGGCATCCGCGCATCGGCAACCAGTGAGCTGATTTTCGAGGATTGCCGTGTACCCGTTGAAAATCGTCTCGGTGCCGAAGGGGAAGGCTTCAAGATCGCGATGACTGTGCTGGACGCCGGTCGCATTGGAATTGCCACACAAGCGCTTGGAATCGCTGAAGCAGCTTACGAGGCCGCGAGGCAGTATGCCGGTCAGCGCGAGGCGTTTGGTCAACCTATTGGTCAGTTCCAAGGGACAGGCTTCAAACTCGCTGATATGAAAACTCGCATTGAAGCTTCTCGCTTATTGATCTACAACGCCGCGATTGCAAAAGAAAAAGCAAAAGGCTCAGATGGGCGGTATTCGCTTGAAGCATCCATGGCAAAACTGTTCTCTTCTGAAACTGCAATGTATGTCACCCACCAAGCTGTGCAAATTCACGGCGGCATGGGCTATAGCAAAGAACTGCCCGTAGAACGATATTTCCGAGATGCCAAGATCACTGAAATTTATGAAGGCACCAGCGAAATTCAGCGGTTGGTTATTTCGAGACTTGAATTAGGCTCTAAATAACATTTCATGAATAGCAGACTCTCAATTTCTGATTCGGGGATAGCTGGGCAGTTTGACTCTATCCCTGCTTTTTTGATATAGACATCATGAAGGCTATTCTTTTTCACAAACACGGCGGCCCTGAAGTCCTCGAATACGCCGACTTCCCCACTCCAAAGCCCAACTCTGGCGAGGTATTGATCCGCCTAAGAGCAGCCGCACTCAACCGCATGGATATTTTTGTGCGCAATGGCTGGCCCGGTTTGAAATTAGAGATTCCACACATCCCTGGCGCAGATGGTGCCGGTGATATTGTAGAGTTGGGAGACGGGGTCTCTAAGTTCAAAGTTGGAGAGCGGGTTGTTATCAATGCCAATTTAGGCTGTGGCGAATGCGAAGCTTGTTTAGCAGGTAAAGACAATCTTTGTAAGAGTTGGCATCTGCTTGGTGAAACTGTGCGTGGAACGTATTGTGAATATATATGCTTACCAACTCGTCAATTGCATAAGATCCCTGCTGGTTTTGACTTACACCAAGCGGTAGCGGCTGCTTTGGTTTATCAAACTGCGTGGCATTCATTAGTCACTCGCGGACAGGTAAAAGCCGACGAAACGGTAGCCATTGTCGGCGCGGGCGGAGGCGTGAATTCCGCATCCATTCAAATTGCAAAATATCTTGGAGCAAAGGTCATTGTTATCGGCTCCAATGCAGAAAAGCTCAAACAAGCCGAAGTCATTGGCGCAGATATTATGATCGACCGTTCAAAAGAAGAAGATTGGTCAAAAGCCGTATTTCTTGCTACCCATAAAAAAGGTGTACATGTCATCGTTGATAATGTCGGCACTACTTTTCCGCTCAGTTTACGCGCGCTGGCAAAAGGCGGTCGCTTATTAACCGTTGGCAATAGCGGTGCGCCCAAATTTGAGATCGATAATCGATTTATCTTTGCAAAACATCTTTCCATTCTCGGCTCAACCATGAGCAGTATTTCAGAGTTTCGCGAAGTAATGGATTTGGTTTTTGCAGGTAAACTCAAACCTATTCTAGATAAGACATTTTTACTAAAAGAAGCATCCGCCGCACAGGAACGTTTGTGGCGTGGTGAAAATTTTGGAAAGATCACACTCGAAATCTCCTAATGAAGAATTTTCTAAAACGAATCGCACCATTCGAGGTCTTGCTCGTTATCGCCATATTGGGCGTGCATCTTATTGCGGCTCAAGCCGACCCATATGCATTTCCAAACAATTGGTTCGTGCGTGACGATGCATATTACTATTTCAAAGTTGCCCAAAACATTGCAGAAGGGCATGGCAGCACCTTTGATGGAATCAACATCACCAATGGCTATCATCCGTTATGGATGTTGATCTGTATTCCGATATTCGCGCTCGCAAAGTATGACCTTATTCTGCCTTTGCGAGTTTTACTAATGGTCATTGCCGCTATTCAAGCCGCAACGTCCGTTATGCTTTACCGCCTTATCAAAACACACCTTTCTCATGCCGTTGCGATTGCAGCAGCTGTATTCTGGTCGTTCAATGACTATATCCATTCAACGGTCTATAAAATGGGACTTGAAACGCCGATTGCAGTTTTTTGCATTGTGCTGGTTATTTATCTTTTATCAAAATTCGAAAAACAATGGCGCAATGAAAAACCTTCCTTGATAAAAATAGCGTGGCTGGGGTTTGTCGCAGCGCTTGCAATGTTCAGCAGGTTAGATCTGGTTTTCTTTGCAATCATCATCGGCATTTGGATTGTTTTCCGAAATACACCAATCCGTTTTTTCCTGCCGCTTGATATTGCCACCATTTTTGTTTCGATGACATGTTCCGTGATTCTACGTGTTGGTTTTGAATCCTATAACACTACTTATGCATCTTCTGCACTCGAAGCCACAATCATTGCCATTGTCATCAAAATCATTACTCTTTATTTATTTGGCGTTTATCAAAACCCTCGCCTAACTTCTATTTTAAGAACGGCACGACAAGCTTTTTTTGCCATGAGCATCGGTTCAATTCTCACTATGGGCGCTTATATTTTATTTGCGCAAATCGGATGGGGAAGCAGCTTTCCCCGTTCGGCATTTCTTTTAGATTTAGGGATTAGCCTGGTACTCATCTGCGCTTCACGCCTAGCCGCTTATTGGTTTGCCAAACCAAACCATATCCAAGCCGAAGCTCCGCTACAACAACTCAAATCAACGTGGAAAGCATGGTTAAGGGAAGGGCTAACCTTCTATGGAATTGTGGGCGGATTACTTCTCACCTATATGCTTCTCAGTCACTTTGCTTTTGGTACCTCCAGCCCGGTCAGCGGGCAGATCAAACGCTGGTGGGGCAGCATGGGTGCTACCGCTTACGAACGTCCCGCCGGAAGCTGGGACTCATACTTCGGGCTGGGCACAGACAGCTACCAAGCTGCACTTCCCTTCACAGAACTCGTTTGGAAAGTTACTGACAAACTTCAGTTAGTCCTTATCCCCGGTGCAGATAAGGTGGGAGAACGTTTCTTCGCTGTACTTTCCAGTTTCATCATCATATGGCTACTGTTGATCTTCTTAAATAAGCGAAGGTCAGCGCAGATACTTGTAAACCTTGGGGGTATTCCATTAATTGCAACAAGTGTTATTCATGTTCTCTCATACACGGCCACATCGTATGGTGGTGCAAAAGAATGGTATTGGGTTAGCGAGATGATCTTGCTCACTTTAATGTGCAGCATTTTCTTGGATCTAATCCTGAAGCCGTTAAGAAAAGTTCAACTTGTAAACTTCATTATGTTAACCATTGCGGTTGCCTATGGCGTAACTAGTGCAAACCGATTCTTGCAGATTATTCAATACAGCATGCCACGTGGATATTTCCCTCCAGACCGTCCGCTCATGGAAGTTATTGGATATTTAGAAGAGAATACCAACCCTGGTGACGTTATTGGCATGACAGGTGGCGGCAATGTAGGTTACTTTATTAAAGACCGTACGGTTATAAATATGGACGGTCTCATTAATAGTTATGACTATTTTCAATCTTTAAAAACTGGCGAAGCTCCTGTATTCCTAAAAAATCAAGGAATGACTGTGATTTTCGCCAATGCACGTTTATTAGTTCTTCCGCCGTACTACGGTCAATTTGCTCCATATCTTGAAAGATACAGCAGTTACGGCGGAAAAGACCTGCTCTATCTGCTTGAAGAGCCAAAATATTAATCCATGAAGCGACCTTTTTCAGTAACCCTTAGCATGTGGCTGGTGTTAATTCTAGCGTCTTGGAATGCCCTGCGAGCATGGACATCCCTAGCATGGCAGGACGTTCTCATCGAATTTTCTACGCAGATGCCGCCAACTCTGATCGCTTTTGCAAGTCTGTTTTGGCTTATGATCGGAATAGTAGTATGGTTTGGCTTGTGGCAGAAAAAAGCATGGAGCAAGAATCTGCTCCTTGGGGCAGCAACAGGATATACCGTCTGGTATTGGAGCGAGCGGCTCATTTGGCAAAATCCGCGTCCAAATATTCCGTTCGCTGTATATGTAAATCTAGTATGTTTGATCGTTATCTACTTTACTTCGAAATCTTTGTCGAGAGAGGCATATGAGCGAAACATCGAAAATCCAGCAATTGAATAACCTGAAAGCACAATCCCGAATGGGTGGCGGACAAGCCCGCATTGATGCCCAACACAAAAAGGGACGTTTGACAGCGCGTGAACGCCTTGATCTTTTATTGGATCGCGGCTCCTTCCGCGAAGTAGACCCCTTCGTCGTTCACCGCACCACAGACTTCGGGTTGGACGAACAAAAAATCATGAGTGACTCCGTTGTCACCGGTTGGGGAACTATTGACGGTCGGCTGGTGTATGTATATTCACAAGATTTCACCGTCTTCGGCGGCAGCCTCGGTGAAGTGCATGCCGAAAAGATCTGCAAGATCATGGACATGGCAATGAAAAACGGTGCGCCTGTTATTGGTTTGAACGACTCTGGCGGCGCACGCATTCAAGAAGGTGTAGTCGCCTTGGGTGGTTATGCTGATATCTTCCTGCGCAACACAATGGCTTCCGGTGTCATTCCGCAAATCTCCGCTATTATGGGACCCTGCGCCGGTGGTGCAGTGTATTCCCCTGCTCTTACAGATTTCATTTTCATGACCCGCAATACTTCGTATATGTTCGTCACCGGACCTGATGTAGTAAAAGCTGTGACACATGAAGAAGTAACACAAGAAGAACTCGGCGGTGCCAGTGTTCATTCAGAAAAATCTGGCGTCTGCCATGTGGCTGCTGATAGCGAAGCAGACACGTTATACCTCATCCGCAAGGTGATGAGTTATTTGCCACAAAACAACATGGAAGATGCACCCGTGGCGCCAACATCAGATGACCCACTTCGCATGGAAGAAGCACTCAATTCCTTGGTGCCTGATGATGCGAATAAACCTTACGATATCAAAGAGGTCATCCGCCACATCGTAGATGATGGCAACTTCTTTGAAATTCACGAAAACTATGCGGCTAATATTGTAGTTGGCTTTGCCCGCCTCGGCGGACAGTCTGTCGGTATTGTTGCGAATCAGCCTGCTGTTCTCGCTGGTGTGCTCGATATCGATGCCAGCGAAAAAGGCGCACGTTTCGTCCGCTTCTGTGATGCATTCAATATCCCGATCATCACCTTCGAAGATGTTCCCGGCTTCTTACCAGGAACCTTCCAGGAACACCATGGCATCATTCGTTCTGGCGCGAAACTTCTTTACGCCTATTGCGAAGCGACTGTGCCAAAGCTGACCGTGATTACTCGCAAAGCCTATGGTGGCGCATATTGCGTGATGTCTTCCAAACACATCCGCAGTGACCTCAACCTTGCTTGGCCTACTTCAGAGATCGCCGTCATGGGTCCTGATGGTGCGGTCAACATCATCTTCCGCCGTGAACTGGAAGCCGCAGAAGACCCCGTCAAGCGCAAGGCAGAATTGGTTGCCGAATACAAAGAAAAATTTGCAAACCCCTATGTAGCAGCTTCCCGCGGATATATCGATGATGTCATCGAACCCAAGGAAACCCGCCCACGCCTCATCAACGCGCTTGCCATGTTGAGCAACAAACGCGATTCGAACCCTGCCAAGAAACACGGCAACATTCCGCTGTAAGAAGGCGAGGAGAGAGTCATGTTTAAAAAAGTATTGGTTGCAAATCGTGGTGAGATCGCCGTTCGTATCTTGCGTGCCTGTCGCGAACTTGGTCTTGAAACCGTCGCTGTGTTTTCAGAAGCAGACCGCAATGCCCTTCATGTGCGCTATGCAGATGAAGCCTACTTGATCGGTCCTGCCCCTTCGCGCGAATCGTATCTTCGCACAGATAAAATCCTTGATGTTGTAAAACGCTCTGGTGCAGATGCCATTCACCCCGGCTACGGTTTCCTTGCAGAGCGTGAAGACTTCGCCGCCAAGTGCGCAGATCTCGGCATCACCTTTATTGGACCGAAGCCTTCAGCCATTGCTGCCATGGGCGACAAAGCCGAAGCACGCGCCACTGTTATCAAAGCAGGTGTGCCCGTTGTTCCCGGAACAGAAGACGTTGGCAACATGACCAATGATGACCTGCTCCGCATTGCTCCAACAATCGGCTTCCCGCTTCTTATCAAGGCGACAGCGGGTGGCGGCGGAAAAGGCATGAGAGAAGTCCGAAGCCTGGAAGAAATGCCAACCCTTCTTGAGTCTGCGAGGCGCGAGGCAGAATCCGCGTTTGGAGATGGCAATGTCTACCTCGAGAAATTGATCGAAGGTGCACGCCATATCGAATTCCAGATCATTGCCGATGAACATGGTAACGTCATCCATTTGGGAGAACGCGAATGTTCCATTCAACGCCGGCATCAAAAGCTTGTGGAAGAAGCCCCTTCACCATTCCTTGATGAAAATCTGCGCACCAAAATGGGCAGCGTTGCCGTTAAAGCAGCCCAATCGGTAGATTATGTCAATGCAGGGACGATCGAATTCCTGGTTGATAAAGATAGCAATTTCTACTTCCTTGAAATGAATACCCGTTTACAGGTGGAACATCCTGTAACAGAATTAGTCACAGGCATCGACATCGTCGCCGAACAATTGCGCATCGCTCGCGGACGTCAACTCAGCTACACTCAAGATCAGGTGCAGTTCAAAGGTCATGCCATTGAGTGTCGTGTGAACGCTGAAGACCCGTTCAATAATTTCATCCCTTCTACGGGTCGAATCACCCATAGCATTATCCCAACCGGTCCTGGTGTGCGCGTGGATACAGGTGTGTACCCTGGCTTTGAGATCACACCATACTACGACCCCATGATCGCCAAACTCATTGTGTGGGGTGAGACTCGCGCTCAAGCTATTTTGCGCATGCGCCGCGCTTTGGAAGAGTATCGCATCGTGGGCGTTCGCACCAACATTCCATTCCACCAAACTCTGATGGACTCGCATCGCTTCATGGGCGGACAGTTCGACACTCGCTTTGTTGAAGAACGCTTCTCAATGGAAGCCGCCGCTACATTGGATGAGACCCAAGCGGAGATCGCAGCCATTCTCGCCACCCTAGTCTCCCATCAAGAGACAGAACGCTCCGCACAGATCGTACGCGGCAACGAACGTGACACCAGCAACTGGAAGTGGGTCGGTCGCTGGGAACGCATGCACCGCTAACCCCAAGAGGCTATGGCATGAAATATATAACTACAATTGAAGATAAACAGTTTGAAATAGAAGTTGTGGATGACCGTCATGTACGCGTAGGTGGACGCTTGCTTGAAGTCAATTTTGAATCGGTAAGTGGACAACCCGTCTATTCGCTCATTTTAGACGGGAAATCCTACGAATCGTACGTCTACTCTGGTGATGAAGATTGGCAAGTCCTCTTACGCGGACGTCAATTTCAAGTCAAGGTTGAGGATGAAAGAGAAAAACGCCTGAAAGCAGCAGCAGGCGGCGGCACGGCAGAAGGAGGCGAATTCCACCTCAAAGCACCGATGCCAGGTCTGGTTGTTGCCATTCCTATTGCCGAAGGGCAAGAAGTCCAAAAGGGACAGGTTCTGGTCATTCTCGAATCGATGAAAATGCAGAACGAGCTAAAGTCGCCGCGCGATGGTGTGGTCAGTCACATCAAAGTTAAGGCTGGTGAAAGCGTTGAACAAAAACAGGTCTTGCTGAATTTACATTAGCCATGAGCGGACAAGAAACCGAAGTTAAGTTTTTCGTGCAAGATTTAAAACGGATAGAAATGCGCCTTCAAGAATTGGAGGCGCATTTAGTTCAGCCGCGTGTTCATGAAGTTAATCTGCGCTTTGACAATGAAAAAGGCGAATTGCGAAAGAATTTTAAAGTGCTTCGACTTCGCCAAGACAGTGAAGCCAAGTTCACATATAAAGGTCCAAGTGAAGAACGCGCTGGCGGTGTGCTCACTCGTAAAGAGGTCGAGTTCACAGTTGGCAGTTTCGATGCAGCCAAAGAGTTTTTAGAGCTGTTAGGGTTTGCGCCAGTTGTGTTCTACGAAAAATATCGTACTACATACGAACTACATGATGTGCATATCATGTTGGATGAATTACCCTACGGAACTTTTGTTGAGATCGAAGGGGAAGATATTGACGCTCTGCAAAAAGTTTCTGAATTACTCGCTCTACGTTGGGATACGATGGTCAAGGCAGGCTATCATGCCTTATTTGAGCGTATTACAGAAAAATACGAGCTAGAATATGGTCAACTGAGTTTTGAAGCTTTACGGTCTATCGCTCCAACTCCTGAAGATTTCGGCATCGAGTATTCTGATCAAAAATAAAAATGAACCGTTCTACACCAAATCCGCTTGTCACTGCTGCCTTACTTTTCATTAGTCTTATTTCTGCCGCGTCAGTACTATGGATAAACTCATGGAATGTCATTGCTGCTTTAATGGCGTGCTTTTTTATTACGTTTCTATGGGGATTTTTGAGAATATTACGGGCACGAGATATTAAGAACTCCCAGCTTGTTCAGGGACGTCCTTCATCGAGTCCGCCGCCTCTGCCAACCCCAGAAACAGAAGGAACCATTTACGGGCTCTACCCAGGCTGGGAATATAAAGTAGTACAATCTTTTACAGATTATTATGGGAATGAGTTTAAAGAAAACGAAAAGTTAACCTTTAAAGAACGGCACTTTCTGCCATACCATGGCGGGCATACGATTATGTTTGAACAGTGTTCACTTTATCTACAAGAAGATCAAAACAAGGATATTCTCGACAATTTTTCAAGCTACATCATCAAGCTCAAGTAAAAGAACTTTTCTGCATTTCCAACAAGGAGATTGCCATGCAAATCAAAGGTTTTGATACGCTAGCAAGGCATGTTCCAGAATTAAACTCAACCACTGGGGGAATTAAATTGTTCGCAACCTTCGCAAGTATTTTTGCTCTCACCACCCTTTACTTTATCATCACCGATCAGATCCCCACATGGACTCTCGACAGCCAGATCGTCATCACCGCGCTTGGATATCTTATTCTCAGTCGATTTTTCACTCAAAAGAAAACTCTTCTTGAAAAGCATAAAGATCTGGCATTTGCAAAAGCATTCAAGCAGTTCGTCTTGCCAGGTCTAGCCGTTTTTGCTGCGATGGTTCTTCATATCACATACATGAATGGACCGAAATTCACTCAGCCCGTAATTACTACTTTTCTCAATTGGCTTGGTTGGTTTTGCATTTTCATTGGCGCCTCCTTGTTTATTCGCGGTTCAACAACATTAGGTATCGATAACACCGCCATGCTCTATGTGTATTTTCCAAACCGTGAAATAATCCGCGCAAGCATTTACGGCATTATTCGCCACCCCATCTATGCAGGGATGCTTCGCATTTGTATTGGGTTGGCTTGTCTCAATCGGGGAATATTCGCATTGACCTTTATATTAATTCTACCGATTCTTCTATTTGGTTGGTTGCGTTTGGTAGAAGAAAAAGAGTTGATCGAACGTTTCCCCAATTATGTCGAATATCGTAAACAGGTTCCTGCTTTCTTTCCGTATCCAAATCAAATATTTCACTTTTTTAAATTTCTCATAACAGGAAATTAGCATGCTTGAAAAACGTCCAAGCCCTCTTATGAAGTTTTTCTTCAAAGTACCGCTATTCATGCACAAACTTGGTCTAGGCGGTTGGGAACGTCTCATCGGCGCACAATGGATGCTGCTCACCACTACTGGCAGAAAAACCGGCAAGCAACGCGAAACGCTTGTGGATGTGATGGACTACAACACTACAACTGACACATACTTCATCGAGGCTGCCTATGGGGCACATGCAGATTGGTATAAAAATATTCAAGCCCAGCCTATTTTTCAGGCACAAGTAGGCAGACGAAAATTTACAGCCAACGCCAAAGAACTAGACCAACAAGATACAGGCGAAATGCTTGTTCAATTTTTCCGCAGAAAACCTGCCTACACCCGCTCTGTCATGGCAATGGTAGGCTTGAAGTTCAAAGATGAAAACGAACTCCGCGCATTAGGCAACAAGCTCACTCTTCTGTCTGTTACGCCTGTATCTCACGATCATTCTTCCACGTAACCGTCTCAACACCCTGCTCAAGCCGCAACAAAAGCCTCAAACTGGATTCCACACTCCCCGCATCTCCTGATGTTATAAAGCGGACATCCCCGTTCCGTTCGTTTTGATTCACCTTACCGCTCGCCTCAAGCAGACGTTTGACCTGTTTCGCCACTGCTGGGGCTGGGTCTATCACCCGCACCTTGTCACCCACGACGCTCTCGATCAACGGAATCACAAAGGGATAGTGTGTACACCCCAACACAACCGTATCAATATTTTTCTCAAGCATGGGGTGAAGAGCGCTTTCTAAAATCTTGCGAGTCTCATCCCCTTCCAGGTTTCCCATTTCAATTTGCTGGACGAGTCCGTTGCAGGTATTCTGAAATAGTTCTACGCCATTTGCGAAGCGTTCTACAACAGATGCATAGAGCGCGCCTTGAAATGTAGCTGGCGTTGCCAAAACCCCCACCTTCCCCGTTTGTGTTTTCTCCGCCGCTGGCTTAACCGCCGGTTCCATTCCTACAAACTGCACCTTAGGAAAGGTCTGACGTAAATATTTCAATGCCGCTGCCGAAGCTGTATTACACGCCACTACGATGATCTTGGAATTCTGCTCTAGTAAGAAATGCGTGATCCCCTCTGAAAAACTTTGTATCTGCTCCATTGGGCGCGGGCCATACGGGACATGTCCCTGATCGCCAAAGTAAATCATATTTTCATTCGGCATCAAAGCCCGCATCTCACGCAAAACGGAAAGCCCGCCCACGCCCGAATCAAAAACACCAATAGGATTGGAATTCATTTCAATAAAACTCAGCGTCTATTGATTGGAAGCATCCACAAACGACTTGAAAAGTCGGCGCATCACGGGTTGATCGGTGAGCCATTCAGGGTGCCATTGAACACCCATAGCGTAAGGATGGTTTGGCAATTCTACAGCTTCGATCATACCATCTGGAGCATGACCAACCACCTTTAAGGAAGAAGCGACATCCTTCAACCCCTGATGGTGAAGGCTATTGACGTTCAACAAGGTCTCGCCAAAAATCTCCGCCAGGCGCGAATCCTCAGTGATGTTGACTGGGTGAATGATCTCGGTAAATTCTTCGTTGTCATGATGTAAAGCATTTGGAAATTGATCTGGGATATGCGTATACAGCGTACCGCCCAATGCAACGTTCATTACTTGGATTCCGCGACAAACTGCGAGAAAAGGCTTGCCATCTTCCACAGTCTTTTTCAATAGGGATAATTCTGTCACATCTCGCGAGTCGTCCACTTCGGCAATTTTGGGGTGATCTACCCCGTTGAAATACTTAATAGACACATCGCCGCCACCCGTGAATAGAACTCCCTGTACGCGAGTATATAAATCGTTTCGGTCTTCTTCATCCAAAATCGCAGGGATTAAGATTGGTATCCCCCCACCTTGAACGACTGCACGAATATAAGTGTGCTGCACACCAGACATAGGCTTGCCGTAGTCATTGTTGCGATTGAAAGTTGTGATGCCGATTAATGGTTTGGTCACGGTTCCTCCAAGACAAGAAGTATACAAATATAAGCATACCACAGCCAAACAAGCAGGTATAAACAAAAAAATCCCGATGGGGTTGCCATCGGGATTCAATAAGGAAAAACTAGGAGAACTTTTCCTTGATGCGGGCGCTCTTGCCGGTGCGTTCGCGCATGTAGTAGAGCTGAGCGCGGCGGACCTTACCGTGGCGTTCCACCACGATCTTGTCTACGCGCGGGGAGCGGAGCAGGAAGGTGCGTTCTACACCGACGCCGTTCGACGCCATACGGCGGACGGTCACCGAAGCGTTGTTGCCGCTGTTTCGCAGGCGAATTACTAAGCCTTTGAATTCCTGAATACGCTCACGTTCGCCTTCCTTAATCTTCACGTGGACGCTCACAGTGTCGCCAGCAGCAAGCTGGGGGATCTTCTCGTTATCTTTTGCCTCTACGGCTTTAATCAAGTCTGCCATTTCGTTCTTCCTTACTTTATGATTAGGTTTCCAATATACGCGAGGGCGGATTATAGCACGGATATTCTCAAATCACAAGCAAAAATCAGGAATATTTTCGAATTGCCAACACCGCATTATGCCCACCAAAACCGAAGGCATTGCTGATGGCTAAAGAGATTTTTGCCTCACGTGCTTTGTTTGGAATGTAGTCCAAATCACACTCAGGGTCTGGGGTTTCGTAGTGAATGGTGGGCGGCAAAATACCCTCCCGAATAGCATTCACACAAAAGATCACTTCTAAAGCACCCGTTGCGCCCATCATATGCCCGGTCATAGACTTGGTAGAAGATATCGGCGTTTTATACGCCAAATCACCAAACGCCGCCTTGACCGCTCGGGTTTCAGCCTGATCGTTCAACGAGGTGCCTGTTCCATGGGCATTGATATAACCAACCTCATCCACATTCGCCTTGGCAGAAGATAATGCCATACGAATGGCGGCTGCACCGCCCGCTCCATGCTCATGTGGAGCCGTCACATGGAAGGCATCGGCGGTAGCGCCATAGCCTGCCAACTCAGCCAGAATATTCGCGCCGCGGGCTTTTGCATCCGATTCACGTTCGAGCACAAGCACCGCTGCACCTTCGCCCATCACCAAACCATCGCGGTTCTTGTCAAATGGTTGAGGTGTCATCGAATAATTATCATTTCGGCGAGACATAGCACCAACACGGTCAAACGCAGCCACACCCGTAGAGGTGATCGTTGCTTCAGAAGCTCCCGCCAGCGCTGCATCGATCATGCCCGTGCGGAGCATCATCAGCGCGGTACCAATACCATCGGCACCGGAGGCACAAGCCGAAGCGACAGAAAAGCAGGGTCCTTTGATGCCAAATTCAATCGCCGCCATACCTGCCCCGCCGTTTGCCATCAGCATCGGGATCATGAACGGGCTCACCTTGCGCGGACCTTCTTTATAGTTCGTAAGAGTGGCTTCTTGCAATGAATACAACCCACCTATTGCCGACGAAATAATAATGCCAACGCGTCCAGCGTTATCTTCTGTTATCTGTAACCCAGAACTCGCCAACGCTTCTTTTGAAGCCGCAACAGCAAACTGTTCAAAGCGATCACGGCGGCGAGCTTCACGCGCGTCCATATAGTCTTCCGCTTTGAAGTTTTTCACCTCTGCCGCAATATGCACCTGCAACTTTGCCTCATGAGAGTCAAATTGCTTGATCGGCGCCACACCCGACACACCATTTACTGCATTCAACCACGATTCCTTTGCATTCAAGCCCAGTGGGTTTACAGTCCCCATACCTGTAATCACGATACGTTCCTGCATCTCGCCTCCGACGATAAAAAAAATGAATATAGCGATATTAACAACCCAAAATTCTAAGAATCGTGACGCTCCGCTTCATCCCCCGCCGGTACTTGCCAGACCAACCAAACAGGTTCTTACGCCGAAAATGTGCTCAAATCACGCCATCCATAGGCAACTTCCATTAAATCATCTGCACCAATCTGGATCGGCTTCTCAAATAAATAAACACCACCCAAACGCTCATAAAAACCGCGAGCCGGGTTATCCTTCAATACCCACACCATCATGGATTTACTTCCAGTATCGCGCAACTCATTCACAACGGATTGTACTAACTGCCTTCCAATCCCTATTTTGTGAGCCGCTTTCAGGATATAGATTGCAAACAATTCCCCGTCAAAACCAGTATCTTTTATTTGGGGCAAACCGCAATTTGAAAACCCCACCACCTGTCCATCCACCTCTGCCACAAACGCAAGGTGATATGGGTGTGTTTCATCCGAAAGCGAGTTGACCCACTGCTCAGTCCGCCGCTGAATGGACAGGTTATCCAAAACATCGTCGGCTACAATGCCGCGGTACGCCTCCTTCCACGCCGCCACATGGACGGTAGCGATCGCAGAAGCATCATCAACTACAGCCTTACGGATATTGACCATTTTCTACTCCCTTTTCAAGCCTTGTTTCAAAGGTTCAACAATTACGAAACGCAGCCTTGGCTCGCCATTCTCGCTGAAGCATGCCATAGTGGTATTCATTCGTATAAATACCATTTTCAAGATAACTCTCAATAAAATGAGCCTCACGCCGAAATCCAAGCTTTTCCAGTAATTTATACGAAGCTGCATTTTCTGTATCACAATCAGCAATGACGCGATGAATATCCAGGTCTTCAAAAAGGAAATCCAGCCAGCCCTGCACAGCTTCAAATGCATATCCTTTATGCCAATACGGCGACGCAATTCGATACCCAATGATCGCCTGACACGCATCTTCATTTCTTAAGATACAGCCAATATCTCCAATCAATTCATTGGTTTCTTTTAGAGCGACGGCGATTTGCATCCACGCACCTTGTTTCGGGGCATGGATATCCATCACTTCACGAATAAATTCCTCGCCTTTTTCACGGGGATAGGGAATGGTCCAGCCTTGATACTTACCTACCTCAGGATCATTACGATAGGCTAAAAAAGCATCAAGATCCGTAAGCTCAAAATTTCGCAGAATTAGTCTTTTGGTATGTAGAAACAAGGTCATTCTCCGGGTTTGGGAATGTAATCACCCTCGATCCATTCCTCACCATTAGGTCCGACCTCTTTCTTCCAGACAGGGACAATTTCCTTGAGACGGTCAATACCATAACGGGCGGCGTCGAAAACGCCTGTGTCGCGATGCGCCGCAGTGCAAGCAATGAGAACCGTTGGCGTTTTGGGATAGAGCTTGCCAATACGCTGAACAATGGCGATTCCCTCCACTACGGGCCACTTTTCGCGAATCTCCTCGGCAACCTGTTTCATCTTGGCTTCTGCCATTGGAATATATGACTCGTACTCAAGATATTCTGTCTCATGGGCATCGCCACGGGTAGTCACTCCGCGCACCATGCCAGTGAAAATCGCAGCGGCTCCAGTAGACGTAAGCGTGATCTTGGCAAGCAGGTCGTTTAGGTCTATTTCAGACTCGGTAATGGAATAAATCGTTGGAAGGTTTGAAGGTTGCATGTTGGAAAGTTATCCGCCAGACACAGGTGGAAAAAGGGCAATTTCAGCATTAAGTGGGACAATCGCCTCATCAAAGGCGTATTCGCGGTTGATGGTAATGAGCACAGATTTCATCGACTCTTTCAAATTGGGATGCTCGATGCCAAGTTTTTCCTTCAACTGCAAGATGGTCATTTCAGCGGGAACATCCATTTCCATGGATTTGGTCCCTGCGCGATCTCGAATGGTGGCAAAAAACAAAACCTTAATGCGATTCATCTTATATCCAAACATCATTCGGAGCGGTCAGTTCAGAATCAGAGGCACTGCCGGTGTTGACCACCCCTGCCGGTTCGATCAGCAAGATATGGCATTCATGTTCGGCAACCGGTTTATGTTCTACGCCTTTCGGCACAACAAACATCTCACCTTCAGCGAGTGAAACTTTGCCATCTCGAAAGAGGATATCGAGTTGCCCATTGACCACAATAAATACTTCATCTGTATCAGGGTGGTCATGCCAAACGAACTCGCCCTGAACTTTAGCAAGCTTGAGGTGATAGTTGTTGAGTTGGGCGATGATCTTTGGTGACCAATGTTCGCTAAATTTGGATAGTTTTTCTTGGAGGTTAATTGAGGTGTATTCCATTGCATACCTATGTAAAGTCGAATTTACGGTTCGTTGATCACATCACCGCTGGTGCCGCCATGTTTTTCAATAAGGCGAATATTTTGTATCTTCATTGTTTTCTCAGCGGCTTTTGCCATATCGTACACCGTTAGAGCAGCGACAGAGACAGCGGTTAACGCTTCCATTTCAACACCGGTCTTGCCGGTCACTTTAGCAGTAGCCGTGATAATAACACCAGGAAGCGAGTCGTCCAGTTCGAGTTCAACATCCACTTTGGAGAGCGGGAGAGGATGACATAACGGAATCAGGTCTGAGGTCCGTTTGGAGGCGGTGATGCCCGCAATTTGCGCCACGGTCAACACATCGCCCTTTTTAATCTGCCCGGCACGGATCAAATCCAATGTCTCTTTTTTCATTTGAACTTCGCCACACGCAATGGCAATGCGAGTTGTATCCGGCTTGTGACTCACATCCACCATTCTGGCTCGACCTTGTTCATCTAAATGTGTTAGCTTAGACATGGCAAAGATTATACACTGGTATAATTCGCGGGCTTATGGACGGATTTCTCGGTAATCAACTCGGCACGTATAAGGTTCAGACCTCGGTATATGAAGGTCCGCTCGATCTTTTGTTGAGCCTGATCGAACGCGCCGAACTGGATATTACAACGGTCTCACTGGCTTCGGTAACAGATCAGTATCTTGAGCATTTGCGCAATGTGGACCAGCAAAAGCCGGAGGAAATTTCGTCTTTTCTTGTGATCGCTACAAAGTTGGTTCAGATCAAGTCTGAAGCCTTGTTACCGCGCCCGCCCGAACGTGAAGCCGGCGAAGAAGACCCCGGCGAATCGCTCGTGGAGCAGTTGAAACTTTACAAACGATACAAAGAAATTGCGGTTTGGATGGAAGAACGCCAAACCAAAAATTTACGGACGTTTTTGCGCGTGGCGCCGCCTCCTAAAGTGGAACCGAAGCTGGATCTTTCCAATTTGACTTTGGAGAAGCTGTTAGCGGCGGCTGAGTCAGCGTTTGCCAAGGGCAAAGAGAAAAAACCTTTGGGAACAGTTATCACTGCGCCCAAGGTAACCATTCGCGAGAAGATTGATTACATTACCAAGACTCTAAAAAACATCCAACGTATGTCTTTCAGCGGTCTCATCACTGACAAAGCCACTCGTGTAGAAATCGTAGTGACCTTCCTTGCCTTGCTGGAATTGGTGAAACGGTACCGCGTAACTGCCAAACAAGATGTGCTTTTCGGCGATATCGAGTTTGAGCGCAGCGAAGATTGGAAAGACGACGAAGAGATCGAAATTGAGTTTGAATAAAAGCATATAAGTATGACTTCAAATAAATCAAATTTTAGAGCTACCAGCTGGCTCAATAATGCAATTTTCTTTACAGTTCTTCTTTCTGTTGTCTTTTTACACTCATACAAATTAGATACAATCCCCTTGGGTTTATTTTTTGACGAATCTACAATCGGTATTCACGCCAGTGATATTGTAAAAACTAGATTTGACAATTACAACAATCAACCGCCTATTTATTTTAAATCAGAATTCGACTATGATAGTCCAATCCTTATATATACAACAGCTTTGTTTTTCAAGATTTTTGGCATTTCTGAATACACCCTTCGTTTACCCAATGTATTCTTTTTTGTAATAGCGCTCATCTCAACAGTCTTGCTAGTAAATAAAATATTTAATGGGAACAAAGTAGTTCAAATATACCTCTTAATCGCGTATGGGTTTTTACCTCAATTTTTCACTTTCTCAAGGCTTTCTTTCGAAGTAATTTCTCAACTGGCTTTTGTATCTTTGGCATTTCTATGCATTTGGTATACTTTTCATCAGCCCGATTTTTCTAAAACTAATGGATATTTAAAAGCTCTTATTTGCGGGGTAATAATCGGCATTTCTACTTACACATACTCAACCGCAAGTTTGCTATCCGCAATGTTGATGGCATCAACATTAATACTCTATCGTGATAGAAAAAATTGGGGCAAACTCTTAATACTTATAGCTTCATGCCTTATAGCGCTTATTCCATACACCTTTTTTTCATTAACAAACCCTGGCGCTCTCACATTTCGGTTTCACGAAATATCTTTTATATATCAAACTATACCTTTAATTGAAAAAATAAAAATTTTCTTCATTAACTATTTTTCCAATTGGTCTCTTAAATTCTTAATTTTTCATGGAGATATGAACTTAAGACATTCCACAGGAATAGGTGGAATGGTATTTATATCAGTATTTTTATTATTTATACTTGGATTAATTAATGTCTCATTTACAAAAAAGTGGAACAACTTTTCAATTCTCCTTCTTGTAAATTTATTTTTCACGCCAGCAGCATCAGCTTTAACATCTGAAGGAAACCCACATGCTATAAGAAGTTTACTTATGGGTTACTTTATAACCTTATTATCAAGTTACGGATTAAGTTACCTGCTTGCGCTCAAGAATAAACAAGTGCGTAATATCTTAGTTATAGCAACTTTCATAACAACCAGTTATGAAAGTTACAGGTATCAATTTGATTATTTTTTCCATTATCCAGCTCGCAGTGTCGAAGACTTTGGAAGCTTCAACCTTTATGGCGCCTTAGAGTTTGCCATTGAGCATAGTCCGAATGAAATAATTCTTTTTGATAATTACACAGGTGGGATGGACACTCTTATACTCTATAGCCGCATTATTGATACACCTGAAAACATTCTAATCAGTGCAAGTAGTCATCCAACCCCTAAAGTTGGAAGCTGTATCATTTATCGCCGTCTTACAGATGCAGAAGCTGAGTTAAATAACTCCACAATCTCCTTTGAGGAATTTCGCAGCAGATATCGACCTTCAGATACTGAGAGAAAATTTGGAGTAGAAGCTTTTTCAGGTCTAATTAAAGCTAGGTGTTACTCTGATTAGTGAATAATCCAGATCACGATTTCTTAATTTCTTCGGCTGCTCTCACACCCGAAAGATAAGCTCCATGCACTGTACTGGGATACTCTCGTGAAGTCGCCTCGCCTGCGAAGAACAACACATCATCTACAGGTTCAGCAAGAGCATCGTAGTCCTCTCCGCTCGCGAAGGGCGGAATATGCGAATATGCGCCGAATGAATACGAGTCTTGCCCCCAACGCGTAATGAGCACCCCTTCAGGCTCAGGAATGTTATCACCAAACATCACACGCAGGACTTGCATTGCGCCAGCTACAATTTCATCGTCGCTCAATTCTTCAAGTGCGAAACCCTTGTCACCACCATAAAATGCCATCAACACCGGCTCCCCTGTAAATGGCACAAAACTGAGCCAGTCACACCACTCACCAAGTTCATCGCCCAAATAACTAATCGTCTCAATATCTTCACCCCAAAAAGCTTCTGAAAATTTCAAATAGACTTTATTCAAGACGCCCATCTCAAGCCTATCAATTGCTTCTTGTTTGGATGCCGGAAGCGGCGGCTCAAACTTAACCGACGCCTGTTTCAACACTCCAAGCGGAAACGTCACCACAGCCTGATCAGCCACAAAAACCCCAGCCGATGTTTCCACTTCCACCCCATCTGCTCCATAGCGGACAGTATTCACAACCGTCCCTAAGCGAATATCCAACCCACTGGCAAGTCCATCTGTAATTTGGTTATACCCACCTGGGAAAATTACTTGCTCACCACCAAACTCTTCATCTTGATCCCACCACCAAAGTGACAGGTCTTTCATATCCGCGCCGTATTCTAGTGCTGTACCTTGATAGGCATAAAAATTCAAGCGGCGCAATTCTTCATCAGATAAGTCATTTTCTGAAAGCACCTGATCGAATGCTTCCTGCAAGGACATATCATTATCGGTATCTTCCTGCATAATAGCAACCTCGGCGTATATTTCCTCGAACAAGGCTTCTATCTCTGCCCATTCTGCATCAGACATTTCGCTTCCATCCGCATGGAACATAATGCCATTCTCATCATTTGTAGGCATTGTTTTTGCTCCAAACTCTTTAGCTAATTTTGTGATTGGGTTGCCACTTACACCGTGAATCCAAGACGCACCTAAATCTAAAGGCAAGCCTAGCGAGGAAGATGTCCACATTCGCCCACCGACTCGATTTCGTGCTTCAAGGATGATGACACTGCGACCTTGTTCGGTCAGGGCGCGAGCGGCGGCAAGCCCAGCAATTCCTGCCCCGAGAATCAATACATCTGCACTGGTCGATGTCCTAGTTGGTGCTGTGCTGGTTACTGTGCTCGGAGTTAAGACCTTGCAAGACAGCGCAATAGCTGATGCAGTACCAATAGATGCTACTTTCAAAAAATCTCTGCGCGTAAATTCAGGCTTCATTCGATTTGTTTTCCTTTTGAAACGTATCATTAAGTACAAAGTAGCGATGAATCGATAAGGCAACAATCGCACCCAAGTTATCAAAGACAAATACATCAATTAAGGATGACATCCGCCCTGGGACAAAGGACTGATGAAACTCGTCACTTAAAGCATATAAAATAGCCAGAACCCACGCTAGAACGTAATTTCGCCTCGGTAACGCCCGTATATACGAGAGAGCCAGCAAAGCATATACAAAAAAATGAGAGGATTTCTTTACAAAATATTCCCAATCTTGAAAATTAGGAAGCTCATCTTTCGCTCTGGAAGAAAAGGCAAAAATAATTGCCATCATTAAAAACGCAGGAAACCATCGCGGTACAATATTAAGAATCTTTTTCATGAGAGGTATCTTTGATAGGTGATGTGATCTTAAAGCAGGATAATGCGTGGCGTAAATTTACTGGTCCACGCCGCGTGATTGTAACCGAGAAGCTGGAGCAGATCCGCCATAGCCTGGAGGAAGTAGAAAGATTGGTCAACGAAAACGGTTGGACTGCTGCGGGGTTTGTCAGCTATGAAGCGGCACCTGCTTTTGACTCTGCTTTGAAGGTTATTGCATCAAAAAATGGTTTTCCACTTTTATGGTTTGGTCTATACGATTCTTCCAAACCGCTAGAATCGCTGGAAACGCTTAGTCCTCTCCCTCCCTTAGAGTGGACGCCGGACACAGAAAGAGAAACTTATAATCATGCAATTCAAACCATCAAAGATCGAATTGCTCAAGGCAAGACATATCAAGTCAACTACACCATGCGGCTGTCAACAAACCTTGGCGCAGACCTAACCAGTTGGCAACTTTTCACCCATCTCGCCCATTCACAAAACAAATATGCAGCATATTTGGATATTGGTAATTGGTCCATTTGCTCTGCATCTCACGAGTTGTTCTTTGATTTAGATGATGATGTTATTACAAGTCGTCCAATGAAAGGGACAATCAAGCGTGGTCGTACTACAGCAGAAGATACAAACTCTCAAAATTGGCTACGCGCATCTATCAAGAACCAAGCTGAAAATGTGATGATCGTGGATATGATCCGCAATGATATCGGGCGGATCGCTACACTGGGTAGTGTACACGTCCCTGAATTATTTACTATTGAAAAATACCCCACCCTGTTTCAGATGACCTCGACTGTAAAAGCGAAAACAAAAGCATCCGTAACTGAAATCTTTACGAACTTATTCCCATGCGCATCCATTACAGGTGCACCTAAAGTAAGCACCATGAATATTATTGCTGATATAGAAACCAGCCCGCGCAAAGTGTATTGTGGAAGTATTGGCTATATTGAACCAAATCGCAAAGCACGCTTCAATGTAGCAATCCGTACAGCAGTGGTAGATAAGCAAAATCACCAAGCAGAATATGGTATTGGCGGCGGCATCGTGTGGGACTCTACGTCTGCGGATGAATATGGTGAAGCCCTGCTTAAAGCCAGAGTACTGACCGACCCGCCGCAAAAGGATTTTTCTCTTTTTGAAACGCTCCTATGGACTCCTGAAGAAGGGTATTTCCTGCTTGAACGCCACATCGCACGAATATTAGATTCCGCGGTCTATTTTGGTTTTGAATCAACACATGCAGAGAAAAAACTTCGTCAGGTTCTGGCGGAATCAGTTATTCATGCGCGCTCGTCCAAACGGGTAAAAGTGATCTTGAGCCCAAATGGAGAGGTCACAGCTGAGATCAAAGACTTTCAGCCAAGCGACAAAGTATTCCAAGTTTGCCTTGCAAAAGAACCTATCAATTCCAATGATCGTTTTCTTTTTCATAAAACTACGAACCGAACTATTTACGAAAAAGCAGCTATTCAAGGGTTTGATGATGTCCTTTTATATAACGAAAAAGAGGAGCTAACTGAATTTACCATTGGCAGTTTCGTTGCGAGAATCAACGGAGAGTTTTTTACTCCGCCCATTGAATGTGGGTTGTTAGCCGGCACCTTTCGTGCGGAATTGGTCGCATCCGGCGAGGTAAAGGAACGAGTAATTAAAATTCAAGACCGGGCGGAGTTTGAGGCGGTTTTTCTTGTCAATTCCCTTCGGAAATGGGTCCAGATTAAGATGAAATAACAGTCCAGTTTCATCCTACCGTTTTTGTTATAATACCGCACCGAGTAAAACATCAGAAAGAAAAGAGGAAAGTATGTATATTGATCCCGGTTCAGGCGGAATGTTGTTCCAGATTCTTGCTGTTGCGTTTGGCGTGATCTCCGGCACGGTGCTCATGTTTTCTGGACGCATCAAAATGATGATCGCCAAGCGGCGTCGTTCAATGCGCAAGGAAAATGAAACTGAAACAATTGCTGAAAATAATTCAGAACAAAAATAACGATCTCTGAGGTGACAGTCACTTTATCGAGTGACTGTCACCTCATTTAGGTACTCATGCGAACACTTATCATTGGTCTCGACGCGTTCGACCCCACATTTTTTGAAAAACTCCACTCGCAAGGCAAGACCCCAAACCTGAGCAAGTTACTTGAAGCTGGCGGATATTCGCGTTTCCGCGTTTCTGACCCGCCTCAAAGTGAAGTTTCATGGACAAGTATCGCTACAGGCATGAACCCTGGCGGTCATGGCATGTTCGACTTTGTCCACCGTAACCCCGCCAATTACAGCCTGCAAGTTTCTCTATTGCCAACCCAGAAGAATTTGCTTGGGCTTCAATTCGTTCCACCATACAATGCTCAAACTATTTTTGATGAAGCCGTGCAAGATGGCTTCCCCGCTACATCCATGTGGTGGCCTGCCACCTTCCCTGCCAAGTTAGCTTCTCCGGTTCAGACCATCCCCGGGCTTGGCACACCAGATATCCTCGGGCGCTTAGGGATTGGAACACATTTTTCCATTGACGACCTTCCTGCTGATCCCGAACGAAAAACCGCTGTCCGCAAATTGACGAAGAAGGGTGCCAGCAAATATTCTGGCTCACTTGAAGGACCCGCCAAGAAGAACGGCACTGTAAATATTGATTTCGAACTTGAGATCAACGAGAATAGCGCTACCCTTCAAGTTGCAAAACAAAAGGTTACGCTCAAAGTCGGTGAATGGGGCGAGATCGTGGAATTGCCCTTCTCCGTTGGGTTTGGGATGACCGTCAAAGCAATCAGCCGTGCCATTCTTACGAACCTAAACCCCATCTCGATCTATTTCCTACCGTTGCAATTGCATCCATTAGGTTCGCCGTGGCCGTACGCTACGCCCAAGAATTTCATTCAGGATCAATGGAAGAAAAATGGCCCATTCCTAACATTGGGTTGGCCGCAAGATACCACTGCACTCAATGAAAATCTTATCAATGATGAGCAGTTCCTCAAACTATGTGAAATGATCGATGCAGAACGTGAACGTGTGCTCAATCACTCGCTCGATACGTTTGATGAAGGATTGCTTGCTTGCGTCTTCGACAGCCTCGACCGTGTTCAGCACATGTTCTTCAAAGGTCGCGAAGATGTCATCGAAGCTTGGTATATCCGCCTCGATCAATTGATTGGGCGCATTGTAGAACGCGCTTCTCGCAAACAAAAGACCCGAATTCTGGTCGTCTCAGATCATGGATTTGGACACTTCGATTACAAGGTCCATTTGAACAAATGGCTCGTGGAGCGCGGATACATTAAGACGACTGCCTCCGCCTCCTCCGACCTTCGAACTGTAGATTGGTCTCAGACTCAAGCCTACGCTTTGGGTTTGAACAGCCTCTATCTCAACATCGCTGGTCGCGAAGGCAAAGGCATCATCAATGAAGGCGACGTAGCAAATACTCTTGCTAAACTCAAAGATGACCTTTTGCAATGGAAGGGCCCAAATGGCGAACAGGTCGTGCAAACAGCATTGATCCGTACTGAGGCATTCCAAGGTCCGCTCGCAGCGTATGGACCGGATATCTTCGTCGGCTATCGCCCACCCTATCGCGGGTCCGCAGAGACGGGTCTGGGTCAGTGGCGAAGCGAAGCCATCGAAAAGAACACAGAACATTGGGAAGCCGATCACTGCTTCGACTCAAGAGCTGTTCCGGGTGTACTTTTCTCCAACGAAAGTTTGAGTAACTTCCCCACTCCATCCTATCGTGATATCCCTGCTCTGACCATTGGCAAGGACCTGAAAGCTCAAGCCTCTGCTCCGCCTCCAAAATATAGTGATGAAGATCAAGAAGAAATTGAAAAGAGGTTAAGAGACCTTGGCTACCTTTAACCTCACCAAATACTATTCCAAGCAGGGATTGTGGTCTTTATTTTTAATTTGTGCATTCCCATTGCATATATGGACTCTTTTCATGGGTTTCCGCGATTTTGATTGGGTAACCGCTCGAACAAACTCATGGGATGCCGTTGGTGTCGTTTCATATGGTTTACTTTTTTCGCTCTTTGAAAGCTTAATCGTCTTTGCAACAACAGCATTACTTGGTCTTCTAATTTCGAGAAAATGGAATGAGAAGAAAAGGATTGCATTACTGGGGACATTAGTCATTATCTTGTCCCTTTGGTCAATCGTAAACCAAACATACTTCATACGAACAATGCAGTTTCCAGAACAACTAAGTGCTTTCTACATCAACACAGGCCGCCCGCTTGTTGTTCTATATTTAACAGCTTTGTTACTTGTAAGTATATCTATTGTTATACCAACTTATGCAATTTTAGTATCCCCAAAAACAGAAAAAATAGTTTTGGAAGGGTTTGACCGTTTCTCTACACTAATGATCCTTTACCTAGTAATTGATGTAATCTCTTTAACTATTATCCTCATTCGTAATCTTTGAGATCTCACATGCAAAATAAAATTAGTCGTCGTGATTTTCTAAAACTGGCAGGGATGGCGTCACTAGGCTCAATTATCCCTCCTACTATTCAAAGGGCGGGTAAGCTACTCCAAGGGGATAAAAAGAATGTACTAGTTATTGTATTTGATGCATTTTCTGCACACAACATATCTCTGTATGGTTACCAACGTGATACGACCCCCAATCTAAAACGGCTTGCAAAAAGAGCCACTGTTTTTCACAACCACTATTCGGGTGGTAATTTTACAACTCCTGGCACAGCCTCCATCTTAACCGGCACATTACCATGGACACATCGTGCAATACGTATGGGTGGGCAGGTAAAACAGGAAATGGCAAATAGAAGCATTTTCCATACTTTTGATGATTATTATCGTTTTTCATATTCGCACAATACTCTTGTCAACACTTTATTTGATCAATTTAAAAGCGACATCAATGATTATATTCCGCAGCAAAAGCTATTCCTTTTAGACGACGGAATTGTTCGAAATTTATTCCAGAATGATGAAGATACTGCTACAGTTGCATGGTCACGCTCAATGAAGCGAATGGAAGGATCTTCATATTCATTATTTCTTTCTCAACTCTATGAAAAATACAGGGATCAGAAAGTCGTTGATATTAAAAAGCTTTATCCATACGGTCTTCCAAACATAAATACAGATAATTATTATGCCCTTGATCAGGGCATAGATTACTTCAAGGGGAATATAGCAGATGTACCTAAACCATTCTTTGGGTATTTACACTTCCTGCCACCGCACTATCCGTATAAGCCACGAGAAGAGTTTGTTGGTACATTCGCAAACGACTCATTCAAGCCCCTTGTTAAACCAGAAGATATTTTTTCAGAAGATAAGTCGCCTGAGTTTCTTGACCGATCACGTTCATTCTATGATGAGTTCGCGCTCAATGTTGATCATGAATTTGGACGTCTATTCGAAACATTGGAAAATTCAGGAATATTGGATGATACATGGGTGGTTTTTACTTCTGACCATGGTGAACTTTTTGAAAGGGGTATTTGGATGCATTCAACGGCAGCTTTATATCAACCAATCATTCGTGTCCCGCTATTAGTTTTTGAACCAGGCACAACCACAGGGCGAGATGTATATGAAAAAACAAGTGCAATTGACTTAATGCCAACTCTATTACATCTCACCAGGCATCCTATTCCAGACTGGGCAGAAGGGACTATTTTGCCACCTTATGCAGATATCATTAATCCCAATGCACAGGAGCGAATATTTGCTGTACAAGCAAAATACAATGAGCCGACCTATCCGCTTACGGAAGTTTCAGTCGCCCATATTCGTGATAACTTTAAACTTACGTATTACCTTGGGTATAACGAAGTCGATGAAAAAGATAAATTCCAGTTATTTGACATTGAAGAAGATCCTGAAGAACTTAATGACCTCTCCATTTCAAAACCTGAAACTGCGTCGGAATTGCTAAATATAGTCAAGAAAAAGCTGGAAGATGTCAATAAACCTTATGGGGCTTAATAATAAAAGTGGCTGAATTTACAGCCGCTTTTATTATTAAACTTATTATTTTCTTTGGCGATAGAACTGTTCTTGAGGTACGTTTTCCATCCCCGCAATATTCATGGGACAGCCCAGAAATGCAGCCACTTTTTGAGCATATTCTCCTGGGCTTGCCACCATCTCATTGTAACGAACATAAAGAACACTCATATTTGCCTGAGCAGCAAGCCATGACTTAACTTTCTCCAAATGCTTGCCATAAAGTTCAGCGAACTTTTCGTCTTCGGCAGGATTACTAGGTTTGCCGCGTCGTTCCAACATTTTTCGCTGAGAAGCGAGAATCTCCATCATCTCGCGTTCCATAAAAATGATCTTATAGTTATATTCAGCTGGCAAGCTTTCAAGCAAGGCTGAAATGACCTTAATCACTTTTCCCTGTGCTTCGCTTATCCATGCTACATCGCCATCTTTCATTGCTTTGACACGTTCAAATTCATAATAGCCTTGAAGGTTGTCATCATCTGCTGTACGGATATTATCAACTAGCGGAGTTACCCCGCCAGCTTCCAACATTTTCATCATCATGGAAGTCCCAGAGCGTGGCAAACCAGATACTACATATATCGTTTTATCGTTTTCAGGCATGTGCATTCCTTATCATTTCTATGAATAGGCAGGGATGATACTTCTTTTTGGAAGTTTCGTAAACGGCATATCATGAAGATAAGGTCTCTGTTGGCACTGGCGTTTCTGTAGGTGAAGAGGTCTCAGTAGGAGCTGTCGTTGAAGTAGGAGTACTGGTTGCACCTTCCTCTTCTTCGCTTGTGGATGTAGCTGTAGAAGTAGAGGTACTACCAGAGACTACAATTTGCACATAGACGGGTTCACCAAATGAGGTTCCAGAGGCGTTTTGGAGTCTCCAATATCCTGTATAAGAACCTGCCGTGGACGGTGCGGTTAGCTCAACTGAAACTTTTCCACTTGAGCTGACACTAACTGCTTCTGTTAGAGCTGTTGTCGTTCCACTCATTGCATTGCCACTATAAAAGACTATGGAGTAGGAAGTCGTCCATTCGCAAGAGCCGGTGTTTTGCAGGCTCCAGGTTTTGGTAAATGTTGCCCCAGGGGCAAGGACAGTTCCATCAGGAATGGTTACATCGCTTAGATAAGATGAATTATCACATCCAACAGCGCTACTATTGCCGTTATATGAAATGGAAACAGGGCTGGGAATTGATGTGGTTATACCAAGAGAGACTTTCGATGTTGTAGGGAAGGCTGTAAACGTTGCTATCGTTGTATTTGTAGCAGCAGGAGCTTGAGCGGATAATGTCATTGCGACTTGGGTATAGATACCATTGACAGCGGTTTCATTCACCACACTATCTGGTGCATCAGATCCGCACGCACTAATAAATATACAAATCAAAGTCGCTATTAAATACCGTCTCTTATATTTCATCACTACATCCTTTTATGTAAAAAACGCAGTGACGGTAACCAAGATTGATAGGAGAAGCATGGAAAATTCCTGTTGGGTAAGGCAGGAACCGTCACTACGGAAACCCTAAAGTAAGTATTTTTTAATGCTGATGTATTCTAAAAAACCGGGCTGTGAGTAGACCAAGAAATCGCTGTGAATTTTCTGTGAATCAAAAAACATCTTCCTGTGTTGAACGAAGAAGATGCTTTTGATTTAGCGGTGATTATGCTACAGACGTCTCAGTTTTACGCATCCACAATAAGATTACCCAATATGCCATAAAGAACACTGTTATGAGAGTGGTGCCGCCATACATCCACTGTACCCAGGTAAGAGTTGTATCGGTACCAGCGTAGACGCTGTGTAGTAATGAGCCAAAATAAGCAGCGACGCTTAGGTAGTGGATCGTGCGGAAGGTCTTCATCGAGAGCCATTTGCGGATGTAGAAGGTGACGGTGACGAGTATGGTCAGGTAGAAGGAGATGATCCCAATACCGGTCCAAAACGGGCGGTAGGCAGAGATAAAGGGGACGAGAATCTCTGCAAGGCTCAGGGGTTCTACTTTTTCAACCAGCAAGACCAATACATGCAAGATCAGGAAGCCAAGACTCAAGAGCGAGAGGTGTTCATGAAAGTCAAATGTGAACACACGCTCAAGAAACGAGTCAAATATCTTGCTGCCAACAGCAAAGCCCCAAACGGTCGATAGCCAGAAAAGCAGATATCCCATCAGCCCGGCGGCACGTGTGATGTACCACCAAATATGAACACTATCGAGCGCAAAGAAACTTTGGATCGTTTCAGTCTGCAAGGCAAGTAACCCTACCGCCAAAACGAACACCCCTGTTACAAGAATCCCGACCACCGTAAAAATATCAAGCCAGTTTTCAGTCTTAGGTTGGTTATGCGTACTCATAAAGTTTTTCCTTTTCGGTAGGAGATTTCCATATCTGCTGATCGGTATCAATAGCAATAAACGAAATCTGCGGATTTTGATCCAACAGAGTTTGTGCTCCTTCGGGTCCGGCAATCAGGAGGGCTTTGGCAAAAGTCTCTGCTTGTATGGCATGTGGCGCAAAAACAGTGACGCTCAGCCAGCATGATTCGGCAGGTTTGCCCGAGCGTGGATCGATCAAATGGTGGCGAACCTGCTCGCCTTGAGTCCAGATGCGCTTGGTTGTGGAGGAAGTGGCGACTGCCCCATCTTCCACCAGCAACATCAACAAGTCGTGGTGTTGGTCTAGCGGGTCTTCGAGCACAACTTCCCAACTCTTTCCGTTCGGGTGACCTATAAGGAACATATCGCCGCCAGCATTGACCACACAGGCAGATGAATGCTCCGCTAAAATTCTCGCCGCCTTTTCCGCGATCCATCCTTTGGCAATGCCGCCAAGATCAATCTGCATTTCGGCAGGGAGAAGGATGCGACTCTGGGCGGTATCCAATTGAATGCTTTCAAAAGCCAGGGCAGCTTTTGAATGAAGAGCCGTTGTTTTATCTGCGCCATACGAGCGGATTTCATCCATGCTGCGGGTATAGCCAGCTGCTTTTAGGTCAGGCAAGATTGCCGGGTTGAACAAACCACCCGTAGCACGGTAACATTCCATTGCAGAGGTCATCACTTCCATCATTTCAGGAGAAGCTTGAAACCATGCACCTGCGTTACGATTCAAAGCATTCAGTTCACTGTCATGTAAAAAGCGTGAAAAGCGTTGCTCACTCTGTTCGATAAACTCTTGCGCCAATCGAAACGCATTGAAAGGATATTCGCTTTCGGCTCCTAAAACGACTGAGGTATTCATAGCGCGAAATTCTTGATAATGCATTATGAGCCTCCGGTGCGCATGGGTTGAGTAAATGACTGTTGTTGTACAGCTGTATTAACCGTAAAGGTTTGCACATTTGAGGTTGTCAAGGTCTCGCCTGCAAGACCATCGACAGTTGGGATCGGTTGCAACTCTGGCATGCTGACTGCAGTGTTCCCAATATATGTTACCGACTCCAATTCTGATGCGTGGGCAATGAACACCCAACCTGTTACAAAACCTGCAATGCTAACAATGCCGATCCAAATTTTTAGTAGATTGCGATACAGGTTCATTAGTGATTTCCTTCGCTATGATGCCCTTGAGGAGGCTGCATAAAAGCAGAGGAGCTGGTCTGATTTACGGTGACTGTGCCATCACTGGCGATTGTGATCAACCCGCTAGATTGCAACTGCTGAAGCAAGGATTGATATTGCTGCAATTGTTGATTGGCTAATTCGATCTGTTGATTCGCCGTAGTAATTTGGGTGGAAGCCTGAGTGATCAGATCTTGGTATTGAGTTTCTCGAGCCTGATATTGCGCAACGATCTGTTCATATTGAGCAACTGTGTCCGCTGAAACTTGAGTAGTCTGTGCTGCTTCGGCTTTTACAGTAGATACTCCTAAGGCGTTCTGCCCCATCAGAAGCATGCCACCGCCTAACAAGGCAGTAATTAGTAAGGCTGCGATAAA
The DNA here is from genome assembly GCA_046328915.1 of Anaerolineales bacterium. Classification (GTDB taxonomy): domain Bacteria; phylum Chloroflexota; class Anaerolineae; order Anaerolineales; family Villigracilaceae; genus Villigracilis. The sequence goes on along the minus strand of JAXLVR010000001.1, from coordinate 157,286 downwards.
TGCAGGAATAGTCTTTTTCATTTGTTTTTCTCTCCATGGTGCATCGCAGGTCTCTGCGATGCACCATATCTGTTTTAGTTTTTACGATTGAATAGGTACGGGCTTATTTTTCTGAAGCAAGCCAAATGCTTTTTGTACGAGCAGAATGACAACTGTGATACCCGTGATCTTCACAAGCAAGACACCTACTTCACCGATGCCGCGGGATAGTGAGGCAGCATCGTGATCTTCGCCACCTTCCGGGCGCTGCATGGGTTGTGTGGATGTGCCATCTGCATTCATCATCTGAGGAGGCGCTCCGCGCTCGGCTCCAACACTGGACATGAGGCTGGTATTTTCAACCAGGGCGTAGACTCCGCCGGACACGATACCCGCAATAAGCAGGATGATAAGGATTCGCAAAATGGTCTTCATGGTTATTTCTCCTTTGAGGGTTGGAAGGTCATGGATACAACCGGCTTCTGTTCGCGCGGCTTGAACAAGCTCGCAACCGGGCTGACGATGTAGCGACCGACATTCGTGACGATCCACTTCCAGTGCAGGGCAAAATGAATGCCGAGCAAAATCACAGAAAAGTCTGAAACGAGGCGGTGCAGGCTTTCCCAGCTATGGCTCACATTGAGCTGAATGCCGAGGAAGGACATCACATCTTTAGAGATCATCAGTCCGCTAAAGAGCGTTGCGGTCATTGCGAGGAAGAAGAGCAGGTCCACAATATAGTTAAGGCGTGACTGGTTGAAGAAGTTTTGAAAAAACTTCGTGGTCACATTTACGATCCACTTCCAGTGGAAGAGCAAGTGAGTCACGATGGCAGCACCAAATGCCACTCCCAGCCATTCATGGATGGTGTTGCCAGTCAGTTTTGGGCTGGCAATCGCCAAAAAGGCGGTGAAGATCGTAAGGTCGAGCACAAGATTGGTTTTCGTTGAGGCGTTCATGATAGTAGTTTTCCTTTCCTTGCCCGCGATCTTTATTCGCGGGGATATGTCAAGTTGATTTATTCGAACACCTGCATTGTAGAAGCCGAATCTGTGTAAAGACCAAGAATGATTTGTATTAAATTTGTGTAGATTGTGAATTTCCTGTGAAGGCTGGTTATTAAAATAAAAAGCGTCCCTCATATCACTACGAGGGACGCTCAACTTACTTATTAAATTTCTTTTACGCTAAACGGACACACCTCCTTTCCAAGATCGAAACGCTGAAGCGAGTAAGGTCGCTAGGCACTCCTTTCTTCAACCGGTCTGGTTGAATGAATTCAGTATAGAAAATCAACCTGAGAATTTCCCGAAAAAGTCCTGAAGCTCTGCTAAGAAATCCATGTGAATCTTTCTCATTTTTCGTTTTTTAGGGGCGATTTTCTTCAAAAATGAAATGTAAACAAGATGCTCACAACTTTCACAGTATTTTCACAGGCGCATTTTTTATATTAATGAAGAAATATCTGATCTCATTTTTTCATATAGGGAATGTAAGCCCATGACAACAAAATTCAGTGAAATTCTAGGAAATATTCAAAACACCCCACTTCCCAAGGCTCTATCCAAGCTCTCTAAAAAGGCAATTTGGACCATTGGCATCGTCATTATTCTCTTGGCAGCCAGCAGCGGCGGATATGCTTATTATCGAAGCACACAGACGGTAGATGAAACCGACTCCACTGCTGAACTACAAACCGCAGTCGCTACACGAGGTGACTTGGTCATCTATGCCAGCGGCACAGGGACTCTGGTTTCAGCTAACGAGACTGAGCTTTCATTTACCTCTACGGGTCAAGTCATTGAAGTGGATGTGGCTGTTGGTGAAAAAGTTGAAGCTGGAACATTGCTAGCTCGCCTCGATGATACAGACGCTCAAGCTGCCTATGCAGAAGCAAACCGAACCTACTTGGAACTGACATCGCAAAGTGCAATTGCAACTGCGCAGCAAGCGATCGCAGATGCAACCTCTGATGTAAGTGATGCGAAAAATACTCTCGCTTACGTGATTAGCCCAGAAGTGCTTCAGGCGGAAGAAAAAGTTGCCGAAGCGCAAACAGCCATAACAGAGGCTGAGGCGAAGCTCAAAGAGACGCCCTCAGATGAAGATGCGACAAAAGATCTTGAGGAAGCAAAGTCTGACCTGGAGACATCCCAGAAATTATTATCGGAAGCACAGGGGCGATATGTAAGTTACTACCTTCCAAAATATTTTACGGACGGAAAAGAACTGAACGCTCCTTCTGAAGCAGAAGTGCTCGCAGCACGGGCAGACTACGAACTAGCGAAAGCCACGCTGCAAGAATCACAATGGCTCTATACCGCCCTGAATGGTAAAGAGATACCTGAAAATGCCACTGGCAGCGGGTTGACCGAACTTGAGCAGGCGCGCCTAAATCTCGAATCTGCAAAAGCAACTTTAGACGGCACGCAAATCATTGCCCCATATGCAGGCACGATTATGTCGATCGATATATCGGTTGGAGATAGTGTCAGCAGTGGCAGCTCTGCGATCACTCTCGCAGACTTGACCCAGCCTTACTTGGAAGTGTATTTGGACGAATCAGATTGGTCGAGTGTGGTGGTTGGGTATGAAACCGATGTGATCTTCGATATCTTGCCAGATAAAACATACAGCGGTGTTGTAACACAAGTAGACCCTGGTCTATATTCTTCCAACAATACATCGGTTGTACGAGCATTTGTGCAGTTGACACAGATCGACGAAGAGAGTTTCACTTTGCCGTTGGGCACAACCGCTTCTGTAGATGTCATCGGCGGACGAGCAGAAAATGCAGTGTTAGTTCCCATTGAGGCTTTGCATAAGGCTGGTGATCAGTATGCGGTCTTTATCATGGAAAATGGCAAACCTGTTTTGCATGTCGTAGAAGTCGGCATCCAAGACCTTCTCTATGCCGAAATCATCTCTGGCGTAAAAGAAGGCGACACCGTAACAACAGGCATTGTGGAGACGCAATGAGCACAGAACACTCCATTATCGAAACGGTTGATATTACCAAAGTGTATGGCATGGGCGATATCAGTGTTTCTGCCTTGCGTGGTGTCAGCATACAAATTGAAAAAGGTGAATTTGTTGCCATCATGGGTCCTTCTGGCTCTGGCAAAAGTACATTTATGCATATTCTTGGCTGCCTTTCCAAGCCGTCTTCTGGTCAATACTTTTTAGATGGTGAAGATGTAAGCCAGCTCGATAAAGTGCAATTAGCAGCGGTTCGTAACCAGAAGCTTGGTTTTATCTTTCAAGCCTATAACCTCTTAGCCCGCACAACAGCTCTGCAAAATGTGATGCTGCCACTTCTCTATAATCGCACACAAAAATTCACCAAAGAAGAAGGTGCACAAAAAGCACAAACGCTGCTGGAATTGGTTGGCTTGGGCGGGCGAACTAATCATCAACCACACGAGCTTTCTGGTGGTCAGCAACAACGTGTGGCGATCGCCCGCTCCCTCATCAACGACCCCGTGATGGTCATTGCCGACGAACCCACTGGCAATCTCGATACTCGCTCCGGTAAAGAAATCATGAACCTTTTACACACCCTGCATGAGCAAGGTACGACCATTGTGATGGTGACGCACGACCCTAAAACGGCAATCCACACCCAACGTGTGATTACTTTGGTCGATGGAGTGGTAGATAACATCACACACAACCCAAAATATGTAGAGGAGGCAGTTCATGAAACCGTCTGAAGCTTTGAATATTGCATGGGATGCCATCCTTAAAAACAAGATCCGCTCCTTCCTTACCATGTTAGGCATCATCATCGGTGTTTCAGCCGTCATCATCATGGTTGCCATCAGCGCAGGGACAGAAGCCAGCATTCAAGAACAAATCACCAGCCTTGGGTCTAATCTGGTGTTCGTACAAAGCTCCATGATGCGCGGCGGACCCGGGCAAGCCCCAGAAGGCGGCTTGGTCTACGATGACGCAAGTGCGATTGAAACCGGTGTAGATGGCGTGACCGCTGTTGTAGTGGAACAAAATTCATCTGAAACCGTGAAGGCGGGCGATGTGACTCTGGAAGATATAGAAATCCTCGGCACAACCATTGGGTTTCCGTCTGTTCGTGATATGGAAATTGCAGATGGTCGTTACTTTAACGAACAAGAGAATGAGCGAAAAAGCAAAGTGGCTGTGTTGGGGTACGCCGTAGCACAAGAATTATTTGGCGATACCAACCCAGTTGGGCAATATATCAAGATCGGAAACACCAAAGTCGCTGTCATTGGTGTATTCAAAGAAAAAGGCTTGGTCGGCAATACCGATTTTGACTCGCGAATATATCTTCCTATCAAACTGGTCTTCCAAAAATTTACCCCATCCATGTTTGCGCGCTTCATGGGCGATAGCGTCCGCATGATCTATGTAGAAGTGGACCCCGATGCCAATCAAGATGAGATCATCACGCAGATCGAACTTTTACTAGCCAAACGGCACGACGTTTCCCTAGACTCAGCAGACTTCACCGTAACCACTCAGCAAGACATCATCTCAACGCAAGAGTCAACAACTTCGGCATTTCGTTCCTTATTAGCTTGGGTGGCAGGCGTTTCTCTGATCGTGGGCGGTATCGGCATCATGAACATCATGCTGGTCAGCGTCACCGAGCGCACGCGCGAGATCGGCATCCGTCAATCTATTGGCGCCACACCCGAAGATATCCGCTTGCAGTTTTTGACGGAAGCCCTGTTGCTCAGCATTGTAGGCGGTCTGATCGGCGTCTTGGTTGGCGTGGGTGGAGCTTATATCTTCGGCTCATTAAGCGACATGCGCACTGTGATCTCCCCCCCGTCCATTTTGCTGGCGTTTGGCTCTTCTGCCATTGTCGGCGCATTTTTCGGGTATTACCCCGCCAACCAAGCTTCCAAGCTCGACCCCATTGAAGCATTACGATATGAATAAAGGATGTTGTATGAAAAAAATATTTGTTATTTCATTGGTGCTACTTTCCCTCATTCTTTCTGCCTGTGGAAGTTCCACCAGCACTCCCGCCGGAGGGAATTATCCTTCCAACAATATAGGCGAAATGAGCCCCGTCACGAAACTTGCTCTTGGCACGCTCAAACTTGATGGCACAGAAAATGCCATTACCCCCGAACAAGCCGGCGAGCTTCTCCCCCTTTGGCAGGTCTATCTCTCACTGTCAGACAGTGACACAGTGGCACAAGAGGAAATTGACGGCTTAGTAGACCAGATCGGCTCAAGCATGACCGACGCTCAAACTCAAGCCATCGACGGTATGCAACTCTCACAACGAGACATGATGTCCATCATGCAAGAAATGGGCATCTCCATGGGAAACCGTCCACAGACCGACAGCAGCCAACAGAGCAGTGACTCTGGAAGCGCTCCTAGTGGCGGATTTGCTCCACCCGACGGTGGCGGCATGCCAGGCGGTGGTATGCCTGGTGGAGATATGCCCAGCAGCGGAAGCATGCCCAACCTCAGCGAAGATCAAATCGCCACAGCGCAAGCTTCGGGTGGAGCACCCGGTATGGGAAGTGGTGTGCCCGCTTCATTGATCGAAGCGGTGATCGAATACCTTCAGAAAACAGCCAGTTCATAATGTTTGAACCGTCGCAGAAATGATATGGGATGAACGCAATACATTGGTTTTCAAAAATTCCTATAAAAACAAAGGTCGGCATCTTACTTGCCATTCTTATTGCGGTCAGCGCAGGAGGATATTCAGTATTTGCTTATCAATCTTCCGCAGCTGAAAGCGAAGAAACTACATTGCAAACCGCAACCATTGGTCGAGGTGACTTAAGCATCTCTGCCAGCGGAACCGGGATTCTCAGCACAGAAGATGAGGTTGAATTATCTTTCAGCACCAGCGGAACAGTCACCAAGGTATATGTCCACGCTGGGGATGAGGTTCAAGCAGGTGATGTCTTAGCTGAAATTGATAACACCCAAGTTCAAGAAGATTATTTGAGTGCAGAGCAGGCTTACATGGAACTCACTTCGCCCAAAGCGATCGCATCTTCTCTTGAAGCACTAGCAGATGCAGAAAAATCGTATTCAGATACCCTTTACCAGCTTGAATATCTTGTCAGCCCAGACGTGCTGTATTGGGATCAAAACATAGCTGCCAAGCAAAAAGATTTAGAGATTGCTCAGAACCGTTTAGAGATTGAACCGGAAAATTCAGAACTAAAGCTACAACTTCAAGATATCGAAGCGTATTTAGAATCTGCAACGGCATTAAGAGCCGAAGCCCTGAACGATTACTATAACGAATATGTATTTGAAAATTTTGTACGGAGAGACGACGAAGGACATCAATATTTAGCGTTACCTACCGAAGCAGATATCACTCTCGCCCAGTATGCTGTGGACGATGCTCAAACAAATCTAACCGAAGCCCAGACGGTATATACCGCTTTATCTTCAGGTGAGATCCCTGTGAATACAGGAATTTCCAGCCTCGAAGAAATTCTCTCCGCAAAACGAGCTCTTGAAGAAGCAAAAGCAACAGCGGATGGAACGAAGATCATTGCACCCCAAGCCGGGACAATCATCACTGTAGATATAAAACCTGGAGACCAAGTTGACACCGGAACTTGCATTACCCTTACAAATTTATTACAACCCCACCTTGATATCTACTTGGATGAATCAGATTGGGATAAGATTGAGGTCGGATATCCGGTAGAAGTCGAATTTGACGCCCTGCCGGATAATCTATTTACCGGCACAGTCACTTCAGTAGACAGTGAACTGTACACCAGCAATATGTCCTCTTCGGTGCATGGAACGGTATCTCTGGGTACAACCTTTGCAGAGCTTGATCTCCCTATTGGAGCATCTGCCTCGGCGGAAGTCTTAAGTGTTAATCTGAAGAATATTTTGCTCATCCCGCTTGAGGCGCTGAAAGAAACTGAGGACGGTACGTACACAGTCTATGTCCTAAAAAATAATGAAGTAAAATTGCGAACTGTTGATATCGGTATTCGTAACGAGTTGTACGCCGAAATTAAATCCGGGCTAAACGAAGGTGATGTCGTTGTTACCGGCAAAATAGAAGAGTGAAGCATGCACCATGAAAACAAACTAAAAAGAAATTTTCTTATCGGTATTATTTTTTTAATTAGCTTGTCTGCTTGTGCGCCTACAGCGACAGAGAGCAGCGAAAGTGACGGTCCGACCGCCACAAGCACATTTGACCCAGCTATTCAAACTGCTGTTGCAAATGCCTTTACCGCTGCCGCTGCTGTAAAAATCGATACTCCATTACCAACATTCACACCTACATTTACTACTACACCTCTCCCCACCTTTACATTCACACCCGCTCCAGCGACGGAAACGCCTCAATCCGCGCCGCCAACTGTTCTTAGTGATTATAACTTTTGCGACAATTCAGCCTATGTGAGCGACATCACCATCAAAGATGGGACAGTGCTTATGCCGAATGAGCCGTTCAAAAAAATATGGCGTTTGCAAAACACAGGTACTTGTCCATGGAGGCCTGAATATACAGTAACCTTTGTAAGCGGTTACAACTTGGAAGGTGTGACCACCACTATTAATCAATATGTAGCACCGGGAAAATCTGCAAAGATCACCGTTACAATGAAGGCGCCCAGCGCTGAAGGGACCTACACTGGCTACTGGTCGTTGAGCAATTTTGACGGGGTCAACTTTGGTCAAGTCGTTTATGTGCGTGTGATCGTGTCTGAAGACGAAACAGAAGAAGAACCAGAATAGCAAAAAAATGGACTTCTAATTAGAAGTCCATTTTTTTTGCTTGCAAGAAGGGTTGGCTACTTTGAAATTGGTTTTAATTCACCGCCACCCGTGAGGGTATAAGTCATACCTTTAAGAGCTGCACAGCTTGAAGCATCATAATAAACATTATGTCCATTTCCAATGATGTTTTGAACTGTGGTACCGGAAATACCGTCAGCGTTGTTTAAGCAGGCAAGGTAGGAATCCGCAGTCAAGGTCCAGGTGCTTGAGGCGTTCATGGTCAGGGAAGCTGAGCTTGCTTCGTTATTGGCATTGATAGCGCCGGTCAAAGACGATACGCCCGTCAAATCCAAAGAGATCGAACTAATGGCATCGGCTGCAAAATCACCATTTAAGATTTGATCATTGGCAGTCAGGTATACCATTCCACCGTTTTGACCACTTGTACCCCAGCGGTCATTGGCAACTGCATTGAGCAGAACCCCAGATGCGACATTTACAGTTACATGGTCGAGAGTGATATACCCTGTGGAGTTATTGACATAGAACAACGGGCTGGTTTCATCGGTATAAGTCAATGACCCGCCCTGCATGGTAAAGATGCCTTCCGTACCTTCTGCGTCGCCAGAAAAACTCTGATAGATCATCACGCCCCATTTATTGGGGACATTGACAGTGAGGTTGCTATCTACCAAATTGATGGAATTGGCTCCTTCAATGACCGCCGCCTCAGAACCATCTGCTGTGCAGGTACTATTTGTGATGTTTAAAACACCGGTTGAATAATAACAGGGAGAGTCGGTTCCTGTGGTAAGTAACGAGCCGCCTGTGGCATTGACCGTTCCACTGCCACGATCGGTAGCAATGGGTGCAGAGTGAGCGCCAGAGGTGGTCATATTTACATTGGTCAAATTCACTTCGCCACCCAAGGTTGCCATCACACCATGCCCACCATCACCAGTTGCTGTGATGGTCACATCGCTCAAAGATACGACCGACCCCTCGCCAGTGGCAAAGGCGCCATTCGCACCCGAACCACTCGTAGTGATCGTCCCACCATTGACAGTGATCGTCGACTCAACCGCCAAAATCCCTGCATTCAGCCCATAGAAGCTGCTACCATCTGCCGATGAGGTTTCCCCACTGGTGTTGACCGTAACATTATTCAAGGTCAATACACCGCCATCCGTTACATACACACCAGATTGATCCTGCTGAGTAGCGGTATATTTCTGATTTGTCTCTTCAGCCGTCTCACCGCTCAAGGTATAAACACCTGTAGCCGTAGACAAACCATCTTCCAAGTTTGATGCGCCCATCCCACCACCTCCACTAGGAGGAGTACCAGGAGGAGGGTTTCCGTTAGTAAAATTTCCGCTCGGTTGAGCCGCTTCTTCTGTTTGCGTTGAAGGCTCAATCGTTTGAGTAACAAAAACGACCGAGGATGTGTCTGTTACTACAGTGGTTTCTTGCGCTGTTTCGCTGCTAGCGCTGCAAGCAGACAATGCCAGAGCGCAGATTACAGCCAAATGAATCAATAGCATATTTTTCTTCATATAGGTTCTCCAAGAGAATGTATTTTCAAACATTCACATTCTAGAATGTGAAGCTATGGAAACACAAAGAAGAAACTGTGAATATGCTGTGAGTATAAATAAGGCTTGAAAATTTCATTTATAGTTGGCTGTAGTAAGATAAAGAAAAGAGAGACCCCATGCCATCCGTACTGATTATTGACGATGATCCCAAACTACTAAAAATGCTTCAGCGCACATTGACGTATGAAAACCTTGATGTTTTCACAGCCAATAATGGGCTCGAAGGGCTTCCGCTTGTGCAATCGCAAAAACCAGATCTGATCATTGTAGATTGGATGATGCCCAAGATGGATGGGATCTCTTTTGTTCAACGATTAAGAGATGAAGAAAATAAGACCATGGTCCTAATGCTCACAGCAAAAGATGCCATTGACGACCGTGTTGAAGGGCTTGAAAGCGGAGCCGATGACTACCTTATAAAACCCTTTGCCCCGGCAGAGTTGGTAGCCCGTGTCCATGCCATGTTGCGCAGAGTAGAAACAAAACCCGAAAGCCAAAAAGTTTCCTATGCTGATGTAAGCCTCGACCCTTCATCTCGCGAAGCCAAACGTGGTAACATCGAACTTAATCTCACTGTGACAGAATTCAATCTACTACACATGCTGCTGCGACATCCACGCCAGGTGCTGGAACGTCGTCAGATTCTCAACGAAGTATGGGGCTATGATTTTGGCGGCGATGACAACGTTCTAGAGATTTATATTGGCTACCTGCGCAAAAAACTTGAAGTAGACGGCAATTCCAGATTGATCCAAACCATTCGCGGCGTGGGTTATGTCTTGCGTGAAGAATCATAATGTCTATTCGGCTTCGTATCACTTTTCTTTATACATTTATCCTCGCACTGACGCTAACCGTCTTCGGATTCGCTTTATATACCATCCAATCTCAATCGACAATCGACTCGCTCAAACGTGACCTGAGCCTGAGTGCCAATCGTTTAGCAGATGCCACTCTGAGAACAGATTTCCCCAATTTTGGCGGCAACCCGCCACCAGATGGACAACACCCCCCTAGCGAGCAACAACCTCCTAGTGGAGATCAACCACCCAACGGACAACCACCTAGCAATCAGCAGACGGCAGATAACAATCCGCTACCTACCCCCATACCCTTTGACCAATTCTCCAATCAACAAGAATTTCAATCATTTTCTGAGCGTGAAATTGCCAGAGTTCTTGACCCTCAAGGAAATCTGGTAAGCAGTCCTTTCGGGCGTGAAGGGGATGCGTTGCCGTTAAGTAGTGCAGGGCTACAAGCCCTACAAAGCGGCACAGACTGGTGGGAGACCAATATCGTTTCTGGCGAAAGCATGCTCACCTATAACCGCCCGGTCATTGTCGACAATGAAGTGATTTACATCGTTCAGGTTGCGAGGTCGCTCACCGAAAGAAATCGTACGCTTCAATCGCTTTCAACGACGCTGTTGCTAGCTGGTCTGCTTACAACACTGATCGCATTCGGAATTGGCTGGGTATTCTCAAGCGTAACATTAGCCCCCATCAATCGCATCACCAAAACTGCCAAAGAGATCGGTGACGAGCGAAACTTCGCCCGCCGTGTAGACTATTACGGTCCGCAAGATGAAGTGGGGCAACTGGCAAGCACCTTCAACGCCATGCTCTCGCGTTTGCAAGATGCATTCAAAAAAATAGAGCATTCCCTGCAAATGCAACGGAATTTTGTTGCCGATGTCTCTCATGAGTTACGCACACCGCTCACCACCCTGCGCGGAAATCTTGGGCTTCTCAAACGCGGTCCGTCACCAGAAATCCAAAATGATATTCTCAGCGATATGGTCGATGAAAGTGACCGTCTCATTCGTCTTGTCAATGACCTGCTCTTGCTTGCCCGCGCCGATGCAGGTCGCAGCCTCGCCAAAGATCCTGTGGACATCTCGGTTGTTTTACAAGAAGTATGCCGGCAGGGAAATCATCTCGATGCAGAACGTGAGATTAATTTGGATGTTGATTCAGGGATTTCAATTATTGGAGATCGCGATGCTTTCAAACAAGTGTCGCTCATTTTGCTGGATAATGCACTCAAGCATTCCAAAGGCAAGATCAATATCAGCGCTGAAAAGCAGGGGAAAAATATAGAAGTCCGCGTGCAAGACTTCGGCGAAGGAATGCCCCCAGAAATACTCGCGCATGTCTTTGACCGTTTCTATCGTGGTGAAGAAGCCGCAACCATCCCTGGCTTCGGGTTGGGGTTGCCCATCGCCAAAACCCTTGTTGAGAGTTCTGGCGGCGAGATTCACATGGATAGTGAAGTTGGCAAAGGCAGCACGGTCACCATGACCTTTCCCTCTGCCAACTAGTCTTCACTGATTCAAACGACGATAAACGCCCTTCATCTGTTTGTAAATTAATTGAAAGTTTTCAAATCCGCGATCATACACGGCTCGATTCTCGACCTTGGGTTGATATGCCCTTCGGAATTGGAGTAACTCTGGAATATCGCCATACTTAATCTCGCCCAAGCCAACAGCTGCGATCCAAGCCGCGCCGCGAGCGTTGGCATAGATTGGGTCCGCAACTTGTTTGATCTCCGCGTTCATCACATCCGCAAAGATCTGGCACCACACATCTGATTGTGCGCCCCCGCCAACGATGTTGATGCTCTTTACTTTCTGCCCGATAAATTTTTCTACGGGTGAAAGCAACCAACGGGTGTTGTAAGCAATGCCTTCCAAAAAGGCGCGGATGATGTCCTCGCGTGTGGAGTTCAGCGACAAGTTATAAAGTCCGGCACGAAGCGTTTTATCTTCCACTGGCGCACGTTCACCCCAGATCCAAGGCGTGTACATCACACCATTTGCCCCAGCAGGGACTCGGTTTGCAATTTGGTCAAGCACCTTGAAAATATCTGGCACATCAGCTTCTTGCAGCAATTCATCCTTGTGATAGATGACGTTGTCGCGCAAGAACGTAAGGTTGCCGCCCGCCGTCGCCTGCAACGCCGTGAGCAGATACCGCCCCGGCACCGCACACGGAATCGACGCCATGCTTGAAGCCACATCCGTTTTCTTGAATGGCACATGTGCCGCCATCCATGAAGACGTGCCGATGTAAAGATGAAGGGCGTAATCTTCGACCGCACCCGCGCCAATTGCCGCCGCCGTGTTATCAATCGCGCCTGCCACCACTTTTAAATTCGGTGACAAACCCAATACGTTAGCAACATCATTGCGAAGGTTGCCGATCACTTTGGTGCATGGAACCACATCTGGCAGTTTCTCGCGGTGAATGCCAAGTGTGCGGATCAACGAATCATCATAATGAATAGCATCCGGGTTGCGATTATCTGTGACCCACGAAGTGACAATCGAATCAAAACTCGCCACGAACTCGCCAGTCAGGCGCAGGTTGATGTAATCGAGCACGTTCAAAAACTTGTGTGTCTTCTTGTAAACTTCCGGCATTGTATCGCGGATGAAAAGCATGTGCGCCGCCGGGTCTTTGCCGGTCATCGAGGGCATGCCGCCTGTCAGACGCACAAAGCGCAGCACGTTCGAAACACCGGCGCCGTCGATGTTGATCAGCCCACCAATTTGTTTTTTCAAATTCGCCGCGCCGCGCATGTCCATCCATAAGATGGCGTTGCCGAGTGCATTGCCATCTTTATCAACCGCAACTGTCCCTTCACCCTGCGTGGACGCACACACTGCGATCACATTCGCACCCTGATTCTTTTTCATCAACCTTCCCGCCGCAGACAGAAACGCCTGCCACCATTCTTCCGGTGATTGTTCCGCGCCGCCATCCGGCGTGAGAATCAGGCGCACAGGCTCAGCTTCCCAGCCTAGCACTACTCCGTTGACGGAAATCAGCGCCACTTTCATGCCAGACGTGCCAAGGTCAATTGCAAGAATCAGTTTTTCTTGGGTCATTGTTTATCTCTGTGGGTCTTTCATTTGGGTCACAAGTGCAGCACTCACAACCAACAAACCGATTGCCAATAACAACGCAGGTGTGAATGAACCATCAGCCGTCTTCAATGCTTCCATGATGTACACGAACACCACTGATGCCTGACCGAACAATTGTATCAAGCCATTCGATGTTCCTTCAGGAGTCGGTTGCGTCACTTCAGAGGTGTATTGCATCCCAATCGGGCTGGTGCTCACGAGGAAGAATCCCATTGCAAAAGCAGAGACGAATAATAGCCATCCAGTAGTGGCAAACGCCAAACCGACCAAGCCGGGAATCGCCAATAACATACCTGCCAAAATATAAGGCTGACGCTTGCGAGTCTTATCCGAAAACGGCGGGATGATGACGGCGCCCAACACGCCGCCCACCAACATCAACGCGCCGAGTGTGCCAGCATCGCTTGGCGTAAACCCGCGTGGACGGATGATATTTTCCACCCAGGTGGTCACACCATTGAAGATGCCAAGCCCGACGAACGAAACAAACAAATACAACCAAAACGACTTGACCGTGAAAGCGTGCTTCAAGCCATCCAGCATCAAGGCGCGGACTTCGCTGCCAGCCGGTCCGGGAGGTGTGGGCGGAGTCTCTTTAGCGAAGATCAGGAACAGCACAGAAGAAAACGCTGCAATGCCGCCGTAGATCAACTGTACGGTTGGGATAGACATAGTTTCGGTCAGAGCAGGAGTCAACACCATGCCAAGTGCCGTACCAACCAAATTAGCAAGTGTGACTAGCCCAACTGCGGTGGCACGTTCTTCGATAGCAAACCAATTAGCAGGGACTTTCGTCCATGCATTGAGCAGGAAAGGCTGAGCCGCGGCAATGCCAATTGTGCTCCACAAAACAAGGGAATAATTCGCTCCGGCAAATCCGCGCAGCAAACCGAAAATCCCCATCATCACCGCACCGATACTGACCGCTACTCGAAACCCGTACGTATCAATCACCCATGAAACCGGAATAGACAATGGAATAAACGCGATCATGAACGACATCGCCAAGAAGCCGATCTTCAAATCGGTCACGCCATAGAACGCGGCGGCAGGACCCGTGATCGGTGCATATGTGATCCACAACATCTGAATGGTTAGGTTGATGAACATGAACACGCCCAACACCACCCAGCGATACCCATAAAGTTTAAATTTGTCTGTCATGATGCTCCTTTTTTGTTATGTCATCCTGAGCGATAGCGAAGGATCTCTACGTCCATCATAAGAGACTCTTCGGTCGCAAAGAACGCTCCCTCAGAGTGACAATGGAATTACACACAAGCCGCTAAAACAGTTTCGAACTTATTCAATGCACTATCGATTACTTCATCCGTATCAGCCATCGAGGTGTACATACGCGAACCCGCCAACGTAATCAGTCCCTGCGACATATACGCCGCGCCCATCTCTTCGATCATATGCTTTCGTGGCTTGAGTTCCTTCGCCAAACGGATCGGGTTGCGCAAATCCAACAACATCACACCCGAAGTTTCCAAATGCACAATCGAACCTTGGTTGTAAGCAACGAAAGGTAAATTATATTTTTCTATAATAGCTTGCAAGCCCTTGGTGAGTCTGTCACCCGCTTTGCCAGCAATCACCGCTGCGTTCGTGCGTTCCATTTCCAACAAAGAGTAATAACCCGCCACACACGAAAGTGGATTCGCAGAAAGCGTTCCGCCCACATAAGCACGTTCACCAATGCCGCCAATGCCCGCCGCAAAGCGCGACACGACTTCGGCACGTCCGCCCACGCCGCCCGCCATGGGGTAACCGCCCGTGATGCATTTGCCGAACACCGTCAGATCGGGCTTGACGCCGAAAAAGCCTTGAGCACCACCCAAACCCACTCGAAAGCCGGTCACAACCTCGTCGAAGATAAGAAGCGCGCCGAATTCATCACACAGATCACGGACTTTTTGATTGAAGTCGAATGGCACGGGACGAGTCCCTGATTCCGGTCCCAACGGCTCGACGATCACCGCCGCGGTGCCGCCCCGCAGTCTGTTCAGCCAAAGTTGACGTTTCAACGCCCCGAGACTGTTCGGGAAGAACTCGCGAGTCGAGGCACTTGCCCCACGCGGAATACCCGTCGCCTCAAGCCGACCCGTGCCGGGCACATGCAAACCATAAACCATCGGGTCGCTCCAGCCATGATACGCGCCGCCAACTTTGATGACATATTTCTTCTTCGTGAACGCCCGTGCCGCGCGGACAGCCGCCATCACACTCTCGGTGCCTGAGCCGAGCATGCGGAACATTTCCACCGCAGGCATGAAACGATTGACGAGTTCTGCCAACTTCAATTCGTATTCATGGAAAAGCCCAGTAACCGGTCCGCATTCATTCAACATCTCGAAAACTTTTTCGCGCACAGGTGCATAGTTACTGCCCAACACAGTGGGACCACCTGCTTGCAAAAAGTCGATGTATTGATTACCGTCAGCATCCCAAAGATAAGCGCCGTCCGTTTTTTCGATGGCGATTGGGAAGGGATAATTGAACGCCAGGTTATGCTGCACTCCGCCCGGGATGAACTTCTTGGCTTCATCGGTTAGTTCTTTGGAACGTTCGCATTGAGAATTGAAATAATCAAGAAACTCATGCATCTTCTCGCGCTTCACATGGCGCATGGGCTGACTGATGAGGTTGTTCAGCTTTTTGTAGACTTCGTCTACATCATGATATTCACTTATTGCATATTTCTGTTCGGTCATTCTATTCACCACTTTTTACTTCTTCACCCATTTCAGTTTTCTTCTGATCCTTGCGTAGTTTGGCAAAGGCGATCTCACGCACTGCCAATGGAATTTTGCTGATCTTCTTCTCGGTACAAATCGCCAGCAGATATGCCATGGCGCACTTTTCGAGAATTTCCACGTTATGCACAGCACGTTCCATGTCATGACCAAACACCAACGCCCCATGATTTTGCATCATGAAAGCATTGTTATGGTTCTTCACATGCTTTGCGACAGTACTCTTCAGCATTCCTGTCCCTGATGGAGCATACGGAATGATCTCCACACTGCGCCCGAGGAAGCGCGCCTGCTCATCGAACAGAGCCGGGATCGGTGACTTGATCAAAGTCAACGCGCTGGTGTAAACCTGATGCGTGTGGACAATGGCATTCACATCCTCGCGTACTTGATACACCGCCCCATGCATCGCGGACTCGACTGAAGGCTTGAGATGTCCTTCGAGCATGTTCAAGTCAAAATCCAAAATGCAGACGTCTTCCGGCGTCATCTTCATATAATCGTAATTCGACGGTGTGATGGCGAATGCATTTTGCCCCTTCACCCGCAGAGACAAATTCCCGCCCGTCGCCATCAAAAAACCTTTGCGCACCAATTCGTGTGCGGTTTCAACGATCAACTTCTTTTCAGAGTCAAAAAGTCCCATGAAATTACTCCGCTCAGCGCCGCCGTCCCCGGCGGCGATTATTAGGTATCCTCGCGCCGAGGACGGCGCTTGGAGCAAACCTATTTAACTAGACAGTGTCCAGATTTTAGGTCACAATCTTGACGGTGTCAAGATTTTCGCTTAATATTTCCCCATGCCGAAAAAATATCACCACGGAGATCTAAAGAACGCCCTCATCCAAGCCGGGGTCGAAATCCTGGCACAAGAAGGTGTGGATGGATTAAGTCTGCGCAAGGTGGCGCAGCATGCGGGCGTGAGTCACTCCGCTCCGTATGCGCACTTCCCCGACAAACAATCTCTCATTGCAGCGATATCTACCGAAGGCTTCAATCAACTCCACACCGAGTTGGAAGCGGCGATATCCCCCTACTCCAAAAATCCAAAGAAACAACTCCTCGAAGGTGCGAAGACCTATGTCCGCTTTGCAGAGGAAAATACCGATACTTTCAAGATCATGTTCTCGGGTGTGTTGGAAAAAGAAAAGGATTATCCATCCTTTGTGGAGATTTCAAGCAAGACGTTCAAACTGGTCGTAGAAGTAGTGCAAGCCTGTCAGAATGCTGACATCTTACCCACGGCTCCCGCGGACCTGATGGCTGTTTCAGTTTGGGGACAAGTCCATGGCATCGTATCGCTTGCTCTTGAAGGACAAGTCTCACATACGGTTTTAGATCGACACAGCATACAAGACCTTGTTTTGTTTTCAATTGAACAAAGAATCAATTCCAGGTAATACTTACAAACTTTGTCTCTATTAAAGATTCATTTGAGAATTTCCATAATGCTTTATTTGTGTTATATTTCACAATATAAGTAGCGACCCCAAAGGAGGCGAGAGGTATGCGGCAGCCAAAGCCCATACAATAATTGGAGTCATTTCAATATGGAAAGCATCGAATATGGTTTATTGCTTGTGGGGGCTATCTTTTGTGCCTATCGTGCAACTGTTTCAAAACGAATTCTTTCGGCAACTTTATATTTGGCATGCATCAGTGCGTTGACGTCCATCGTCATCTACATGCTTGGGGCAAAGCAAGTCGCTGTGATGGAGTTATCCGTCGGCGCAGGCTTGGTGACTGTTCTAATGGTGTATGCAGTCAGCGTCGTCGGTGAAGATGCGTTGGATCCAACTTCGGTTATCGCAAAGCCATTGGCATTCATCCTCGTTGCGTTGGTGACCATTCTCATCGGTTGGATGGTGTATCCGGCCGTTCGTGAAAGCCCAAGCACAGGCGTCACCGATCTTGCAAATGTCCTCTGGCAAAGCCGTGTATTGGATGTGTGGATTCAGATCGTGCTGATCTTTTCAGGCGTGATGGGCATTCTGGGTCTACTATCAGAACGAGGTCCAGTAAAGGAGGCGCACCAGTGAACCTATCCCCTCTCAATATCATCTTGTTTGGAATCGCCGGGCTGTTGGGCGTCGGCTTTTATGGTCTTTTGATCACACGCAACCTCATCAAAATCGTGATGATGTTGCAAATTCTAATCAAAGCCGCAGTGCTGGCGTTGGTCTTTGCTGGCAAAGTCAGTGGCAATCTCGGGCTGGGACAGTCCACCGCCGCCACTGTCATCGTCGCAGATACGATCGTCGCCGTAGTTGGGTTGGCGCTCGCCGTGCAGGTACGTCAACGCTTCGGGACATTAGACGTGCCGAAGATCTCCACACTGAAAGGTTGATATGGCTGGAACATTGATCCTTTGCATCATCGGAATTTCATGGCTGGGTGCGTTGACGGTTTGGGCGATTGGAGACCGACGCGAAAAGTTACAGCATACGTTGGCAGTCGTCTTTAGTCTTTGCACAGGCATCGCCTCTCTCTTCCTTTTGAGCTTTATCCAAACCAAACCAGCCGTAGATTTCGCTCTTGGCTCCGCTTTCGGAAACTTAACCTTCGTCCCTGATGGGCTAGCCGTGACATTGACCGTCATCGCCACAGTCATCGGTTCACTCGCGGTTCTATTCTCGGTCGATTACATGCACGGTGAAGCGCAACTTGGTCGTTATTACTTCCTTGTTTTGTTCTTCATCGGTGCCATGACAGGACTGGTCTTAAGCGGAAATTTGCTCTTCACCTTTTTCTTTTGGGAGATCACTGCGCTCTGTTCGTATGGATTGATCTCTTTCTATAACGACGACCCGAAAGCCGTAGCGGGTGGGATCAAAGCACTCATCATTACGCAAGTAGGCGGAGTGGGTTTATTAGCAGGCACGCTCACCGCGTATGCTAACCTCGGCAGTTATCAAATTACAGATGTGCTCGCGAAATACAACTCCATTCCAGCAAATGCATTGGCGTTAATGGGCTTTAGTTTCCTCGTCGCAGCAGCCGCAAAATCAGCCCAGTTCCCATTCCACACCTGGCTGCCAGACGCGATGGAAGCACCAACTCCTATCAGCGCCCTCATCCATGCCGCAACGATGGTCAACGCAGGCATTTATTTGCTTGCAAGGTTTTTCCCTGCTTTTGAAAATATTCCCGGCTGGAAAATGACCGTGATCCTCGTTGGCTTGATCTCCGCACTTATCACAGCCATCATGGCGCTCATCGCCACTGACCTTAAACGCGCGCTAGCATATTCAACCGTCAGTCAACTTGGGTATATGGTTTATGCCATCGGCGCAGGTGATGTGCTGGCGAGTCAATTCCATTTGTTGAGTCATGCCGTATTCAAAGCCTTGCTCTTCCTCACTGCGGGCACAGTCATTCATTCCGTTGGCACGCGCGATATGCGCCGCATGGGCGGTCTCGGCAAGGCATTGCCTTTTGCACGTAACGCCTTCATCATCGGCGCATTGGCGCTCATGGGTTTGCCCATCTTCAACGGCTTTTGGAGTAAGGAACTCATCCTCGAAGCCGGGCTGGAGCATTCACCATTCTGGGCATACCTTCTCATGCTCGCGGGCGCCGGTCTCACCGCCTTTTACACCTTCCGCATGACATGGCTGGTCTTCTTCGGTTCTGCGCGTGAAGACTTACACATCCATGCAGTCCGCAATGCCATGAAGATCTCACTCGCGGTTCTATCACTAGGCACACTCACCACATGGTTATTCTTCGGCGGATTAAGTGGACTCTTATCTACCTTCCTGCCTTTCCATACTATCGAAACCGAATCTACCTTGGAGATGATCCAAATGGTCAGCTTCGCACCCGCTACTTGGTTCGCCTTGTTGACCATTGCCCTCGGCTTGACCTTGTTCTTCACCTTTGGGCGCAAGGTTGCCATGTCCGAAAATCCGCACTGGCTGAATGTGTTGATTGAATCTTCGTTTGGATTTGAATCCATCAATCACTGGACGGTCAAACTCGTTCAATCTTCTGCCGAACGCTTACGCGCCACACAAACCGGCGAATTGAATTGGAACATTCTCGGCACCCTCGGCGCTCTCTTACTCGTTGCAGCCGTCTTGCTCTTGAATGGAGCATAAATGACTCTACTGAATTTCTTTGGCATGATCGTAATTCCGTTAGTGGCTTCGCCGCTTGTATATCTTTCTGGGCGGCTGGGAGCCTACGACCTAATTCTACATCGTCGCTCCTACCTCGTGCGCGGACTTTCCCTCCTCACCATTCTACTGACATGGATTCCATTCGTAGTCTCTGCACAAACACTCCTCGCAGGAAACGTACAAGAATTTAACCTTGAAGCCATCTGGCTGCGATTCGATGGAATCAGCCTCTTCACATCAGGAATGATATTAATGCTAGGGACCTTCGTCATTTTATTCTCCGGTCCATATATGGCAGGCGAAGCCAGCGAAGAAAAATATTACGCCATGCTTCTAGCAATGATTGGCATGATGCTGGGGCTCGTCTGTGCAAGAGACTTGTTCAACTTGTGGGTTTGGTTCGAAGGCATGGCGATCTCGTCCTATTTGCTGGTCGCCTTTTATCGTGAACAAGCTGCGTCACTGGAAGCGGGCATGAAATATCTCGTGCAAAGCGCCACGGGTTCGGTGATGGTTCTGATGGGCATTGCACTGGTCTTGGCGAACGCCGGAACGTTGGATATGCACGAAGTCCAGCAAGCAGTGACCGGGTCCGGTGTGAGCCGAATGGCTTTGTTGGCAGCCGGTGCATTATTCATCATCGGCTTCGGAGTCAAAGTCGCCATTGTCCCGCTGCATACCTGGTTACCCGATGCGCACTCACAAGCGCCGAGCGGAATCAGCGCCATGCTTTCGGGCGTGGTCATCGAAGCCGGGCTGGTTGCCATGCTGCGCGCGCTTTCGGTGCTGACAGGGTTTGCCAGTTCATGGGGCATCCTGTTCATGGTGTTTGGCGCGTTGAACATTCTATATGGCAACCTGCTCGCGCTTAGGCAGACAATGGTCAAACGCATGTTGGCATATTCAAGTTTGAGTCACATCGGCTATATTTTGCTGGGGTTGGGAATCACTTTTTATTCCGGCATGGAGCTTGGCGCACAAGGTGCATTTTTCCATTTGTTCAATCACATGCTGATGAAAGGACTTGCCTTTCTCGCAGTTGGCGCGTTAATCTATGGCATGTTCCTGCAAAATGGATCACATGCTTCATTGATGATCAAAGACTTGGCAGGTGCGGCGCAAAAATATCCGTGGGTGGCACTGGCGCTGAGCATTGCTGTACTGGGGCTGGGCGGGCTTCCGCCACTGGCGGGTTTTATGTCGAAGTGGCAAATTTTTGTGGCGGGCTTTCAAGCTCAAAATGCATGGATCGTCGCATTGATGATCTTCATGGCTCTCAACAGCGTTTTATCGCTGGCATATTACGCACCGATCGTCAATTTGATATATCGCAAAACGCCATCGGCGCAAGTGTTGGCGGGCAAACCGCTTTCATGGGCAATCAAATTACCGTTGGTCATCATGACATTGGGAGTCATCATCTTGGGTCTTGTGCCGCAACTGATGAATTCATTTACCGCACTCGCTGCACAGACCTTGCTTGCATTATTCGGAGGATAAATTTATGGCTGAATTTTTGCTCACTCCTTTTATCGCCTTCCTCATTTACATACTCGTTGTATCCGCCGCCTCCGGGCTGGGACGATTATTCTCCGCGAAAGGCAGCGCTTCGGAATTCAAGTCTGAGCCGTATGCAAGTGGTGAAGATTTCGACCCTATCCCAGCCGCGCCGGGCTATCGTCAATTTTTCGTCATCGCTTTATTTTTCGCAGTTTTGCATTTAGGTGTCATCATGGTCGGCAGCAGTGACCTATCTTCCGTGACGGTCGTGTATCTGCTCGGTTTGATATTAGCCTTGATCGCCCTGATTCTTGGATGAGGTAAATCATGAACACAGAAAATAACCTCAGTTGGGCAAACGTAATCGACCGCGTCCGCGATTGGGCGCGTCAAAATTCGATTTGGGCTGTTCATTTCAACAGCGGCTCTTGCAACGGCTGTGACATCGAAACCCTTGCCATACTCACCCCGCGTTATGATGTGGAACGCTTCGGCATCAAATTGCAGGGAAGTCCGAGGCATGCAGATGTGTTGTTGGTCACCGGACCGGTTACGCGTCAGGCGCGCGAACGCTTGCTTCGCACCTACGAGCAGATGCCTGAGCCGAAGTTTGTCATCTCCATCGGTTCGTGCAGTATTGCAGGTGGAGTCTTTCAAGATTGCTATAACTGCATCGGCTCGGTGGATCAAGTGGTGCCCGTAGATGTCTACGTCCCCGGCTGCCCGCCGCGTCCTGAAGCCATCATCGACGGCATCGTGCAACTGCTTACTGAACTTCGCGGCGGCAAAGCCCGCAAACCAAAGCACGTCACTGCGCAGGAGATTTCATCATGAACATTGAAGAACGCCTTGCTCAAGCTGAATCATTGCTTGCACCTTGGAATAAAGAAACCATTCACCCTGAATCAAATCGCGTGGATGTTGTTATTACAAGTGAAGATTTGCGTCCTGCCGTATCGGCATTACACGAAACCCATTGGGGGTATCTCTCTGCCATCACCGGCATGGACCTTGGCGTAGATAGCCAGCTTGAAATCCTCTATCACTTCTGCAGTGGCGCGGCAATCACTTCGTTGCGCATCCGCTTACCGCGCAGTTATGAGGTCTCCCTCTCCAGCATTTCAGACATCATTCCACCTGCATCTCTTTTTGAACGCGAATTGCATGAAATGTTAGGCGTTGAGATCACAGGCGCATCTTTATACGACCGTCTCTTCCTGCCAGATGACTGGCCCGATGAAGTTTACCCAATGCGAGCAGATTTCACCCCCGAACAAGCCGCCCCCGCACCAGAGAAACGAACAAACCATGTGCACGAACCGGCCGTTGTCGGCGGGAATACATTCGTCGTGCCAATTGGTCCCCAGCATCCGGCGTTGAAAGAGCCGGGTCACTTCGAGTTCACGGTCGATGGTGAGGTTGTCACCGCAGCACGGATGCGTCTTGGGTATGCCCATCGTGGCATTGAAAAAGCCGCCGAGAGTCGCAATTGGTATCAAAACTTATATCTCTTTGAACGTGTTTGCGGGATTTGTTCCCACACCCACGCCATGGCATATTGTCTCGGTGTGGAAAAGCTGGCACAGGTCGAAGCGCCGCCGCGCGCACAAGCCATCCGTGAAATAGTGGCAGGGCTTGAACGTATCCACAGCCATTTGCTTTGGTTAGGGGTTGCTGCTCACGAAGCTGGCTTTGATACGTTGTTCATGTACTCCTGGCGTGACCGTGAGACTGTGATGAACCTGCTTGAACAAGTCACAGGGAATCGCGTCAATTATTCAGCCAACCTGCTTGGTGGTGTAAAGTGCGATGTCTCTCCTGAACAAGCCAAAGCGATCAAAGACGGGCTCGATTATCTCGAAAGCCGCATTCGGCATTATCTTGAAGTGATCACCACAGATGCATTATTTCTCAGCCGCACACGTAATATCGGCACGATCTCAAAAGAAGAAGCCGAACGCTTCGGGCTGTTAGGACCAACCGCACGAGCCTCTGGTTTAGGTCGAGATGTCCGTGTAGATGCTGCGTATGGCGCATACAAAAAATTTCCGATCAACGCCGTGGTGGAAACCAATGGAGACCTCGAAGCACGTTGTGTTGTGCGGTTAAAAGAATTATTGGTGGCTTGTTTTTCCATACGAACGATATTAGACAACTTACCTGAAGGTCCGCTGACGGTTCGCATGCCGCGCAAAATTCCAGCGGGCGAAACCATTGCCCGCATCGAAGCCCCACGTGGCGAATTGCTGTACTTCATCAAAAGCAATGGCGGCGAAACCCCTGCCCGAGTCCACGTCCGCACACCGAGTTTATGCAATTGGGTTTCCGTACTTGAGAAAGCAGTAGGGCGTCAACTCGCAGATGTGCCCATGTTGATCGCCGGAATGGACCCATGTTTTTCCTGTAATGACCGTCTCGTCACAGTGGCAACAAATGACCAAAGCGAAACCTGGTCATGGAGCCGTTTACGCGAGCACGGCATCGAATACTACAAATCCCGATGAACACACTCTCTTCCCTCTTCACCATGCTGTTCTTTCCCGCCGGAATATCGCTCATTCTGGTCGGCATGTTCTACGAATGGATCGACCGCAAACTGGTCGCACGCTTTCAAAACCGCATCGGTCCGCGTTGGTTCCAACCCTTTGCAGATGCTATCAAACTATTTGCCAAAGAACAAATCAAACCAGGTGTGGCTGCTCCCCTTCTTTTTTATGGATTGCCCATCATCGCACTCGCCGGAGCCTTAACTGCCGCCCTGTATGTTCCGATCATGGGATTAAACCCCGCCTCCAGCTTCGACGGAGATTTGATCGTCACCATTTACCTTCTCAGCCTCCCGACGATGTGCATCGGTCTCGCCGGCTGGAACACCAGCGGACGATTCTCTCTCATCGGCGCCACCCGCGCCCTAACTCAGCTTTTCGCTTATGAAGCTCCATTCCTGCTTGCCATGCTCGGTCCCGCTCTCGCCGCCAGCAGTTGGCAGATCAATACCATCACCGCATACACAAAAGAACATTGGCTCATCCTCACACAACCGATCGGGTTTATTGTTGCCTTAGTTGGGTTAATGGGCAAGCTCGAGTTACCTCCCTTTGACGCCCCCGAAGCCGAAACAGAGATCGTCGCCGGGGCACTCACCGAATACAGCGGGCGCGGACTTGCCCTCTTCAAGATCGGTAAATATGTAGAACTAGTCATCGGCTTATCTCTAATATCTTCTTTTTACCTTGGCGGCGTGAATGGCTTTCTTGAATTTCTGCTCAAAACCCTCGCTTTGCTTTTTATCATGTCCATGTTGCAAGTGACTCTTACCCGTCTGCGCATTGACCAGACCGTAGGGCTTTGGTGGCGCTTCGGGGCAATCCTCGTCTTGATCCAGCTTCTGGTCATGATCCTGTTGAAAGGATGGATAGTATGAAGATCGGAACCATGTTTAAAGACATCATCACATCACTGTTCAAAAAGAACAGCACGCAACTTTATCCCTTCGAGCAAACACCTACCCCAGAGCGTTTCCGCGGCAATTTACACTACGACCCATCCGCCTGCACAGGCTGTTGCCTTTGCGTAAAAGATTGTCCCGCCAAAGCCATCGAACTCGTCACACTCGACCGTGCCGCCAAACGCTTCGTCCTCAAATATCACATGGACCGTTGCGTATATTGCGGTCAATGCGCTGTCAACTGTCGCTTCAAATGCATGGGCATGTCTAATACTGATTGGGAACATGCATCTCTCAACAAAAAGGAGTTCACTGTTTATTATGGAAAAGACGAAGATATTGAAACCCTCCTGGCAGGCATCGCTGCGTCAAACCCTAAGCCAACTCAAGAGTGAACACAGAGACCTCCCACGAGTAGCCATTGTTGGGATCGGAAACCCGCTTCGCAATGACGATGTTGCGGGCATGCTTGTAGCACGCGAATTGCTACAACGCGAATGCTCTGCAGATGTTAGTCATTTCCTTGTGATTCAAGCGGGGCATGCCCCTGAAAACGTCACTGGCGAACTGCGCAACTTCCACCCAGACCTAATCATTCTCATGGACGCAGCTGAAATGCGTTCTGAGCCCGGTACGATATGCTGGGTGCCCATCCAACTCATCGAAGGGATGAGCGCATCGACCCATAGCCTGCCCCTCTCTATGCTCGCCCGCTACCTAACCCTCGAACTTAACTGTGCAGTTGTGCTGATCGGCATTCAACCAAGATCCACCGAAGTGGGTGAAGCCGTTAGCCCAGAAATTCTCACCGCTGTGCATGAGATCGTTGAAGAAATAAGCATAGACTGTCTCACCACTCAAGCCCGCTAAAACACCATAAAGATTTGTAAAACATGAGTGCCTCATGAAACGGGGGATATTTGCGTACAATAATTAGATAACCCATACGCTATAATCGCCAAACATTCCAGCGCTCTTAACATAGAGGTATTCATGTCAAATTACTTAACTAATTCAAGTTCTCCGTATCTTCTTCAACATGCAAACAATCCTGTAGATTGGTACCCATGGGGAGAAGAAGCACTTAATAGATCCAAATCTGAGAACAAACCTATATTTTTATCGATAGGTTATGCAGCGTGTCACTGGTGCCACGTAATGGCGCACGAGTCATTTGAAGATGAAGAAACCGCCGCGTTCATGAACGAGCACTTCATCAACATCAAAGTAGACCGCGAAGAACGCCCTGACCTCGATAATATTTATATGCAAGCAACCATCGCCATGACCGGCTCAGGCGGCTGGCCCATGTCTGTATTTCTCACACCAGACCTCAAGCCTTTTTACGCGGGCACCTATTTTCCACCAGTGCGCCGATACAATATGCCATCTTTCAAAGAAGTTTTATCAGGTCTTTCCAACGCATGGCAAAATGACCGCGAAGAAGTTGAGAAGACCAGCAATAAAGTTTCTGAACATTTAGACACAAAACTAAAATCGAATAATGAAGAAACTCTTACGGCTGAACATATGGATGCCATTGCTAAATCCATGCAAGGCGCATATTACTGGGGCACAGGCGGCTGGGGCGATGCGCCTAAATTTCCGCAGCCCATGGCACTTGAGTTCCTGCTTCATCATGCTGCCACCACAAACCAGAATGAATATGTGAAATTGATCGAACACTGTCTCAAAATGATGGCGCGCGGCGGCATGTATGATGTTGTAGGCGGTGGCTTCTCGCGCTACAGCACAGACGATCATTGGCGTGTGCCGCATTTCGAAAAAATGCTTTACGACAACGCACAACTCGTCCGTGTTTATTTACATGCCTGGCAAGTAACTCACGACCCATTCTACAAACGTATTGTTGAAGAAACTCTTGCATTCATCGAAAAAGAAATGACACATCCCCAAGGCGGCTTTTATTCTTCATTGGATGCTGACTCAGAGGGCGAAGAAGGCAAGTTCTACATTTGGACTCTTGATGAAATTCGTGAAGTGTTAGGAGAAGCGTCTGAGTTTTTTGAAGCGGCGTATGGCGTCACTGCCAAAGGCAACTGGGAAGGCAAAACGGTCTTACAACGCGCAGTAGATGATGCCTCCCTCGTCGCCCGCTTCAAACTGGACCCGGAAACTGTTCCGGCGAAATTAGCCGAATCTCATTCCAAGCTTTATGCAGCCCGTGCCAAACGCATCCGCCCCGGCACAGATGATAAAGTCCTCACCTCATGGAACGGGCTCATGCTCGCAGCATTTGCCGAAGCCGCCCGAGTCCTCGCGGATGTTACCCCACAAGCAAACACCTACCTCAATCTGGCTACGCGCAGCGCAGATTTTTTGCTTTCGAATCTCCAAGTGGATGGGAAACTCCGCAGATCTTGGCGAGATGGCAAAACTACCAGTGAAGTTTTCCTTGAAGATTACGCTTCTCTTATCTTAGGGCTACTAGAGCTATACCAGACAGACTTCAACACCAAATGGTTCGTTGCTGCAAAAGAACTCGCAGATGAAATGATCGAGAAATTCCAAGATCCAAATGGCGGATTCTTTGACACACCAAGTGACAGTTCACATCTATTATTCCGTCCAAAAGATGTGCAGGATAATGCCACACCCTCAGGAAACTCTTTAACTTGCGAAGCCTTGCTAAAACTAGCTGCTTATACAGATAATGGTACATACCGCGATATTGCAGAAAAATCGTTTGGGCTGGTCTATAAATTCGTATTGCAATATCCACTTGGGTTTGGGCGCTGGCTCACAGCGGCGAAACTTGCCACCGGAACGTTGAAACAGGTAGCGGCGGTGGGAGAAGCGGAAGACCCCAATTTCCAGAGTTTGCTCAAGGCAATTCAGGTAGAATATCGCCCGAGTGTGGTTGTAGCTGCTACGTCTTCTTCTGAAAAAGAAAATATCCCTGCCCTATTGCATGAACGCCCGATGATTGACAATAAAGCAACCGTTTATGTATGTGAAGGGTTTGTGTGCAAACAACCGACCACAGATCTTGACATATTAATAGAGCAATTAAAATCTTGAAATTGTTCTTGATAATCTATTGACATATTAGTAATTAAAAATACAGACCGTGAAAACGGTCTGTATTTTTAATTACTTTTGTTCTGTTGTATCAGATTTTTTTTCTGATTCTTCTTCGCCGCTCAATCCTTCGCGGAAAGATTTGATGCTCTTGCCGATCTCACCAGCCACCTTACCAATGCGCCCCGGACCAAAAACAAGAACAACGATAATCAGAATAAAAATCCACTCTGAACCACGTGGTAAACCCATAGTACACTCCTTGATTGAACTTCATTTCAATCGTACCATAGTTCAAATGAAAACACGATTAGAGTTCGCGGCGAGAGAGTAACCCTTCAAGGAAACGCAACGCTCGCAACAACCAAGAGCGTAAGCGAGCAAACAGACGATACTGTTTTGGGTAAACGTGCTTCTTTGCCGGAATCGGACCTGACCACTGGGCTACAAGTGCACCCCAAGTAAGCCCTGCACCAAAACCTACAAAAACCACTTTATTGCCGCTCTTCAATTTCCCTTTTTCAATTGCTTCCACTGCAGCAAGCGGAATGGATGCCGTTGATGTATTACCATAACGATCCACATTGATAATAAATTTATCGAGAGGCAGTTTCAAGTATTTTGCAGCGGTTTCAATAATTCGATAGTTTGCCTGGTGCGGGATAATGTAATCTACTTCTTCGAGTTTCACATTGGCAAGCTCAAGGGCTTCTTTTGTAGCAGTGCCCATCACACGTGTAGCAAATCGGAAAACAGCCTTTCCGTCCATTTGCACATAGTGCTTGCCTTCTGCAACGGTTGTTTCGGTAGCTGGATAGCGCGCACCGCCGCCTAAAAGGGTCAACGAGTCTGCACCAGAGCCATCAGAATGCATCACGGCAGA
The DNA here is from genome assembly GCA_046328915.1 of Anaerolineales bacterium. Taxonomy (GTDB): domain Bacteria; phylum Chloroflexota; class Anaerolineae; order Anaerolineales; family Villigracilaceae; genus Villigracilis. The sequence continues at coordinate 128,306 of JAXLVR010000001.1, read as the reverse complement.
TAAAACACCGCCAGGCTGGTCACTTGCCTGCAATACAAAGGCACCAGCGCCATCACCAAATAGAATACAGGTGCTACGGTCCTTCCAGTTCACAAAACGCGAAAGTGTTTCTGAACCAATCACCAAGGCGTTCTTGATCGAACCACTACGAATCGACTGTGCAGCCATATTGGTAGCGTAAATAAAACCAGAACAAGCCGCTAGCAAATCAAATGCGCCAGCTTTGGTGGCACCGATCTGGTCTTGTACAAGGCATGCAGTAGCCGGGAAGATGTATTCCGGCGAAGATGATGTAACAATAATCAGGTCTAATTCTGTTGGCGCTAAATTTGCCACTTGCAAAGCTTTTATAGCCGCATCCACTGCCAAAGTTGCCGTGGACTGATCTTCACGAGCAATGTGTCGTTCGCGGATGCCTGTACGTTCACGAATCCATTCATCATTGGTCTCGACCATTTTTGCAAGGTCGTCATTCGTCAACACCGGTTCAGGGACACTCGTGCCCCACCCCGTGATATGCGCGTATGGCATGCTTTCTCCTTATTGATAGCGGCTAATTACCAAAGTCGCATTATGACCGCCAAAGCCAAATGAGTTAGACATTACATTGGTTATATTCGTTTTGCGCGGTTGGTTGGGAACATAATCGAGATCGCAGTTTGGATCAGGGGTTTCGTAATTAATGGTGGGAGGCACAATTTGGTTCATGATCGTCAAGGTAGAGATCATGGCTTCCAAAGCGCCTGAAGCACCCAAGAGATGCCCGGTCATGGATTTGGTGGATGAAACCGCAAGTTTATAAGCCTGCTCACCAAACACGGTCTTGATTGCGGCGGTCTCGCTTTTATCATTCAACTGCGTGGATGTACCATGCGCATTGATATACTGAATCGCAGTGGGGTCAAAACCTGCATCCTTCAATGCCAGACTCATGGAAATGGCAGCACCTGCTCCATTCTCTGCTGGAGCAGAGATATGATGAGCATCATCCGAAGTTCCGTACCCGGTGAATTCACAAAGAATATTCGCGCCACGAGCCAAGGCATGATCTAAAGATTCCAGAATCAGAACAGCTGAACCTTCACCCATCAAGAACCCATCACGGTCCTTATCAAACGGGCGGGAGGCGCGCTGGGGGTCTTCATTACGTGTTGAAAGAGCGGTCATTACGTTCATCCCCGCCATGGTCAACGGATGGATAGCTGCCTCTGAAGCACCAGCTACCATCACGTCTGCTGCACCGCGTCGAATCATTTCTGCCGCTTCACCAACGCCATTTGTGCCAGAAGCACAAGCGGTTGCCAACGACATGTTAGGTCCACGTGCGCCAATGCGAATAGCAAGGTTCCCTGCTGCACTATCTGAAATCATCATTGGAATCAAGAATGGGCTCACCCGTTCCGGTCCGCGTTCCTTGAGGTTCTCATATTGTTCGATGGTTGTGATAATACCGCCAATGCCGGTGCCGATTAAGATACCGACTCTGTCACGATTTGATTCATCGATCTTCAACCCTGAGTGCTCAAGCGCTTCCAAAGTTGCAGCCGTCGCAAGCTGTGTAAAACGATCCATCTTACGAGCTTCGCGTGTGCCAAATAAAGCAGATCCATCGAACCCTTTCACTTCAGCGGCGAATTTCGTTTTATGGGCACTGGCGTCAAAAGCAGTAATAGGCGCTGCGCCAGATTTGCCCGCAAGCAAAGCTTCCCAAGTATCCTTTACGTTATTTCCAACCGGGCTAACACACCCCAATCCCGTTACAACTACTCGTTTTCTCATGTACAAGTACTCCTTATCAGTAATTTGCAAAAAAATAGAACAAGCAAACTTGTCCTATTTAACACAAGATTCTGGAATTGGACACGCAAGATTAAGGCTGTCGAGCCTCAAAAAGCTAATTATCAGACAATATCATCCAGATATCCTCACAATTATTGAAGTTTTTTTAGCAAAGAAAGTGCCTGCTGTATGTGCAATCTGTCATGATCTGCAATAAAACCAACCACCTCACAAAAATTGGTCGGTCCAAAAATAGCATGTCGAGCTTTTCGATCCCATTCAGCATCTGGCGTATTCTTCAATATTTCCAAAGTAAGCTTGCGAGCATCGGCAAATTCACGCAGCGCTGAAAGCCCATCTTCATGCAAATAATCTCGCTGATTTGCCCAAATCCCTGTATCAGGGCGCGGAATGAAAGGTTCGTCATGTCCATTAAAAAGACGCAACTGCATATGATGAATCTCGCGCTCTGTATCGCGCAAATGACAAACCAGCTCAGTCAAAGTCCATTCGCTTGATGCAGGTTTAAGTTTCCACTGTCCAACGCTTAATCCGCGTAAGAATGTATCTAACACAGCTGGTACCGATGCTTGAATTGCCATAATGGCATCTTTCGTTTTGAAAGACGGAGTTAAGGATGCGAGGTCCGTAGACTCAAGGTAACGGCGGAGGTCAGACAATGAACCGCGCGGTCCCGCCTCCGGTCCAGACTTGGAGCCGGATTCTGTCTCCACGAAAAATGTAGCCAGCCCAAGCCTCTTCGCTGAAAGAATGTCCCGTTCGGCATCATTTCCAACCATCAGCACCGGACCATCCACCCAGCCCAACTGCCCCAGCACTTCGGCATAGTATGCCGAAAAGTTTTTTAGAAAATGAAAATCCTCGAAGGTTGAAATCAGTTCAAACTGGTCAGGGTTCAAGCCAGCCCATTGCACACGCTGACGAGTAGCCGGGCGCGGCAACAACGGGTCTGTTGCAACCACCAAACGATACCCTTGTTTTACAGCCCACTCAATAAAAGGTTGAGTTTCTGAAATTTGAGATGTGATGCCTCTCAGTGTTGGGAAGACCTGGCTATAAAAAACGTCAATATGAGTATCCAACTCTTCACGCGTCATCCCCACTTGCGGACAAAACTCATCGCTAAAAACATCTTTCAGGGTTCGAGAAAAATCTTCGTTCTGGTTCATCTTCTCGATGCTAGACATTAATGCCCGCATGACCAATTTCGGTTCTAAGTTTGCTGCGAAATTAGTAGCTAAAGCCTGAATATAAGCAGGAAAAAAAACATCCTGGTTTGTGTTCAGCAGGGTTTCATCGAGATCAAGCAGTAATGTAAGCGTCATCTTGTAAAAAGACTCCCCCGAGTCTTCGGGTTAATCTTCTTTTATTTCGAACTTAAAAGGCAGGGCATGGCATTCGCCACACCCCACCTGAGGTTCTAAAACATTTTGATTTGATTTTTCGCAATAAGCCTGAACCTGCACACGTCGCTGGAATATGGCTGTTAACGGACGAGCCACCACCACATTCAATTTCATGAATTGACATGAATTTGCGCGTGCAATAGTTGGCACAGGGCAAGTCTTACAAAGGTCTGGAGACCAGGCTTGGTTTTGCGATTTAAGCAAACGGCACTCTTCCACGTTTCTACCGCGGAAGTAGTCGCCATAAAAATGCGGGCACTCATGCCCAGCAGGCGTTTTCATTCTATTTAGACGCGGGTAACGTACTCGCCTGTACGGGTGTCCACACGAATAGTGTCGCCAACATTGACAAAGTTCGGGCATTGCACAGTAAGCCCACTTTCGGTAGTGACCTTCTTGGTCACGCCGGTAGCGGTATCTCCGCGGATCGCCATTTCAGCTTCGACCACTTTGAGGTCTACAGAGGTGGGCATTTCCACGTCAATGGCTTCGCCTTTGTAGAAAGTCAACTTGACTTCCATGCCTTCTTTGAGATATTGAGCGCTCTCACCAAGAGACTCAGCTTTAATACCAGGCTGCTCAAAGGTGACCTTATCCATGAAGTAGTAAAGGTCACCATCATTATAGAGGTAAGAGACGTTAGCAAAATCGAGGCTTACATCCTGTACCGATTGACCAGAGTTGAAGGTGCGCTCAATGTTAGCACCGGTAAGGAGATTACGTGCCTTAACGCGGATGGTAGCATTGCCACGACCAGTTTTATTATGGGAATAGTCCAACACCTTGTAGAGGTTGCCGTCCAATTCAAAAGTGACACCTTTGCGAAGTTCGTTTACATCGATCATTCTTGCATTTTCCTTGGTTATTTGGTTTTTGTATGAGCGGGCGGATTATACCAACGAGTTGCGAATCATGGCTAGGATGGGATGAGAGCCGAATAAAAATCTAAAAAGAGCCTCTCCCATTTTGCGAGAGAGGCTCTTTTTGATCAAATTTTAGTAACCAACGCTGGAAACATCGTTGCTAGGTCGCCATTGTGACCATTTATCCGAAGCAGGGTCGATAGTCATATTTCCGGCAGAACCGCCTTGCCAGAAGACCTGGAAGATGTTCAGGTCTCCATCGCGAACGGATGTAAAGGCGAGGTTGGTGCCGCCACAATCCCATGTTGGACCCGAGTCTTTGCCATCATAGTCTGTCACACGGTATTCCTTGTTATCCTTAAAGTCATAGCTATAGATGTCCAAGTTTCCGTTTCTTTCAGACTGATACGCAATTCGGTTGCCTTCTGGAGACCAAACCGCATTGGTTGTTTTGCCGTCATTGGTGATCTGTCGCTCTTTTCCAGTTTCAAGATCAATCACATACAGGTCTGTTGCGCCGTTAACCTCTTTGATGTATGCAATTTGTTTGCCATTTGAAGACCAGGCCGGGAAGGTTTCGTTTTCTGGCGAACTGGTCAACTGAATGTCAGTACCGGTTTCTAGATCGAGGACAAAAAGATCCCAATTGCCATTACGGTTGCTTTGGAAAACCAGTTTATTGATGTCTGGCGAGAAGAACGGGTTGACATCATCTGCAGAGGAACTGGTCAACTGAACTTCTTCACCTGTGTTCTGGTCGATCGTAAAGAGGTCGCTACGACCATTTCGATCACTTTGGAACACGATCGTCTCGGCATCGGGTCCGTACATTGGGTTGGTGTTATTTGCCTCAGTTTCCGTAAGACGGATCGCTTCGCCACTGCCAAGCAAGTCTGTGTAGTACAACTCTACATTTCCATCACGGTTGCTTTGGAATACAACCCAGCTATCGTTAGGAGCACGGCTTGGGCGGCTGTCTACAGCTTCATCCTGAGACAAGTTGTAAAGCTTGAAACCAGGCTGTCCTTCAACTCCATCTAAACGATACACTTCAAGGTTGTCATCGCGGAAGGTGTGGAAAATCAAACATTGGATACAGATCTGCGGCTCTGCGGGCGCTACAGCTAGATCGCCCGTTTCGGAACAATTTGCCATACTGGCAAGTACCGTTGTCCCTGCACCATTAAGTATGGTTAAGAGAAGCGAGTCATATGTACCAGATACCTTAAGATTTAGGCTTTCGCCAGCTTTCAATTGAACTGTACCAGATTGAATAACGTTTCCAGCACTGTCTGTGATCGTGTATTTGTAAGGAGTTGTCATATCGCCGCCATTGTTCGTGATATTGAACTCAGCAACGCCTGAACCATATACACAAGATCCGTTAGCAGACAAACTAGGTGGAGGCGGAGGGACTGGCACACAAGTTGTCATATCCACTATGGTGGTCAGCGCCGCACTACTCGAGGATTCAAACGTATAGCTTGTAGAAGAACCAGACACAGTAAGAGTAATACTTTGACCAGCCAAGAGTGAAATAGAACCAGCTTGAACTACATTTCCGCTTGCATCCTTGATCGTATATGGATAAGGAACGAGCATATCCGTACCATTGTTCTTGATCTCGAAAGTAGCGGTTCCAGCCGCAGCAGTACAGGCACCTGCAATGGACAGGTCAGCGGGCGGTGGAGGCGGAGGTGTAACACAAGCAGTCATGTCTACTACCGTCGTCAACGAATTATCATTTGGCGAGGCAAATACATATGTAGACGATGAGCCGGTCACTTTTATGGTCATACTCTGATTTGCGCCCAAGTTAATAGAACCTGAAGCAGCAACACCGCCGTTCTTATCAACAATGGCATAGGTATATGGAGTAGTCATTGCTGCGCCATTGTTCGTAACTACAAAGGTAGCTTCACCCGTATTAGAAGTACATACGCCGGTAACAGAAAGATCTGAGGGTGGCGGAGGCGGAACTACACACTTGGTCATATCCGCTGTAGCTGTTAAGGCAGCGTCATTTGGCGAAGAGAACACGTATTTCGATGAAGCACCTGAGATTTTGATCGTCTTACTCTCATTTGCATTCAAGGTAATCTTTCCGGAATCAACCACTGAGCCATTTTCATCAACGATGGTGTAATCATAGGCTGAAGTCATTGCGGAGCCATTATTTGTAATCACAAACGTAGCCTCGCCAGCATTAGATGTACATACACCAGAAACAGTAAGGTTAGAGGGAGGCGCCGGAGGAAGACAAGGTGTCATATCTGCTTTGGTTGCCAAAGAAGCATCATCTGGCGATGACAGGGAATAGAATTTTGAATTACCACTCACAGTCAAGGTCACGCTCTGCCCTGCAGATAAGTTTATTGTGCCTGTATCAACTACATTCTGATTTTCATCTCTAATCTCATAGGTATACGGGCCGGTCATATCACCACCAGTATTTGTAACGACAAAGCTGGCAGAGTTGGTATTAGGACCAGCACAAGCACCTTGAACGGTAAATGAAGGCGGAGTGACAGGAGTAGAAGTTGGGGTGCTTGTTGGCGTACTAGTAGGTGTCGATGTATGGGTTGGCGTTGCTGTCGGTCTTAGCACACAAGAACCCGTAACACTCAAAGTGACAGAAGACAAGAACGAAGTTTTATACGTCACTGTCATCGTTGCATTACCAGCGCCTTTTATATCTACATAAGTTCCAGATGGAATATCCGCTGGTCCACTTTGGGCAGGGTCAGATAACACATACGTGCCATCACTAACACTACCTGATACATTTCGAATTCTGAAGGTCGCTGTCTGATCAACGTTACAGTACACCTTTAGGTCAAGCTGTCCATCGACTGGAGTACTTGTTGGTGAAGGCGTAAATGTAAGGGTAGAAGTAGCTGTAATAGTAGGTGTGGATGTCTTCGTAGATGTAGGTGTAGGTGTAAACGTTTGGCTTGGCGTAAACGTAACAGTAGGCGTACTGGTAGGCGTTCGGGTCGGGCTGGGAGTACGCGTTTCCGTAGGCGTCCTTGTAATTGTAGGTGTATTTGTAATCGTGGGCGTAAATGTAATAGTAGGTGTATTTGTAATCGTTTTTGTAGGCGTGACTGTCTTTGTAGGTGTTACAGTTTTTGTAGGTGTTACAGTTTTTGTAGATGTGGCAGTAGGAGAAGGTCCTTCTGTATTAGTTGGAGTAGGCGTTTTTGTAGGAGTTTGTGTACGTGTTGCTGTAGGTGTACGCGTGTTTGTAGGTGTATAGGTAATTGTTGGCGTAAATGTAATGGTAGGTGTATTCGTAATTGTACTTGTGGGAGTCACCGTCTTTGTAGGTGTCACCGTCTTTGTAGATGTGGGAGTACTTGTATTTGTATTAGTAGCAGAAGGTCCAGCTGTATTGGTAACAGTTGGGGTCAGGGTTTTTGTAGATGTACTTGAAGGCGTAACGGTGATAGTCGGTGTACGAGTAGCAGTTGAAGTTGCAGTGAAAGTGGGGCTTGGTAAAGGCAAACAAGTACCAACAGCCTGTAAGTTAACCGAGTCTAACTGGGAAGTTGAATAGTTCACTTTGACCGTGGCATTCCCAGCGGCAATAAATGAGATGCTTTCATCTGCAGCCAAATTAAGCGCATATGTAACAGTCGCCTTACCTGGCTCTGAAACAGAATAACTTCCGCCCGAAAGCGGACCGCCAATATTTTCAATAGTAAATGTTGCAGAGAGGTCATTATTACAAGCTACACCCAAGCCAACATATGGATCAACAACTTTTGCTTTCGGCGCTGATGTGCTAGTGCTAGTTGGGGTGTTTGTTGGCGCAACTATATTGCTATTTTGATTTGTTGGCGTAGGGGTATTTGTCGCCACAATTGTAGCGGTAAAGGTAGGAGTAGGCGTAAATGTAGGATCCGTTTGAGACTGCCCAGCCGTTTGTGGCTGCTCTGGAGTATCAGACGGGACAACTGAATTATCAACTGGCGGTTCAGTAGCAGCAGCTTCTACGGGCGGTTCAGTGGCAGCAACTTCTGCCGGCGGTTCAGTGGCAGGGACTTCTTCCTGCCCACCCGTGCCTGAAAGCCCACCACCAGCCGGGACACAAGCAGCTAAAAGAAGGGAAATTATTACTAGTATTGACAACGCTCTAAATGATCTTGAAACAAATAGTCTCATCTTCTACCTCTTTTACCAAAAACATTAATTTATATGTAGTTTTTCTTCTAGTTAGTTAGTCGTTAAAAAGACCCAAAAAGTGTCGTTTTAACGACAAATTTTATAGCTAATTATATCTTCCAAATGTAGTGCAGTCGAAATGTATTAGAATTGCAATTTAGTTTACCTAATAAATAAAGTAAAACAATCAAAAGCCAAGACGAGAGAGAACCCTATGAAATTACCTATTACTGCTAAAAAAACTGGAATTTTGGTTAGTCTGTTGCTTCTTTTAGCCGCATGTGGACCCAAGAATGAGACAGAAACGCCAAGTACCGCCGAAGTTAATTCACAACAAACTGATCAGACCGTCGAATCGGTTCAGGTAGAAACCTCTACAAAAATCGATGGAAGCAACCTGTCACTAGACCCTGCAAAAACGGAAGAACCGAATTCGCTTCTTGTTAGCGGTTACTTATATGAAGGATTAGTAAGAAACGATGAAAATGGACAGGTTGTACCAGGGCTGGCTTTATCCTGGGTCATTTCAGATGATGAGCTGGACTACATCTTTGATATCCGCCAAAATGCAAAGTTTAGTGATGGTTCCACGATCACCGTTGATGCAATTGTAGCAAACTTCAATCGTTGGTTTGAGCCCGAAAATCCACTTCACGGCGATGGCAATTACCCTTCTTGGTTAAAGCTCTTCCTTGCCTTTAATGGCGAACGCGATGCAAATGACCGAGCCATTTCACAAGTGGACGGCATTCAAAAAGTGGATACGAACACTATGCTCATTCACTTAAGCCGCCAAGAACCTCAGTTGCTTAGTTACCTAACTCAACCGGCGTTTGCCATTCTCAGCCCAAGTGCTTTAGAGTCTTCAACTTACGGGACGCGTCAGAGCACGATCATCTCTAGTGGACCATATGTTGTTACTTCATGGACAGAGGAAGAAATTAAGCTCAGCCCAAATCCGCAATACTGGAACCCTCAAGCGGCTGATGTTATGAACTTCATTTTGAAATAAGTACTCCGAATTTGACAGAAAACAAAGACTCCCAAATCTAGGGAGTCTTTGTTTTCTATGTTGTCCGCTCGGCACCAAGGACAAACACCCTACCCCTTAAACAAAAAACCGCCTTCGGGTTAGGCGGTTTGCTTTCTATGCTGTCGGGGTGGAGAGATTTGAACTCTCGACCTCACGGACCCGAACCGTGCGCTCTACCGGTCTGAGCCACACCCCGAATGAACAGCGGGCAGATTATACCATTCTGAGTTATTTTAGCAAGGCAGAGGATTGCTATGGATTAAGAATGATCTCAATCGTATAAAGATAGGCAAGTTTTCCAAGAACGGGGTCACTGATGCCTATAAGCAGATTTTCCTGCCGGAATGTTAGGCGCACGGGTGTGGGTTCGGTCACCTTATACGGTAAGACCGTTTCAAAAGGTTGAGTATCAATACCGTTGATGCCGAGAATGCGTGAAGAAAGAACTTTTCCTTCTGTCGAAACCATTTCGACCACGAAGGCTTGATCTGAAAACGGCCAGATGCGTCCATTCAGGGCAACTTGACCGGCGTAGAAATTCGATTTTTCCTTGAAGCCGTCCATAGCGATGCGTTCATAGATGAAATTGCCCGGCGGGTTGATCTGTGCCGTGCCAACAGAATACAACAGCACCGGCATGGTATTCACGGCCTGCATCCTGCCATAGTCATCTTCTGTGCTAATGCGAATGTAGCCCGCCTCAGACACAGCGCGGATTTCGAATGAAATTTCGAAGCGTTGGAAAACGCCCAAAGGGTTGCGAGTTAATTTTTTGATCTCGCGATAAAGCACTCGCCCATCTTCCCCCAGCAAATCGACCTGGATCTTGTCGCTTTCGCCTGCGGCAATATTGGCTTGCAAAATAAACGGCGAGGTCAAATTAGACATGGGACCCGGCGAGATAAAGCGGATCTGTGCGTATTCAGTAAAGCCAGCCGCGAGGGTTGGCGTGGCTGTGGGAGGGATTGCCTGTTCTACAGGTGGTTGAAGAGTTTCTGTAGGCGGAAGGGTTGCCGATGGCGTTAATGCCGCAGCGGTGGCAAAGACAGCTTGCCCAGTCAACGCGACGGCGGTTGGCAGGTAGTCGGGAGGCAAAGGCGTGGGCGCAGGTGTGGACTGGAGCGAGCAGGCAGATAAAAGTCCGAGAAGAGAGGCGATGGAAAGTAGTCGAAGTCGCATAATAAATAAAATAATAGAAGAGACGCCCACAAATAGAGGGCGTCTCTTGAGTCAAATCAATTTACAGCCCGTACACTTCACTATATTTCTTAGTGAGGTAACGGACGTACGCCGCCGAGTCAATCTTGGAGCCGGTGACCTTTTGGACGATATCTTGCGGGTCATACTTATGACCGTAGACGTGAATCTTCTCACGCAGCCACTCACGCAATTCAGCAAATTGCCCTTCGCGAATCTGGTCTTCCAAATTCTTGATGTCTTTGTTGATGCGTTCCCACAGCTGAGCAGAGATGATATTGCCAAGCGCGTAGGTGGAGAAATAGCCGATGGAACCGTATGACCAATGAATATCTTGCAAAACACCTTGGGCATCGTTGGACGGAGTGATACCAAGATAGTCGCGCATCTTTTCGTTCCAAATTTCAGGCAGGTCTTTCACAGCGATGCTGCCATCGACCATGCCGATCTCGATCTCGAGACGCAGCATGATGTGCATGTTATAGGTGGCTTCATCGGCATTGACGCGAATCAGTGAAGGCTCCACCTTGTTGATGGCTTTATAGAAATTCTTGACGCTCACGCCATCTAATTGAGATGGGAAGGTCTTTTTCAGGGCTGGGTAGAAATGCTCCCAGAAAGGCATGGAACGACCCACAAGGTTTTCCCACATGCGAGATTGCGACTCGTGCACAGCCAGAGATGTGCCGCCTTCTAAGGACGTGCGTTCATACGCCGGGTTGACGCCCAGCTCATACAAGGCGTGACCACATTCATGCATGGCACTGAACAATGTGGCAAGCGGTGCATTTTTTTCGTAGCGATTGGTGATGCGCACATCATTGACGCTAAAGGTTGTTTCAAATGGATGTGGGGCTTTGTCTTGTCTGCCGCGATTGAAATCGTAACCAAACTTGGTGATAATCTGTTCGCCGAAATCCCATACTTTCTTTTCGTTGAAAGATTTATGCAGGAAGTCATCCTTAATTTGTTTGGTCTCACTGATGGCTTTGATCAGCGCAACTTGCTTGGGGCGTAAATTCCCAAAAATCTCACGCACTTCAGCGGTCTTCATGCCGGGTTCGTAATCATCCAACAACGTATCATACGGGTGATCGGCGGGCGGGAAGAAGGAAACATACTGCTTCACCAATTCCACATTTCTTTCGAGATGCGGGCGGAAAATAGAAAAGTCCGATTTGCCTTTGGCTTCAACCCATGCTTCGAGAGCTTTGGTAGCAACCATGGCTTGCTCTGCCACAAAAGAAGCGGGCACACGCTTGGCTTTGTCGTATCCGCGAGCTGCTACACGCACCATGGCACCTTCGTCGGTTTCGGGGTCGTTATATTCTTTCTTCAGATCTTCAAGCAGGCTACCCACTTCGTCAGATGTGAACTTTTCCTGCGCGAGTTTGCCCAATGTAGCAAGCTGCTGCCCACGGGCTTCGCCGCCCATTGGCGGCATGTTCACTTGCTGGTCCCAACTTAGAATCGCACCGGCACGCCCAAGATCAGACACTTCCCCCAGGATTTCTTGCAACTTCGCGAGTTTTTCAGACATCACGGTTCTCCTGTTTTATTTGACATTCAAACGCCTCACCCCAAGCCGGGGTTTGATCTTGTTTTCCTGAGCCTCTTCCCCGCTGTGAGTGGACGTTGTTGATGACGATGATTTTATCACTTCACCGATTAAGCAGAGAACACGGAATGTAGCTCCGTGTTCTCTATGGTTCACATCTTAATTATTTTCCGGACACTTATGAGATTCACCAGCACCGTTGATCGTTATATAGAAAGTTTCGCCTTCACGAACATCAATGGTGTCGTATACAGGCGCATCTGGGAGAGTTGCATCCTGAATCTGATAGGTGCCAGGATCCACTTGAGTGTAGTTGAGATAATTGGCATTCGTCCAAAGCGAGTACAGGTACAGTTCGTTCGGTAGAATGATGACATCGTGCTCGGTACAGTTCTTGATGTAAGCAGGCGCGGGCCACTCTGTGAAGGTAAAGGCAGGCACTTCTTTTAACTCCCCGTCCAGCTGAGAGTAAGGAGTTAAGAGAGAGACCCAACCGGTTTGCTCGGAACCGGGAATTTGTACCTGAACCCATTTCGAAAGCATATCCTGACCGATCACCACGGCAGATGCGGCGCTTTTCAAGACGGCGATGCGGTCGTAGGCGGTGCCGGGTCCGCGGCGGATGTAGAGGTTGCCATTCACTGCGGTGACGCGCACAGAAGCTGCCGGCGTAGCTGAAGGCTCTTCGGTGGCAGAGACAAATGTCGTTGTGGGAAGAGGCGTTTCAGTGACGGTAGGCAGAGCAGGTGCATCGGTAGCTGTCGCATCCACGGTTTGCGGTTCACTGTCTATGGGTTGAGTTGCCACAGGCGTACAGCCTACTGCAAAGACAAAGAGCAGCAAGGCAAAAAACGTTCGAGAGTTAAGCATGTTATTCGTATCGCAAGGCTTCGACAGGTTCCAGGTTGGCGGCGCGACTGGCGGGGTAAATTCCGAAGAATAGACCGATGATGGCGGAGAAACTGGTCGAGAGAATAATCGCATCCACACCCACGATGGGCACAAAGGTATTACCCGTAGCAGTTGCCACTTGCTCAACGATGCGCGCAATGATCCAACCGAAGATGGTGCCGATAATGCCGCCAATGAGACTCAAGAGCGAAGACTCGGTGAGGAACTGCAGAAGAATATCGCGTTTGCGAGCGCCAAGCGCTTTGCGCAGACCGATCTCTTTGGTGCGCTCGGTGACAGAGACCAGCATGATGTTCATGATGCCGATGCCACCCACCAAGAGTGAGATGCCTGCAATACCCCCAAGGAAGATGGTTAACACGCCAGTGATCTGGCTGAAGATGCTGAGAAAGTCTTGTTGGGTAAAGACGGTGAAATCATCAGCACCGACGATGGTGCGATGGCGCTGGCGAATGATGTTGGAAATTTCATCCACTGCTGAAGGAACGGACTCAGCGGTGGTTGCCTGCACGAAGATGACATCCACTTCATCACGAGAGCCGTGTTTGATGAGGCGAGCTTGAGCTGTGGTGAAAGGAATATAGGCGCTGTTATCTTCGCTCCCAAATGCGCCGCCGCCACGTGCCACCAACACGCCAATAATACGGAAGGGCTGCCCTTCAATACGGATAGTTTCGCCTACCACGCCGTCGGCATGACCGAAGAGGCTGATGGCGGTTTCGGGTCCGAGCACGACAACGGACATGCGCCCGAGGATGTGCTCTTGATTGATGAACTCACCTTCGGCAATTTCCAAATTACGAACCTGAGAATACTCTGGTGTAACCCCTGAAATGGAGGTGCTGGTGTTCTCGCTGGAGAACGTGAGCAAGGCATTGCCTTGAATGGCAGGAGCCACCATTTCAACCGAGGGCGCTGCGAACGTATCGAGCAAAGCGTTGGCATCTGCCAGCGTAAGTGGACGTTCGTTGTTACCACTGGTGCGTGGACCTGAGCCAGGAGGACCATCTTGGCTAGGCGCACCGCTAAAGATAAAGAGCAGGTTGGTACCAATGCTGGAGATGGAGCCTGTGATAGAGGCTTGGGCCCCATTGCCCACTGCCAGCATGGCGATCACCGCGGCAACACCGATGACGATGCCCAACACGGTAAGACCCGAACGCATTTTATTGCCGTTCAGGCTTTCGAGGGCTTCCATGATCGCTTGTGCAAAACTCATTGTGCACCTCCGGGATTTACATCGATGGAGTCCAGTTCGCCGTCTTTCAAACGAATGACGCGCTGGGTTTGCTCCGCGATCTTCGGATCATGCGTGACGATGACAAGGGTGGTGCCCAGTTCTTTATTGAGGTTGAGCAGAAGAGTCATGATCTCTTTGCCTACTTTTGAATCGAGGTTACCGGTGGGTTCATCTGCCATGATGATGGCGGGGTTGTTGACGAGGGCGCGGGCAACTGCCACACGCTGTTGCTGACCGCCCGAAAGTTCATATGGGCGGTGGAACATGCGATCTTTCAGACCGACGGCTTCGAGAGCAGTTTGCGCTTTTTCGCGGCGTCCCTGAACAATGCCAGCATACCGCAAGGGAAGCTCCACATTGCCTACGGCGCTGAGACGAGAGAGCAAATTAAAGCTTTGGAAGACAAAGCCAATTTTGCGGTTACGAACATTGGCAAGCTGATCGTCGTTCATTTGAGCGACAGATTCACCGTCCAAAATATATTCGCCTGAAGAAGGGCGGTCTAAACAGCCGAGAGTGTTCATCATGGTCGATTTGCCGGAGCCGGAAGGACCCATAATGGCAACCACCTCGCCGCGGTTAACGGTAAACGACACACCGCGCAAGGCTTGCACTTCAATCTCGCCCATGACGTAGATCTTTTTCAGGTCGCGTGCTTCAATGACCCAGTCCATGCTAGCCTCCACCGAAGGGACCTCCATTAAATGAAGGCGGGTTGAGAATGATCAAATCGCCTTCTTTCAGGTCGCCGCTGGTGAGTACACTCATTGTGTCTGAAGAGGCGCCGAGGGTGATCTTGACCGGCGTGGACTGACCTTCTTTTTCGATATAGACTACACGGTCGCCATCTACCAAACGTACGGCACGGTTCGGGACGAGAAGCGCATTTTGTACTTCTTCGGTGATGATGTTTACGGCGGTGGTCATGCCGGGTTTAACTTCTTCATCGGCATCGGTTAATTCGACGGTGACGGTAAAGCTCACGACGCCTTGCACGGTATCGCCAGCCTGCCCCACTTCTACTACTTTACCGTTATAGCTCTTGCCAAGAATGGCGTCGAACGAGAGGGTGGCATCTTGCCCAACGGCAACATTGTTGATATCCACTTCAGAGACTTGAACATCTACCAATAAGCTGGTGAGGTCATCAATGCGAAAGCCCACGGTGCCGGGAGTGACTTGGTCGCCAACGACCGGGCTGGCTTGAGTGACGGTGCCATCGAAAGGAGCGATCAGCTTTGCCATGTTCAGAGTGGCTTCAGCAGCAGCAACACGCGCACGGGCAGCGGCGACATCATCGGAATCGGGTCCCTTTTGGAGACGCTCGTATTCACGGCGCGCATCTTCTAATTTGGATTCAGCGAGGGCGAGGTCGCGGTCGGCATCGGCAATGGTTTCGGCGCTGGCATAGCCTTTGTATTGCTTGACCTTCAATTCGCCAAATTGATCGTAATAAAATTCTTTGATATCCACTTTGCCGTTGAGGTCCATGCGCCAGTTATAGGCTTTTTGATAGGACTCTTCGGCTTTATCCACGGCTTTTTCGGCTTCAAGCAATGAAGTGTTCGATTCAAGCAAATCGTCCAGCGCTTTTTGAGCGTTGACCAGGTCGGCTTCGGCGAGGATGATGCTCTGGCTGACGGTGGCGCTATCGAGGCTGGACAGGACAAATCCACGTTGGATGCGGTCACCAATGACAGCATCCACTTTGCCTACAATGCCATTGGTCTGCCAAGTGAGCGTGGCAGTTTGGCGGGCGCGAACGCTACCGGTGGCACCTACATAGGCAGATAAATTGCCGCGTTCCAGGGCAACGGTTTCAAAAGTGGGTTCTTCGGTTTTCGGGCGGAAAACGAAAACACCGACGCAAAGCAGGATCACCGCCACTACGGCGATGATGATCCAGGTTCGTCGGGAAAATCTTGCAAAAAATTGACGCATTCGGGAAATCCTCCAATTAGGTTACAGTAAGCTTACTGTGCTGTTTTCTTACATTGATATATCACACTCTACGCAAAAGATTGTGGATAGTTTGTGCAGATTTTAACAAATCGATTCTATCGCTTTATTTGGTATTTGGGCGGGATTTTTCAAGATTGAAAGTTATCAAAAGAATGTCAGGCTACAAGCCTAACCTACACTATCTACAACAGAAAAAATTAATCGAGGTCTCATAAACTTATGACGATTGTCTTTGCGATTGGTGACATTTAAACCTAGTTCTATCCGATTTCTTTGGTTATTATTCGGGAAACCGCTTTATTTGTATCTCTCTCCCTTTGGAGGCACTCTGCATGCAGGCTGTACCTAGTGAATTTTTGGCAATTGACCGCAAGGAACGGGCGAACCGTCCCTTTTTTGATTTAGACCTTCGAGCCGCCGAAGAACGAAAGTGTGACTTTGGGGCTGTGGTGATTGAGTTTGACCCAGAGCGTGCCATGGTGGAAGCCGCGCGCTGCATCCACTGCCCAGACCCGGCTCCGTGTATGGTGGCGTGCCCAACCGCGAATGACATTCCTTCGGCGATGTGGCTGATCGAGCAGGGGAAGTTTGTAGAGGCGGCGGGCATTTATCACAAGACCAGTTCCCTGCCAGAGGTTTGTGGGCGTGTTTGCCCGCATGAATCGTTGTGCCAGGGTTCGTGTGTGTTGAATAAGCATCATGCGCCGGTGTTGTGCGGTGAGCTTGAGGCTTTTACAGTGGATTATGAACGCCGCACACAGGGGTATTTGATTCCGCTGAGTGTGCCTTCTGGTAAGAAGGTGGCGGTGATCGGTGCGGGACCTGCCGGTTTGGGTTGTACGGATATTCTGTTGCAGAAGGGGCACGCTGTAACAGTGTTCGATGCGAAGCCTGCGCCGGGCGGTTTGTTGGTGTATGGCATTCCTAACTTTAAGCTTGCGAAAGATGTGTGGCGCGAGAAGTGGGAAGAGTTTGAACGCGCTGGGGCTACTTTTGTGCCGAACACCTATATTGGTAAAGATAAGACCATCGATCAGTTATTTGCTGAGGGGTTTGATGCGGTCTTTATTGGGGTGGGATCTGAAATCGACGCGAAAATGGAAGAAGCGCCGGGTACAGACCTGCCCGGAGTGTATGAAGCGACGGATTTTCTCATCCGTGGGAATATTCCTGAAGATCAACTGCCGAGTGATATGAAGAAGCCGCTTGAGATCGGTAAGCGAGTGGTGGTGGTTGGCGGCGGGGATACGGCTTCAGATTGTTTGCGAACGGCGATTCGGCTTGGGGCTGAAGAGGTGACGTGTTTGTATCGCCGTACTGAGAAGGAAATGCCGGGCGGTAAGAAAGATCGCAAGATGGCGCGGGATGAAGGGGCGAAGTATCGCTTCTTGACTCAGCCGGTGAAGTTTATTGCAGGTGCCGATGGTAAATTGGCGGCTGTGGAATGTATTGAGATGAAGCTTGGCGAGCCCGATGCAAAAGGACGCCGCAAGCCTGTGCCGGTGGAAGGCTCTAACTTTAGCGTGGCTGCGGATACTGCTATTCTGGCGCTCGGCTATTGGCCGGACCCGGTGATTGGTAAGACGACCCCAGACCTTGAGACCTACAATTGGGGTTTGGTCTCCGTCAAAGATAAGAAGACGGGTGCTACAAGCCGTGAGGGTGTGTTTGCAGGCGGCGACTGTGCTACGGGTCCGGACCTTGTGGTGACGGCGATGGTAGGCGGGCGCAAAGCCGGGGTTGCCATTGATGAGTATTTGAAGAATAAGAAATAGTGAATTACCTGTTGAGGGCAGCAGGTCGTTAGCACGGCAGAGTCACCAGCTCTGCCGTGCATCTTTTTAATGAGAATGCGGTTTTCTTGCTTATGTGTAGGGGAAATTGTATAATGCTGTTATGGAATATAAAGGGTCTTATACGGCGTTTTCGCTGTATATACCCCCAAAATGGGGTTTTATACAGCATGCTGTATAAAACATAGTTGGCTGGCTTCGTGCAAATCAAGGGTAAAAGATAAATGCTTATTCGTGTTATGACGTATAACATTCTTGATGGTGGTGAAAATCGAAAGGCGCATATTCTGAATGTAATTCAAGCCACGAATCCAGATATTGTCATCTTGCAAGAAGTCTATTCCGAAGATTTTTTACAGTCCATATCGCAAATATTGGGTATGAACTATTGTTTTAGATCTGGAAATAAGCAACGAAAGGTTGCATTGCTCAGCAAGTTACCCATAAGAAGTTTCAAAAGCATACATCCCATTTTTCCGATTTGGAGAAACTTACTACACGCTGAAATTGAAATTTCGCCAAGTACAACTGTGGGGATTTTTGGCGTCCATCCAATGGCTAATCTTGGAATTATTTTTGAAATCTGGCGATTCTTAGAAGCAAGTTTTATTATCAAGTATGTTCAAAAGGTAAACTCTCAATTCAGTCTAATTGCTGGGGATTTTAATGCAATTGCCCCAGGTGAAGAGGTAAACACTCATAGTATGCCCAATTGGCTAAAGTGGATGATTTATTTACAAGGAAATCGGGTTTATCATTTTTCAATTGCAAAATATTTATCGGCGGATTTTACAGATTGTTTTCGGTTGCTGAATTCGGATGATGGGTTTACACTTCCCCCACCAGAACCTAATGCACGATTAGATTACATCTTCGTGAACAGGAAAATGAAAGAACTATTGAAAAAATGTTGGGTAGTGCGGGAGTCGGAAAGTACAAAATATGCTTCTGACCATTATCCCGTTATGGCTGAGTTCAATTTTTCAGAATAGGTTATGTGAAAGCATAAGCGCCAGCCAACAAAGCGTGCACCTGACGCTGGGGATCCTGCGCACATCCCAAGCAGTTTTCTACGCCTTAGCCTTTTTCTGGTTGGACGGCTTCGCCGTCCCCGCCCCAGCGCAGGTAACGCAAACCGTTAGCCGTGTCCTTGCAAATCATGAAACCAGATTATCAAAAAATATCTTCTGCCTTTGAAGCCCACATCAAAAACTTTTTCTCTGGGCAGATGTTATCCTTTGAGAAATGGAACGCGGGAATCCCTCAAACACTAGACATATTGTCACGCTTGCGAGTTGTAAAAATCAATCCGAAGCCAAATGAAGAAGATAAAGAGTGGATTTATGTCTCAAATGGCGCATGGGAGTTTAGTCATAACAACACGCAATCTTTAGAGTTTTTAATTCTCGCACCGTATGAAACATCAAGAATTGCCGAACTTATGACTATGGCAGTCAATTACCATCGAACAGAAAAATTAGACTTTGGACATGTCTTTCCCATTGGAGAAGGTTGGTTAGAGAATTCAGATTGCGACTATTTTTTGGTTTCATTGCCTTATCCATTCGGACCCGATTTTGAGATTTGCCACATTTCCAATAACTTCCATATAAGGATTGCTTGGTTACTGCCAATCACAAAAGATGAAAAAGAATTTTATTTGTCAAATAACCTTGAAGAGCTGGAGAAAAAGTTTGAAGAAAACGCTATCGATTATTCCAATCCAAAGAGAAAATCGGTTGTAAAATAAAAACACGGCTAACAAAGCGTGCACCTGACGCTGGGGATTCTGCGGCAATCTCAAGCAGTTTTCTACGCCTTATCATTTTTCTGGTTGGACGGCTTCGCCGTCCCCGCCCCAGCGCAGGTAACGCAAACCGTTAGCCTGCTATCGAAAGCAATACAAAGAAGGGTTATGAAAAATCTTCGTGCTGGTTTGAATACATTCTTGCTTTGCGTGATTTTTCTTTCGATGACGGCTTGCCAATCGTCAAAAGCACCCACTTGCGAGAGCGTAACGAATCCATTTCCAAAACCTAGCGGACAGGCTGATGACACTCAATACAATCCAAATATAGAAATCGGCAAAGTTTGTTCTTTTACTGGCGAGGTAGAAAGAGGGCAGGTTTACAAACAAAAAATTAAAGACGGTCTTGTGTTTTGTCTCACTCCCGATAGTTTTTGGGTAGAAAATGGCGGGTGGACAATCAACATTGGTGACGAAATCGGCGATGAATGCGATGATAATTTTGCTGGCGTAGTCACTCCGCCATTTCATGGGAACAACGCTATTTTTGTACAAGGTTGGCAGTTCAGAAATAAAACAAATACAGAAGATAATGAAGGTGCTGTTCCTCAAACGAGAGATTTCAACTTTATTTTTAATCAAAATGATTTTGAAGCAATTTTCAACGCACATTATCCAAACCCTGCAAATACCAGTTCCCAAACAGATTTGACAAAAATCTCAAGGTCGCGTGGTTTATTTACCATCACAGAGTTGAAGTTAGGGAATCTTATTCCAGAAAAAACGGCATGGATTCAGTCAATGAAATTTGAAGTCAAAATCTATCTGCCGCCCGATTAACATTTTTACGATGAGTTCGCTTACAATAATTGTGTCGTCTCAAAGCAACCGCAGGCTAACAAAGCGTGCACCTGACGCTGGGGAGTCTGCGCACATCCCAAGCAGTTTCCTACACCTTATCATTTTTCTGGTTGGACGGCTTCGCCGTCCCGCCCCAGCGCAGGTAACGCAAACCGTTAGCTGGCTAAGAACAAAGCAGGTCATCAAGGTGGATATCGAATGTCTTCACAAAAACAAGATTTAGACAAACGTACTCTGAACGGAAAAGATTTTGTATTCAGTGCTTTAATTACTATTGGAATATGTACTTTTCCATTGTGGATAGCAATAGTATGTTGGAATACTACTAAATTTCCACCACAGATTTTCGGAAATAATGAAGATCACTTCCGCGCTCATGTCATCAGTCCAATCCCTCAAAGTGTTAAAATTCTCGATGTAGAATTTGATGACATTATTATTCACCCCGATGTAACATATTACTTCCGTTTTTATGTAGATAGAGATGATTTAGAAAAGATTGTTTCCCGTAGAAAATTATCTCCTGATGAAGGTACTTGCTCTGGGTCATCCTACCCGCCAGAATGGTGGGATGTAGAAAAACTAGAAAGCGTTGAAAGATATGTTTATGAAGAAGGGCTGTACGGCGGTCTTCTTATCACGCTTTGTTATTATGCTCCGAACAAAACCGCATATTACATGTATTTGACTTATTAATTTTTGAGTATTGCGAAAGACGAAATTGTGTGCAATAATTTTCAGGTGTATCGGGCAAAGTACTTTTTTAAGCAATCTTGCCTTGCAAAGCAAAAAGCCAGCTAACAAAGCGTGCACCTGACGCTGGGGATTCTGCGCACATCTCAAGCAGTTTCACACGCCTTAGCTTTTTTCTGGCTGGACGGCTTCGCCGTCCCCGCCCCAGCGCAGGTAACGCAAACCGTTAGCCCGCTCGCGCAATGGGAGTTTCAAGAATGCGTTATGTCATCTCATCTATCTTTTTGACAATCATGCTATCGGCTTGTACTGGAACAAGTGAAGATATTCAGACCTTGCCCCTATCAACTATTACCTCATCACCAACTAATACAGATTTAGCAACTCCCACAATTCAAGCATCGGAAACACCTTTACCTTCTTCGACGCCTGTACCATTCCCCCTAATTCTTGCTGATTTTCCACTTTTATTAGGAACAACCTGGGAATATTCTGCTGAAATTTCTTATCAAGACCCGAACGATTATATGAAGTTGCTTACTTGGAAAGGAACCATCACAGAAAAAGTTATTAATAAAAAAATCGAAGCAGATGGAAAGATTATATTTACGATACAAAAAGATTTAGAACCAACTCCACCAGAACAAGTTTGGAGGCGCTCAGGGAGTTTTGAATACACAGTTTCAGGAGATGGAGTTTTTGAAGGTAACATGAAAATTTATCAATATCCTCTTGAAGATAATATGAAATGGAAAGCATTTTCTGGCTTTGATTATGAAATGTTAGCCCAACCTATTGAAAATGTTACTACACCTTATGGGGAATTAGATAATTGTTACGTATTCATAACTGCTACAAATCCAGACACATCAATAGATACTTTTTGCAAAGGCATCGGTTTTGTAGAGCATTCTTACAGGCATCATGGAACACCGCAAGATGAAAAATTTGTACTTTCTTCATTTATACTTGGGCAACCATAAACGCGGGCTAACAAAGCGTGCACCTGACGCTGGGGATTCTGCGCACATCTCAGGCAGTTTTCTACGCCTTAGCCTTTTTCTGGCTGGACGGCTTCGCCGTCCCCGCCCCAGCGCAGGTAACGCAAACCGTTGGGCAGAAGCTGTCATTAAATCTTTTGCGTTGTTTCAAAATTATCTTGCTTCTAAAATTGGCGTTTGAGTCTTCAAAATCAAGTTTCGGGTTTTTAGCAAAGTTTCAGGTTCGCAAAAGTCAGCATTTTTAGCAGTGGCAATTTTCCAAATTTTGGCTTCTCGAAAATCGGCTCATCTTTTTAGTTCAAAAAGTTTCAGGTCAATTTTGCTCAGGTCTCCAAAATCGGCTTCAAGGTTTTCAGTCAATATTTTGGTAAGCAAAAGTTTTTATTTGGCAAAGTCCGTTTTTCATGGCTTGCGTTTTGTTTTGGCAAAGTCAGGTTTCTAAAATCGGCTACATTTTTTCAGCAAAAGTTTCGGTAAGTTTGGTTCGGGCTTTTTTGCCAGGTTCATTTTTTCTGGCAAAGTAAATTTTTCGTAAAGTCAGTTTTTTAGCAAAGGTTTCAGCAAGTTTTTGGCTTTGGCGTTTTGGTAATTCCGCAGTTTTAGTTTTAACAAAGTCAGGCTTGTAAAAAATTATGTCGCGTGTAAAATCAAGTCAGTTAAGAGCGTGGTTCTGTTTTTAGGCGGCGTGTCTTGTAAATCCGCATCTGCCCAACAAAGCGTGCACCTGACGCTGGGGATTCTGCGCACATCTCAAGCAGTTTCACACGCCTTAGCCTTTTTCAGGTCGGACGGCTTCGCCGTCCCCGCCCCAGCGCAGGTAACGCAAACCGTTAGGCGTTTGTCCTCCAAAACAATGAAAATCCTTTTTCCAAAATCAGTTCTTGCTTTGCTCACAATTCTTATTCTCTCGGCTTGCCTAGAAAGTCCAAGCAAGCAACCCACTGTTACACAAACAACAGAAATTGCCATTAAAGTTAACACTGCAACTCCTTTACCTTCTAGCACCCCAAACCCAAATTTTATTTATGCAAATTCCCCAGATAATAAATTCGCTATTAGATTACAACTCGGAGAAACTCCTATAAAATTATTTGTCTTAAACAAAGCGACCAATCACGAAATAGAAATTGAACTTACTAATAGGCATTACAACAAAATCTTTGGCGAAGGTCAAGAAGCATTTCATTGGTCTAGTGACAATAAAGTAATAATGTTTGAACTATATAGAGAACCTTTCCCCGAGCAATTTGAAAATGACTATTCTTGTTTCTTTGCTGTAAATTTAGAAACAGCGACGCCAAATACGGCGAATTATTCCAAAATACTTCGGGGAATTGATGGTTTGTTGAAAGATACTGATGTTGTAATCTTAAGTCATCCTGGACTAAACGATATAACTGATTCCTATTCTGTAGGTATCAACTGTTACAGAAGTGATTCTTTCAGCGAATGCGAAAGTTCTTCAATCTCGCCAAGTGGTAATTGGGAGTTTTCCCAATGGGACGCAACTACTTTTGTTATATCCAGCCTCTCTGGAGACAAATGGGAATATACGTATCCAGATACAACCGACAGATTGAACAATTCAGTTTCGTTTGTTCAACAATGGGCAAATGACGAAAAATTTGTATTTTTCTCGCCATCAGGCTGGTATGAAAGATCTTGGGTTTACGGACTATTCCGCATGGATTTATCGAATGGTGAAGTCATTTCGCTAATTGACAAAAGCGAGTTGTCAAATAAATATGTCTTTTTATCTCTCTCGCCACGCGCTGAAAAATTCATTTACGTTACAATAGAAGGAAAATTAGTTATTCGAGATTTAACTAACAAAACAGAGAATGTTACACAAATTGATTTGAGTGCAGATGAGTTAGTAACAAAATTCTTGTGGTCACCAGACGAAACAAAATTAATTTTTCTAAAGCAGAAACTTAATAAGGAAAACCAAGTCGTTTCAATGGATTATTTCTTGCTAAACACAGAGACGGGAGATGTGATTGTATTTTTGAGAGAAATATCTGATTACATTGCCGCGAAAAAGATTACGAATTTTGAAGTTCAATTGGGTCAAAACTTATACTCATTAAGTAATGGAAAGGTGTTGAAGTAAAACAAGTCATAGTACCTTAAGGCAAAAAAACGCCTAACAAAGCGTGCACCTGACGCTGGGGATTCTGCGCACATTCCAAGCAGTTTCCTACGCCGTAACCTTTTTCTGGCTGGACGGCTTCGCCGTCCCCGCCCCAGCGCAGGTAACGCAATCCGTTAGGTTTATGCTTTCAGCAAGGCTTTTGGGTTCTTCGCAAAATTGAGTCGCTTTTCAAATTAGCATTTGAGTCTTCTAAATCGGGTTTCGGTTTTTTAGCAAAAGTTTTGGTTTGTTCTAGTCAGGCTTTTTAGCGGTGGTAATTTTCCAAACTTTGTAGTTTCAAAAATCAGCGTTTGTCTTTTTGTAGCACAGTTTCATCTTCAGTTTGCTCAGGTCTCTAAAATCGGCTTCAAGGTTTTCAGTTTAGGTTTTAGAAAGCAAGCGTTTTCATTTGGCAAATCCGTTTTTCACGGCTTGCGCTTCTTTTAGCAAAGTCAGGTTTCTGAAATCAGCTACATTTTTTCAGCAAAAGTTTTGGCAAGTTTGGTTCGGGCTTTTTTGCCAGGCTCATTTTCTCTGGCAAAGTAAATTTATTGCAAAGTCATTTTTTCAGCATAGGTTTTCGCAAGTCATCGGCTTCGGCGTTTTGGTAAATGAGTTTCCGTTTCGTTGGCAAAGTCGAGTTTGTAAAAAATTGTAGCACGTGTAAAATCAAGTCACAATAAAACTGGGCTTCTGTTTTTAGGCGGCGAGTCTTGCGTAATCCGCAAAACCTAACAAAGCGTGCACCTGACGCTGGGGATTCTGCGCCAATCCCAAGCAGTTTCCTACGCCTTATCATTTTTCTGGTTGGACGGCTTCGCCGTCCCCGCCCCAGCGCAGGTAACGCAAACCGTTGGGCAGGCATTTACTAAAAAATAAATGGATGGAGAAAGTGTCCAAATCCAAAAAAGTCCCTGATTCTATTATCAACACTAAACTTGCTGGCAAGTACACAATATGGGCTGCCATAATCGGCGCAGTGATTGCGGGAATATTTGCTCTTATTGCTGTTGCAATACAGGTTGGTTGGATAGATACAGAATCAAACGACAACTTCGCAGACACGATTAATAATTTTAAAGTTGTATCACAAACCAAAAATGAACTAATTATTGATGTTGAATATTCCTATAACCCTGTTTACGGAGAACGAGTTTATATAGGTGCTTGTCTTTATGAAAGCGGGCAATTGGTAGGCGATATTCCAGATTCGTATGGTGGTTGGTGTGGTTATGAACCATCATTAGTCCCGGCAACAGGTAATGGTGTCGCTAGAGTTATCATTCATCCACTTTTGAATAAGCCGTCAAACTCGGATGAAATTGAGATTTTCATTTATAGGCAAGGTGATGGCGAAACTACAATTGCAAGCAGGCGATTCCCTTTTATTCAATCTTGGTCACCATAAATTGAAGATATGCTCAGAGCCAAGTTGCTTGTAGAATATAATCAAATTGAAAGTGTCACCATCATTAGCCAAAGAGTCTTGCGCAAATCATGCCTGCCCAACAAAGCGTGCACCTGACGCTGGGGATTCTGCGGCAATCTCAAGCAGTTTTCTACGCTTTAGCATTTTTCTGGTTGGACGGCTTCGCCGTCCCCGCCCCAGCGCAGGTAACGCAAACCGTTGGCACGACCACTTACTAATTAAAGTATTAAAGGTAGAAAAAACAGAAGTATTTTGAATACAGTATTGTATAGTTTCTATTCTGACACCTGAGAAAAAAGTATGATATTTTTCTTAAGTATAAAGAACTAGAGAAACTATCCTAAATATTCTAAAAGGGAGATTTCTCATGAAAAAAGGTTTTTACCCAGTATTTCTTCTAATAGCAACGACAATTCTTTTAATTGGTTGTGTGCCTGCTTCAGCACCTAAACCAGCCATGACACAGTTTGTTATGCCCAAAGGTGATTTTGAGATGAGTTGGGATATATACAATAGTGAATACAATTCGATGGGTGGCACTCTCACTATTCACAGGCAAGGTACCAAATATTCAGAAAAATTAGTTATGTCGGACGGGTCTAGTACAATCAATGAGTTGACCGTAATATCTGAAGGAAGCGAAATAAAATTGACGGGGCATTTAGGCATTACTACCAGCGCATACGGCGATTACATGGTAATAAACAAATATGGCTGGTTAGGTTTTTATGACGATAAAGGATACATTTATGGTGTCCCACCATTAAAATAATTTGTATTGCACTCAGAGAGCGTGCCAACAAAGCGTGCACCTGACGCTGGGGACTCTGCGCACACTTCAAGCAGTTTCCTACGCCTTTTCATTTTTCTGGTTGGACGGCTTCGCCGTCCCCACCCCAGCGCAGGTAACGCAAACCGTTAGGCGCTGGCGCGGATAAAAGGGTTGAATGAAATTTCTATTGAAAACGATGTCATTGCTTATGGTTTTTTTCTTTCTGGCAGCATGTAGTGTTACCTCAGAAAAAACTCAACCTGAAGGAGTTGAATCAACTTCGTCGCCAATATCAACTCTTACCGCTCAACCAACTCAGACTGAAACTCCAATCCCTCTTGTAACGCACACTCCTTGGGCAATAAAAGAGGTTCTCGCTCAGTTCGGTAGTTTTGGCGGAGATGGTGGGTGGATTTATGGAGCCTTTATTGGTTGGAATGTACCCAAATGGATTTTATACACAGACGGTCAATTAATTGTCCAAAAGGAAGATAATAACGGTGTTTGGTTTGAAGAAACTAGCTTGACCACTTCTCAAATGTGTTCATTTCTCACCCAAATCGAAAAATCAGGCTTTTTCTCCTTAGAAATCGATAATTCTATTCAATCAAAATATCCAACAGATAATCCGATTTACAAATTCGATGATGCTGCTCAGTTCAGCATAGGCGCACCTTATTATGTTTTACAAGTAAATGGCACGAACCATAGGCAAATTCATGTTTACTCTGAGTATGTCCAGTACTTAATTCCTGAGGCTAGGCAAGTGTTCGACCTATTTAATAATTACTCTCCTCCATCTAAACTTACGAATTATCAAGCACAATACATGGTACTCCGAATTGAAGAAGGAGTTCAAGTTCCAGATTATTTAACTCCTGCGCCAATGATACAAGAATGGTCTGCTGATTTACCCCCATTGGAACTATTGCAAAAAGAGAATATTGCGATAGAGGAATCGCCTTTTTTTTCAACAAGTAGCTTCACTAATGTTGTAATTACGGGAGAAAAAATCAAGCCATTTTTTGAAGCGTTTGGCAATCGTCTTTCATATAAATTCTTCCAAAATGGAAATCAGGTGTATGAGATTGTTGCACGCCCATTTTTGCCAAATGAAAACCTAAATAAGTTCTCTGAATTCCCAGCAGATGAAGAATTTGAATTATCATTCAGTTGTAATAATTAATCCAAACGCGCCTAACAAAGCGTGCACCTGACGCTGGGGAGTCTGCGCACATCTCAAGCAGTTTCACACGCCTTAGCCCTTTTCTGGCTGGACGGCTTCGCCGTCCCCGCCCCAGCGCAGGTAACGCAAACCGTTGGGCGGGCAACGCCTAATCATTGTCTCATTATATGAAAAAACAAGTATTGCAATTTACATTGTTTCTACTACTACTTCTGTTGTCAGTCTCTTGTTCGCCAACAAAGTCAATGCCAAAGCCCATTTCAGATGATGATATCTTCAAGGAATTTACGGGTGAATATCCTTTGGCTGACGGGTTAGGTTTAATAACAACAGACTTATCAATAAAGTCTGACAAAACTTTTCATTTTGAAGTTTTCACAGACTCTGGTGGACATGGGGAGCAGAATGGTTCAACAGAAATGAATAACGGCAAAATACAATTGCTTGTATCATCAGAACGTCTCCCTCTTGTCCCAAGTGTTTTGATTCCTGTAAAATGGGGAGAGCGAGAATACTTGATAGATGGTGAAAAAATTGAGGATTTTTGTTTGAGTGTGAAAAACGGAAATGAGCCAAGAACAAAAGTTTATGGCAATTTTCATTTGAAAGATGGAGATTGGGAAGTTTCAGTTACTGGACAACCAACTTCGCCTGATGGTCAAGCAATATGTCCATAGCAAGGGCGCATTTAAGCCAGCAGCCCGCCCAACAAAGCGTGCACCCGACGCTGGGGATTCTGGCGAAAATCTCAAGCAGTTTTCTACGCCTTATCATTTTCCCAGTCGGACGGCTTCGCCGTCCCCGCCCCAGCGCGGGTAACGCAAACCGTTAGTTGCTTCGCAGAAAACCAAGTGCAAAACATTTCTCGCATTCAGTAAAGTTGTTTCGTGTGGCAAAAGAAAACTTTTTAGCGGTGGCTTTGGGGAAGTTCTTCTTTCACTTTGGTTCTATTTCTCAATTTATCAGTTTTCAAATTTAATCTGGTCTTTTCAATTATCGTTTTCACCATTGTGCAAAGTTTGGGTTAATTTTGTTTCGCCATTGTTGGCGATTCTTTTCGTCAAGTCACTTTGGTTATAGTTCCTTTTTCTTGCTGTGTTCATGGTTAATTTTGTAGGCACTCGAAATTGGCGTAGTTTCTTTGGTAATGGTTTTACATAATGTTCTCAGGTTGGTTTACTAAAGTTCAGCTTTTCAGCAATATCATTTTTAAATTGTTCTCAGGTTTTGCTTGCCAGGGTTTTGGTATCCGTGGCGTTTGTTTGCCAGTGTTATTGCCAAATGCTTGTTTCTGTGTAAAAATCCTGTCAGTCTGTTCGGCGGTGTGTTCTTTTTCTGCCAGCGAGTTCTTCAGGCTTGATCGCAACTAACAAAGCGTGCACTGGACGGGTGGTTCTGCGGCGGCTTATATGCAGTTTTCTCGCTTCGAGTTTTTTCTACACCTCAAGCATTTTTCTCACCACCCGCCAGTAACGCAAACCGTTGGGCAGGCGCTTTGAGAAGTGCTTTTACTACCAACATTAGTAGCAAGGTTGCATCTAATGAATGAATCGAAACCACCCCTATTCAAGATTTCTATATCTACACATATTCTTATATATCTTGCCTTATTGTTCGTAGGTTTTTTTATTGGTGAGCAAGTAGGATGGGTTATCGCCATCATATTGACGGGTCTTAACATAATTCAGCCGCCATTACATGTTCTCGTTATTTTCGTTGTATTATTTTCTTGCATCTATTTTCCAAACCGCATATTTGCAAAATATGTACCTGCAATTTGCCCCTCATGCGGCGGTTCAGCCTTAATACGTCATGTTTTCTTCGAGCCGCTTCGTTATGTTTGCACCAACTGTGGTCAAAGCCATAAAACTGGACTCCCTCTCCGCAGAGGATAGGTTTACAATCTTGGTAAAGTTAGTCTTTCGGCATTGTTTTTTGCATGTTCTTGACTCTGGCGTTCCTTAAACTCATCCTTGCTTTCACGACATAGTCAGGAATGTGAAAGATTATCGCTTGTGTAAAATCAAGTCAATAAAAGCGTGGTTCTGTTTCCAGTCAGCGAGTCTTGCACAATCCGCACCTGCCCAACAAAGCGTGCACCTGACGCTGGGGATTCTGCGGCAATCTCAAACAGTTTCCTACGCCTTATCATTTTTCTGGCTGGACGGCTTCGCCGTCCCCGCCCCAGCGCAGGTAACGCAAACCGTTAGGCAACCAAGAGCAAAAACAAAATCGTCTTTGAAACGCAAGTTTTGTTTTATCGTTTAGTCAGAAAAGCAAATTCGTTTTTGAGTTTTATCAAATCTTTTTAGCGGTGGCTTTGGCAAGCTTTTCTTTTTCGTTTACTTTGTTTCTGATTTTCAAATTATCGGGTTTTCAAATTTACTTTTGTCTTTCCAATTTTCGTTTTGACGCTGGTCAAAGTTCTGGTTAATTTTCGCTTGTGATTATTTGGCATGTCTTTCGGTCAAGCCAATTTGGTAAAAGTTCTATTCAAGGAGAAATATTATGGAAGCACTCGGAATCAATTGGGGATTTTTAATTATCCAAGTTCTTATTTTTAGTATTATTCCCGCTCTCAGTCTCATGGCTTTGCTTGCTTTGCGCCGAACTCATATTACTGGAATTACTCAGGTTCTTTGGGCATTGCTTATCGTTGCAATTCCAGTTTTAGGTGCTTTAGCATTTTTCATTGTAAAACCCACCGAAAATAGCCAATCATAAATTTTCGCTTTGGTAATTCAGTTTTTTAGTGTTGCCAAAATCAAAGTTATGTGTAAAAGTTGGGCTTGTTGGCGGTGGTGTCTTTTTTCTGCCATCGTTCTGGTAAGCATAAAGGTTGCCTAACAAAGCGTGCACCTGACGCTGGGGATTCTGCGCAAATCTCAAGCAGTTTTCTACGCCTTAGCATTTTCCCAGTCGGACGGCTTCGCCGTCCCCGCCCCAGCGCAGGTAACGCAAACCGTTAGCCCGCCCCATAAATAAATTGATCTCCAGCACACAACATAACAACTAAAGGTTCTTTAATGAAGATTAATATAAAGATAAAGAGTATTTTTTTAGGGATTCTAGGATCTTTTGTTGGCGCATTTCCCAATATGCTTATAAAACTTTTATTAATGTTTTTGGTAGTCTATCCACTAAATTGGGAATGGCTTATAGATGATCTGTTTAGTATTACATTACTAGGCGAATCAATAACAGTTACTCCTATTGGTGTTGTATCTTATATAAGTTTTGTTGGTGGTGGTTCGTTTTTTGAACTGTTATTCCCAATTGCAGGAGGCGCCTTGTTTGGACTTATTGGCATGTATATTGGCTATACAAATTTGCGAGGAAGTACCCGTTTAGATATTGAGCAGTGGAAAGGTTGGTCTTGGTGGAGTTTCTTCGGAGGTATGTTATTCAACTTTATTTTCATGTTTTACTTCCCTGTGGTTGCTTCATGATTAAATAAGACTCATAAAAAAACAACCGATAAAAATCGAATAACATTCAAGATAAAGGAAGAAGAAAACTTCCACAACAAAAGCGGGCTAACAAAGCGTGCACCTGACGCTGGGGATTCTGCGCACACTTCAAGCAGTTTCCTACGCCTTATCATTTTTCTGGTTGGACGGCTTCGCCGTCCCCGCCCCAGCGCAGGTAACGCAAACCGTTAGCCTGCTGCTCATTTTGCACTAAACTTTTAGGATGTGATTATGGCTCAAATGCCAATCGAAGTAATCTCAATTGGTAATATACCAACCGAGCAATTTGAAGGTGTCATCGCTATTGCCAACGAAGTGCAATCAGAGTTCGTGTTTGGGCAACTTAAGAGAGATGAAGCCAATGCCTTTAGAGTCCTCGCCTTCAAACAAGCAAGTGTCAAAGATTTCATGGATAAGATGGAATCAACCAGAATAGATATTGGCGGTTACCACCCATTCATGATTGCTACCGTTGACACAAAACTAGAAGGTAAAGAATACTCAAATTTGTTTGGAAGTAATCGGGCAGAAAAGGGTATTGCCATTTTCACAATTGATAATGTTGACGGAATCATTTTGCCAAAAGAAAAGATTTCCGCATATATTCTCTATTATTTTGCTCGATACACGTTGAGTTTCATCGTACCGCAACATAAAAATCACGTTGAATCTAAAGATTGTGTGTTTGACCGCAAGGTATATAAGCCTGACATAATAAAAAGCATGAAAGCACGTGCTATTTGTGACGAATGCAGAAATAAGTTATTGTCAGACAGTCCTAAAGTATCTCCGTCTCAACTAGACGCACTTGATAAATTGTTTGAACTTTGCGGAAAAATCCTTGAAGGAAAAGAAGTCCTAGCATCCAGAGTCAACCTTTCGAGTAAAGATAGATTGCTGTCAGAACTAACAAAAATTAAGAGTAACTTGGACGCGAATGCTCACAACATTGCCCAGCGTGGTTTATGGCTTTATTTACTATTTCTAATCTGTGTCTGGGTTACATTGGCTTTTCTGACATACAAAATCGGTTGGAATATTATGGAACCCTGGACTTATTTTATTGGTGGCACGGTAACTCTTGGCGGTTATTTATATTTTGTAGCAACAAAGAAAGAATTATCGCCAATGACAATTTATCATCAATTAATCGAATCCAGAAAACAAAGAAACTATCGTGAATTTGGATTTGATATAGAAATGTATGAGAGTTTACTTGCAAAGCAAAATAGCAATTCAAAAACCGCAGGCTAACAAAGCGTGCACCTGACGCTGGGGATTCTGCGCAAATCTCAAGCAGTTTCCTGCGCCTTATCATTTTTCTGGCTGGACGGCTTCGCCGTCCCCCGCCCCAGGGCAGGTAACGCAAACCGTTGGCACGCCCCTTGCAAAATAATGGATAGAGCAAATGAACATCTTCATTGACACAAATATTTTTCTCTCCTTCTACCATTTCTCTAATGATGATTTGGAAGAATTAAATAAGTTAAGTCTTTTATTACAACAAGGCAAAGCAAAACTCTATCTCCCCGAACAAGTTGTCCAAGAATTTCGTCGTAATCGCGACAACAAGATTGCAGACGCATTAAAACAACTTCGCGAACAAAAATTAGACTTACGATTCCCGCAGTTTTGTAAAGAATATGATGAGTTTGAAAATCTCCGACAGTTGCAGCGAAGTTACTCAAAACTTCACTCTGAATTAATTAAGAAAGCCATAGAAGATATTCAATCTGAAAACTTGAAGGCTGATAAAGTTATCCACGACCTTTTTGAAAACGGCATCGCCATTCCAGATAATAAAACAATTAATGAACTTGCCCGCAACAGAATGGCTATTGGAAATCCGCCAGGAAAAAATGGATCGTTAGGTGACGCACTAAATTGGGAAGCACTTCTTGAAAGCATCCCAAATGGAGAAAATCTATACTTTCTGACCGATGATAAAGATTATGCATCCCCAATTGATAGCAATGTTTTCAATACATATTTATCTCAGGAATGGAAAAACAATAAAAAATCCGAAGTTCTGTTTTACAGAAGTCTTTCTGAGTTCTTCAAGGAGCATTTTCCAAAAATTTCTTTAGCCAGCGAAACCGAGAAAGATTCGGAAATTCAAAATTTAGCCAACAGTTCTACGTTTGTTGAAACACATTCAATAATTAGCAAATTAAACAGGTTTTCCGATTTTACAGTTGCTCAAGTTAATGCCATAATTGACGCAACTGTTACAAACAATCAAGTTTATTGGATTGCCACCGATGTTGATGTAAAAGACTTCTTATCAAAAGTAATTGCGGGCAAAGAATCTAAACTCAATCAATTAAGTCTTAATCAGTTGTATTTAATAATGTATAGTAGTGAATCACCGAGCGAGTCGTCCGATGATAACGATGTCCCCTTTTAGAGAAAAGCGTGCCAACAAAGCGTGCACCTGACGCTGGGGATTCTGCGGCAATCTCAAGCAGTTTTCTACGCCTTAGCATTTTTCTGGCTGGACGGCTTCGCCGTCCCCGCCCCAGCGCAGGTAACGCAAACCGTTAGCCCGCAAACAAGTCAAGTAAGTCGCCAAAGAATTGTTAGAATGCCAATACAGTGAGGATAATGTATGACGACACCTGATGTATTAACTATCTTGGGAGTGGAAGAGGCAATTAAAGCCTGTTTTGAAATAGTATTTAAAGATACTATTGATGAACTTAGCGCAACCGCAGAAACATGGCTACAACAGAGTAAGTTGTTGACAACAGGGAGAAATAATTTTGCTCATTATGTAGCGAACACCGTAGGTATTTTCCCCTTATTTGGTACAAGTAGATTTGCATCTGTAAGTTCTGTTTATGTTGATGTAAGCATTACTAATGACATAGAAAATGAAAAATATCGCACGCCTGAAGAAATTGAAAAAAATTTGCGCAAACAAAAACAAGGGGATATGGCATTGAGAGGTCTTCAGTTTTCGCCACTATCCGCCATTGAAAAATCAGATGATGGTTTTGCTTTATTGGGGAATGCAGGTACTGGAAAATCCACTGTTTTCCGATATTTAACAGTTGAGGCGGCAAAAGGAACACCGATCAGAGGGAAAAAAAGAATCCCAATTTATTTAGCAGTTCGCGACATGGCGTTATCGCATAAAAAAATTATGAGTGCAGCCATTCAATTACTAGAATGGTTAGATATTACAAATGCGGAACAAGTTATGCACAACCTGCTAAAGTCAGGGAATTGCATTATTTTAGTTGACGGGCTTGATGAGACAGACAGCGAATTTCAACGCGAACTTATAATGGAACTGTCTGAACTTCGCGCAAAATATCAAAAAAGTGTTTTTTGCATAAGCGCAAGAAAACACAGTTTGTCAATCGGGCTTACGGGTTTCCAGAAATGGGAGACACAACCACTTTCACCCGAAGCAAGAAAATTATTCGTTGAGAAATGGTTTCAGTCTGTTGATACAGGAAAAGGCAAAAGACTGCTAGACCAGTCAATTAACCGACCAGAATTACTCGATTTAGGTTCCAGCCCTTTACTTCTATCAATCGTTTGCGCTCTTTATAATAATGATTTAGATATACCCAGCGACCCCGATGAGTTGTATTCCAGATGTGCAGAAGGGCTTTTGGGAGCATGGGATATTTTTAGAAACATCGCTAGAGATAGCATAATTGCTAATTTCTCTATTAGAAAAAGAATCATTCTAATTAGTTGGATAGCATACACTATGTTTGAGCAAGAGAAAATCGTATTTTCAGAAACAGATGTC
This sequence comes from Anaerolineales bacterium, assembly GCA_046328915.1. Taxonomy (GTDB): domain Bacteria; phylum Chloroflexota; class Anaerolineae; order Anaerolineales; family Villigracilaceae; genus Villigracilis. Next base: position 93,316 of record JAXLVR010000001.1, on the reverse strand, counting down.
TCACAATCTAAGTGCTTAGAAAAGGCAGCGGCTACTATGAGACAAGCAGCGCCAGCAGCCGATGAACTTCTAAAAGCACTTCAAAATGATTTTGGAATCTTGGTAGAAAGAGCACCAAGTTTGTACTCGTTTTCTCACCTAACGCTGCAAGAATATCTAACGGCATTGTACATAGTAGACAACAGAAAAGAGTTAAGTCTTATTACTGTACATTTTCATCATAGGCAATGGTCTGAAATTATATTTTTAGTCGCAAAAATGTTGCCAAATGCAGATGAATACCTAAAAGCCGTGACAAAAAAGATGGATTTATCATCTCGACTTGATACCATATTGTTAAAAAGATTATGGAATACAAAGCCTATATTATCTACACAAGTCACAAGAGAATTGATGTATCAATTAGCAAACCAGATTGCACACGCGTTAAAAGTCGTTTTTAGAGATTATAGAATAAGCAACTCCGTGTTATTTGTTGACGGCAGAAGTTTCGGAGGTGAAGTTCGCAAACAATTAACTGAATTAAGTCAAAACTTTCATTGGAGACATCGCAGCAACAACATCAATATTGCGGAAGATGATATGGAAGAAACCTTATCAGAAAAAGAAACTGAGGTTGAAACGGCTTACATTTCGCACGCCACAAAAAGCCAAAAAGAGAAAAAGAAAAATAAATCTAATCAATTTAAGAAGACTCACGACTATCAATATGTGTATCTTATACTAAACATACCAGTTTTTTTGGAAATAATTCATACATCAGGTCTTACTTACGAAGAGATTGGTTGTGAAAAAATCCCGTTTTTCTATTTACTACAAAAAAGCGGCACAAACAAAATCGTTGACATAGTTATTGAGTAAGTATGCCCCTACATAGCTACGGGCTAACAAAGCGTGCACCTGACGCTGGGGATTCTGCGCACATCCCAAGCAGTTTTCTATGCCTTAGCTTTTTTCTGGCTGGACGGCTTCGCCGTCCCCGCCCCAGCGCAGGTAACGCAAGCCGTTAGCCCGTTCCTTTCACAACAGCTAATCCAAGTCTTGGGAAATAGTATACATGGGAGCATTTATGACACAATCAAAAGATTCAAAGTCTCCTTCAAAATCTCCTGAGGTAACAGTCGCAATCATTACAGGCATTTTTGCAATTATTGCAGCTTGTCTAACTGGAGTTTTCCTCATAGCAAATACAATTATTGAAAAAGGTATAGCTCCTGCCCCATCTTTAGCAGTGACAATGATTCCGCCAAGCCAAATTTTCTCACCTATAAATACATCTATCTCAACGGGATATTTGCCAACTGTAACCCAAGCACCTTTACCTACTAAAACCCTGGAGCCAATAAATTGGTATGTTCGGGTGTATAACATTGATGACATTGGCACAGTATATGTTAATGACCAGCTAATTGCCACCATTGGGTATTCAGAGGACTCGGGTTGGGTAGATGTCACATCTTACTTCTTAGCGGGAACACAAAATCGTGTTAGATTTACTCTGAAAAATAATGAGACTGGGTATCGATGGGGGTTTGAAATCAAAAGAAATGAACTTGTAATTTGGCAAGATAGGGAAGGGCAAATCAATCAAGGTGCGCGAAATAATGATCTTAGTAGTACATTTCAGATAGTATATGATAAAACATTGCTTATAAATCAAGATGGACAAATAACAGAACAACCGTAAGAGTCAACTCTTTACTGGATTAACCATAATTGCTTATTTATTCAGGATTAGATTATGAGCAACACAAAAATGAATACGCCTTCAAGCAAAAACGGGCTAACAAAGCGTGCACCTGACGCTGGGGATTCTGCGCACATCCCAAGCAGTTTTACACGCCTTACCATTTTTCTGGCTGGACGGCTTCGCCGTCCCCGCCCCAGCGCAGGTAACGCAAACCGTTGGCTGGCTTCGCTGAAAAATTATGTCTAAGAAAACAAAAGCTATTCAATGGACTATGTTGGGTTGCGGAGGTTTTCTCCTTATTCTTTACATCTCCATCAACCTTGTGTCCCAAAGCGCCTCAAAAAACTGGGACAATCAACTAGCAACCTTGATTGCAACCGACGACAGCATAGTTGCTTTTGGTGATGGCGCTCATGCAGTGCCGATAAATCCTGAAGATGTGTTACAGGTTGGTGAAAAAAGCAATATTTTTGGGGTAGAGATTACATTAAACGATACAGGTTTCATAAAGCCTGTTGAATACACATCTGGCGCGCGGGAATATTGGTTTGTAGAATTTTCGGGAAAAAGTATTTCAGACGAAATTCAATATGGAGTAAATCCAGAAGTCGAATCTCAGTTACAGTATTTTCAGAATGGCAATTACATTTGGGATTTAGACGAGTTTGACCAAAGACAATGTAATGACGAACACGTCTTGGATGGTTTTGAAAAAAATGAGTCTTTCAGTTGTCGTCTTGTTTATGCAGTTCCCATTGATAAGCAAGATATTTATTGGGTTTATACAAGAACAGGTAGAATTGCAAATGGCATTTATGAAGAACGGTATGCGGTATTCAAAATTAAATGAGAGTCTTATTGCATAAACGCCAGCCAACAAAGCGTGCACCTGACGCTGGGGATTCTGCGGCAATCTCAAGCAGTTTCACACGCCTTATCATTTTTCTGGCTGGACGGCTTCGCCGTCCCCGCCCCAGCGCAGGTAACGCAAGCCGTTGGGCAGCCTTCACAAAGGTATAGTGATGAAAGATATTGATATTAATCAGATGAGCGAAGAAGAAAGACGTCAATATTTATCTTCGCTATCATGGGATGAACTACTAAAGTATGCTGGAGGACATAAGACTTACCGCCACGCAGATGGTCCTGCATGGAAGTCGTTGAACAATAAACAGTGTCATATTTGCCATAAACCAATCACAGATGAGGTAAGCCTACGAGTAAAAATAGGTGGTTCTGATTGCCGCCCTAGAATTGAACAAGAGTTGAAACGGGATTCTGAAATGTGGAATCAAATCTCTACTGACGAACTAGAGGTTATCTGGACTATGTTCAATATTTATGGGGTATACATTGGCGACATAGCGCACAAAGTAAAACAGGTTCATAGAAAACAAGGTCTAATCATTTTCGACCTACAGGATACAGACCAGATACTTGTAAAGATTGATTTGCAAGAAATAACCTTATTAAGTCGGGAAGACGCTCGTAAATTATGGAAAGACCACGCATAAAGAGTCTGTACAAAAGTTCGTTATTGATTTTCTGTAAAATCTGCTACACTTCCAACACATAAAAATCATGGTTCAGGTTGAGGTAATTTCATTCGTCCGCATAACCCAGGCTGCCCAACAAAGCGTGCACCCGACGCTGGGGATTCTGGCGCGATTCCAAGCATTTTTCTACGCCTTATCATTTTTCCAGGCGGACGGCGTTCCGCCGCCCGCCCCAGCGCGGGTAACGCAAACCGTTGGGTGGCTGGCTCACAAAACTGCTGACCGTTTTATGGCGGTTTTGATCGCTATGAAACTTCGTAAAAAATCGTGATCTTTCAATGTTAGGTATGGAATTGAAATATGGAAAAAGACACTATTGAAATCGAAGACTATTCTCTCGACGCGGCAGAGGAAAAATTAAGATCACAGATTCCTGAAGGCTATCTACTCATATCAAAAATATTTATTTCAGATGGGAAACCAATTTCAATTAGGTGTGTGGGAGATACAGCCTATGACGCTTTCACAGAGGCTGCTCTTAAAGTGCCAGAAGAAGGCAGAATACTAAACAAGATTGAACTCGCACAAGCAGGTCAAGAAGTTGTAACTGTAAAGGCATTTAATGAAGAAGATGCGTTGTCAATTGCGGAAAAAGAGGCTTCTAATCCTCTTGGGATAAACATCAAATCCATAAAGATACTCAAGTTGGCAATTCGTGGGCGAAAAAGATTTCTCTTTATAAAAGGGACTCCGAATCAATACAACATCGAAATTAAACGACAAGCCGTTGTTGATATTATCTATAAAGTCAAAGTAAAATTAATTGCAAAAATAGGGTTAGACAAAGGATCATTATTCGAAGCGATTATGGGGGAAAACCAAGAAGTTTACAAACGCCGACTATTTGCCTACTTAACCAGTCTTGGAAAAACCACAAATGAGATTGACATTATTACGTCAAATCAATTAAATAATGATTTAGTCCGCTTATTAAAGACAATAACGAAAAGGTGTAAATCATATAAAACATTCGTTCAAGATTTCATCAACTCTTCTTATTTTTCGCTCGGTCCAAGGATTTCTGTACTTTTGTCGACATATTTTATTACAGAAGCAATTGAGAAACATCATATTCGCCATGAAAGCGACCTGCGTCATTTGTTATATTTACTACAGCCTCAAAATCCAAATTATAGCCGTGAGGCTTTGGAATTTGATAAAGAACTGGATTTACAAACGGAATACAATGAAGCAATTGACAGACTCAAGGCATCCAGAAAAATCATAGAAAAGATCAATTCAAAGCCGCGCCCATCAAAGCCGAAACAATCTCGTGGATTTGAGTTGTCTAAGTGGGAAAATAACATATTTTTTGTGCCCCCCGATGAATTAGAAGGACAAGAGATATTTGACATAAGTAAACAATTTCAATTTTTTAATTCTCAAGAGTGGGGGTTTGATGAAGATTTATACAATTTATATGACGCAGAAGAATTTGAAGTACTTGAAACGCTAAAACGTGTAGATTGGCTCAAAAACAGGCTTGATACATTGAGTCTAAATATTGAGTTGGAAAAAAGACGAATTAGCGACTGGATAAAGTATTCAATTTCAGCACCAAGCCTAGATGATCAAAAAGAAATGAACGCGCAAAAAATCGTCTTGAATAAAAAAGTTGATTTTACGCAATTGAACTTTTTCTACTTTGAAATGTTAATTGGGTTATTGCGCGAGAAAAACTTGCTGTATGAAGCTAGTTCCTTTTGTGACACATTAAACGAAATCATCAGAAATGATCTGCTACCTCAAAAAGCTAGGGCAACAATGACACGTGCGCGAGCAGATTTCCTGAAATTGGCTTACAAAAAAACAATTCAACCACTGGGAGACGACAAAAACCAGATATACAAAGTACAAGGTCCTGTTTTGTTGGTCTTGAAAAATGACATTCAAGAATGTGCTGTGGATTTTTTCATCGTAGGACCAATTGTTGAGCAAATTACCTTACCAAAAGCTAGTGAGGGAGATAATCAAACTTATTTTGACATAAAGCCAGGTAGATATGTAATTGTATGTGAACCTAAAATGTCAATTCCCCCTCTCATCTTGGAAGGTGATTGTTTGCCTGGAAGACAATATCCGATAGGTGTACAGTTAGTTAAACAAAAAGGTCTAACAGTACCTCCAATTCATAAAATGGGCAGTGGTATTTCTATTGCTACTGGATTATTTGGAGCAATAGAAATTGACCCTCTTCATTCACTTGAACTTTTATTTAATGGTAGAAAATATCAAATCCAAAACTATCTAGGTGAAGGAAGTGGAGGAATAGTCTATCAAGCAATTGACAAAGAAAACGGAAGCGTCACAGCCTTTAAATTTATGACAACTGACTTATTGGGGAGCAATAGCCAGATTGATGTCGGTAAAGAAGAATGGAAAACTTATAACAGCCTTGAGTCCAAGGAATGCGTAATAGGTATTTTGGATTTTTCAGAAGACCTAATATTCATCCAAAGAGAAAGTGAAAAAAAGAAGAAAAAATCAATAGTTGCGTATCAAATGGAATATGCAAATCAAGGCAACTTGGAATCTTATCTGGAACACAAGCAAGATGATATATCTCCGAACGAGATAATTACGATACTGAAACAAATTGGTATGGGCTTAGAGTCAATTCATAAAGCAGGGCTAATACACAGAGATGTAAGACCACAAAACATTCTTGTATTTCAAGATAATCCAAAATATCGTGTATGTGACTTTACTTTAACAAAGAGCAAAAAAGAATTGATTCTTGAACAATTGAATGGCATTTTTAATGAGACAAGCACAAAATTCAGCGATGATTTTACTGAACGACGAGCGACAAGCACATTACTAAGCCTCCATCGTGTCATTGGTTCAAGTACTTTCTATGCTGCACCTGAAGACCATGACGGGAGCGGGGTAGCAGATGGCAGAAGTGATATATACTCAGTAGGAGGTATACTGTATTGGTTGCTTACGGGATTTGAACCATTTGAGCTAACGCTTCGCGACCGCTTCCGAGATTTATACGAAAAATATAAATTTGCAACAGAACAACATATACTTAGACTTGATTTTCAACACCGAAAAGAATTGTTTGGTAATTTTCGACAATTAGATTCTGAATTGCGAAACAAAAGTCTCCATCTAAAGAAACAAGGGTCATTAAATATTGATTTGGTTGAAGTTCAATATTCTGGAATATCAGAAACCTTATTCCTGTACTTCAAAGATTTTATTGCTAAAACTATTCAGCCTAATCCCAATAATCGGTTTCAGACCATATTAGAAATGCAAGCAGCAATCAATGAAATGGAGAAAGTTGTATAAGTATAGGTAACATATTCTATGAACAAGAAACGTCGGTCAATAAATAGTCAGCTATCGACAAAAGAAAGGCATTTTTGGGCAAAGGAAATAATTCTGCCTGTTATATTAGCTATATTAGCGTCAGGTGGAATAATTGTTACCTTAATTTCTAATTCCAAATCGAAGCAGTCATCCTCTGGGGAGCCAATGAGAATACAAATTCAGGAGGATTACTATCACATAGGGAATGTAGAAGCCGTAACGGTTATCCAAGATGGAAAAATAGTAGGAGCAACGCCATTTTCACATCCATCGCCTGAAAGCAATCCTTTTGTGAAAGAAATTGATTTACCCTACCTGCCAAAAAGCGCAACTTTTTATATTACAGCAAAAAGTATTGATACTGATGAGAAAAATTCTGGCGTCAAAATTTTTATCAATGGAGTTTTCTTCGATTATTTAAATCGTTATTATAGCGATGAGACGATGGACGAAAAAACTGTCTTTATTCCCGTAGATCGGTCTTTTCTTCGCGAAGGCAAAAATACCATTCAAATATTTGTCGAGTCAGGCAGAGAAGGTTTCATAGAAAATTTAGATGATATCGAATTCAAGAATGTTTATTTAGAAATCAATCCTTAATAGCGTATCAGGTTTTAAAGATTGTCATTTTTTTCAAGTTCTTTGCGGGCAGGTTGTTTAACAGCCAGTGCGTCTTGCACAACAGCACGCCACCCAACAAAGCGTGCACCTGACGCTGGGGATTCTGCCGCAATCTCAAGCATTTTCCTACGCCTTATCATTCTTCTGGCTGGACGGCTTCGCCGTCCCCGCCCCAGCGCAGGTAACGCAAACCGTTCGGCTTGCCCCGCGCTAAAATTACACAGGAATAAATCAACGATGTCTCAACCCAGATACATTGAACGCATTGAAACAGCACGAAACGGAACAAACCCGACTGTCGTTTGCAAAGTCCCATCTGGGTGGGTATTCCTAGCCAATATTCAATTATTTCGTGGGTACTGCATTCTTCAGTCAGACCCCGTTACTGAGACACTGAATTCTTTGACAATCCCGCAAAGAGAACAATACTTGCGTGACATGGTAATTATAGGTGACGCCATTTTAGAAGCGACAAATGCCTATCGAATAAATTACGCAACTTTGGGAAATCTTGAGCCTGTTTTACATTCTCATATCGTTCCTCGTTATCTTGACGAACCGATAGAATTACGTGAAGGTTTGCCCTGGTCATATCCACAAGAACAACTCGACTCAATCGGTTTTGACTTTGAGCGAGATAAAGAACTAATGGAAAACCTTGCGGTTGCTATTGAAAAAAGGCTTTAGATAAATTTGTAAAAATGAACGGTGGTATAAAATCTAATGTGGTTGGCGGCAGTTTTGGTTTACAGGCTTTGAGTCTTACATCCATAAAGGCAAGCCAACAAAGCGTGCACCTGACGCTGGGGATTCTGCGCACATCTCAAGCAGTTTCCTACGCCTTATCAATTTTCTGGCTGGACGGCTTCGCCGTCCCCGCCCCAGCGCAGGTAACGCAAACCGTTAGCCCGCTCGCGCAATGGGAGTTTCAAGAATGCGTTATGTCATCTCATCTATCTTTTTGACAATCATGCTATCGGCTTGTACTGGAACAAGTGAAGATATTAAGACCTTGCCCCTATCAACTATTACCCCATCACCAACTAATACAGATTTAGCAACTCCCACAATTCAAGCATCGGAAACACCTTTACCATCTTCGACGCCTGTACCATTTCCCCTAATTCTTGCTGATTTTCCACTTGTATTAGGAACAACCTGGGAATATTCTGCTGAAATTTCTTATCAAGACCCGAACGATTATATGAAGTTGCTTACTTGGAAAGGAACCATCACAGAAAAAGTTATTAATAAAAAAATCGAAGCAGATGGAAAGATTATATTTACGATACAAAAAGATTTAAAACCAACTCCACCAGAACAAGTTTGGAGGCGCTCAGGGAGTTTTGAATACACAGTTTCAGGAGATGGAGTTTTTGAAGGTAACATGAAAATTTATCAATATCCTCTTGAAGATAATATGAAATGGAAAGCATTTTCTGGCTTTGATTATGAAATGTTAGCCCAACCTATTGAAAATGTTACTACACCTTATGGGGAATTAGATAATTGTTACGTATTCATAACTGCTACAAATCCAGACACATCAATAGATACTTTTTGCAAAGGCATCGGTTTTGTGGAGCATTCTTACAGGCATCATGGAACACCGCAAGATGAAAAATTTGTACTTTCTTCATTTATACTTGGGCAACCATAAACGCGGGCTAACAAAGCGTGCACCCGACGCTGGGGATTCTGCGCACATCTCAAGCAGTTTTCTGCGCCTTGTCATTTTTCTGGTTGGACGGCTTCGCCGTCCCCACCCCAGCGCAGGTAACGCAAACCGTTAGTTGCTTCGCAGAAAACCAAGTGCAAAACATTTCTCGCATTCAGTAAAGTTGTTTCGTGTGGCAAAAGAAAACTTTTTAGCGGTGGCTTTGGGGAAGTTCTTCTTTCACTTTGGTTCTATTTCTCAATTTATCAGTTTTCAAATTTAATCTGGTCTTTTCAATTATCGTTTTCACCATTGTGCAAAGTTTGGGTTAATTTTGTTTCGCCATTGTTGGCGATTCTTTTCGTCAAGTCACTTTGGTTATAGTTCCTTTTTCTTGCTGTGTTCATGGTTAATTTTGTAGGCACTCGAAATTGGCGTAGTTTCTTTGGTAATGGTTTTACATAATGTTCTCAGGTTGGTTTACTAAAGTTCAGCTTTTCAGCAATATCATTTTTAAATTGTTCTCAGGTTTTGCTTGCCAGGGTTTTGGTATCCGTGGCGTTTGTTTGCCAGTGTTATTGCCAAATGCTTGTTTCTGTGTAAAAATCCTGTCAGTCTGTTCGGCGGTGTGTTCTTTTTCTGCCAGCGAGTTCTTCAGGCTTGATCGCAACTAACAAAGCGTGCACTGGACGGGTGGTTCTGCGGCGGCTTATATGCAGTTTTCTCGCTTCGAGTTTTTTCTACACCTCAAGCATTTTTCTCACCACCCGCCAGTAACGCAAACCGTTAGGCGCATACCTTCAACAATTTTATCGTCCGCTTTCGGTCTACACATTTCATAGGACTCATCCCATGCTATATTTTTTTATCCTATCCATCGTCGTTGGGCTTGCGTTTTCTTATTCATCTATCAGAAATATCGTCCACATCTTGAAAGCCAGCCCACTGGATGACAATTTCTTCTCTTCTGAAGTTCCTGAAAAACTACTTGGCATGGTAGAGCAAGATACCGTCAAAAGTCCTCTAACACAAACCGTATGCGCGTTCTGGCAGATTCAAGTACATGTCAATACACGCAGAAGTACAAGAAAAATTTTCGAGAAAACATCCGACACACCGTTTATAATCTCGTCTGGCGGAGAAAAAATATGTGTATATCCCGAAAAGGCGGATTTATTACTGCATGACTTCAATGCAAAAAAGTGGCAGAATGGTTTTATGGGAAACCCTTTCCGATATAAAACTATGGACAGCAAAATTATGAATGCTGTCCGAAAAATGGGTGCAGAGTTTAACGAATTTAATGAGCGTAGCGGTATTGTCGTAGTTGAAAATCATCTCATGGCGGGCGATGATGTTTTTGTCACTGGTAATATAGATTTCAAGGATGGTTCAAAGACCATACACGGTAATAACAACCTGCTTATTCTCAGCAATTGGAATGAAAAAGAATATCTGTGGAGGCAGGCAGGCTGGATAGCGATTCGACTCTTTGCGGCTACGATGATAGGATACATTATTTTTCGTTGGTTGTTTAAGTGAATTCGCCATTCACAGCCAAAGAATCTGGTGTTCATAAAATGCGCCTAACAAAGCGTGCACCTGACGCTGGGGATTCTGCGCAAATCTCAAGCAGTTTCACACGCCTTTTCATTTTTCTGGCTGGACGGCTTCGCCGTCCCCGCCCCAGCGCAGGTAACGCAAACCGTTGGGCGGCTTCACTAATAAACGCATCCAAATTCAGATATATAGGAGAATCTATTACATGGGAGAAATGAAAATTGATATTTGGTTGTTCTTTACTCAAAATCCTTCAATGGTTGGGGGGTGGTTAATTAACTCAATTGGTATTATCTTATCAATATTACAACTCAAGAAAAATCCTATAAAGTATTCACTTATTTTATTTGCATTCGCAACATTCCTTTTTGTATCTATCGGAAGCATTCTAGTCTTTTTCGGCGCTTTCTATTCCCTGTTACATCAAGGATACAATCAAGAAATATTCAATTGGTCTACAGATATACTCAGCCTTATGGCTCAGGTGGCTCTGCTATATGTTCTTTTTTCAAAAGAAACTAAAAAGAGTTAATATCCAACAACTTAATTTTTACGGAATGTTATTCTGGTTGACAAAAATGCGCCGATTAAATATCTTCTCAAGTTTTTGCTTCATTATTTCTATTAATTAGTTTTGTGTGAAAATTTATCATAAGGATTATATAGTCGCTTCATATGGTAAGTTCTGCCCAATAACCGCCGCCCAACAAAGCGTGCACCTGACGCTGGGGATTCTGCGGCAATTTCAAGCAGTTTCCTACGCCTTATCATTTTTCTGGCTGGACGGCTTCGCCGTCCCTGCCCCAGCGCAGGTAACGCAAACCGTTGGGCGTTGGCACAAAAGTAAAATGTTTCAGTAATTTTCAACAGAAATGATTGAGAGTCGAAAATGTCAAGAAGGCGAAAACGGATAAATAACCACATAGACAAAGATAAAATCATTGAAACAAGAAATCAAATTGCACAAAAAACAAAGCGACGAATCGTATTCCTTGTTTCAATCCTTATCATTCCTCTAACTATTTTGATACTCAATATTGGAGAATCATTTTACTCGCCTTGGATAATCGTCCATCGAACGCAAATTATTGGTATCTTGCTTTTCTCAATAATAGTAATCGCTATCTCTTCGCCACTTATTGTTGAAGCAAATAGTAATCCTCATCCTCTTTCCGGACCAGGCGATAGACCCAGTGGGTATTTCTGAAAATAACAGGAAACTCTCAAGAGACTGAAAAAATGTATAGCTGAAGTCTTGATACAGCAACAGTTGCTAATTTCAGATAAACTAGAATGAAGAATGATGTTTGTTATTTCATCCCCCGAAGCTTTGGTAAAACATCGCCGCCCAACAAAGCGTGCACCTGACGCTGGGGAGTCTGCGCACATCCCAAGCATTTTCACACGCCTTAGCCTTTTTCTGGTTGGACGGCTTCGCCGTCCCCGCCCCCGCCCCAGCGCAGGTAACGCAATCCGTTAGGCACACCCGTGCAAAACAGTAAAGTAATCGAGACTCAGTGAATACTCAATTCCAAAATATGCGTTCGTTTTTGGCTAATCTTTTTCTGAAAGAAAAAAAGAGTGATTCCCCTCATCATCTTTCAAGAGAGCAAGACTTTACGACTTGGAAAAATATTTGTGAAGAAATTTTAGCAAAACCATTCCCGCCACAGAGCTCTGATTTTCCAGATGAAACTTTGGAAAGGGATAGTCGCCTTACGTTTTCAAAATCATCAAATTGGGAAATTATTTGCGAGGAGATTTTAGACACAGAGCATTCTCACGTTTATCATCAACGATGTTTGGATGAACTTCGCAGGCGTGGAAAATCTGAACAAGAAATCTTTGAAATGCGAAGGTTGGCATGGCAAACAGCAGGTTGGCTCAATTTCCCAATGATGGCTTGGGAATGGATAAATTTGGACGAGTGGCATATACTTCGAGCAATTGAATGGTTATATGATTACAAACAAATCAGCCAAGAACAGCGGAATGAGTTTGAGAATTTTGTAAAACTTCATGCGGGTTAAGGTTGGCTACCTTTTTAATAGCCATCGTTCTTTTCAATAGGCAGTGTGCCTAACAAAGCGTGCACCCGACGCTGGGGATTCTGGCGCGATTCCAAGCATTTTTCTCGCCTCAACATTTTCCCAGTCGGACGGCGTTCCGCCGCCCGACCCAGCGCGGGTAACGCAAACCGTTGGCAAGCCCTTTGCAAAATAAAGTAATTTTGGTGGAGATAAAATTAGATTATGGCAACACGAACAAAGCAGAAGCAAGGTTGTTTGAGCATCATTTTCCCCTTCTTGGGTCGCAAAACGACAAAGACTATTTTCAAAGCAAGTGACTATAATTCTCAAAACGATTCGATTTCCTCAGTTAAACCAATTGCCCCCGAAGCACTCCCCTATCGAGTTCGTGATGATTTTCTTTCACCCGCTGAATTTTCATTTTACAAAATCCTTTCCTCGCTCGGTGGCACAAGGTTAACAATTCAATCAAAAGTAAGATTGGCTGATGTTTTCTTTGTGTCTCGCCCAAATGAAAATATGACTTATTTCAGCAGAATCGCTCAAAAGCATTTGGATTTTCTTGTTTGTGATTCCGTCACAATGAAACCCTTACTTGGAATCGAGTTGGACGATTCCAGTCATCAGCGAGATGACAGGCAAGAGCGTGATGATTTTGTTGAAAAGGTTTTCCAGGTTGCAGGCTTACCATTATTGCGCTTGCCCGTTCAGCGAGAGTACAATACGAGAGAAGTTGCGGCGAAAATTGCGCCACTCTTAAAAGACAAGATTAGCCCTTCGACTGCCCCACCGCAGCCAGAAACAGTAAAGCAAGAGAGTTCAACACCAATTTGTCCCAAATGCGGTATTCCAATGGTTTTACGAACAGTATCGCAAGGTGAACACAAAGGAAAGCAGTTTTACGGTTGCCAAAATTATCCTCGTTGCCGTGAAATGAAACCCTTTACTGCATAGGCGAGTCTTAAAGTCAAAAGCGTGCCAACAAAGCGTGCACCTGACGCTGGGGATTCTGCGGTAATCTCAAGCAGTTTCCTACGCCTTAGCATTTTCTGGTTGGACGGCTTCGCCGTCCCCGCCCCAGCGCAGGTAACGCAAACCGTTGGACAGTTCAACCCACAACATAAATCAATTAGGGAGTATAAAATGACTTTACAAAACAGCAACGAATATGTTCTCAAAGTTGAGTTTCCTAAAATTTTCGAAGTAATTGGAACATACCTAAAGCCAGAAAATAGAGGCTTTAAGTTAGCCTATTCTGGTTTAGGTTCCAACAATTCGGCAATTATTCTTTATCAATCTAACCAGTGCAAATTGAGAATTTGGTGCAACCGAGATAGACCTTTCGATCCCCTTGAATTTTCTGTCACATACGGAAGGCTTCACGCGCCCACAGATGAAGATGTCATGGAATGGAACGGTAAAAAATGTCATTGCTGGCATGGATTCACTTCAAAAACATTATTGCCTTTTTTAGATGGGCTTTCTCCTGAAAAAGCGATAGAATTAAGACGTTCTAGAATTGAAGAGGAGTTTATCGAATCAAGAAGAGGCAAAGATTGGTCATCTTCAGAGATTTTTGCAAGATTACATGCAGTGGTATGGGAACACTACGGGCAACACTTCTTCGATCTCTTTGATTTGAATCGCCCTGATCTGTGGGAAGAATATGTCGCTTTTCTAAAGGGATATTATGAAATTGATTCTGAAAAGACAAAAACCGTGAAGGCAATTTTTAATGGAGTACGTTACCCATTCCGACAAAACGTTTGCTAAAAAGAAAAATGCCTAACAAAGTGTGCAGTAAGATACTACCTGACCTCTTCTGTCCTTCGGACATATGGGAAAGACTCAGCCTTTCTCCCTGGACTGTCGTCCAAGACAAGCTGGTTGGGTGGATAAGGTCGGTCCACGAGAGAGGGATTGTTCCCTAATGGACAGTTAAGCTACTTGGACACAAAGTTGGGGTTTTATCGACACACTTGATTTACTTTTTTTCATTGATTTGTTTTATAATAATTTTCTTGAAGGTGTGTAGCTGGGCGCTCTTTTGTTCTCAATTAAGGGCTACTCACATATACAAAAGCTTTCAATGAAAAAATACTCAAGGAATTCAGTTCATGAAGTTATCTATAGTTATCCCTGCATACAATGAAGCAAAAACCATCCATCAAATTCTTAACAAGATACTTGAAGTTCAGCTGATAAGCGATATAAAAAAAGAAATTATCATCGTCAACGATGCGTCAAGGGATGCTACAGAGACAGTAATAAATGAATATATAAATGCTCATCCTGATGAGGATATGCATTTATTTAGCCTTCCACACAATCAAGGTAAAGGGGCTGCTCTACACAAAGGTATTGAACTGGCTTCGGGGGATTTCATAATAATACAAGATGCAGATCTAGAATACGACCCCAATGAATACAACATCTTACTAAAGCCGATTATAGACGATTACGCTGACGTGGTATATGGCTCGCGTTTTGTAGGTGGCAAGCCTCACCGAATACTTTTTTTCTGGCATTCAATAGGCAACAAATATGTATTAACAGGTCTATCAAATATCTTCACCAACTTAAATCTTACTGATATGGAAACCTGTTACAAACTTTTTCGTTCAGAGCACCTAAAGAGTATAAAACTTGAAGAAAAGCGTTTCGGCTTTGAGCCAGAGGTCACTGCAAAAATAGCAAGAATCCCTAACATTCGAATTTACGAAGTTGGTATTTCTTACTATGGAAGAACCTATGAAGAAGGGAAAAAAATAGGTTGGAAAGACGGATTTAGAGCAATTTATTGCATATTAAAATACGGTTTATTTAAGATGTGATAATAAAGCGTGTGCACTTAGCAAAACACAGATTACTTGTAAGAAGAAACCGCCTCAAATGAGGCGGTTTCTTCTTTATCTCAAGCTCATCCAGTTTAATTCTCGTAAACCGGCAGCGAGGTCTTCGCGGAAATCGCTTTCGGACATGCGCCATTCCCAGTTACCACCAAGGCGGCTTGGGAAGTTCATACGGGCTTCACCGCCCAGTCCAAGCACATCTTGCATAGGAGCGATGGCAAAGACTGCAACAGACCGCCACACCGCACGAATCAAATCCCATGAGAAGTCATGCCCATCTACGGCAAGGTAACGGCGGGCAAAATCTTTTTCGGCTTCAGGGGCATCAGCATACCAACCTTTGGCGGTGTTGTTATCGTGTGTGCCCGTATAGGCAACGCAATTGGGAACATAGTTATGCGGCAAGAAGGGGTTTTCAGGACCTGTAAATGCGAATTGCAAAACTTTCATGCCAGGCAGATCAAAGGCATTCAATAACTCAACAACATCAGGAGTGATCACGCCTAAGTCTTCAGCCACGATAGGCAAACCAGTTCCAGGGGTGATCACGCCATTCCCGAGATCTTCATCGACAGCACGGAAGAAATCCTTGGCAGGACCCGGAACCCAGCGGCCGTGTTCAGCAGTGGTATGAGAAGCGGGAATTTCGTAATAGCCCGCAAAACCGCGGAAGTGATCAAAGCGCAGAATATCTACGGTCTGCAATAAAGCGCGGACGCGTGAAAGCCACCAAGCGTAGCCATCTTTTTTGTGAACCTTCCAGTTATAAAGCGGATTCCCCCACAATTGACCTGTAGTTGAGAAAAGATCAGGTGGTACACCCGCCACAACAGTGGGATTACCCGCCTCATCCAAGAAGAATAGATCGGGGTTTGCCCATACATCTGCTGAGTCGTAAGCGACGAAGATAGGAATATCGCCCATGATCTGAATCCCCTTCTCGTTGGCGTATTTGCGCAGGCGCGTCCACTGGCGGAAGAAAAGGAATTGATAGAACGAAAAACGTTCGACATTAATGGCTTGTTCTTTTTTTGCTTTGGTGAGTGCGGTCTTTTTACGAGTACGCAAGGCGGGGTCCCAGCCGTTCCATGCGCCGCCACCATTAGCTTCTTTCAGCGCCATGAAGAGCGCAAAGTCATCAAGCCAGTAGGCGTTTTCGGCGCAGAAATAATTGAAGGCATCACGCAAAGGCTCGGGGTCGGCTTGGTAGCGCTGAAAAGCCTTCGCCAAAAGATCAAGCTTTTTCGGTATGAACAAGCCAAAGTCCACTTTTGAAGCGGGAAGTTCTTTAAGTTCCACGAGGTCTTCTTCGGTCACCAAGTTTTCGGCGAGTAAATCATCTGGGCTAATGAGGTACGGGTTGCCCGCAAACGCAGAAAAACATTGATACGGTGAATCACCATAGCCCGTAGGACCCAACGGAAGGATCTGCCAAATCTTAGAGCCTGTAGAGGCAAGCCAATCGACAAAACGAAAAGCTTGCGGACCAAGATCGCCAATGCCATATGGACCCGGCAAGCTGGTTGGATGAAGAAGAATTCCAGAAGAACGTTTGAATGCCATTTTATTTCACCAACGATTGATAGAGTTTTAAATATTCGCGCGCTGAAGCTTCCCATGCAAAATCTTTTGCCATACCGTTACGTTGTAAGGCGGTCCACTTTTCGCGGTCTGGGTACACTTTCAATGCGGCTTTAACTGCACTAACCAAAGACATATGATGCGCTTTTTCAAAAACGAAACCGGTTTCATTTGGGATGACTGTATCTTTCAGCCCACCCACCGCCCGCACCACGGGCACACAACCGTAGCGCATCGCGATCATCTGCGCAAGCCCGCAAGGTTCATAGCGTGATGGCATGAGGATCATATCGGTGCCGGCATAAATCTGACGGGCAAGTGCCGCATCGAATCTTAACTCGGCTTTGATCTTATCTGGATAAAGATTTTGCAGCTCTCGAGCCGCTTCTTCCAATTTCGGGTCACCGGTTCCAAGAATAACGGCTTGGAAGTCGATACGCTTCATATTTTTGAGCGCGGTAAAAGCTAGGTCTACGCCTTTTTGAACATCCATACGCGAAATGATGGCAAGCAATGGAATATTCGGGTCGCGTTTGAGCCCCAACTTTTCTTGCAATAATTCTTTATTCTCAACCCGTCGTTCCAATGTATCGAGGTTGTAATTGACACTAATAGACTTATCGGTAGCTGGGTCAAATGAAACGATATCAATGCCGTTCAAAATACCACTCAAGGTTTCTTTGCGCAGGGACATAAATTCATTCAGCCCGCACCCAAATTCTTCGGTGAGCACCTCGCCCGCATACCCCGGCGAGACCGCCACGATCGCATCAGACGCCCAAAGACCCAATGGCAAGGGCAACACACGTGCCCACTCTGGCAGGTCAGTTTGAGCTAATTGAAGGCGATATTGCTCAAGAATAGCGCGGATATCTGCCCCCATGAATGGCATATTATGCAACGTCAACACATTGGCAATATGTTTGGCACCCGCTTCCCAACGCTTGGTCAGGTTGACGTATAAACTCAAGGCAGTATGCCAATCATTGGCATGAATAACATCTGGTTGCCAGTTAATATGCTTGGGAAGTTCCATAGCCGCCATTGAGAAGAAAGCATATTTCTCAGCATCGAGCTTGGCATCTAAAGAATAGACCGAGCCGCTTGAATGGATCGGCTCACCGCCAATGAAATAGACCGGCATTCCATTAAACGTAGTTTCAAAGGCTTCTACGGTAACTTCTGAATCCCCACGTGGAATTGAAAAGATCTCGATTGGGCGCAGATTGTCCGCTTTCACCGCTGGGTGATACGGCAATACCAACCTCACATCCAATTTCAGTTCGTCATTTGAAAGAGCGCGCAACTCTCGTGGCAGCACCCCTGAAACATCGCCCAGTCCGCCAACTTTGATAAAAGGGTCAGCTTCGGCAGCGAGAAAAAGCACATGAATTGTTCTAGACATGGGCGCTATTTTACACCTTTTGAGGTCTTATTCGATCACGACCCCGCTCAGGTCGTCTTTGGGTTCAGGGTACTTCATCTTTAATCCCTTGAGAGTATCCACCAGCACAGTAGAGATCACCAAGTCTCGGTACCATTTACGATTGGCAGGCACCACATACCAGGGCGCATGTTCGGTGCTGGTCTTACTCAAGGCATCTTCGTATGCTGACTGATAGTCATCCCATAATTTACGTTCGGCAAGGTCACCTACACTGAACTTCCAGTGCTTGGAGGGGTCATCCAGTCGGGCTTGCAGGCGTTCTTTTTGTTCGTCTTTATTAATATGAAGAAAGAACTTTAGAATGGTCGTGCCGTTCTCTGCCAATAGCTTCTCAAACGCATTGATCTGCTCATAACGCTTCGACCAAACCTCTTTTGGCACATAATTATGTACTCGTACCACCAGCACATCTTCGTAATGGCTGCGATTAAAGATAACCAACTCCCCGCTGGCTGGCACCACCTTATGAACCCGCCATAAATAATCATGCGCCATTTCTTCCGCAGTCGGCACTTTGAAACTTGCCACCTTCACCCCTTGTGGGTTGACTCCGTCAAACACCCGTCGAATCGCGCCGTCTTTACCACCAGTATCCATCGCCTGCAAAACCACCAAAACCTTATGCTTCCCTTCGGCATAAAGCAACTCCTGAAGCTCCTGCAGTTTTTCATTTAATTTTGCAATTTCTTTTAGCCCTTCTTCCTTACCGCCCTTGAACTTACCCGTATCTTGCGGGTCGATATCTGCCAGCTTGATCTTCTTACCAGGTTCAACCAAATGCTGTTTCATAAGTCCTCCGATATTAAAACCTTTATTCCACAGGGTATATCATATTAAAACAAAAAGACCTAGATTAAGAACCAGGTCTTTTTGGGGCGGATGATGGGTTTCGAACCCACAACCCTCACAGCCACAGTGTGATGCTCTGCCATTGAGCTACATCCGCCATATGAAAGCGGACGATATTTTACCACAATTCACCGCAGCTTCAAGAGGGCTAGAGCTTCCCCATCCACGATCTCGCCGGTCTCTTGAAAACCCAAAGATGCATATAACTTTCGCGCCACTTCATTATTCGGCTCATAACTGATTCCCACAACCCGCACACGCTCGTCTGCACGATATTTTTCAAGCATCCAATTCATGCCAAACTTGCCATAGCCTTTTCCCTGAACGCTCTCATCCACCATCAAGCGCAGGATAAAACCTTGAAATCTTGCAAACTCATAGTTGTAACTCAGCATCAAAAAGCCAACCGGCTTGCCTTCATCGTATATCCCATACGGGAACATGTCCCAATGCCCTTCACCAGGGATGGTCTCGCCAAATTGAGCTTCAGCGATCGAATACAAATTTGACGCCACAAAGTGCTTCTGATCGTCATTCACTTTAAGTTTGATCAGTTCTTTCCAATTCTCTTTTGTGACGGGGCGAATCTCAGGCATTTTTCAAGATTCCCAAAACAGACTCAACCAACGCTTCTTTCTTAACCTGAACCTGCTCGCCACTTACAAGGTTTTTGATCACCACCAAGCCTTTTTCTACTTCATCAGGACCCAAGACCAGCGCGATCTTCATCTTCATCTTGTCTGCAAATTTGAACTGCTTCGGCAACTTGGTAGGCTCCGGCGAGACCATCACATTCAAGCCTGCGGCTCGTAATTCTGCGGCAAGGGCAAAAGAAGGCATCCACAGCTTCTCATCAAAAACGGTCACCAAGACCTGCGCTGGGCTCGGCTGATACTCAGGCACTAACCCCGCTTCCTGCAAAATAATGCCAATCACCACATCACCCATCGCAAAGCCTACGCCAGAGAGAGGCTGTCCGCCCACATCGGCGAGGAGGTTATCGTAGCGCCCACCGCCGAAGATGGCACGTTTCAGTGAGCCGGTCACATCAAAGGCTTCGAAGACGGTGCCAGTGTAATAGAGCAGTCCGCGCATGATGTTCGGGTCAAATTTGACATAGTCTTTCACACCCAAGGCTTCCAGCGCGGCAAAGAGACGAGTCAATTCGTCACTCTTTTTCCAAAGGTTCAAATTACCAAGAATATCCTTCAAACCATCCAACTGGGTTTGATTCAATCCCAACTCAAAGGCATTGGCATCCCACTTGGCAGGCTCCATTTTGGTACGACGATCTACCAAATTTGAAACATCGAGGCGTTTTTCGGCAGCGATGCCCAAAGCGTCAAATTCAGAATCCATCAGGCGACGATTATTCACATAGATCAGAGCCCGCTCCGAGCTGAGTCCGACCGAGCGCAAGAACGTTGCCCCAACGGCGATCAGTTCAGCATCCGCTTCTGGCGAGTTGACTCCCAACATATCCACATTCCACTGAAAGAATTCGCGCGAGCGTCCCTTTTGCGGCTGCTCATAACGCCAAAACGGACCGAAGGACCACCATCGCACTGGGAAGGTCAATTCACCTTGTTTCGCCGCGATCATACGTGCTAAGGATGGCGTGAGTTCGGGGCGCAATGTTACAAAATCGCCACCGCGGTCTTCAAAGGTAAAAGATTGTTTCTTGACCAACTCCTCGCCCGATTTCGCCGCATACAGATCAATGGTCTCGATGAACGGCGCATCCCATTCCTGATAACCGAAAGCATGTGCAGCGTTACGAACTTTATTGTAGATAAAGTTTCGCAATGCCATCTGCTCTGGGTAAAATTCTCTTGTGCCTTTAACTGCTTGAATCTTGTTTGCCATGTATACTCCAAATGCCAAGCATTTTAACATGAGTTATTCCAGGATTAATCGTAAATAAGCATTTCAAAATTCAGTGAATGAATTTTGGTATAATCTCAGCATCAACTTCAAGGAGAGATAAAATGAAGATCGATTATCAGGAACCCAGTAAAGACCTCTTAATGCGAATTGACATTCACGAAAAATACGGCTCTGCCAACATCGATGTTTGGACCAACGAATTGCTCAAACCTCAGGCGGGCATGAGCATTCTCGATGTGGGCTGCGGCGCAGGAAAGCTCAGCTTCCTCTTCGACGATTACACCAAGGGTCAGGCCAAGATCACCGGCGGTGACTTTTCTGAAGAACTGCTTGACAAGGCTCGTGCCAAGAATAAAGAACGCGGCTCAAAAATTGACTTTCAGTTTTTGGATTTCAACGAGAAGTTCAAGTTCGAAGACAATACCTTCGATCTCTGCACCAGCGCCTTCGCAATCTACTACGCCTCAGACCTGAAATTTACATTTGGTGAAGCGCACCGTGTCCTCAAGCCCGGCGGACGACTCTTCGTCTCCGGTCCGCTCCCTGAAAACAAGCAAATGTTCTACGACATCATCAAGGAAGCCACTAACGCGACCATTCCGCCCATGCCCGGCTCCTCCCGCTTTAAGGGCGACATCTTCAACACCATTGACGGTATCTTTGCCAAGACCGAACTGCACAAGTTCGAGAATCACCTCACATTCCCCGAAGTTGCGCCGTTCATTGACTACGTCCGCGCTTCGTTGAGCGAAGACCGCAGACTGTGGACTTCCATGTTCAACGGCAAGGATGAATACGAAGCCCTGATCGGCAAGATCACAGCCGTTGCTCAAAAATGGCTTGAACGCGACGGTAAATTGGTGATGACCAAGGTCGTTGGCGGGATTTTAGCAACAAAATAATCTATTGTAGGGGCGTAGCAATACTGCGCCCCTACGGATTCCATTATGAACTTCTTCGGCAAACGAGTCCTATTCCTCGGTGCGCACCCAGATGATATTGAACTGGGATGCGGAGCATTCCTGCATCACATTGTAAAAAATACGGATGCAGCTGTCTTGTGTGTCACTCTTTCAGATAATCAGAAAAACCCCGACCTGTTAAAAGTTAAGAATGAACATCTTGATGCTATGAAAGTGTTAGGCGTTCCTGAAAACAGTGTGGTTTTGGGACCGTTCACAACACGCATTTTCCCAGATTCACGGCAAGAAATTCTCGAGTATTTTCTCAAGTTGCGCAAAGAATTCAAGCCTGACCTGATCTTTACCCACTCCAAGCAGGATGTGCATCAAGATCACAACACAATGACAGATGAGGCTTTGCGAGCGTTCCGCGGAATTACCGTACTCGGCTTTGATGTTGTCCGCTCTTCTTATGGTTTCTTCCCTAATTTTCTGGTTGAAGTCACTGAAGAAGATGTCAATAAAAAGATAGAAGCCCTGTCGCAATATGATACCTATCAAGACCGATACTACTTCAACTCCGAACTGACCCGCTCCATTATGGTCCGCCACGGGGCGCTGGCGGAAAAATCTTTTGCAGAAGGATTTGATATTTTGAGAATCGTGGGACAGTTCGGATAAAAGGAAAAATAAAAGAGACCCTAATTATAGAGGTCTCTTTTATTTAAGCGGCATGATTGATGTCGGGGGATCACCCCGCCACATCTCAATACGCCGAAACGATTCGACATAGCCCATTTTATAAAAACCGGGCAGATGCGGGTCGTTCACCTGAATATTTTCTATGTGAGTATCCAACCGCGGATATTGGTGATGCAAATGCGACAGAAAGGCATATGCCATCGTAGCTGGGTCGCCAATTTCTGTCTTGTAGATAAAATGTGTCAGCGTAAATTGCTGCCGCTGATACACCAGCCAACCCTGGCTCCCGTCTGGAAGCGTGAGATACAACCCCGAAATATCTTGCGCATGGCTCATCGACTCAGATTGATTGGTCCAAGGTTGGGTTCCGCGGTCATAGCCAATAAGGTCAAGGGCTTCATACCGCTCCAACCTGCGTGCATCAGCGATCACAGGTTCGACCATCTTTTTCGAAGGGGCACGCCGTAGGATCAACAATTCCCCGACCTCATAAAAACCAAGTTTCTGAAACAGATGATGTGCAGGAGTATTGTTCTTGATTACTTCCAACATTGTAAAATCAATACCTAACAGCAGAGACTGCTCAAGCAAGCTTTGCATTAAAGCTTCGCCAACACCGCCTCGGCGCGTAGAGGGAATCACGCCTAACCGAGTAATCCATGTGCGATCTGAACGCACACCCAGCATGGCAACACCACGCAAATTTTCTTCCTCTGCTGCAACAAAAGAATGGTCCAAGTTGACATCATAAGAATTAATATACTCAACCAACCGGGCAGAATTCATAGGCATAGGCACCAGATAATCTACCCGGGTTTGATTATAGATAGCAGTCAGTTCATCAATAGTGAAATGACTGGCTGGAATCAACTTAATGGCAACATTTGATAAAGAGGACATACTTGGAAGTAGGGGTTAGTTCTTCGGAAGAAAATTTTCAACTTGAGAAATAAAATCATTTACTCGGATAATGGGTTTGCTAATAAATCCGTCACAGCCATAGCTTTCTGCCATGGTTTTAGCAGTATCTTGCGGCCATGCTGTAAATGCAATAATGGGAAGCCGTTCAAAAACAGGGTTTTCCCGAAGTTGCCCAGCAAGGGTTAAGCCGTCGTAATCAGGCAGACCAAGATCCAAGAGCACAAGATCTGGATGTTGCTGTAGCGCTAAGTCGTACCCCATCTCTGCGCTCATGGCATGAATAACCTCATATCCTCGCGAGGTTAAGATCTTTCTAGCGAGTTCAACATTATCAGGAACATCTTCAACGATCAAAATGCGCGTCATAGTTACCTTTGGTAAACCGAAAGTCAAAGCAATGTTACCATCAGCCACGGAAGATTTCATTGCAGTTCATATAGCAACTAATTTATAACCGGCTTATATTTCGAAGGTGGTATAATGCCGTTGCTTTTTAGCAAAATTAACTCTCCGAGGGAGAAGAATGAAACTCCACGAATACCAATCCAAAAATATTTTTTCGAAATTCGGCATCCCGATTCCGAAGGGACGCGTTGCGACAACCGCACAAGAGGCGAAGCAGGTCGCAGAAGAACTTGGTGGTCGCGTCGTTATCAAGTCACAAGTACTTGTTGGCGGACGCGGCAAAGCTGGTGGCGTAAAACTTGCCAAAGACCCCGCTGAAGCCGAACAACTCGCCACTCAAATCCTCGGTATGGAGATCAAAGGTCTCCCCGTACGCAAGGTTTTGGTAGATGAAGCCTCCGCAATTGACCAGGAAATCTATTTTGCCATTACCGATGACCGCGCCGCCAAAAAACCGGTTCTTATTGCTTCCGCTGCCGGTGGTGTGGACATTGAAGAAGTTGCCGCCAAAACCCCTGAAAAGATCATTAAAGTAAACATCGACCCCCTGCTTGGCTTGCGCGAATATCAAGCTCGTGATGTTGCCGTTGCCATTGACCTGCCGCGTGATTACTGGAAAGATTTCACCAAAATTGCCATGGGGCTATGGCAGGTATATCAAAGCACCGATGCATCCCTTGCAGAAATTAACCCGCTGGTCATTACTAAAGATAAGAAGATGATCGCACTCGACGGCAAGATGATGATCGATGACAATGCACTCTTCCGCCAGTCTGACCTTGCCGAGATTCGCGATACAGACGAAGATGCTCCTGCCGAAATCGAAGCCCGCAAATATGGTTTGTCCTTTATTAAGTTGGATGGCAATATCGGCTGTATGGTCAACGGTGCAGGGTTGGCGATGACCAGCATGGACGTGATCAAACTCTTTGGTGGCGAGCCCGCCAACTTCCTCGACGTGGGAGGCGGTGCCGGTGCGGAGAAAGTCGCCGCCGCCATGCGCATCATCCTCACCGACCCGAACGTCAAGGCAGTGCTTTTCAACATCTTCGGTGGCATCACCCGCTGTGACGAAGTTGCCAAAGGCATTCTCGTCGCCATGGATGAAGTCAAGCCAAAGGTGCCGATGGTCGTCCGCCTTGTTGGAACAAATGCAGAAGAAGGTCGCCGTTTGCTTGAAAACGCGAACATGATCACTGCCGAAACTCTCGCCGACGCTGCCAAGAAAGCCGTCGCTGCGGCAAAGGGATAAACAAATGAGCATTTTAGTAGATAAAAACACCCGCCTTCTCGTGCAGGGTATTACCGGCAACGAAGGCTTATTCCACACCACCCAGATGGCTGCTTACGGCACCAACATCGTTGGCGGTATCACCCCAGGCAAAGGCGGTGAATGGGTTTTAGACGGAAAGATCCCTGTTTTTGATTCAGTGAAGTCTGCCAAAGACGCAACCGACGCGAACGCCACCATCATCTTCGTCCCTGCCCGCTTCGCACCAGATGCGATGTTTGAAGCAGCCGACGCCGGCATTCCGCTCGTGATCTGCATTACCGAAGGCGTCGTCATCCACGATATGATGCGCGTCCGCAACTATCTCGACCAAAAGGGAATTCGTCTCATCGGTCCTAACTGCCCCGGTCTGCTTACCCCCGGCGAAGCCAAGGTCGGCATCATCCCCGGCAACATCGCCATCCCCGGCAATGTCGGCGTGGTCTCTCGCTCCGGCACATTGACCTATGAAGTGCTCTACGCCATGAAGAACCTCGGCATGGGCGCATCGACATGTGTTGGTATCGGTGGTGACCCGGTCAATGGTACCAACTTCACCGATGTGCTCGAAATGTTCGAACATGATCCTAAGACCGAAAAAGTCATTATGATCGGTGAGATCGGCGGTAACGAAGAAGAAAAAGCTGCTGAATTCATCCGCACCAAGATGACCAAACCCGTCGCATCCTTCATCGCTGGTCAAACCGCTCCTCCCGGAAAACGCATGGGGCACGCCGGTGCCATCATCGAAGGCGGAGCCGGCACCGCAGCAGATAAGGTCAAGGCACTTGAAGCTGCTGGCGTGAAAGTTGCCAAACACCCGGAAGAAATTCCAACCCTTTTACAATAATCTTTCGTATGGGCGAGGTCTCCTCGCCCATTTTATTTAACAATCAAATCCTATCAAAAACACGTAGAGCCGCCTGATATAGGCGGCTCTACGGTTATAATCACGAACAATTAATTACTTTTTGTTTGCTTCGATGTACTTGACCGCTTCACCAACGGTCGTAATCTTCTGAGCATCTTCATCAGAAATCTCAGCGCCGAACTTATCTTCAAACGCCATGATCAACTCAACAAGGTCGAGCGAATCCGCTTCAAGGTCTTCACGGAAGCGGGCTTCCATGGTGATTTTCTCTTCATCGGCACCAAGCAAATCCTTGATGATGACTTTCAATTCAGAATATGTGTCTGACATAACATCCTCCAGTTGGAATTTATTGTAAATTGTAATCGCATGGCTTGCACTGTCAAGCCAGCATATCAATCACAGGAACACCCCCTCATGACAAAAGTTGCGCCCATTGACCAGCGAAAAGCCGACCACATTAAAATCAACTTAGAACAGGATGTCCGCTCTGCGCTGACCACCGGCTTGGAAAACTATCACTTTATCCATGAAGCCCTGCCTGAACTGGACTTAAACCGCCTCAACACAAGCCTGAGCCTGTTCGGCAAAACCCTAACCTCCCCTACACTGGTAAGTTCCATGACCGGCGGCACAGACGAAGCCGAAACCATCAACCTGCGCCTCGCCGAAGCCGCCCAAGAATGCGGAGTTGCCATGGGCGTGGGAAGTCAGCGTGCCGCCATTGAACACCCCGAACAAGCCAAAACCTTCCAAGTGCGTCGTGTGGCACCCAATATCCTTTTGTTCGCCAATCTTGGTGCTGTTCAATTCAATTACGGCTACGGCGTTGACCAATGTCGCCGTGCCGTTGAAATGATTCAAGCTGACGCGCTTTATCTACACATCAATCCGCTGCAAGAAGCCGTACAAGATGCCGGCGACACAAACTGGGTTGGCATCACAAAGAAGATAGAAGAAGTTTGCAAAAAGCTCGAAGTGCCAGTCATTGCCAAAGAAGTGGGTTGGGGCTTCTCTGAAAAGACAGCCAAAACCCTTGCGGATTGCGGTGTGGCAGCCATCGACGTTGCCGGGGCTGGTGGCACGAGTTGGTCTCAAGTTGAAATGCACCGCGCTCCCGATGAATTTACCCGCAAGCTGGCAGCCACCTTTGTCGGCTGGGGAATTCCAACAGCGGACGCGATTCAAAACGTCAAACGAGCCGCCCCCGAAATGACCGTCTTCGCCAGTGGTGGGCTCAAAGACGGGTTAGACATCGCCAAATGCATCGCCCTGGGCGCAACCCTTGGCGGCATGGCAGGTGAATTCTTGAAAGCCGCCGCCATATCCACAGAAAGAGCCGTGGAGATGATGAAACTGACAAAGCGTCAAATAGAGGTCACCATGTTCACCTCGGGTGCTGGAGCATTGAAAGACCTTTCTGAAAGAATCACCAAAAGATAATAAAAATAGCGGCAATCTTGCCGCTATTTTTGTAATTCCAATGGGGGATAGAAATCACGATTTGATGCCATTACCCTTGCGGTAAAATACGAGTATGGATACTGAAGATCCATTCGAAGTGCGTGTGGGCACCTTCTTTGTCGTCATGGGAATGGGAGCGTTCCTCCTTTTCGTAATTTCTGACCTGACCGACAAAGTAGATTTTGATTTCTTCTTTGTTGCTCTGATTCTACTTGTCATTGGGTACTATCTTCGTCGCACAAAATCTCCGCCTCCCCCTTCCGGGCGTTTTGAATGGTTCAAGGGCTTTTGGGGAAACACCCGTTGGGGCAGAAAAAGCGGTGGCGGCGGTGCAGGAAAAGATAAAAAAGGATAATCAAACCATTTCTTATGTCAAAACTAATTCCACTCAAAAAAGCAATTGCTGAATACGTTAGTGATGGCGATGTAGTCTACGCCGCCGGTTTCACCCATCTCATCCCCTTTGCTGCCGGGCATGAGATCATTCGCCAAGGCAAGAAGAACCTCACCCTCGCCCGCGCCACACCAGACCTGATCTACGATCAACTGGTTGCGGCGGGTTGTGCCAAGAAAGTCATCTTCTCGTATATGGGCAACCCCGGTGTGGGGTCCTTGCGCATCGTACGCGGAGCGATAGAACGCGGCGAATTAGAATGGGAAGAATATTCTCACTTTGGCATGATCACCCGCTTGCAAGCAGGCGCATCTGGTTTGCCGTTTTTGCCCATGAATCAAACAGGCGCAGAAGACTTGGAAAAAGTAAACCCACAGATCAAACGCATCCCTGACCCATACGGTGGCAAGGATGTCATTGTTGTACCAGCTTTGAACCCCGATGTTGCCATTGTCCACGTGCAGCGCGCAGACAAAAACGGTAACGCCCATCTCTGGGGCATCATCGGTGAACAGAAAGAAGCTGCATTCGCCGCGAAAAAAGTCATCCTTACCGCTGAAGAAATTGTCGACGAATCAGTCATCCGGTCAGACCCGAACCGCACGATGATTCCAGGCATTGTGGTCAGTGCCGTGTGCCACGTTCCGTTCGCGAGTCATCCATCATATTCCCAAGGATATTATGACCGCGATAACGAGTTCTATCTCGCTTGGGATAAGATCAGCGAGTCGAAAGAACTGACGCAAAAATATCTCGACGAATGGGTCTATGGCGTGAAAGATCGCAATGCCTATTGGAAGAAACTCAGCGAGAAGACCCACAAACGCTTGAAGGTAAAAGCACAATATAGTGAAAAAATAAATTACGGCAAATATTAAAGTGAACACCATTCCACATTTTGATTTTGGCGGCAATGGCAAACCGCTGCATTTTCTTCATGCCAACGGTTACCCGCCCGAATGTTATATGCCGTTACTAGAACATTTAAAACCAAATTTTCAAACCTTCGGAATGAAACTCCGTCCATTATGGGATGGAGCGAACAGAGATGACCTGCAAGATTGGCATCCATATTCAGATGACTTGCTGCGCTTCTTATCGGACCGGGAGACGGGTCCCGTTGTTGGAGTTGGTCATTCCATCGGAGGGACCGTCACGCTACGTGCGGCAATGCGCGAACCAAGTAAATTCCGCGCACTAGTGTTACTAGACCCTGTAATTTTTATGCCAAGCACCATGAATATTTGGAACGTTGCCCGTGCAATTGGAATTGGTGAAAGGGTGCATCCGCTCATTCAAACCGCAAAACGACGCAGGCGTGAATTCAAAAACCTTGAGATCTTATTTCGTAGTTACCGTTCCAAGCCTATTTTTCGGTATATGAGTGATGAAAGTTTGAAACAATATATTCGAGGCATCACCAAGCCGAAAGCAGATGGCGAATATGAGCTTATTTACACACCTGAATGGGAAGCGCATATCTATATGACCGGAATGCGTGATTATGATCTCTGGCGTGGGCTTGCAAGTTTTGAAGTGCCTACTCTCATTATTCGTGGTGACGAAACAGATACCTTCCTACCGAATGCAGCAAAATTGGTGAACAAGAAGAATCCAAAAATTCAAATTCACACCATGCAAAAAGCTACACACATCCTGCCGCTTGAACATCCGCAGGAAGTGGCTGAAATCATAACGAACTTTCTTGACGACAGACGATAGACAATCAATATCCATGGTCAATGGTCCATCGTCCACTTAGGAGAACAACATGCCCGAACTTAAATATTCTTCTGCCGAGTTGATGATCATTAACGCCGCCCGCCTTTTACGCGATGGTGACGTGGTCTTCGTCGGCGTAGGTCAACCTAACCTGGCTTGTAATCTTGCCAAGCGTACGCATGCGCCCAATCTTGTGATGATCTATGAAGCGGGCGTGATCGGCGCGGAGCCCGAACGCCTGCCCCTCTCCATCGGTGACCCAACTCTGGTGAGCGGCGCGCTTTCGGTAGTGAGTATGTACGATATTTTTGCGAATTATCTTCAGCGTGGCAACGTGGATGTAGGTTTTATGGGCGGCGCTCAGATTGATAAATACGGAAATATCAATGCCACGACAATTGGTGACTATGCGCATCCCAAAGTTCGCTTACCGGGTTCGGGTGGTTCGCAGGAAATTGCCGCATGGGCAAATCGCTGTTACATCATGACTCCTCACCAGAAGAGACGCTTCCCCGAAAAAGTGGAGTTCATGACCTCGGCTGGTTTTATTGATGGTAAAGGGGCACGTGAAGCTCGTGGTATGCGTGGCGGCGGGATGTTGGCTGTGGTGACAGACATTGGAATTTTGGAACCAGATGAATCAGGTGAGATGATGCTCACAGCGCTGCACACAGGCAGAACGGCGGAAGAAGCGAAAGCCAATACAGGCTGGAATCTCAAAGTGGCATCCACGCTCAAGACGACAGAACAAGTCACAAAAAAGGAATTAAGAATCCTTCGTGAGGAATTAGACCCAACGGGTATTTATCTTAAAGGCGCTACATAATCGTCTTATTAACTGCCAAAGGAGAGATGAGGTATGAAACAAGAGAGTTTCAAGTCGCTGATTGCGGTATTGACTGCTATTGTGACGGTTCTCGGAGCCACTGCTGCATGTCTTGCATCGGTGGCGGTATCTACAGCGGGTGATAATGATTTCGCCGGCTTAGATGCTTCCATCCGCGGGCAAAAAGCAGAGATCATTAACTATGTTGTCGCATATGAGCATTATCGCGCTTTTACCAGCTATATGCGTTACAACGAGCTTGGCAACTTGATGTACGACCCTGAAGCAGATCAAGATACGGATGCTCGTAATGGTGCGATTCAACGTGAGGTTTGGGGTATTGCCAGCGGTATTAGCTCTGTCTTCTTTAGCCCGCGCTATATCACATCAGAAGGTCAATATGACCTAGAACGTGAGTTGCAAGAAGAATATGCAAAAGACTCGCAGAGTGAAGACTTAAATCCCTCTCCCTACTTTGAAGAATCAGACAAACAAAGAAATATTTCTGCGACCCTCACCGCCGATATGATCGTGTTCGCAGTTTCATTTTGGTTTCTGACCCTTGCTCAGGCAACGGAAAAGAATATCAAGTATGTTTGGGCGGCACTGGGTATTTTGATGGGGCTGGCAGGTATTGTTGGAATTATTATCGGGAGGTTCTTCCAATGAAAACCGAAAATAACGCCGAGCAACGCTTTGAAAATATGGTGACCATTCTGATCGCATCGGTTGCGATCTGGGTGGCGATCACTGCTTATTTCCAAAACTATGCATCTAATATTTCTGATCAGGCACGCCGCCGTGCCCAACAATACGCCATTGAAGCCACCAAGACCGAAGTTAATGGGACAATCCAATTTAGTTATGATTGGCAGGGTGCCTTTCAAACCTGGCGTGAGCTAAGCTGGCAGATCACAGCCGCTGAACAAAACGGCGATACAAAGGCTGTTGAACGGTATCAGGAATTACAAGCCCGTATTGCTCCGCTAAGTAAAATGTTGGCTCCGGAGTATTTCGACCCGTCGGTTGGCTGGCCAGAATCTTATAAATATGAAGCCGAGTCTTATTTAGTGGAGTCCACTCGCCTTTCAGAGACCTATCTCGCTGAGTCTGAGCTTGGAAACTTTACAGATAATGTCGCTGATTCGCTGATTGTACAAATTACTCTGCTCACAGTGTCTCTGTCGCTATATGGTCTTTCCATGGCACTCAAAGGACGTGTCCGCTGGTTGTTCATTATCGTAGGATCAAGCATTGTTGCCCTTTGTTTCCTCTGGTTGGGATGGTCATTGCTTGAGCTATTGATTCGCCCAGAAGTAAACCAGGATGCCATTACTGCCTACGCAGAAGGCGTTGGCTTGGCATATCAAGGAAAGTACGAAGAGTCTATTGATAAGTTCTCGCAAGCAATCGAAAAAAATCAGTATTATGCCAAAGCCTATTACGAACGAGGGCTTTCTTATTATGAATTAGGCGACCTGCAAACTGCCATTTCTGAAATGGAAGCAGCTCGTAGTCAGGGCATGCAAAATGACATCAGCTTAAACTGGAATCTAGGCTGGACTTATTATCTTGCCGGACAATACGACAAAGCAATTGAGGTCAATGAGCCTGTTTTAAATGAAAACCCTGATGTCCTTGGCATGCGCATGAATCAGGCAATCAGCTATCTCTCTAAAGGTGATTTTGAAAATTCACAGGCACAGTATGATCTCTTGATCCAAGAAGCACAAAGGCAGGTCAATGAAGCGCGCGCGCAAGGCACTGAACCTTCGGCGTCCCTATGGTTTTATATGGATGCAGGTGCTTTAGACCTGCAAAATTTGGTTGACCAATTGGATAACAATCCGAAAGATTGGACTCAAGCTCCCGAAGCAAATCTGATTACAGGTGACCACGCTGCCATTCGAGATTTTGCCCTCTCACAGATGAAACGCTTGAAAGAGTCTACTGTTGCATTGGAATATACTGGTCAATTGCCAAATGCACAGAACGCCATTCAGGTTAAGCCATTCGTCTTTGGGCAGGTCACCGGAACCGATGCTCAAGGCTTTATCACGGGTTTTGAGCCCGCAAGCAATAACATTATTCCCTACGGTGAAGATTCTTTCACACTCGAGTTCACCTACTCTGGCACCCCGCCAAAGCAAATGCTATGGAAGGTATATGTCAATGGTTACGAGGACCAGTCTTTGAGAATTGTCTCTACTGATGACATAAGCGCTGGAGATACCTGGTATAAAACATTTGGATATAGCTACACTAATATTTTCATTCTATCGCCCGGTGAATATACAGTTGAGCTCTATGCTGACAATATCCTTGCACAAAGAGGAACTTTCTACGTACAAGAGTAATTCTGTTATAAAATATGAGCAGCCCTCAAAAGGCTGCTCATCTAAACCATGCCTACACCTATTCGATATTTAATTTTTGACCTTGGCGGAACTCTTATGCACTCGCGTGCTGATTGGGATCCGGTTCACGAACAAGCTGATAAGGCATTGTCTCTGGCTCTGCATAACCATGGTATTGAGATGGATGCCAAGGTCTTTCGTTCACGACTACACGAGTACTATCAACAACGCGACAAGGACTTCTACGAAACAACCTATCACCTCGTCTTGCGAGAACTACTCAAAGAGTTGGGACATGCGGAAGTAGCCGAATCCGTTTTGCGGTCTGCGTTGGACGCGTTGTACGTCGTCACACAAGAAAATTGGCAACTCGAATCAGATGCCATCGAAACACTCGAAACGCTAAAATCCCAGCAGTACAAACTTGGCATTTTTTCCAATGCAGGCGATGACAAAGACGTGCAAGACCTGATCGCTTCTTTTGGGATTCGAAATTATTTTGATTTTGTGCTCACTTCCGCAGCCTGTTTTTATCGCAAGCCGCATCCACGCGCCTTTGAGATCGCTCTTGCGCAATGGAACGCCACCCCAGCCGAAGCCGTGATGATTGGCGATAGCCTGAACGCAGATATTATTGGCGCAAACGAGTTGAACATCACATCCATCTGGATAACCCGCCGCGCACAATTCAAGGATGAGGACATGCGCCGCATCAAACCAGACTTTAGCCTGCGCAAACTCTCAGAGCTTCCCCCCACATTAGATCGTCTCTCCTTCTCTCGCAGATAAACAGCTTTCCATACAGCTATTCTTTTGCAAAAAATCAAGCCTCACAAAAGGAAAATTTCATGTTGAATTTCAAGACCGAAACACAAGATGCACGGGTATCGATCCATGTATTGAGGATTACAGGCGATATTGATTCCTCAAACTTCCAAACTTTTCAGTCACAGGTAGATGGGCTGGTCGCAAAGGGGGCACAATACATTTTGTTAGACTTTAGCAATGTCAAGCGAATTAGCAGCGCCGGGTTACGCGTGATACATAATCTATTCAACAAGTTACGCGACCTTCATAAAGATGTAAATGACGATGAACTGCGCAAACAAATGAGCTCAGGCATATACAAATCTCCATATTTGAAGTTACTCAATCTCGCGCCCCAAATTGCTGAGATCTTTTCCATGAGCGGATTTGATATTTACATTCAAACGTTCGACGAAGAGACCAAGGCGCTTCAATCTTTCTAGGCAGATCACTTCAAGCTATAATCCTGCTTATGCCCGATCTCTTTGACCACGCCATGCAAGAACGGATGAAATCTGAAGCGCCGCTCGCCGCACGTATGCGTCCGCGTACTTTGGAAGAATACATAGGGCAGGAACATATTATTGGTGAAGGAAAGCTTCTGCGGCGTGCCATCGAAGCAGATCGTTTATTCTCTTCTATTATCCTTTGGGGACCTCCCGGCACCGGGAAGACCACCCTTGCTCAGGTTATTGCGAATACCACCCGCAGCCACTTTGTGACAATCTCTGCTATTTTGGCAGGCAAAGCAGATCTACGTGTAGTTATTGATGAAGCATTAGAACGACGCCGTTTACATAATGAGCGCACTATCTTATTTGTAGATGAAGTCCATCGCTGGAATAAAGCACAACAAGATGCTCTACTTCCCCATGTTGAAAACGGCACCTTTACCTTGATCGGCGCGACCACAGAAAACCCTTACTTTGAAGTAATCAAAGCGTTAATCTCACGTTCTCGTGTTTTTCAACTACGCAACTTGAATCAATCAGAAACCGGAACTTTGCTAGACCGCGCCTTATCTGATAAAGAACGCGGTTATGGGGATAAGACCATTAAGTTCGACGAGGATGCACGCAATCATCTCATTGACGTTGCCTCTGGCGATGCTCGCAATGCTCTCAATGCCCTGGAACTTGCTGTAGAGTCGACGAACCCAGATGCAGATGGCATTGTTCATATCACATTGGATGTCGCTCAAGAATCCATTCAGCGCCGTGCTGTACTCTATGATAAAGATGGTGACGCACACTACGACACGATCTCTGCCTTTATCAAGTCTGTCCGCGGTTCAGACCCAGATGCTGCCTTATATTGGCTCGCCAAAATGATCTACGCAGGAGAAGATCCAAAGTTCATTATCCGCCGCCTCATCATCTTGGCAGGTGAAGATATTGGCTTGGCAGACCCTATGGGATTAGTGGTGGCTTCTTCTGCAGCACAAGCATTTGATTACATAGGCTTACCCGAAGGGATCTATCCCATCGTCGAGGCGACGCTTTACCTCGCTACTGCACCCAAGTCAAACAGCGCGGGTGCCTATTTCAACGCAATGAAAAAGATCGAAGAAGAGGGGCAAGTTTCGGTGCCACGTCACCTGATGGATGGAAATCGTGATGCCGCTGCCATGGGGCATGGCAAAGACTATGTCTATCCGCATGATATGGAAGGCCACTTTACTCCGCAACAATATCTTCCTAAAAGGTTGCTTGGTACCTATTTCTATTCTCCCTCTGAAGAAGGCTACGAGACTCAGGTCAAATCGCGGTTAGAGATGTGGCGCGAAGCACAACGCAAAGCCCTCGGAATCACAGAGGTAAAGAATATTCCTGCCATGAGCGAGGAACAGATCCAAGAAATGAAAAGAAAAATCAAGTAGCATGGATGAGATTCGCCCCTGGCTTTATATTGGAAAATATAGAGACACGCTAGACAAAGACAATCTCGAAACAGAATCGATTAAAGCCATGTTACAGCTTGCAGAGTATGTAGAGCAAAAAGGTGTTTCATCACTATATTTGCCAGTGGAAGACTTAGCCCCGCTTCGAATTGAACATATTAAGATGGGTATTGAATTTATCAAAGAGAATTATCACAAAAGGTATCATATATTGATCGCCTGTGGAGCAGGCATAAACCGTTCTACAGCATTTTGCATTATTGCTCTCAAAGAAATAGAAGGTTTAGGTTTATTTGAGGCATATCAAAACATTAAGCTACATCACTCTGATGCATTTCCACATGAACCTTTATGGAATTCGCTTTGTAATTACTATGAAGAGCCCGTGCCATACATAAACGTTATTCGGTTGAATGCTTACAAATAATATAAGGAAAAATAGATGCCTCTTTTACTTCTTATCCGTCACGGAGAAAACGAGTACGTCAAAACTGGGAAAATGGCAGGTCGAATTCCCGGCGTGCACCTCAATGAAAAGGGACAGAAACAGGCACAGGCGTTGGGAGAGGCGTTGCGGGAGGTGCCGATCAAAGCGCTTTATGTGAGTCCGCTGGAGAGGGCAATGGAGACGGCAGCTCCTATTGCAGAATCTCATAAGCTGACCATTCAGCAAGAGCCAGATTTGATGGACACGGATATTGGCAAATGGCAGGGAAAATCCTGGAAGCTGCTGGCATTAAAAAAAGAATGGAAAATCGTGCAGAATGCACCGTCGCGATTTCGTTTTCCTGAAGGCGAGTCATTTCCTGAATGCCAGTTGCGTATTGCCAATGTATTGGAACGAGTGATAAAAAAACACAACAAGCCGCAAGACATTGTGGCAGTGGTCTTTCATGCGGATCCGATCAAACTTGCTGTGGCACATTTTTTGGGCATGCCGCTTGACCACTTTCAACGCTTGGGCTGTGATACCGGTTCTTTGACTGCGATCCACGCCGGTGAGGCTGGAGCACATTTGGTGAAAATGAATTACCGCCCACCATTCGATTTTTTGCCAAAGAAGAAATAAAAAAACGAGCGGACTTTCTCCGCTCGTTTTTACTTCCGCAACTTCGCCAACTCGTTCAATGACTTGTAATATGGCTCAATGCTTGGTATGTAGTGCGCCTCGTTTTTCGCATGTGGACCGACACCGGATTGTCCCCACACCACGGCTTGACCGCCTGGCGCAAACCTTGCACTGGTACCGGGCAGTTTCTTGCCAATGCGCGGCTCAGGTTCACCCGCATTTTTGACCGCCTCGATAAGCGCTTTCAACGCCGGGTTGTTTGGATCACAGGCAACGCCGTTTTCCATGACAGTGAATTTGGCTTCAAGCCCGTTCTCAGCACAGTATGCTTCCACCTTCGACTTTAAGCCTTCAACATCATCTTGAGGGATGGGGCGAATTTCCACACCTAAAATCCCTTCTGCCGCAGTGACGTTATACACGCCGGGCGTGCCCACACTGATGAACGGGAACTTGGCTTGTGATTGCCATCCGTCTGTGGCTTTGAGTGTGAGATGCTTGGAGAACATTTCGTTCAAGGCAGTACGAGCAGCGATCAGCTTTTCACTCAAGTCACCTGTGCCCGCTACACCACTATGGGCTTTGGCTCCGCGGGCAATGACATCAAAGCGCATCACACCGCGATTTTCGATACAGATCTCGCCAAAGAGTTCGTTGCCTTTTTCGCCTGTGCGTTCACCTGCTACAAACAGCGAAGGCGTAATGTTTAATTCTTTCAGAACATGTGGCGTGCCCCATTCTTCGGCTTCGCCATTTTCTTCGTTCCCTACTAACATTAAGGCAATATTTGGATAAGGAGCGCCTGCCTTCATTTGGTCTTTCATCCATACCAGATAGGTGGCAACGACGGTCTTCATATCTGCTGCACCGCGACCGTGGAGATAATCTCCCTCAATGCGCGGATTAAACTGGGAATCATCAGGCTCAGGTTCAACCACGTCAAAGTGACCGGTGAGTAGGATCGGGTCAGATTTAGACACGCCAGGGAAGGTGGCATATACTGCGGGATATTTCCCATCAAAATATTTCACATCCAAACCAGCGTTGCGAAGGTAATCATCGATCAACGAGCCTACGCGATGCACTTCGTCCAGACGTTCATCGGGACAAGCAGTGACTGATGGGATGCGAATCAATTGCTGGGCAAGGTCAAGAATTTCGGCGGTTTTGTTCGGGTAGGAAAGTTCAACGGCGGCATGTGTTTTTGCGCGGTATTGAATGGGAGCATTCGGAATTTGACGTGCATCTTCACGACCACGTTGCACATACTCAGCGATCTTGGACGCATCACTGCCCAAAGCATTGTAATCTGCGCAAACGCGCTCCACATCTGATTTAACTTGCGCCTCATGCTCATATAGAAATTCTTTGAGCAATTCCATGGGCACTTCGTCACTGTTACCAATTTCCATCTTGAGGCGTGCGCGAATCTTCTCTGCTGTATTTCGTTCACCTTCAGACATTTCCACAAGCGGAGTGAGGTCTGCCCACATATTCAAGGCTTGCGCTAAAGGCTTGATCTCATTCAACGTCCATTTGAGAAAATCTCGAACAAGGATAGGCTTGCCCGTAAGCGGATTCTCGATCTCAGCTCGCAGCCCATGTTTTGCCGCTAAATTTTCGTTAGTGCGAGCGCGGGCAATATCTTCACTGTCATAACGAAAGCCGCGTGCAAATTTCGGGTCTGCATAGATTTTTAACATGAGCAAATAACGAAAGGTCATGTTAGCAACATCAAGGTCGAGACTGTGTCCACCTTCATCGACGCGGATCTCAACACGCCCCATCGGGAGGTTGATGCGCGCCATCAAGTTCTGACGTTCCACTTGCTTTGCCATTTCATCTGGCGGCGTAGATTCACCTGCGGCAAAAAGACCACGAGCATAGAGCGATTCAAGTTGTTCACTTGTAGTAGAAATGATGCGCTCGACCGGCTCTGAGAAACTGCGGGCACGGACGGGCGTCCAGTTGTTGTTGCCGAAGCGCACCCCACGGCGGACGAGGTCGTAGGAAATTTGCAGATAATCATTATAGGAGCGATAAAGGTCGGGCAGATCCACTTCGCGCGGATTTGGGAAGGTAAGGTTGCGGATCGAGTCAAATTCAGTGAGGATGACGGCGGCGCGTCCGTCGCGCACTTGAGCCTGCATCGGCGTAGAAGCACTCGTCGCAATGAAGAGAGAGGCAAAAGCACGTAAGAGGCGCGTAGCAGTGATGTAAAACTCCGACTTGTAGTCATCCAAATGTTTGTCGCCACGTTCGTTGGCTGAGAGGTGCATGAAGTCCCAAGCGAAGAGCGGATCCGGCAGAGAGATATTGGTATGAATGCCGGTGGTCGCAAGCGTATCACCATAAAGGTCAACGCATTTTTCGAGGTATCGGCGTTTAGCAAGTGACCAGTTGCCGGGGATGGATTGATGCCCAATGTCGGTGAGGAAAAGCAAATTACCATGCCAGTAATGCAAGCGCTCGCCAAAGTTGAGCCCGGCACGGTGCAGAGCGTTCATGAGCGAGGCTTCCATGAGACGGGCTTCATAAATTGCCCCGCGTGGGGTGTAATAGGGGCGAGTTGCCCATTCCACCATCCAATGGAAGACTTCAAGCTGGCTGAATTGTTTCTGCCATGCAGGGATGCATTCTGCAAGTAGATAATCCACAAAGGAGTGTTGGCTAGGTCCTGCACCGACAGTCAGCAGTGGGCGAAGATCGTTATCGAGCAGATTCCATTCCTGTTCAAACCCGGCGAGTCCGCTTTTGGGCTTTTCCTTGATGGATTGTTCGAGAGCAAGCATGTATTTTTCTGCAAATTGTTGTGGCATGGGTTAGTCCTAAGAGTAAGATATTTTCGAAAATATTTTTTATTCTTTTATTATGACTGG
Organism: Anaerolineales bacterium; assembly: GCA_046328915.1. Classification (GTDB taxonomy): domain Bacteria; phylum Chloroflexota; class Anaerolineae; order Anaerolineales; family Villigracilaceae; genus Villigracilis. The sequence continues at coordinate 53,776 of JAXLVR010000001.1, read as the reverse complement.
CAATCGAAACCAGAAGGAATTATATTGATTCAAGGGATTGTCTGAACCAATTTGACCACCAGAGATTTCAATAGCCTTCTTGATAAATAATGAGCTTTCGTGTAAATGCTTAAGGGAAATTTTAGGCATGTCATTGTCACTAGCAACATAAAAAACAAAAAAATTATCTTCAAGGTAAGCAGATATCTTTATGTGCTCATCAGGAAATAAATATGATTTTAAATTTTTCATAAGAAAACCAATAATAGAGACCAAATAAACACTTGTTGTGACATCAACATTAATCTCGTCCGATAAAGCTATTTCGAGAGTGTAAGGTCTACTATCTGCCATTAAATCCTGCCCTTTAATTACTTCCTCTACAACGGCGTAAAGGTTAAAGTCTGCTTCCTCTTTAAGATTATTGTTTAATTTTGCTTCTAATAATATGTAATTTAATAAATCCTTCAAATATTTAGTGCTGTTCAAAATATAGTCTAAGAACTCATTTTCAGTTACAGTATTTTCTCCAAGATCGTCTTCAATCCCTTGCGGATGATCTCTTAATATGGTTGCAAATCCTTCAATCGAAGTTATTGGAGTCCTTATTTCAGAAGAAAGCACTGCTAGTTGTTGGAAATACAAACGGCGCATATTCTCTACATCGTAAAGCTTCTTAATAACAAGCGTAATATTTTTTATAAAAACACTTAAATTATTAAGGATTTCTTTATCGAAACTCTCGCGCATTACAGTTCGATGAAGATAAAACGCGCCAAATACATTTTCTCCATATTGAGCAGGTATTACCATACAGGTAAAAGGCGAAAGGTCAGTGGTTTCTAAAAATGGACGCCACATGTGTCCTTCTCTCACCATCTTTACGTAATGATCTCGCGTTTCAGCAGAAATGTATGTCTTTATCAATAAATCCGAGTCAATATTTGTTGTTTCATTTATATTTTCAATCAATATGTGCCTAGGGTTCTCAATGACATGCATCGCTAAAGCATATGCCAACGAAGCTATATCACCAACTGGGACAGTAATATTAGATGTGTCAGGTAGACAATAAAAACCTGGAGAGAACTTCGAAGAATCGTTATTAACAACCAGCATCACCCAATCTGCATCTGCCAATTTTTTGGCGGATGTTAATACTTTTCTCAAAACATTTTCATACCCATCAGAGTCTTGAAAAACCTCCCAAGCTAAACGGTACGGCTCAGGAAGATTGGAGATTGGGTCGTTAGGTAAAGTGTCCATCATAAGATTCTCAAGAAAGTAGGAAGTGGGGAAATACCCACTTCCTACTTTACACTCATTACTTCTTCAACTCGTTCAAACCTTCCAACAAGCGCTTGAAGGCACCTTCTGTGCGTTCAACAGGCGTGGCATACGAGAAGCGGACCCAGTCGCCGCCGAAGGGCGAGAAAAATGCGCCAGGGACGATGGCGATGCCGTGATTCTCAGCCAGGTATTGACCGAGTTGTTCCGTATCTGCCCAGCCTTTGGCTTTGATGAACTCACCCACATTCATAAAGGCATAGTAGCCTTTGCCGATGATGTGCTGAAGTCCGCTTTCGGCGAGAAGTTTCTTGAGTGCCACACGGCTGGCGTTGGTCGGCTCGATGATGGTTTTAGCAGCTTCGTTGAATCCCATTTCGTAGGCAGCCATGGCAACTGCAAGCGAGAAGAACGAAGGGATCACCCCATGAGAAGCGCGAGCCATAATGAACTTGATGACGGCTTCATCCGCAATGAGGTGACAGTTGCGGATATTGGAACCGCCTAATGATTTGGTGATTCCGTCAAGGAACATGATGCGTTTGCGCTCTTCAGGGGTGAACGCCTTAAGGAAAGAATTCAAATCCATTGGCGATTCGTCGGTGACGTAGTGATACATCCAGTCGAAGAGTACAAAGGCAACACCTGCTTCAAGCGCGGCTTTGGCAAGTGAAACTTGCTTTTCGACAGCGATAGTCAGACCGGTTGGGTTATCAGGATTGGTGATGACGATGCCTGCGATCTTGCGTCCTTTTGATTCAGCAAATTTCACACTCTCACGGATCGCTTCTTCTGAATATGCCCAACCTTGTGCCGGGTCACCGGGAGCCCAAAGAACATTCGCGCCAACTCCGTACGGACCCCAGTTGTAGGAAATCCACGGCACGCGTGAAACCATGATGAGGTCACCCTGACGTCCATAGCCAAGGGCAAGCATTGCCTGATAGGCTTTGTTGAGGGCGTCACGTCCGCCTGCGGTGCCGAGGACGTTGGCAGGTCCCCAACCTGAAGAGGCGTCTAACTTCCAATATTGTTCAATGACCGCCTTGCGATAGGCTTCGGTGCCGAATGGCATATCGTAGGCAGTGCCATGCTCAAGTTGAAGTTGAAGCGCGCGTTCCAGAATCGGCTTGGGAGTTCCGGGCAAAGAGGCGCCGCCGTCACCTTGAGAAGCGTCAAAGATCTTGGCTCCGGCGTTTTTCTCCACATAAACCTTCAACGATTTGTTGATGAGGAACATGCGGGAAGGTGGAATATCCATCATCTGTTTGAGATGATCGCTGACAGGTACGAGATGTTTTTCGTCAACAGCAAGGACAGGGGTGGTATTGGAAACGGACATGGTGAATTCTCCTTAAGAAAAATGCCCCGAGGCTTCGGGGCATTTGGTGTACTTAGTTAGATTGAACTTGTTGCTGTTCACCTGACAACCACCAATGCCCCGGGCACCAACGATTAGCGCGGGTAGTATTGGTATTAGTGTCAACAATGAATTGGTTGAACATTGCGCGCAAGCATACCACTTGCATATACATGCGTCAAGCAGGAATTTATGTAGAAAGCAAATTATCCGCCAGACATGGCGCCCACCACGCGAAACACTTCGCTTCCAGTTTTTACTTGTTGCGGTAGCTCGGTCTCCCAAGCCTCTAGTGACAGGTCAGCACCACAAGCAAAAAAGCGGATGAATGGTCTACGGTGACCTGTGGACTGATCGCGGATGGTCCCACGCAGCATGGGATATTGATTCTCCAACGCCTCCACTACGGACCCGATCGTGGGTGCACCTTCGACGGAGATTTCTACCTCCCGGCCTGTGCGCGCCAAATTTTGCAGATGATACGGAAGTACAACGCGGATCATTTCAAGGTTTGCACTTCAACAGATAACACAGCAGGCAGGTTGCTCACGATAGGCATCCAACTATCTCCCGAATCTGAAGAGACATATACTTGTCCACCCGTAGTGCCAAAATAAATACCACACGAATCGAGCGTATCAACAGCCATAGCTGCGCGCAAAATGTTGACGTAGCAATTTTCTTGCGGCAAACCTTTGGTCAAAGCTTCCCATTCGTTACCGCCTGAACGGCTGCGGTACACACGGAGCTTGCCATCTGGTGGAAAGTGTTCGGAATCACTTTTGATGGGCACCACATAAATAGTTTCTGGCTCATGCGCATGGACAGCCACCGGGAAGCCAAAGTCACTGGGCAAATTTCCGCTCACTTCGTGCCAAGAACTCCCCGCATCATCACTACGCATCACATCCCAATGTTTCTGCATGAACAAGACATTCGGGCGTGAAGGATGCATGGAAATGTTGTGGACACAATGCCCTACTTCAGCGTCGGCATCTGGCAATTCGCCAGAAGATAACCCCTGATTGATCGGAGACCAAGTCTCACCGCCATTTTCGGTGCGAAACGCACCTGCGGCAGAAATAGCGACAAACATACGCTGTGAATTGGTTGGGTCAAGCACAATTGTATGGAGGCACATACCGCCCGCGCCTGGCTGCCAGAGATGTCCCTTCACATCACGCAGACCGGCTAACTCACTCCACGTCTGCCCGCCATCGGTAGAGCGGAATAGTCCGGCATCTTCAACCCCTGCATAGACCGTATTCAAGTCTGTGAGAGAAGGTTCCAAACGCCAGACACGTTTGAACTCCCAAGGATGTTGTGTGCCGTCATACCACATATGTGTGCCCGGCGTACCATGATACGCAAATTGATTGCCAACCGGCTCCCAAGTCTCTCCGCCATCATTGGAGCGTTGAATGATCTGCCCGAACCAGCCCGTAGACTGAGAGGCGTACAAACGATTCGGTTCCACAGGAGAGCCGTGCATATGATAGATCTCCCAGCCTGCAAAATGCGGACCAGTCACCTTCCACTTTTTCCGCTTGGCATCTGAGGTCAAAATAAATGCACCCTTACGGGTTCCAACCAATACTCTCACTCCGCTCATATCACTCTCCTTGGTCAATAAATGATAGCAAGTTTATTCGTTTCTCTCTATTACAGATTTGTGGCTACACGGTATTCGCTGCCACTCGGTGACCCGCCAAGAATGGGCATTGCCTCGGCGATTAGGCTCCGCACACGCGGGTCTTGCAATGATGTATCATGAGCTGCTTTATCCTCCCACATTTCAAACACGGCAACAGCATGTTCATCCTTTAGGTCTTCCAGCACAATATAGGCTTTACAGCCGGGCATCGTTAACACCAATGCCGAGGCACGCACAAGGATGTTTACCAACAAGTCGCGTTTACCCGCTTGAGCGATTAGCGTTCCAGTCATTGCATACATTGTTTATGAATTCATTCCGGTATATAAGGCGAGGACATTACCAGTAGGGTCTTGAAAAACGCCATACCAACCCATGCCAGGAATCTCAGTCTTTTCACGCAATATTTTGCCGCCCAATTGACTAACTTTTTCCAAATCTTCGTCAATATCATCACTGGCAATATAGACCAAGACCTGCCCGGCAGGGTTCTCATCTGAAACCTGTGGAAAACCACCGTATTCATCTCCGCTCCCCGCCTCCCACATCACATAGTTCATTTCGGGCATGGGTGTGGTCTTCCAACCAAAAAGCTCCTGATAGAACTCACCCGCAGCCTTGGTATTTACCGCGGGAATCTCAACATGGACAATATTTCGTTTGGACATGATCTGCTCCTTATTTGGATATTTATCATTCATTATAGAACATTTTTTCTATTTTTCAAGCCCTACTGTAGGATGGTTTTTCTTCTTTTGGTGTGCCAAAATTTTTGTGTCTACCCAACCTGACTCTAACTTTAAAAAAACAGCCCTCCATTTAGGAGGGCTACCAAATTCAGAATACTAAAAGCTAACATCCACTAAAATCATAATAATACGCATCTTCTGTAATGCTGTTGAGCATACTGCAGCCACCAGGATCGTTCGGCAGAAATACATAATCATATGTATCTTGATAATCGGGGTTATATTCCTGAATCGTATCAAGATAACTTGCTGGAACATCCTGGCAATGGGTTGTAAATGCAGCCCATTCATTTCCGCCTTGTACTTCATAGTAATCGTATACATTGTAACAAATCTGAACCGTACCATTGCCACTTCCACCGCTACGCACAGGGACAAAAGCATAAAGAATCTGTCCAGCAAGGTTGATGCGAACATTTTGTCCTGCCATGGCGCGCGAAGAAGTACATTGTACAATGCCTTCAGCTTTATCCGTAATGTTACAGTCCATTGGGAAGTTCTGATCTCCAAGAATTACCAACCCACCCTTGAAATCATTGGCATTGAAATCGCCAGTGTAATGAAAGACAAAAATCACACCACCGCCAACATCATTACGGGCTTCAATCAACTCTAAATATCCTTGAGCAAAAACAGTCGTATAAGAAAACGACATCATAGACACAAAAATTAAGAAGACCGATAAAGTTTTTTTCATGTTTCATTCTCTCCTTTTTAAAGTTAAGTTGCTAAAGTTAGCCCAAATGGGTTGAATTGCAGAAATTTAATCTTAAATTTCAGGTAAATTATATCTAAAAAAGGTGATTTAAAAATCACAGCCTCATTCTCATTTCTTGAGGCTGTGATTTTCATAGAATTTATTGACAAGAGCAGATCTGACCGCGGGGAGTAACGGTACAAACTAAGGTTTGTGGCGCTGGGCATGCTCCGCCGCCTCCACCGCTACTTTCTTCTCCGCCATCATTGCCCTGATCGTCAGGGTTGGCAGTGGCGGGCGGTGTGCAGGAGTTGAACCCAACTTCTTGCACAATATGTTCAGGAACTCCGTGTGGAACTTGATAGCACACGCCATTGACAGAGAAGTATCCTGCCGGGCAAGAAACTTGGGCGGCTTGATTTGGATCTGTCACTGTACAGCACTGAGTGAGCGGGTCGAAGGTGCTACCGGGCAGACATTCGGTTGCCCCTGTAGAACTGCCATCCCAGACACATCCTTCGCCAGTATCAACATAATGGGCTGGGCAGGCAGTGGCACAGGTCACTACATCCTGACAGGAACCAGCAACCGTGGCTGGACCCGCCGAGCCTGGAACCTCGCAGAGGAACTTCGCTTTAAGGGGAGTACTATTCAAGTTTTGACAGCCGGGCACATCAAAAGTCCAGTCATTTGGGGGGTGCTGATTAAGCTGGAACGAAACAACCGAGAATGGCACATTATCGACGCCGCATTCGGAGCTAATACTTAGGGATACATCATTGCAAACAATTTGTGGCGTGCAACCTGTATCAGTGCCATCGGGTGCAATGCCTGCAAAGGCGATAGATTGACACCACTGGGCAAAGAGGGTGGCGGGGTTTTCCTCGTTTACGGCGCAGCGAAAGCCCAGGTCTAGCTGATTCAGTGACGGGTCCAGAGAGAAGCGGTTTGCAGCAATGGCGGCATTAGCGCTATCTTGATAACTATTGCTACGTACGGAGCGTTCGGTGCCGGTATCCGGTCCATGAGGATCTGAGATGGGGTTTTCTATGTTGTAGTTTGGGTCGTACCAATCGAATACCCATTCACGCACATTGCCAGACATATCCCAAGCTTCGTAGAAACTTTTGCCTTCTGGGTATTGATTGATATAGGTTGTTTTGCCTTCGCAAAAACCAAAGTTTAAGAGGCTGCATTCTGGTGCTTGATTTCCCCATGGGAAGATATTTCCATCGGGTCCACGGGCTGCTTTTTCCCATTGAGCATCAGTGGGCAAATGACCTTTCACGAAAGAGCAATAATTGCTCGCCTGATCGTAGGTAACCCCAGTGACAGGGAAATTGGTAAAGGCTGGGTTTGCAAATTGTTCTGCATTGGTGGGGTCTGGCGGGGAGCATTTGCCAGAGGCAACACAAAGTGCGTATTGACCATTGGTGACCTTGGTACTGTATAACCAAAAACTACTGACGGTAATCTCACGTTCGGGGTTATCGGCAGAGTTGATATCGCCCATAAGGAAGGTACCGCCTGGTATGGCGATTAGGGTGGTGCCATCGACAAATACATATTTTGAGCCAACTTCCATGGGTGGACCTGCCAAATCAACTGGGACAAGCGCCGCTTCTGTTGTTGGTTCTGTTGCGTCTATCGTTGGCGATTCCGTGGGCGTAGATGCGGCTTCCAAAGTAGGCTCTTCGGTTGGCGTGGCTGTCCCACCGCCGCAGGCTTGCAGGGCAAGCATTAATAACAATAAAAATACAGCCGGTCGTTTCATATACTCTCTCCTTGGTCTGTTCATTCGTAGTATGGATAGATCATATCGAGAGCTTGCTTGTATGAAAATCCGTAAAGGTATGCGGTTTAATTGGCAATTGGTTGGGACGCAACCTAACTAAAGTTAGGTTGCGTTTAATAATGCTTTCGGAAAATGACATCTTTCTGAATGGTAAAATCCTTGATTATGCAGAAAGAAATAAAAGTCAGTCGAAAAAGCATTTCTATTCTCCTTAAATTCTTATTGGCAATGTGGATCATGACACTCTTCTTGCTTCAAGTAATTCTTTATCCGCCCCTGCCTCTTTTATGCCTGATTGACACTGTGGGAGTATCCGACTCTTTCGCATCGCTACAAAGCAAGCTGACGCCGTTCTTTCAGACATCTGACCTCAACTTAGACTTTGCCATAAAGTTCAACGACTGATCTGCTATGAACATTCTCTATGCTTTCGGTATTACCGCGGTCTATTTCATTGCATGTTTGGGGATGGGAAATGTTCTTCTTTTAATTTTCAAGCCAACTCAAAAAGCTTTTGCTTCTCCAGTAACCAACCTTGCCATTACGTTCCTGCTTGGGCAGGGTATTTTGGCAAATCTATGGGTGTTTATGGCATTAGCCGGGCGATTTTCCCCGCTTCTTGTTAAAAGTTTGGTTCTCATCTTATGTATTGTGGGGCTTTGGTTCAATTCGGAGTTTCTCTTCCAAGTAAAAGATCAGTTTGTGAAAATATGGCAAGAAGTTGCCAAAGAATCTACAGACTGGAAATTCCTAATCGGCGCTACGGTTCTCATATGCTTAATGTGGCTGCCATTTTGGTTCCCATTGGAGACTTCTGGCTCTCGTTACTATATGGCAATCGCCAAAGTGACTTCGGCATCTGAGCATCTCAAAGTTTTGCCGGGGTATGAAGAAGTAGCCAGTTTGGGCATGCAAGGCGAAATGCAATTTGCGGCATTGATGACTTTAGGAAGCCCAGAGAGTACACAATTTTTCAGTTGGGTAACCTTTATTACAGGGTGCATACTTTTATTAGCGCTTGGAAGGCAGGTTGGTTTAAAACGCCATGGACAATGGCTGACCCTTGCCATTGTATTTACTTCATCGGCTGTGATTGGGTTGAGCGGCGGAGGGAAAACGGACCTTTACGGTGCCGCCTTTGCCTTTGCGGCGTGCTATTGTGCATTTCGGCTTGATGAAGAAAACTGGAAACAGCTCGCGGTTCTGATCGGTCTTTTTAGCGGTATGGCGGTTATGGCAAAATTAAATTACGCTGTGAACTTTTTACCTAGCCTAGCTTTGATCTTAATGTGGAAGATCCTGATGCAGCCAGGTCAAAAAAACTTTCAAACAAAAATGATCCCATTTTTAATGATGGGTTTGGGCGGTGGCTTTATTGCATTGCAAATGCCGATTAAGAATCAAATTCTATTTGGTGACCCACTAGCCGCATTTCATAGCGCAGAGATTTCGAGCCAAGTTTGGTATGGTGCAGAAACGATTCGCAGGATTTACATATTGCTCCCGTTTTCTCTGACCTTTGGAGGTTTTTGGGGGCAAGGTGGTGGAATCAGCCCATTAATTTTGGCGTTTTTACCCATTCTCTTTTTCATACCCAAACCTGCCCATTGTTTTAATAGTCCGTTATTTGTTCTAAGTGTTGCTACGGTTTTAGGGTTAACTTGTTGGTTTCTTGCATACCCTTCTAATTTTGCATTACGATACTTTTTGGCAAGCGCTCTTTTATTGTCATTACCAGCGGCAAAAGCAGCTGAGGTATTTGCAACTCATGAAAATTCGAACTGGCGCTTTATACAAATCCCCGTACTTGGCATCATTTTTTATATGATGCTTGTTTATATCGGCTACCCGCTCTCAACTAATGGATCGTTTAGGCAAGTTTGGACTGGTGAAGCAAATTGTAACAATGAGCCCATGCGATGTCTCATCACCGAAAACGCCAATCAGGAACTGCCCTATGGGGCTCGAATATTTACGTATACCCGTTATCGTTACTGGCTAAGACCCGACCTTATTCAATGTGCCTCAACAACTGAGGAGATCAATAATTTTGCATCGCTAGATTCGGCAGAATTGCGATGGAAATATCTCATAGGTAGAGGGTTTAATGCAGTCATGATTGAAAATCGAAGCACAGTAATTCCAAGCATAATGCGTGAAATCTTAGGCAATACCCCCGATTGGCTGAGTGTTGACACTTCTCAAAGCAACAAGAATATTTTTTACTTTCAAATTAAATCGAATCAGCAAGATATTTCAAGCTTATATCAATGTAGTCAGACGATAACACCAGCGTGGGATATTTCTGAAATAGTCAAACCGTGATAATTCGCTTACATAAGCTCTCACAAGGCGGGTTTATAAACCACCTTGTAATTAGATAAATAACATCAGGCTAAAAGCCTGACCTACAATTAGTTTTTGTAAGATACTAATAAAAAGACAAGCCCTATAAATATAGGGCTTGTCTTTTTATATTTTATTTATGGTACACAAGAGCATGTTTTTGTATCAAAGACTTCAAATGTAGCGCAAGTTGTTGGTACACAACCGCCACCCGGATTGCCTGGATCCCCTGGTTCATCTCCAGGATCGTTGGGGTCATCCGTCGGCGGAGCACAGGATTCGATTACATCCACGACGCTAGTGACACTCTTAATAGAGCCTTTCGGGTTGGGCACACAAACGCCATTCACATCATAGAAACCAGCAGGGCACAAACTAAAGTCTACACCAGTGCCGGGGGTAGCCGTACAGCACTGAGTTAGCGGATCATAAGTCGCACCTGGGAGACAATCCGTACCACTGGTGCCGCTGCCGTCCCATACACACTTATCGCCTTCTTTGTTGTAATTCATGGGGCAGGTGGCGGCGCACTGAACCGTATCCACACATGAACCGGTGGCAGAAGCTGAACTATCCACTGTACAAAGATACTTCTTCTTCTCGGCAGTTTCATCGATCACAGCACAACCAGCGGGAGGATTCGCATTCCAGCTATCGGGCGGGGTATCCACAACTTCCAAAGTAACTACCGAATAGGATTCCTTGCCTGGTTCACAGAACTGTGAGACGGAGATATTTACGTCATTACATTTGACCTCAGGCGTACAACTGCCGGGGGTGCCATCAGGACCTGTCCCTGCATACCCGATCAATTCACACCACGGAGCAAAAAGGGTGGAAGGATCCGGTTCACCGATCACACAGCGAAAGCCCACATCTTCAGAAGTTTCATTCGGGTCGAGAGAGAAGCGGTGAGCTGCAATTGTAATGTTGGCGCTATCCGCATAACTACTGCCACGCACGGAGCGTTTTTCACCTTGTTCGGGCCCAAGCGGATCCGCAACCGGGCTATCCACGTTATAGACCGGGCTGTACCAGTCTGCCACCCACTCGCGCACATTACCAGACATATCCCATGCTTCGTAATAGCTTTTGCCATCAGGATAATCATTCACCGAAGTGGACTGTCCCTTACAAAGACCGTAATTGGTGAGACTACAGGTTGGCGCACCATTGCCCCACGGGAAGATATTGCCTTCGGGTCCACGCGCAGCTTTTTCCCATTGGGCTTCGGTGGGCAAATGTCCCTTTACGAAACCACAATATTCGGCAGCTTGGGTATGGGTCACACCAGTAACAGGGAAGTTAGTAAATTCTACATTACCGAAATTTGGCGCATTTTCTGGGTCTGGAGGGGTACATTTCCCAGCCGCCACACACATGGCATACTGGCGATTAGTCACCTTGGTGCTATACATCCAAAAATCGCCCACGGTAATCTTGCGTTCGGGGTTATCGGCAAAATTGTAGCCCATGGTAAATTCACCGCCTGGCACAGCTACCAGAACGGTTCCATCCACGAACATATACTTGGAGCCCACTTCCATGGGTGGTCCCACCAAGTCCACTGTTTTGATGGCTACATCAGTGGGAGCTTCGGTCGGTTGCTCGCTGCCGTCCGCTGTTCCACTTTGTCCTGAGGGCTGAACTTCTTCAGTCTGCGGAGCTTGTTCGGTACTGGTAGGTCCACATGCCCCAAGTGCCAGAGTCAGCACTGTAAGGACCGAAACAATCATTAAAAATTTCTTCATGTTTCACTCTCTCCTTTACTAAAATATATCTACTTTCAATCATGAAAGTATGTTTTCAGTATACCGAGAGAGGTCTTTGAAGGGAATTTAAGCGCATCACCCATTTGTCTTATTCGGCGACCCACCATTTAGTACTGGGACAACAATATATAGGTTAGGAAAAAACAACAAGCCCGTGAATAAATCGCGGGCTTGTTACTTAATGTCACATTATTATTAATTAGGGTTTGACTCTGGGCTCACACGCATCCGCAGGCTCATTCCACTTGCAGTTTAAGTTTGCTACACAACGTGCTTCCGAGTCGATTGGAGCACAGACCTTATCTTCAAGCTGTACACACTTCACCGTGTTGACGCGAGCCGCTACACACCCCGTACCATTCAATGCCTCTTCCAAAACTGGTACGCAAGCAGCGGAGTTCGTATCAAAAGTAAAGCCCGGTTCACAGCTTGGGTAGGCAGCGCCTGCAGCAGGCTGACAACATTGGAAGCTGTCGTTGTAGCTATATCCGGCGGCACAACCTGCATAGGTTTGGGCTGCCAAGGTAGAGTTATCAATACCAAACGGTGCATTCGTCTCGCCGTTCGGAGGTACGCACATACCAGCCAGGTCGTCAAAGTACAGACCAATCGGGCAGGAGTTGTCTGCGGCAGGTCCGACCGCACAAACTTGTTGGTCACCACGCTGAACGGTCACATACCCAAGCGGACATCCACCCGCTGTAGGTTGAGAAAGGATCGGAGTGTAAGCACATGAACCTGTTGAGGGGTCAAGTGTATAACCTGCCGGACAAAAGGCATTCAAACTACTTACATCAGGCTGATTAGTACAAGCAGGGTTACAAACCATTACTTCGTTCGTTGATTCGATTCCACGCGGACCTTTACAAACCAAAGTCCGCAGACCACCATCAATTTGTTCAACACATTGAATACGTGTCCCTCGTTCTTCCCATGTAGTATCGAACGGGATCTGTACAACTCCATAACCATCTCCGTTTTGGCAGTATTGGTTAACAATAGCCACCTCAGGCAACTGACAGGTCGTGGAAGAATCCAATTGATTGGCAGGCACATGAGCCGTCAACTGACAATAAGGAGCAAAAGGCTGAGGGTTCGCTACGGCACAGCGGAAACCAATGTCTCGTCCGCTATCGGTTGGTTCGTTGAAGCGTCGAATCGCAGATAGTACCTGTTCTTCTGCAGTCTCAAAAGAACTCCCACGAACACTTCGATACTGTCCTGTTTGAGGTCCTGTTGGGTTATCAGCAGGGGATGTAGCGTAATAATTGGCATCGTACCAATCATAGATCCATTCAAAAACGTTTCCAGCAATATCTAAAACTCCGAATGGGCTTTTGCCTGCTTCATAGGTTGTCACGTTGGTGGTGCGACCATAACAGTTCGAGTAATTTAAGAGATCACAAGTTGGTGCTGCATCTCCCCAAGGGTAGGTATTGCCATTCGCACCTCGAGCAGATTTCTCCCATTGAGCTTCTGTAGGCAGGCTACCTTGAATCCATGTACAGTATGCCTGTGCCTGGTCCCACGTCACCCCTACGACCGGGTTGCTCGCAAAACTGGGATTTGTGAAGACCGGTCCTCCAAGTTCCTGCGTAGGTGAAGAACATGCACCTGCCTTCACGCACAGGTTATACATTTCATTCGTGACTTTGGTCTTCTGCATCCAATAAGCATCTACAGAAACGCTATGTACCGGAGCATCCCCGCCGTATCCCATTGTGAATGTTCCGCCCGGGATATAAATTAAAGTGCTGCCGTCGAGCCACTTGATCGTCTCGCCGCTTTGTGGTCCGCCAAGGGTAACAGGAGCAAGGGGTTGAGTAGGCACAGCTGTTGGCACTTCGGTCGCCGGTGCTGAAGTAGCAGTAACCACAACAGTCACAATCTCTGGGGTTGGTGATCCGCAAGAGGTAAGCACTACCGCCACTGAAAGGGTCAAACCGAAGATCAAATTTCGAACGATTTTCATTCAAACTCCTTTTCTGCCATAAATGACAGTTGATTTATTATAAAAGAAAATCCATTGTCGTTCTTATTTGGTCTTTAGAAGAAGATAATGATTTAACTATTCGCTAAATAAAAAATCCGAGCTGGCGACTGATACCAGCTCGGATTTTTTATTCTATTCGCTTTGAGTTATGTCACGTTGGAATGGGTTGGTGCAGGCGCAGGTGCATGATGCTGTTCAACAGGCAGACTCACCCAGAATTTTGCTCCGCCGAAATATACCATCACATCCATGCCACTCAATTCTCTGGAAGTGTGGCAAACAACGGTCGTGTCGCTCGCCTGGTTGCATGACAATTTGTATGTATCGCCACCTGAAACTTGAACATATCCATCATTAAGTTCGGCTTTGCTAAACGAGCCATTGACAGTGAAGATGAAGGTAGGAACCCCATCATCATTTCGAAGAGACAGGGAAATTGCAGTCCCTGCGAAGACGGTCCCCGTTGTCAGGGCAAGTAAGGTCAAAAGAACCAATGCAACAGTGCTGAAACTTTTCATGATTTTCTCCTTGATATTGTGTACGAGCGAAGTTTTATCACTTGCTTGCCTACAATATATTTCATTGCAATATCATTGCAAAGTAGGGAAAACCCGAAATAAGGATTTGTAAAAGTACTACTCTTTTATATTGTCTTTGAAGAGAAAACAACACGGCTAATATTTCACATTAGCCGTGTTGTTAGTATAAAAATTATCCCGCAGGTTCCAAACAGTAGCAACCATTCCTTCCACAGAATAAAATTGAAGGCGGCGGACAGCTATTTCCAGGAGGAGGCGGGGGTTCATCCCCACCGCCAGATGGCGGCACAGGGCAAATTCCAGGCTCAGAACCGGTAGGGTCAAATCCTACAGCCATGCGACAAGCATTATCAAGCTCGTATACTTCTTTAACTGGATAAAAATATTCAAACTCGATCAAAGAAGAACCAGCCTGTTCATGAGTGAAGCTATCATTATGATCAAACAATGCCGGGTTTAATAAATCAGTTCCAGCCCACATTCCAATCATGTAACGAGGACCGCTCAACCCTGCTTGCTTAACTGCTATTTGCACTACACAAGAATCCTTTGGGTCGATCCGAGCCCAAGCAAGGTCTGGATCATTTCCTACCCCTGCACCGAATAACTGACTTTCATATCCGTTGCCGACAGACGAACTATCATCAGAAAATACCTTCTTGGTGCCGCCTACATCATCGTTCTCATCGAACCAGACCTCCACACCATCTGTGCTCCAGTCTGTAGATGTTGGCTTGGTGACCAGAACCAGCAAATCACCACCGCCATCAATATTGGTATCGAGTTCAAATCCATACTTTCCATCCAAGCTACAGCCTGAACCAGCATCTTTGAGGGTCAAAGTTCCATAAACCCACACATCATCTTGATACACCTCACTTACGAGAATATCAATAGCAGAAAAATACTTATCCATTTCATTTGCATTGAACGGACGCTCATAACGCCCATAGGTGAATCGATCTCCAGCTGGGGCACGTTTTTCATCTGCCGTTGTAGATGAATCCTGATCACCAGCCAAACCGCTTTGTTCCTCTGGTAACTCACCGGGCATCATTAGATGCTTAACCTCTGTTTCAATCGGCACATCGGTTACGGCAGATAAAGTTTCTGCCGGTGCTTCAGTAACAACCTCGGTCGGTGCAGATGCGCCTAAATTACATGCCATCATCATAAGCACCAAAGATAAAAAAACAAACAACAAACCTCTAAAGTTATTTCTCATGACAACCTTTCCTTTCTTAATAAAGAATATACATATGGTCACCCTGATAGAACAATAGGAAAATAGTCTCACTTGAAAGAAAACATAGTACTAATGGTCTCCATAAGCAAAAAGAGAGTGCCAAATTATTGGCACCCTCTTTTTGCAATAAGATGTATTCTGTTTCTACAAAGACCGTCTAATCTCTTCTACTGCAGCAGGATTCACCAAGGAAGAAGTATCCCCTAACTCCAGCCCTAAATACGCCGCTCGAATCATGCGCCGCATCACTTTGGCATTGCGCGTCTTCGGCAGGTCGCTCACAAACAGGATGGCTTTCGGTGCCAGCGGTTTGCCCATCTCAGCGACAACCATTTCATGCAATTCTTGACGAAGAGCCGCGCTTCCTTCCACGCCGGGAGCGGTCACTGCGAAAAGGATCAGTTCACTACCCTTGACCTCGTGCGGCACACCGATCGCCGCCGCCTCCATAATGGACTCATGCCGCACAAGGATCGACTCCACCTCGGCAGGTCCGAGTCGTTTGCCTGCAATCTTGATCGTATCATCAGAACGCCCAAGGATGTACCAAAGACCGTCATCATCAATAGCGGCAAAATCGCCATGAACCCAAACATTCTCCCAACGCGACCAATACGTCTCAAGATAACGCTGTTTATCCTTCCAGAAACCGCGCGTCATCCCGATCCACGGCGCTTTGATCACCAGCTCACCCACCACGTTCCGAATCGACTTGCCATTTTCATCCACAACATCCGCATCCATGCCCGGGCAGGGAGCCGAAAACGCACAAGGCTTGAGCGGCAACAACATATTGCCCATCACGATCCCGCCAGAAATTTCCGTTCCGCCAGAATAATTGATGATTGGAATTCGTTTCTCGCCTACCTTCTCAAACAACCACATCCACGGGTCTGGGTTCCATGGCTCACCTGTAGAAGCAAAACATTTTAGCGAAGAGAGATTATGATTTTTGAAATGCTCTTCCCCATGTGGAATCAACGAACGGATCAAGGTTGGAGAAACGCCCATTTGATTAATTTCATGTTTCTCCGCTAACTCCCATAGTCGGCTTGGTGTTGGAAAATCTGGTGCGCCATCGTACAAGAACATCGTGGCACCAAGGATCAAGCTTCCAAACACCAACCATGGTCCCATCATCCAACCCATATCTGTCATCCAATAAATGACATCTCCACGATGAACGTCTGTTCCGAACGCCATATCTTGTGCTGCCTTAATTGGAAACCCGCAATGGGTATGTAAAGCGCCTTTCGGTTTCCCCGTAGTGCCAGAAGTGTAAATCACCATCAGCGGATCTTCAGCATCTGTCTTTTCAGTTTCGCACAGATTACTTTGAGTATCGACTAGTTCATGCCACCAATAATCTCTTCCTACCTTCATTTTTATTTCCTGCCCCGTCCGCTTCAAAACGATCATATGCTGGAGTGTAGGGATTTGCTCTGCCGCCTCATCTGCAACAGTTTTCATCTCCACGGCTTTACCGCGTCGAAAGGCACCATCAGCAGCAAAAATAGCTTTCGCTTCTGCATCCACCATTCGTGAGACGATAGCGCCTGAACCGTAGCCTGAGAACAGCGGCAGGATAATTCCGCCGATCTTGGCGATGGCAAGCAACGCTATTACGATCTCAGGCGTCATTGGCATAAAGATGCCAATTGCATCTCCCTTGCCCAGACCCAATGATCGCAAAGCGTTAGCCGCTTTATTGACCTCATTATTTAATTCTTCGTATGTAAGTGTTGTTTGGTTGCCCTCTTCCCCCTCAAATGCAATTGCTATTTTTTTTTGGTCATTTTCATTTTCCATCCATTTTTCAACACAATTAAGAACAATATTCATCTTCCCGTCTATGCACCAGGCTGGGAATTGGACGCCATGACTTAAGTCAACTACAGTGGAATAAGGTTTATAAAATCGAATATCCAAGAACTTAAGAACCGCCTCAGTAAACCATGCCACATCACTTGTTGACCTTTGCATCAATGTATTGAAATCTGGGATTTTCCACCTCTGCATAAACGCCGTTAAATTCGCCCCATCCACCTGCGCTTGGGAAGGTTGCCAAACGATCTCACCGCCAAACGTAAACTGTTCGGTCATGAACATCTCCTCGTCAAGTTGGTATGGAAGCGATTCTAACCCCAAGCCAGCCGATGGACAATGCAAGAAGACACTAGTACGAATGGCACCTATGCCTGTTGTCAGGTGTTTATATAATTAAGCCATTGCCAACCTTAGGAGAATGCCATGTCTGAATACACCATGAAGTTGATTAAATGCCCTAGCTGCGGAGGACCCATAGACCCGCCCAGCGGCGAAAGCACTGCCAAATGCCCCTACTGCGGAAGTGCCGTTGTCATCCCTGAGAATCTGAGAAAGCCAGCAGTTTCTGCTCAATCCCAATCTTCTCTCACATCATCCGGAAACGTATTTGGCGTGGATTTAAATTCCATGATGGGCTATGGTGCGCAGTGGTCTCAAGTAGTGCAGCTCGCTCAAGCTGGTAAAAAAGAAGAAGCCGTTCAAAAATATATGAGTTTCTCCAGCATCAGCGAAATGGACGCACGTCGCACGGTGGAAGGGCTGGCAAATACACAGGTGTACGATGTAAGTACATATGCGACAAATGTAGCCAACGCCTATGCGCCCATGGTCCAAAGCTATACCGACACAGCAAAAAAGATCACCTTCTGGTCTTTCGGCTTTAGCTGCTTGATCACAGGTTTTATTATGTTGGTTATTCTAATTATCGTAGGCGCCACTCTTTGGGCAACGTTTAGGGCATTTTGATCATAGCAGACTCAAAACGTGGAAAGGAGGTGATCCTTTCCACGTTTTCGTTTAAGTATAATTACTTGCATGGCACAAACATTTTCCTGTTCGGCTTGCGGTGGACCCAATGAACCAATCGCGGGACAATCTCACATATCATGTTCGTATTGTGGTGCAAACCTTACTATCCCCGAGGTTCTGCGGACAAAAGCAAAGCCTACAGCCAAATCCACGCCGCC
Source organism: Anaerolineales bacterium (assembly GCA_046328915.1). Classification (GTDB taxonomy): domain Bacteria; phylum Chloroflexota; class Anaerolineae; order Anaerolineales; family Villigracilaceae; genus Villigracilis. The sequence continues at coordinate 35,345 of JAXLVR010000001.1, read as the reverse complement.
GAAGCAGCGACCAACCCCAAGTCTGGAGAAAGAAGCGCCTGATCTCCTTCGCAAGGCACAGCCCGTTGTAGTCAAAGCCTGGAATTCCTACGTCTATTGGACATGGCTGCGTCGGCTTATCCCTGCCTGCCTGACAATGCTTGTCATTAGTTTCTTTGTTTGTGCGGCGCTTGGAGCATTGCCTTTCGTGTTTGGGTTATTCCGTTAGTTTGATTTTCACGAATAAACGTTCTTTGGCTGTAGCAGCAATATCCGCAGGGTTAGGCTTACCATCTTCCAGACGGACTTTCATAGGCTTGGCAGCTTGTGGCACATGCCGCAGATATTCGTACATCCGTGCCTCAACAGCTTTCTCATCCAACTCAACTTCGGCAATACCTTGAACTGGCTTGCGCTTAAGCAGTAGATTTACAGCAGCACCGCCTTGTAAATTTCGCCACCACATCCGTTCACGGCTGGTGATAACCCAAAGATATCCCTCTTCAACATAATAGCCAACCGGCGTGGTATAGGTCTTGCCGGTTTTGCGCCCAGTAATCGTAATTAGCATCATGCCATTACTCAACATGCCGTGCAAGGGCGAGCGTAGTACCCATGACATAAAATCATTTCCGTTCATAAATTCTCCTTTTCAGTAGTGTAACAAAGCTAACTGGCAAAGTCACGAGACAAATATCATCTTTCAAGAACGCCATTTGTGACCGGGCTGGGTATAATTAGTCATCTCATTTTGGAGAATTTTCATGTCCAACGTTTACGCATCCAAACATCCCCTGATCGCCCACAAACTTTCCATATTAAGAGACAAGAACACCAAACCTAAGAAGTTCCGCCAACTCGTTAAAGAGATTGCGGGACTTCTTGCCTATGAAGCCACTCTCGACCTTGCCACCACCCCGGTTGAGATCGAGACGCCCTTGGAAACCACTACAGCCCAAGAGCTCAAAGAAAAGATCGGGCTTGTGCCTATCTTGCGTGCCGGGTTGGGAATGGTGGAAGGCATTTGGGAATTGATGCCCAGTGCTGAAGTATGGCACATTGGTTTGTATCGTGACGAGAAAACCTTACGCCCTGTGGAATACTACAACAAGCTCCCCTTGGAGCCGCGTGTAGCGGTCTGCCTTATTCTTGACCCCATGCTTGCCACAGGCGGCTCTGCCACTGCCACAGCAGAAGTGCTCAAACGCTGGGGCGTGACCAAGATCAAATTTGTGGGGCTTATTGCGGCACCAGAAGGCATTAAAGCCATGCAAACCGCTCACCCCGATATTGATATTTACATTGCTGCCATTGATGATCATCTCAACGAACGCGCTTATATCGTACCTGGCTTGGGCGACGCTGGTGATCGTCAATTTGGAACCGGCTAACCCCCAGTCAACATAGCCAAATGGCATACAACCTAAAACTTGCAGAACGCATTCGTGCAGAGATCAAAGGCATGCCCATCATCGAGAAAAAGATGTTCGGCGGTGTTGGTTATATGCTGCATGGAAATATGGCGGTTGGCATCCTCGGCGATGACTTGATTGTCCGCGTTCCGTTTGAAGAGTACGAAAAAACACTCAAACGCAAGCATGTCAAGATTTTCACCATGAAAAACGGACCCAGACCCATGAAGGGCTGGGTCATGGTGGAAACAGCTGGGTATAAGACTGCCAAACAACTAAAAGATTGGATTAAGATAGGCGCAGAATTTGCTGCAGCACTGCCGCCAAAATAAACACAAAAGAGGAGCCAAATGTCTTCCACGATTGCTTTAGTAATGTTTGCTGTAATTATTGGTTTTATCGTGTATCTCTTTTGGCGTCAGAACCGAATATTTGATGATATTCAAAAATTCTACAAAGCCAATGGCATGTTGTATCAAGAAACTCCGCCAGTAGAACACCCCTTTATTTATACAGATGTAAAACCCATTTGCTCAAAAGGCAATTTAAAACCAGATATGCCTTTCACGTTCATGCTTGGCTCAAGGGCTGAAGGTGCCGGGCAATCTCGAATTCTTCACACCTACATCGGTGTTTTCATCCCTAATCATCCGCGCCTCACAGATAGTTGGCTCTCTACATGGAAACAAAAAGTTGCCGAACGTGGAGATAATTGGGCGCAACATTCTGGCATACAACCTATTGAAAAAAGCTGGGGATTGATGGGTCCACCTGAAAACTTACCCATCGTTGCCAAACGCTTCGACAATGGCATTGTCATTGCATGGAGCGGGTTGCACATCCGCAAAGTCATGGAAGCTCGTTTGGATGAACTAAAGCAAACTCTTAATTAGGTTACAGATCCGCTTCAGACTCATTTGAAGTGGATTCAACATTCCAAGCCGTTTCTCACACTGTGTACCTATCCGGCAAATAACCAGCACAACCCTATACAACGAGGAGAACCAATGAGCGACGTATATGACCTCAAATCTGTGAAGCTGCCCTATTTGGCAGGCGGGGTGCTGAAATTGTTTGCATCTTTAGTAGAAGGACCATTACAAGGTGCATTAATCCCAAGTTTGTTTGAAAGCGCCGGTCTTACCTGGTTGCGGAAACAGCTGTTTGAAGAAGCGCCTACCTATATGCCCATTCATTATGTCGGCGAGTTGCAGACAAAAGACTCAGCCGTGCCTGAAAAACAGTGGCCCGCTGCCCCCTCTCAAACGAACGGATTTCAATTCACAACCATCTTCGATTTTGCCAAAGCGTATCGCAACGGAACAACCACTCCAGAAGAAGTGGCAAAAAAAGTTTTAGATGCCATAGAAGCTAGTGACAAATCTGATGCACCGCTGCGTGCATTCATCGCAGTCAACCGTGATGAAGTGATGCGCCAAGCGCGGGAGGCAACGGAGCGCTTCAAGCATGGGAAACCCCTCAGCATCTTTGACGGCGTTCCTGTGGCGATCAAAGATGAAATGGATGTAACGCCATATCCAACCACAGTTGGCACGTCATTCCTGGGAAAATCACCCGCAAAAGAAGACTCTGAGGTCGCCGCTCGCTTACGCAAAGCCGGTGCAATGTTGGTCGGCAAGACGAACATGCACGAGATCGGTATTAATGTCTTCGGGTTAAATCCGCATCATGGCACAACACGTAACCCATACAACACCGGTCACTTCACGGGTGGAAGTTCGAGCGGCTCAGCTACCGCCGTTGCTGCTGGGCTTGTTCCCGTTGCCATTGGAGCCGATGGCGGCGGGTCGATCCGCATTCCGGCGGCGTTTTGCGGCTTGGTCGGCTTGAAAGTGACCTTTGGTCGTGTCAGTGAATACGGTGCCTTTCCGCTTGATTGGAGCGTGGCACATATCGGTCCAATCGCAGGGACAGCCACCGACGTAGCCCTCACCTATGCCCTCTTAGCAGGACCTGACCTAAAAGATGAAGTCTCTCTGCATCAACCCCTCCCTTCGCTAGAAGGCTGGGATGATACCAATTTGAAAGGTCTCAAAATTGGCATTTATCGCCAATGGTTTGAACATGCCGAAAAAGAAGTAGTGGATGCTTGCAATGCCATGCTCAAGAAATTTGAAGCGATGGGCTGTGAGATCAAAGAGATCGTCATACCAAACCTTGAAGCGAATCGAGTTGCCCATACGGTGACCATTGTCAGTGAGATGGTGCAAGGTATGAGCGAAACATACGACGCCCATCACAAAGAGCATGGGCTAGATGTGCGCATCAATCTTGCGCTCGGGCGAAAGTTCAGTGCAGATGATTATGTCAAAGCCCAACGTATTCGCACACGAATGATCCGTCATTTCAATCGCGCCTTTCAAGAGGTGGATGTTATTCTCACCCCTACCACCGCCATTGCGGCACCTGAGATCAAGAAAGGTGCCCTACCCGATGGCGACTCAGACCTGAGCACCACAGTAGAGATCATGCGTTTCGCCACTGCCGGGAATCTAACCGGCTTGCCCGCCATTACCTTTCCTGTTGGATACACGCAAAAGGGCTTGCCCATAGGGCTTCAAGCTATGGGGCGTGCCTGGGATGAAGTGACACTATTACGGCTTGCATTATCTTCTGAGAAAGTCATAGAACGCAAGGCACCGCAGGTTCACTTCAACGTTTTAGGGTAAACCTTTTTCCCCTCTTGTTTTTAGAACAAATAAGCTAAAATATATCGTATTAACCCGTCGACCCAAGAGAAAGGATAAAACCCATGGCAAAGAAAGCTGAACTTAAGACCAAAAAGAATGAAGCCAGCGTTGAAGACTTTATTGAGGCTGTACAAGATGCACAAGTGCGGCAAGATTGTTTAGAAATTACAAAAATGATGGAGCAAGCCACCAAGGCAAAAGGCAAGATGTGGGGTTCCAGCATTATCGGTTTTGGTGAACAGCATTTGGTCTATGAAAGCGGACGAGAGTTAGATTGGATGAAGATCGGCTTCTCACCACGCAAGCAGAACATCACGCTGTATATTTCTCTCGATGAAGGTTTATTGAAGAAACTCGGCAAGTTCACTACCGGCAAAGGCTGTTTGTATATTAAAAAGTTGGCAGATGTAGATAAAAAAGTGTTGAAAGAATTGATCACTGCATCAGTAAAGTAATGACCTTATATAAAGACCCTGAAGCGCTGGAAAAGAAAACCCTTCACCGTTTGGTCAGTTTTCAGAATAAACACGTTCTGGAAGTGGGCTGCGGTGAAGGGCGCCTGACTTTTAAATATGCCGGTTCTGCAAAACAAGTAGATGCATTTGACCCCGACCATGACGCCTTGCGTATTGCCCGGGCAGATTGCCCCGTAGACTTACGTAAAACGATAAATTTCAGCGGCGCAAGTGCAAGCCACATTCCCTTTCCAAAAGAAACCTTTGATATCGCCATGCTGGCCTGGTCACTCTGATGACTGGAGCATGAGAGCATGGTCCATGCTCTGAGCGAAATTCGCCGTGTGCTTAAGCTGGGCGGGAGCCTGCTTGACCTGCGTCCGTTAGAGGATTCGTGGTCAGTGGAGGTGGTCTCTGGGGCTGGCCATCAGGTATCGGGGAGGTTGAGCGATATGCCGCGTGGAGTAGCAGATGATGCGGCGGCGAATCAAGCCATGAAAGAAGTGGAAGCCCGCAGATGGTTCATCCAAAAAACAAAAGAGGAATTTCCCTTCTTTTACTATTGGGACACTCCTTCGGAAATGAAAGACTTCATGGAAAGAGAATGGGAAGACTTCGAGAAGTTGGATGAGGCTGTATATCGAAACACTTCATCGTTGTGGGCTTCTGCCAATGCCGATGCGCGGGTGCGGGTGCGAGTAAAAATGCACGCTGCAGTATGGAACAAGATATAATTTCAAAAATTTCTTAAGAGGAGCGTGGATATACCATGTGCGACACCCTCATTGCGACCAAACTTGCCACTGAAAATGGCATCGCTGTTTTCGGTAAAAATTCGGACCGCCCACCTAACGAAGGGCAGCACCTGATTCACGTCTCTGCGGCAGACCACAGCGCGGGGAGCAAGGTGAAATGTACGTATATTGAGATTCCGCAAGTAGCGCATACACATGCAGTTTTTCTCTCCAAACCATTCTGGATGTGGGGTGCAGAAATGGGCGTGAACGAGCATGGATTAGTAATTGGTAACGAAGCGATCTATTCCAAAGTACCTGCCAACCAAGAGCCTGCATTGCTCGGTATGGATATGTTGCGTTTGGCGCTCGAACGTGCGGTCACTCCACGCGAAGCGCTAGATGTAATCGTAAATTTATTGCAAGAGTTCGGGCAGGGCGGGAATTGCTTATACGATGACAAGCTTTATTATCACAACAGTTTTCTAATCGCTAATGCCGATGATGCCTGGGTGCTTGAAACAATCGATAAGCAATGGGCAGCCCGGCAAGTCAAGGATGTATATTCGATCTCAAACTGCCTGACCATTGGCAAACAATACGATCTTTCCTCTGAAAACCTGGTGAACTTTGCCACGCAAAAGAAAGTTGCAAAATCTGAAAGTGATTTCCACTTTGCGCAAAACTTCAACGATTTTCTTTACACGAATTTTGGTAAAGGTCTAAAACGCCGCGAAACCACCTTCACCACCCTCGACACTCAAAAAGGCAAGGTCAACATCGAAACCATGATGTCTACCCTGCGACATCATAAAGACGAGAAATTCAACCCGCAAACCAGCATCACTGAACAAGACGTGTGCATGCATGCGGGCTTTGGTCCGGTGCGTATTACGCAAAGCACAGCTTCTATGGTGGTGTATTTGGATCAACAACAGCCGATCATTTTCGCCACCGGCACTTCGGCTCCATGCACCAGCCTTTTCACCCCATTCTGGATGGGCTCCGCCTCTTTTCTTAACGAAGAGCCTGTTCCCACCCATCAAGCAGACGCGAACTCTTTATACTGGTCCCATGAAAAGCTGCACCGCGCCGTACTCGAAAATTACCAAGAACGCCTTGGTGCTTATCTCCATGAACGCGATGAACTGGAAAACCGCTTCATCGCCGGCGCCTTGAAATTACAGAATGCCTCTCCTGCCGAGCGTACTGAATACAGCCGTGCCTGCTATGCTGAAAAACGCACCGCCGAAGCGGACTGGCTCAAGCGCGTGGGAGCGGTGCCTGCCAAAAAATCCGTCCTGCATTCCATGGCGTGGACCGGATACAATCGGAAAGCTGGGTTGTCTGGGTAAAGCTTATTAATAATTTTGTTCACTCAATATATGTTGCTTTGTTGCATGAAATTAACTAAATTCTTAACCAAAAATCCTTGACCTAGCCCTCTCACCGGCGTAAAATACGATTAATCGGATTAATCAATTTTATGCTTCGTGACCGTATCTCACCGAATATTTCCGAATTTCTCCGTTATCTCGCATCACACCCTGAGGCAGATGACAAACTACCCTCTTTAAACGATCTTAGCCGTGAATTGAATATTAGTCTTGCATCTCTACGCGAGCAACTAGAAGTTGCTCGCGCGCTTGGCTTTGTGGAAGTGCGCCAAAAAACTGGCACACGCCGCTTAACCTATTCATTTACTCCTGCGATCCGGCAGAGCCTTGGGTATGCATTGGCACTCAATGATGAGCATTTTCGAAAATTTGCAGAAATGCGAAATCATCTTGAAGCGGCATATTGGTACGAAGCAGTTAAGTTGTTAACCGATGAAGATAAAACCGAGCTAAATGCCATTATCACCCGGGCGTGGGAAAAACTTCAAGGCACGCCTGTGCAAGTTCCGCATGAAGAACATCGCAAGTTGCACCTCACTATTTACAAGAACCTGGATAACCCTTTTGTGATCGGTGTATTGGAAGCATATTGGGAAGCCTATGAAGCGGTAGGTTTGAACGTTTTCACAGGTGGATATGAATATTTGCAAGAAGTTTGGCAATATCACCAGCGTATGGTTGAGTCAATTTGTAGTGGCAAGTTTGAGGTCGGGCATGAGGCGCTTGTACGTCACACCGACCTTTTGTATCACCGTCCCTAAGTTATTTTCGTCAATGTACAGAGATTTGAAAGCATCTGCATGTTGACTTAATTTTATGAGGAGCTCCATGAATAAGATAGTGAACGATTTTTCGATCACCGTTGGTACGAAGAACGGTTCCGGCAGTTCAACTGCCAACAATACCATTTTGAGATCCATCTTTAAGATGGGCATTCCTGTTTCTGGCAAGAACCTGTTCCCATCCAATATTCAAGGTTTGCCCACGTGGTACACCATTCGCGTGAACAAAGATGGATTTATCGCCCGCAAAGAGACTAGCGATATTGTCATTGCGATGAACCCCGACTCATTCGCAAAGGACCTCGCTTCTGTTACCCCGGGCGGAGCGTTTTTCTACGCGGACGATATCAAACAACCCATCACCCGTGTGGACATTGCCATTTACCCAATGCCGGTCAAGTCCATTGTCAAGAACGACCCGAATGTGCCTACAGACTTCCGTGAATTGGTTGGTAACATGGTGTATGTTGGTGTACTGGCTCAAATCATTGGCATGGACATGGAAGCGATCCGTGCTGCGTTGACCTTCCACTTCAAAGGCAAGCAGAAACCGATTGACATGAACCTCAATGCAGTAAAGGCTGGTTCTGAATGGGCTGCTACGAATATTGAAAAGAAGGACCCGTTCTATCTTGAGCATATGAATAAGACCGAAGGCATGATCATGGCAGATGGTAATACTGCCGCTGCTTTGGGTTCCATTTTTGGTGGTGTTCAATTTGCGGGTTGGTATCCAATCACTCCCGCCACTTCATTAGCTGAGGCTCTTAACGATTATTTGCCGGTCTTGCGAAAACGCGAAGATGGTAAACACACCTATGCCATTGTTCAAGCAGAAGACGAACTTGCCGCCTTGGGTATGGCGATTGGCGCTGGTTGGTCTGGTTTGCGTGCCATGACTTCTACATCAGGTCCGGGTCTCTCGTTGATGACCGAGTTCGCAGGCTTAGCCTATTATGCTGAAGTTCCTGTGGTGATCTGGGATGTACAACGTATCGGTCCTTCAACGGGGTTGCCAACACGCACCTCACAAGGCGATTTATCCTTTACATATTTCATTGGTCATGGCGACTCACATTCAGTTATTCTTTTGCCAGGAGATGTACACGAATGCTTTGAATTTGGCTGGAAAGCCTTCGACGTTGCTGAACGCATTCAGACCCCTGTATTTGTGCTTAGCGATCTTGATATGGGCATGAACCAGTGGATCAGCAAACCTTTCCAGTACCCTGAAGCTCCGATGGATCGCGGCAAGGTTCTATGGGAAAAAGACCTTGAAGAGATCAAGGGCAATTGGGGACGTTATCTCGATGTTGATGGCGACGCTTTGCCCTATCGCACCTTCCCCGGCAATAAACATCCGCTCAGCTCATACTTCACCCGCGGAACAGGGCACGATGAATACGCAAAGTACACAGAAGACTCTGCCATGTATATGAAAAACATGGAGCGCCTTGCCCGCAAACAAGTTACTGCCAAACAGTATGTCCCTGCACCCGTATTGCATAGCAACAAAAAAGCATCGGTGGGCATTATTGCTTATGGTTCAACAGAAAACGCGATCTTTGAAGCACAGGCACAGCTCTCGGCAGAACACAACCTTGAATCTGAATTGCTGCGCATCCGTGCTATTCCATTCACCAAAGAAGTTGATGAATTCATCCAACGGTATGACCAGATCTTCGTAGTCGAAATGAATCGCGACGCACAAATGTTACAGATCTTGTATACGGAATATCCCCAGTATGCGATGAAGTTCAAGTCTGTAGCGTACCATGATGGTTTGCCCGCAGCAGCAAAATGGGTTCGCGAAGGGATCTTGGCGAAGTACGAGAAGGTCAGCGCCAAGAAGCCTGTAACCAGTGCAAAGGCAAAAGCGAAGAAAACTGTCGCGAAGGCAAAATCAGCTCCGGCGAAGAAAGCGGCGGTTAAGAAATCCGTCAGCAAGAAGCCTGCCAAATCCAAGTCCGCTGTCAAGTCGAAGCGGAAGTAGTTACCGGTAAATTTAAAAAGGAGTAAATGACAATGAGCGAAACACTTCCCATGGCTGGCGCACCTGCAAATGTGAACGGCGTTGGCTTGAGTAAAAATGATTACCGTGGCGCACCCAGCACCTTGTGCCAGGGTTGTGGTCACAACTCGATCTCGAATCAGATTATCAGCGCGATGTATGAAATGAGCGTGCTGCCCGAAGATGTGATCAAATTCTCCGGCATTGGTTGTTCATCCAAATCACCCACCTACTTCATGAACCGCAGCTTCGGCTTCAACTCCCTGCATGGACGTATGCCATCTATTGCAACCGGTGCATTGTTCGGTGATGCACACATGAAGGGCATTGGTGTGTCTGGTGATGGTGACAGCGCCAGTATTGGTATGGGTCAATTCAAGCATGCCATGCGCCGCAATGTGAACATGGTTTATATCGTGGAAAATAACGGCGTGTATGGTCTGACCAAAGGTCAGTTCTCTGCCACCGCTGAAAAAGGTTTACAGCTGAAAAAGCAAGGCGAAAATCCCTACATGCCGGTGGATATCTGCATGGAAGGTCTCATTTCCAATGCGACCTTTGTTGCGCGCTCCTTTGCGGGCAACCCCAAACAAGTGAAAGAACTTCTTAAGGCTGCCTTTGCTCACAAGGGTATTGCAGTGCTTGATATCATCAGCCCCTGCGTAACCTTCAATAACCAGGAAAATGCATATCACTCCTATACCTGGGGCAAAGATCACGAAGAACCTTTGCATGAAATTTCCTACATCGCTCCTCGCAGCGAGATCATGCTCGAAAGAGAAATGAACGAAGGCGAAATTCGTGAAGTTGCCATGCATGATGGCTCCACCGTCATCCTCAAAAATCTTGAAAAGGGATATGACCCCACCAACCGCATGTTGGCATTACAAGCTCTTGAAGAAGCCCAGCAAAACAATTGGCTGCTCACCGGTTTGATTTACGTCAACACCGCCAAGCCTGCCCTTACGGATATCTATAATCTGGTAGATACCCCTCTCAACCGCTTGACCGAAACCGACCTGCGCCCAGACCGCGCCATGCTCGATAAGATCAATGCATTGATGTTCTAAGTCTCCCTCCGCTTTCCCCCTACGGGGACTAGCACGGTACCTCCCCCAAATCCAAAGAACTGATTTGGGGGAGGATTTTTTATTTTATAATTTTGACGAAATGAAAAATCTTGAAAATGAAATTACGCTGGAATATATCCGCGCATCAGGACCGGGGGGACAGAACGTGAACAAGGTCGCGACAGCGGTGCAACTGCGCTTTGACGTGGTCAACTCGCCATCGCTCGCCTCAGACTTAAAAATGCGGCTGATTCAACTCGCCGGAAAGCGAGTCAACGCTGAAGGCGTTTTGATCCTCGAAGCCAAACGCTTTCGCACCCAGGAAGCCAATCGTGAAGATGCAATAGCAAAGTTTTATGAACTTATTCGCAAAGCCAGCGAAAAGCCGAAAACACGCCATAAGACCAAACCAACAAAAGCATCAAAAGAAGAACGAATGAAAGAAAAGAAGAAACGTGGCGAAGTGAAAAAAATGCGCCAAACGAAAGCCCGTTTTGAAGAGTAGGTTCGATATAATTGAGGGCTATGCATAAACATCACACATTCGCCGGTTTGATCTCTGGTCTTACTGCCGCCGCAATCTGGGGCGGCATGTATGTTGTAAGCAAGGTGGTTTTGGAGGTAATACCTCCCTTCACTTTGTTATTGATCCGTCTCGTTATGGGCGCAGCAGCGCTTGGAATCGTAATTTATTTTCGAAACCGAAAATCCCCGTCTTCAGCACCGATCTCAAAAGAAGTCTTTTGGAAAAGTTTTTTCGTTGGGGTCGTAGGATATGGAATTTCACTCGGCTTTCAATTTGTAGGGACAAAACTATCCACGGCTTCTAACGGGTCGTTGGTGACCTCTGCAACGCCTGCCTTTGTATTACTTTTTGCACCATTCCTACTGGGTGAAAAGCCCACTCCAAGGCGCATTATTGCGCTGGTCCTTTCTACTCTGGGTGTGCTTGCCGTGATTGACCCTCGCAATGCAGAATTATCTCCGTCGCTGTTTTGGGGCAATATGAGTCTGCTCGCCGCGGCATTAACTTGGGCACTTTATTCGGTCTTGGTCCGCAAGGTCTCACAGACTCAAGACTTGCTCACATCCAGCACAATCATGCTGCTTGGCGGCATTCCTTCAAGCATAGTATTCTCGGTTTGGGAAATAAATACTCAAGGTGTTGGCGAAATCACGATGGGCATTATTGGCGGCTTGTTATTCCTCGGCTTTGTCTCCACTGCGCTTGCCATGTTCCTTTGGAATTACGCTTTTGCTGAATTGCCTGCGGCAGTTGCTTCTCTCACTTTTTTTGCACAGCCCGTGGTTGGAACATTGCTCGGTTGGTTCTTTCTCTCCGAACAGATCACATCGTTATTCATTGTTGGTGGCGTATTAATTGGAATTGGGATTATTATCGCTTCGAGGGAGTAAAACGCTAGAAACGCTGAATCAAGCCTTGGTTAAGAAAGAAGCGGATGCATTTTCTGCATCCGCTTTTTGTTGCAATATTAGTTTTTCTCTGCCAGTTTACGTGCCAGCGAAAGATTGGGGTCGCTTGCAACGGTATGGAGCAAAGCCATATTGGGCGGGCGTTGTTCACCAATGGGGAAACCACAAACCAACACCACTTGTTGCCCAGAGCTAATACCAGATTTCAACAACGCGGAGTCTACTTCTGAGAGCATGTCATCCATGGTTTTGGCATATTTCACAAGGTGCGGACGAACACCCCACAAGAATGCTAGTTGATTGAAGGTTTCGCGCTCAGGTGTGAAAGCAAGGATCTGCTTGGCAGGGCGAGCTTTAGACATAAGCCAGGCAGAACGTCCGCGCATGGTAAAGACGGAAACAGCCTGCACTTCGGGGTCACTTGCCAACACATTGGAAGCACGCGCCATGGAAGCAGCATCAGATTCACCCAAGCCCGCTTTTGAGTCGTGGCGGCTGCCCCACTCTTTGAAATGAGATTCTGCTTCTGCCACAATGCGAGACATCATCTCTACTGCCAGGCTGGGATATTCGCCCGAAGCCGTTTCAGCAGAGAGCATCACCGCATCGGTACCATCGAAAACGGCATTGGCAACGTCTGAGGCTTCAGCGCGAGTCGGCAACGGATTCTGGATCATTGACTCAAGCATCTGAGTTGCTGTAATGACCAGCTTGGCACGGGCATTCGCCGCACGAATAATCATCTTCTGCAGAGGCGGTACCTGTTCCGGCGGGAGTTCCACACCCAGATCACCACGCGCCACCATCACACCATCTACGACTTCAAGAATCTCTTCCAACTCAACCATCGCTTCAGGTTTTTCTAACTTGGCGATTAACAATGGTTCATGTTTACCGGCTGAAAATTCCTTAATAGCCGCCCGAACTTCACGTACATCATCGGCACTGCGAACAAAAGAGATCGCAACCGCATCCACGCCTTGAGAGATGCCAAAAGCAAGGTCCGCTTTGTCTTTTGAAGTAAAGCCCGCAATGCGAAGCTTTACACCAGGTAAGTTAATGCCTTTGTGCGAAGACAATGCACCGCCAACCTTCACAGTAGCATGGACTTGCCTGCCTTCAGCCGAAGTGACCTGCAATGCAAGCCGTCCATCATCCAAAAGAAGCTTATCGCCCTTCTGTACAGACTCGAACAACTCGCGGAAATCCACAGGGATCAACTGGCATCCATTTTGGGGTGGCGTATCATTTGTGGCATATAAGCAAACTTCCTCATTTACAGAAAGCTGAAGAGGAACATCCAATTTACCCACACGAATCTTGGGACCTTGCAAATCCTGCAAAATACCAACCGGCATATTAAGCCGTTCTGATACCTCTCGAATTCGCTTCACACGAACTTGGTGTTGTTCATGCGTGCCATGGGAGAAGTTTAAACGGGCGACATTCATGCCCGCTTTGATCAAGGATTCCAACACCTGTTCAGAATCTGAGGCGGGACCGATCGTTGCTACAATTTTTGCGTTACGCATAGAGCTACTTCCTGTCAATAATGATTTGTTCTGCGTTGAAAATAAAATCAACCGCAAACCCGCTAAAAAGAACGGGGTATTTGTGTCTCAAAACGCCCCGTATGATAGGTCTAAAACAGAGGAATGTCAAGCCGGGGCAAATTATTATGGGTTAAACAACAAAAAGGGCATGGAGTTACGCGGTTCTCCATGCCCTTTTTGGGTACTCTTTTAAAGGTAATGCAGCTCTTTCGCCTGTTTTTCCAACTCGTCATGGAAGATCGGGTTTGCCACTTTGATCAGTGCCTGAGTTCGTTGACGGATGGTCTTGCCATACAAGTCGGCAATCCCATACTCGGTCACCACATAGTGGACGTGGTTACGGCTCGTGACCACACCGGCACCTGGTTTCAGCATGGCAGTGATCTTACTAACCTTGGTACCGTCTCGCATGGTGGCGGTGCTAGGCAAAGCAATGATGGGTACCCCGCCTTTGGAGCGAGACGCCCCGTAGATAAAGTCTAACTGCCCCCCCACACCGCTATACAACTTGGGACCAATGCTATCGGCGCAGACTTGCCCGGTGAGGTCCACTTCTATCGCCGAGTTGACCGCCACCATGCGTTCATTCTGCATAATGACAAACGGGTCGTTCACATACTCCGTCGGGTGCATTTCAACCATCGGGTTATCGTTGACCCAATCATAAAGTTTTTGTGTACCGAGGATGAATCCAGCCACGATCTTGCCAGGGTGCAGGGATTTGCGAGCATTCGTCAACACACCTGCATTGACCAGCTCGATCACACCATCTGAGAACAATTCGGTATGAATGCCAAGGTCTCTCTTATCCATCAAAAATTTCAGCACTGCATCTGGGATGGAGCCAATGCCCAATTGCATGGTCGCACCGTCGGGGATGAGGGAAGCGACATGCTCTGCAATGCCTTGTACGATATCTGAGTCACCTTCGGCTGCCATTTTATGCTCAGGGATGGGGTAATTCACCGGCACAATGTAGTTCAAACGGCTAACATGAATGAACGAGTCACCCAAGGTGCGCGGCATCTGGTCGTTCACCTCAGCAATGATAATCTTGGCAGACTCAGCCGCAGACTTGGTAAGCCCCACTTCCACACCAAGGCTACAGAAGCCGTGCTCATCGGGGCGAGAGACATGAATCAGCGCCACATCCACAGGCAGTATGCCGCGTTTGAACAAGAGCGGGAATTCTGAAAGCAATACGGGGGTGAAATCGGCGCGACCTTCCTGAACCGCCTTACGAACATTGGCGCTGATAAACATGGAATTGACTCGTAAGTGTCCTTCCATGGCTTCGGTGACATAGTCAGCTGCGCCAATCGTCAATGCCTGGCAAACTTCCACATCGGTTATATTGGGCGCATGTTCTACCAGTGCAGATAAAAGCATTTTGGGGACAGAGACATTCCCCGTCAAAAAGACGCGATTCCCCGATTTGACCTGTTTGATGGCTTCTGCTGCAGTTGTCACACGCGCTTGATAAATGGAGGCGGGATTCATTCCTTCACCTCCATACCGCCTAAACGAACAAGATTGACCAATTTGCCCTGATGTGTATTGACTGCCGCTTCAATCGACGGGTCGTTCTTCATGGCACTATCAATGCCTGTGTTGGCAATCGCCGTAATATACGGAATGGCGGAATTCAAGAAAACATGACTGGCTGTGCGCGCCACAGTACTTGCAATGTTTGGCACACAATAATGCACAACATCTTCTTCAATGAAAGTTGGGTTATCGTGCATGGTTGGGCGAGAAGTTTCTACACAACCGCCTTGATCGATACTAACATCAATAATCACCGAGCGCGGTTTCATCGCGCGGACCATATCACGTGTGATTACCATTGGTGCTCGTTGCCCAGCCACCAAAACAGCACCCACAACTACATCGGCATAAGCCGTTGCACGTTCGATATTGCGCTGGGTTGCCATCATGGTCACAACACCAGGTAATTTATCGTGAATATTTTCCAGTGCCGCCATATTCTTATCAAGGACTGTCACATGCGCACCTGCATTTTGCATGGCTTGCGCCGCAGAAGTTCCCACCGCGCCGCCGCCAATAATCACCACTTCTGCAGGCGGCACACCGGGCACTCCACTAAGCATAATGCCTTTGCCGCCGCGATTGGTTTGCAACCAACGTGCCGCAATTTGAGCAACCATCGCACCACAGATCAGGCTAAACGGGCGCAAAACGGCTCGTCCCCCTTGAGCATCGGTGACCTGTTCATACGCCAACGCTGTAATTTTTTTCTCTAAAAGCAGGTCAATCTGGTCTTGAGAAGCAGAAGCGAGATGTAAAAATCCCGCAAGGATGGCTCCATCGTTAATCCATTCCATTTCCTGCTTGATCGGGCGTGAAACCTTTAATAAAAAGTCAGCCCGCCCAAAAACTTCTTGCGGAGAAAAGACAATCCGCCCGCCGGCTTTTTCGTAATCCTGATCTTTGAAGCCAGCACTCGCTCCCGCCTCATGCTCGACGAAAACCTGATGCCCCAAATGAGACAGAATCTCCACCCCTGCCGGAGAAAGACCAACCCTATATTCAAACGGTCTACTTTCTTTCGGAATTCCAATGTACATGGTTCCTCCATAAAAAGACCCTAGAGGTATATAAACCTTTAGGGTCTGGTTTAATTTATTACGGCATATTGAGCGTTTCGCGAATAGCAGGTAACGCCCAATCTATCGTTTCTTTATCAATCACAAGCGGTGGTGCAAAGCGGATCACGTTATCGTGAGTCTCTTTTGCAAGGATGCCCTTACTCTTCAAAGACTCACAGAAGCGACGAGCTCCGCCTGCCTCGGGTTTGAGTTCCACCCCGATGAGCAGACCCTTTCCACGCACTTCCTTGACGTGCGGGCTGGGAATTTCGCTCAATTGCTCCACAAAGTAGGTTCCTAACTCAGCCGCACGCTCTGCCAGTTTTTCTTCGCGCAACACCTTCAAGGCTGCACGAGACACCGCCGCCGCAAGCGGATTTCCACCAAAGGTGGAGCCGTGTTCACCGGGAGTGAATAAACCGAGGATGGGTTTATCCGCGAGAACAGCAGAGACGGGGTAAAAGCCACCAGCCAATGCCTTACCAATGATCACAACATCCGGGCGGACATCTTCATGATTTGCAGCAAACAGCTTCCCGGTCCGACCGAGACCCGTTTGAATTTCATCCGAGATATAAAGCACATTATTCTTCTTGCAAAGCTCGGCAACTTTCTTCAAATATCCAGCCGGCGGTATGATCACGCCCGCTTCGCCCTGAATCGGTTCAAGCATGACCGCCGCAGTGTTGGGGGTGATTGCCTTTTCAAGGGCATCTGCATTGCCGTATTCAACCACCACAAAGCCCGGCGTGAACGGACCGAAGTCATCACGATAAAGCGGCTCAGTGGAAAATGAAACGATGGTGACCGTGCGTCCATGGAAGTTGTTGCCCGCCACAATGATCTCTGCCTGATGGCGCGGCACTTTCTTGACTTGATATGCCCACTTGCGAGCGAGCTTCACCGCCGTTTCAACTGCTTCTGCACCTGAGTTCATCGGCAAAGACATATCATAACCGGTCATTTCAGAGAGTTCTTTATAAAGAAGCGGCAATTGGTCATTGCGGAAGGCGCGCGAAGTGAGCGTGACCTTCTTTGCCTGATCCAATAGTGCTTTCAAAATTTCAGGGTGGACATGCCCCTGATTGACAGCAGAATAAGCAGAAAGACAATCGAGATATTTTCTGCCTTCCACATCATAGACCCACACCCCTTCAGCTTTCTCGATGACCACATCGAGCGGATGATAATTATGCGCACCGTATTGTTCTTCGATCTTGATAAAGTCTTGGGTATTCATGGAATGGTATCCTCTAAAAAATATGAATATCGTTATGCAACATCAAACAAACGCGCCAAAATTGCCTTCTGCGCGTGCAAGCGATTGTGCGCCTGTTGGAAGATTACAGAGTGCGGACCATCCGCCACTTCATCGGTCAACTCGTGGTTGCGATGGGCAGGTAAGCAATGCATCACAATCACATCTTTATCCGCTTCGCTGACCAATTTGGCATTGACCTGATACGGCGGGAAAATCTGTTCGCGTTTGGCGGTTTCTTCTTCCTGCCCCATGCTGGTCCAAGTGTCGGTATAGATCACGTGAGCATTCTTTACAGCTTCATGCGGGTCGCGGACGAAAGTTAATGTACTGCCGGTTTTCTTCGCGATATTCTGAGCAATCTCCACCGCCTGCGGGATAACATCATAGCCTTCGGGCGTGCCAACGGTCATATTCCAACCAAGTTGCGCCGCCACATGCATCAATGAAACAGTGACGTTGTTTCCATCCCCCACATAACTAACATTCAAACCTTTGGATTTCTTGCCAAACTTCTCGATAATAGTCAACGCATCTGCCATGCCCTGACAGGGATGGTTGTAATCGCTCAAGCCATTGATCACAGGGATATCTGCCCACTGAGCGAGCTCTACCACATGGGCATGGTCGAAGGTGCGAGCCATCAATGCCTGAACATAACCAGAGAGCACTCGCGCAATATCGGCAATCGACTCGCGCTTGCCCAAGCCAATCTCATTTGGAGAAAGATACAAGGCATCACCGCCACAATGTCGCATCGCCATATCGAACGAAACGCGTGTGCGCAAGCTCGGCTTTTGGAAGATCATTCCAAGCACTTTTCCTTGAAAAATCGGCTTATTGCCTTTCTTGAAATATTGCTTCTTGAGTTTTACAGCAAGGTCGAGCAGGTCTTCAATTTCATCTGATGAATAGTCAGAAATCGCAATAAAGTCCTTCATGTGTGCTCCTCTAAGGAAAGTATATCTTTTTTAGTCTATTTTGCCATGTTTCAAGCATCACGCAAAGCATATGACAAATTACGCACTGCGCACTTTTTTCCAATACCGCATCAGTCCATCTGCGCTCATCGCCACCGGGTTGGAAAGTGAATACGCGCGCAACACATCGTCGCTCAAGTTCTTTGCCTTGCCTTCCTCTTCCATCCACAAGGTAAACTCTTCACGTAATTTCTCAATCGACGGGTCTTGCGCCATAACTATCTCCAGCCATTTTTCCATCGAAGCCAGAGTTTCATCAAGCGTGCTCAAATGCCATTGCACATCATCAAACATCCCAAAATGCGTTGGAGCAATATGAGCAAAATTCATTCCACGCAAACGCGCCAAGCTTTCACGCCAACGCCCGAAGTGTAATTCTGGCGGCGGCATGGGTGCCCGCAAATATTGAAAGCCCGGAATGCGCACCCCGCCCACATCCCCGCTAAAACATACATCTTCAAAGACATAGGAATAATGATGTTCCGCATGCCCCGGAGTATTGACCGGAAGGAATCGCAGGGTGCCGATGACGATCTCCTCCGCATCATTCGGTACCTTGAGCTGATTTTGCGCTACAGGCAAAAACTCACCCCAGAGTGTGCCCATCCTATCTCCGTAAATGCGGGTCGCGCTGGCGATCAACTTCTCAGGGTTCAACAAATGCGGAGCCCCCATAGGGTGCACATAAATTTCCGCGCCCTGTTGAGACAACCAGCCCGCCGCCCCTGCATGGTCAAGATGAATATGCGTGAGCAGAACGTGAGTCACATCTCGGGAAGATAAGCCTTCTTTTGCCAAGCCAGCCTCGAGCGCGGAAAGAGTCGAGCCGGGTCCACTCTCGATTAAAACAACAGCATCGCCTTGTCGTATCAAGTACGAGGCGATGGCTTGAGTCTTGCCTTGAAACTGTAGATCAATGGTTATGATACGGGTGTTCGCCATGCATGCAATTCCTGTGATTTGAAATTAGAGGAAATTTCTGCCAGCGCCTGTGGAAGGTCATCATCACACGAGACGGTGATGACCGGCAGTCGCCGCTCTTTGAGCGATGATACCAGTTCTGCGGTGCCTGATGGACCATCAAATGACTTTGCATTTAATAACACCACTACCGGGGATAGATAATGATAAAGTAGGTCATCTACGGCTTGCAAAAGGTCAGAGCGAATGGAAGGCGTAATCAGAATGACGGTTGAGCCCTGTGGCAAGACAGCCGCCTGAGTTGCCACCAAACCCGCCAATGAAAGATTGCCATCTGCTTTGACAAAAGCAAGCGTTTCAAGAATCTTCGCCTCTTGCCGTTCACTGCGTTCAGCGGGCAAAACGGTAAACGTCTGCCCGGCACTGGCAAAGCCCACAGAGCGCCGCTGTCTCAAAAAATAATGTGCTAACGAGGCGGCAATACTTACCCCATACTCCAGTGTAGACGGTGGCAGTTTGATCTTGGGACGCTTTGCCAACAACATATCGTGCAGTGCCATCTCTTGCTGTTCATGCCGTTTTTGATAATGCACTATTTGATGCGCATCAAGGTATAACCAAATTTCAGCTTGCGGGTCTTGCTCAAATTCCTTCACCATCAAACGATTGCGCCGCGCACTGGTAGCCCAGTGAATGCGCTTCATCGCATCACCACTCACATATTCACGCACCCCTGAGGCGTGTGGAGTAATGTCTGGCGATTTTTTTCGAATCACCTGTCCGCCTGTCAGCACGCCTCGTGGAGTTTGAAAGGAATAAATTTCATGGATCATGGGGAAAACAATCAAAGCATCTTTGGATTTGTACTCTTTACTGGTAGCAAATAAACCAAATGGATCACCCACTGTGATGCGAGTGGGTCCTAATTCAAATCGTCCACGGCGGGTTAACCAAGTCCGCGCCATGTAGCTGCGAAGCTGTTTCCCCAATACCAAAGTGAACAGACGTGACCCCGCAGCAAATGGCAAGGTGGTCTTGTTAACGATCTCGATCCAAGGTGCAGGCAATATGCCGCGATTATTTAATTTAAAGGTTTCCTCAAATACATCTCCCACATTCGCCCGTAGTTCACGCGCAACACGTTCAAAGGTTAACTTGCGGATCACAAGACGCGTCCAGCCCCATGCAAAAATTGCAAGCAAAACGCTACTATATAAAAAACGCGAAAAGATCGGCGCACCATTCACTAAAACGCCGATCAACCCTACAAAGAACATCAAGGCGATAAAGGCTCGCCCAGCTTTCACCATGTGAGAGCTATCCCTTCGCGGTGGCTTCGAACGATCCACCCGGCACAGGCGTAGACTGAACAATTTCTTGAACAATACGGTCTGAACTGACATCCCGTAAACGAGCTGCTGCACTCACAATAATACGATGCGCCAACACCGCCACAGCCAAGGCTTTGACATCATCAGGCAGTACATGGTCGCGTCCGTGCAAGGCGGCACGAGCTTGAGCTGCACGTGAGAGAAACAAACTTCCGCGCGGGCTGGCGCCGAGGTATACATCCTGACTATTTCGAGTGCGGGTGCTTAAATCCACGATATATTTTTTCACAATGTCTGAAATAAATACCTGACGAACGGTTTCGCTCATTTGCAGAACTTCATCGCCAGAGGCTACTGGATTCAACATTTCCAGTGGATGTTGAAGTTTCTGATCGTCCATAATGCGAATTTCATCCACAACACTCGGATATCCAAGCCTCATACGAAGCAGAAAACGATCTAGCTGTGCTTCCGGTAGAGGGAAAGTCCCTTCGTATTCAATGGGGTTTTGGGTGGCAAGCACAATATAGGGCTTGGGCATGGCATGCGTCACACCATCTACGGTCACTTGGTGCTCTTCCATTGCCTCGAGCAAAGCAGCTTGAGTTTTCGGGGTAGCGCGGTTGATCTCGTCTGCCAGAATGATCTGTCCAATAATTGGACCCGGGCGAAATTCAAATTCGTTCTTCTGTTGGTTATAAATAGAAACGCCCGTCACATCACTAGGAAGCATATCCGGAGTGAACTGAATACGATTGAAAACACAATCTAAAGACCGCGCCAAACTACGTGCCAGCATCGTCTTACCCACCCCAGGCACATCCTCGATCAAAATATGTCCCTGACATAAAAGACCGATTACTACCAACTCAAGAGATTGCCGTTTTCCGACGATCACCTTTTCCAAACTGGTCATCAAGCGTTCGCCAAATGCTTTTACATCCGCCATTTGATACGATTCCTTTCAAGGAAAGATGATTTGATTCTATCATGCGCTTACATAAAAAAATCCCGTCCTACTACTACAGGACGGGATTTTTTTATGATTTACTACTACTTCTTGGTGGTCTTTTTCTTCGGAGCTGCGGCTTTCTTCGCAGGAGCCGGAGCGGAAACCGCAGCAGTCATGGACTGGGCAGGAGCCTTGGAGCGCATCACCGCCCAAGCCAGCACACCGAGCAACAATGCAGCGATCACGCCGGTGCCCAAGTTCAAGCCCTGATATTGCACCACGATCGGGGCAACGATCACAGCCACAAGGTTCACCACTTTGATCATCGGGTTAAGAGCCGGACCGGCAGTATCCTTGAACGGATCGCCAACGGTGTCACCTACCACGCCAGCCTTGTGGCGTTCGGAGCCTTTACCAAGATTCTTGGCAGGATCTTTGGGTTCGTCTTCGATCAACTTCTTGGCATTATCCCAAGCACCACCCGAGTTGTTGAGGAATACCGCCAACAACTGACCGGAAACAATGATGCCTGCGAGGAAACCACCGAGAGCTTCCACACCCAACAACAGACCCACTACGATCGGAGTCACGATGCCGAGCAAAGCAAGAGAGACCAATTCTTTCTGAGCAGCAGTGGTAGAAATGCCAACCGCCTGAGCATAGTCAGGCTTGACCTTGCCGTCCAACACGCCTAGTTTGAACTGACGGCGAACTTCCAACACAATGAGGGAAGCCGCACGGGTCACAGCCTGGATTGCGAAGGAAGAGAACAACCACGGCAAAGCACCACCGATGAGCATACCCACAAAGATCTGAGGAACATCTACGCGGATACCAATGGACTGAATCTGATCAGCAAGGGCAACTCCCAAGCTCGACTGAGCACGGGATACATCCACAAGGAAGGAGCCGAAGAGCGAAACGGCCGCGATCACTGCAGAACCGATGGCAACACCTTTTGTGATGGCTTTGGTTGTATTGCCCACCGCATCAAGGTCAGCCATGATCTGCTGTGCATCTTTCGTCGCCTTGTCTGTTTTGCCAGACCAGGACATTTCACCAATACCGTTGGCGTTATCTGCAATCGGACCGAAGGAGTCCATCGCAACATTGTTGCCGGTGAGGGTCAACATACCGATACCGGTCATGGCAACACCGTACAGGATGAAGGTTGCACGAGTTGTGCCTTCAATCCCTGGAATGGTTCCGAAGATGAAAATGGAAGCAATAATGGTCAACGCAATGACCAATACCGACCACACGGAAGATTCGAAACCAACGGTGATACCGTTCAAGATCAAGGTCGCGGGACCTGTATCCGCAGATTTCTTAATATCGTTCACAGGGGAAGCATGAGTACCAGTGAAATATTCAGTGAGGCGGTCGATCAAAATGGCGAGGAGCACGCCCACGCCCACAGCCATCGGCATACGCCACCAACCACCATATTCATTCATTGTATTTCCCATATAAAGGAAACCAGCAAGGAAGAATAAAGCAGCCGATATACCGGCAGAGGTCAAGAAGCCGCTGAAAATAGCACTCATGGCATCTTCGCTCTTACCGGTCTTACCAGCTTTCACGAAGTATGTACCAATGATGGAAGAAAGCACGCCGATACCGCGTACCAACAAGGGGAAGACGATCCACTCAAGGCGTCCTGTAGCATGCCAAAGAGCCAAACCAAGGATCAAACCGGAAACGATGGTCACTTCATAGGATTCGAAGATATCCGCCGCCATACCAGCGCAGTCACCGACATTGTCACCAACGAGGTCGGCGATCACAGCCGGGTTACGTGGATCATCTTCAGGAATGCCAGCTTCCACCTTACCAACCAAGTCAGCGCCGACATCGGCAGCCTTCGTAAAGATACCGCCGCCCACGCGCATGAACAAGGCGAGGAGCGTGCCGCCGAAGCCAAAGCCGAGAAGGGCATCAGGAGCCGCAATACCAAGGATGATAAAGATGATGGTACCGCCGAGCAGACCGAGACCATCGGTGAGCATACCGGTGATGGTGCCAGCACGGTACGCGATACGGAGCGCATCACCGAACGACTTCTTGGAAGCCGCAGCTACGCGAACATTGCCTTCAATCGCCATACGCATACCGATCTGACCTACCATCAAGGAGAAGCCCGCACCCATGACAAATGCCAAAGCGCGTGCAAACCCAATGATAAGTTTGACCTGGCTTTCAGCCATGCCACTGAAGCGTTCAGTCGCCTCGGGAGATGGCGGAACCACGTACACGGAGAGGAACAAGGCAATGAAAAGAATGCCGATCAAAGGCAGAATCGATCTGAACTGTTTCTGCAAATAAGCATTCGCGCCATCTTTAATCGCCCCCCAAACTTCTTGCATTTTTTCCGTTCCTTTATCCTCATTGAGGATCTGGGAGCGTAAAAAAATCGCGTATCCGAGCCCAAGCCAAGCAACGGCAAAAACGGCCCAAATCGCGATCTGTTCAAAACTGGTCAAGCCCATAGTGAACATGAAAGGATACTCCTCCAACAGAGATGAAAAAATAAAGGCATACGCCTTCTTAAAAGCACAAGGATTTTACAGTCGCAGAGTATTTGTGTCAAGAAAATGAGTTCGCATTAATCTTCACACAAAAAAGTTGACAGTCCTATTCAAACCTGATAACATTCATCGAAATTAGATGTACCCCAAAGGAGAAACCTTATGCTCCAAGAAATTAACACCCAACTTTTCACACTTACCCCTGCTGCCAGTGAAGCGGTTAAGAACATTTTGGCCGAACGTAACCTTGAAGGCTACGCCTTACGCGTTTATGTTGCTGGTGGCGGTTGCTGTGGCGTCAACTTTGGTATGGCGCTTGATAATAACTTCCGTGATGTAGACACCACATTTGAAGCCAACGGCGTCAAGGTCGTTGTCGATGAAGTTTCCATTGATTATTTGCGCGACGCCACTGTTGACTTTGTCAATGACCCAATGCGCGGTGCTGGCTTCGCTGTCAACAGCCCGAACGCTCAGGGTCACAGCCACGGTGAAGGCGGTTGCGCCTGTAGTGCTGGCGGCGGTGAAAGCTCTTGCGGATGCGGCGGCGGTTCTTGCAGCTGCGCAAATTAATCTAAGATCGTTAAATCAAAAGGACAGGTTCATAACCTGTCCTTTTTGTTTCATTTATCTGCCGCGCAAGAATGAAATCAATGTACCAAACCCACCGATAAAGCCAAGTGCCATGATGAACAAGCCAACCGGCACACGATTTGCAGAACTATTATCTGGTAAGAATGTAGGAACGACGAACTCTGGCGGCGGGGTATAAGTTGGCAAACGGGTCGGGGTGACTGGGTCGACGAAAGCAGCCACCAGAGTAGGATTAATCGTGGGTGTAGAAGCAGGTGTCGGCGTGTTAGGAGCCGGAATAACGGGTAAACGTCCCTGTTTTATAATCTTCACGTAAAGTCCAAAAACCCAGGCGTTTGAGTCAGGCACACCAGGATAGTAAATCTGAATCCACTCTCCGTCTTCAGAAATCCCCAAAGCAGGAATCTCCTGCCCCATAAGGATGACTCCAATTACTGGGTAGAGAGATGAACTGGGTCCTGAATGTACAGGGACAATCTCAAAGTTCTTGTCAATATTCACTTGCACGATCATACCTGGAGGTGTGCCCGTGACGGTTGGTATGGAGCCTGTTGGCTGTTGTGCAATAACTGTGTTTTGTACCGGAATAAAAAAAGCCATCCACAGCCCCAAGGCAATGATGAACAGAAAGGTAATTAAACGTTTTCGAAGGTCGAACATGGGTAACTTCAACGACGAATCACCAAAGAAAGCAAGAAGCCTATTACACCCAAGACCCCCAATGCAATAATGATCGATGCCCACGGAATACGTTGTACAGTTGCAGATTGTTCGAATTCAACTTTGACCAGGGTTGGTGCAGGTGTATAGGTCGGCAAATGTGTATTCGTTGGTTCGATAATGAACTGAGCGGCAAGGGTCGGGTCAATGGTGGATGTGGCGGGCGGAACGGGTGTTGGAGGTGCATCTACGATAATAAGAGTGCTGCCAATAGGCGAGACTTCTACCAAGGGGGAGTAAACCCAGCCTTTTCCGTTCGGTCCAGATGGGAATTCGATCTGAATCCAGTCGCCACCTTTAGAGCGACCCAATGCAGGCACTGTGGAGCCTGTTAGTAATGTACCGATCACTGGATAGACCGTAGAACTGGGTCCCATACGGACGTTGATCTGCGGTTCATTGGTTACAACAGTAATAAAGATGCCGGTCGCAGAAACATCCGTCGGCTGTTGAGCATGGACATTGGTCGAGGAAGAAGCGCCAAATATCCCAGACACGATTAAAAGAAGGGGCAGGGTTAATAAGAGTGGTTGAAACTTATATTTTGTCATTTCGTAAAATCTAGAAAGGAGAATCGTAAAGACGATTATAATCGAGTTATGGAGCGAAAAATCTTTCACGGGAACATCAAGCCAGTGGATATTGCACAGGCATTGCTCGCAGAGTTCAATCAGGGGAATATGCGCGCTCAGATTTTAGGTCAAAGCGACAAAATGGTCGTGCAACTTGGCACGAGACCAGATGCCATGTCTGGCGGGCAAACCGCCATGACCGTTACCATCCAAACCCTTGAAGAAGGCATCATGGTGGAGTTGGGTCAGCAGGCTTGGCTGGGGGTTGCCGCCAGCCTCGGGACCACCGCCTTGGCTGCCATCCGAAATCCATTTAGTTTATTAGGGCGTTTGGATGATATTGCACAGGATATTGAAAATTTACAAATTAGTGAACGTGTTTGGGCGGTGATCTCCAAAGCGGCTCGCGCTGCAGGGGCATCTGCCGAACTTTCTGAAAATTTGAAGCGTACCACTTGTGAATACTGCCATGTTGCCAACCCGGTAGGGCAGCCTTCATGCAGCGCTTGCGGCGCTCCACTCGGGAATGTCCAACCTACTACCTGCCGACATTGTGGGTTTGTCGTAAGACCGAATGAAAAGACTTGCCCGAACTGCAAGCAACCTATATAAACATCGAGCAAAATGAATTTAAGAGAAATTGAAGCGCGCCTACAAAATTTGATTGAAGTAGACCTATTGAAGGTTCTACCCGGCAGGCGTGTAGAAGATGTTATTGTTCAAAAACTTGCAACCGCCATCCAGCAAAACAGCTTCGTACAAGAAGGCGCAATCATCATCCCAGATGTATATACGCTTGTCTTAAACCCAGAAACAGCAAAAGCCTGGGCAGACGAAGCATTAATTACAGTTCTATTAAATTCGATAGCAACTGTAGCACAGGAAGCTGGATTTAAGTTTACAATATCCCCTATCATTACCGTCACAACAGATGAAAAAATCTCTTTAAGTGATGTAGAAATTAAAACGTCTCACCGGATAGAAAAGATGGCAGAAACAAATGCAACCCCGTTAGACACTGGTAGTTTAGAAGCTACTGGCGAAAAATTACCCGAAAACTCATTCCTAATCGTGGAAGGTGTCAAAATCTATCCGCTAAATCTCCCTGTGGTCAATATCGGGCGCAGACTGGATAATCAGCTTGTAATCGATGATCCCCGTGTTTCACGCAATCATGCTCAGCTTCGCGCGATCAAGGGACGCTTCGTTGTCTTCGACCTCAACTCTACCGGCGGGACTTTTGTGAATGGTCAACGCACCAGTCAGAGCGTACTCTACCCTGGCGATGTGATCTCATTGGCAGGTGTAGCCTTAATCTTTGGGCAAGACAACCCGCCACCCCGCCCAGACCTCAAAGATACCAATCCTTTCAAAGTGGCATCAGACCGCCCCACAGCGGTCTTCAGTAAAAGCCAAGACCATTCTACGGCTGAATTCAAGAAGAAAAAATGAGCGGTTCTGTTGTATTAGCGCTGAGAATTCTCACAGCGTTGGCACTCTACGGATTCCTTGGTTGGGTACTTGTATTCTTGTATCGTGAAGTTCAACGTCAGGGCATTGTGCTGGCAAATCGGCGTGTGCCTGGCATCAGCATCATGATCACCCCCAAAGGTGGAACAGGAACTTTACGCTATTTTCATCAAGCCGAAATCACCATCGGGCGCGACCCGGGTTGTGATATTCCCCTACCAGAAGATACGATCTCAGCAAGGCACGCTCATCTTACGTATCACCATAATCAATGGTGGCTGGAAGATCTCGCCTCTACAAACGGAACGTTATTAAACGATATTCGAATTACAACGCCTACAGTAATCACTTCTGGAGACGAACTTCAATGCGGGGCAACAAGATTATTCATTAGTCTTTCTGAAAACGTCATTATTGAACCTACTATACGGTTAAAAAACAAACCTGATTCCAATGAATAACCAAGTGCAGAGCCGCCTGCTGCAATGGTCGGCGCTCTTTCTATTTTTACAATCCATTGTCCTAACCCTAGCGCCCGCCGTGCGAGCGCGTACATGGGATGTAGATTATCGACTCTCTCATTGGTTTGGATTCCTGATTTGGTGCCTTTTTACTTATCTTGCACACCTTACGCTCGTTCGCAACTTACCCGAACGTGACCCTTATATTTTTCCAGCTGCCGCCTTGCTGAGTGGCTGGGGGCTGCTCACGGTTTGGCGACTCGATGAAAGTTTTGGGGTGCGTCAAGCCGCCTGGTTTGCGCTCAGCATCACCATACTAATCCTCGCTGTACGGTTCCTTCGAAATCTTTCCTTCTTCAGAAATTATAAATACCTGTTTTTGAGTGGTGGTTTACTTATCACGGCGTTAACCCTGATCTTTGGAACCAACCCCATGGGAGTGGGTCCGCGTTTGTGGCTTGGGTTGGGGAGCGTTTATTTTCAGCCCTCTGAGCCGCTAAAAATCCTACTTGTTATTTATCTTTCCGCTTATCTTGCAGAACGCAGCACTATTCGTCTTTCGTCTTTACCACTCTTAGTGCCAACCTTGCTTGTGACAGGTGTAGCGCTTTTATTGCTTATCGTTCAACGAGACCTTGGCACAGCATCCATTTTCATTTTCATCTTCACTATTTTTATTTTCATCGCAACTGGCAAAAGAAGAATCCTGATTGGCACGGGTTCATTCTTGCTAATGGCACTTTTGATCGGTTATTTCCTCATCGATATCATTCACGTCCGCGTAGTGGGTTGGCTCAACCCATGGGATGACCCTACCGGTAACTCGTATCAAATCATTCAGTCGCTGCTGGCAGTGGCAAATGGCGGCACATTAGGAAGAGGATTAGGAATCGGAAGTCCGCTGCTGGTGCCGGTGGCGATCTCAGATTTTATTTTCTCTGCCATTGCAGAAGAAACGGGTCTGCTCGGGACCTTGGGCTTGATTGCTACCATCTGGCTGATTCTCGCCCGCGGCTTGACCATTGCTCTACGAGCGCCAGATAATTTCAGAAGATATTTGGCTGCAGGTATCGTTGCATATCTTGGTGTTCAAAGCTTATTGATCATCGGTGGAAATTTACGTCTGCTTCCCCTTACAGGGGTTACCCTGCCGTTTGTTTCATATGGTGGGTCTTCATTATTAACTTCTTTCGTTGCTTTATATCTATTACTCGCCATCAGCAACGTGGAAGATGAAGAGCCAGCCATGCTCCCCAACCCTGCACCGTACTCTATCCTCGCTGGCATATTCGCACTCGGGTTTGCCGCCTGTGCATTGACAGGCTCCTGGTGGTCACTGATTCGTGGCACAGACCTACTCGCCCGTACAGATAATGCCCGCCGCGCCATTGCAGACCGCTATGTGCCACGCGGTGAAATACTCGATAATCGCAATCAATCAATCAACGTAACTACTGGGGAAAGCGGTTCATTCGTTCGCGAATACCAATACCCAAACCTTGCCCCTGTTATTGGCTATACACATCCTGTGTATGGACAAGCAGGGCTGGAAGCCAGCCTTGACGATTACCTGCGCGGATTGCAAGGCAACCCGACCAGCCTTATCCTTTGGAATGAGTTAATTTATGGCACTCCGCCCCCAGGGTTGGATGTGCGCCTTAGTATTGATATCAATCTACAATCTGCGGCAGATACACTTTTAGGAAATCATCACGGTGCGATCATCCTTATGAATGCAGAGACTGGCGAAATTCTGGTTATGGCGTCGCATCCGACTTATGACCCGAATAAGCTTGATGAAGAAGGTGAGCGCCTATCACAGGATGATAGCGCACCTTTACTAAACCGTGCCACACAAGGTATGTATCCTTTAGGAAATGCCCTATTGCCATTACTTCAAGCAAATTTTGGCGATGCTAAAGCAAGCAATAACGAATTACTTGCTTTTTATGAACAGCTTGGTATTTTCCACACGCCACTGATTACCTTGCCAGTAGCAGAAAGCCAGAGAGCCGAAAAAGCCCAAGAGTTGCGTGCCAGTCCATTACAAGTAATATTGGCAACAGCCGCGTTAAGTAACCACGGAGTTATCCCTGCCCCACGCATTGCCACGGCGGTGAACACGCTTGAACAGGGATGGGTGGTGCTGCCGGCGTTAGATGAACCTAGAGAGTTATTCTCAGCTCAAGTTGCGGATGAGGCGGCTCATTCCTTTGTTCAAGAAGGTAAGGCATATTGGAGCTATGCGGGGCAAGGCGTTATCAACAAAACCACGGTGTCATGGCTAATCGCTGGAACGCCGCCAGATTGGCAAGGGGCGCCGTTGGCATTGGTGGTGGCTGTGGAAGAAAATAATACGCGGTTGGCTGCACAAATGGGAGATGCTTTATTTAGCTCAGTGCTAGGAAAATAGAATCAAAAAAGCCAGGCATGTGCCTGGCTTTTTATTTTTTAAGCGATTAGCTTCCGCCGTCGGAGTCTTTGGCGCTGTAGCCAGGACCACTCTTGAAGAAGTCGTAGTTGAGCTGAATATCGGGAGTAAGATCGACCGTTTCACCGGCAGCAAGCTGCTTGGTGGTTTCGAGAACGACCTGCTTGCCGTGGTGGTTGGTGCCTTCGTAGTGACCAGTGAGACCAGTACGATTGATGTACTCAGTGCCCTTGGCAGAGTAGGAAGCGGGAACTTCATCTTCAGGGAAGATGGCGCTGAAAGGACATTCGGGCACGCAAGCGCCGCAGTCGATACAAGTATCGGGGTCAATATAGACCATGGGGAAGCCATCGGCAGGGTTGCCGGGGACGATACATTCGACGGGGCAAACTTCGATGCATCCGCGATCACGAACGCACAAACTGGTAATAATATGGGTCATTTCTGTTCTCCTTGTGAGATTATAAACAAACGAGTTTTTCCTATTATAACTTTGTTTACGTGCGATGCAAGGATAAAAAAAACACCCCGTATTGCGACGGGGTGTTTTTGGTTCGGTCTGTATTAGGCTGCAAATTTTGCTGAAACCGCTTCCCAGTTGATCACATTGTAGAACGCAGTGATGTAATCGGGGCGGCGATTCTGATAGTTGAGGTAATAAGCATGTTCCCAAACATCGATGCCGAGAATGGGGGTCAAGCCATCGGAGAGCGGGCAGTCTTGATTGGCGGTAGAGACGACAGCGAGCCCACTACCCTTCTTGACGAGCCAAGCCCAGCCGGAGCCGAAGCGAGTGGTAGCGGCTTTGGTGAATTCATCTTTGAAAGCATCAAAGGAGTTAAAGGAAGCATCAATCGCCTTGGCAAGGTCACCTTTGGGGGCGCCGCCAGCGTTGGGTCCCATAATCTCCCAGAAGAGGTTGTGATTGTAGGTGCCGCCGCCATGATTGCGGACGACCATGCGAACGCCTTCGGGAACAGCGTTCAGATCGCTGAGTAGCGCTTCAAGAGATTTGCCCTGAAGTTCAGGGGTCTTTTCTACGGCACCGTTAAGATTGGTGATATAGGTCTGGTGGTGCTTGGTGTGATGGATCTCCATCGTGCGTGCATCGATATGGGGTTCGAGAGCATCGTACGCGTATGCAAGTTTGGGAAGTTCAAAAGCCATAATAGTTCTCCTTCGAGTTGATTATTTGAGTTGGTCTTTCCATTGTATCCCGCCCGTGGGCTGGATGCAAGATAAAATAAATTTTATTACAAATATCTAATAAATCCAAAAGCAAAAAAGCCGTCGTTTGAAACGACGGCTTTTCTTTCAAATAATATCTTACTTCTTATCGCCACCGAGCAGACCGCCGAGCAAACCGGCGGCGTCATCGAGACCGATACCATCGCTGAGGTCAACGTTGCCGGCAAGAATGGCATCGAGCTTGCTGCCGATGTGCGGGGGCAATTTCTTCTCGACAAATTCGAGGACGACGGCAACTGCTTGTTCGGCTTGTGGTTCGGTGATGCCTTTTACTTTCTTGACGACCAACTTGGCAATTTCAGACTTAACTGTGGACATTTTTTTCTCCTTGTATTTCGTAATGACTTGAATGTAGCACACCTTTTAATGGAGTGCAAGTTTTAGGCTTCGCCGCAGAGTTCACAGAGAAATACATGAGAAGGGATTGCTTCGGGTAAAGTACCCGAAGAGATTCTTCGCCGTAACCCGAAGGCTCAGAATGACATTGGGTGCTTAAATTTCGGGTACACTGGGCGGCATTATGGATTCTAAGACCCGCTTCCTGCTCCCCATTGCTTTGATCGTTGCCACTGTGGCTGTTTCAACCTCCAGCATTTTTATTCGCTTTGCGCAGGCAGGGGGTGCGCCTTCGCTGGTGATCGCCGCGTTGCGCATCACCTTTGCCACGCTGATGATCGCCCCGGTGGCGCTGACCCGTCATTTGGATGAGATCAAGCGCTTCACACGGACCGAGTTTCTGCTCGGGGTTGCCTCGGGCATTTTCCTCGCCGCACACTTTGCGACATGGATCACTTCTCTTGAATACACCAGCGTTGCCAGCTCGGTGGTGTTCGTAGGGACGGGTCCGCTGTGGGTGGCGTTGCTCTCGCCCATCTTTCTAAAAGAAAATATCTCGCGCACCACGGTCATGGGGTTGGGGCTGGCGGTGATCGGCGGAATTATCATTGGCTTGGCAGATGCCTGCACCTGGAATAGCGGATTGGTCTGCCCGGCGCTGAACGATATTTTGAAAGGACGCGCCATGTGGGGAAATTTTCTGGCGTTGGCGGGCGCATGGGCGGTGACGGGCTATCTCATTATCGGCAGAAAGTTACGAGCGCAGACCTCTTTGGTGCCCTATATCTTTTTGGTGTATGGCATGTGCGCAATTGCGTTGATCGTTATTATGCTTGCCACGGGGAATACGCCTTTCGGGTATGACCTCAAGACCTATGGCTGGATCTTTCTTCTGGCGGCGATTCCGCAGTTGATTGGGCATAGTACCTATAACTGGGCGTTGAAATATCTCACGGCGGCGTTGGTAGCTGTGACGGTGCTGGGCGAGCCGATTGGGTCGGCGACGTTGGCATACTTTTTGCTGAATGAAACCCCTTCGCTGATGACGATGGTGGGCGGGGTGTTCATTTTGTTAGGCATCTTTCTAACCTCGAAGGGAACCTGATATGAGCGCAGTTTGCCGAACCTGCCTCAAAGATGTCATCCTGAGCGAAGCGGTACATGAGGGTGACATAGTGTTTTTGAGATGGCTTCTCGAAAACGTGAAGGCACATGAACTATGGGCGATTCTAGAAAATTAGCAATCATTATCATGGGCGTTTCGGGGTCTGGGAAGACGACGGTAGGCACACTGTTGGCAAAGGAACTGGGCTGGCAGTTTTACGATGCCGATGATTTTCACCCGCCAGCGAACCGTGAGAAGATGCAGCAGGGAATTGCGCTTAACGATGAAGACCGGGCGGGCTGGCTGGCGGCATTGCAAGGATTATTGCGCGAGCATGTGGAAGAAGGCAGGGCTTGTGTGCTGGCTTGCTCGGCATTGAAACAGCGCTATCGCGATACGCTGGCTGTGCATGAAACGGTTCGGTTTGTGTACCTGCATGGGTCGTTTGACCAGATCGAAACAAGAATGAAGCGCCGCAAGGATCATTACATGCCGGTACAATTGTTGCAGAGTCAGTTTGAGGCGTTGGAAGAGCCGCGTGAGGCGGTGATGGTAGAGATATCGCATGCGCCCGAAGAGATCGTTCATATCATTCGTAAAGGATTCGACCTATGAAATTACCAGCTCATTTGCATTTGGATGCTCATCAGATTCCGTATGAGGCGAAACAGTTTTCTGCTGAAACCGA
Organism: Anaerolineales bacterium; assembly: GCA_046328915.1. Classification (GTDB taxonomy): domain Bacteria; phylum Chloroflexota; class Anaerolineae; order Anaerolineales; family Villigracilaceae; genus Villigracilis. The sequence continues at coordinate 1,603 of JAXLVR010000001.1, read as the reverse complement.
GAAAGGGGCGGCGAATGTTGCCAATGCCTTGGGGTTCCCTGAACGGCAGGCGGTGAAGACCTTGATCTTTCAGGTGGTGGATACGGGAGAATGCGTGTTGGTGATGTTGGGCGGTGACCAAAATGCAGTTTCTGGAAATTTGAAGAAGGCGATTGGTTCGCGCAATATTCAGATGGCGCCACCTGAACGGGTGAAGGAAGTGACGGGGTACATCATCGGTTCGATCCCCGCCTTTGGCTGGCAGCCCTCCGGATTCCGTTCTTTCCTCGAGGCGACTCTCCTGAACGAGCCCATGCTTGGCACGGGGGCTGGGCAATGGGGTGAGGAGATCATGATTACGCCAGAGAATTTGGTGAAGGCAAGCGGGGCTACGGTGGTGAATTTGACGATTAAGAGCAGTGAATAGGAATTTGGTAATTGGTAATTGGTAATTGGAGTTGAGATGGATGCACAGATTCGAGCTTTGATCGATCATTTTGGGTTTGAGGCGTTGCCGGTGGAGGGGACGTTGTTTGCGAGTACGTATCGCTCTGGGGATATGCCGAACGGGAAGCCATTTGGGACTGGGATGATCGGGATGTATTGCCATGAACCGCGTAGTATCTCGTGTTTTCATAAGCTGACGAATGATGAGATGTGGCATTTTTATGGTGGCGACCCGCTGCGGTTGATTCTGTTGTACCCGGATGGGTCGAGCCGAGATGTGGTGCTTGGGGGCGAGCCGTTGAAGGGTCAGCGGGTGCAGTTTGTGATTCCGGCTGGGGTGTGGCAGGCGGGTCACTGCATGGAGGGCGGGAAATATTCGTTGTTCGGTTGTACACTGGCGCCGGGCTTTACGGGTGATATTTTTACAGGCGGAACGCAAGCTGAATTGTTGAGTCTTTACCCAGATCGCAAGCAGGATATTTTGGAGTATGGGTTGGCAGGCGGTGAGACGGCTATGCCAGAAGGGTTCGCGAGTTGAATTTTCTTAGGGGAGGTTGAAGATTGAGAGAGGAATGGTTTTGGGCGGTTTTGCTTGGTTTCTTGTCCTTTTTTGTGCGGACTTGTATAATGCTGTTATGCAATCTATAAGGTGTTATACAGCAAAATCGCTGTTATGTACCCCATTTTGGGTGTTTATACAGCGCGCTGTATAAACAGTAGTTGGGCAGTTCTTTTAGCAGGGATACAAGTTTAGAAAATGAAAGACATAGCTATCAAGTTAGGTTTCACAATCCTCATTATGGCGTGTCTTTTTTTGCCCGTCTTAGTTGTTGCAATGCTTTGTTTAGGCTCAACTCCCACAATAGCCACTGCTATGTGGACTGATAACAGAAGTTGCGAGAACAGTAGTTCTCAAGTTCAAATACTAAAAAGCTATGTTTCGACAGAAAAACAGAAAGAAATTCTGCCAGATTTTTACACCTATTTTGGATTTAGAGATTGGTGGAGATTTCCTTTAGTTTATCCTTATGGAATTCACGCCGTTGAAACTTTAGATGAAGGTATATTGATGGACGAAAGACTGGTTGTAGATTTTGAAGAAGCATGGCAAGAGTCAGACTCTATTCTTGACAATATTCAAAGTTTTACATTTGATAGAAAATATTTTTTAGCAGTT